>NZ_JAPSLK010000034.1:0-92029 GCF_031180885.1 Saccharothrix sp.
GACGGGGGTGAGATCGTCGTGCTGCGCGTGGCGGACGGGGTGGAGCTGGCCCGCATCCCGTTCCCCGACCACCTCGACGGGTGGGACAGCAGCCCGGCGTGGTCCCCGGACGGGCGCGGCATCGCGTTCAGCCGCGACACCGAGGCCGTGGAGATCTCGCAGGTGCACCCGCGCTCCGTGGGCGGCTCTACGCCCCTGGGCGGTTCGTTCACCACCATCGCCTCCCTGCGCACCCCGAACGTCCCGGCCCGGCCCGAGATCATGTTCCTGCTGGACACCACTGGGACGATGGGCGACATGATCGGGGCGGTGCGCCTCAACCTCGGCGAGGCGATGCGCCAGATCTCCGAGAGGGAACCGCTGGCCCGCTACGGCATCGCCTCCTACAAGGACGTCACCGACGGCACGGAGTTGCGCTACCAGCGCGTGAAGAAGCCGACCACCCGCGAGGAGATCCAAGCAGTTCTGGACGACAAGACCCAGCTCGTGACCGGCGGTGGTGGCGACGAAATGGAGGACTGGTTCAACGCCCTGCACCACATTTCCAGGGACCCCGAGATCTTCAGCCAACCCGGCACCAGCCGGATCATCGTGCTCGTCGGCGACGCCGCCAGCCACGACATCACCGACCGCTGCATCTACCCCCAGCCCACCTGCCCGAGCGAATATCCCTACTGGCGCGAGTCGGTGATCGAGAACGAGCTGGTCAGCCGGGACATCCACCTCTCCGCCGTGCCCGTCCTGTTCGAGGGCGAGCGGGACCCGGAGCTGCCGCCGTACCCGCACCTGGACTTCCGGGGGCAGGCGACCAGGCTGACCAAGGCCACCGACGGCGCCCTCACCGAGGGCTACACGTCGGCTGACATCGTCAAGGGCATCCAGGCGGGCATCGAGCGCATCCCGGTGACCGTCACCCCGCGCGCCAACTGCCCGCAGGGCGTCTCGATCGAGTTCACCCCGTCCTCGGTCACCGTGCCGGGCAACACCGACGTGCAGTTCCAGGAGACGGTCCGGCTGGAACCGCCGGGCCCGGGCGTCGCCGAGGTGGGGGACCGGCTCACCTGCACCGTGGACTTCCTGTTCGACGGCGTCGAGCCCGGGCAGCCGCACGTCCAGACCATCCACGTCACGGAAGCGGCGGCCGGCCTGCCCACAGTCGTCGTCAACGGCGACACGGTGGTCAGCCCCAACGGAACTCCGATGGTCGTGCCGTTCACCGCCTCCGCCACCTCGGTGACCGGCGCGCCCCTCACCCCGACCTGCGACGCCACGCCGGGGCAGCTGTTCCCGGTCGGCGTCACCACCGTCACCTGCACCGCGAGCGACGGCCCTCGCCGCAGCAGCGCCAGTGCGCCGGTCGCCGTGGTCGTCCCGGAGCCCCGGGCCACTCGGGACATCTGGCTCGCCGACTTCTCCGGACCGCTGCGGCAGATCAACCTGTCCCGGCTGTTCGCCCCGGACTGCGCGCGCGACGACACGTCACCCGCCTGGTCGCCGGACGGCAGCCGGCTGGTGTTCACGCACGCCGGGAGGTCGCTGTGCGTGGCCGACGCGTCGGGGGCCAACGCCCGGCGGATCTTCACCGCCGAGCTCTGCCTGGACTCGCCCGCGTGGTCGCCCGACGGCGCGCTGATCGCGTTCGACCAGTGCGCGGGGGAGTTCGGCGCCACCCGCATCTGGCAGGTCGCGCCCTCCGGCGGGCCGGCGACCGTGCTGGTGGCCGACCCGGAGGCGGAGGTCGGGGTCGCCGCGTTCCAGCCGGTGCCGGACCTCGTGGTGGTGGGCGCGGTAGCGCCGGCGGTGATCCCGTTCGAGGGCACCACGACCGTCCGGTTCACCGTCACCAACGCCGGTCTCGCGCCGACCACGCCGACGATCAACGTGACCGTCCCACCTGGACTGCGCGTCGACGCGATCACCACCACCGCCGGGTCGTGCGACGGCACGGTCTGCACGCCGGGCCGCATGCCGCCGCGCGGCCAGGCCCAGATCCGGGTCACCGTGACCGGGACCGCCGCCGGCAGCCAGGTCGTCGCCGCCGACGTGGGCCAGGACGTCAACCCGGGCAACAACAAGGCGCAGGTGACGATCCGCGTCGCCGACCCGGTCAAGCCGCCCGCCAACCCCGGTTCGCTGTCCATGGCGGTCGCCGTGCTGCCGCAGGAGAGCTTCGTCGGCGGGGACGACATCGTGTTGTCCTACAAGGTGCGCAACGGCGCGGGCGAGCCGATGACGGACGTGCGCGTGGTGACTTCCCTGCCGCCGCAACTGGTTCCGCCCAAGGCCGTCTCACCGGGCTGCGCCGCGGACGGCTCGGTGTGCACGATCGGTGTCCTGCAACCGCTCCAGGAAGCCGACGTGCGGATCACGTTGCCCGCCAAGGCCGCCGTGGACACCACCGCGGGCGGCTCGGTGCTCGGCGTCGGGCCGGACAACAACGCCGCCGACAACACCGCCGTGGCGAAGGTCGTGGTGCGCCAACCGAAGGTGACCGTCGACCCGCTGGTCGGGCCGGGCGGGTTCGTGCCGCGCGCCAAGGGCACCGGGTTCCCGCCCGGCGGCACGGTGAAGCTCGCCTGGACCGTCGGCATCTCCGCCACCCCCGGCACGGTGGTGGTCGAGGACGACGGCACGTTCGACGCCCAGGTCCTGGTCTTCGAGAACGACCTGGTCGGGCCGCGCGAACTCGCCGCCACCGCCGAAGCCGGGCCGGGGTTCGCCGAAGTGCGCTCGAACCCGTTCCTGGTCGTCCCGAAGTCGTTGCAACCACCCGACTTCGTGGGCCGCGGCTGAACGGCTGCCCGTTGGGGCAGTGCGCGGAGCACCGGCCCCCACCCTTCCGACTCGTCCTCCACGACCGCTTCTCGAACAGGATTACGACATGGGCGCTACCGCGACGCTGTCCGCCACGGGTCTGTCCGTGGAGCCGGGCTCCGAGGTCACGTGCACGGTCGTCGTGCGCAACACCGGCCAGTTGGTCGACCAGTTCACCGTCGACGTGGTCGGCGACGCGGCCGGCTGGGCCGTGGCCGAGCCGCCGTCGGTGAACCTGGTGCCGCAGGCCTCCGAAACGGTCACCGTGCGGTTCGCGCCACCCCGGGCCGCGAACGTGCCGGCCGGGTCGGTGCACTTCGGCGTCCGGGTCACCTCGCGCGAGGACCCGTACGGGTCGGTGGTCGAGGAGGGCGTGGTCGAGGTCGGCGCGTTCACCGACCTGAGCGCGGAACTGGTGCCCGGCAAGGTCGAGGCCGGTCGGCGCGGCAAGTTCGAGCTGGCCGTGGACAACGTGGGCAACCACCCGGTCGGCGTGCGGTTCCAGCCCAGCGACCCGGACGGCGAGCTGGACTTCAAGCTGGACCGCTCCGAGGTGCTGCTCGCGCCGGGCACGGCCGCGTTCGTCAAGCTGCTGGTGAAGCCGCACGACACGTTCCTGCGCGGCCAGCCGCGGTCCAAGCCGTTCCGGGTGGAGGTGCTGCCCGACGCGGGCGGCCCGCTGGTCGCGGACGGCATGTTCGTGCAGCGGTCGCTGCTGCCCAAGTGGCTGCTGCCCGCGCTGATCGCGTTGCTGGCCCTGGGACTCGTGCTGGCCACCCTGTGGTTCACCGTCCTCCAGCCCGCCGTGAAGTCCGCCGCGCGGGAGGCCGCCACCCAGCAGGCCGCCGACGTCAAGGCCGCAGCGGTCCGCGCCGAGGAGAACGCGGGCGCGGCCAAGCAGGAGGCGGAGAAGGCCAAGGGCAACTCGGACCGGGCCATGGAGGCCGTGGGCCTGGACCCCGGCGCGCCGCCCGGGGCCCAGCCCACCGGCACCCCGCCGGCGGGCAAGCAGGCCGGTGAACCCACGGACTTCCGGGTCGCGGCGGACGCGGCGATCGTGTCCAACCCGGACCAGTTCACCGACTTCGTGTTCAGCCCGCCGGAGGGCAAGACCCTGCGGGTCAGCGACATCGTGCTGCAGAACCCGCGCGGCGACACGGGCACCATCCGCGTCCTGCGCGACGCCGGCGGCTCCCGCAGCGGCATCCTCGAAGTCGGGCTGGCGAACTTCCGCGACCTGGACCGCCACTACGTCGAGCCGCTGCGGTTCAAGCCGGGCGAGAAGATCGTGATCGCGGTGAGCTGCCAGAACCCGGCCGAGAAGGGCAACTGCAAGCCCTCCGTGTCCTTCTCCGGCCGGGTGGAGTGACTAGTCGTGGTGGGCTGTGTTGGATTGGGCCGCCCCCGGCGTCGCGGACGAGGCCGCCGAAAGTCGGCTCGTCGCGCCCCGTTTCGCTCCGACCGGAAAAGCTGATCGGAGCGAAACGGGCCGCGACAAGCCGACGCGGCCTCGTCACGTCAGATCAGGCCCTCACGCAAGGCGAAAGCGACGGCGTGGGCGCGGTTGCGCAACTGGAAGCGGTTGGTGATGTCGTGCAGGATGCTCTTGACCGTCCGCTGCGAGTAGCACAGCTTCTCGGCGATCTCGCGGGTCTCGAAGCCGTCCGCGATCAGCCGCAGGACCTCGGTCTCCCGGTCGGACATGCCTGCCATGGTCCAGCCGTTCGGGTTGAGCACGTTGCGCTGCAACCGGGACACCCGGTCCAGCAGCCGGCCCAGCAGGTCCGCCGGCAGCGCGCCCTGGCCGGCCGCGGTCGCCTTCACCAGGCGCACCAACGTGTCCGGGGTGGCGTCGGAGCGGCGGATCACCGCCGAGACGCCGGAGCTGACGATGTTCAGCAGCTCCGGGTCGGCGATGTCGCCGGCCACCAGCACGATGTTCGGACTGCCCTGCACCTGGAGGCGGCGCAGCAGTTGCTGCGCCGGCCCGTCCAGCTTCTCCAGCACCACCAGCGCGACCGGCGCCGGCTCGTCGGGTTCGACCAGTCTGATCTCGGGTCGGGACCGCAGGGCCGCGGTCACCCCCGCCCGCGTGATCGAGTCCGCCGCGTGCAGCACCACCGCGATCTGCTCACCGTTCATGCCCGGCTCCCCAACCTCGTGCGTCAAGTCCCCTGACCATGGTCGCGACCCGGTGCGTCCCGGCACTATGGGCGTGTTGTCCCGATGTGTCCCGGGTCGTCGCCCAGACCGGCCTCCTTGGCCCGGGACACCGCCTGCGCGCGGTCGGCGACGTGCAGCTTGCGCAGGATGTTGGACACGTGGTTGCGCACCGTCTTCGGGCTGAGCACCAGGACCCGGGCGATGGCCGCGTTGCCGCGCCCGTCGGCCATCAGCCGCAGCACCTCGCGCTCCCGCGTGGTCAGCTCGGGGAACGCCTCCGGCCGCTTGGCCCGGCCGCCGGCGCCGAAGTAGGCCAGCAGCCGCACCGCGATGCCCGGGCTGAAGATCGCCTCGCCCTCGGCGACCGCCCGCACCGCGCGGACGATCTGCTGCGGCTTCGCGGCCTTGAGCAGGTAGCCCAGCGCGCCCGCGCGCATCGCGGCGAACACCGACTCGTCGTCGTCGAACATCGTCAGCACCAGCACCCGCACGCCCGGGTCGCGCGCCACGATCCGCCGGATGGCCTCGACACCGCCGAGGTCGGGCATGTTGAGGTCCATCACCACCACGTCCGGCTTCAGGCTGGCCGCGAGTTCGACGGCCATCTCGCCACCGGACGCCTCGCCGACCAGCTCCACGTCGGTGGCGGCGGTCAGCGCGGCGGCGAGCCCGTAGCGGAACAGCGGGTGGTCGTCCACCACCAGCGCCCGCAGCATGTCCCGCTCACACCCCACCCGCGACCGGGAGGTCCGCCGCCACGCGCGTGCCCCCCGCCGCGGCGTGATCCATCTCCCAGGTGCCGCCCACCTCGGCGGCGCGCTCCCGCATTGAACTCAGCCCGATCCCGTCACCACCGCGCGGGCACGCGCCCACCCCGTCGTCCACGACCTCGACGTGCAGCCCGCCCGCGCACCACATCCGCACCACGCAGTGCCGCGCCCCCGCGTGCCGGACCACGTTGGTCAACGCCTCGCACACGATCCGGTAGGCCGCGACCTGCACCGCCACCGGCAGCTCCGGCAGGTCCACCGGGACCTGGACCTCGACCAGCACCGGGTGCCGGTCGGCCAACGTCGCCACGTGCGCCCGCACCGCGCCCACCAGCCCCAACCGGGCCAGCTCGGCCGGGTAGGCCCCGGCCGCCAACCGCCGGATCTCCGCGACGGCGTGGTGCATCTCCTCCTCCAACCGCGCGAGCAACGGCCCCGCCGAAGCCGGGTCGTGCGCGACGAGGTGGCGGGCCGCGCGCAAACCCAGCGCGATCGCCGCGAGCGAGGGCCCCAGACCGTCGTGCAGGTCGCGCAGCACCCGGCGTCTGGCCTCGTCGGCCGCGTCGGTGGACACCGCGAACTCGCGACGCATGTCCCCTCCCCGGGTGCTCACCGCTCGGGCTTCGTCGCCACGTCCGTGAAGTCGTCCGGTTAACGGGCGTCGTTTCAAACAACCCGACAGGTTCCCACGTTCGAGGGAACCGATTGGTCCATCGGTGACGCAGTGACGTATCAGGACGGGGTTCGTCTGCTCCATATGGATAAGAGGCACCACAGGAGGGTGGAAATGCGGCAGGCTGCTGGCGGCAGGGCGGTCCTTCAGGTGCACCCGACGAGGCTGTGCAATCTCCGGTGCCGGCACTGCTACTCCAGCTCCGGCCCCGACGTGTCGGAGTCCGTGCCGATCCCCCTGTTGTCCCAGGTCGTCCGGGACGCGGCGGCGTTGGGCTACGACGTCCTGAACGTGACCGGCGGCGAGCCGTTCCTGTACCCGGAACTCCCGACCTTGCTGCGGACCGCCCGCGAAGCCGGGATGCGGACCACGGTGACCACGAACGCGGTGGCCCTGAACCAGCGCCGGATCGGTCTGGTGAGGGGCTTGGTCGACCTGGTCGCGGTGTCCATCGACGGCGACCAACGCACCCACGACCGCATCCGGGACCAACAGGGTTGCTTCACCAAGGCGCTGGCGGGCATCCGGCGGCTGACCGAGGCCGGCGTCCCGGTGGGCGTGGTGACCACGCTGACCCAGGGGAACGCGACCCAACTGGGCGATGTCGCGGTGGCCGCCACCCAGTCCGGCGCCCTGCTGCTGCAGGTGCACCCGCTGGAGCCGGAGGGCGCGGCGGGCCGGCTGATGGCGGGGGAGCGGCCGGACGCGGTGGAGTTGGCCTACGCGGCGGTCGAGTTGGGGCGGATCGCCGAGGAGCACGGGTTGGCGGTGCAGTTGGACGCCGTGCCGAGGACGTTGTTGACCCGGAAACCGGAGGCTTTCCTGGCTGCTCCGGTGGCTGCGGACGCACCGTTGGGGAGTTGGTTGACGCCGTTGGTGATCGAGGCGAACGGCGCGGCGGTGCCGATTGCCTACGGATTCGACCGGCGGTATTGGTTGGGGAACGTGTACGACCGGTCGTTGGCGGAGATGGCGCGGGGTTGGGACCGGTACCCGTTCTTGGAGTTGTGCCGGAACACGTGGCAGCGGCTGGTGGACGGCCGAACCGGCCCGCTCATCGCGTGGTACGGCCACCTGGTCCGCGCGTCCCGAACCCAACGCTCCGCCACCGCCGGCCGCTGACGCTTCACGTCGTGGAGCGCCGTTCCGAGGGAGCCGGGTGGGTCAGCGCCCGCTGAGCAAGTCCGCGGCCGACCGGGTGTTGATGACCCTGTCCGCCGTCACCCCGCACTCCTCCGCCCGCTCGCACCCGAACGACAACCAGTCCAACTGCCCCGGCGCGTGCGCGTCGCTGTCGATCGAGAACGAGCACCCCAGCTCCACCGCCAACCGCAGCAACCGCCCCGGCGGGTCCCGCCGCTCCGGCCGCGAGTTGATCTCCACCGCCGTCCCGCTGTCCCGGCACGCCTCGAAGACCGCCTTCCCGTCGAACGTCGACTCCGGCCGCCCCCGCCCCACCACCAGGCGCCCCGTGCAGTGGCCGAGGATGTCCACGTTCGGGTTGGTCACCGCCTTCACCATCCGCCGGGTCATCTCGGGCTCGGCCATGCGGAGCTTGGAGTGGACGCTCGCCACCACGATGTCCAGCTGCGCCAACAACTCCGGGTCCTGGTCCAAAGAACCGTCGTCCAGGATGTCGACCTCGATGCCGGTCAGGATCATGAATGGCGCCAACTCCGTGTTCAGCTCCGCGACCACCTCCAGCTGCCGGCGCAACCGGTCGGCGGACAACCCGTTGGCCACGGTCAACCTCGGCGAGTGGTCCGTGAGCACCATCCACTCGTGGCCCAGGTCGCGCGCGGCTTCGGCCATTTCGCGGATCGGGCTGCCGCCGTCGGACCAGTCGGAGTGGGTGTGGCAGTCTCCCTTGAGCTTCGCCCGCAACTCCCGGCCACCGACCACCGGGTGGTCGCGGAACTTCGACAGGTAGGACGGTTCACGGCCCTGCACCGCATCGGTGATCACGCCCGCGGTGGCCTTGCCGATGCCGTTCAGGTCCGTCAGGGTTCCGTTCGCCACCCGGCGTTCCAGGTCGCCGGGTGGCAGACCGGCCACCACCTCGGCCGCCCGCCGGAACGCCCGCACCCGGTACGTCGGCTCGCCGGCCCGCTCCAGTTGGAACGCCACCTGCCGCAATGCCCACAACGGATCCACCCGTCCTGTGTACCGCGTTGGGACGATCGGTGCGCGTCGGCCACGGTGTCGTCACGAAGGGTTGCGGCCGGGCGCCCGGTGGGACCAGCATGTCCGCCATGCCCCCACGGTCGACGGCCGGTTCGGTCGGGTCCCGGCGTCGCCCGAGCAAGGGCGACCTCACGTCGCAGGCCATCCTGGACACCGCGGAACGCCTGCTCCAGCACCGCTCGCTGGAGGACATCGCGGTGGACGAACTCGCGTCCGGCGCGGGCATCTCGCGCTCCACCTTCTACTTCCACTTCTCCTCCCGCGAAGCGGTGCTGCACGCCCTGTCCGCGCGCGTCCTCGACGCCCTCTACGACGCGGCCTCGTCGTGGCTGCGCCGGGGCAGCGAACCGCCGGAGGCCGCGATCCGCCGCGCCCTGGGCAGCACGCTCGCGTTGTGGCGCAAGCACGGACCGGTGCTGCGGGCGGCGGTGCGGGCGCGGGACACCGACGAGCGGATGCGGGAGTTCTGGACGGGCGTCGGCCGTCGGTTCATCGACGCCACGGCCGAGCAGATCACGTTGGAACGCGCCGCGGGCGTGGCCCCGGACGGCCCGGACGCCCGGTCGCTGGCCGCGGTGCTGGTCTCGATGAACGAACAGGCCTTCGTGTCCCGCTCGCTGTCGCGCCGGTCGGCCAAGCGGGACAACGAACTGGTGGACACGCTCGCGTTCGTCTGGCTGCGCTCGGTGTACGGGGCCGGCTAGGTGGCGGGGTACTCGGCCGTCAGGTCGCCGTCGAACAGCGCCCAGAGGAAGTCGTTCATGCGCGCGGCGGCGGGGGAGTGCCGGATCAGGATGTCCGCGACGACCGCCGGCACGTCGGCCGGGACGTCCCCGGCGGCGCAGCGGCGCACGTACTCGTTGCGCGCCACGGGAGGACCGGTGACCTCCACCCCGCACACCGCGACGACCAGCCAGTTCACCAACCGCATCGCCGCGTAGTCGACGTCGTGGTCGGTGTTGCGCCGGACGAAGTCGCGTTCGGCCGTCGACAGGTCGAAGTGAGCGGCCGTGGCCAGGCCGAAGTCGGTCAGGTGGATCGTATCCCCGGCGACGCGCATGTTGCCCAAGTGACCGTCCATGTGCAGGAGCCCGCGATCGCGCAGGAACTCCGCGGTTCCGATCAACTGCCGCTCGACGCTCGTCGCCCGCCCGACCGGGTCCTCCGCCAGCCAGTCCTCGACCGGGCGCGGGACGTACTCGCTGAACAGCACCAGGCTGTGGGTCGCGGTGGCCAGTGCGTTCAAGCGGGTCCGGACGGACGAGTGACCGCCCATCAAGTCCACGACCCGGTCGACGTCGGCGTGCTCGTCGGCGACGGGTGGGCGGCCGGGCAGCACGCGCCAGTGGTGGAGCATGGCGAACGACTCCGTCTCACCCGCCAGCACCGCCTCGGTGACGGCGAGGTTCGCGGCCAGTTCGCGCCAGGCGTTGAAGGACGGCCCGGCCACGCCGTACTGGCAGTGCACCGGCAGGTCGAACAGGTTCGCGGTGGAGTGCGGGTGCGCCAGTTCGAGGTCGGTCAGCGGGACGCGCTTGGCGAACACCGGCACACCGGCCACGTCGACGGTCGCCGCACCCCCGCCCACCCCGACCGCGGTGGCCGAGCCGGCCGCGAGGAGTGCGAGGAGGTCGTCGTCGGAGTGGGTGTCGAGTGTGGCGGCGACGTGGTGGTGCCGGGCGGTCCTCATCACTCGATCATGCCGGAGTCGAGCACGGTCATGCCGGGGTGAAGAGGGAAGTCAGGCGGGCCAGGGAGTCCTCCAGGCCGCGGGCCACCTGGCGGCGGCCGAAAGCCTTGATCAGCAAGCCTTTCAGCGCCGACACGGGTTCCTGGCACGACCGCAGCAGCACCACCGTCCCGTCCCCGTCGGGCGTCAGCTCGACCCGGAACTCCGTGCTCGCCGCGAACCGGGGCGCCGGCCTGCCGTCCAGCCGCTCGGCCAGGTGCCGCCACGCCACCACCTTGGGGCGGCGGTACTCGACGACCTCCACGTCGACCTCCGAGCGCCGCTCGCCCCACCTGCCGTACTGGGTGCGCCGTTCGCCGCAGCCCGCGCCCGAGGTCACCTCGACCCGGTCGGCGAACGCCAGCCACTCCGCCGCGCGGTCGGCGCGGGACACGACGTGCCACACCCGCTCCGGCGACGCGTCGACCCGGCCACTGCGCACGACCTCGATCACCTCGCCATGGTAAGCGCTGCCGCCCGGGTCTACCGGAACCAGCCGCCGCCCGCGCGTCGGTACCCCAGCGCCCGGTAGACCGCGTCCACAAGGGACTGTCCGCGTCCGTTCAACCCCACTCCGCCACCCTGCCGGCTCATGGCGTAGCCGAACGACATCCGCGCGGCCGGCGCGGCGAACCCGATTGACCCGCCCATGCCGGAGTGGCCGAACGCGTCCTCGGACAGGCCCATGAAGTCGCCCTCCTCCGCCGGCCGGTCGTTGGCCTTGAGGAAGCCGAGGGAGAACCGGGTCGGCCCCAGCAGCATCCGGTCGTACCCGGCGGAGGTCACCGCGGACATGACCGCGATCTGCTCCTCGGAGACCAGGTCGACGCCGTTGTAGGACCCGCCCAGCGCCAGCGGCCGGTACATCTGGGCCAGGCCGCGCGCGTTGCTCATGCCGCCGACCGCGCCGTACTGCGCCGCGTGCGCTTCGCGGCTGTTCGACGCCACCACGTAACCGCCGTTGTTCAGCAGCATCAACGCCTGCATGGACTGCGGCCGGGTGGTCGCGGCGACGAAGAGGGGTGAGACGGTGGCGCCGGGCGTGGCCGGGATGGTGGGCGCGACCAGCGGTTCCAGGTCTTCCGGGAGGGTGAGCCAGAAGTCCAGGCCCAGCGGCCCGGACACCTCCTTCTCGAAGAACTCCGCGAGCGACAGGCCGGTGACCCGGCGGACCACCTCGCCGACCAGGTGGCCGAACGTCAGCGCGTGGTAGCCGTGCGCGGTGCCGGGCTCCCAGAAGGGCTCCTGCCGGGCGAGGACGTCGGTCATCAGCGCCCAGTCGTACATGGCGTCCTGCGGGAGCGGCTCCTTCACGGCGGCCAGCCCGGCCTGGTGGCTGAGCAGGTGCCGGACGAGCGTGTGCTCCTTGCCGTTCCGGCCGAATTCGGGCCAGTACCGGGTGACCGGGGCGTCGAGGTCGAGTTCGCCGCGTGAGGCGAGGATGTGCGCACAGAGAGCGGTCGCGCCCTTCGTGCACGACCACACATGCGTGATCGTCTCCTCGGTCCAAGGGCGGCCGCCCGCATCGCCGCCCCACAGGTCGACCACGGACTCGCCGTCGACCGTCACGTGCACGCTCGCGCCGACCTCGCCGCGCTCGGCGAAGTTGCGCTCGAACTCGGCCCGGACGTCCTCGAAGCCGGGGCCGCAGAAGCCTTGGACCGTCACTGTTCCTCCCGTGGTGGCGGTGGGTGGTGACCATGCGACCACGGGTGAGCGGCGACACGTGAGTAGGGGTTCCGCGATAGGTAGGGTGGCAAGCCCAGTCCCGCCACCCCGGGAGGCCGTCGCCGTGTCGCCGTTCTTCGGTCGCGAGCCGGAACTGGCGCTGGTGTCCGACGCCCTCGACCGCGCGCCCGCGGCCGGGCTGGTGGCCGTGGTGGTGTCCGGCGAGCCGGGGATCGGCAAGTCCAGCCTGCTCGGCGAGGTGCGCCGGCGGCTCGGGCCCGAGGTGCCCGCGGCGGAGTCCGACGACGTGGCCCGGCGCATCCCGTACGCGGCGGTCGCCACGGCGTTGCGCTCGGTGCCGCGGTCGGCGGAGGTGACGGCCGCGCTGGCCGCGCTGCGGGCCGCGCCGGACGGCTCGTGGTTCGACCGGTCGTGCGAACTGGTGGCCCGCGTGCTGGAAGACCGCACCGCGCTGGTCCTGGACGACCTCGAACAGGTGGACGACGACTCGCTGGCCATGCTCGGCGTGGTGCTGCGAAGGGTGTCGGCCGCGCCGTTGGTGCTGGTCACAGCCATCCGCCCGGTGCACGACAACCCTGCTGCGGACGAGCTGCTGGACCGGCTGGAGCGGCACGCCGAGGTGGTGCGGCTGGACCTCGCGCCGCTGTCCGGCGGCGAGGTGAAGCGGATCGTGGAGACCGTGCTGGGCACCGCCGTGCACGACGAGCTGGCGCGGGAGGTGCACCAGCGGGCCGACGGCAACCCGTTCTTCGCCGTCGAGATCGCCCGGTCGCTGCGCGAGCTGGACCTGGTCGCGGTGGACGGCGGCGAGGCGCGGCTGGCGGTGCGGCCGGACGCGATCCGGCTGACCCGGCGGGAGGCCGTGCTGCGCCGGGTCGCGCCGCTGGACCGGGACACCCGGGCGGTGGCGCGGGCGGTGTCGATCTTCCGGCGGGTGCGGCTGGACCAGATCGGGCTGCTGGCGCGGGTGTCGTCGCTGCCCGAGGAGACCGTGGTGGCCGCGTTCGACGAGCTGCTGCGGCTGCACGTGGTGCGCAACGACGAGCGCGGCTACCGGTTCGCGCACGCCCTGGTCGGCGAGGCGCTCTACCAGGAGATCGGCCCCGCGCAGCGCCGCCACCTGCACAGCCTGATCAGCACCCGGCTGCTCGACGACCGGGACCGCGGCCTGCCGGTGGACCTGCTGGAACTGGCCTGGCACCTGGCCGAGTCGGCCGCGCCCGGCGACCTGCGCGCGGTCCGGGTCATGGCGGAGGCGGCCACGTCCGCCCGGACGTCCGCGCCGGAGACGGCCGCGGCGCTGTGCGGTCGCGCGTTGGAGCTGTTGCCGGTGGCCGCGCCGGAGCGGGCCGAGCTGCTGGCGTTGCAGTGCCGGGCGTTGGCCCACGCGTCCCGGCCCGCCGCCGCGATCCCGCCCGGGTTGGCGGCGTTGGCCGACCTGCCGCGCGGTCCGCTGCGCAGCCGGGCGGCGGTCGTGGTGCTGAGCAGCCTCTTCCTGGTGGGGCGGATGGCGGAGGCGTTGCGGCTGGCCGACCTGGAGGTCGAGGCCGGCGACACGACTCCGGCCCTGCAGGCCACGCGCGCGGTGCTGCTGGTGTTCACCGGCCGGTACGGCGAGGCGTTGGCGGAGGCGACGCGGATCGAGGCGATGGAGTTCTCGTCGTCCGCCGAGGCCGTCGTGGTGTTCGACCGGTTGGCCGTGCTGGCGTCGATGCTGTTCCGGCACGACAAGACCGTCGACTACGCCAACCGCGCGTTGGCCGCCGCGCAGGGCCAGCCCGCGTTGGAGTTGCAAGCGCTTGCGGTGGCCGCGTCGACCGGCGCGTTGGCGGGTCTGGTGCACGACGCCACCTGGCGGCTGCGGCGGGCCGAGCAGTTGGCGGGCTTCGCGTTCCGGGGCGAGCTGGAGCTGACCCGGGTCGCGCTGGACTGGCTGGGCGGCCGGTGGGACGCGTCGCTGGACCGGTTGGGCCGGGCGACCGCGGAGCTGGAGTCGCGGCAGGAACTCATGATGCTCCACGGGTTGCGGGCGGTGGAGCTGGAGATCCGGACGTGGCGCGGCGAACTGGACGTGGCGGCGAGGTTGGCCGCGTTGGAGCCGCCGACGAGCCCGAACATGGCACGGTTGCACGCTTTCGCGATGTCGGCGTACCTGGCGGCGCGCGGTGACGTGGAGGGTGCGCGGACGACGTTGGTGGAGGCGGTGGACGCCACCGGCAGCACCTCGTACAGCTGTGTGTTGTTGGGGCGCTTGGTGGAGCTGGACCTGGAGCACGGGCGGGTCGAGGAGGCGCGGCAGACCATGAAGCGGCTGCGCGTGCTGGCGGCGGACCGGGTTGCGCCGTGGACGCGGACCGCGGTGCGGCGGGCGGAGGGCCTCGTGGCGGGTGACGCCTCACTCTTGCGGGAAGCGGTGGTCGAGGCGGAGACGGGCGGGCTGGTCTTCGAGAAGGCTCGTGCGCAGTTGGCGTTGGGGCAAGTCGATTCTGGTGCGGTGGCGGAGTTGTTGGAGGCGTACGGGACGTTCCAACGGCTTGGCGCGCATGGACTTCGGCGGCAGGCGGGTTCGCGGTTGCGGGAGCTGGGAGCGAAGGTGCCGCGCGCTCGGGCCAAAGCGCGGGGGTTGCTGACGGAGGCGGAGGAGAACGTCGCTCGGTTGGTGCAGCAGGGGATGCGCAACCGGGACATCGCCGCCGCGTTGCACTACAGCCCGCGGACGGTCGAGGTCTACCTGTCGCGGGTCTATGCGAAGTTGCACGTGTCGTCGCGGCTGGAGTTGGCCCGCGTGCTGGACGGTCGTGCCTAGAGCTTGGACGTTTCCAGCGCGGGTCGGGCCAGGGCGAGGGTGGTGACGATCGAGGCGGCGGCCATGAGGGTGATGGCGGTCGCCGGGCTGGTCAGGTGGGCGAGGGCGCCGGCGATGAGGGCGGACAGGCCCTGCATGGCGACCATGCCGGTGCCGTGGAGGCCCAGGGCCTGACCCGTCAGGTCGTCGGGGGTGTGGGACATCAGGCGTTCCTGGAGGACCAGGCCGGCCGCGAAGCCGATGGACGCGGTGGTGGCGGCGACGGCTGACCAGATCACGTTGGGGTGGAGGAAGAAGAAGAGGTAGGGGGCGGCCAGCAGCAGGCGGAGCGGGGTTGCCAGGCGGGGGCGGAGGGCCGGGGGGACGAGGCGGCCGATGGCCAGGTCGCCGGCGAGCATCCCGAGGGCGCCGCAGGCGTACAGGGTGCCGGCGTGGTCGGGGGCGTAGGAGATGTAGAGCGAATCGCCGCCGACGACCAGGCCATTGGGGACCCACAGGCCCAGGTACGCGAGGCGGCGCGGGCGGGACGACCACAGAAGCGCGTTGGTGCGCCAGGTCGCCGAGATGGACGGGCGGCCGGTGGAGCGGGGTGGGCGGGCGGTCAGGCCCAGGCGGGTGATCACGGCGGAGAGCAGGTAGAACCCGGCAGCCACGAGCAGGCAGGTGTGGGGCGACAGGAGCGTCAGGAGAGCCCCGCCGGTGGCGAAGCCGGTGATCTGGGTGAGGCCCCACAGCATGTTGTAGACCGATCGACCCAGGACGTACCCGTCCTTGGTCAGGATCTCGGTGAGCAGGCCGCCGCGCACTCCGCCGCCCAGGGACGCGATCAAACCTTGGGCGAGCAGGACGGCGAACACGGCCCAGATCGGCAGGCCGGGTAGGGCGAGCACTGCTGTTCCGGCGGCGAAGGCGAGGCCGAGGCCGGACAGGATCGCGCGGGGTGGCAGGCGGTCGGCGGCGGAGAGCAGGAGAGCGCCGCCCAGCAGTTGTGCGAGCTGGGGTCCGAACATGCTCACCGCCGACAGCAGCGGCGAGCCGGTGGCCCGGAAGACCAGGGTGCCCAGGGCCAGCGCGCCGATCGTCTGGGCGGCGGCGGACGCGCCGAAGGACAGCAGGAACGGGGTGAACTCCGGGGTTCGGAACAGGGAGCGGTAGCTGCGCACGAGTCGGATTCTGGGCAGCGGCCCGACCGGTGTTTACTGTTTCGCCGACACGCGAAAGGTCGGGGTGCATGGGTTTGTGGCAGATCGACACCGACACGCTCGCCCGCAGCCGGTTCGTGCTCTCGCCGTTCGCCGAGACCTTCGCGAGCCTGCGGCTGCTGCACGCCGGGACCGGCGCCCACCCGGGCGAGCAGTCGTGGCTGCGCGAGCACCTGCCGGGCTACCGGGCGCACCTCGCGGCCGACCCGGCGGCCGGGCCGCTGGTGGCGGCGGCGCTCGGGACGTCGTGGATCGCGGACTTCTTCTGCCCCACGTCGAGCGTCGGGGAGAGCTTCGAGGACACCGTGTCCAGGGTCCGGGCGACCGGGGCGGACCAGGCGCGGGACAACCTCCGGGTGTCCCTCCGCGGCCCGCTACCGGCCGTTCTGGAGCGCGATGACCTGCCGGAACGGGCGACCGCGTTGTTGACCCACGTCTGGGAGGAGACCGTGCGGCCGTACTGGGACCGCCGACGGCGGGTCTTGGAGGCGGACGTGGTCGCCCGGACCGCGCGGGTGAACCAGGGCGGCTGGGCGGCGGTGCTGGACTCGCTGAAGCCGGGCACGCGGTGGTTGGGGGAGAGCCGGTTCCGGGTCAACCACAACGCCTACCCGCCTCGGGAGGTCGCGGCCGGGGCGGAGCTGCTGTTCATGCCGGTCACGCCGCGGACCAGCTGGGTGTCGTGGGAGGGGCGGGAGCGGTACGCCGTGGTCTACCCGTGCCTCGGGGTGCTCGCCGAGGGCGAACGGCCGGTGCCGGCCGGGCTGGAGGCGTTGATCGGGACGGCACGGGCGGGGTTGCTGGTGCTGCTCGGGACGCCGCTGAGCACGACGCAACTGGTCGCGGTGACCGGGCAGGGGCTGGGGTCGGTGGGCCGGCACCTGAAGGTGCTGCGGGAGGCCGGTTTGGTGGAGCGGCGGCGGGCCGGGAGGTCGGTGCTGTACGGGCGGACGGCGGCGGGGGAGGTGCTGCTGGAGGCGGCGGGTGCCGAGCGGGTGCCGGCAAGCGGGTGAACGCTACTCCGGGCACGCGGCGGACAGGCGGGCCGCGAGCGTCTTGACGTGCTCGACGAGTTCCGGCGGCTCGTCGTCCAGCAGCAACGGCGGCAGGTCCGCGCCCGCGCCCAGCCGGTAGCCCGCCGTCCCCGCCGTGGCCAGGACCGGGTAGCCCAGCGCCCGCAACCGGTCGACGTCCCGGCGCACGGTGCGCGGCGCGACCTCCAGCCGCTCGGCCAGTTCCGCGCCCGACCAGTCGCGCGGGTTCTGCAGCAGGGACAGCAGCCGCAACAGCCGCGCCGAAGTCTCCAACACGGTGTTGAGCTTAGGACCGAACCTGACCTAACCGACTCCTAGCGTCGCCGACATGGAGCCCTTCACCATCGCCATCCCCGAAGCCGACCTCGACGACCTGCGCGACTGCCTCGCGCGCACCCGCTGGACCACCGACCTGCCCGGCGTCGGCTGGAGCCGCGGCGTCCCGTGAGCTACCTCAAGGACCTGGCCGAGTACTGGCGCGAGTCCTACGACTGGCGCGTCCACGAGCGCGAGCTGAACCAGTACCCCCAGTTCACCACCGAGATCGACGGCCAGAACATCCACTTCCTGCACGTCCGCTCGCCCGAACCGGACGCGCTGCCGCTGGTCCTGACCCACGGCTGGCCCGGCTCGATCGTCGAGTTCCTCCAAGTCATCGGCCCGCTCACCGACCCGGCCGCACACGGCGGCGACCCCGCGGACGCCTTCCACCTGGTCGTCCCGTCCATCCCGGGCACCGGCTTCTCCGGCCCCACCACCGAACCCGGCTGGGACACCAACCGCGTGACCAGGGCGTTCGCCGAGCTGATGGACCGCCTCGGCTACGACCGCTACGGCGCGCAGGGCGGCGACACCGGCGCGGTCATCTCGCCCGGCCTGGGTCGGCTCAACCCGGACAAGGTCGTCGGCGTGCACGCGAACGGCCTCACCGCGTTCTCCGACGTCGACCCGGACGTCGAGCTGACCGACGCCGAACGCGCCCGGCTGGCGCACCTGGAGTACCTGCGGACCGAGCAGTCCGGCTACGCGATGATCCAGGTCAGCCGCCCGCAGACGCTCGCGCACGGCCTGCACGACTCCCCGGTCGGCCAGCTGGCGTGGATCGTGGAGAAGTTCAAGGAGTGGACCGACCCGGCCGCCGAGCTGCCCGAGGACGCGGTGGACCGGGACCTGCTGCTGACCGACGTGACCCTGTACTGGCTGACCGGCACCGCCGGCTCATCGGCCAACAGCTACTACGAGACCGCCCACGCCGGGGCCTGGGCGGCGGGGGAGAAGTCGCCGGTGCCGACCGGGGTGGCGGTGTTCCCGCTGGACACCTCGATCCGGCACACCCTCGACCGCGAGCACACCATCGTGCACTGGTCGGAGTTCGACCGCGGCGGCCACTTCGCCGCCATGGAGGCCCCGGACCTGCTGGTCGACGACGTCCGGGCGTTCTTCCGCGGGGTGCGCCCTTAGTTGTCGTGGAGTCCCCACTAACCGACCCTTAACCGGGGTGTGTTGTGTGGTTCACATGCGGGTCGTCACGGCGGGCGGGCGTCGGGCGCTGTCGTTCGACGGCGCGGTGTTCCCGGTGCCCGCCGGGGTCTCCGACGAGGCCGCCCTGGTCCTGGGCGTCCACGGGGTCACCGCGTGGCACCTGCTGCGGACCTGCGCGCACCTCGAACCGGGCGAGGCGGTGGTCGTGCACGACGCCGCCGGGCCGGTCGGTGCGCTGGCCGTGCAGCTCGCGGTGAGCTTCGGCGCGGGCCGGGTGGTGGCCACCGCGACCACGCAGGCCCAGCGCCGGACGGCGTTGCGGCTCGGTGCGGACGTGGCCGTGTCGGCCGAGGTGGACGGGCTGACCGAGCGGCTGGTCGAGCACGGGCCGGTGGACGTCGTGCTGGACGCCCGGGGCGGCGAGGTGTTCGAGCGGTCGCTGGCGGCGCTGGCCCCGTTCGGGCGGATCGTCTGCTACGGCGAGCCGCCGGCGGTGGACCCGGTGCGGCTGCTGGGCGGGTCGCGCGCGGTGGTCGGGTTCCGCCTGGGCGATTGCGCCGACCGGCCGGGCATGGTCGCGTCGGCGTTGAGCGAGCTGATGGGGTTGACCGCGGCCGGGCGGCTCAGGCCCCGCGAGTCGAGTCGATAGGGGAGCACCATGCGCACCGCGTACACGACCTGCCCGCTGTGCGAGGCCACGTGCGGGCTGGAGCTGACCGTCGAGGGCGACCGGATCACACGGGTGCGCGGCGACCGGGAGGACACCTTCAGCCGGGGGTTCCTGTGCCCCAAGGGCGCTTCGCTGGGCGCGTTGGACGCCGACCCGGACCGGTTGCGCACGCCGTTGGTCAAGCGGGACGGCGAGTTCGTGCCGGTCTCGTGGGACGAGGCGTTCGCCGTGGTGGACGAGCGGTTCAACGCCGTGGTGGCGGAGCACGGGCGGGACGCCGTCGCGGCTTACCTGGGCAACCCGAACGTGCACTCGCTGGCCGGTGGCCTGTACGCGGGGGCGTTGCGGAAAGCGTTGGGGTCGCGCAACATCTTCACCGCCTCGACCGTCGACCAGATGCCCAAACACGTGTCGTCGGGGTACCTGTACGGCGGCATGTTCTCCATCCCGGTGCCGGACGTGGACCGCACCGACTTCCTGGTGCTGCTCGGCGCGGACCCGTTGTCCTCCAACGGGAGCCTGTGGACCGTGCCGGACGTGCCGACCCGGCTCAAGGACCTGCGGGCACGCGGCGGGACGTTCGTGGTGGTCGACCCCCGGCGCAGCCGCACCGCCGCGATGGCCGACCAGCACTTGACGATCCGGCCCGGCGCGGACGTGTTCCTGCTGCTGGCACTGGTGCACGAGGTGTTCGCGGCCGGTCTGGTGGACCTGGGTCCGTTGTCCGAGCACGTTGTCGGTGTGGACGAGGTGCAGGCGCTGGTCGAGCCGTTCTCGCCGGAGGCGGTGTCGGCCCGGTGCGGGATCGCGGCCGGGGACATCCGCGACCTGGCGCACCGGTTCGCCCGCGCGCGGCGGGCCGTGGTGTACGGGCGGATCGGGACGACGACGGTGGAGTTCGGCACGGTCGCGAGCTGGCTGGTGGACGTGCTCAACATCCTCACCGGCAACCTGGACCGGCCCGGCGGCGCGATGTTCCCGCTGCCCGCGCACACCCGCCGAGGTTCGGGGCGGGGCAAGGGTTTTACCACCGGGCGGTGGCACAGCCGGGTGCGCGGCCTGCCGGAGGTGGCGGGGGAGTTCCCGGCGGTGACGCTGGCGGACGAGATCGAGGCGCCCGGCCCCGGCCAAGTGCGGGCTTTGGTCACGGTGGCGGGCAACCCGGCGCTGTCCGTGCCCAACTCCGCCCGCCTCGACGCAGCTTTGTCCACTTTGGACTTCATGGTGTCGGTCGACCCGTACCTCAACGAGACGACCCGGCACGCGGACGTGATCCTGCCGCCGCCTCCGCCGAGCCAGCGGGCGCACTACGACCTCGCGTTCCTGTCGTTCACCGTGCGCAACGTGGTGAAGTACTCCCGCCCCGCGGTGCCGCTCGCTTCGGGAGCGCTCGACGAGTCCGAGATCTTCCTGCGCCTCACCGCGATCTTCGCCGGCCTCGGCCCCGATGCCGACCTGGACGCGCTGGTCGGCCTGTCCGGTCCCTCCGACCTGACCCGCGAGGAACGTCTGCTGGACGCGAAACTGCGCTCCGGTCCGTACGGTCTGTCCATTCAGGACCTGCTGGAGAACCCGCACGGCATGGACCTGGGGGCGTTGCGGAGCCGCGTCCCGGAGATCCTGCGGACCCCGTCCGGCCGGATCGAGCTGTGCCCGGAACCGATCGCGGCGGACCTGCCCCGTGTGCGGGCGGCGCTCGATTCTTTGCCCGACGACCTGGTACTGATCGGCCGGAGGCACTTGCGCACCAACAACTCCTGGATGCACAACGTGCCCGCGCTGGTGAAGGGCAGGCTGTGCACGCTCCTGGTCAACCCGTCCGACGCCACCCGGCTCGGCCTCGCCGACGGCGGCACGGCGGAGGTGTCGTCACGGGTCGGCAAGGTCGAGGTGACGGTCGAGGTCACGCCGGACATGGCACAGGGCGTGGTCTCCATGCCCCACGGCTGGGGCCACGACCGACCCGGGACGCGCCTGTCCGTGGCCCGTGAACACGCCGGCGTGAACGTCAATCTGTTGACCGACGATCTCCGCTTGGACCCGCTGTCCGGCACCGCCGTCCTGAACGGAGTGGAAGTGGACGTACAACCGACCCATGGCGAGGCCGCGTCGGCTCGTCGCGGTGCGTTTCCCGACGATCACGCTTTTCGATCGGCGGGAAACGCGGCGCGACGAGCCGACCTTCCGGCGGCCTCGCCCGCCGCGACGAAGTCGCGGCCATTGAACACAGCCGACCTGCCGTTCCTGGCCGCCCAGTTGCACGACGGCCGCACCGCGTGGCGCAGCAAGGGCGCGGACGGATGGGTGGACCGGTCCTTCACCGAGGTCGCCGAGTGGGTGATGGACCTCGCCTCCGGCCTCGTGCACCGCGGCATCGCGCCCAGCGACCGGGTGGCCGTGCTGTCCGAGACGCGCCCCGAGTGGTCGGCCGTGGGCCTCGCGGTGCTGGCCGCGGGCGGGGTCGTGGTGCCGATCTACCCGTCCAGCGCGCCCGAGGAGTGCGCGTGGATCATCTCCGACTCCGGCGCGGTGCTCCTGGTCGCGGAGAACTCGGCGCAGCGGGCGAAGGTCGAGTCGATTCGCGCGGAAGTGCCGTCCCTGCGCGAGATCGTGGTCATCGAGGAGGACCTGGCGGAGGTGGCGTCCGCCGGTCGGACCTCCCCGCTGCCCGCCGAGCTGGACGCGCGGCGCGCCGCGATCGACCCCGACTCGCCGTCGGTGATCATCTACACGTCCGGCACCACCGGTCCGCCCAAGGGCTGCGTGCTGACCCACACCAACTGGCTCACCATGTGCCGGCTCACCGAAGAGCTGTCGTACGTGGTGTCCCACGACGTGGTGTACCTGTTCCTGCCGCTGGCGCACGTGTTCGCGCAGATCGTGCAGTTGTCCGCGCTGTACGTCGGTGCGACGCTGGTGTTCTTCGGCGGTGACGTGTCCCGGATCGTGCCCGAGCTGGCCGAGGTGCGGCCGACGTTCCTGCCGTCCGTGCCGCGGATCTTCGAGAAGATCTACACGGTGGCGTCGGCCGGCGTGCCGGAGGAGAAGCTGAAGCAGGCCGTCCACATCGGACTCTCCGTTCGCCGGTTGCGCGCTGCGGGGCAAGAGGTCCCGGCCGACCTCCAGACGGCGTTCGACCAGGTGGACCCGGAGTTCGCGCGCGTGCGGGCGATCTTCGGCGGGCGGCTGCGGCAGGCGTTGTCCGGTGCGGCCCCGATCTCGGTGGAGGTGCTGGAGTTCTTCACCGCGGCGGGCGCGCCGGTGCTGGAGGGGTACGGGATGAGCGAGTCGACCGGCGTCGGCACGGTCAACACCCTGTCCCGGCACCGCCTGGGCACGGTGGGCGCGTTCGGCATCGCGGGCCTGGAGCTGCGCATCGCCGACGACGGTGAGATCCTCATGCGCGGACCGCACGTGTTCGCGGGCTACTGGAACAACCCGGCCGCCACCGCCGCCGTGCTCACCGACGGCTGGCTGCACACCGGGGACCTGGGCGAGGTCGACGAGGACGGTTTCGTGAAGATCACCGGGCGGAAGAAGGACATCATCATCACCGCCGGCGGCAAGAACATCGCGCCCGCCAACGTGGAGAACCAGTTGCGGCAGTCCCGGTGGGTGTCGCACGCCGTGGTGTACGGGGACCGGCGGCCGTACCTGGTCGCGCTGATCACGTTGGACCAGGACGAGGTCGCGCCGTGGGCGGCGGAACGCGGCCTGCCCACCGACCTCCCGTCGCTGGCCGCGTCGCCCGAGGTGCGGGAGCTGATCCAGGGCGTGGTGGACGAGGCCAACTCCCACTTCGCCCACGTGTCCCAGGTCAAGCGCTTCGCGATCCTGGACCGCGACCTGACCCAGGACACCGGTGAGCTGACGCCGACGCTGAAGGTGAAGCGCAACGTCGTGCACACCACCCACGCCCAGACCTACGACGCGCTCTACGAGGGCTAACCGGGGTCGGCCGCCGGGTTGTCCCCTTCCCGGGCCAGGAACTCGAAGTCGCAACCCTGGTCGGCCTGCGTGACGTGTTCCTGGTAGAGCGCGCCGTAACCCCGTTCGAACACCGGCGCGGGCGGTGTCCACTCCGCCCGCCGCCGGGCCAGTTCGACGTCGGGCACCTCCAGCCGCAGCACGCGGGCGGGCACGTCGAGCGTGATGAGGTCCCCGTCGCGGACGAGTGCCAGCGGCCCGCCGACGTGGGCCTCCGGTGCGACGTGCAGGACGCACGCCCCGTACGAGGTGCCGCTCATCCGGGCGTCGGAGATGCGCACCATGTCCCGGACGCCTTGTTCCAGCAGCCTGCGGGGGATGGGCAGCATCCCGTACTCCGGCATGCCCGGCCCGCCCTTGGGTCCGGCACCCGCTAGCACGATCACGGAGTCGGCCGTGGCATCCACCTCGTCGATCCGTTCGAGCAGGTCGCGGTAGCCGTGGAAGACGAGCGCGGGACCGGTGTGCCGCAACAGTTCCGGCGACGCGGCCACGTGCTTGATCACCGCGCCGTCCGGGGCGAGGTTGCCGCGCAGCACGGCCAGTCCACCGTCATTGGCAAGCGGCCGGTCCAACGGCCGGATGACTTCGGGGTCGTGGACCTCACCGATTTCGTCCCCAAAACGCCCAGCCACCGTGGCCCGGTCGAGGTGCAGCCGTCCGGCGAGCCGGGAAGCAAGACCAGGCAGCCCACCCGCGTAGTAGAAGTCCTCCATCAGGAACCGCCCACCCGGCTGGACATCCGCCAGCACCGGCGTGTCCCGGGCCAGCCGGTCGAAGTCGTCCAGCGACAGCGGCACCCCCGCCCGCCCCGCCATGGCGATCAGGTGGATGACTGCGTTGGTAGACCCGCCAAGCGCCAACACAACCCTCACCGCATCCTGAAACGCCTCCGCACCAGCGATCTTCTTGATCGTTGTCCCTTCCCACACCAACCCCACCGCCCGGGCTCCGGACGCCGCCGCCATCCGGTGATGCGCCGAGTCGACCGCAGGCACCGACGACGCCCCAGGCAGGCTGAGCCCCAGCACCTCCACCGCGGCGGTCATGGTGGACGCCGTCCCCATCGTCATGCACGTGCCCGGCGACCTCGCCAGCCCTTCCTCCAGCTCACCCCACTCCCGGTCCCCGATCACCCCCGCACGCTTGTCGTCCCAGTAACGCCACATGTCCGTGCCACTGCCCAGCGTCCGCCCACGCCAGTTGCCACGCAGCATCGGCCCAGCAGGCACGAACACCGCAGGAACATCAGCGGAGAGCGCTCCCATGACCAGTCCGGGCGTGGTCTTGTCGCACCCGCCCATCAGCACTACCCCGTCAACGGGATAAGACCGGATGATCTCCTCGACTTCCATCGCAAGCATGTTCCGGTACAACATGGGCGTCGGCTTCTGGAACGTCTCCGACAGCGTGGAAACCGGGAACTCCACCGGATAACCACCCGCCTGCCACACCCCACGCGCGACCTCTTGCGCCCGTTCCCGCAGGTGCATGTGGCACGGGTTGATACCGCTCCACGTGTTGAGGATCCCGATCACCGGCTTACCCAGGTGCTCTTCGGCCCCGATCCCCAACTGCCGCGTCCGCGCCCGATGACTGAACGCCCGCAGCCCGTCCCCACCAAACCACTTGTGACTCCGCAGGTCCTCCGCCCGCAAGCGCCGCTCTTCCGGCTCCTCCGGTGTCAGGCCGCCCACGTGGCAAGCACCTCCCGAACCACCGCCCGATCCACCTCTCCCAACACGTGCCCCGGCGGCCGAACGTCCCGCCGACAGACCCCGAGCTGCGCCAGCGCTTCCTTCACCACCGCAACGTTGTTCGCACCCCCGTCAACCGCCCGCAACTCCTCGAACTGCCTTATCCGCCCCCAAATCCCACCCGTGTCCTCGCCGGCTTCCAGGAGTTCGAACATGCGCAGCGACATCTCGGGAACCACGTTCGCCAACCCGGAGGTGAACCCCGTCGCCCCGTAGGCGAAGTACCCGGGCGCGGACAACTCCGCCAACCCGGCCACCCACACCAGCCGATCGATCCCCGAATCCCGCGCAGCACAAGCGAACCGCACCGGATCCGCCACCGCGTACTTCACACCCACCACGTTGTCGCAGGCCCCCGCCAAAGCACCGATCTGCGCACCCCCGATCCGCGCATCCCGCACATACGGCACAACCGCCAACGAGGGAACCGCATCCGCGATCACGCGGTGGTACTCAACCCAGCCATCCAAGGACAGATAGGGATGCGCCGGCTGATGCACCATCACCCCATCAAGCCCTCGCCGCTCGGCGTACTCGGCCAGCCTCACCGCCGTGCCCAAGTCGTGCCCAACCCCGCACAACCTCATCGCGTCCGCGCCCGCCACCACATCAACCGCCGTCCGACACTCCTCTGCGGACAACGTGTAGAACTCGCTGGTGTTGCCGTTGACGGTCACCGCGTGCACTCCCGCGAGCCTCCCCACCACCCTCTCGTAGGCGGGAACATCCACCGACCCGTCTTCGTCAAACGGCGTCACCGTGATCGCAACGACTCCGCTCAACCCCTCAGTTGCCACCACAGCACTCCTCGAATGTCCGGGCGAACCGCTCGATGTGCTCCTTCAACAGTCCTGCGGCGATCATGCCGAGCCCCCGTTCGGCCGCGTCCAGGATCTGCCGGTGCTCCTGCGCCTCCGCCGCCCAGGTGTCCGAGAGCCCCCACCCGACCCGCGAGATCAACGCCGTCCGATCACTCAGCCCATCAAGAACTTCCACGAGCAGCGGATTCCCACACCCCGCATAAAGCGCCCGATGAAACTCCCTATTAGCCAAACTCCTCCCCCCACCACCTTCACCGGCCGCCTCGGCCTCCTCCAACGCCCGCCGCGCCCCTTCAACCAACTCCCGCCGGGACCCCTCATCCCCCCGCTCAACCGACCTCCGAAGCGCCTCCGGCTCCAACAACAGCCGCACGTCGTAAACCGACCGCACCAGTTCAACATCGACTTCGCGAACCGAGACGCCCTTGTAGTCGCTGATGGTCACCAGCCCCGACCCGCCCAGCAGCTTCAGCGCTTCCCGCACCGGCGTCTTGGACACCCCGAACCCAGCCGCCAGCTCCGCCTCCACCAGCGGACGCCCGGGCGGCAGGTCCCCGCTCAAGATCCCCGCCCGTATCGCGTTCACCACGAACTCCGTCCGCGACCGAGGCGGCCCAGCGTCATACATCATATCTCAGATACTATCCGCCCTGGCCCCAAACTGGCCCCGTCTCATTTGAACCCTCTGCTCCCCACCCCCGTGTCTGCTGCGCGTCCACCCGCCGGGACACCTCAGGAGCAGCTGATGAACCCCCACCGCAACCCGTCCCCGCTCGGCTTCCACGGCCCGAACCGAACAGGCGTCACATGCGCGATCCGATCCTCGAAGGCACCCTGCACAGGGTCCGCGCCGAGTCGGCAAGGGTTCACCGACGCCGCGACCGCGCCGCCGCAGTCCTGAGTGCCACGTTGTTGTCCGGCGTGCTGCTCTGCGGCCTGCACCTGGGTCACCGCAGCACGCCCCAACCACTGCACCTGAGTGCCACAAGTGGCGACATCCACCTGAGCGCCACCATCACCCCAGCCGACGGCTGGGTCAGGCTGAAGGCGACAGTCACCGGCCTCCCCCCAAACCACCCCTACCACCTGGTAATAACCAACGCGAAAGGCCAAACCTTCAAAGCCGCCGCCTGGATAACCACCACAGCTCCAGAAACCACCCTCTCCGGCGCCGCCCTAGTCCCCCTCCCCGAACTGACAACCCTCACCCTCACCACCCCAACCGGCCACCCCCTGACAACCGCCACCCGCTAACCAACCCCAACCACCCCCACACCCCCTCCTTCCCCCACCCTCCACACCACCCACCGTGCACCACCCACCCGCACCACCCACCCCTCCACCGCCCGCGCCCGCCGCCCGCGCCCGCCCGCCGACCTCCGCTCCCCTTCCCGCCCGCCCTACCTCCCCTCCGCGTCCGCCCCTCCCTCCCCTTCCTCGCCCCCTTCCCCTCTCCGCCGGATTCCTTGATCCACCCCGTAGATGGCAAGCTGATCCCGTGAGGCGGTTGCTCCCAGCGCTGGCCGCCGCGGTGGCGCTCCTCGCCGGGTGCGCCGATGCCGACGGCCGCTTCGTGGCCATCGACGACATCCCGGCGAACCTCGACCCACCCACCCCAACGCAAGACGCCTCGACCGGCACCTACACCCTCGACTGCGGCCGGAACGAGGAACGCCACCTCAACGCCGACAACGTCGTCGTCGCCCCCGGCGAACCCAACGGCGCCCACCACACCCACGAGTACGTGGGCAACCGCACCACCGACCACACCAGCACCGACACCACCCTCGCCACCGGCACCACCACGTGCACGCAAGGTGACCTGTCCACCTACTACTGGCCCGTCCTCCGCCTGACCGACCGCCCCGGCCACGACGCCCATGCCCCGGGCGGCGGCGTGCACGGGAACACCGGTGAGATCGTGCCGCCGGCCGCGGTCCGGGTGCAGTACACCGGCAGCCCGGTCGCGAAGGTCGTGCCGCTGCCGCGCTTCACCCGCCTGGTCACCGGCGACGCCGCCGCGCTGACCTCCGGCAACGGGACCGCGCGGTGGGGTTGCGAGGGCGTGCCGGGCTGGACCGATCGCTACCCGCTGTGCGACGGGCGGCGGGTGGTGCGGACGTTCGACTTCCCCGGTTGCTGGGACGGCCGCAACACCGACAGCACCTCCCACCGGGCGCACGCGACGTTCGCCGCGTCCAACGGCGTGTGCGCGCAGGGCACGTTCCCGGTGCCGCGGCTGCGTGTCCAGGCGATCTACGACGTCCCCGCCGGCCGGCCGTACGCGATCGACTCGTTCCCCGAGCAGAACCGCGACCCGCGCACGGACCACGCGATGTTCATCAACGTCATGCCCGACGGCCTGATGTCCGAAGTCGCCGCCTGCCTCAACACCGGCCGCCGATGTCCGTGACCTCGATGCCCATGACGCCAACGCCATGACGCCAACGCCATGACGCCAACGCCGTGACGCCGATGGCCGCGGCACGGCTGCCACTTCCCGTCGCGCGGCACGGCCGCCACTCCCGTGGCACGGCCGCCACTCCCGTGGCACGGCGCGGCCGCCACTCCCGTGGCACGGCCGCCACTCCCGTGGCACGGCCGCCACTCCCGTGGCACGGCGCGGCCGCCACTCCCGTGGCACGGCCGCCACTCCCGTGGCACGGCGCGGCCGCCACTCCCGTGGCACGGCCGCCACTCCCGTGGCACGGCGCGGCCGCCACTCCCGTGGCACGGCCGCCACTCCCGTGGCACGGCGCGGCCGCCACCTCGTGCGGCACGGCCGTCATTCCCCGCGGGATGGCCGCCGCTCCCCGGGACCGCCGCCAGCGCCGGTGGGGCGGGGCGTCGGGTGCGCGAGGGCGGTCGTCGGTGCGGCGGTCGTCGGTGTGGCGGGATCGGCGCGGGGGATCGGTGCGGGGGATCGGTGGCCGGATCGGGTGGGCCGGGCCGTGGTCGGGGTGACCGCTCCCGTGGGTCCTGCTGGCTGCCGGTGGCCCCGTCCCGCGCACCCCTTCCCTCTACGGGACGCGCGAGGTGGCGAAAACGGGCCGATTGGGGACTGACACGATCGGGTGATCATGTGGAAAGCCGTCCGCAAACCACCCTACCAGCGGTTTTGGTCCGGAGGCGGGTCTGGCGAGGGAAGTGGTGGAGAAAAGTTTGGGTGTGTGTTGAACCGGAGGCGGGTGGCAGCCGTGTCCTGACAGCGGCGGCGTGAAGCGTGCGGCCGGCTGACCAGTCGACGAGGTGACTAGGTGACGAGAGGAGTGGGTGGATGGCGGCTCTGTGGTCCCGTAAACGCGAGGCTGCGGCTGACGAGGCGCTGATCCGGTCCCTCTACGAGGAGCACGGTCGGGCCCTGTTGGCCTACGCCACGCGCCTCACCGGGGACCGGGCCGCCGCCGAGGACGTGGTGCAGGAGACCCTGGTCCGCGCCTGGCGGCACCCCGACGCCCTGGTCAACGGCAAGGGGTCGGTGCGCGGCTGGCTGTTGACCGTCGCGCGCAACATCGTCACCGACCGGGTCCGGGCCAAGGCGGCCCGGCCGCAGGAAGTGGCGGAGACGCCCACGACACCACCGGTCCAGCGCGACCACGCCGACTCCGTGGTGGACTCGGTGGTGGTCCTGGAAGCGCTCGACCAACTGTCCTCGGACCACCGCGACGTGCTGCTGGAGATCTACTTCCGCGGCCGCAGCGTCACCGAGGCGGCCGAAGCGCTGAACATCCCGCCCGGCACGGTCAAGTCCAGATCGCACTACGCCCTCCGTGCACTCAGGGAAACATTCACCGGACAACAGGTCGCGCTGAAGGGGGTGGCCGGATGACCACGAACCACGATCCACAGCTGCTGGGCGCCTACGTCCTGGGTGTCCTGGACGATCGGGAGGTGCGGGCAGTGGAGGAGCACCTGGCGGGCTGCCCGGCTTGCCGGACCGAGCTGGCCGACTTGCGCGCGATGGAAGAGGCGTTGGGTGACGTGCCGCCCGAGGCCCTGCTGGACGGGCCGCCCGAGGGTGGTGACCTGCTGCTGCAACGCACCTTGCGGCAGGTCCGGTCGGAACGGGGCGCCCAGACGTGGCGTCGAAGGGTTGGAGTCGGGCTGGCCGCGGCAGCGGCCGTGGCCGTGGTGTTGGGCGGCGGGTTCGCTGTCGGGCGGAGCACGGCGCCGAGCCAGCAGGCGATCACCACGCCGACGCCCGAGCCCGGTGCCAAGCTCGCCACGGCGACGGACCCGAACACCGGAGCGCGGATGACCGTGAAGGTCAAGCCGGCCGCCGGCTGGGTCCGGGTGAACGCGTCCGTGGGCGGCATCGCGAAGAACGAGAAGTGCAAGCTGATCGTCGTCGCCAAGGACGGCTCCCGCCAGGAAGCGGGGAGCTGGCTGGTCTCGGCCCTGGGCGAGAAGGAAGGCACGAACCTCGACGGCTCGGCGCTGATCGCCCCGGAGGACGTGGCGGCGGTGGAGGTGCGCAACTTCGACGGCGAGCAGATCGTCACCGTGCCCCTGTAGCGAACCGCGCAACAGGGGACAAGGGGGAGCGGGCCCCGCCCGAACCAAGGGCGGGGCCCGATCTAGCACAAGATCACGGTCTACCTCACGAAGTCACGATCTACCTCACGGCGTCAGAACGACCTTGCCGGTGGTGCGCCGGCCCTCCAGCGCCCCGTGCGCGGCGGGCGCGTCCGCCAGGCCGAACACCGTGGTCTGCGGCTTCATCCGACCCTCCGCCAGCGCCTCCAGCGCCAACGTCTCCAGCTCGCGCAGGTTGGTCCCCTTCATCATCCGCGGCCCCACCGCGACCGACGCCGTCAACCCCCGCTGGTACAGGTCCTCGGTCTCGATCCGGGTCGGCTCACCCGCCGACCAGCCGAACAGGATCGTCCGGCCGCCCACCCCCAGCAGCTCCAACGCCTGCCGCCCGGGCGCACCGCCCACCCCGTCCAGCACGACCGTGGCTTCGCCGACCTCCGCCCGCACCGCGTCCGGCCAGTCCGGCTGCGTGTAGTCGACGACGTGGTCCGCCCCCAGATCCCGGACCACGTCGAGCTTGGCCGTGCTCGCCAGCCCCACCACGGTCGCGCCGACCGCCTTCGCCTCCTGCACGAACAACGCACCCAGCCCACCGGCCGCCGACGTCACCAGCACCACGTCGTCCTTCGCCAGCTCCGCGATCCGCAGCACGCCCACCGCCGTCCGCCCGGTGCCGATCATCGCCACCGCGTCCTCGAACAGCACGTGCTCGGGCAGTTCGTGCAGCGACGCCACGTTCGCCGCGGCCAGCTCCGCGTACCCGCCACTGGCCTGCCCGAGGTGCGCGACGACCCGCTTGCCCAGCCACACCGGGTCGACGCCCGCGCCCAGCCCGGTGACCGTGCCCGCGACCTCCCGCCCCGGCGTCATGGGCAGCTCGGGCAACGGGAACGGCCCGCCCGACTCGCCCTTGCGGATGGTGGTGTCCAGCAGGTGCACGCCCGCGGCGGCCACGCTGACCAGCACCTGCCCCTCACCGGGCACCGGATCGGCGACCTCCTCGTACCGCAGGGTCTCCGGTGAACCGAACTCGTACTGCCGGATGGCGCGCATCTGGTGTTCCCCCTTCTCGATCTGCTGCGACCAACCGTAGAAGTTCGAGTTAAGTGGAGGTCAACCTCGGAGCCCCCTCGCGCGTCCTTGATCACATGGGGAATTTCGACCACAACGCGCACTACCACCCGTTGCTGCTCGCCCAGGTCCCACCCGGTGCCCGCACCGCCCTCGACGTCGGCTGCGGCCACGGCGGGTTCGCCCGCAAGCTCGCCGCCCGGGGCCTCCGGGTGACCGGCGTGGACAAGGCGGTCGAGGCCGTCGTGCCCGGCGTCGAGATCCGCAAGGCCGATGCCGCCGTGGACGACCTGGGTGGCCCGTACGACTTCGTCTCCTCCATCGCCGCCCTCCACCACATGCCGTTCACCACAGCCCTCACCCGTCTCAAAGAAGCGGTCGCCCCCGGCGGCGTCCTGGCGATCCTCGGCCTGGCCAAGGAGAAGACCGCCTGGGACTGGGTGGTCAGCCTCGCCTCCGTCCCCACCAACATCGCCCACAGGCTCGTCAAGAACGACCCGGTCGGCACCGCGCCAATCCAGGACTGGCACATGTCGGTGGACGAGATCAAGGCCGGCGCGGCCGAACTCCTCCCCGGCGCACGCGTCCGCCGCCACCTGTACTGGCGTTACTCCCTGATCTGGCGCAAACCCCTCACCACGCGCTCATGACGTGCTTGACCCGCGTGTACTCCTCCAACGCGTGCACCGAAAGGTCCTTGCCATAGCCGGACTGCCCGAACCCACCGTGCGGCATCTCAGCGGCCAGCAGCCCGTGCGTGTTCACCCACACGCACCCGAAGTCCAACGCCGCCACCAATTGCTGAACACGCGCATGGTCACGGGTCCACACCGACGACGCCAACCCCTGCTCCACCCCGTTGGCCAGCGAAATAGCCTCCTCCTGCGACGAGAACCGCTGTACGGTGATCACCGGCGCGAACACCTCCTCCTGCACGATCCGGTCCTCCTGCCGCACCCCCGAAATCACCGTGGGCGACAGGAACCAGCCACGCGACCCATAGCGCGTCCCTCCACAGTGGACAACAGCATGGGAAGGCAGATCCGCCAACAACTTCAACACCCGCGAAAGCTGAGCCTCACTGTTCAACGGCCCGTAATCCACCCCGGGAACCTGCCGAGCAGCCGCCGCGACCAAAGCCCCCACGAACCGGTCGTGCACCGACTCCTCGACCAGCACCCGGGAAGACGCCGTGCAGTCCTGCCCCGCGTTGTAGAACGCGGCCGCCACGACATCGGCGGCGACCGACTCCACCGACACGTCCCCGAACACCAGCGCGGGCGCGTTCCCACCCAACTCCAGGTGCGTCCGCTTCACCGAACCGGCCGCCGCTCGCGCCACCTCGATCCCCGCCCGCGTGGACCCGGTGATGGACACCATCGCCGGCACCGGGTGCTCCACCAGCAACCGCCCGGTCTCCCGCGTGCCCGTCACGACGTTCACCACGCCCGGCGGCAGGCACCGCTCCGCCAACGCCCCGAGCAGCAACGTCGAGGACGGCGTGGTGTCGGCCGGCTTCAGGACGATGGTGTTCCCGGCGGCGACGGCCGGCGCGAGCTTCCACACCGCCATCATCAACGGGTAGTTCCACGGCGTGATCCCGGCGACCACCCCGACCGGCTCCCGCCGCTGGTAGGACGTGAACCCCTCCAGGTACTCGCCCGCCGCCGCACCGTGCGGCAACCGCGCCGCCCCGGCGAAGAACCGCAGGTGGTCCAAGCTCTGCGGGATCTCCTCGCCGAGCACCACCGACCGGATCTTGCCCGTCTCCCGGCACTCGACGTCCGCGAACTCCTCCGCCGCCGCCGACACCGCGTCCGCCAACGCCAGCAAAGTCTCCTGCCGCACCGCAGGAGTGGTCCGAGACCAGGCCGTAAAGGCCGAACGAGCAGCCTGAACGGCCGCATCCACCTCAGCAGCACCGGCCACGGGCGCGGTACCGAACTGCTTCCCGGTCGTGGGGTCGACCAACGGGGTCGTCACTGGTCCTCCAGGTGGGTCGGGGCGAACATGCGCAGCAAAGCGGGCAGGACCACCACGTGCGGCCCGCCGGACGCCAACGCCTTGGCCAGGTCGGCCCGCAGCGACCCCGGTGTGGACAGCGTCGCGGGCACGCCGAAGGACTCCGCCAGCGCCACGAAGTCCGGCCGCGCCAGCTCGGTCCCCGTGGCCTGCCCGAACGCGTCGGTCATGTACTCGCGCAGGATCCCGTACCCGCCGTCGTCCACGATCAGCCAGGTCACCGCCAACCCGTGCTGCCGCGCGGTCGCCAGCTCCGCCAGCCCGTACATCGCGCCACCGTCACCGGACACCGCCAGCACCGGACCACCGGCCGCCGCCGCGCCCACCGCGGCCGGGAACGCGTACCCCAGCCCACCGGCCCCCTGCGCGGAGTGCATCGGACCCGGCCACGCCGACCACGCCCAGTACCCGAGGATCGTCATGTCCCAGAACGACTCCACGCCCTCCGGCAGCGCCGCCCGCACATCGGCGAGCACCTGGCGCTCCAACGCCAAACCCTGGCCGTCCAGCCGTTCCCGCACCGCCTGAAGCAGCTCGCGCACCGACTCCTCGGCCCGTTCAGCACGCTCCCGCACCAGCGGTATCAAGCCCTGCAACACCAACCGAGCGTCACCGTGCACGCCCAAAGCAGGGTAGTTCGACTCCAGCTTGCCCAGGTCCGCCTCGACCTGCACCACCGCGCCGCGCGGCGCGAACGTCCGGTAGTTGCTCGACAACTCGCCCAGCCCCGATCCCAGCACCAGCAACACGTCCGCCGACGCCAGGAACTCCGTCGTGTGCGCGTCCTCCAGCCACGACTGCGCGGAAAGCGGGTGCTCCCAAGGGAACGCGCCCTTGCCGCCGAACGTCGTCACGACCGGCGCGCGCAACTTCGTCGCCAGCTCCAACAACTCCGCCTGCGCCGAAGCCCGCACCACCCCGCCACCGGCCAGGATCACCGGCCGCTCCGCCGAGTCCAACAGCCGCGCCGCCTCCGCGACGACCTCCGCCCGAGGCGCCAACGGCTGGACCCGCGCCGACACCGAAACCGGCGGAACCCCGGCAGGCCCAAGGAGGACGTCCTGCGGGATCTCCACCCACACCGGCCCCCAGGGAGCGGTGGACGCGATCTCCCAAGCCTCGGCCAGCGCCGACGGGATCTGCGAAGCCGACCGCACCACCCGCGTGTGCTTCACGACGTCCCGAAACGAAGCCCGCTGGTCGGTCAGCTCGTGCAGGTACCCGCCGCGTGCACCACCCAGCCCGGTGCGCGGGACCTGGCTCGCGATGCCCAGCACCGGAACCGACGCGGACGCCGCTTCCTGAAGCCCCGCAAGCGTTTGCAGCGCGCCCGGACCGGTGGACACCAGCAGCGGCGTCACCCGGCCGGTCACCCGCGCGTGCCCGTCCGCCGCGAACGCCGCGCCCACCTCGGTCCGGTTGCCCACGTACCGAAGCGGCGACCGGCCCAACGCGTCGAACAACCCCAGCGCGTGCTGCCCCGGCACCCCGAACACGGTGTCCGCGCCCAACGACGCCAAGGTCTCGACGACGACGTCCCCACCGTTCCGCGTCACGACTTCCCCTTGAGAGCCAACAAGGACACCAGGTCATAAGCCACATGCGAAGCCGCGATGGACGTGATGTCGGCGTGGTCGTAAGCGGGCGCGACCTCGACCACGTCCGCCGACACCAGGTCGCACCCCGCCAGGCCGCGCAGGATCTCCAGCAGTTCCCGGCTGGTCAGCCCACCGGCCTCGGGTGTGCCGGTGCCGGGCGCGTGCGCCGGGTCCAGCACGTCGATGTCGATCGACACGTACAGCGGCCGGTCGCCGACGCGTTCCCGCAGCGCCTGCGCCACCTCGTCCACCCCGCGCCGCATCACGTCCGCCGCCGTCACGATCCCGAAGCCCAGCCTGGTGTCCTCGTCCAGGTCGGCTCGACCGTACAGGGGGCCGCGCGTCCCCACGTGGGTCAGCGCGGCCGTGTCGAGCAGCCCTTCCTCGACCGCCCGGCGGAACGGGGTGCCGTGCGTGTACGGCTCCCCGAAGTAGGTGTCCCACGTGTCCAGGTGCGCGTCGAAGTGCAGCAACGCCACCGGTCCGTGCCGCCGGGCCACCGCCCGCAGCAGCGGCAGCGCGATGGTGTGGTCGCCGCCCACGGTCACCAGCTTCGCCCCGGTGTCCAGCAGCGCGCCAGCCTGCTCCTGCACGGTCTCCACGGCTTCGCCGATGTTGAACGGGTTGCACGCGATGTCCCCGGCGTCCGCGACCTGGACCGCGTCGAACGGCGAGACGTCCAGCCCCGGGTGGTAGGGCCGCAGCAGCCGGCTGGCCTCGCGCACGGCGGCCGGCGCGAACCGCGCCCCCGGCCGGTAGGACACGCCCGAGTCGAACGGCACGCCCACCACCGCCACGTCGGCGCGGTCCACCTGGTCCAGGCGGGGGAGTCGGGCGAACGTGGCCGGTCCGGCGAACCGGGGCACGGCGGAGGAGTCGACGGGACCGATCGTCATGCCACGGGCTCCAGTTCCTCTCCCTGCACGCGCTGTTCCCAGCGGCGCAGCACTTCCGGGTCGGTGCGCGGGGTGGCGAGGCTGACCACCACGTAGCAGAGCAGGCTCGCCGCGAGCGCGTAGTAGATGGCCGCGTTGGCGTAGATGTCGACGAACACCATGACCAGCACGGACGTCGCCGCCCCCACGACCATCGACGCCATCGCGGCCGGCCGGGTCCCGCGCGGCCACACCAGCGCGCCCACGATCGCCACCAGCAGGCCGCCGACGAGGATGTTGTAGGCCACGGTGAGCGCGGCCAGGACGTCGTTGAGCACCACGGCGATCCCGATCGCGACCAGGCCCAGCACGAGCGTGAACAGCCGGTTGCCGTGGACGTCCCGGCTGCCCTCCCGGCCGGTGAGGCGCGGCCACACGTCGTTGGCGGCGACCGTGGCGGAGGCGATCAGCGCGCCCGACGCGGTGGACATCATCGCCGCCAGCGCGGCGGCCAGCACCAGCCCGCGCACGCCGGTCGGCAGCAGGTTCTCCACGATCGTCGCGAACGCCTCGTCCTTGTCGGCGATGTCGGGGTAGAGGGCCTTGCCCGCGGTGCCGATGAGCGCGCCCGCGAACGCGTAGACCAGGCAGTACAGGCCCGACCCGATACCGCCCCAAGTGGCGATGGCCGGCGTGCGGGCGGTGAAGACGCGCTGCCAGATGTCCTGGCCGATGAGCAGGCCGGGCACGAAGATCAGCAGGTAGGTCACGATGTTCTCGACCCCGATGTGCCCCATGTCGAAGTAGGCCGCGTCGAGCCGGGCCGCCATCCCGTCGAACCCGCCCGCGCTGACGACCGCGATCGGCAGGAGCAGGAACAGGATGCCGACGGTCTTCACGATGAACTGGACGATGTCGGTGAGCGTGATCGACCACATGCCGCCCAGCACCGAGTACAGGACGACCACCGTGCCGCCGATGATCACGCCCAGCGCCTTGGGCAGGCCGAACAGGACGTTGAAGATGGTGGAGTAGGCGATGGTGGAGGTCACCGTCAGCATGAGGGTGTAACCCCACATGACCAGCCCGGACACCGCCGACGACCCGCCGCCGTAGCGCAGGTCCAGCATCTCCGAGACCGTGTACACCTTCAGCCGCACGATCCGCCGCGCGAACAGGGCGGACAGCGCGAGGATGCCCAGGCCGATGGACAGCACCAGCCACGCGCCCGACACGCCCCACCGGTAGCCCAGGCCCACGCCGCCGATCGTGGACGCGCCGCCGAGGACGACGGCGGACATCGTGCCCGCGTACATCGGCCAGCCCAGGCGGCGCCCGGCCACCAGGTACTCGCTGCGGCTGGTGGCGCGGCGCAGGCCCCACCAGCCCATCCCGACCATGCCGAACACGTAGAGCGCGATCACCGCGTAGTCCAGGGCCACCGCGACCTCCTTCCCTGTTGTGCGGGTCACCCTGCCAAGTGCGGTCTGACCAGGTAAGAGGTTGTTCCGCACAGTCTGCGGTAATCAGCTGTACGGTTCGTCCCATGGTGTTGCCGACGGTGGCGTTGCGGGACGTGGTCGGGCGGCCCGAACTGGGGCTCACGGTGCTGTGCGGCGCGGAGGCGCTGGACCGGCCCGTGGCGTGGGCGCACGTCAGCGAGCTGTCCGATCCCGCGCCGTTCCTGTTGGGCGGTGAGTTCCTGCTGACCGCCGGGGTCAACTTCCCGACCGACGTGGACCGGTACGTGGCGCGGCTGGTGGAGCGGGAGGTGACGGCCCTGGGGTTCGGCGTGACACCCGTGCACGACTCGGTCCCGGCGGCCCTGGTGTCGTCGTGTGAAGCGCGGGGGTTGCCGCTGGTGGCGGTGCCGCCCGCGACGCCGTTCCTGGCGGTGAGCCAGGCGGTGGGGGCGCTGATCGCGGAGGCGCAGAACGCGGAACTGCGCCTGTTGGCGGACAGCCAACGAGCCTTGACCCGGGCCGCCGTGCGCCCACGGCCGGTGGAGGGCACTCTGCGTGCGCTGGCGGTCGCCCTGGACGGCTGGGCGTTCCTGCTCGCCGGTTCCGAGGTGGTGGCCAGTGCCGGGGGTGCGCCCGCGCCTGATTCGGACCTCATTTCCTTGGCGGGCCGGGTGGCGGCCGGGAGCGGGCCGCGCAGTGCGGCCACCGAGGTTGGTGGGGACCACGTCGTGCTCAACCCCGTCGACCACGCCACCGTGCTCGTGGTCGGCCGCCCAGCGCCGTTTTCCGTCGCCGACCGGGCCGTGGTGGCCGTCGCGCTGGGTCTGCTCGGCCTGCTGCGCGCCGACCCCGCCGAAGGCCGTGCCGCCCGCCTGGCCACGCGCCTGTTGCTCACGGACGACCGCACGTCCGTCGCGGACCTCGTCGGCCGCCCGCCCTATCGCGTGGTCATCGGCGACGGCCCCGACGACCACGACCGGCTCACCCGCCTGCTGGGCACCCCGCTGGTCGACACCGCCGCAGACGGCTTCCGCGCCGTCGTGACCGCACCGGTCGACCTGGACGCCCTGCGTCACCACGGGTGGCTGGTCGGCGTCAGTTCCCCGGCCGACGCGGCCGAACTCCCGCACGCCCATGCCGAAGCCGTCGCCCTCCTGCGCCGCGCCCGCGCCGAAGGAGCGTCCCGGCAGGCGGGGGACCGGGACGGCGTCGCCGACCTGGTCGACCCCGCCCGCGCGCGGCGTTTCGCGCTGAACCTGTTGGCCCCGCTCAAGGACAGCCGTTCACCGTCGCCCCGGCAACTGGTCGAGACCACCCGCACCTGGCTCGCCCAGCACGGCAACTGGGACCGCAGCGCCGCCGCCCTGGGCGTGCACCGCAACAGCGTCCGCCACCGCATCGCCCACGTCGAACGCGCGCTGGGTCTGGACCTGTCGAACACCCGCCACCGGACCGACCTGTGGTGCGCTCTCGAATGGCTCCCGGAGGGGTGGCCGGACCCCCGTTGAGCAGGGTTAATTCCTTTGACCGCAAGCTCTTCCACTTGGCATAGTCGCTCTTGTCGATGTGGTCCCGCGGAATCCCGCGGTGCGGCGCCCCGGTCCTAATGGGGTGGGCCGGGTATCCACGAACCCCGGCACGGCGGGGTGGACTCCTGTCCGATGGGGAGCGGGTCCGTGTGCCCGCTCCCACCCGGGTTTGCGGTGGGTGACCGACGGGTAGCCGTGGGGTCGTCCGGAGCCCGGAAGGCGGGCTCTCGCGGACCCTCACAGGAGGGCGTGATGACCCACTCGACCGTCGGTCGTGTCAAGGTCGCGGGCCTCCAGCCCGCCCAGGTGCTGGCAGGTCTGCTCGGCCTGTTCTTCCTCGTCGCAGGCGTGGCGGGGTTCGTGCGCACCGGGTTCGGTGACTTCACCGGCGAACAGCACGCGATGCTGCTCGGCTTCGCGGTCAACCCCCTGCACAACGTCGTCCACCTGGCGTTCGGTGTGCTGGGTCTGCTGATGGCCACGGGTTCGGGCCTGGCGCGCCTGTACGGCTGGATCGTGTTCCTGGTCTACGGCGTGGTGCTGGTCTGGGGCCTCATGCTGGCCGGCCTGGTGGCGGTGAACCCGGTCGAGCGGCTGGGGAACCCGTTGGCGCTCAACACCAACGACAACTGGCTGCACCTCGGGCTGGCCCTGGTCGGCCTGCTGATCGCGGTCATGCCGGCGCGGCGCAAGGTGGTCGTGCCGGAGCAGGAGGTCGAGCCGGTGGACACCACCGTGCGCGACGACAGCATCCGCGACCCCGGGATGCCGACCCAGCGCGACCGGAACCTCACCCACGACGAAGAACCGCGCGACCATCCCCACGACCAGCGCATCGAGTCGGTGGACCCGACCGTCTCGCCGCGTCCGGTCCAACCGATCGACCCGGCGGTGGCCGAACAGCACAAGGCCAGGCACTACCGCTGACATCTGTTGGGAGAAGGGCCACTGTCCAGCGTGGATGGTGGCCCTTCATGTGCTATCCGACCGAATCGAGCCGTGCCACTTGTTCGTCGTCCAGTTCCAGCTCGATCCCGCCCAACGACTCTTCCAACTGGGCCACCGACGACGCGCCCACCAGCGGGACAATTCCCTTGCGCAGCAACCAGGCCAGCACCACCTGGTTCACCGTCGCCCCCAGTTCGGACGCGACCTCGCCCAGCACCGCCAACCGCCGCGTGTTCCCCGGGTGGTCGTACGCCTCACCCAACGGCTTGTCCCGGTACGCCCCCGACAACAGGGTCGAGTACGCCACCAGCCCGACATCCCCTTCGGACCGCGCGTAGTCGAACAGCTCGTCGGTCATGTGCACGTGCCCCCACTCCGGCAACCGCACGCCGGGCCGTGGCAGCAGGTAGCTGTACCGCTGCTGCACGGTCGTGTACAGGGGCCAGCCGTTCGCCCGGGACACCGCCCGAGCCCGTTCCAGCCGCCAGGTGGCGTGGTTGCAGGCGCCGATCTCCCGCACGGTTCCCGCCGAGACCAAGGAGGCGAACGCACCCAGCGTGTCCTCCAGTGGTACTGACCGGTCCTCGATGTGGCTGTAGTACAGGTCGATCCGGTCGGTGCCCAACCGCTCCAGGCTGCCTTCGGCGGCGGCGAGGACGGTCGGCCCGGCCAGCCCTTCGCAATCCTCGATCCCGCCGCCGGGCGTGCGCGGCCGAGCACCCATCTTGGTGGCGACGACCATGTCGTCCCGGTTCCCCCGAGCGGCGAGCCACCGCCCGACGGTCTCCTCGCTCTCGTCGCCGGTGCCGCCGTCCCAGAACACGTAGTTGTTCGCGGTGTCGAGGAACGTGCCGCCCGCTTCGACGTAGCGGTCGAGGATGGCGAAGGACGTCTCCTCGTCGACGTACTTGCCGAACGGCAACGTGCCCAGACACAGGGCGCTGACCTCAAGAGACCCGATGCGCACTCGCTTCATGCACGACACCTTGAATGCTGGAGCGCGCTCCAGGTCAAGCACCGGGTTTTCGTGTGGACCTGGCATGCTGGGGAGTGATGTCGACACTCGCCAAGTGGGTCCCTGCCGTTCTCGCCCTGGTGCTGGTGGCCAGTCCCGGGATCTGGCGGATCAGCCGGAACACCATCACCATCGCGCACGAAGGCGGCCACGCCCTGATCGCGCTGCTCACCGGCCGTCGCCTGGAGGGCATCAAGCTCAACGCCGACACGTCCGGCGTGACCGTGTCCCGGGGCAAGCCGACCGGGATCGCCGTGGTGCTCATGTACTTCGCCGGTTACGTGACGCCCTCGCTGCTCGGGTTGGCCGCGGCGGTGCTGGTGACCACGGACAACGTCCGGCCGCTGCTGTGGGCGACCGTCGTGCTCCTCGCAGCCATGCTGATCATGATCCGGAACGTGTTCGGCGTGCTGTCCGTGGTGGCCACCGGGACGATCATGTTCGTCGTCTCCTGGTACGCGGCCGCGGAGTGGCAGGCGGCCTTCGCGCTGTTCGTGACCTGGTTCCTGCTGCTCGGGGGCGTGCGGCCGGTGGGGGAGTTGCAGGGGCGGCGGCTGCGGGGGCGTGCGCCCAACTCGGACGCGGACATGCTGGCGCGCATCACGCGGGTGCCGGGGCTGCTGTGGGTGGTGCTGTTCGCGGTGGTCACGGTGGGGTGCCTGCTGCTGGGTGGGCGGATGCTGCTGCCGCTTTAGGGCTGCTTCGGCGCCGCTTGAGGGCCTTGCTTCAGGGCAGCCGGCCTCGGGTACCCGACGGGCTGGTCGAGTCCGAGGAGGGGTTCCCCATGCAAGTCGCCGATTACGTGCTGCAACGCCTGCGCGAGTGGGGTGTCGAGCACGTCTTCGCCTACCCGGGTGACGGCATCAACGGGCTGGTGGCGGCGTTCGGACGGGCGGACAACGTGCCCAAGTTCGTCCAATCGCGGCACGAGGAGATGTCCGCGCTGCAAGCCGTCGGATACGCCAAGTTCAGCGGCCGGGTCGGGGTGTGCCTCGCGACCTCCGGGCCGGGCGCGATCCACCTGTTGAACGGCCTGTACGACGCCAAGCTGGACCACGTCCCGGTCGTCGCCATCGTCGGCCAGACCGCCCGCACCGCGCTGGGCGGCAGCTACCAGCAGGAAGTCGACCTGCACGCGCTGTTCAAGGACGTGGCCTCGGAGTACCTGGTCGACGTGACCGTGCCCGAGCAGCTGCCCAACGCCCTGGACCGGGCCATCCGCACCGCCGAGGCCGAGCGGGCACCCACCGCTTTGATCATCCCGGCGGACGTCCAAGAGCTGGAGTACAGCGCGCCCCAGCACGCGTTCAAGCACGTCCCGTCCAGTCCGCCGAGCCACTCCTGGCACACGTCGGTGCCGCCGCAGGACGAGATCAACCGGGCCGCCGAGGTGTTGAACGCCGGCGAGAAGGTGGCGATTCTCGTGGGGCAGGGCGCGCGCGACGCTGCCGACGAGGTCCACGAGGTGGCCGAACTGGTTGGTGCCGGGGTCGCGAAGGCGTTGCTGGGCAAGGATGTGCTGCCTGACGATCGATCCTACGTGACCGGTGCGATCGGACTGCTGGGCACCCGGCCGAGCTACGAGCTGATGCGCGACTGCGACACGTTGCTGATCGTGGGTTCGAGCTTCCCGTACTCGCAGTTCCTGCCGGAGTTCGGCAAGGCGCGCGGGGTGCAGATCGACGCCGACGGGCGGCTGATCGGCATGAGGTACCCCACCGAGGTGAACCTCGTCGGCGACGCCAAGTCGACCCTCAGGGCGTTGCTGCCGGCTTTGCGGCGCAAGGACGGGTGGCGCGCGACCGTCGAGAAGAACGTGTCGGAGTGGTGGGACGGGCTGCGCGCCCAGGCGTTCGAGGACGCCGACCCGGTCAACCCGATGCGCATCGCGTGGGAGCTGTCCGAACGCCTGCCCGAGGACGCGATCATCACCGCCGACTCCGGCTCGGCGGCCAACTGGTACGCCCGGCTGGTCCGGATGCGGGGGCGGATGCGCGGCTCGCTGTCCGGGACGCTGGCCACGATGGGCGCGGGCGTGCCGTACGCGATCGGCGCCAAGTTCGCGCACCCGGACCGGCCTGTGGTCGCGCTGGTCGGGGACGGTGCGATGCAGATGAACGGGCTCGCCGAGCTGATCACCCTGGCCCGCTACCACGACGAGTGGCCGGACCGGCGGTGCGTGGTGTGCGTGCTGCACAACAACGACCTCAACCAGGTGACGTGGGAACTGCGCGCGATGGGCGGCGCGCCGAAGTTCGAGGAGTCGCAGGTCCTGCCGGACGTGGACTACGCGGCGTTCGCGCGGTCGGTCGGGCTGGTCGGGGTCAACGTCGACGCGCCGGACGACCTGGGCGCGGCGTGGGACGAGGTGCTGCGGGCCGACCGGCCGGCCGTGCTGGACGTGCGCTGTGACCCGAACGTGCCGCCGATCCCGCCGCACGCGTCCTTCGACCAGGTGAAGAACACGGCGGAAGCCCTGCTCAAGGGTGACCCGGACGCGTGGTCCGTGGTCACGAAGGGGGTGCGCACGAAGGTTCAGGAGTTCCTGCACGGGTAACCGCTGCCGGCACGGGTAACCGCGACACATGGTGAGCATCGGTTACTTCCTGTCCAGCGAGGAGCACGGGCCGCGCGACCTGGTCCGGCAGGCGCGGTGGGCCCAGGACGCCGGCTTCGAGCGGCTGTGGATCTCCGACCACTACCACCCGTGGAACGACCAGCAGGGGCAGAGCCCGTTCGTGTGGTCGGTCATCGGCGCGCTGTCCGAGGCGACGACCCTGCCCATCACCACGGCGGTCACGTGCCCCACGATCCGCACCCACCCGGCCGTCATCGCCCAGGCCGCCGCTACCGCCGCCGTGCAGTGCGAGGGCCGGTTCGTGCTCGGCGTCGGGTCGGGTGAAGCGCTGAACGAGCACATCCTCGGCGACCCGTGGCCGTCGGCGTCGCGGCGGCTGGAGATGCTGGAGGAGGCCGTCGAGGTCATCCGCAAGCTGCACACCGGCGAGGACGTCGAGCATCGAGGCAAGCACTACACGGTCGAGAACGCGCGCATCTACACGTTGCCCGACCAGCCCGTGCCGATCTACGTGTCGGCGTTCGGGCCCAAGTCGGCGCAGTTGGCGGGCCGGATCGGGGACGGGTTCTGCAGCACCATGCCCGACGCGGAGTTGGTGAAGCGGTTCCGGGAGACCGGTGGGCACGGCAAGCCCGCGCAGGCGGGGTTCAAGGTGTGCCACGCGGCTTCGGTCGACGACGCGCTGGAAACGGCGTTCCGGCTGTGGCCCAACGAGCAGCTGCCGGGCGAGCTGGCCCAGGTGCTGCCGTCGCCCAAGCACTTCGAGCAGGCGTCGACGCTGGTCACCAAGGACATGGTGGCGTCCTCGCTGCCGTTGGGGCCGGACCCGGAGAGCTACGTGTCGGCGGTGCGGGAGTACGTCGATGCCGGGTACGACGAGGTTTACGTGTCTCAGATCGGGCCGGACCAGGAGGCGTTCTTCACCTTCTGGGCGGCCGAGGTCGCACCCCGGTTGCCGGGGTAGGCGACGCATGTGGCGCCCCGGTTCGGCTGGGACGGACCAGCGAGGTCGCCGGGGTAACCCGATTCGGGGGCAGGACGTTTGTCGGCCCCGTTGCGCGGGGTACGCCTTGATCAGCACCTGAACGACTCCACCGCAGGGGGTTTCGCCCGATGACCAGCACCGCGCGCCTGCCCAAGCCCGTGACCGAGGTCTGGGACTGGCAGAAGGACGGCCTGTGCCGGGGCCGCGACAGCGCCGTCTTCTTCCACCCGGACAACGAACGCGGCACGGCCCGCATGGCACGGGAGGAGAAGGCCAAGCAGCTGTGCCGGGTCTGCCCCGTGCTCGTGCAGTGCCGCGAACACGCTCTCGCCGTCCAGGAGCCCTACGGGGTGTGGGGCGGCATGGGCGAGGACGAACGCCGCCGCCTGATCGCCGAGGCCCGCCGCCGAGCCGCTTAGGGCTCCGTCGGGCCGCTTAGGGCTCCGTCGGGCCGCTTAGGACTCCGTCGGGCCGCGCCCGAGGCAGTACGGCACGCTCCGCGTGCTTCCCTGCCCGACGTGGCGGAGAAAGCTGGACCCTGATCCACCCCTGCTGGAGACGCCGCCGTTGCCCCCGGCGGCGTTTCTTTTTCCGGCGCTTCGCTTCTCGAACGCGCTTCTCGAACGCGCTTCGCGCTCTTCATGCGGACGCGCTGGCGCGCTCTCAAGATCAAAAGCGGCCTGGAGGCCGCCAATGGGGGAGGGAAGGGCGTCGGTTCCCCCACCGCATGGCCTGGCAAAGCCAACCACGCTTTGGCCGGGTGCCGCTAAAAATTTTGCTCGTTCCTCACAAAATTTTCGGCTGCACCCGACCAAAGCGTGGTAGCCCTCCGGGCAGGCCATACGGTGGGGAACCGAGGCCCCGCCGTGGCTGATAGCCAGCCCGCCGCGCGAAGCGCGGCGGAAGCAGCCGCTGTGCGGCGAAAGCAGCCGCTGCGCGGCGGAAGCGGGCTGGTTGGTCCGAGCCGGCCACAGCCTCGGCTCACCCCATCTCATCTCATCTCAGCATCGGCCTCAGCCCTGGCCCGGCCTCAGTCCTGCCCCGTACCCGCGCACGAAAAAGCCCGCCGAAACCAGGAATTCGAAACCCGAACTCCTGATCCGGCGCGCTTTCCACGGCTCGACGACCCGTGCCCGGCCTCGCGTCACTCCGTGAGACCCTCGCGCAATTGTCGCAAAGTCTTGGCCAGCAGCCGTGACACGTGCATCTGCGAGATCCCGACCTTCTGCGCGATCTGCGTCTGCGTCATGTTCCCGAAGAACCGCATCACCACGATCTTCCGCTCCCGCTCCGGCAGCTTCTCCAACAACGGGTGCAGAGCCTCCCGCTGCTCGATGGCCTCCAGCTCCGGGTCCTCCTCGCCCAGCGTCGACCCCAGCGAGATGGAGCTGTCGTCCGCGACAAGAAGATCATCCAGGGAAGCGCTGTGGTAGGCGTTCCCAGCCGCCAGGCCCTCGTGGATCTCCTCGCGGGTCAGGCCCAGGTGGTCGGCCAGCTCGGACGGCGTCGGCGCGCGGCCCAACTGCTGCGACAAGCGGGCCGAGCCGGCGTTGATGGCCAGGTGGAGTTCCTTCAACCTGCGCGGCATGCGGACCGACCAGCTCGAGTCGCGGAAGTACTTCCGGACCTCGCCCATGATGGTCGGGACCGCGAAGGACAGGAAGTCGCTGCCCCGCTCCGGGTCGAACCGGTCGACCGCGTTGATCAGGCCCACCGTCGCGACCTGCACCAAGTCGTCGTACGGCTCGCCGCGGTGTCCGAACCGCCGGGCGATGTGCTTGGCCACCGGCAGGTGCTCGGTCACCAGCTCGTCGCGCAGCCGCTCCCGCTCCGGGTCACCCTCGGGTGTCGCCGCCAGCCTGGCGAACAGCGGTGCCAGGTGGTCGTAGTCCCCCTGCGTGCCCGAGCGCGTCGTGCCCCCGTCGGTACCCGTCACGCCGTCCCCAGTGAGCGCTTGACCAGGTCGATGTGGATGTCGTACGCGTCCCCCCGCGGCTCGACCCAGGTGGTCACCGAGTCGACCAGGGCGCTGAGCACGCGCCAGCCGAAGCTGTCCCGGTCCGGGGGCGCCGAGCGCTTCGACCGCACCGCGGTGAACACCTGCACGGCTGGGCCGGCCACGACGAACCTCGCACTCAGCACGGCGCTCGGCGCGGCGAGGGAGATGAGGGTCGAGCAGGCCTCGTCGACGGCCAGCTTCAGGTCCTCGATGGAGTCGAGGTCGTAGTCCTGGCGCATGGCGATGTCGGCGGCCACCGCCCGGACGATCGACAGCTGCGTGGGGTCGGCGGCCATCCGCAACTCCACCCCGGCCAAGGGGTCATCCGAATCGCCGCTCTGCGGCTCCGTGTGCGACACGCTCACCTCATCGTCCGTTCTGTCTCAGCCCGTTCTATTTGGGCGGTGCTGAAGCTATCGGTACCCGAACTGATCCAACCTCACACGTGTAGCTCTCGCCGCCAGTGGGAAGACTGACTGTTGCGCGACGAGGAGGCCTGTTGACCGATCGACTCGCCGACCACCACTGGGGAGTGGAGATCCCGGCCGACGCCGGCCTTCTCTCCGCCGTGCGCATGCGCCTGGACGAGTGGTTGCTCGGCGTCGGACTGCCCGATGACGACCGCTACGACCTGCTGGTCGCGGTCAACGAGGCCGTCAGCAACGCCGTGGAGCACGCCTACGACCCGGGCGCCCGCGGCAGTGTCCGGGTGGCCGGGGAGGTCCGTCCGGACGGGAGCGTGCACGTGGTGGTCGCCGACGACGGCACCTGGCGCGTGCCGCCCGTCGAGCTGTCCGACCGGGGCCGCGGCCTGCTGCTGATGCGGGAGAACGTGGACGAGGTCCAGGTGGACCGGTCCGCGAGCGGGACCCGCGTCACGCTCGTCATGTCCGGCCGGCACACCACGCGGGGCACGTTCGCGCGCGCCACGCCCGAGGACGTCACCGTGTCGGCGCACTCCGGGTGGGTCGAGGTGGTGGTGCGCGGCGACGTCCCGGCGCGCGCCGGACCGTCCGTGCGCCGCAGGGTGCTGACCGCCGCGCGCGGCGGGGCCGTGCCGATCGTGGTGGACCTGCGCCAGCTCGGCGCCCGCAGCGAAGGGCTGGTCCGGGCGCTGCGGGCGGTGGTCGACGCCGCGGCGGCGGCCGGCAACCGGGTCGTGGTCCGCGCGCCCGAGGACAGCCCCGCGCGCGCGGCCCTGGTCACCGCGGGCGTGGACCAGGTCGTGGACCTGGTGCCGCACGTCAGCCCGCCGTCGCCCCGCCGTCCGCCGACACCGCCTCCGCCACCGATCCGTACACGCTGAACACGTCACCCAGTCCGGTGGCGGCCAGCGGTCGGGTCACCGCGCGATCGACGGCCACGACGCGGAACGCCGTGCCCCGCCGCTTGGCGTGCTGCGACGCCTCCACCAGCACCGCCAGCCCGGCCGAGCCGAGGAAGCTGACGCCGCTCATGTCCAGGACGAGGGTCTCGGCCTCGTCGATCCGCTTGAGCACGTCGGCGCGCAGGTCCGGCGCGGTGAGCATGTCGATCTCCCCGGTGGCGGTCACCACCGTCACGCCTTCGGCCACCTGCCCCGCCGGGGAGCTGGGGCTGGCGGACCCGGCTCCGCTCGTCGCCACGACGTTCGGATCCTGAACCGTCACGAGGGACTCCTCTTCACAGGTCTTGCCTTGGAAGGAGGGAAGCCCAGGCATGCGAACGCGCCGAGCACCATGAACGCAGCGTGGCGGCACACGTTGCCCGCTGGCCGGAGCTTCCCCGGCGCGGCTGTTGGCTCAACCGCTGCGCCACCCACCGTACGGAGACCCCGCGGTCACCACAAGCGGTCGGATGGCGGCTTGATCGGTATCAGTGTAATGGCGTGTCGGTGTACGGCGCGTGACGGGCGGTGAGCGGTTTCACCGGGGGTCCGGCGGCTATACCTCAGGGGTAGGGCGCTGCGCGACTCCGGTCGACTCGGCGACTCATCGGGTCCGATGGCCGAGACAACCGGCAATTCGGAGGTGGCGGAGGTCACTGGTCACGCAGAATCCTGTGCACGGGGATAACGCCGCGAAGGTCGCGCGCGACAACCCAGGTGGAGGGATTGACGATGAGCACCAGAACGGAAACCGAGTCCGAGCCCTCGAAGCCCAGGGCAGCGCGCGCCACGTCCGGCGGCGCGGGTTCGCTGCCCACAGCCCCGTGCAGCGTGGTCTGGAGCAAGGGCCACGCCTACGTGCTCGAAGGTTTCCGCGCCCGCTGGGTGGGCGTCGACGACCGCGGTCGCCCGCGTGCCCTCAGCGGTGAGCAGTTGCAACGCCAAGGCTGGACCCGAACCCGCGCGAGCTGACGCGCGGCCGACCACTCGGACTCCTCCGGCCGTTCGCCGGTCCCCCTGTCCGAGGTCAGGTCCCTCACCCGGGTGACGCGCCCTCGTCGCCGTCCCCGTTCCCCCAGTCCCACCCAGTTGCGGTTTCGGCTGCCCGGAATCGGGTTGTCATTCCCGCTGAAGTGTGGTTTCGGCTGCCCGGAAACGTGCCGGAGTCGTGAGCGCCACTGGAGTCGTGGTGGAGCGGCGCTCGAATTCCGGTTGGCGCGGGCTTGAGCGGTGGACGCGGTGCGGAAGAGCCCGCATTGACGGGTTTCGGGCGCCGGGTGCTGAATACGGAGGTCACGGTGTGTGACCGCCTCGCCCGGACGTGCCGGTCCCGGCGGTGCTCGGCGGTCCGCCGCTCTACAGTTTGCGGTTGTGTCGCACGATCCCGCCGACCGGTGGCTGACCATCCCCAACGCGCTCAGCGTGTTGCGGCTGCTCGGCGTGCCGCTGTTCCTCTACCTCCTGCTCGGGCCGCAGGAGGACGGGTGGGCGCTGGTGGTGCTGGTCGCGGCGGGCCTGTCGGACTGGCTGGACGGCAAGGTCGCGCGCTGGCTCAACCAGATGAGCAGGCTCGGCGCCCTGCTGGACCCGGCCGCCGACCGGCTCTACATCCTGGCCACGCTGGTGGCGTTCGTCGTGCGCGACATCGTCCCCTGGTGGGTGGCGGCCGTGCTGGTGGGCCGCGAGCTGGTCGTCGGCGCGTGCCTGCCGGTGCTGCGGCTGCGCGGCTACGGCCCGTTCGAGGTCACCTACCTGGGTAAAGGCGCCACGTTCAACCTGCTGTACGCCTTCCCGATGCTGCTGCTCGCCCAGGGCACGTCCACCGCCGCGCAGGTCGCCCGGCCGGTGGCCTACGCCTTCATGGTGTGGGGCGGCGCGCTGTACCTGTGGTCCGGAGCCCTGTACGTCTACCAGTTCTTCCTCGCGCTGCGCAGACGGCCGGGGGTCGCGCCGGTCTGAACCGGTCGTGGGAAGATCCGGCAGCGAAGATCCACCGTCATGAAGGAGCGCACCGCGGTGATTCCCGAGGAGCTCAAGTACACCGAGGAACATGAGTGGGTGCTGCGCACCGGTGAGGACACCGTGCGCGTGGGCATCACCGACTACGCCCAGGAGCAGCTCGGCGAGGTCGTGTTCGTCCAGCTCCCGGAACTGGGCGAGCAGGTCGGCGCGGGCCAGACGCTCGGCGAGGTCGAGTCCACCAAGAGCGTCTCGGAGATCTACGCCCCGGTCGCGGGCGAGGTCATCGCGCGCAACGACGCGCTGGACCAGCAGTCCGACCTGGTGAACTCCGACCCGTACGGCGAGGGCTGGATCGTCGAGTTGCGGCTGACCGACCCGTCCGCGGTGGACGACCTGCTCGACGCGGCCGCGTACCAGGAGATTGCGGAGCAGGAGTGACGTCGATCTTCCGGCGGCTCTTCGGTCGGTGGGGGAGCCGCTCCTCAGACCAGGGTTCGGGCACGATAGGTTCTAAAGGCCGAGACGGTTCCAGCAGCAGGAGGAGAGCTCAGGTGAGCACGAACGACGGGCCAGGCGTTCCGCCCGAGCAGTCCCCGGAGCGGACCTCCGTTTTCCGGGCGGACTTCCTCGCCGAGGTCGAGGGCGCCGAGGCGCCCGCCCAGGAGCCGGCCGTCGCCGGCGTCGACGCACTGCCCGCCGGGTCGGCCCTGCTGGTGGTCAAGCGCGGTCCGAACGCGGGTTCCCGGTTCCTGCTCGACCGCGACACGACCAGCGCGGGACGGCACCCGGACAGCGACATCTTCCTCGACGACGTGACGGTCTCCCGCCGGCACGCCGAGTTCCGCCGGGAGGGCGGCGAGTTCGTGGTGATCGACGTGGGCAGCCTCAACGGCACCTACGTCAACCGCGAGCCGGTCGACCAGGCGGTGCTCGCCAACGGCGACGAGGTCCAGATCGGCAAGTTCCGCCTCGTGTTCCTGACCGGTCCGGGCACCGGGGGTCAGGGGGCGCAGTGACGGCGGCGGCCGGGCGGCCACAGCGCGGGGGGTTGAGCATCGGCGCGGTGCTCGCGCAGCTCCGGACGGAGTTCCCCGACGTCACGATCTCCAAGATCCGCTTCCTGGAGTCGGAGGGCCTGGTCCGCCCGGCACGCACCGCCGCGGGGTACCGCCAGTTCACCGCGGCCGACGTCGAACGGCTGCGGTACGTGCTGGCGGCCCAACGCGACCGCTACCTGCCGTTGAAGGTCATCAAGGAGCAGTTGGACGCGGCGGACTCCTCGGCCCGGGTGCTGCGCGCCGTCGAGGACGGGCAAGCTGTTCCGCAGCGCATGACCCGCGAGGACCTGCTCGCCCGCTCCGGCCTGGACGCGGCGGCGCTGGCCGAGCTGGAGCAGTACGGCCTGGTTCGCCCGGGTGCCTACGACGAGGACGCCCTCCAGGTGGCGAGTGTTGTGCGCGAGCTGGCCCAGTACGGCCTGGAGCCCCGCCACCTGCGCCCGTTCCGCGCGGCGGCGGACCGCGAGGTGGCGCTGGTGGAACAGGTCGTCCAGTCGAGACAACGCGACCCGCGGCTGCGGGGGCGAACCGACGAAGTCCTGCGCGAGTTGGCGGCGCTCTCCGTAACGCTGCACACACTCCTGGTGAAAACCGGCCTCCGGGACGTCACCGGCGGCGGTGTTCCGCCCAGGTAGAGCCGTTTCCGCATCGTGATCGGCATTTTTCGAGCGGTTGCGCACAAGGCCCGCTTGGCGGGTAGCGTCGAAGGGGTACGTGGGGGATCCTCGTGGTAGCGGGGACGCCAGGATTTCAGCGCGCTGAGGGAGGCGAGACCCGATGAGCGAGATGCGCGTCGTGGGCGTGCGGGTGGAACTGCCCGCCAACCAGCCGATCCTGCTGCTGCGCGAAACCGAGGGCGAGCGCTACCTGCCGATCTGGATCGGCTCGGTGGAGGCGACCGCGATCGCGCTGGAACAGCAGGGCGTCCGGCCCGCCCGGCCGTTGACGCACGACCTGCTGAAGGACGTCATCGGCGCTCTGGGCAGGCAGCTGGAGCAGGTGCGGATCACGGACCTGCAGGAGGGGACGTACTTCGCCGAACTCGTCTTCGACGGGGATGTGCGCGTGTCGGCGCGGCCGAGCGACTCGGTGGCGTTGGCGCTGCGCATCGGCGTCCCGATCCACGCCGAGGAGTCGGTGCTGGCCGAGGCGGGGTTGATCATCCCGGACGAGCAGGAGGACGAGGTCGAGAAGTTCCGGGAGTTCCTGGACTCGGTCTCGCCGGAGGACTTCCGCGGCGCGGACACCTGAGCAGGGTCACACCCCCCGCGCCGCCTCCACGCCTCGAACTGCGCCTCCGCCACCACTCGGACCACCCCCGCCGCCCGGCTTGCCTCGGGTCGACCTCCGCACTCCGCCTGCCCCCGCCGCCGCCACGCTGCCTTGCCGGCTCGCCCGCCCGAGCCTGCCGCCTGGCTCGCCAGCTGCCGCCGCCCGCCGCCGGAGCCCGCCGCCTAACTTCCGCGACCACGGCCACCTGGCGTCGCATCTCGCCCGCGCAACCTCCCGCTCGCCGTACCGAAGCCGGCCGCCATGCGAGCAGGGCGCACACCCGCAAGGTCCGGCGGCGTGGAGCCACAGGGCGCGTGTGAGGCGGCGGAGGGCCTGCCCGAGGCGCGAAGGGGTGTGCGTGAGGCGCGAGGGGTGCGTTGAGGCGGCGAAGCGGGCCTATGCGAGGCGTGAAGGGGCGCGTGGCAGGCGCGAAGGGTGCGTTGAGGCGGCGAAGCGGACCTGTGCGAGGCGTGAAGGGGCGCGTGGCAGGCGCGAAGAGGGTGTGTGCGAGGCGCGAACCGAGATGCGTTTCAGGCCTTGGCGTGGCCTCCGGCCCCCGGTTCCATGATCGCACGGCGCACCGACGAAACCGGGCGGAAGATGGGTGGGTGGAGGGGCCACGAAGGGCCGGCTTCGTGCCGCGAGCTGGACGCCGGCCCCTCGTGGGTGTGTGCGGTGCGTTGTGAATCAGCCCCGCGTGCCACCCCCCGGTGTCACACCTCCGGATTACACAAAGTCAGGAATGGTCGGCTAAACGATCACTAAACGTCACCCGAATGGCTTACGACGGCCGTCTCTCTCAACCTCAACCTGAGGTTGAGGTGCGACACGCTCAGCGCGTCGCGTTGACCTGCCCCCTAGGCGGTCTTACCGTCGAACTCAGGTGAATTGCCACGGTGTGATTCGAGCACCGCGGCGGCTTCACGTTGGTCGCCGGCCGTCGTGGTCGGACCGAGGGGAGGCAGGCGTGGTCGAGGAAGCGCCCATCCGGGCCGGAACCGGCGAACAGGGTGAGCTGTTCCCGGACTCCTCGCTGCCGGACGAACTCGTCGGGTACCGCGGCCCCGCCGCGTGCCAGATCGCGGGCATCACCTACCGCCAGCTCGACTACTGGGCCCGCACCGGACTGGTCAACCCGACGATAAGGAGTGCCCACGGCTCCGGTAGCCAACGGCTCTACTCGTTCAAGGACATCCTGGTCCTCAAGGTGGTCAAGCGGCTGCTGGACACCGGCGTCAGCCTCCAGAACATCCGGGTCGCGGTCGACCACCTGCGCCGCCGCGGCGTCCAGGACCTCGCCCGCATCACGCTGTTCAGCGACGGCACCACCGTCTACGAGTGCACGTCGCCGGAAGAGGTCGTGGACCTGCTGCAAGGCGGCCAAGGGGTCTTCGGCATCGCGGTCAGCGGGGCCATGCGGGAGATCAGCGGCACGATCCACGAGTTCCCGGCGGAACGCGCGGACGGGCTCGCGGTCGACGAGGCGCCCAACGACGAGCTGTCCCGGCGCAGGCGCACCCGCGCCATCGGCTGAAGCGCGAGCGGCGAGGGGCGAGGGGCGCGACCAGCCAGGGGAGCGAGCGGCCCGGGGGAGCGAGGGGCGCTAGCAGCGAGGGGCCTGGGGAGCACGAAGCGCTGTTACCCGGGATGACGGGCGGGTAAACCTGTGAGATCCGCGTCGCGTCCGTGACGAAAGACGTTCACCTGCCGGGTACCATTCGCGCGTAGTCGCTTTATCCCGCGCGGGAGAGTCCGAGCCAGTCTCGGCGCCGAAGGAGCAAATCCTCCCCGGAACCTCTCAGGCGCAAGGACCGCGCGGGTGAGACGCCTCTGGAAAGCGGGTCGAGCACCAACCGACCCCGCCGACGGTGCAAGCCCGGCCGCACAGCCGGGTGAAGCTCTCAGGCGCCCGTCCGCGGGCAGAAGACAGAGGGGGAGGGCAACGGCAGACGTGTGTCCGTAGCCCGAAAGGCGCCTTATATGACGCAGGACCGCATCCCCCTCGCCGCCCTTGAGCACGGCACCCCCTTCGCCGACCGGCACGTCGGCCCGCGGCCGGCCGAACTGGCCCGCATCCTGGACGTCATCGGCGTCGGCTCCCTGGAGGAACTGGCGCAGCGCGCGGTGCCGGAGTCGATCCGGGAGCGCGAACTGGTGCTGGACCTGCCCGCGCCCGCCACCGAGACCGAGGCCCTGGCCGAGCTGCGCGCCCTCGCCGCCCGCAACAAGCCGCTCACCCAGATGATCGGCATGGGCTACTACGGCACCCACACCCCGCCGGTCATCCGCCGCAACGTCCTGGAAAGCCCCGCCTGGTACACGGCCTACACGCCCTACCAGCCCGAGATCTCCCAGGGCCGCCTCGAAGCGCTGCTCAACTTCCAGACCATGGTCGGCGACCTGACCGGCCTGCCGCTGGCCAACGCGTCCATGCTCGACGAGTCCACCGCCGCCGCCGAGGCGATGACCCTGGTCCGCCGCGCCGGGCGCAGCAAGTCCACCAAGTTCGTCGTCGACGAGGACACGCTGCCGCAGACGCTGGCCGTCATCGAGACCCGCGCCGAGCCGCTGGGCATCGAGATCGTCACCGCCGACCTGTCGCAGGGCCTGGAGGGGCTTGGCCTGGGCGGCGACTTCTTCGGCGTGCTGCTGTCCTACCCGGGCGCGTCCGGCGTCGTCCGCGACCACAAGGCGCTGGTCGAGGAGATCCACGCGGCCGGCGCGCAGGCCGTGTTCGCCGCGGACCTGCTGGCCCTGACGCTGCTGCGCCCGCCGGGCGAGATCGGCGCGGACGTCGTCGTCGGCACCACCCAGCGCTTCGGCGTGCCGATCGGCTTCGGCGGGCCGCACGCCGGGTACATGGCCGTCCGCCAGGGCCTGGAGCGGCAGCTGCCCGGCCGGTTGGTCGGCGTGTCCGTGGACGCGGACGGCAACCTGGCCTACCGGCTCGCGCTGCAGACCCGCGAGCAGCACATCCGCCGCGAGAAGGCGACCAGCAACATCTGCACCGCGCAGGTCCTGCTGGCCGTGATGGCGTCGATGTACGCGGTCTACCACGGCCCGGACGGCCTGCGCGCCATCGCGACCCGCACCCACCGCCTGGCCACCGTGCTCGCCGCGGGCCTGTGCGAGAACGGCGTGGAGGTCGTGCACGGCGAGTTCTTCGACACCGTCCGCGCCCGCGTCGAGGGCCGTGCCGCGGAGGTCGTCGCCACCGCCCGCGACCTGGGCATCAACCTGTGGCAGGTGGACGCGGACACCGTCTCGATCGCGTGCGACGAGACCACCACCCGGGGCGACCTGGAGAAGGTGTGGAAGGCGTTCGGCGTGACCGTCGCCGACGTGGACGGCCTGGACGTCGACACCGCCGACGGCATCCCCGCCGACCTGCGCCGCACCAGCGACTTCCTGACCCATCCGGTCTTCCACTCGCACCGCTCCGAGACCGCGATGCTGCGCTACCTGCGCAAGCTGTCGGACAAGGACGTCGCGCTGGACCGCAGCATGATCCCGCTGGGCTCGTGCACGATGAAGCTCAACGCGACCGCCGAGATGGAGCCGGTGACCTGGCCGGAGTTCGCCAACCTGCACCCGTTCGCGCCCGTCGAGGACGCCGAGGGCCTGCTGTCGCTGGTCGCCGACCTGGAGCGCTGGCTGGTCGAGGTGACCGGGTACGACGCCGTGTCCATCCAGCCGAACGCGGGCAGCCAGGGCGAGTTCGCGGGTCTCCTGGCGATCCGCGCCTACCACCGCGCGCAGGGCCACGCGGAGCGCGACGTCTGCCTGATCCCGTCGTCGGCGCACGGCACCAACGCCGCGTCCGCGGTCATGGCCGGGATGCGGGTCGTGGTCGTGAAGTGCGACGACCAGGGCAACATCGACATGGACCACCTGCGTGCCGTGGTGGACGAACACCGCGACGACCTGGCCGCGATCATGATCACGTACCCGTCGACGCACGGCGTCTACGAGGACACCGTGCGCGAGGTGTGCGGCCTGGTGCACGACGCCGGCGGCCAGGTGTACGTGGACGGCGCGAACCTCAACGCCCTGATCGGCCTGGCGCAGTACGGCAAGTTCGGGTCGGACGTGTCGCACCTGAACCTGCACAAGACGTTCTGCATCCCGCACGGCGGTGGCGGCCCGGGCGTCGGCCCGATCGGCGTGCGCTCGCACCTGGCGCCGTTCCTGCCCAACCACCCGCTCCAGCCGACCGCCGGTCCGGCGACGGGCGTCGGCCCGATCAGCGCCGCGCCGTGGGGTTCGGCGTCGATCCTGCCGATCTCGTGGGCGTACGTCCGCATGATGGGCGCCGACGGCCTGCGCCGCGCGACCCTGACCGCGGTGGCGGCGGCGAACTACGTGGCCCGGCGGCTCGACGAGCACTTCCCGGTCCTGTACACCGGCGAGGGCGGTTTCGTCGCCCACGAGTGCATCCTCGACCTGCGGCCGATCACCAAGGCGACCGGCGTGACCGTGGACGACGTGGCCAAGCGCCTGGCGGACTACGGCATCCACGCGCCGACCATGTCGTTCCCCGTCGCCGGCACCCTGATGGTGGAGCCGACGGAGAGCGAGGACCTGGCCGAGATCGACCGGTTCATCGACGCCATGATCGCGATCAAGGGCGAGATCGACCGGGTGGGCGCGGGCGAGTGGCCGGCCGACGACAACCCGCTGCGCAACGCCCCGCACACCGCCGCCAGCGTGACGACCGGCGAGTGGACCCACCCGTACAGCCGCGAGGTGGCCGCCTTCCCGGCGGGCACGAACGCCCCGAAGATCTGGCCCCCGGTCCGCCGCATCGACGGTGCCAAGGGCGACCGCAACCTGGTCTGCTCCTGCCCGCCGCTGTCGGCGTACCACAGCTGATCGGCTGACTTCGACGGCCCCGTGCTTCCCGGCACGGGGCCCCACGCATCTAGAAGCTGACAAGTCCTGTCAGGTACAAAGAACCGGTGCGCGCCGGACGTCTGCTCTCGCTCCTCCTGCTCCTCCAGACCAGGGGCCGGATGACGGCGCAGGAACTGGCCGACGAGCTGGAAGTCTCCGTCCGCACCGTCTACCGGGACGTCGAAGCGCTCAGCGCCGCCGGGGTCCCCGTCTACGCCGACCGCGGACCGGCAGGCGGTTACCAGCTCCTCGACGGCTACCGCACCCGGCTCACGGGGCTGACCGGCGAGGAAGCGGAGTCGTTGTTCTTCGCGGGGATGCCGGGGCCGGCGGCCGAACTCGGCCTCGGCACGGTGGTCGCGGCGGCGCAGCTCAAGGTGTTGGCGGCCCTGCCGCCGGAACTCAGGTCTCGGGCGGGACGGATTCGGGAGAGGTTCCACCTGGACGCGGGCGGGTGGTTCCGGCAGAGCGAGGACATGCCGTTCCTCGCCGACATCGCGGACGCGGTGTGGAATCCGAAGAAGCTCCGCCTGCGGTACCGGAGGTGGGGCAACCAAGTCGTCGAGCGGACGGTGGGGCCGCTGGGGCTCGTGCTCAAGGCGGGGCTTTGGTACCTGGTGGCCGAGTCGGACGGGCAGGCGCGCACCTACCGGGTCGCCCGGGTTGAAGCCCTCGAACCCACCGAAGAACCCTTCCAGCGCCCGGAAGACTTCGACCTGGTCGCCTTCTGGGCCGAGTGGTCCAAGCAGTTCGAGGAGCGGATGTACCCGGAAAGGGTCACCGTGAGGGTCACCGAAGCGGGGCTGCGGGCGGCGCGGGCCCTGCTCGGCCTGGCTGCTTTGAGAGCACTCGAAGGCGTTGTGCCGCAAGGGGAGTGGACTACCGTGGAGATCCCCACGGAGTCACTCGACCATGCGCTGTTCGACGCCCTCCGACTCGGCCCGGAAGCGGAAGTGGTCGCACCGCGCGAACTCCGGGAACGGGTCAAGGCGAGGCTGGAGGAGACCGTCCGCCTCTACCGCGACTCCGACAGCAGCTGACCCAGCGCCGCGTCCACGCCGCGACCGTCCTCGACCACCGACAGCGTCCCGCCGGTCGACCGGGCGATCTCCGAGAGCGGCTGGCGCTCCGGGTCGGAGCCGATCGCGATGATCGACACCACCACCTCGCGCCCCTCCTGCCTCGCGCCCGCCAGCTCGGACTTGAGCTGCGCCAACGTCAAACCGCCGTCGTTGGGGCTGTCGGTCAGCACGATGATCCGGTTCCGCTTGCCCGCCTGGAACTCCGCCACCGCCTGCTTGTACAGCGCGGCCAGGCTGGAGTACAGGTGCGTCGCGTTCTGCGGCTTGAGGCCCGCGACCCCGTCCAGCAACTGCTGCTTCTGCGCCACCACGGGACCGGGCGCGACCAGCTGCCGGTACGGCTTGTCGCCGGCCAAACCGCTGGAGAACTCCCACAGGCCCAGCGACCCGGACACCGAACGGTTGATCTGCCCGGTCAACGCCGACCGCACCCACTCGATGCGCGACCGGCCCTCGCCGCCCGGCTCGCCCATGGACTTGGACGAGTCCACCAGCACGGTCACCACCTGGCCGTTGTCGGCGGTGGCCCACGCGGCGGAGATCTGCTGGGTGGTGTTCGCGTCGGCCGGCACGAGCTTGTCGGTCATGGTGGGCCAGCGCAGGCCCGGCGACGGCTTGGGCCGCTCGGTGGTGGCGTCCACCCGCAGGCCCGCCGCGGCGAGCAGCTTCTGCTGGTCGGGCTCCAGCAGGAACTCGCGGAACGCCTGGGCCGCGCGCACCTGCGCCTCGCCGACCCAGTCACCGGCGAGCGGCACGAAGGGGAAGTCCGCCACCGGGGACGGGCCGCCCGCCGCCACCCCGTACAGGGGCCGCAACGGGGGTGTGCCGCTGTCCTTGCCGGTGTTGTGCCGGTACAGGTCGACCTCGAACACCGGGACCGCCGAGAAGCCCGCCGCGTTCACCTCGGGCTTGTCGGCCAGCAGCGACAGCGCCTCCCACGTGCTCGCGGGGGTCTGCGCGGGCTTGGACGCGGTCAGCCGGACCAGGGTGTCCTTCACCGGGTCCAGCGCGAGCATGTCCGTGGTGACCGGGCCCTTGCCGTCCGGGGACGCGCCGGCCAGCGCGGACTGGACCGCCATCGCGGTCGCGGCGTTGGTCGCCGGGTCGGGCATGGCGATCTTGAAGTCGCCCCACTCGGGCTTGCCGAACCGCGCCCAGCCGCCCGCTGTCGCGGTCACGTCGGGCAGGTCGGTCCACCGGAACCCGGCGCCGGACTGCACCGCCGACGCGGCGTCCTGGGTCAGCGCGAGCAGCACGGGGCTGGCCGCGACGGACTCCGGCTGCGCGCCGATCAGGGCCCGGTTCTGCGCGCCGAGCCGGTTGGCCCACAGCGTCGAGTCGGTGATCCACGCGTGCGGCTTGGCGTTGAGCTTGCCCTCGTCCCAGCCCTGGGTGAGGCCTTCGAGGACCAGTTCGGAGTCGATCGCCTGCACCTCGGGGCGGATGCAGTGGTCGTAGACGACCGGGCGCTGCTTGGCCCACGCCCGCGCGACCTCGCGCACGGCCTCGGCGACGCTGGGGGTGGCGGCGACGCGCAGCACGGCGTCACCCTCGCGGCAGTCACCGGCGACGGCGGCGGCGCGCCGGTCCACGATCCCGGCGACCCACGTCCACGCGAAGTACCCGAGGAACAGCAGCACGACCACGCCCAGGATGGCGACCGGCCACTTGGCGATCCCGCGCCGCACCTTCGTCCGCAGCGCGCGGTGTCGAGACATCGTCTTCCCTCTCGAACGTCCGACTTCCGGTATGGCGTATCCCGACCGGCGTCACGCTAACAGGTGAAGTCTGGGGACCGGGTGAAGTGACGTCGAGTTATGACGCCGTTACGGGTGCGTCGAGGAACGTCCGGGTCAGCTCGATCAGCGCCGCCCGCAGCGGGGCGGCGGCCTCGGCGAACGCGTGCTGCCGCCGGACGTACTCGGCCCGTCCCTCGGCGGTCTCCACCGCGATCGGCTCGTAGCCGAGTTTGCCCAGGTCATAGGGGCTGGCGCGCATGTCCAGCTCGCGGACCCGGAGGGCGAGGTCGAAGCAGTCCGCCATCAGCTCGGACGGTGTCGCCGGGTCGAGCTTGTAACTCCACTTGAACAGGTCCATGGACACGTGGAGGCAGCCCGGCTGCTCCAGTTCGACCTGCCGCTCACGGGTGGGGCGCAGCGCGTTGAGCGGGCGCGCTTCGGGGGTGAAGAACCGGTAGGCGTCGAAGTGGCTGCACTGGATCTTGTGCGTTTCGACCACGTGGTCCGTGCCTTGTGAACCGAGCCGCAGCGGCCACGCCTCGTGCCGCACCTGATCGGCCCGGTACACCATCGCCCACTCGTGGAGGCCGAAGCAGCCCAGCCGCGGGGCGCGCGAGGCGGTGGCGGTGAGCAGCCGGTGGGTGAAGTCGATCGTGGACCGCCGTTCGCGGGCGAAGGCCTCGACGTCCAGCGTCACCCCTTCGGGGGTCTCCTGGTACAGCGGCCACCGCAGGTAGTCACGGGCTTGGTCGCCTTCGAGGACGACGCCCGGACCGGGGTGCCAGCGCTCCAGCCGGGACGGCCGGTGCGAGTAGTAGGAGAACAGGAAGTCCAGCACGGGGTGCTTCTCGCCGCGCGCCTTGCGCTCGTGGTGCGGTCCCGTCCAGGCGCGGACGCGGGCCGCGTGCGCGTCGCGTCGCGCGGTCCACTCGGCTTCCGGCAGGACGACCCCCATGCCCCTATCGTATTTCGCCCTCGACCAGCGCTTGACCGAGGTCCGTGCGCATCGAGATGACCTTGCGCCCTTCGCGCATGCTCACGGCCAGGCCCGCGGCCCGCAGCACGGCCAGGTGCTGGGACGCCGCCCCGACCGTCACGCCGAGCCGCGTGGCCAGCTCGGACACCGTCGAGGGCCGGCTCAGCTCTTGCAGCATCCGGGCACGGGTGGGGCCGACCAGACGCGCCAGGGCGTCGTCGGCCGGTGCGCGCCGGCGCTCCCACAGCGACCCCAGGCCGTGCGCCGGGTAGCACAGCGCGAGCCGCCGGGGGCCGTCCCGCAGGTAGACGTCCGGCCAGATGAACGCCGACGGCACGAGCACGAGGTCCCGCTCACCCGCCACCACCGGCCGCCCCCACACCGCGACGCCGTCCGGGTGCGGGGCCACGTCCGGGTGCAGCTCGGCCAGCACGGTCGGCGTGCCCAGGTCCACCAGCCGCCGCGCCCGGCGCTCGATGTCGCTCTGCAGCACGTCCTCCAGCCGGGGCCACACCGGGGCGATGACCGCGTCGTACACCTGCCGGAGCCGGTCGAGGATGGCGGTCAGGGTGGTGGCCTGGTCGTCCAGCAGGGGCCGCAGGCGCGGGTCGTCCGGCAGCGCGGCGGCCACCCGCGCGGGCTGCGCGACGTGCGGCAGCCAGTGCAGCTCGGTGTCCATGTCCATCGACCGCGCCCCCGGCGTCGGGATCAGGAACTCCGGCACCACCGGCATGGTGGCCAACGTGGTCAGCAGGGTCGGGTCCGGCCCGAGTTCGGCCAGCTTCGGCTGCGCCCAGGCGGTCCAGCGCTGGTGGACGGGGGAGGGGCCGGCCAGGACGCGCAGCGCGGCGACGGTCTCCCACAACGGCGAGACGGCGAACCTGAAGGGCACGCTTCATCTGACACTAAAAGGTTCGGTGCCCGCCACCCGCGTTGGCAGGGTGATCGTCATGTCCAGGGGGTGGGTGCGGCTCCAAGCCGTCGCGGTGTCGGGTTCGGTCGCTGAGGGGTTGATGTTGACGGCGCTGCCGCTGGCGGCGGTGTCGATCACGACCGATCCGCGGGAAGTGTCGTTGGTGCAGGTGGTGGGGCAGTCCCCGTGGCTGCTGTTCTCGCTGTTCGCGGGCGTGCTGATCGACCGGGCGCGGCGAACGACCGTGCTGGGGATCGCGTACGCGGTGCAGTGCGCGGCGGCGGTCACGTTGGCGGTGGCGGGGTTCGCCGGGCTGTTGAGCTTGCCGTTGCTGCTGGTGGTGGCTTTTGTCGTGACTTCGGCCCAGGTGCTGGGTGACGGGGCCAGTGGCGCTCTGGTGCCGGAGGTGGTCGAGCCGGACCGGTTGGCGGCGGCCAACACGCGGTTGATCCTGATCGACCGCGGGGTGGTCCAGTTCGTCGTGCCGCCGGTCGGCGGGTTGCTGGTGGGGTTGGGGTTCGGGGCGCCGGCCGGGGTGGCGGTGGCGGCGGCGTTGGCCGCTCTGGTGCTGCGCCGGGGGATCCCGTCCCGGCCGGCGGCGCCGTCGGGCAAGCACCCGTTGCGGGACATCGCGGAGGGTTTGAAGTTCCTGTTCGGGACGCGGTTGCTGCTGTCGATCACGATCGCGGTGGCGCTCGGGTCGTTCTCGGCGAGTGCCGTGATGGCGATGTTCGTGCTGTACGCGCACGAGGTGCTGGGGCTCGGGTCGTTCGGCTACGGCCTGATGCTGGCCGCGATGGCCACGGGGTGGGTGGCGGTGTCGTTCGTGGTGCACCGGGTGGTGGAGCGGCTCGGGTACTCGTGGTCGATGCGGTGGGCCCAGGTCGGCATGGTGGTGACCAACGCCCTGATCGCCGTCGTGCCGCCGTGGCCGGTGGCGGTGGCGGTGGTGCTGTTCAGCTCGACGGCGATCGTGATGGTGTGGAACGTGTGCTCGCAGTCCAGCCGGCAACGGTTCACGCCGTCCGCGCTGCTGGGGCGGGTGTTGACCGGCCACCGGGCGCTGGCGTGGGGGTTGACGCCGCTCGGGGCGTTGACCGGTGGGTTGGTGGCGTCGTGGACGGGGCTGCGGTCGGTGTGGGTGATGGCGGCCGTGGTCCAGATGGGGGCGCTGGCGGTGGCTTGGCTGGGGTTGTCGCCCCGGGCGTTCGCGGCGGCGGAGCGGGCCGTTGAGGAGCGGGCTGCCGCCTAGCCCATGCTCCGCGCTCTCAAGCTCGAACGCGCTTCGCGCTCTCAAGGGACGCGCTGGCGCGCCCTCAAGATCAAAAGCGCCTCGCCGGCGGGCAGGCCACCGATGGGGGGAAGGGCGTCGGTTCCCCACCGCATGGCCACCGCATGGCCTGGCAAAGCCAACCACAGATTTCCCGGGTGCCGCTGAGATTTTTTGCTCGTTCCTCACAAAAAATTTCGGCTGCACCCGGGAAATCTGTGGTAGCCCTTCGGGCAGGCCATGCGGTGGGGGAACCGAGGCCCCACCTGTGGCTGGGAGCCCGGCCCGCCGCGCGGAGCGCGGCGAAAAGCGTTGGGGCCGCTGCGCGGCGAAAAGCGAAAAGCAGCCGCTGCGCGGCCAAAAGGGCTAGAGCGGGGGGACCAGGCCGGGGAACTTGCGGGCTGCGTGGCAGTGGGGGCACTCGCGGCCGTTGTCGACAGTTCTCGGCACGCCGCCGATCACGGCCGAGGTCGGGTGGGCGACGAAGCCCGCCCCGCCGCACAGGTGGCAGATCGTCCGGGCGTCCGAGGTGACGCCGAACAGGTCGTCCTCGTCTTCTTCCTCGTCCTCGAAGTCGTCCTCTTCCGGGTCGAAGTCGTCGTCCTCGGGGTCGAAGTCCTCGGGGTCCTCGTGCGGCTCCACAGGGGACACCGTAGTCCGGTGTCCCCTGTGCCCGCCGGTCAGGGGCGCTGGCCCACCGCGTCCACAATGGACATCTCCTCGGCCGGGCCCCAGGTGTTGCCCAGGTACTCGTAGGTGGCCGGGTCGAAGTACAGGGTGGTCTTCTGCGGCTTGTCGCCCGGGGCCACCGGGGCGGGCCACTCGATGGCCACGGCGGGCCGGCCGGTGGTGTCCTGCGTGTTCCGGACGACCTCCAGGCCCTCCACCCGCGCGGCGGCCTCGAACAGGGCGGCCTTGGCGTCCGGCTTGACCAGCGAGCCGGCCAGGTTCATGACGTCCTTGCCGCGCGCGTTGATGTTGCCCGGACCGCCGCTGGCGGTGGCGTTCAGGTAGGCCAGCATCTCGTCGGCCGTGGTCGGGAGGTCCCGCTTGTAGGCGGGGTCCGGTTCGCACGGCTCGGACAGGTTCGGCAGGATCGCGGTGCCCTTGTACACCGCGCGCACGCCGTCCCGGCAGCCGGGGAGCGGGGTCAGGCCGTCCGGTCCGCTGACCGCGCCGTCCCGGGTGCCGTCCACGGACAGCCACGACTCGCCGCCCCCGGCCGAGCGGGCGTACAGGAACTGGTCGGGGCGGGGTTCGACGAACGGCTCCGTCCGGGCCTTCGCGGCGGCCTGGTTGAGCACCTCCGCCGCACCGGCGACCGCGGGGGCCGGGCCGCCGACGACGTCCACCGGGGCCAGCGTGACCACGGCCGCGACGGCTGCCGCGGCGGCGAGGGTCGACGCGCCGGCCAGCACGAATCCGCGGTTGCGGCGGGTGCGGGGGGACTGTTCGGCGGCCAGGGCGGTCATCAGGCGGGCCCGGGCGGGTGCCAGGTCGGCGGCGGTGGGCAGGGGGGTGTCGTCGGCCAGGTCGCGGACGAGCTTGAGGTCATCCATTGCTCAGCAACTCCTCGAGAGCGGTGGGGTTTCCGAGCGCCTCACGGACCTTGCGGCGGGCTCGGTGGAGGCGGGAGCGGACGGTGCCGACCGGGATGGACAGCGCCCCGGCGACCTCCTCGTAGCTCAGCTCCTCCCAGGCGACCAGCAGCAGCACGTCGCGGTCCTCGGCGGTCAGCGCGGCCAGGGCGTCGGCCAGGGGAGCGCGCAGCGCCTGCGCGGTGACCCTGGTGGCGACCAGGTCGGCGGGTCCGGCCTCGTCCGGCACGGCGGCCTCGCGCAGCCGGAACCGCCGGACCTCGTCGCGCCGGTGTTGGCCGACGAGGTTGGTGGCGATCCCGTACAGCCACGGCCGGGCGTCGGCCCGGCCGAGGTCGTAGCGCTCCCGCTTGCCGAACGCGGCGAGGAACGTCTCCGCGACGAGGTCGTCCGCGACCTCGCGGCCGAGCCGCCGGGCCAGGTACCGCTGGATGTGCGGTGCGTGCCGGTCGAAGATCTCGGCGAACGCCTCCGGCTGCCGCCGGGAGCGTTCGATGATCTCCGCATCGGTTGTCGTCATGGTGGCCTTTCGGGCGTGTGGCGTTCGCCCTGTTATCAGTCGCCCGCGCCGATCGGGTTCACGCACGACGACGCGGGGGTGGCCGAGCCACCCCCGCGCCCATCATCCCCCCTGGTCAGCGGGCCGGGTCGCGGTTGTAGAGCTTGCGCGACCACAGGTAGCCGCCGGCCGCGGCCAGCGCGCACCAGCCGATCGCCCACCACCCGCTGTCGCCGATCGGCGTCCCGTTCAGCACGCCCCGCAGCGTGTCGATCACCGGGGTGAACGGCTGGTGCTCGGCGAACCACGCCACCGCCGGCGACATCGACTCGGTCGGCACGAACGCGCTGCTGATGAACGGCAGGAACTGCATCGGCAGCGAGAACCCGTTGGCCCCCTCCGGCTTCTTCGCCGCCAACCCGCCGGCCACCGCCGGCCACGTCAACGCCAGCGTCAGCATCAGCAGCACCGCCACCGCCAGCAACCACTCGCCGAACGAGGCCCGCGGCCGGAACCCGATCAGCAGCGCGACCCCGATCACCAGGGCGACCGTGGCCATGGTCCGGATCACCGCCCCGACCACCTGCCCGGTCAGCACCGACACCCGGGCGATCGCCATGGTCCGGAACCGGGCGATGATCCCCTCGTTCATGTCGACGCAGATGCCGATCGCGGTGCCCGCGCTGCTTGACCCCACGGCCATCACCAGGATGCCGGGCACCAGGTAGTTCACGTACGTGCTGCTGCCGACGGTGGTCAGCATCGCCCCGCCGAACACGTAGACGAACAGCAGCATCATGAACACCGGCACGAACAGGCCGGAGACCGCCATGACCGGGTAGCGCTGCTGGTGCTTGAAGTCCCGGCGCAGCATGGTCATGGAGTCGGCGAAAGCGGTCGCGCTCATCGGGCGCTCTCCTGCGGGGTCGGGTGCCCGGTGAGGGCGAAGAACACGTCGTCCAGGTCGGGGGTGTGCACGGTCAGGCCCTCCGGCTCGATGTCGGCCAGGTCGAGCCGTTCCAGCGTCGCGCGCAGCGACCGGACACCGCCGTCGCCGGGCACCTGCACCGTCAACGCCCCGTCGTCCCGGCTGCCCCCGCCCAGCACCCGCACCGCGCGGTCCACAGTGGACAGGTCGGCGAACCGCAGGCTCACGTGACCGCCGGGCACCAACCGCTTCAGCTCCTCCGCGGTGCCCTGCGCGACGAGCCTCCCGTGGTCCAGCACCGCGATCCGGTCCGCGAGCCGGTCGGCCTCCTCCAGGTACTGCGTGGTCAGGAAGATCGTGACGCCCTCCTGCGCCACCAGTTCCCGGATGATGTCCCACAGCCCGTGCCGGCTGCGCGGGTCCAGACCCGTGGTGGGCTCGTCCAGGAAGATCACCCGCGGCCCGCCGACCAGCGTCATCGCCAGGTCCAGCCGCCGGCGCATCCCGCCGGAGCAGGTCGAAGCGGGCTTGCGCGCCGCCTCCACCAGGTCGAACCGCTCGATCAGCCGCGCGGTCAGCCGCCTGCCCTCCCGGCGCGGCAGGTGGCGCAGGTCGGCCATCAGGTTCAGGTTCTCCTCGCCGGTCAGCAGGCCGTCGACGGCGGAGAACTGGCCGGTCACACCGATCACCGAGCGCACGCCGTCCGGGTCGGTCCGCAGGTCGTGGCCGCAGATGCGCACCTCGCCCGCGTCGGCGGTGATGAGCGTGGACAGGATCTGCACGGCGGTGGTCTTGCCCGCCCCGTTCGGGCCGAGCAGCGAGAAGACCGTGCCCTCGGCGACGGACAGGTCGATGCCGTCGAGGACGACCTTGTCGCCGAAGTTTTTGCGCAGCCCGAAGGCCGAGATGGTCATGGGTTCCCCTCAGAAGGTACTGCGGAAGAAGATCGGTCAGACGCGCAGCGGCAGCGTCTTGACGCCCGTCATCGTGGGCGAGGGCATGAACGTGGGCGCCTGGTCGGGGTCCACGCGCAGGCCGGGGAAGCGGTCGAGCAGGGCGTTCACCGCGACGCGGCCTTCGAGGCGGGCCAGCGGCGCGCCGACGCAGAAGTGGATGCCGCGGCCGAAGCCGATGTGCGGGTTGGGGTCGCGCGTGGCGTCGAACAGGTGCGGGTCGGTGAACCGGCGCGCGTCCCGGTTCGCCGCGGACAACCAGACCATCAGCATCTGGTCGGCCGGGATGTGTTGTCCCCCAACGGTGACGTCCGTGGTCGTGGCCCGCGCCACAGCCGCGAACGGGGTGAAGTAGCGCAGCGACTCCTCGATCGCCACCGGCACCAGCGACCGGTCGGCGCGGACCCGGTCCCGCTGCGCGGGGTGGGCGTCCAAGCACAGGGTCGTGTTGCCCAGCAGCATGGTGGTGGTGACGTGCCCGGCGACCAGGAGCACGACGGAGAAGTTGACGACCTCGTTGTCGTTCAAGCGCTCCCCGTCGACCTCCGCCTGCACGAGACCGGAGATCAGGTCGTCACCGGGGTCGGCCCGCCGGGCCCGGATGTGCTCCTTCAGGTACTCCTGCATCGGGGCGAACCCCTCGACCGCCGCGGCGAAGTCCTGTTCCATCTTCTCCTTGCTGTCGTTCAAGGAGAACTGGTTGGTCTCGGCGAACATCTTGTCCACCCACTCGCGGAACAGCCCGCGGTCGCTCGTCGGCAGGCCGAGCAGTTCGGCGATCACGATCACCGGGAGCGGGTAGGCGAGGTCCGAGACCAGCTCGAAGCGGTCGGTGTCGACCTGGTCGAGCAGTTCGTGGGTGAGGGCGGTGATGCGGGGCTCCAGATCGGCCACGACCTTGCCGGAGAAGGCCTTGCTCACCAGGTTGCGCAGCTTGCGGTGGTCCGGCGGGTCCATGTCGAGGAGGTTGCCCTCCCGCAGCGACTGGTCCACCTGGACCGGGAAGAGGTCGTTCACGTGGGCCGAGGAGAAGGTCTTCGGGTCACCGAGGACCGCGCAGGCCTCCTCGTGCCCGTAGACGTTCCACATTCCGGTCTGCTCGTCGAACGAGACCGGGCTCGGGGGGTCTTCACCGCGCAGCCAGAACTGCGCCGGGTGGATGCCCCACCGGTCGGCGAGGTCGGTCATGAGTCGTCCTCCTTCATCGGGATGGCACGGCGGACCACGATGTCGCCGTACGCGGTGCGCCCCCGGACCTCGACGGTCTCGGTGGCGGGATCGGGGGCCGCGGCGGCCTCCAGGGAGTTGTGCACGGCGCCCAGCACCGAGCCCAGGTCCAACCACGCCGCGGTGCCGTTGCGGATGCCGATCTCCAGCTGGCCCACGGACGTCTCCATGACGACCTTGCCCCGCACGACTTCGGCGATCCGGATGCTCCCGCTCGCGGTGGTGGCGGTGGCGTCGCAATGGGCGAGGTCCACGGAGATGTCGCCGTTCGCGGACTTCACGCGCAGCTCGCCGGTGACCTCGCCGACGCTGGTGCGCCCGTTGGAGTTCTTGATCACGGCGTTCCCGTCGACGTGCTCGACGCGCAGGTCACCGGACCCGGTCAGCACGTCGGCCTCGCCCGTGACGTGGTTGACGCCGACGTTGCCCATCGCCGTGCGCAACCGCAGCGGCCCGGTGCGGTCGACGTGGAGGTTCCCGGTGGCACTGCGGAACCGGAACTCGCCGAACCGACCACGAGCGTCGAGGTCGCCCAACGCCGTGTCCCCCCGGACGCTGGACCCGGCCGGCAGGTCGATCGAGACGTCCACCGAGCCGCCCTTGTTGAAGATCCCGCGCGGCTTGGGCGTCTTGACCAGCAACCGACCGTTCTCGAACTCCACCCGGGTCTGGTCGGCGGCCTTCACGTCCCCGTCCCGGTTCGGATCGCTCGGCCGCACCTCGACCACGGTGTCGGTCCGGTCGGATGCCGTGATCCGGGTGGGTCCGACGATCAGTTCGAGGGTGACGGAGATCGGTTCGGGCGTGGCGAAAATGGGCATGGCTGTCCCCTGGTAGTGGGTCTGGGAGTTGTTTGCGCTGGTAGGGCGGTTACCGGACCCAGCCGGTGTAGCGCTGGCCGAAGTGCGTGGTGGGCTGGCGGACGCCCTGGTCGAGCGCGGAGGAGGCGGCGCGGACCAGCCAGGCGTTGACCGAGATGCCGGCCTGGGCCGCGGCTTCCTCGACGCGCTGCTTGAGGTGCTCGGGCAGGCGGAGGTTGATCCGCGTCATCGCGCCGTCGTCGTCCACGGGCGGGGGCGGCGGAGTCGGCTGCGGGGGCGCTTCGGTCGTGGCAGGCGGCGGGCTGACCACGAACTCGGGGTCCCGTCCGCGCAGTCGCACGTCCACGGAGCCGGGGGCGAGGTCGCGGGTGATCTCGGCGGCGGCGGTGGAAAGCGCTTCCAAGAGGGTCAGGCGGGTCGCGGAGTCGACCTGGGAGGTGAGGCGGTCGGCCAGGGCACGGGCCTCGTCACCGACGGCCTCGGCGGCTACCGCGAGCTCGCGGCGAAGGTTCTCGACATACGGCGTGAGGTCCATGGCACAACTATGGCATCACCCTGGCACCACTTGCAACCCTGAAGTGGTGCCAACGTGTGCCATGTGGTGCCACGCCGTGCCATCCGGTGCCACCTACGCCACGAGTCAGCCCCTGCCCGACACCTCCAGCCGCACGCCGCCCGCCGGCGAGGCGCTTTTGATCTTTAGGTCGCCGCTCACCTGCTCAAATGCCCGCTTCGCGGGTCAAAACAGAACGCGCTCCACCCTCCCGGAGGAGGAACGCGCATCGCGCCCAAAAAACGCGCCGCGCACTCTCACGATGAAAGGCGAACCCGGAAGGGTGTGGCGAAGAGCAAAAGCCGCCGACGCAGGAAAGGTGTCAGAGGTCGCGGTAGACGTGGGTGCCGTCTCGGACGGTGCCCACGTACTCCTCCACCAAATCCTCCAAAGCCACCACGCCCCGCACCTCCCCCTCCGCCGTCACAGCCTTCGCCAAGTGGCTCTGCGCCCGCCGCAACGCCGTCAGCGCCTCGTCCAACCGCGCCTCGACGCCGACCTCCGGCAACCCCCGCACCCGGTCCGCCGGCAAGACCGTGGACGGGTCCGCATCGGCCAGGTCCAGCACGTCCTTCACGTGCAGATACCCCACCAACACCCCACCGTCGTCCCGCACCGGGAACCGCGAGAACCCGGTCGCCGAAACCGCCGCCTCGACGTCCCCGATCGTCGGCCGCGCGGGCACCGACGTCACCCGCTCCAACGGCACCAGCACGTCGGCGACCGTCCGCTCCGCCGACGACAACGTCTGCGTCAACCGCCGGTGCTCGGAGTCCTCCAGCAACCCCTCCTGCCGGGACTGGGCGATCAGCAGCGCCAGCTCGTCCCTCGTGTACGCGGACTCCAGCTCGTCCTTCGGCACCACGCCGACCAGCCGCAGCACAGCCGTCGACACAACGGTGAAACCCCGCAACAACGGCGCGACCAGCTTGCAGAACCAGTAGTGCACCGGCACCAGCAGCAGCGCCGTTCGCTCCGGACCCGCGATGGCCAGGTTCTTCGGCACCATCTCGCCCAACACGGTGTGCAAAGCCACCACGATCACGAGCGCGATCGCGAACGCCACACCGTGCAACAAAGCCGGCGGCAGCCCAACCGCGTGGAACGGGGCCTCCAGCATCGACGCCACGGCGGGCTCACCCAAAGCGCCCAGCCCCAGCGAGCACAGCGTGATGCCCAACTGGGCGCCGGCGATCAGCAACGGCAGCTCGCGACCAGCCCGCATGACGACCCGGGCCCGGGAACTGCCCCGATCGGCCAAGGCCTCCAACCGATCCCGCCGAGCGGTGATGATGGCGAATTCGGCGCCGACGAAGAAGGCGTTGCCCGTCAGGAGCAGCAGGATCATCAGGACGCTCATCGCGCCACCTCCGGCTCCACCCGCGACATCCGCAACTCCGCCACCCGGTGCCGGTCCATCTGCACCACGGTGATCCGCCAGCCGTCCACGCGGATCTCGTCACCGACGTCCGGGATCCGGCCCAGCCTGGCCAGCACCAGACCCGCCAGGGTCTCGTAGTCGCCCTCCGGCATGCGGAAACCGGTCGCCTCGGCCACCTCGTCGTCGCGCAGCAGACCCGACACGAGCCAACCATCCGCACCCAGTGGCCGGACCGGCGAGCCCTCGCGGCGGTCGTGCTCGTCGCGGACGTCGCCGACGATCTCCTCGACCAGGTCCTCCAAAGTCACCATGCCCGCCGTGCCGCCGTACTCGTCCACGACCAGCGCGGTTTGCAGGCCGGACGCGCGCAGGCGGTCCAGCAGGGCGTCGCCCTCCAAAGTCTCGGGAACGGTCTGCACGGGGCGGGTCAAAGCCGACACGGGGGTGGTGGCGCGTTGGTTGCGGGGCACGTTGAAGGCCTGTTTGACGTGCACGATCCCGCGGACCTCGTCCAAGTCGCCGTTGTGCACCGGGAACCTCGAAAAGCCGGTTTCCCTCGCCTTGGCCAGCAGGTCCAGCACAGTCGCGTCGGCGCGGAGGGACTCGACGCGCACGCGGGGCGTCATCAGCTCGTCCGCCGTGCGGTCGCCGAACCGGAGAGACCGGTCCAACAGGGTGGCGGTGCCCTCGTCGATCGTGCCCTGTTCGGCGCTGGAGCGGATCAGCGCGCCCAGCTCCTGCGGGGACCGGGCGGACGCCAGTTCCTCGGCCGGTTCCACGCCCAGCCTGCGGACCAGCCAGTTCGCCGCCCCGTTGAGGCCGATGATCAGCCAGCGGAACACCGCCGAGAACCCCGCCTGGATGCCCGCGACGGCCCGCGCGGTCTCCAGCGGCCTGGCGATGGCCAGGTTCTTGGGGACCAGCTCGCCGAACACCATCGACAGCGCGGTGGCCAGCGCGAGCGCGACCACCAGCGACACCGGCCGGGCCACCGACTCGGGCACGCCGATCAGCCCCAGCGCGGGGGCGATCAGCTCGGCCAAGGCCGGTTCGGCGATGAAACCGGTGATCAGCGTGGTGAACGTGATGGCCAACTGCGAGCCGGACAGCTGGAACGACAGCGTCCGGTGGGCCTTCTCCACCGTCTTGGCCTTGGCGTCGCCCACGGTGGCGACGTGCGACTCGACGGTGCTGCGCTCCAGCGCGGTCAGCGAGAACTCGGCGGCGACGGCGATGAACGTGCCGATCGTCAGCGCCACGACGGCGACCAGTCCCAGCACGCTGAGCAGGATCTCGGTCACCGGGCACCCCGGGAGGGGCTCGGGTCTTGCGGCAAGCCGGGTGTCGGACCCGGCTCAGTACTGCATCCAGGCGATTGCGCGTCGCGCACGGAGGTGATCACTCCTAGGAAGGGGTGGTCGGACTACCGATCCAGTTTAGAGAGTCGGCGCGGGTCAGCGCAGTCCGGTTCCGGAGGGTGACGACGTGCTCGCGCGCAGTACCACCTCGCCGGCCACCCGGACCGTCCGCACGCCCGGGGCTTCCTCCAAGACCAGCCGTGCGGCCCGTTCGCCCATGTCCTCCAGCGGCAGTCGGACCGTGCTCAGGCCGGGGGTCAGGTCGCGGAGGGTGGGGATGTCGTCGAAACCGGCGATGGACACGTCCTCGGGCACCCGCAGGCCGTGGTCGCGCAGGGCCGCCATGGCGCCCACCGCCATCACGTCGTTGACGGCGAAGATGCAGGTAGCGCCCGTGTTCGCGGCGAGGAGGGCCTGGGTCGCGGCGTAGCCGCCGTCGCGGGTGAAGTCGCCGTGGTGGACGACCGGGTCGGGCACGTTCTCGTCGGCCAGGCCGGCTCGGAAGCCGGCGACGCGGTCCCGGGCGACGACCAGGTCCGCCGGCCCGGCGAGCACGGCGAACTCCCGGTGGCCGAGCGCGGCGAGTTCGACGGCCAGCGCCCGCGCGCCCGCCCGGTTGGCCGGGACGACGGTGTCCACGCCGAGCTTGGCCTGCGACACGGCGGCGACCCGGCCGCCCTGGGCGGTGAACGCGTCGATCTCCTCGACCAGGCGGGCGGCGGTGGGCTTGTCGGTGGTGCGGCTGCCCGCGATGACCACGGCGCGGGCCCGGTGGGCGCGCAGGGTGTGCAGGAGGTCGACCTCGCGGCCGGGGTCGCGGCCGGTGGTGCCGAGCACGACGACGAGGCCTGCTTCCTCGGCGACCCGGGTGACGCCGGCGGCGATGGAGGAGAAGTACGGGTCCGCGATGTCGTGCACCAGGAGACCGACCAGGGCGCTGGTGTTGCGGGCGAGGGCCTGGGCGGAGGCGTTGGGCAGGTAGCCGAGCCGCTGGGCGGTCCCCACGACCCGTTCCCGCAGTTCGTCGCTCACCTGGCGGGTGCTGCCGTTGAGCACGCGCGAGGCGGTGGCCAGCGAGACGCCCGCCTGCTTCGCCACTTCGACCAGCGTGACCTGCCGGGATGCCAAGCGTTCCTCCTCGCGGTGTGCGGGCTGCGAGCCTAACCCCCGACCGGCCGCACGTCGGCGGCGCCACACCCGACAGGCCGGCGAACAGGGGTGTGTTGACGTGCGCGTGCGGCCGACCGTAGCGTGTGGAAAGCGCTTTCCAAACCCGCGCTTTCCACACCACTGCCACTTCGGCTCGGAGGTCACGCATGGCTGTGCGCACGATCGGGGTCGTGCTGAACGGGGTCACCGGGCGGATGGGGTACCGCCAGCACCTCGTCCGCTCGATCCTCGCCATCCGCGAACGCGGCGGGGTCCGCGTCGACCCGGACACCGTGCTGCTCCCCGAGCCCGTCCTGGTCGGCCGCAACGCGGAGAAGCTCAAGGAACTCGCCGCGCGCCACGACCTCGCCCGCTGGACCACCGACCTCGACGCGGCCCTGGGCGACCCGGCCACCGAGGTCTACTTCGACGCCCAGGTCACCTCGGCCCACGTCGTCGCCATCTCCAAGGCCATCGCCGCGGGCAAGCACGTCTACACCGAGAAGCCGGTGGCGTCCTCGCCCGAAGAGGTCCTCGAACTCGCCCGGCTGGCCGACGACAAGGGCGTCCGGCACGGCGTGGTCGCCGACAAGCTCTACCTGCCGGGCATCCGCAAGCTGCGCCGCCTGGTGGACTCGGGCTTCTTCGGCCGGGTCCTGAGCATCCGCGGCGAGTTCGGCTACTGGGTCTTCGAGGGCGACTGGCAGACCGCGCAGCGACCCTCCTGGAACTACCGGGCCGAGGACGGCGGCGGGATCGTCATCGACATGTTCTGCCACTGGTCCTACCTGCTGGAGAACGTCTTCGGCCCGGTCGAGGCGGTCACCGCGCGCGCCGTCACGCACATCCCGCGGCGCTGGGACGAGCAGGGGCAGCCCTACGCCGCCACCGCCGACGACGCCGCCTACGCGATCTTCGAGCTGGCCGGGGGAGTGGTGGCCCAGGTCAACTCCTCCTGGACCACCCGCGTCCGGCGCGACGAGCTGGTGGAGTTCCACGTCGACGGCACCCACGGCAGCGCCGTCGCCGGACTGCGCAACTGCGTGGCGCAGTCCCGTGAGATGACGCCGAAGCCGGTGTGGGACCCGGACGTCCCGTCGCCGCACGACTTCCGCGCGCAGTGGCAGGAGGTGCCGGACAACGAGGAGTTCGGCAACGGGTTCCGCGTGCAGTGGGAGGACTTCCTCACCCACGTCCACCGCGACCTGCCCTACCGCCACGACTTCCGCGCCGGCGCCCGGGACGTCCGGCTCGCCGCCCTGGGTCTGGAGTCCTCGCGCACCGGCCGCCGGATCGAGGTGCCCGCGTGACCACCGTCCGCCTGCCGCGGCCCGACGGCACCTTCACCACCCACACCCTCGATGAGCCCAAGGACTGGGGCGCGCCGGCCGGTCCGCCGACGTCCCGCGTCGCGTTCGCCGCCGCGCACGTCGTGGCCGACCCGTTCGCGGACAACACGCCGGGCGCGCCGGCCCAGCTCGACTGGGACGCCACGCTGAGCTTCCGCCGCCGCCTGTGGGACCTGGGTTTCGGCGTCGCCGAGGCGATGGACACCGCCCAGCGCGGCATGGGCCTGGACTGGCCGACCGCGTTGGAGTTGATCCGGCGCAGCGCCGCCGAGGCCACCGGCCGGATCGCGGCGGGCGTCGGCACCGACCACGACACCGCCGACCCGCTGACCGCCTACACCGAGCAGTTGGAGGCGGTGACCGCGCTCGGCGTGCAGCCGATCCTGATGTGCAGCCGCAAGCTGGCCGCCGTCGCACGCGGACCCGAGGACTACCAACGGGTCTACGCCGCCCTGCTGGAACAGGTGACCGAGCCGGTGATCCTGCACTGGCTGGGGCCGGCGTTCGACCCGGCGCTGACCGGCTACTGGGGTTCGACGGACGTGGCCGAGGCGACCAAGCACTTCCTCGACCTCATCCACACCTATTTATCCAAAGTGGACGGCGTGAAGGTGTCGCTGCTCGACGCCGGGCACGAGGTGTCGTTGCGGCGCGCGCTGCCCGACGGCGTCCGCTGCTACACCGGCGACGACTACAACTACCCCGAGCTGATCGCGGGCGACGACGTCGGCCACAGCGACGCCCTGCTCGGCATCTTCGACCCGATCGCCCCCGCCGCCGCGTCCGCGCTGCACGTCTTGGATTCCGGTGACGCGCAAGAGTTCCGGGCGATCCTCGAACCGACCGTGGCGCTGTCCCGGCACATCTTCGGCGCGCCCACGTTCCACTACAAGACCGGTGTGGTGTTCCTGGCCTGGCTCAACGGGTTCCAGGACGCCTGGTCGATGGTGGGCGGGATGCAGTCGGCGCGGTCCCTCGTGCACCTGGGGGAGACGCTGCGCCTGGCCGACGCCGCCGGACTCCTGGTGGACCCGGCGCTCGCGGCGGCCCGGTGGGAGCAGCTGGTGGGGGTGTTGTCGTGAGGCTGTCGCTCAACCAGGCAACGATCAAGCGCGCGACGGTCGCCGAGGCGGTGGACGTGTGCGTGCGGCACGGGATCTCCTCGATCGGGCTGTGGCGCGAACCGGTGGCGGAGTTAGGGCTGGACAAGTCCGCGCGGCTGGTCGAGGAGGCCGGGCTGCGGGTCTCGTCGCTGTGCCGGGGCGGGTTCTTCACCGGGGTCGACCAGCGGGAAGCGTTGGCGGACAACCGGAAGGCCATCGACGAGGCGGCTGCGCTGCATGCGGACTGCCTGGTCCTGGTGCCCGGCGGGGTGCCCGATCGAGACTTGATCGGCGCGCGGCAGCGGGTCGCGGACGCGTTGGCGGCCTTGGCGCCTTACGCGTCGGACGCCGGCGTGAAGCTCGCGATCGAACCCATGCACCCGGTGTTCTGCGCGGATCGGGGTGTGGTGTCGACGTTGGGGCAGGCGCTGGACCTGGCCGCGCCGTTCTCCCCGGACGTGGTGGGTGTCGTGGTCGACGCGCTGCACGTGTGGTGGGACCCGGACCTGCCCGCGCAGGTCGCCCGCGCGGCCGGCCGGATCTTCTCCTACCAGGTGTGCGACTGGATCACGCCGCTGCCGGCGGACGTGCTGCTCGGGCGCGGCCTGCCCGGCGACGGGCACGTCGACCTGCCGTGGCTGACCGCGCTGGTCGAGCCGTTCTACTCCGGTGACGTCGAGGTCGAGGTGTTCAACGCGGACGTGTGGGCGGCGGACTTTTCGTCGGTGGCCGCGGACCTGGTGCGGCGGCACGCGGCCGGGTGGCGGCCGGTCGTGGACGGCGGCCACGACCGGCCGGCCGCTTAGCGCGGCAGTTCCCGGCCCGCCGCCAGCAGCCGCAGCGTGCTGATCGACGGGACCAGGGCGTACAGCGCGCCCGTGGTGCGGACGAAGCGGGGGAACGCCAGTTCCGTTCCCCCGAACCGCGCGCCGCCCGCGCCCCCGATGACCGGGTCGGTGCCGGTCGGCGCGCCGTCCGCGCCGCCGGCGAACTCCGGGTTGTTCGCCCAGACCCGTTGCTGGAACTCGAACTGCTCGCGGATCGACGTGCAGTGGGCGACGAACACCAGCCCGCGCTCGGCGTGCGGGTCCTGCTCGTGGGGCGGCCCGAACGGGATGCCGCGCCGCAGGATGCGCCGCTGCGTGGGCTTGCGGTAGGTGAACGAGCGCGGGTTGGTCTTGCGGATGTGCGCCGCGCACGGGGTGCGCTCGCCCAGCGGGTCGCCGGCGTAGTCGAAGTCGTTGCGGTCCGGCCCGAGGCCGAGCGCCGGGTCGGCCGGGTCGGCGAGCGGGCGTCCGTCGCGGTGGCGGCCGATGAGCAGCGCGCCCATCTCGTCCGGGGTGACGCCGAGGGCGTCGGCGTGTTCGCGGAGGGCTTCCTGCCAGCCCGCGACGTCCTGGGTGAGGCGGCGGATGACCTGGAGCGACCCGTTGTGCAGCCAGCGGGCGGTGCGGTCGCTCTCGTCGCCGCGCTCGCTGTCGTGGCCGAAGACGAACTCGCCGGGCTTGACCAGCAGCGCCCCGGCGTGGCCGAGGCGGTGGCCGGGTCGGTGCGGGTCCTCCTCGTGGAAGCCGTGGACGCCCGGCTGCGAGATGCCGTCCTTGAACCCGAAGTGCTCGCGCCCCCTGAGCCGCCCGGGGAGGGTTTCGCCGAGTTCCTGGTGGACCTTGACGACGCCGAGGAGGTCGTCGAGCAGGTCGAGCATGGTGTCCACGGCCTGGAGCCGCTCGGTGCAGTCGGACGCCACCGTGACCACGGCGTGGATGTGCTGCTCGGACCGGCCGAACAACCACTCTTCCGGGTCATCCCCGGTGACGTCGGCCCGTGCTTCCGCGCCCATCCACAATTCCGGGTCTCTTCGCTCGAGATCCTCGGCAACGGCGGACGGGTTGACCGCGAGCTTGACCAGGCCCTCGGGCGTCAGCGACAGGTTCGCCCAGGTGGCCTTGAGCGTCTGCGGGTCCCCGCCGAACATGGCGCGGCCCAGCGAGAAGGCTTCGTTGAAGTCCTCGACGTCGGCGGTGACGGAGAGGTAGCCGATCATGGCGGCCAGCCAGGTTCTCCCCAGCTTGGCGTCGGTGAACCGCAGGAAGCGGAACTGCTGGTGGTCTTTGTTGAACGCGGCGAGCACGTTCCCCTGGATCTCACGCGACTTCCGCAGCGGAGGCCGAACCCCCCGCTGCTCGGCGTGCAGGTGCAGCAACTCGGACATACCGAGAGTCCCCATTCCCCCGAATGCTCTCATGAGCAGAAGAGCACATTCGACGGTCCCTGATACCGACGAGTAGCAACCACCACCCACCCGGCGTAACGAGAACCGAAACTGTCGGTGGCCCGTGGGACAAGGGAACCGGGGGCCGGAGGCCGAGCCGCAGTCGGCTCAGCGGTGGCGGTCGGAGCGGCTGAGCGCCGGCGGTTGGATCGGCTGAGCGGCGGCGGTCGGCGGGGTGGCGGCGGCAAGCGGTGGGCGTGGGATGGCGATGGCACATAGTCGGATCGTGCTGCTGAACGTGTCCTACCTGCCGAACAGCGCTCAGAACGACCGGTGATCGGGTCGCGGCCGGAAACCGCGACCCGGTCACCGGGGGTCAGCCGCCGTTGGACGCGCGGTACGGCTGGGCCGAGTACGCGCGCGGCTTGGCGGTGGTGATGCGCAGGACCGAGTCGTACAGCGTGCGGCCCAGGGCGGCGCGGGCGCGCAGGGCCGGGTGGGTGGTGCTGTAGTTGTCGGCGTTGGCCGCCTGGTCGCCGGCGAACTGGCCCGACGCGAACAGCGCGTACGTCACGACCGCCTTGCCCGACGCGTCGAACACGATCCCCGCCTCGTTGCGGCCGTCCGCGAACCACCCCGCCTTGGTGGCCACGTTCAGCCGTTCGGCGGACGACAGGTTCAGCCGGATGCCGTCCGTGAACGACGTCAGCGACCGCAGCACCTTCAGCAGGTGCTCGGTCGACCCGGCCGACAGCAGTTCACCGCGCACCAGCTTCTGCAGCAGCGTGAACGTCTCGCGCGGCGTCGTCGTGCCCAGGAAGAACCGGTTCGGGTTGGCCACCGGCACGACCTGCGTGTGCACGAAACCCTTCGACCGCAGGATCTCGTTCAGCTCCGCCGCCGGCACGACCAGCCCGCACAGCCGCACCGCCGTGTTGTCCGACACGGTCAGCAGGGCCGCCAGCGCGTGCCCGACCGTCACCGAACTGGGGTACGCCCCGTCCAGCCCGAAGATCCCGTCGGTGTCCTGGATCACGATCGACGCGGTCACGTCCACCCGCTGGTCGAGCGTGATCAAGCCCCGGTCGACCTTGTCCAGCACCGCGACCGCCACCGCGATCTTGTTCACGCTGTACGCGTCGACCACCCGGTCGGCGTTGTCCTCCACGGCGGTCTTCACCACGCCGTCCGGGTCGGCCACGCCGATGTAGGACGACCAGGTCCCGCGCGCGAGGTACGTCTCACGCTGGTACTTCCGCGCGATCTTGCGGCGGGCGAGGTCGGCGGTGGTCGGGATCAGCGCGTCCCACTCGGCGTCGGTCTCCTGCGCCGAGGCCGTGCCGGCGGTGCCCAGGACGGCGCCGGCCGCCGCGACCGAGCCCAGACCCAGCGCGAACCTGCGGTTGATGTTCATGTGCCCCCAATCAGGTGGTTGTCCGCCCACATAGACGCCGGCGGAGGCCGTTTTGTTGCCTCCCTCGGCGCAACGCGGTGCGCTGATCCAACCAGCAGTAGCCTGCCGACATGGGTGAAGGGGTATTCCTCATCACGGGTGCGTCCCGCGGCATCGGCCTGGCGACCGCGCAAGCCGCCGCCGAGGCCGGGTACCGGCTGGTGCTGACCGCGCGGGACGTCGAGAAGCTGGCCGAGCACGCGGCGCGGCTGGGCGGCCCGGACCGGGTGTGGGTGGCCTCCTGCGACGTGCGCCGGTGGGAGCAGGTCGCCGCGCTGGTCGGCCGGGTCGAGGAGGAGTGGGGGCGGCTGGACGTCGTGTTCGCCAACGCGGGCACCAGCGTCGTCACGTCGTTCACGTCCTCGCAGGGCGCGCCGCCTTCGCAGTGGGCCGACATGGTCCTGACGAACGTGTGCGGCCCGGCGTTCACCGCCCGCGCCGCCCTGCCCGCCCTGATCCGCAGCGGCGGTCACCTGGTGCTCACCGGGTCGGCGGCCGGGCGCGGGGTGCGGCCGGGCAACCTGTACTCGGCGACGAAGTGGGCGGTCACCGGCCTCGCTCAGGCGATCCGGGCGGAGTGCGTCGGCACCGGGGTGCGGGTCACGCTGGTCCAGCCGGGCCTGACCGACACCGGCGGCATCCCCGCGTCGCGGCTGGGCGACCCGAAGCTCGCGCCCGCGGACGTGGCGCGCGCCGTGCTCTACGCGGTGTCCCAGCCGTCCACTGTGGACGTCAACGAGATCCTGGTGCGGCCGGTGGGCCAGGACGCGTACCGGTGAGCCGGGCCGCGACCGCGCGCAACGCGGCCACGACCTCGTCGGACGCCTCCAGGGTGTAGTCCGCGCCGCACAGCAGCAGGTCCGCGGCGATCGGCTCGATCGTGTCCGCGCCCAGGTGCACCCGGCAGGTCGTCGCCGACACCGGCTCGACCTTGCCCGGCAGCGCCACCACCAGCCGCGCCTCCACGATCGGCGCGGGCGCGCGGACCAGGGCGGTCGCCGCGTACCGGTAGGGCGCGGTGGTCAGCCGGCGCGCGACGAACGCGCCGGGTTCCTCGGGCAGGTCGCGCGGCGGGAACCGGTGCCCGGTGGTGCGCGGCGCGCCGATCCGGTCGACCCGGAACATCCGCCAGTCCTGCCGGGCCGGGTCGAACGCGAGCAGGTACCACAGGCGGAACAGCGTCACCAGGCTGTGCGGCTCGACCTTGCGGTCCCGGCCCTTGTAGGTGAACCGCACGGCCTCGCGGTCCCGGCACGCCGCCGCCAGCACGCCCAGCGCCGCCGGGTCGGACTCCGGTGTCCCGCCGAACGGGATGCGCGACACCGTCGAGCCCAGCGCGTCGATCTGCCGGCGCAACCGGTCCGGCAGCACCGGTTCCAGCTTGGCCAGGGCGCGGAAAGCGCTTTCTTCCATGCCGCGGGTGGACGCCGCCGTGCGCAGCCCGATGGCCACCGCGACCGCCTCGTCGTCGTCCAGCAGCAACGGCGGCAGGTCGCGCCCGGACTCCAGCCGGTACCCGCCCGTCGTCCCGGTCGTCCCGTGCACGGGATAACCCAACTCCCGCAACCGCTCGACGTCACGCCGCACGGTCCGGTCGGTCACCCCGAGCCGCTCCGCCAGTTCCGCGCCGGTCCAGTCCCGGCGGCTCTGGAGGAGTGACAAGAGTCGCAGCATGCGGGCGGGCATGTTCATTACGGACATCCTATGTCCTAAGGCCGTTCTAATGTCGATCACATGACGACTTACGTGCTGATCGCCGGCGCCTGCCACGGTGGCTGGTACTACGACCCGATCGCGGACCGGTTGCGCGCACAGGGGCATGAGGTGCACGCGCCGACGTTGAGCGGCGACGGGAACTTGAAGGAACATGTCGAGCAGGTGCTGGGTGTGCTGGAGGGCTTGGACGACGTCGTGCTGGCCGGTCACAGCTACGGCGGCATGGTGATCACCGGCGCGGCGGACCGCGTGCCGGAGAAGATCAAGTCCCTGGTGTACGTGGACGCGTTGGTGCCGCGCGACGGCCAGTCCGCGTGGGACCTCGTGCACGGCTTCTGGCGGGACTGGTACGTCGACGGCGCGGCGGCCGACGGTCGCGGGGTGGCCCCGATGCCGTTCTTCGACGAGCGGGCCTTCGCCCATCCGATCGCGTCCCTGCTCCAGCGTTCCCGGTTGACCGGTGCCGTCGACAAGATCGCGGATCGCTGGTACCTGTACTGCGAGCAGACCCAGGAAAGCCCCTTCACCCAGTTCCGGGACGCGTTCCGGGACGACCCGAGCTGGCAGGTGCGGTCGCTGGACGTCGGCCACGACTTCCTCGACGGCGGCGCGGAGGAGTTCCTGGACGTGCTGGCGAAGGCGGGGGAGTAGGCCATGCCCGGGTCCGCGACCGCGTGACCGCGCTTGTGCCGGGTGCGATGACGCTCGCCGGGTCCGTGGATGTGGTCGGCCGGGCTCGTGGCCGGCGCATCCAAGAGCACCTCGCGCAAAAGTGAAGGGGCCGCCGACCGGGCGCTTGGTCGACGGCCCCTCACCGAACGGTCAGCCCCTGCTACAGCGCTGGCCGTTGACCGTGAAATCGGTCGGTTCCGTGTGCGGCGGGGTCGAGGAGGCGTTGAAGCCGATCTGGACCGTGCCACCCGGCGGGACGTTGGCGTTCCACGCCACGTTGGTCGCGGTGACCATCTGGCCCGACTGCGTCCAGTTCGCCGACCAGCCCTGCGTGATCTTCTGGTTGCCTGGCCACGTGAACTTCAGCGTCCACGTCGGCCACGTGCTGCTGCTCGTGTTCTGGATGGTGATGTACGCGGACAGACCCGTGTTCCACGTCGACTGCCGGTACGTCACCTTGCAGTACGTGGCACCGTCCGGCTTCGTGGTGAACGAGCCGAACGGCGACATGCCCGACCGCAGACCGGCGTTGTTGCGCGCCACCACCGCGAACCGGTACGCCGTGTCCGGACGCAGGCCGGTCGCCGTGTACGACGTGCCGGTGACGGTGGCGACCACGCGCAGCGCGTCACCCTCGACCGCGATCACGTCGTAGTCCTTGACGCCGCTCTCCGGGTCGGTCGACGCCGTCCACGTCAGCTTCGCCCCGGTGGCCGTGATGTCCGACGCCACGGGGGCGCCGGGCACGGTCGGCGGGGTGGTGTCGGCGGGCGCGCCGCCGGCCTTCTCCGCCGCCCAGTTGGCGATCCACGCGAACGCCGAGTTCCAGTTGACCGTGACCTCGTTGAGCGAGTACGCCTCGATGTGGTCCACGAAGCACTTCTGCGGCTTGCACCCGGGCAGCAGCCGCGCCGCGATCGGGTCCTGCAGACCGCTGTTCGGACCACCCGACAGCACGCCGGGCGGCGCGGTCGGCAGGGTGGCGTCCAACTGGTTGGCCCAGTGCCGGTGGTGGACGTTCTTCACCGGCTGGGTGCCGTAGCCGGTCACGTACGAGTAGCTGACCGGGTTGCGGCCCAACAGGTAGTGCAGGACCTCGAACACGCCCTCGCGGTACTTCGCCGCGCCCGTGAAGTCGTGCGCCAGCGCCAGCACCGACGCGTTGTTGGCGATCAGGCCGTTGGAACCCCACTCGTAGGTGCCGTTCTCCGTCTGGTAGGGCGCCGGGTAGGCCCGGGTCGTCAGCTGCGACAGCAGGCCGTCGGCCGTGGTGGTGAACGCCTGCCGGATGGCCGCCACGTCCGCCGCCGGCAGGCCGTTGGGCACGATCGCCAGCGTGATGTCACCCAGCGGACCCGTGGAACCCCAGTCGAAACCGCGCTGGTTCAACGACTGTCCCTTGTAGAGGGTCGAGCCGGTGACGTCGGCGCGGTAGGACGCCTCGCCGGTGGTCGCGAACATCTCGGCCGCGGCCCAGTAGAACTCGTCGGCCAGCTTGTCGTCGCTGTAGGAACCACCGCCGGTGCCGTCGTTCGGGTCGGCGATCTTGTTCGGGTTGGCCTTCGCCGCCGCGTACGCCTTCACCGCCGCCGCCTGCGCCTTGGCCGAGAACGCCGGGTCGATCGTCTTCCAGATGCGGGCCGCCTGCGCCGCCACCGCGGCCAGGTTCAGCGTCGCCGCGGTGCTGGTCGCCGACAGTCGCCGCGGCTGCGGGTCCTGGTGCGGCAGCAGCGGCAGGCCGGTCCACTCGGCGTCGTGGATCTTGTGGTGCGCCATGCCGTCGGGCGCCTGCATCTTCAGCAGGAACTCGACCTCCCAGCGGGCCTCGTCCAGGATGTCCGGGACGCCGTTGGCCTTCTCGGGGATGTTCAGCTTGCCGTCGCCCAGCGCGGACGCGTCGCCCAGGCGCAGCGCGCGCTCGTAGGTGTTGAGCACCTGCCACGCCGAGATGCCGCCGTTGACCACGTACTTGCCGTGGTCGCCCGCGTCGTACCAGCCGCCGCGCACGTCGAGCGTGTAGCCGCAGGGCACGTCGGCCTTGCAGGGCACGTTGTTGTCACCCTGGTTGGGCGCGACGTTGAGGTGGCCGGCGGGGCGCGCGTAGGTGTCGCCGACGTACTGCGCCTGGATCTCGATGCCGCTGCGCTGGTGGTAGAAGAACGCCAGCGCGTCGTAGCGCAGCTGCTTGAACCGGTCGGCGGAGATGTCGAACGGGAAGCTGGTGTCCGTGCCGACGGACAGGGTGTAGCCGGCGCCGGTGGTGTCGTAGGACGAGAAGTCGATGATGTGCGTCGAGTCGCCGGAGGCCGAGTCGAGGCCCTTGGGCGTGGTCTGGCCGGTCGCCACGGTCGCGCCGGCCGCGTTCTTCAGCGTCCACGTCTGCGGGGTGGTCGCGGTCGAGGTGAGGGTGGCGCGCTTGGGCAGGCCGGGCACGTACGCGACCTGGTCGGCGTTGATCTTCCTCGGGGCCGGGCCGACGTCGCCGCCCGGCGGTTTCACGCCGCCGACCAGCGAGATGTTGTCGAAGCAGATCGTGTTGTTGGCCGCGTTCCCGCCGAGCTGGAAGGAGAACTGGCCGTTGCCGAGTTCGGGGAAGTCCAGCTCGGGCGTGAAGGTGAAGCTGTAGGTCTGCTTGGTCGTCGTCAGCGCGACCGTGTGGCGGGCGATGGTGCGGTAGGGCGCGACGGACTCGCCCGCGTTGGCGTTGATGGACTGCGGCGCGGTGGCGTAGGCGTCGAACGACATCCGGTAGGACTGCCCGGCCTCGAACGGCACGCCGTTCTGGCCGATCAGGGCGTCCCAGGGGTTCGCGGTGCCGCCGGTGACCGCGGCGCACAGCTCGCCGCCGACCACGCGGTTGGTCACGCCGGCGCTGGCCCACCACGGGTCCGCGGTGCCGCCGGAGAACGTGCCGTTGACGAGCCGCTCGTAGTCGGCCGCGTGCGCGGTGCCGGAGGTCAACGCGCCGGTCAGGGCGGCGACGGCGAGGGTCGCGGTGGCCTGGCGGCGCCACCGGGGAGGGGGAAGCGATCTCATGGACAGGGTTCCTCCGTCTGCTCTGACGGTTGACGACGCTTCTGGGAACGCTCCCTGGGAGCGCTCCCAGAGACTCTAGGGTGACCCGGCGCACATCCACAAGGGCGAAAGTTGACCTCCAGTTAGCTGGAGGTCGCAGGCTGGTCCCACGAGTCGGGACGGCCCATGGGGGACGCGGTGCGCGCGGTGTGGATGAACGGGTTCGGGGGACCGGAGGTGCTGGTCGCGGGGGACGCGCCGGATCCGGTGGCGGGTCCGGGGCAGGCGTTGGTGGAGGTCGCGTACGCGAACACCACCTTCGTGGAGACGCAGTACCGGCGCACCGGGCAGGGGCCGTTCCGACTCCGACCACCCGCGATCCTCGGCAACGGGGTGGGCGGCGTGGTGACCCGGGTGGGCGAGGGCGTGGACCCCGGCCTGGTGGGGCAGCGGGTGATCACCTCGACCGGCGGGCAGGGCGGGTACGCCGAGCGGGTCGCGGTGGACGCGGCGGGCGTGGCGGTCGTGCCGGACGGCGTGCCGCTGGACACGGCGGTCGCCCTGCTGGCCGACGGCCGCACCGCCCTGCTCAACCTGCGCACCGTCGGCGACGTCGCCGGTCGGCGGGTCCTGGTGCTCGCGGCGGCGGGCGGGGTCGGCACGCTGCTGGTCCAGCTCGCCAAAGCCGCCGGCGCGACCGTGGTGGGCGCGGCGGGCGGCGCGGAGAAGGGCGAGGTCGTGCGCGGCCTGGGCGCGGACGAGGTGGTCGACTACACCGAGCCCGACTGGACCACCGACCCGGTGGACGTCGTGTTCGACGGCGTCGGCGGACCGACCGCGCGGGCCGCGTTCGAGCTGCTGCGGCCCGGCGGCCGGATGCTGAGCTTCGGCCTGGCCAGCGGCGAGTGGGCGGGCATCGACCCGGACCGCGCCGCCGAACGCGGCGTCACGCTCGTCTCGGGAAGCAGGCCCGCGCCGGAGGAACTGGCCGACCTGGTCGCCACCGTCCTGCGCCACGCCGCCGACGGGTCCGTGCGGCCGGTGATCGGGCAGCGGTTCCCGCTGGACCGGGCCGCCGACGCGCACGCCGCCATCGAATCCCGCGCCACGGTCGGCAAGACCCTGCTGGAGGTGCGGTGATGGACGTCGGCACGACCCTCCCCGGCATCGGCCACGGCCTGGTCGCCTTCGCCCAGCACGCCGAGGGCCTGGGCCTGGAGTCGCTGTGGCACGGCGACCACCTCACCGGCACGCCCGAGCAGGCGGCGGAGCGGTTCGCGGCGTTCGCGGAGGCGGGCGTGGACCGGGTCGTCGCCATGCCGTTCACCGACGACCGCTTTCGCCAGACAGGGCTGATCGCGGAGGCTACGGTCTTGGTGTGACCGAAAAGGTGTTACGCGCCAACGGCGTCGACCTCTGCGTGGAGACCTTCGGGGTGCCCGGCGACCCGGCCGTCCTGCTGATCATGGGTGTCACCGGGTCGATGGACCGGTGGGAGGTCGACTTCTGCCGCTCCCTCGCCGACGCCGGCCGGTTCGTCATCCGCTACGACCACCGCGACACCGGGCGCTCGACGTCCTACCCGCCGGGCGAGCCCGGCTACGCGTTCCCCGACATGGTCGACGACGCCGCCGGGGTGCTCGACGCCCTGGGCGTTGAACGGGCGCACGTCGTGGGGCTGTCGATGGGCGGCATGATCGCCCAGTTGCTGACGCTCGACCACCCCGACCGCGTGGCCACGCTGACGCTGATCGCCACCAGCCCCGGCGGCCCCGGCGATCCCGACCTGCCGCCGATGGCGCCGTCCCTGCTGGAGCACTTCGCCGCCGGCGGCACCACGCCGCCCGACTGGTCCGACCGCGACTCGGTGATCGACCACCTCGTCGCCGCGCAACGGCCGTACCGGGGTTCGCGGCCGGTGGACGAGGAGGTCGAGCGGGCGTTGGCGGGCCGGATCTTCGACCGGTCGACCAGCATCGCCTCCACCGCCAACCACCTCCAGGTGGTCGGTGGCGAGCCGTGGCGGGAGCGGTTGGCGGAGATCGCGGTGCCCACGCTCGTCATGCACGGCGACGTCGACCCGTTGTTCCCGTTGGGCCACGCGGAAGCGCTCGCCGCCGAGATCCCGACCGCGCGACCGCTGGTCGTCCTGCCCGACACGGGCCACGAGTTCCCGCGCGGGGTCTGGGACCTCGTCCTCACCCGTCTGGTCGAGCACACGGAGCGTGGATCCGCGACTGCGCAGGGCTGATTCACCCGGACGGCCCGATCAGGGCGCGCTCCCGCCGGACGACTGTAGAAGGGGTGTACCGAACTGCCATCGCCCTCGTCGTCCTGGGCGCGCTGATCACGTTCACCGCCTTGGCCTTGGTCCTGTCGCCTGGCGCACCTGCCGTGGACGTGCGCGAGGTGGCCGTGGGCGCGGTCGACAGCGCGCGGCGCGCCACCGACCCGGTCGGCATCGCCGACGAGGTCGCGGCCGTGCTGCCGGCCGGCGCCCGCGCGGTCGTGGTGCGGCCGGCCCGGAACAACGAACCGCCGTCCCGGACGGCGACGCCCCGCGTGGCCGTGCTGGTCGGCGAGGTCGACCAGGCGGCGGTGGGGCTGCTGGTCGCGGGCGGCGGCATGGTGGGCGCGCACGCCACGCCCGACGGGTGGTGGGCGTCGGTGGCCGTGCCCGCGACCGTGCCGCCGCCGACCGCGCCCGCGCTGGCCCTGCTCGTCGGCGCGGTCCTGCTGGGCGCGGCGGCGACCGGGGTCAACCGGGGACACGCGGCCCCGCCGTCGTCGCGCCAGAAGGACGTCCTGGTGCGCGGCCTGACCGACCTCATGCCGAAACTGCCGGAGGGCCTGGGTTGGCAGGCGGAGAACCTGCTCGCGGCGGCCGGGGTGCGGTTGGTGGTCCCTGACGGCCGTCCGGTCGACCCGCACCGGCACCACGTGGTCGGCACCGAACCGACCGACGACGAAGACGCCGTGGACACCGTCGCGCGCACCGTGCGGCCGGGTTACGCGGACGGCGAGCGGATCGTCGTGTGCCCGTCGGTCGTCGCGTACGTGCGAGAACAGGGGTAGTTCACCCTTGACTGGTGTAGACCAATCCGGTTGAGTGGCCCCCGTCACGTCCGAGGGCGCTCGAACGGAAGAAGAGATCACGTGTCGAGAATCCGTGCGGTGGCGGCGATCGCCACCATCGTGGTCGGCGCGGCCCTGACCGTCGCGGTCGCCACGACCTCCGCATCCGCCGCCGCGTGTGCCACGCCGTGGAGCGCGTCCGCCGTCTACACCGGCGGCATGACGGCCTCGCACAACGGGCACAACTGGTCCGCGAAGTGGTGGACCCAGAACGAAACCCCCGGCTCCGCGCAGGTCTGGGCGGACCAGGGGGTCTGCGGCGGCGGCACCACGCCCCCGCCGTCGTCCTGCAACCACCCCGCATGGGTGCGGGGCCAGTTCTACGCCGCCGGCAGCGTCGTGAAGTACACCGACGGCAAGTACTACATCGCCGAGCACGACAACCCGGGCTACGACCCGACGATCAGCACCTGGTACTGGGACCCGTACACCTGCGGCACCAGTCCGACGACGACCACGACGTCCAACCCGCCCAGCACCGGCGGTTTCGTGGTGTCCGAGGCGCAGTTCCAGCAGATGTTCCCGAACCGGAACGCCTTCTACACCTACAGCGGCCTCAAGGCGGCGCTGAGCGCGTACCCCGGTTTCGCGAACACCGGCAGCGACACGGTGAAGAAGCAGGAGGCCGCGGCGTTCCTGGCCAACGTCAACCACGAGACCGGTGGGCTGGTGCACATCGTGGAGCAGAACCAGGCCAACTACCCGCACTACTGCGACGCGAGCCAGCCCTACGGCTGCCCCGCCGGGCAGGCGGCGTACTACGGCCGGGGTCCGATCCAGTTGTCGTGGAACTTCAACTACAAGGCCGCCGGTGACGCCCTGGGCCTGCCGCTGCTGACCAACCCGTGGCTGGTGCAGAACGACGCGTCCGTGGCGTGGCGCACCGGCCTCTGGTACTGGAACACGCAGAACGGTCCGGGCACGATGACCCCGCACAACGCGATGGTCGGCGGCCACGGCTTCGGCCAGACGATCCGCAGCATCAACGGCGCACTGGAATGCGACGGCCGCAACCCGGCGCAGGTCCAGAGCCGGGTGGACGCCTACCAGCGCTTCACCAGCATCCTCGGCGTCTCTCCGGGTGCCAACCTGTACTGCTGATCTGCTTGACGGAACGGGACCCGCTTTCATGGCGGGTCCCGTTCTTTTGTTGGCCTATGAGGTGTTGTCAGCCCACGACACGGCGGATGGTGCTGACCGGCCCGATGGAGTCGATGTCCGCGATGCGCACCGGCACGCCCTCGGTCGACGCGTGCACCGCCCGGGTTCCGTCCACCGCCATCGCGACGTGCGACTGCTCGGCGTAGTAGATGATCAGGTCACCGGCCTGCACCTGCGCCCGCGACACCGCCCGCCCGACCGTCGCCTGCGTGTAGGTCGTGCGCGGGATCGACACGCCGGCCGCGCGGTAGGCGGCCTGGGTGAGGCTGGAGCAGTCCCACGAATCCGGGCCGTTGGAGCCGAACACGTACGGCTTTCCCCTTTGTGCCAAGGCGAACTCCAACGCGGCCCCGGCGGCGCCGGCCGGTACGGCGACGGCGGAGGTGTCGCCGGGTGCGGCGAGCGCGGCTTTGACGGGTGCCGACAGGGATTCGTAGTGCGCCCGTGCGTCGGCGACCTGTTCGTCCATCGCCTGCTTGCGCGCGGCAAGGTCGTCGACCAGTCGCGCGGCTTCGTCGGCCGCCACCGACGCTCTCTGCTCTGCGTCGGCAGCCGCGTTCTTGGACCGTTCAGCGGAATCCACGGCGGCGGAGAGGCGGCCCAGCGCCTCGCCGCTGTCCGCCGCGAGCACGCCCAACGCGCTCATCCGGTTCAGGAAGTCCTGCTGTGAATCGGCGACGAGCAGCGCGGACAGCGTCGTCAACCGCGCGCCTTCGAACGATGCCTCGGTGAGCAGATCTACTTGGCCGCGAAAGCGTTCCTGCTCCGCGAGGGCTTCCGCGCCGGTCTGGGCCGCCGCGGCGAGGTCCGCTCGTGCCCGGTCCACCTCGGCTTGCCGTGCGCCGAGGTCTTCCCGGGCCTTGAGGTGGTCCTGGTGGAGGCGTTCGGCGTCGCGGGACAACTCCTCGTACTTCTCCAGCGCTTCGGAGGCCGTGGGCTGGGCGTGGGCGGGAGCGGCAACTGTGAACGCCGCGACCACCGCCGCCGCCAGCGTTGTCGCACGTTGAACGGGATGAGGGCGCACACCGGGACCTACGGGCGGCTGGACCAGTCGGTTCAGATCCTTGACCCGGATGACGTTCCCGATTATGGTCTAGACCACCATCGCCGAGTGTGGTCCTCCCATCGCGGAGCGCCACCACGCCCGGCGGGTTCCGGCCGCCGCGGACATGGACCCTGCCCAGGAGACCTCTCGTGGGGACTCCTTGCGAAGGAGCTGGACAAATGAGCCTGAAACGCAAGCTCGCGGCGGTACTCGTCGGCGTGGGCGTGGCCCCGTTCATCGTCGTGGTGTCGGCGGGAACGGCGAGCGCGCACGGCTACATCTCGTCGCCGCCCAGCCGGCAGGCGAACTGCGCGCAGGGCCGCGTCTCCAACTGCGGCCCCATCATCTACGAACCGCAGAGCGTCGAAGGCCCGAAGGGCCAGCAGAACTGCCACGCCGGCGACAGCCGCTGGGCCCCGCTGAGCGACGAGAGCAAGGCGTGGCCCGCCGCGTCGGTCGGCAACAACGTCACCTTCACCTGGACCATCACCGCCCGGCACGCCACCACCACGTGGCAGTACTTCATCGGCGGCAGCAAGATCCACGAGGTGAACGACGGCGGCCGCCAGCCCGGCTCGACCGTGACCCACAACGTCAACCTCGGTGGCCGCACGGGCCGGATCAAGCTCCTGGCGATCTGGAACATCGCGGACACCCCGATGGCGTTCTACAACTGCGTCGACCTCCAGGTCGGCCCCGGCGGCGGCGACCCCACGACCACCACCCCGACCACGACCACCACCCGCCCCACCACCACGACCACCACCCCGCCCGTGGGCGGCACGTGGGCGCCGAACACGGCGTACTCGGTCGGTGCGCAGGTCACCTACGGCGGTGCGTCTTACAAGTGCATCCAGTCGCACACGTCCCTGACCGGCTGGGAGCCGCCGAACACGCCATCCCTGTGGCAGCGGCTCTAGACGACCTGTGTTAGAAAGCCCGTCCGCGCTGCCCTGTCACAGCGCGGGCGGGCCCGACCCAGGGGAGGACGACCTTGCGACGCCTGAAGGCGGTTCCGACGGCGGTTCCGGCGGTCTTGGTGGGGCTGCTCCTGCTCTCCGGCTGCGGCGGCGGCCCCAACCTGGTGGCACCGCCGACCGGCCCCGTGTCGACGGTCGCGGAGACCAACGAGTTCAACCCGATCGACGTGATGTTCCTGCAGATGGCGGTCGCCCACCACAAGGCGGGCATCGAGATCGTCAAACTCGCCAAGGACAAGTCGATCCGCACGGACGTGAAGACGCTGGCGGCCGCGATCGAGGTCACCCAACTGTCCGAAGTGGACTCGATGCTGAAGTGGTTGCGGGACTGGAAGCAGCCCGAGTCGCCTGGTACCGATGCACAGCTCCACGCCAACCACGGCGGCGACCACTCGACCAGTCCGGAGGCCATCGCGGCTCTGGCGGCGACGGGTCCGGGCGAGTTCGAGAAGGCGTTCCTGAATCTGTTGATCGCTCACCAGCACAATGCGGTGGAGATCGCGAAGTTCGAGCGGGAGGGTGGGATCAACCCCCAGTCCAAGGCTTTGGCCGAGCGCATCTTCCACTCGCGGACCGGCCAGATCTCTCAGATGCTCGGATACCTCGACTAGCTCCGCTCTCTTGACGCTGCGCTGGCTCGACGCGCTTCGCGCTGGGTCTTGGGACGCGCTTCGCGCTGGGTCTTGGGACGCGCTTCGCGCTGGGTCTTGGGACGCGCTTCGCGCTGGGTCTTGGGACGCGCTTCGCGCTGGGTCTTGGGACGCGCTTCGCGCTGGGTCTTGGGACGCGC
>NZ_JAPSLK010000034.1:92129-92368 GCF_031180885.1 Saccharothrix sp.
TTCGCGCTGGGACTTTGGACGCGCTTCGCGCTCTCAAGACGGACGCGCTGACGCGCTCTCAAGATGAAAAGCGGGCCTGGAGGCCCCCGGGGGTAGGAAAGGCGTCGTGTTCCCCCCCGCACGGCCTGCCAGAGGCAACCACAGATTTCCGGGGTGTGCAATAAAACTTTTGCTCGTACCTCGCAAAACTTTTATTGCACACCCCGGAAATCTGTGGTTGGGCTGCGCCCAGGCCGTAC
>NZ_JAPSLK010000095.1 GCF_031180885.1 Saccharothrix sp.
TGGCCGGGTGCCGCTAAAAATTTTGCTCGTTCCTCACAAAATTTTCGGCTGCACCCGGCCAAAAATGTGGTAGCCCTTCGGGCGGGCCATACGGGGATGACACAAGCAAGAAGCCCGGGTTGAGGTGTGTGCCCCGGCGGCACTGCCCGACGGCGCTGCGCGCCGAAGAGCAAGGGCGCTGCGCGCCTGAAGCACGCGGTGTGCGCCGAAGAGCAAGATCGGGGTGGGTGCCCGTGGACGGGGGTGGGGCGGTGTTCCGGGGTGCTCGACGCTCTAGGGTTGGCAACCTCTCGTCGCACACCGCGTCTTTAGCTGCAAGCAGTAGCCAACACACGGGATCGGGGTCGCTGAACATGAGCGCCGGCTACCAGCACGGATACCAGCAACAGGCCGCATACCGGCGGCCGGCGCCGAAGCGCCGCAAGCCGAGAGTCGGGCGGATCGTCGCGGTGGTCCTCGTCGTGCTCCTGGCCTTCGGCATCGGGTTGTGGGTGTACGTCGACTCGTCGCTGCGCCGCATCGACGCGTTGCCCGAGTACGAGGGCCGGCCCGCCGACACGCCTGGCACCAACTGGCTGCTGGTCGGGTCGGACGCGCGCGACGGCCTGTCCGAGGAGCAGAAGGCGGATCTGTCCACTGGGGACGCCGGTGGTCGGCGCACGGACACCATCATGTTGCTGCACATCCCCGAGGGCTCGGGGAAGGCGACGTTGGTGAGCATCCCTCGGGACTCCTATGTGGACATCCCGGGCAACGGCAAGAACAAGGTCAACGCGGCTTTCGCGTTCGGCGGCGCGCCGCTGCTGGTGCAGACCGTCGAAGGGGCGACCGGGGTCCGGGTCGACCACTACATGGAGATCGGCTTCGGCGGGTTCGCCGGCATCGTGGACGCCGTGGGCGGGGTCGAGATGTGCATCAAGGAGCCGATGCGGGACCCGTTGGCGGGCCTGGACCTCCAGCCCGGGTGCCAGGAGTTGGACGGTGCGCAGGCGCTGGGGTTCGTGCGGACCCGGGCGTTCGCCACGGCGGACCTCCAGCGGGTGCAGAACCAGCGGGAGTTCCTGTCCGCGCTGTCGGAGAAGGCGACCAGCTTCGGGACGCTGGCCAACCCGTTCAAGGCGTTCCCGCTGCTGTTCGCGACCACCGACTCGATCTCCGTGGACGACGACGACCACCTGCACAACCTGGCCGGGATGATGTTCGGCATGGGCGGCGGCGTGGACAACATCACGGTGCCGATCGGCGGCACGCCCACGTTTCCGGGTGTCGGCTCCGTGGTGCAGTGGGACCGCGAGAAGGCGCTGCGGCTGTTCGCGGCGCTGGAGAAGGACGAGCCGGTGCCGTCGGACCTGCTGGAGCAGCCCAAGTAACGACCGACACCGACAGCATGAAGGGGCGTCCGCCGGCTCTGGCTGGGGGCGCCCCTTCGGTGTGGAAGCTCAGTTGCCGGCCGACTCGACCTGCTCCGGCGTGGCGGCGGCCTCGGTGGGCTCGGGGGTGCCGGTCGAGAGGATGCTCTCGATGATGCCCTCGAACTCGCGCAGCAGGTCGTCGTATATCGGCGTGAGTGACACTTGGTGACCCCCAAAGTCTGGTTCATCCCCCGATAGGACCAACGCAGCCTACTCATGGGGCGGTACCCATTCCACGCGGTATCGACGAACTGCAAGGCCGTGTCGCTAACTGTTGGCTAAACACATCCCAAACCCGCAGGTTGTGTGCGGGTGCGACATGGGCGGAGTGGTGCAGGACACCTAGCGTTTTCGGGCATGAACAGTGTCCCGGGTCACAGCCAACAGCTGGCCGGTCGCACCGCGCTGGTCACGGGGGCGGGCAGCGGCATCGGGCGGGCGTGTGCGGCGGTGTTGGCGGCGGCGGGTGCGAAGGTGCACCTGGTGGACCGCGACGAGTCGGTGCGCGGGATCGCCGAGGAGCTGGGTGGCACGACCCACGTCGTGGACCTCGCGCAGGACGACCCCGCCCGCCACCTGCCCACCGAGGTCGACGTCCTGGTCAACAACGCGGGACTCCAGCACGTCGCCCCGGTCCACGAGTTCCCGCCGGACCGCTTCGTCCTCCTCCAGCGGGTCATGGTGACCGCGCCCTTCCTCCTCGCCCGCCACGTCCTGCCGCACATGTACGCGCGGGGCTGGGGCCGGGTCGTCAACGTCTCCAGCGTGCACGGGCAGCGCGCCAGCGCCTTCAAGTCCGCGTACGTGGCCGCCAAGCACGGGCTGGAAGGCCTGAGCAAGGTCATCGCGCTGGAGGGCGCGGAGCACGGCGTGACCAGCAACTGCGTCAGCCCCGGCTACGTGCGCACGCCGCTGGTGGAGAACCAGATCGCCGACCAGGCCAGGGCGCACGGCATCGACCGCGAGCGCGTGGTCGCCGACGTCCTGCTCGCCAAGCACGCCATCAAGGAACTGGTCGAACCGGACGAGGTCGCGCACCTCGTGCACTGGCTGTGCGGCGACCACGCCGCGCACGTCACCGGCTCGACCTTCACCCTCGACGGCGGCTGGACCGCCCAGTAACACCCCCGGAAAAACACACTCCCCCAACGAAGTGGTGACCCGCCATGGCCAACGCCGCCCCACCCAAGCAAGGTTTCGCCAAGGTCGTCATAGGAAGCCTGATCGGCACCACGATCGAGTGGTACGACTTCTTCCTCTACGGCTCGGCCGCCGCGATCGTGTTCAACAAGCTGTTCTTCCCCGCCGCCGACGAGCTGACCGGCACGCTGCTGGCGTTCCTCACCTACGCCATCGGCTTCCTCGCCCGACCGCTGGGCGGTCTCGTCTTCGGCCACTTCGGTGACAAGCTGGGCCGCAAGAAGCTACTCGTATTGAGTTTGCTGCTGATGGGTGGCGCGACGTTCGCGATGGGTCTGCTGCCCACGTACGCGGCGATCGGCGTCGGCGCGCCACTGCTGCTGACGTTCCTGCGCCTGGTGCAGGGTTTCGCGCTGGGCGGCGAGTGGGGCGGCGCGGTGCTGATCGTGTCGGAGCACGGCAGCGCGGAGCGGCGCGGGTTCTGGGCGTCGTGGCCGCAGGCCGGTGTCCCGATGGGCAACCTGCTCGCCACGGCCGTGCTGGCGGTCCTGGCGGCGGTGCAGAGCGACGAGGCGTTCCTGTCGTGGGGTTGGCGGGTGCCGTTCCTGCTGTCCGGCGTGCTGGTGCTGGTCGGCCTGTGGATCCGGTTGAGCGTGTCCGAGTCGCCGATCTTCCTGGAGGCGCAGGCGAAGGCGGCGAAGGTCAAGGTGCCGGAGAAGCCGCCGATCGTGGCGGTGGTGCGCGACCACTGGCGCGAGGTGCTGGTCGCGATGGGCGCCCGCATGGCGGAGAACGTGTCCTACTACGTGATCACCGCGTTCATCCTGGTCTACATCACGTCCTCGCTGGGTCTGCCCCGCTCCACCGGCCTCAACGCGGTCCTCATCGCGTCGGTGGCGCACCTGGTCACGATCCCGCTGTGGGGCGCGCTGTCGGACAAGATCGGCCGGCGCACCACGTACCTGATCGGCGCGGTCGGCATCGGCGCGTGGATGTTCCCGTTCTTCGCGCTGCTGGACACCAAGTCGTTCGGCCCGATCGTGCTCGCGGTGACCGTCGGCCTGGTCCTGCACGGCGCGATGTACGGCCCGCAGGCGGCCTACTTCTCCGAGCTGTTCGGCACGAAGGTGCGCTACTCGGGCGCGTCGATCGGCTACCAGCTCGCCTCGATCGCGGCCGGCGCGCTGGCCCCGATCATCGCCACGGCCCTGCTGCGGGACTTCAAGAGCTCGTTCCCGATCGTGCTGTACGTGCTGGCGATGTGCGTCCTCACGGTGATCGCCGTCCTGGTCTCGCGGGAGACCCGCGGGACTGCGCTGGACCGGACCGACACCGAGCGCACGACGGTGTCAGCATGAGGGCATGACCGACCGGGCCGACGCGGTGGAGCACCTGCTGGAGCTGCTGGACCTGCTCGCGGAGGACGCGAGCAGCGAGCGGCTGGCGCGGGTGCTCCCCGCGGCCCGGGCGGCGGGCGTGGCCGACACCGACCTGGACCGGATCGGGCGGGCCACGCAGTGGGCGCTGAAGATCCGCCGCACGCTCACCGCGCACCGCCGCCGCGAGGCCGAGCTGGAAGCCCTGTTCGACACCGCGAGCGACCTCGCGGGCGTGCGCGACCCGGACGCCGTCCTGCGCTCGATCGTGCGCCGCGCCCGGCAGCTGCTGGGCGCGGACATCGCGTACCTGAGCATGAACGCGCCCGGTGAGAACAGCACCTACATGCGGGTCACCGACGGCTCGATCTCCCCGTTGTTCCAGCAGCTCAAGCTGGGCATGGGGGAGGGCCTGGGCGGGCTGGTCGCGCAGACCGCGCAGCCGTACGTGACCGCCGACTACCCGACCGACGACCGGTTCAACCACACCACCACCATCGACACCGCGGTCCGCGACGAGGGCCTGGTGGCGATCCTGGGCGTGCCGCTGAAGCTGGGCAGCCGGGTCATCGGCGTGCTCTACGCGGCCAACCGCTCGCCCCGCCAGTTCCCGCCGGAGGAGGTGGCGCTGCTGTCGTCGCTGGCCGACCACGCGGCCATCGCCCTGGACACCGCGCACCTGCTGGAGGAGACGCGGACGGCGGGCGAGACGATCCGCGCCCACAACGAGGCCATGCGCCGCGCCGAGGACGCCCACGACCGGCTCACCGACCTCGTCCTGCGCGGCGCGGACGTGCCCGAGGTGGCGGCGGCGGTGGCGAAGGTCCTCGACGGCGGGATCGTCGTGCACGACCACGAGGGCGTCGAACTGGCCCGCATCGGCACCGCGCAAACGCTCGCGCCCCGCGCCGCGGCCAACGCCTCCCGCGCCTCCGGCCGGGCCATCCCGCAGGACGGCACGTGGGTGTGCGCGGTGCTGGCCGGCCGCGAGCTGCTGGGCAGCATCGCGCTGACCGACCGCCCCGACCTGGGCGACGCCGACCGCCGGCTGTTCGAACGCGCGTCCGTGGTGACCGCGCTGCTGCTGCTGTTGCGCCGCACGGTCGCCGAGGCGGAGAACAAGGTCCGCGGCGAGCTGATCACCGATCTGCTCGCGGCCAACGTCGACCCGGTGGCCCTGAGGGCGCGGGCGCGGCGGGTCGGCGTGGACCTGGACGCGGAGCACGTGGTGCTGGTCGCGGACGGCCCGCGTGACCGCATCCTGCCCGCCGCCGCGCACCTGGTGTCGTCGTCGCGGGGGCTCGCGGGCGTGCACGGCGAGCACGTCGTGCTGGTGCTGCCCGGCGCGGACCCGGCGGGCGCCGCCCGGGACGTCGCCCGGGTGCTGGGCAAGGCGGCCGGCCTGCCGGTGACCGTGGGTTCGGGTGGTCCCGCGCCCGGTCCGGCGGGGGTGGCCGCCGCGCACGCCGAGGCCGTGCGGTGCCTGCGGGCGCTGCTCGTGCTGGACCGGCGGGGCAGCGGCGGGACGCTGGCCGACCTGGGTTTCGTGGGGGTGCTGCTGGGCGACCGGGCCGACGTGTCCGGGTACGTGCGCGCGACCCTCGGGCCGCTGCTGGACTACGACGCGAGCCGGGGCACCGAGCTGGTCCGGACGGTCACCGCGTACTTCGCGTGCGGGCAGAACCTGAGCCGGGCCAAGGACGAGCTGCACGTCCACGTGAACACGGTGGTGCAGCGGCTGGACCGGGTGGCGAGCCTGCTGGGCGAGGACTGGCAGTCACCGGAACGGGTGCTGGAGGTCCAGTTGGCCCTGCGGCTGTTGAAGATCATCGGCTGAAACCCCCGCTCGGCCGCCCCCAGTGCGGCCGAGCAGCGGTCCCGGTCCGACCCGTCGGACCGGGACCGATCGGGGGTGCTCAGGTGAGCGCGCAGTCCGTCGTGGAGACCACCGGCGGACGGGCGACGGTCGCCGAGGCCGGCGGGGGAGTGCCGCGCAGCCAGCCCTCCAGGGCCGCGAACGCCGTGCGGTGGCACGGGGTCAGCGGGCGCAGGCGGTCGGGGTAGGCGTCGTAGAGGGCGTCGACGTGCGTGCCGCCCTCGATCCGGTAGTAGCGGAACAGGTGGCCGCGGCCCGCGTCCTTGATCATCTGGGCGTAGACGTCGGAGTCCTTGGAGATCGGCAGGAGGGTGTCCAGGGTGCCGTGCAGGGTCAGCAGCGGCTTGCCGATCCGGCCGGTCAGGGCGATGCGTGCGACGGCCCGTTGGGCCTGCGGCCGGGACGCGTAGTCGTAGTCCGCGTCGCACGCCGGGGTGCCGGGCGCGCAGAACGGCGTGCCGGCCTCGGTGTCGCCGTCCCACGCCGGGTCCAGTTCCTCGCGGTAGATCCGCTGGGTGAGGTCCCAGTAGACGCGGTGGTGGAAGTCCCACAGGAACTCCGACTCGGCCGGGAAGCCCGCGGCGATAACGGACGCCTTGTCGCCCTGCGGGTAGGCCTTGAGCGCGGGCGGCAGGAAGGTGAGCAGGTTGGGGCCCTGCTTGGCCCACAGCGTGCCCTCCCAGTCGACACCGCCGTCGTAGAGCCAGGGGAAGTTCTCCAACTGCCAGCGCACGAGGTAGCCGCCGTTGGACAGGCCCGTGGCCAGGGTGCGGCTGGGCGGGCGGCAGTACCGTTGCGCGACAACGGCTTTGGCCGCGACGGTGAGCTGGGTGACGCGGCGGTTCCACTCCACGATCGCGTCACCGGGGCGGTCGCCGTCGCGGTGGAAGGCCGCGCCGGTGTTGCCCTTGTCGGTGGACGCGAACGCGTAGCCGCGGGCCAGGACGAAGTCGCTGATGGCCCGGTCGTTGGCGTACTGCTCGCGCACGCCGGGGGAGCCGGCGACGACCAGGCCGCCGTTCCAGTTCTCCGGCAGGCGGATGACGAACTGGGAGTCGTGCGCCCAGCCGTGGTTGGTGTTGGAGGTGGAGTCGTCGGGGAAGTAGCCGTCGACCTGGGTGCCCGCGACGGGCGTCGGCGCGGGCAGGCCGGCGGGGGTGAGCCCGGCCCAGTCGGCGGGGTCCGTGCGGCCACCCGCGGTGGACAGGTCGTCGAGGTGGGTCAGTTCCTGGTGTGCGGCACCGGGAACGCGCAGGGGACCGCAGCCCTCGGCGAGGGCGGGCGGGGCCTGCGCCAACGTGGCGACAAGCGCTGCGACCAGCGGAACGGCGATGTTCACCCGTCGCACCGTAGGACGGAGATCGTTGTGCGGTAATGGTTCCGCGCACCATGCCGCTGCGGGTTCATGTGTCGGCGGTAGCCACCCCGGGTGACCCCTGGCCGGTGGACCCGGGCGCGTGCGGTGATCGGTGATCGGTCGGGGTCGGGTCACCGGTACGGGTCACGGCCAACCGGTCGACATCCGGGCCGCACGATCGCGATGTCTTGGCTCGGCGGCACATCCGGTCCACCGGTTCGCCCGGCGGTGGCGGCTTGAGTCGCACGATCGGGCTGTTTTCTTACCAGAGTTGAGGGGTAGCTGAGATGCCCCAGCCAAATTCGCACTAGCAGGTGATTTACGTTCACCCGGCGTGAGGTGAACGCTTCCGGGGTGACTGAGCAACGGAGCTCTTTGCCCCTCGACCGGGAATCGGACCTGATCCGGCGCATCCAGAACCTCGCGCGCCGCGCCGAACGCACGGCGTTCAACCACTCCAACCTGGTCGGCCCGCCGCCGTCCCAGGAGCACCTGGACATCCTGGCGGAGATCCGCGCGCTGACCGAGCAGGCCGTGGCCGCGAGACTCGGCAGACGAACGACGTTGCCCCGCCAAGCGGACCCGGTCGAGGACACACCGACGCTCTCCGCCGGCGCGAGGTAGCGGCCTCCCGAGCCGCCGGGCGCGCCGACGCGGGAACGGGGAACGGGTCCGCGGAACGCCGGCCGGCCTTCGCGGGAGCGCTGGCCTGCAACAGCCGCTCCACCTCGCCGAGCCGCCCGCCCCGCCCCTGCTGGCCCCTCCGCACCGCCGAGCTGCCTCGCCGCCAACAACGTCGGGTGGCAGCCGGCCGCGAAGGCCGAGCGGCTACGGCCGGAACTCCGGCAGGGGCCGCCCGCGCCGCGCCGCACCGCCGAGCCGCTTCGCCCGCCAACAACGTCGGGTGGCAGCCGGCCGGAACGTCGAGCGGCCCCCGCCGGAAATCCGGCAGGGGCCGCCCGCGTCGCCACTCCGCACTACCGCCGGCGGACCAGCTTCACCAGGCCCTTGAAGGTCTCCTCCAAACCCGACGAGAACGGGTTGTCGTTCACCAGGTACGTCCACGTCGTGTTCGGCCGGTGCACCCCCGCCTCCGCCAGGTGCGCGCCCTCCTCGTCGATCTGGACCTTCGCGAACGTCTCCTCCGCCTCGTCCCACGCGTCCGGCACGATCCGGTGGTAGGCCGGGATCGCCTCGCGGTGGAACTCGTCCAGCGGGTTCTGCCGGGCCAGCGCCCGCAGGTGGATGCCCTCCCGCAGGTCGGTCAGGAACACCAGGTGGTCGCTCCACCGCTGGTCCAGGTGGTGCAGCGCGATCAACCGGGCCGCCTTCACCAGGATCTCGTGGTCGAGGTTCTCCAGTTCCTCCGCCCGCTCCGGCTTGCGCTTGGACAGCTCCTCCCACGCCAGCTCCGTGGTGAGCACCTTGTCCCGGAACTCCAGCACCAACGTCCGCTGGTGCTCGATCAGCTTGTTGTACCGCCACGTGTTGCGGTGGATCTCCAGCTGCACGCCCTCGGCCACGCGCTGCGCGTGCTCCACGGTGTGCAGCGTGCCCGCGTCGACCACGCGCCCGTCTTCCTCCACCTCGGCGGGCTCGTCGTGGTCGGGCACGTACTGCGTGACCAGGTCGTCCTGCAACGACGAGAAGAACACCGACCCGCCCGGGTCGCCCTGCCGCCCGGCGCGACCGCGCAGCTGGTCGTCCAGCCGCGACGACGAGTGCCGCCCGGTGCCGATCACGTACAGGCCGCCCAGCTCGGCGATTCGCTCCCGGTCGGTCGACTCGTGCCCGCCCAGCCGGATGTCCGTGCCGCGACCCGCCATCTGGGTGGACACCGTGATCCGCCCGAACGACCCCGCGTCGGCGATGATCGCGGCCTCCTCGGCGTCGTTCTTGGCGTTGAGGACGACGCACTCCAGCCCCGCCGCCGCGAGCTTGCGCGACAGCCGCTCGGACTCGGCCACGTCCAGCGTGCCCACGAGGATCGGCCGCCCGGTCTCGTGGACGGTCTTGATCTCCTCGACGATCGCGGCTTCCTTCAGCTCCAGCGTCGTGTACAGCCGGGGCGCCTCGTCCTCCCGGATGCACTCCACGTTCGACGGGATGACCAGCACTTCCAGCTTGTAGAAGTCCCGCAGCTGCTCCGCCACGGCCACCGCGGTGCCGGTCATGCCGCACACGGTGGGGTAGCGCGACAGCAGCGCCTGCACGGTCACCGAGTCCAGGACCTCGCCCGCGTCCGTGGTGGCCACCGCCTCCTTGGCCTCCACCGCCGCCTGCAACCCGTCCGGCCAGCGCTGGAGCTTCGCGATCCGGCCCCGGGTGTCGTTGATCAGGTGCACCTTGCCGTCGCGCACGATGTAGTCGACGTCCCGGTGCAGCAGCACCTGCGCGTGCAGGGCGACGTTCACCTTGGACAACGTGGTCGACACGTGCTCGTCGGAGTACAGGTCGATGCCGCCGAGCGCCCGCTCCACCAGCTCCGAGCCCGCGCCGGTCAGGTAGACGTTGCGCTCCTCGTCGTCCACCTCGAAGTGCAGGTCCCGCCGCAGCCGCTTCACCAGGTCCGCCAGCGCCGGGTCGACCGCCGGCCCGGCCGTGGAGCCCGCCAGCACCAGCGGCACGCGCGCCTCGTCGACCAGCACCGAGTCAGCCTCGTCCACCAGCGCGACGCGCGGCGCGGGCACGATCCGGTCCGCCTGGTCCACGGCCAGCCGGTCGCGCAGCACGTCGAACCCGATCTCGGACACCGACGCGTAGCAGACCTCGGCCTCGTAGGCGGCCCGCCGCTCCTCGGGCTTGCTCGACTGCGAGATCCAGCCGACCGACACGCCGAGCAGGTCGTACAGCGGCCCCATCCACTCGGCGTCGCGCTGGGCGAGGTAGTCGTTCACCGACACCACGTGCACCTGGTCGCCGCGCAGGGCGAACCCGGCCGCCGCGATGGCGCCGGAGAGCGTCTTGCCCTCACCGGTGGCCATCTCCACCACGTGCCCCTCCAGCAGCCCGAGCGCGCCGAGGATCTGCACGTCGAACGGCCGCAGCCCGAGCGCCCGGTCGGCCGCCTCCCGGCCCAGCGCCACGACCTCGACCAGCTCGTCCCGGCCGAAGTGCGCTTTCTCCCGCAACTCGGCCGCCTTGGCGGTCAACTCGGAGTCGCTGAGCGCGCCCATCCGCTCGGCCAGCTCGTTCACCTCGGCGAGGAGCTTCCGATACGGCGCGAGGTCGGCGGAGCCGGGCTTCTGCGCGAACCGGCGCAGCCGCTGCTTGAACCGTCCCAGGAGAGTGGTCACGGCACGGCAACGTACGGCACGCGCCCAACGTTCCGCACGTCACCCGGTTGACTCTTCACTCAAACCCCTCCAGGCCGGCGTGGACTCACCAGGTGTCGACGAACGGGCGCTTCTTCCCGTCTCGTTTGGGTGGCGTGTCGACGAGTAGCTGGGTGGTGACCCAACGTCGAGTCTCGGCTGGGTCGATCACGTCGTCGATCTCGAACGCCGACGCCACGTTGAGCGCCTTCCCGTGCTCGTACGCCGCCGCGACCATGGCCTCGAACGCCTCCCGCCGCTGCGCCGGGTCCTCGATGCCGTCCAGCTCCCGCTTGAACCCGAGCTTGACCGCACCCTCCAGCCCCATCGGCCCGAACTCCCCGCTGGGCCACGACACCGCGAACCGGGGCACCTTCAGGCTCCCCGCCGCCATCGCCTGCGCCCCCAGCCCGTACGCCTTGCGCAGCACCACAAGCCCGAACGGCACGCTCAGGTTCGCCCCGCCGACCAACATCCGGGTCAGGTGCCGCACGGTGGCCGTCCGCTCCGCCTGCGGGCCGACCATGAACCCCGGGGTGTCGCAGAGCGAGAGCACCGGCAGGTCGAAGGCGTCGCAGAGCTGGAGGAACCGGGCCGCCTTGTCCGCCGCGTCCGCGTCGATCGCGCCGCCCAGCACCGACGGGTCGTTGGCGATCAACCCCAGTGGCTTGCCCTCGACGCGCACCAACGCCGTGACGATCCCCCGGCCGAACTCCCGGCGCAGCTCCAGCACCGACCACGTGTCGGCCAGCGTGTCGATCACGGTCCGCACGTCGTAGGCCCGCACCCGGTTCTCCGGCACGGCGTGCCGGAGGATTCGCTGGTCAGGGGCCTCCCAGGTGTCCACCGGCCCGTGGAAGTAGGACAGGTACTTCTTGGCGACCTCGACCGCCTCCGCCTCGTCCGCGACGGCCACGTCCACGACCCCGTTGGGCACCTGCACGCTCATCGGCCCGACCTCCTCCGGCCGGAACACCCCCAACCCGCCGCCCTCGATCATGGCCGGCCCACCCATGCCGATCGTGGCGTCCCGGGTGGCGATCACGACGTCGCACGTGCCCAGCAGGACCGCGTTGCCCGCGAAGCACCGCCCCGAGGCGATGCCCACCAGCGGCACCAGCCCGGACAGCTTCGCGAACAGGTGGAACGCCATGCAGTCCAGCCCGCTGACGACACCGTGGTCGGTGTCCCCTGGCCGCCCGCCGCCGCCCTCCGCGAAGAGCACGACCGGCAGGCGTTGATCCTCGGCCAGGGCGAACATCCGGTCTTTCTTGGCGTGGTTGCGCATCCCCTGGGTGCCGGCCATGACCGCGTAGTCGTAGGACAACGCGACCGTGCGGTGACCGTCGACCAGCCCCACCCCGGCGACCATGCCGTCGGCCGGGGTCCGCTCCACCAGTTCGTCCAGCGACCGCCGGCGGCGTTGGGCCGCGATCGCCAGACCGCCGTACTCGACGAAGTCGGTGCACAGGTCCGCGATGTTCTCCCGGGCGGTCCGGTGGCCTTGGGCGTGCCGCTTGGCCTCCGCCGCCGGGCGGGAGAAGTCGTGGCGGGCCATGGTCTCGGCCAGGTCGGGGCGGATCTCGTCCAGGTCGACGTCGACGGTCTTCTCCTCGGTCGCGTCGGTCCCGCCGTCGGCCAGCAGGGTCCCCTCGGCCACGGTCTCGCCGACCTCCACGAGGACCCGGCCGTCGCCCACGGTCACCACGTGCTGCATCTTCATCGCCTCGACGACGACCGTGCCGTTCTCGATGGCGACCACAGTGCCCTGTACGGGCGCGCGCGGCCCTCGGTCCTCGCGGGGCAGTTCGTCGACGAACCCGGTGTGCGCGGACAGCAGGTCCGGGTGGTCCAGGAGGCCGCGCAGGAAGCCCAGGTTGGTCGCCGCGCCGTCGACGTCGAACTCGCCCAGCGCGCGCTGGGCGCGGCGCAACGCCGTGCCCAGGTCGTCGCCGTGGGCGATCACCTTGGCCAGCAGGGCGTCGAACCCGAGGCCCGCGCGGAAGCCGGGGTGGGCGTGGGTGTCGACCCGGATGCCGGGACCGGTGGGCGGCGCGAACGTGGACAGCCGACCGGCGGACGCGAGGTTGACCCGCACCTGGATCGCGGCCCCGCGCGGGGTGTGGGTCAGGTCCGGCTCGACCTCCGCCGCGAGCAGGAGTTGGGCGCGCACCAGGTCCAGCCCGGTGACCTCCTCGGTCACGGTGTGCTCGACCTGCAACCTCGGGTTGGCCTCCAGGAACACGTACCGGGTGGGCGTGACCAGGAACTCGACCGTGCCCAGCCCGGTGTACCGGACGGCCCGCGCGATGGCCGCCGCCGCCTCGTGCAGCTCGGCACGCAGGCCCGGGTCCAGCCCCGGCGCGGGCGCGATCTCGACCAGCTTCTGGTGGCCGGACTGGAGGCTGCAATCGCGGTCGCCCAGCACGGTCGTGCCCACCAGCTGCACCTCGATGTGCCGAGCGGGCGTCAGCAACTCCTCCACGTACACCGACCCGTCGCCGAACGCGGCCAGCGCCTCGGCCCGGCACCGCTCGACGGCCGGGGTCAGGTCCATCAGCCGCCGCACCACCCGCATGCCCTTGCCGCCGCCCCCGGACACCGCCTTGACCATCACGGCCCCGTGCGCCTTGAAGAACTCCTCGAAGTTCGACGTGGCGCCGGCCAGCACCGGCACGCCGACCTCGGTGGCCAGCGCGCGGGCGCTCAGCTTGTCGCCGAGCAGCCCCAGCACCTCCGGCGGCGGCCCGACGAAGGTCAGCCCGGCCTCGGCGCACCGCCGCGCGAACTCGGCGTTCTCGGACAGGAACCCGTAGCCGGGGTGCACGAACCGGCACCCCTCGGCGGCGGCCAGCAACTGGTCGACGTCCAGGTAGGACGCCGGCCCCTCGCCGCGCAGCCGGACCGCCCGGTCGGCGAGGCCGGCGTGGCCCGGGTCGTCGTCGGTGAACACCGCCGTGGTCCGCCAGCCCAGGTCCGCGGCGGCGCGCAGGACCCGGACGGCGACCTCACCCCGGTTGGCGACGAGCAGCGTGGACACCGCAACCTCCTGAGCGACCGCTTAGTATGTGACTGCCGTCGCATACTGGCACCACGGCTTAGCGTTCGTCCAGAGCCAACCGATCCACCCAGTGAGGCGTCCATGGGGACAAATCGCTCCCCAGGGACGTGAACCGCAAGGTTTCAGGAGGACCACCGTGGTGTTCAAGAGGATGTTGCGCGCGTTCGGAGTCGGCGGTCCGTCCGTGGACACGGTGCTGACCAACCCGAACGTCCGGCCCGGCGAGCTGCTCACCGGCGAGGTCCGCATCGCCGGCGGCGACCACCCCGCCGACATCGACCAGGTCAAGCTGTCGCTGGTCACCCGGGTCGAGGTGGAGAGCGGGGACAGCGAGCACAACCGCAACGTCGAGTTCGCGCGCATCGTCGTCGGCCAGCGCATCCAGGTCGGCCCGGGTCAGAACCTGGCGCTGCCGTTCCAGTTCCCGGTGCCGCTGGAGACCCCGCTGACCGTCGTGCACGGCCAGCACCTGCACGGCATGACCATGGGCCTGCGCACCGAGCTGGAGGTGCGCGGCGCGGTGGACCCGGGCGACCTCGACCCGGTCGCCGTGCACCCGATCCGCTCGCAGGAGCACGTGCTCAACGCGTTCGGCGCGCTGGGCTTCCGGTTCACCCGCGCGGACTCCGAGCAGGGCCGCATCCACGGCGTGCCGCAGCAGCTGCCGTTCTACCAGGAGATCGAGTTCCTGCCGCCGCAGCAGTTCCTGAGCAAGATCAGCCAGATCGAGCTGACCTTCGTCACCGACCCGCACCACCTCTACGTGGTGCTGGAGGCGGACCGCCGCGGCGGCCTGTTCCGGGCCGGCGGTGACTCGTTCGGGCACTTCGCCATGTCGCACGATGAGGTGATCCGCACGGACTGGGCGGCCATCCTCCACCAGTGGATGGACCAGGTGGCCGGCCGTCGCGGAAGCCATGGTCACGGCATGCACGGGGGCCACTACCCGGGTCACCACGGCGGTCACCACGGCGGTCACCACGGCGGGGGAATCGGGGCCGGTGGGGTCGTCGCCGGGGCTGCGGCCGGCGTTTTCGGTGGGATGATTATCGGCGAGGCCCTCGACGAGATCGGGGACTTCTTCGAAGGCGACTAACCCGCAGGAGGCATCGTGGGTATCGGCGGTGTGATCAGCGCTCTGATCGTGGGTCTCATCATCGGGTTCCTCGGCAAGCTCGTCGCTCCCGGCAAGCAGGCGATCCCGATCTGGCTGACCCTCGTGGTCGGCATCGTGGCGGCGTTCCTGGGCACGTTCATCGCCCGGGCGCTGGGCGTCGAGGACACCCCGGGCATCGACTGGATCGAGATCATCGTGCAGGTGGTGATCGCCGCCGTGGGCGTCAGCCTGGCCGCCGGCTTCTACGGGCGCAAACAAGTCCACTGAGGACTTTTCACGAAGGGCCTTCCGATGTTGGTCGGGAGGCCCTTTCGCGTTTCAGGCGCCCAGCATGCGCAGGACCAAATCCGCGTACAAAGTGCCGATGTCCTCAGGTGTGCGTCGGCCGCCGGGCTTGTACCAACGGGCGACGTCGATGCAGAGAGACAGGACCGCCAAGGTCGCCCCCCGCACGTCCGGCACGTCGAAAGCCCCCGCCGCCACCCCGTCCTCGATCATCCCGCGCATCGCGGACTCGATCTCCCTGCGCAGTTCGACCACCTCGGCGTGGTGCTCCGGCGTCAGCGCGGTCAGTTCGTACTGCACGACCCGGGCCGTGAGGTGGAATTCCGCGTGCCACGACGAGAAGGCCTTCACCGCCGCCGCCATCCGGGCCACCGGCTCGGTCTCGGTCACCCCGATCAGCATCTCCAGCGCCCGCCGGTGCCCGATGCGCGAGATCTGGAACAGCAGGTCCTCTTTGGACCGGTAGTGGATGTACACCGCCGCCGGGCTCATGCCGGCCTGTGCGGCGATGTCGCGGGTGGT
>NZ_JAPSLK010000096.1 GCF_031180885.1 Saccharothrix sp.
TGGCTGGAGCAGACCCAGTCCGAGGTCCGCAGCGAGTTCCTCAACCAGCTGCAGAAGGGCCAGGTCCGCAAGGGCGTCGTGTCCTCCATCGTCAACTTCGGCGCCTTCGTGGACCTGGGTGGCGTGGACGGCCTGGTGCACGTCTCCGAGCTGTCCTGGAAGCACATCGACCACCCGTCCGAGGTCGTCGAGGTGGGCCAGGAGGTCACCGTCGAGGTCCTCGACGTCGACATGGAGCGCGAGCGCGTGTCGCTGTCGCTCAAGGCGACGCAGGAAGACCCGTGGCGCCAGTTCGCCCGGACCCACGCGATCGGCCAGATCGTGCCGGGCAAGGTCACCAAGCTGGTCCCGTTCGGCGCGTTCGTCCGGGTGGACGAGGGCATCGAGGGCCTGGTCCACATCTCCGAGCTGGCCGAGCGCCACGTGGAGATCCCGGAGCAGGTCGTCCAGGTCGGCGACGACGTCATGGTCAAGGTCATCGACATCGACCTCGACCGCCGGCGGATCTCGCTGTCGCTCAAGCAGGCCAACGAGGGCTTCACGGTCGACTCCGAGTTCGACCCGACCCAGTACGGCATGGCCGCCGAGTACGACGACCAGGGCAACTACATCTACCCCGAGGGCTTCGACCCGGAGACCCAGGAGTGGCAGGAGGGCTTCGACAAGCAGCGCGAGGAGTGGGAGCGGCAGTACGCCGAGGCCCACCTGCGCTACGAGGCCCACATGAAGCAGGTCGCCAAGGCCGCCGCGGCCGAGGAAGAGGCCGCGGGCGAGACCAACTACTCGTCGGGCGGCGAGGCCCCGGCGTCCACCGGTGGCGGCGCTCCGGCGCAGGCCGGCGGCACGCTGGCCAGCGACGAGCAGCTCGCCGCGCTCCGCGAGAAGCTGTCGGGCGGCGCCTGATCAGCGACGCCGGCGGTCGTGAAGTGACCGTCTGAACGCAACGCCGCAACGGCCCCGCATCGGTTACGGTGCGGGGCCGTTGTCGTGCGCTAAGTTGTGATCCCTATGGGTGCGCGAACGAGGCGGTTGGCGGTACTGGCCCTGGTGGTCGCGGCACTTGCCGCCTGCACGCAGGAGAAACCCCCGGCCGCCCCGCCACCGCAGATCCCCACGATCATGCCCCCGACCAGCGCCAGCCGGATCCGCCCCATGGTCGACCGGCCGATGCCGGAGGACTGCGAGCTGATCGTGCCCGTCGAGCGGGTGAACGAGCTGATCGGCCGCAAGATGGAGGGGGAGCTGAAGATGATCATCGGCATCCCCGAACCGTCCATCGCCCGCACCGCGAAGATCGACTGCTACCACGACGTGCCCAAGGGCAAGAACTTCGCCGAGTCGCCGCTGATCATCGGCCTGGCGACGTACGAGGACGAGGCGTCGGCCAAGGAGCGGGTCACCGAGAGCGTCGACGCGGAGAAGAAGGAGGGCGGCCAGGCGACCGAAATCGAGGTGACCAAGCACAAGGCGCAGTTGGTCACCACGAACGCCGAACGCCTGCTCATCGGCTCCTTGGGCAAGACCACGTTCGTCGTGCGCACGAAGGCGGGTTACCTGCCCGAGGACAAGGTCAAGGACATCCTGACGGCTCTCGCCATCCAGTCCATGACCCCCATCGAAGACGCCTGACCGACGCCGGAAGTCGATCGCGCTGCCTGGAGGCCACCGGGCAGACTGGGCGCCATGTTGCGCGTAGGCCTCTCGGGGGGCATCGGATCCGGCAAGTCGACGGTGGCGGGCAGGCTCGCGGAGCACGGGGCGGTGGTGATCGACTCCGACCGACTGGCCCGCGAGGTCGTCGAACGGGGCACGGAGGCGTTGCGGGACATCGAGGAAGCGTTCGGCCCCTCGGTGCTCAACGCGGACGGGTCACTCAACCGCGCAGCCCTCGCCGACCGGGTCTTCGGCCAAGGCGACGACCGCGACCGCCAGACCCTCAACGCGATCATGCACCCCCGCATCGGCGCCCGGACCGCCGAACTCATCGCCGCCGCCCCCGAGGACGCGATCATCGTCCACGACGTCCCCCTCCTCGTGGAGAACGGCCTCGCCCCCGCCTACCACCTGGTGATCATCGTCCACGCCGACCCCGAAGAGCGGGTCCGCAGGCTGGTCGGCCGCGGCCTGGACGAGCAGGACGCCCGCAACCGCATGGCCAAGCAGGCCACCGACGAGCAGCGCCGGGCCGTGGCGGACGTGTGGCTGGACAACAGCGGCACGCCGGACCTGGTCCTGGCCGAGGTCGACGCCCTGTGGGCGGACCGCCTGGTGCCCTACGAGGCCAACGTGCGCCTGCGCCGCTACGCCGGCGGCCCGCCCAAGGTGGTGCCCTACGACGAGACCTGGCCGCTGCAGGCCGAGCGGATCGCCAAGCGGATCTCGCTGGCCGCCGGCGGCAGGCACGTCGAGCACATCGGCTCGACGGCGATCCCCGGCCTGGCGGCCAAGGACGTCCTCGACTTCCAGCTCGGCGTCCAGTCCATGGAGGAGGCCGACTCGCTCGCCGACGCCCTGTCCGAGGCCGGTTTCCCGCCGCTGGGCCGCGGCGAGGACACCGTCCGGTTCGGCGACCCGGCGGAGTGGGTGAAGCGGCTGCACGCGGGCACGGACCCCAAGCGGCGGGTCAACCTCCACCTCCGGGTGGAGGGCGGCGCGGCGTGGACGTGGGCGATCCGATTCCGGGACTGGCTGCGGGTCGACGAGGCCGCCCGCCGGGAGTACGAGGCCGTGAAGCTGGACCTGTCCGCGCGGCACGCGGGCGACTCCGAGGGGTTCGCCTACGGGGACGCCAAGGAGCCGTTCATGGAGGCGGCGGCCAAGCGCATGGAGGCCTTCTACAGGGACGGCCAGACCTCCGACGCGGGCGGCCAGGCGTCCTAGAGGGACGGCCAGACGTCGTAGATGCCGCGGTGGGTCAGCCAGGCGCCGAGGTCGTGGCGGTGCAGGCTGATCTGCTCCAGGGTGCGGTGCACGGTGCGCAGGGCCTGGTCGGCGTCCTCGGGACCGAGGACCCGGCCGGCCACCGCCGCCGCGAACTCCTCGGACCGCACGATGCGGGCCGTCGTGCCGCCGGGGACGGCCAGGCCGAGCAGGAGGTCCGTCGTCCGCCACGACCGGCCGTCGCGCTGCACGCGGACCGCGCTGAGCACGCTGGGGCCGCTGCGGGCGTGCCGGGAGCGGGGGCGCTGGTGGGTGAGCCGCAACCCGAGGTCCGGCATCAACCAGGTGACCTCGGAGTCGGAGAACGGGTCCTCCGGGGTCGGGCACTCCAGCCTCAGCCCCCAGTCCTCCACCCGGCACGTCGTCAAGTGCCGCGACATGCCCGAGGAGTAGCTCCGAACAGCGCTGACGGTGTCGACAACGTCGACGAGCTGAGGTGTGATGACCGCTCCCACGCGACCCGAGGGTAGCCGTAAGTGCGCGGCTGGTAACACAGCGGGTCGATTCGTTACATCACGGTCTGTACTGGGTGAGGTCACTATCAGGTGACGGACTCGGATCGCGGTTGACCAGCGGGTGTCACCGTCTGTATTACCGCCGACGCCAGGTGGTGACCGTGCCCTGGGCGGCGAGCCAGCGGACGGCGTCGTGCCCGTGGGCGGCGATGCCCGCCACGGCGCGGTAGGTCGTCTCCAACGCCCACTGAGCGCGCTCCGGCTGCACAAGGCCGCGTTGGAGCGCCAACAGCAGCTCGTCGGTGTCCAACACGCGCACGCTGTGCCCGGTGCGCACCACGAGGTCCAGGTACAGGTCGACGGTCTTCCAGACCGACCCGCTGGAGCTGATCTCCACCACGTCCAGGTAGAGGTCGTAGTCGCACTCGTGGCCGGGGTGCCAGGACTGGCGGGTGACGCGCAGGCCGTGCGCCGGCAGCAACCAGGACTCGAAGTGCGACAGCCGGGGGTGGCCGGGCACGGGTCGGAACATGTAGAGCCCGTCCGCGGTCAGGCGGTACTCGTCGACGCCGCGCAGGATGCCCTTCGGGTCCGTGTTGCTCTTGGCGTCGAGGTCGAAGTACTCGATCTTGGGCGGGTGGATGTGCATGTGCGTGGTCCCTGCGGCGCTCAGCGTCACGTGCGCACCCTATGCACGCGAACCCGCCGAACACCCCGTTCAGTCACCCGAAAGTATGATGATCGCTTAGTCTTCCGGCCATGTTCGGAATCATCCGCCCGTGCCGCAACCGCCTGGGCGCGGACCTGCGTGAATCCTGGTTGGCGCACCTGTGCGGGCTCTGCCTCGCGCTGCGCGACGACCACGGCCACATGGCGCGGGTGGTGACCAACTACGACGGCCTGGTCATCTCGGCTCTTGTAGAGGCGCAGATGGGCCGTTCAAGGCGGACCGCGGGGCCTTGTGCGTTGCGCGGGATGCAGTCGGCCGATGTGGCCGTAGGTGCCGGTGCGCGGTTGGCGGCGGCGGTCTCGTTGGTGCTGGCCTCGGCGAAGGTCGGCGACCACGTGGACGACCGGGACGGGGCGTTCGCGTCCGCGCCGGTGCGGGGCATCGGGCGGCAGGTGGCGCGGCGCTGGGCGGCGCAGGCCGCGTCGACCGGCGTGGACCTGGGGTTCGACACGTCCGTGCTGGTCGCGGCGGTGGCGCGGCAGTCGGAGGCGGAGGCCGCGGCCGGGCTGGGCAGTTCGGTGCTGCTGGTGACCGAGCCGACGGAGACCGCCGCCGGCGAGGCCGTGGCGCAGACCGCCGTGCTGGCCGGCCGTCCCGGGAACGCCGCGCCGCTGCGCGAGGTGGGTCGGCTGTTCGGGCGGCTGGCGCACCTGTTGGACGCCGTGGAGGACCTTGCGGAGGACCGCGCTTCGGGCGCGTACAACCCTCTTGATGCGACCGGGACGTCTCTTGAAGAGGCGCGTCGGCTGTGCGATGACGCGGCGCTGGGCATCAAGCTGGCGCTGAAGGAAGTCGAGTTCACCGACGACCGCCTGGTGCACACGCTGCTGGTGCACGAGGTGCGCGAGTCGATCCGCCGCGCGTTCGGCGAACCCCACTCGCACGCCTGCCCTACCGGCCTGCACTCCGACGTGGTGGGCCACACCCCGCCGACCCCGCCCGGCTGGAACCCCGAACCCGGCATGTACCCGCCCGCCCAGCCGCCTCAAGGCCCACCGCCGCAAGGCCGACCCTCGCCCTACGGCGGCTACCCGGCCGGTGAGGTGCCGCCCGGTGCCGTCCCGCCGCCCGGCGCGATGCCCCCGCCGGCCGCTCCCGGCACCGGCGGCACCCCGCCCCCGCCGAAGAAGGGCAAGCGCAAGCGGGCCGCCGAGCCGCCGCCCGGCAGCGGCCTGTGGTGCTGGCCGAAGCTGGTCAAGCCGCCGATCGAGCGCGGCTTCGTGCTGGGCTGCCCGGCGATCCTCTACCAGTGCGGCACGTGCCAGTACTGCTGCCGCGACCCGTACCCCGGCCCGTTCAGCGGCAAGCCGCACGACGCCTGGTGCAACTGCGACTGCGGCGGGTCGAACTGCGACTGCAACTGCGACTGCTGCGGGTGCGACTGCAACTGCTGAGAGCGTTCTGACCAGGGCCGATCGGAAATTGTCGGACCCGGGGCGTACCGTCGTGTCCGTGGCATTCCCAACCGAGATCCCGGTCAAGGCGCACTCGTCGCACCGCCCCGTCGGGGACATCCCCCGCTCCGACGGGCAGTTCCGCGTGGTCAGCGAGTACCAGCCGGCGGGCGACCAGCCGGCGGCCATCGCCGAGCTGGAACGCCGGATCAAGGCCGGCGAGAAGGACGTCGTGCTGCTCGGCGCCACCGGTACCGGCAAGTCCGCCACCACGGCGTGGCTGGTGGAGAAGCTGCAGCGGCCCACGCTGGTGATGGCGCCGAACAAGACGCTGGCCGCCCAGCTGGCCAACGAGCTGAAGGAGTTCTTCCCGCACAACGCGGTCGAGTACTTCGTCAGCTACTACGACTACTACCAGCCCGAGGCGTACATCCCGCAGACCGACACCTACATCGAGAAGGACTCCTCGATCAACGAGGACGTGGAGCGGCTGCGCCACTCGGCCACCATGAGCCTGCTGACCAGGCGGGACGTGATCGTGGTCGCGTCCGTGTCGTGCATCTACGGCCTGGGCACGCCGCAGTCCTACCTCGACCGGTCGATCCACCTGGAGGTCGGCGGCGAGGTCGAGCGCGACCTGCTGCTGCGCGCCCTGGTCGACGTCCAGTACGCCCGCAACGACGTCGCGTTCAACCGCGGCACGTTCCGGGTGCGCGGCGACACGGTGGAGGTCATCCCGGCGTACGAGGAGCTGGCGGTCCGCATCGAGTTCTTCGGCGACGAGATCGACAAGCTGTACTACCTGCACCCGCTCACCGGCGACGTGGTCCGCGAGGTCGACGAGCTGCGCATCTTCCCCGCCACCCACTACGTGGCAGGCCCGGAGCGCATGGAGAAGGCCATCGCGAACATCGAGGCCGAGCTGGCCGACCAGCTGTCCAAGCTGGAGCGGCAGGGCAAGCTGCTGGAGGCGCAGCGGCTGCGCATGCGCACCACCTACGACATCGAGATGATGCGCCAGGTCGGGTTCTGCTCGGGCATCGAGAACTACTCGCGGCACATCGACGACCGCGGCCCCGGCACCGCGCCCGCCACCCTGATCGACTACTTCCCGGACGACTTCCTGCTGGTCATCGACGAGTCCCACGTGACCGTGCCGCAGATCGGCGGCATGTACGAGGGCGACGCGTCCCGCAAGCGCAACCTGGTGGAGCACGGCTTCCGCCTGCCCAGCGCGCTGGACAACCGGCCGCTGACCTGGGAGGAGTTCGCCGACCGGATCGGGCAGACGGTGTACCTGTCGGCCACCCCGGGCCCGTACGAGATGGGCCAGGCGGGCGGCGAGTTCGTCGAGCAGGTCATCCGCCCGACCGGCCTGGTCGACCCCGAGGTGGTCGTGAAGCCCACCGAGGGCCAGATCGACGACCTGGTCCACGAGATCCGGGTCCGCGCCGAGCGCGACGAACGCGTCCTGGTCACCACGCTGACCAAGAAGATGGCCGAGGACCTCACGGATTACCTGCTGGAACTGGGCATCCGGGTCCGCTACCTGCACTCCGAGGTCGACACCCTGCGCCGCGTGGAGCTGCTGCGCCAGCTCCGCCTGGGCGAGTACGACGTCCTGATCGGCATCAACCTCCTCCGCGAGGGCCTGGACCTGCCGGAGGTCTCGCTGGTCGCGATCCTGGACGCGGACAAGGAGGGCTTCCTGCGCTCGGGCACCAGCCTGATCCAGACCATCGGCCGCGCGGCCCGCAACGTGTCCGGCGAGGTCCACATGTACGCGGACCGCATCACCGACTCGATGCAGCACGCCATCGAGGAGACCAACCGCAGGCGCGCCAAGCAGATCGCGTACAACGAGGCGAACGGCATCGACCCCCAGCCGCTGCGCAAGAAGATCACCGACATCCTGGAGCAGGTCTACGCCGAGGCGGAGGACGCCATCGCCCCCGGCGGCTCCGGCCGCAACGCCTCGCGCGGCAAGAAGCCGACCGGCGACCCGGGCGCCAGTGGCCGCAGCTCGGGCGTGCTCGCCGACCGCGACACCACCACGATGGCCCGGTCCGAGCTGGCCGACCTGGTCCAGCAGCTGACCGACCAGATGATGAACGCGGCCCGCGAACTCCAGTTCGAGCTGGCCGCCCGCCTGCGCGACGAGATCCAGGACCTGAAGAAGGAACTCCGCGGCATGGACGCAGCCGGCGTCAAGTGACCCGCCGGCGAACCAACCCCGCTCCCACCACACCGGCCCCGGCGTTCACCCAGCGCCGGGGCCGGCCCCACACATCCGCCAGGGTCGCTCACGACTTCGCCAGACCGGCTTCCAGGTTGGCGGCCATCTTCGCCAGGTTGGCCACGGTGGCGGTGTAGTCCTCGACGGTCATGCCGGTCGCCAAGGTCTCGCGCACGCCGTCCACCCTGGCCCGGGTGGCGGCGAAGGTCTGCTCACCCGCCTCGGTGAGGGTGCCGTTCAAGACCCATCCCCGGGCGATCAGCTCCGGTACCAGCGGGTCGTCGGGGAGGGTGCCGGCGCGGGCTTCGTTCAGGAGTCGCCAGTGGCGGCGGGTGAGGCCGGTGTCGGTCAGGGCGCGGTCGAAGGCGGAGTCGATCAGGGTGTCCAGGTGCTTGAGCCAGTAGCCGATGGGCTTCATGTCAACCTCCAACTAGATGTACAGTGACATGTAGTTTTCTCCGATTATGTAACTGGAGTGGTGCGTGGACAAGAGCCTGGTGGCCGTCGAACGGGCGATGGTCGAGATCCGGCGGCGGCAGCGTCGGCGGGTGCTGGGCGGGGACACGGTCGGGCCGCACGTCGACGTGCTCGACGTCGTGGAAGCGGCCGAGGAGACCGGTGAGCGGGTGACCGTGTCGGCGGTGGCTCGCGCGTTGGGCGTCGACCAGCCCCGGGCCAGCAAGTTGGTGGCGGCGGCCGTGGGGGAGGGGTGGGTGCGGCGCGAGGCGGACCAGGCCGACGGGCGGCGGGCGTACCTGGTCCGGACCGCCGAGGGGCGTGCGGTGTCCCGCGTGATCCACGAGCGCCGGCAAGCCGCGTTCGCCCGCGCCATGGACGGGTGGACCCGGGCAGACCGGGAGGCGTTCGCCGTGCTGCTCACGCGTTTTGTCAGTGACTTGGCCTAGCGTGTCGGCGTGACGCTTGACGACGTGATCGCGTACTGCCTGGCCAAGCCCGGTGCCGAGGAGAGCTACCCCTGGGGCGAGGAGGAGTTGGTCTGCAAGGTAGGCGGCAAGGCGTTCGCGTTCATCGGCCTGCCGAACGAGTCGGTGGGCGTGAAGTGCGGGGCCAACGCCGAGGAGGCGTCGGAGTGGCGCGACCGCTTCCCCGACGACATCACCACCAGCCCCTACATCGGCCGCTACGGCTGGAACCGCCTCCAACTCGGCGGCAAAGTCCCGGAGGACGACGTCCGCGACCTCCTCGACCGCTCCTACGAAGCCGTCGTGGCGAAACTCCCGCGCGCCAAGCGCCCGGTCCAGCCGAACACCCTTCCATAGCACGAGATCGCCCGCACCGGATCGGCCGCGACGGCACCCGGACTTCGGGCTCATGCCGGTCATGGCCGCCATCAAGACCCGGGCGGAGGAGAACGTCGAGGACGTGCTGTCGGGCCGGGAGCGCTGCGACCGCTCCCGGCCCGACACCCCTCAAGAAGTGACGTCCTTGCGGGCGAACTTCCGCGCCGCCAGCAGCGTGAAGAACGCCCCGTACGCCAACGCGGAGAACGTGCCCCGCGCCATCTGCGACCAGTCCACATCGGACGACAGCAGGTCCGCCCACGCCAGCGCGTAGTGCGTCGGCAGGTAGTCCCGCAGGTCCTCCAGCGCCGTGATCTGGTCCAGGATCTGCGACACGATCGACACCAGCACCGCGCCGCCGACCGCGCCCAGCGGCGCGTCCGTGGACACCGACAGGTACAGCGCCAGCCCCGCCAGCCAGAACAGGTGGATGGAGATGTAGCAGACCGCCAGCGCCAACCCGTACACGCCGGACCCGAACGACGCCGCCTCACCGGTCGGGGACACGGCCTCGCCCGCCCCGTACCAGACGACGCCCACGCCCAGCGCCACCAGCGGCAGCAGCACCAGCGCGAACACCGACAGCAGCCCCGAGGCCACCGCCTTGCGCCGCAGCAGCCGGTGCCGCGGGATCGGCGCGGCGAGCAGGTACTTCAGGCTCGACCACGACGCCTCGGACGCGATCGTGTCGCCGAAGAACAGCGCCACGATCATCGGCAGCAGGAAGCTCCCGGACACGAACAGCGTGAGGATCACGAAGTTCACGCCGGACGCGGTAGCCAGGTCCACGAACCCGCCCGAGCGCCGGTTCGGCGACGCCTGGCCCAGTTCGAACGCCACCACCAGGATGAACGGCAGCAGCACCAGGAATCCCAGCACCAACTGCGTCCGCCGCCTGCGCAACTGCCGCGCCAGTTCGACCCGCACCGGCAGCGTCCGCCCGGCCCGGTAGCCGACCTTCGACCCGTCCGGCGCGACCTGCGCGTGCTCGTGCTCCGCCGCGTCGGTCAGGTCGGAGATCGCCGCGGGGTCGGTGTGCACACCGTTCTCAGTCATTCGCCCACCAACTCCAGGAACGCGTCCTCCAACCGGCGGCGCGGACCGGCCTGGTCGACCGCCACCCCCGCCGTCACCAACGCCTGCAACGCCTCCGCGCGCGGCGTGCCGTTCAGGCTCGCGTGGACCTGCTCGCCGTCCACCGAGACGCTCCGAACGCCCGACAGCCCGCGCAGCACGTCGGCCGCCTCCTCGGGCCGGTCGACCCGGAAGCTGGCCTCGCCGCCGCCCGTCGCGATCTCCTCGACCGGACCGGCCGCGACCAGGGTGCCCTTGTGCATGACCACGACGTGGCTGCACGTCTGCTCGACCTCGGCGAGCAGGTGCGAGGACACCAGCACCGTGCGCCCGGCGGCGGCGTAGCGCCGCAGCACCTCGCGCATCTGGTGGATCTGGGGCGGGTCGAGCCCGTTGGTCGGCTCGTCGAGCACGAGCAGGTCCGGCAGGCCGAGCATGGCCTGGGCGATCGCGAGCCGCTGCCGCATGCCCTGGCTGTACGTGCGGACCTTGCGGTGCACCGCGCCGCCGAGGCCCGCGATCTCCAGCGCCTCGTCGAAGTGCGCCTGCTCCACCGGACGGCCGGTCGCCGCCCAGTACAGCTTGAGGTTCGCGATCCCGGACAGGTGCGGCAGGAAGCCCGACCCCTCCACGAACGACCCGATCCGCGACAGCACGGGCGCGCCGGGGTGCACCCGGTGGCCGAACACCCTGATCTCGCCCTCGGTCGGCGTGATCAGGCCCATCAGCATCCGCAGCGTGGTCGTCTTGCCCGCGCCGTTGGGCCCGAGCAGGCCCAGCACCTGGCCGTGCTCCACCCGGAACGACAGGTCCCGCACCGCGGTCAGCCCGCCCGGGTAGGACTTGGTCAGCCCCGAGATGACCAGCGGCACCGACGTCAGCTCCGGGTCGACGTCCGCGGTCAGCCGGCGGCGGAACCACGCCACCACGGCCACCACCAAGCACACCAGCAGCACGATCGCGATGCCCCACAGCGCGCCGGTCGGCACCTCGCTGGTCGCGTTCGCGCCCGGCACCACCGGCACCGACAGCTCCGGCGAGGCCAGCGAGATCCGGTAGGCGGCGGGCTCGGTGGCGTTGGCGTACGCCTGGTCCGTGGTCGACACGACGAGCTGCAACCGGTGGTCGCTCTCCACCGGCCGCACCGCGCCGGGCAGCGTCACGGTCACCTCGACCGGCGTGCCGTCCGCCGGCAGGTCGCGCACCCGGAAGGGCGCGACCGCCGACCCGGGCAGGGTGCGCACCCCGTTCGCATCCGCGTCGTAGAGCTTGGCGAACAGCACGGCCCCGTCCGCGGGCACCGGCGTCCCGGGCACCGCCGAGACCCGCAGCTTGACCGTGGACGCGCCGGTCAACAGCACCTGCGAGGTGAACGGCTCGCTGGCGAACACGGCCGCCTGGCCGGGCAGGTCGATCGACAGCCGGGCGGTCAGCGAGGACGACCGCGACAGCGCCGACCCCAGGCCGGGCAGGCTGGACACCGCCGCCGGGTTGCCGCCCGCCGGGTTGACCACCGTCTGGTCCCGCCCGGTCAGCGGCACGGTCCGGCGCTCCACCGGGCTGCCGCCGGCCAGGCCGGGGTAGCTCGGCGCGATGACGTTGCGCAGCGACGGGGCACCGCTGCTGCGGAACGCGCCGACCACGGTGTACTCGAAGCCGGTGCCCGGGTCGGTGCCCTTGCCGTCGAGGTGGAACGCCATCCAGTCGGCGATCTGCCCGCGCAGCTCGGGGCCCGGCGACCCGCCGTCGTGGCCGCCGGAGTACCAGACGACCTTGACCTTCGCGCCGTTCGCGGCGATCTGGCGGGCGTTGGCGTCGGCCTGGTCGAGGCCGAACAGGGTGTCCTGCTCGCCCTGCACCAGCATCGTCGGCTGGGTGATCTTGTCGGCGACCGCGGCGGGGGAGGAGCGGCGCAGGATCTCCAGCGTCTTGGGGCCGGCCTTCCCGGTGGTCGCGACCTCGGTGTAGGCGGCGCACACGTCGGCGGCGAACCGCCCGCACGCGCCGTTCACCGGACCCGCCGGGCGGCCCTGCTGCTGCGGCGCGGTGACCGCGGCTGCGGCGGCATCAGCCGCCTGACCTGCGTCGTTGTCGTCCTGGCCGGGTTCGGCGGCCTCCTGGCCGGGGCTCGCGAGGTCCCCGCCGGACAGGCCGGCGGAGAAGAAGATGCCCGCCCAGGACCGCTTGAACACGCCGTCCTCGCCGAACGCGCCGACCGCCGGGGACGTGGTGTCCACCGCGTCGGTGCGGGCGGAGTTCGGCAGCAGCGCCTGGCCCAGGTCGTTGAACGTGATGACCGGCGCGATGGTGTCCACCCGCGGGTCCACGCCCGCCAGCGACAGCGCCAGCGCGCCGCCGTAGGAGCCGCCGGTCACGCCCACGCGCGGGTCGCCCGCCGCGTCGGTGCGCACCTCCTCGCGGGTGGCGAGCCAGTCCAGCAGCTTCTGCGCGTCGCGGACCTCGTGGTCCACCGAGTTCAGCTCGATGGAGCCGGTGCTGCGGCCGAAGCCGCGCGCCGAGTAGGCCAGGACCACGAACCCGCGCTGGGCCAGTTCGGTCGCCTGGGCGGACACGCTGTCCTTGCTGCCGCCGAAGCCGTGCGGCAGCAGCACCGCCGGGGCCGGGGTGCGTTCGGGCAGGTACAGGGTGGTGTCGAGTTGGATCGTCCGGTCGCTGCCGGGGCTCTCCGGTACGTCGATCACCGCGTCGCGGGTGCTCACCGGCGGTGGGTCGTCGTCCCCGCGCGTCCAGACCACGACGGCGCCCACCAGGGCGACCAGCACGACCAGCGCGGGGAGCGACCACCTGCCGCGGAGGCGGGAGGATGGGGCCACGTCGCTGAGGTTAAGCCGACTTCGTCACACTGGCGTGTGATGCTGAGAAGACGTGATCTCCGAGGTTGCCCTTTCTCAGCGAAAGCCCACCCGAGCGGGTGTGTCTGATCACCCCGGCTGGCGCGAACCCGCATCAATGCGTGAGACTGGGCGGCAGTGTGGAGGGGAGTACTCCCTCGCGGCGGTGTCGTCAGCACGGAGCCCAGCGTCGGGGTCCCGGTGCCGCCGGTCGGTCCTGTGATCGGCGGAGGAGACCTCCGGTCATTGGCGTGCGCGCGATGTACCGGAGGAGTAATCGATGGCTGTCCCCGCGTGGTTGTGGATCGCGACGATCGCGGGCCTGCTCGCCCTGCTCGCGATCGACCTGTTCATCGTCGACCGCAAACCGCACGAGGTCACCATCGGTGAAGCCGGGCGGTGGGTGACGTTCTACGTCGCGGTGGCGGTGGCGTTCGGTCTGGGCGTCTGGTCCATGTACGGCGGCACCTACGCGGGTGAGTTCTTCGCCGGTTACATCACGGAGTACTCGCTCAGCGTCGACAACCTCTTCATCTTCTTGATCATCATGAGCACCTTCAAGGTGCCCGCGGTCCACCAGCACAGGGTGCTGCTCGTGGGCATCCTGATGGCGCTGGTCATGCGCGGCATCTTCATCGCGGTGGGCGCGGTGGCGATCGCCCAGTTCAGCTGGATCTTCTACTTCTTCGGCGCGTTCCTGATCTACACCGGCTACAAGCTGGCGAAGACGGACCACGACGAGGAGGAAGAGGAGTTCAAGGAGAACGCGGCGCTGCGCATCGTCCGCAAGATCTTCCCGGTGACCGACCAGTACCACGGCTCCAAGTCGTTCCTGAAGATCGACGGCAAGCGGTTCGTGACCCCGATGTTCATCGTCATGGTCGCGATCGGCACCACGGACCTGCTGTTCGCGCTGGACTCGATCCCGGCGATCTTCGGCCTGACCAAGGAGCCGTTCCTGGTCTTCACCGCGAACGCGTTCGCCCTGATGGGTCTGCGGCAGCTGTACTTCCTGCTCGGCGGTCTGCTGAACAAGCTGGTGTACCTGTCGATCGGCCTGTCGGTGATCCTGGGCTTCATCGGCGTGAAGCTGATCCTGGAGGCCCTGCACTCCAACGCGCTGCCGTTCATCAACGGCGGGCAGCCGCTGCCGGTGCCGGTGATCGGGATCGAGGTGTCCCTGTCGGTCATCGTGGGCGTCCTGGCCATCACGACGGTCGCGTCCCTGATCAAGGTCCGCCGCAACCCGGAGGCGGCCAAGCAGGTCGCCAAGTAGCTCGACCCGCCGCGCGCCACGTTCCCGTTGGGGACGTGGCGCGTCGCTTTTCCGGGCCTTCCCGCACAACAGCCACACCACCAACACACCCACGCCCCGCCCCTGCTTGCGCGACACCGGCCACCCGCCCACCTGGTCGCCGTCCCCGCCCACCTGGTCGTCGTCGGCACCCACCTGGTCGCCGTCGGCACCAGCCTCCGCGTCGGCCGGGCGAAGACCGCCCTCCTCCAAATCCTTCACCACACTGAAATTTATTCCTTCACGAAGCAAAAATATTCAGCCCGCCGCTCGCGCCGCCGCCCGCCCTGCCCCGTCCTGCCCCGCCTGCCGCGTCCTGCCCCGCCTGCCGCTGGCTGCCCTGCCGCCCCGCCGGCCTGCTCCCGCCAGGCGGCCTCTCGCTAGCTCGGCCCGCCTAGCCCCGCCCTGCCGCTGGCCGCTCCGCCGGTCCGGTCCCTCCAGCCCCCCTCGCCAGCCCGGCCTGCCCTGCCCCCGGCCCATCCCGGCCAACCCGCCCCGGTCAACCCGCCCCGGTCAACCCGCCCCGGTCAACCCGCCCCGGTCAACCCGCCCCGGTCAACCCGCCCCGGTCAACCCGCCCCGGTCAACCCGCCCCGG
>NZ_JAPSLK010000001.1:0-89003 GCF_031180885.1 Saccharothrix sp.
GCGTCGCGGCTCGGCCGCCCTGAGGGTCGGCTCGTCGAGCCGCCTTTCCCGCCGATCGAAAGCGTGATCGTCGGGAAAGGCGACGCGACAAGCCGACGGCGGCCTCGCGGTTACCAGGCGGCCGGGATCAGGCCGACTTGAAGTAGTGGTTGGCGTCCGGCTTGAACATGAACACCAGCGCGCCGATGGTCAGGGCCAGCTGGATGATGCCGAACAGGCCCTGGATGACGCCGAAGATCCCCAGGCTGAACAGCAGGCCGATGCCGATCAGGCCGATCAGGCCGAAGATGATGCCCAGCCCGCCGAGGACGGTGAGCGTGATGCGCGCCCAGTTGGCACCGTTGCGCATCTGGAGCACCACGACGATCCACACGGCGAAGATCACCAGCTGGAAGATGCCGGTGCCGTAGGACGGCTCAACGGCCGCCGCCGAGGTGTCGAAGCCGGCGTCGCGCAGCGGCTTGAGGGCGGCCTCGGCCGCTTCCTTCGCGGTGATGAAGCTGAAGATCGTCGACAGGACGCCCAGGGCCGCGCTGATCATGAAGAGCAGGAACGCGGTGTCCACGGACTTGGGGCGCGGCGGCCGGTGCATCTCGTGCGGGGCCAGTGGCGGCGCGGCCGGCGGGTAGCCGGGCTGCTGCGGGTACCCGCCGGGCTGCTGCTGCTGGTAACCGCCCTGCTGGGGGTGGCCGCCCTGTTGGGGGTGGCCGCCCTGCTGCGGGTAGCCACCCTGCTGCGGGTAGCCACCCTGCTGGGGGTGGCCGCCCTGCTGCGGGTAACCGCCCTGCTGGGGGTACCCGCCCGGCTGCTGCGGGCCGTCCGGCCCGCCCTGGCCGTACGGGTTCTGAGGAGTGGTCATGCGCGGACCGTAGAAGCATGTGCGCGCTTCGTCGACTTGAAATCACAATCCGTTAGCTACCCATGGTGCAAGGCCGCTGACGGAACGCTGTGATCCGGAGGTCCGCCGAACTGTCGAACCAGACATTTCCCGCGCCGGCCCCGGGGGCCAGGCACTTCTCTGACGACCACGTACGCCGGCGCTTCCGGGCGGGCACCCGGGAGCGCATCAGGACGTGCGGCACGTCACCCGCCGGCCGTACCCGGAACCGGCCACGCGATCAGCCCGGTTGCAGCCTCGGCTTGGCGGTCGTGAAGTGCCCGGACACCGAAGGCAGGTACATCAGGACCAGGGCAATGCTGTCCAGGACCATCGTGATCACGCCGAACACGACTTCCTCGGGCGGGATCGCCAGCTGGAACGCCGCCGCAAGTCCCGACGCCACGGCGATCAGCCGCACGACGCCCAGGAACACGCCGACCGCGCCGAACACGGTCAGCACGATCCGCGCCCAGTTGCGGCCCTGCGCCATCCGGTTGGCCAGCAGCGCGTACACCAGCACCATCAGACCGCCCAGGAGCAGGCCGAACATCACGCCGCCGCTGGCCGCCGCGTCCAGCTCGTCCTGCGACAGCGTGGGCTGCTCCTTGCGCAGCCGGCCGATCAGCATCTCCCGGTCGGCCAGCTGCACCAGGAACCGGCCGAGCCCGACGACGGCGCTGGCGATCCACAGCCACCGAGCGATGTCGATCAGCTTGGGGGGCGGGGTCACTCCCGGTCGAGCCACCGCGCCGCCTCCACCGCCCAGTAGGTGAGCACGATGTCCGCGCCCGCGCGGCGGATCGACGTCAGCGTCTCCAGCACGGTCCGCTCGCGGTCGATCCAGCCGTTGCGGGCGGCGGCCTCGACCATCGCGTACTCGCCGGAGATCTGGTACGCCGCGACCGGCACGTTCGAGACCTGCGCGAGCGCCGCCAGCACGTCCAGGTACGGCAGGGCGGGCTTCACCATGACAATGTCCGCGCCCTCGGCGAGGTCCAGCTCGACCTCGCGCAGCGCCTCGCGGGCGTTGGCCGGGTCCTGCTGGTAGGTCTTGCGGTCACCCTTGAGCTGCGACTCCACCGCGTCCCGGAACGGCCCGTAGAGCGCGGAGGCGTACTTGGCGGAGTAGGCGAGGATGCCGGTGTCGGTGAACCCGGCCTCGTCCAGCGCGGCGCGGATGAACCCGATCTGGCCGTCCATCATGCCGCTGGGCCCGACGACGTGGGCGCCGGCGCGGGCCTGGGCGACGGCCATCTCGCCGTAGATCTCCAGGGTGGCGTCGTTGTCGACCTCGCCGGTGGCGGTGAGCACGCCGCAGTGGCCGTGGTCGGTGAACTCGTCCAGGCAGCAGTCCGACATCAGCACGGTGCCGTCGCCGAGTTCGGACCGCAGGTCGCGCAGGGCGGCGTTGAGGATGCCGTCGGGGTCGGTCGCGCCGGAGCCGACGGCGTCCCGGGTGCTCGGGACGCCGAACAGCATGATGCCGCCGACCCCGGCCTGGACGGCCTCGACGGCGGCCTTGCGCAGCGACTCGCGGGTGTGCTGGAGCACGCCCGGCATGGACGCGATCTCGGCCGGCGCTTCCGCGCCTTCCTTGACGAACATCGGCAGCACGAGCTGGCGCGGCCGCACGGTGGTCTCGGCGACCAGGCGGCGCATCGCCGGCGTGGTGCGCAGGCGGCGCGGGCGGTGGGCGGGGAACACGGGTGGCACTCCCTACGAAACAGGTCGGGGCCACCGTGGAAGTGACCCCGACCGATTGCTGTTTACGAGCGACGCAAACGCTTGGTCTTGCGCGGGGGCGGCAGTGCACCCTCCGCACGAAGACGGGCCGCGTGCTGGGCCAGCGCGTCGACCAGGGCCGGCACGTTGGCGTCCTCCGGCTGCACGTCGACCCGCAGGCCGAACTCGCGCGCCGTCTCCGCGGTCTGCGGGCCGATGCACGCGACGAGGGTCCGGGCGTGCGGCTTGCCCGCGATGCCGACCAGGTTCCGCACGGTGGACGACGAGGTGAAGCACACCGCGTCGAACCCGCCGGACTTGATCATCTCGCGGGTGTCGGCGGGCGGCGGGGCGGCGCGGACGGTCCGGTAGGCCGTCACGTCGTCGATCTCCCAGCCGCGCTCGCGCAGGCCCGCCGCGAGGGTCTCGGTGGCGATGTCGGCCCGGGGCAGCAGCACGCGGTCCACCGGGTCGAGGATGTCGTCGTAGGGCGGGAAGTCGGCCAGCAGGCCCTCGGAGGACTGCTCGCCGGAGGGCACCAGCTCGGGGATGATCCCGAACGAGCGCACCTTCGCCGCCGTGGACTCGCCCACGCACGCGATCTTCACGCCGGAGAACGCCCGCGCGTCCAGGCCGAACTCGCGGAACTTCTCCCACACCGCGCGCACGGCGTTGGTCGAGGTGAACACGACCCACTGGTAGCGGCCGTCGACCAGGCCCTTGACCGAGCGCTCCATCTGCGCGGGCGAGCGGGGCGGCTCGACCGAGATGGTCGGCACCTCCACCGGGATCGCGCCGTGCGAGTGCAGCCGGTCGCTCATGGCGCCCGCCTGCTCCTTGGTGCGCGGCACCAGCACCCGCCAGCCGTACAGGGCGCGGGACTCCCACCAGGACAGCTTCGCGCGGTTCGCGACGGCCGCGCCGACGGTCACCACCAGCGGTCCGGCGAGGTCGCCGGCGTCGGCGGCCAGCGACGCCAGGGTGGTGTCCACGGTGCGCTGGCCGAAGCCGGTGCCGTCCGCGGTCACCGCGACCGGGGTCTGCGGGGCCAGGCCGTGCTCGACCAGCGAGGACGCGGCCTCGGCGAGGTGGCTGCCGGTGGCGTGCAGCACGAGCGTGCCGGGCGCGGCGGCCAGGCTCGCCCAGTCGGTGACGCCCCGGACGTCGGCCTCGGTGTGCACGGCGCCGAGCGCCACGCCCGCGTACGCGGGCACCGCCGTGCCCGCCGGGACGCCCGGCACCACGTCGAACGCGATGGTCGTCTTCGAGACGGCGTGCGCCTCCTTGACCACGGAGTCCAGCGTCAGCGGGTCACCCGCCACCAGCCGGACCACGGTGTGGCCGTTCTTCGCCTCGGCGACCAGGTCCTTCGCCACGTCGGCCGGGTCGCCGACCGCCGGGCGGGTCTCGACGCCGTCCGGTACGAGGGCGACCACCTCGGCCGGCACGTCCGGGTCCGTCACCACCAGCTCGGCCTTGGCGAGCAGGTCACGGGCACGGACCGTGAGCAGGCCGGTGTCGCCGGGGCCGGAACCCACGAAGGCGACGCGGCCAGGGGTCTTGCGTGCGCGGGTCATCAGGGCACTCCCCATCAACTACGCCCTTCCGACCGCGCAGCGGCGAGGCCGGAAAGGTCGAGCAACTCGGCGGCCAGCGCGCGGCCGAGTTCCTCTGCTGCGGTCAAGTCACCGGTGGCGGACGCACGGAGGAGGTCGCCGTCCTCCGCCGCCATGACCCCGCGCAGGGACAGGCGGAGGACTACCGCTCCCTGCTCGTCGAGGTCTTCCACCACATCGGCCAGTGCGCCGACCGGCGCGCTGCAACCAGCCTCGAGCGCGGCCAACAGGGCGCGCTCGGCGGCGACAGCGGCCCGACTGGCCGAGTCGTCCAGAGTGGACCGGAGGAGGTGCTCGGTGTCGACGTCGTCGACCCGGCACTCCACCGCGAGGGCGCCCTGGGCGGGCGCGGGGAGCATCTGGATGGGCTCCAGGGTCTCGGTGATCTCGGCGGTGCGGCCCAGGCGCGCGATGCCCGCGCGGGCCAGCACGACGGCGTCCAGCTCGCCGTCGTTCACCTTGCGGATGCGGGTGTCCACGTTGCCGCGCAGCGCCACGACCTCCAGCCCGAGCCCGAGGGCTTCGAGCTGGGCGGCCCGGCGGGGCGAGCCGGTGCCGACGCGCGCGCCGGCGGGCAGCTCACCGAGGGTCAGGCCGTCCCGGGCGACCAGTGCGTCGCGCGGGTCCTCGCGCGGGGGCACGGCGGCCAGCGAGAGCCGGGGGTCGCGGGCGGTGGGCAGGTCCTTGTAGGAGTGGACGGCGACGTCGATCTCGCCGTTCGCCAGCGCGTCGCGCAGCGCCGAGGTGAACACCCCGACGCCGATCTCGGCGATCGGCGCGGACGACCGGTCGCCGGGGGTGGAGATGGTCACGATCTCCACGTCGGCGCCCGCGGCGCGCAACGCGTCGGCCACGTGACCGGTCTGCGCGAGTGCCAGGGCACTGCCGCGCGTGCCGATCCTCAGGGTGCGGTTCACCGCTTCTCACCTTTGGTCTGCGTCGGGTTCTGCGTCGAGAGGGGCGTGCTGACGGCGGCCGGTTTCTGCGGGTCGAGGCCGAACAGCTCGCGCAGCGCGTCGGCGTAGCCCTCGCCGCCGGGCGCGGCGGCCAGCTCCTTGACCCGCACGGTCGGGGTGTGCAGGAGCTTGTCGACCACGCGGCGCACGGTCTTGGCCAGTTCGTCGCGGACCGCGCCGTCGAGCTGGGGCAGCCGGGAGTCCAGGCGCAGCAGTTCGGCGTCCACGACCTCGGCGGCCCGCTTGCGCAGCGCCGTCACGGTGGGCGTGACCTCGGCCTTGCGCTGGCCGGCGAGGTAGGCGCGGACCTCCTCGGTCACGATCTCCGCGGCGCGGCTCGTGCCGAGGCCGGCGGGGGCCTCGGACAGCCGGCGCTGGAGGGTCTCCAGGTCGACCACGCGCACACCGGACAGCAGCGCGGCGGCCGGGTCGACGTCCTTGGGCAGGCCCAGGTCGCACACGACCAGCGGGCGGCCGGGCTCGCGGTCGCCGATCAGCTCCGCGCCCACGACGGCGTCGACCGAGCCGGTGCAGGCGAACAGCACGTCGGCGCGGGCGATCTCGGCGGTCAGGTCGGACAGGCCGGTGGACCGGGCGGGGACGCCGTCGGAGGTCAGCGACTCGGCCAGGCGCGCGCCGTTGACCGCGGTGCGGTTGGCGATCACGACCTCGCCGATGCCGGCGCGGCGCAGGTGCGCGGCGGCCAGGCCGCCCATCGAGCCCGCGCCCACGATCAGCGCGCGCCGGCCTTCGAGGCCGCCCAGGGCGGTGGCGGCGTCGGACAGGGCCTCGGAGACCACGGACGCGCCGGCCTGGTCGATGTCGGTGTCGGAGTGCACCCGCTTGCCGACCCGCAGCGCCTGCTGGACCAGCTCGTGCAGGGTGCGCCCGACCACACCGGCCTCGTCGGCGCGGTTGTAGGCGGTGCGCAGCTGGCCGAGGATCTGGGCCTCGCCGACGACCATGGAGTCCAGGCCGCCCGCGACGGAGAACAGGTGCTCGACGGCCGCGGCCGAGTAGTGCACGTAGAGGTGCTCGAACAGGTCGGCGGGCTCGGCGGCGGCCTGCCGCGCGAGGACCTCGACGACCTCGTTCATGCCACCGTGGAAGGTCTCGACGACCGCGTAGACCTCGACCCGGTTGCAGGTCGACAGCAGCACCGCCTCGGAGACGCTGGGCGCCTGGAGGAGCTGGTCGAGGACCTTGCCGAGGTCGGAGTCGGCGACGGCGACGCGTTCCAGCACGGGAACGGGGGTGGTGCGATGCGAAAGACCGACGACGAGGACACTCATGCAGGAACCCTGCCCATGGTCGGCTCCGCCGACGTGTCCCCGTAGGCCCTCCGGCCCACAACCCGCACGATCACGGGCGAATCACCACCCCGTCCACACCGACACCGTTGACGACGTCACCGGCGGCCTCGTCAGCCCGTCGCGCGACGTGGAACGACAGGATCTGCATCTCGACCGCCAGGTCGACCTTGCGCACCTCGACGTAGTCCGGCACTTGGAGCACAACGGGTGCGAAGTTCAGGATGCACTGCACTCCGGCGGATACCAAACGGTCGCAGACGGCTTGAGCGGCCTGCGGCGGCGTCGCGATGACCCCGATCGAGACCTCGCGTTCGGCGCAGACGGACGTGATGTCGTCGATGTGGTTGACAGGTATGCCACCTACGGGCACTCCGGTCAGGTCCGGGTCGATGTCGAAGAGCGCGGCGACCGGGAAACCCCGGCTCGGGAAGCCGCCGTAGTTGGCCAGCGCGTGACCAAGATTACCGATCCCGACGACCGCGACGGAGTGCTTCCGGGTCAGTCCGAGGATGCGCTCGATGTGGCTCACGAGCACCTCGACGTCGTAGCCGACGCCCCGCGTGCCGTACGAGCCGACGTAGGACAGGTCCTTGCGCAGCTTCGCCGAGTTGACCCCGGCGGCGCCCGCCAGCTCCTCGCTGGAGATGGTGGTCACGCCCTGCTCGGCCATGCCGGAGAGCACCCTCAGGTAGACGGCCAGCCGGGCCACGGCGGCCTCCGGGATGGCCCGGGCGCGCTCGCGCACGTCGGCGGCGGACTCGGCGGGCGCGTCGGCGGATCTCTTCGCGGCGGCGGTGGTCACAACCTCGTCACCCGCGCCCCGCCGATCCACCACGCTGGCTCTCCTCGACATCCGACCGATTGACCCGCCGGGCACCGTCACCAGCGGGGTGATAGGCCCACCGTACCGCTTGTGAACGGATGCACAAAGTTGATGGGCGGCGGCCGGCACGGCCACCTGATCCCGGTCAACCCCCCATGGAACATCCCCCCGCAACGAAAGGGGGCCGGGCGCGGGCGTGGATACGCGCCGCACTCGGCCCCGGGCGGTTTCGGCCTGGTCCTCCAGCGCCGTTCCACCATCGAGTGAACCTCGCACGAGGTCCGCTCAAGATCGAGGGCGGTGTCCGGTTCGGGTGAATCACCCGACCGTGAAGGAGACGGAGTGCCAGCCGGTCGCGCCGTCCGGGACCGGGGCCACCCGCGCCTGCGGCTGGGTGGAGCCGGACTTGTCGGTGGCGCGGCTCTCGACGGTGTGGCGACCGGGGTCCAGGTCGAGCGGGAGGCGCCACATGCGCCAGGTGGCGTCGTCGACGTCGGCGGACAGCTCCGCGACCTGCCACGGGCCGCCGTCCACCCGGACCTCGACCTTCGCGATGCCCGTCGGCTGCGCCCAGGCGACGCCCGCGACGGTGACCCGGCGACCGGTCGTCGACCGGCCCTTCGGGGCGTCGATGCGGGACATGGTCTTGATCGGGGCGCGTTCGGCCCAGCCGCGGTCGAGCCAGTAGGCGCGCTTGGCGGCGAAGGTGGTGAGTTCGAGGTCGACGACCCACTTGGTGGCGCTGACGTAGCCGTAGAGGCCGGGGACGACCAGGCGGGCGGGGAAGCCGTGCTCGACGGGGAGGGGTTCGCCGTTCATGCCGAGGGCGATCAGGGCGCCCCGGGCGGGGTCCCGGACGACGTCCACGGGGGTGCCCGCCGTCCACCCGTCGGCGCTGGTGGAGAAGAGCTGGTCGGCGTCGGGCCGGATGCCCGCCTCGTCCAGGACCTCGTGGAGGGGAACGCCGATGAAGGTGGCCGTGGAGACGTAGGGGCCGCCGACCTCGTTGGAGACGCAGGTCATGGTGATGGCGCGTTCGACCAGGTCGCGGCGGCGGAGGTCGGCGTAGTGGAGGGTCAGTTCGCGGTCGACCAGGCCGTGGACGCGCAGGGTCCAGTCCTCTGCGCGCAGGCGCGGGACGCTCAGGGCGGTGTCGATGCGGTAGAAGTCGCGGTTGGGCGTGATGAACGAGGGCGTGCCGTCCTGGACGAAGTCCGCGCCGGCCGGGATGGCAGGCGCTTTCTTGGCCGCCTTCAACTCCCCGACGGCCGCCCGAGACCCTTCGACATCCGTCCGCGTGCCGAGGGCCTGCCCACCGAGCCCGGCGAACGCGCTGGCCCCGGCCACGATGAGCAGGTTGCGGCGGCTCTCGACGTGCCGCTCGGGCTGGGCCTCGCCGTGCAGCCACCGGAACACCCCGATCCCGACCGCGCCGGCCGCCAGTGGCGCGAGAATCGCGAGTTGCCCCAGGTCAGGCCGATAAAGCACCGCCGCGACCCCGACCGCCCCGAGGACGCCGGCCAGGACGGTGCCCGGCGTGGCCGTCTTTCGCGACAGCAGCCCGGCCACGACCGCCAGCGCCGCGATGACCAGTGCGATGCCGATCAGGAGGACGAGCTTGTCGTAGGTCCCGAAGGCGCGGACGGCGAAGTCCTTGAGGGGGGTCGGGGTGAGGTCGATGACCGCGTTGCCGACCGCGAGGAACGGCGAGGCGGCGGGGCCGACGAGCGCGGCGACGAGGTGCCCGGCGGCCAGCGCGGCGACGAGGCTCACGATCCCGACCAGTGCGGCGGTCCAACGGCTCATACGAAGAATTCGACACCCACCGCCGCCCGGTTCGCCGATTCCGTAAGCCCCCGGTAATTCCCTCCCCTTTCGGGGCGCCGCCTCAGGCCAGCGCCGCCCGCAACCGCTCCTCCTCGACGGACCAGTACCCGTGCTCCTCACCGTCCACGAGGATCACCGGCACCCGGTCCCCGTACTCGGCACGCAGCTCCCGATCACTGTCGACGTCCTGCACGTCCCAGGACACCCCAAGCTCCCCGCAGATCCGCTCGAGGTCGGCTTTGGCCTGGTCACAGGCATGGCAGTCAACCCGGCTCATCAGTGTCACGTGGTGGCTCACACCCCGATTCTCGCAGCCACCCACCGCCCCTCACCCACCGGAATTGTCAGTCCCCGATGAGACAATGGAGACGGGGGCCGGAGGCCACGCCCACGCGCCGCAGAGCGGCACCAAGCCCACCGACCGCCGACCCACCGAGGGTCGACCGCTCACCCGCCGACTGCCGCACGCCCGGACAGCGCCTCCAGGCCGACAGCCGCCAGCCCGCACCGGCACCCTCCCAGCCGCCCACGCCCCGCCGGCACCTCCCCGGGCCGCCGTGCCGGCACCAGCCAGCCCGGCTCGCCCAGCCCTCGCGGCCGTCCGAGCCCGGCCCGGCCAGCCCAGCCCAGCAAGGCCGGCCCGGCCCGGCCAGACCAGCCAGCGCGGCCCGGCCAGACCGCGCGACCGCCTGGCCACGCCCGAACCCCTCGCCATCCCCACCGCACCTGCCGGCCACCGGTCGGGGCCGCGCCGCCGGCTCAGGTCAGCGGCAGGCGCAGGCGGGCGCGGGCCAGTTTGCCGGTGGGCGAGTGGGGCAGGGTGGGCGCGAACTCGACGACCGTGGGCACCTTGAACTTGGCCAACCGGGCCGCGCAGTGCTCCTTCACCGCCTCCTCCGTCAGCCCCGCCCCGTCCACCGCCACCACGACGACCTTCACCGACTCCCCGGTCCGCTCGTCCGGCACCCCCACCGCCGCCGACTCCGCGACCCCCGCCAGCTCCGCCACGACCTGCTCCACCTCGTGCGGGTACACGTTGAAGCCGTTCACGATGATCAGGTCACCCGCCCGGTCCACCAGGTGCAGGTCGCCGTCCTCGTCGAAGAACCCCACGTCACCCGTCCGGAACCACCCCTCGGCGTCCGGGCCGTGCGCGCCGTCCGGCCAGTAGCCGCTGAACAGGTTGTCCCCGCGCGCCGCGACCAGGCCCGTCCCGGGCTCGTCCTCTTCGACGTCCAACGGGCGGCCGTCCGTGTCGACCAGGCGGACCTCGACACCCGGCAGCGCCCGGCCCACCGAACCGGGCTTCGGCACCCCGCCCACCAGCGTGGACGTCAGCACCGGCCCCGTCTCGGTCAACCCGTAACCCTCGTACACCGGCAGCCCGACCGCCTGCCGCAGCGCGTCCAGCACCCCCGCGGCCAACGGCGCCGCACCGGACGTGAACAAGCGCACGGTCGCCAAGTCCTCACGCAGCCGCTCGACGGGCTGTTTCAAGATCGCCTGGTACATCGGCGGCACGCCCACCAGCGTCGTCACCCGGTGCTCCCGGATGGCGTCCAGCGCGGCCGAAGCGTCGAACCGCTCCAGCAGAACCGCCGTCGCCCCAGCACCCGCGACCTGCAACAACCCCGGCCCCAGGCCGTAGACGTGGAACAGCGGCAGCGCCAGCAGGACCCGGTCACCGGCGGTCACCGGGGCCGGCCGCAGCGAAGCGCACTGGTCCACGTTGGCCAGCAGCGCCCGGTGCGACAGCATCGCCCCGCGCGGCTGACCTGACGTCCCGGACGTGTACCCGAGCACGGCCACGTCCTCGCCGGACCCGATCGACGCGAACTCCTCGCCGGGCACCAGCTCCGGCGACGGCAGCGCCTCCACGTCGGTCCCGTCCGCGTCGCCGACCAGCAGTCGCGCGCCCGAGTCGGCCAGGACCCGCTGCAACTCCCGCGCGGGCTGGCCCGGTCCGGCCGGCACCACGACGGCACCCGCGCGCAGCGCCCCGAAGACGGCCACGCAGAACCCGACCCCGGTGGGCAGCCGCACGACGACCCGGTCACCGGGCTCGACGCCGGCGTCCACGAGCCGGTGAGCCTCGCGGTCCACGAACGAGTCCACCTCGCCCCAGGTGCAACTGTTCGCAGTCGTGACATCGACCAGTGCGACGTGCTTGGGTCCACGTTGCGCGGAGGCGCGAACCAGGTCGGCGACGTTGCGAGCGGAAGCGGTCAAGGTGACCTCCTGGTGAACACTGCGAACCCTCCGCGCAGTCTGTCACGCACGGGCGGCGTCACGCAGTGCCTCCGAACGCGTCGCAGATTCGAGACCGGTTGCCGCTACCTACTACGGAGTAACAACACGTATGCTGCCCGAACGGCGACTCTGTGGAGGTGCCGCGAGCCGATGAGCGCAAGGGCTGGCGACAACACCATCAGGACCAACCGGACGCTCCGCTCGACGTGGAGCACTGGAGGGCAGTCCAACACGATCGACAGCGTGGAGACCGACCCGGCGGGAGAGCCGTGGGACCTCGTGCGTGCCGCCCAGGCGGGTGACACGGACGCGTTCGGGCTGCTCTACGACAAGTACGTGGACGTGGTCTACCGGTACGTCCTGTTCCGGGTCGGCGACCGCACCCTGGCCGAGGACGTGACCAGCGAGACGTTCCTGCGCGCGCTGCGCAGCATCGGGTCTATCAGCTACCAGGGTCGGGACGTGGGTGCGTGGTTCGTCACCATCGCCCGCAACATCGTCTTCGACCACGTGAAGTCCAGCCGCTACCGGTTGGAGGTCACCACGGCCGACCCGGACGACAACCGCGAGGTCGCGAGCGGTCCGGAGCAGGAGGTGCTGACCGACGCGGCCAACGCCGAACTCCTCCGGTGCGTAGCCCAACTGGGTGAAGATCAACGCGAGTGCATCACTCTCCGTTTCATCCAGGGCTTGTCCGTGGCCGAGACCGCCGCGAAGATGGGCCGCAACGAAGGCGCGATCAAGGCCCTCCAGCACCGCGCGGTGCGCCGGCTCGCCCAGTTGCTGCCGAACTGGCTGCGCTGACCCGCCGCCGAGGTTCCCCCGATCGCACGGTCGTGCCCGCGTAACCCCGGAACCTCCGGCTTCGTTACTCGGGCAGGTACTCCTCCACGAGTCGGTGCGGGATGGTGGGCAGAAGGATCACGCCGCTGGGGCGTCGCAGGCAGCACGAGCAGTTCGCTCGTGCGGTCGACGCGCAGCCCGGGGACCCGGCCCGGACCGGGTTCGCCGACGAGTTGGCCGTCGTCGCGCTGCTGCGCAAGGCGGCGGTGACGAGCGGACCGGACGACGCGACCAAGGCGCGGATGCGGGAACGGGTGCTCGGCGCGAACCCCGCCCCGCCCACCAAGCTCGACCCGGCCAAGCCCGACCAGCCCGGTCCCGACCGGCGACGGCCGCGCAGCGGAGCCCGCGGGCGGTTGGTGATCGCTCTCGCCGCCGCGTTGTGCCTGGTCCTGTCGCTGGCCGGGATGAGCCTGCTGCTCTCCCGCGACGCGCTGCCCGGTGACGCGCTGTACGGCGTCAAGCGCACCGCCGAGTCGGCCTCGCTGGGCCTGACCTTCGGCGAGGAGTCCAAGGGGTACAAGCGGCTGGAGTTCGCGGCTGCCCGCATCTCGGAGATGGAGACGCTGGTCGACCGCTACCGCGACGCCGGCGGCGGGCCGCTGGGCGGGTACCTGACCGCGCTGGCCGACTTCGACGCCGACGCCGCGGCCGGTTCCCGCGTGCTGGCCGCGCACGGGTCGAACTCGGACCAGCGCGCCCTCACCGGGCTGCGCGACTGGGCGGTGTCCCAGACCACCCGGCTGGGCGACCTGCGCGGCAGGCTGCCCGCCGAGGCCGCCACCCGCGCCGGCACGTCCCTCGAACTGCTCGACCGCATCGCCCGCCGGGCCGGGGACCTGGCCGCGCGCACCGGCTGCGCCACCGTCACCACCGGCCAGGTCGACGACGTCGGCCCCGTGCCCGCGACCGGCGAGTGCGCGCCGCCGACCACCGAGCCCAACCCGGTGCCCACCGACCAGCCGTCGGTCCCGGTGTCCACGCCCGCCGGCCCCACGACGGCCGCCGGCGAGTCCACCGCGCCGCCCGCGGCCACCCCGGGCACACCCGGCACCGGCGACCCGTCGCTGCCGCTGCCGCTGCCGCCCGTGACGACGGCCGTCACACCGCCCGTCCAGCTGCCGACGCTGTCGCTCCCGCAGCTACCGCTGCCCGGTCTCACCGGCTGATCGCTACCCTGTCCCCATCGGACCCCGGGAGGCGCTGACGTGGTGAAAAGGCGTGTGGTGGAGGGCTCTGCCGAGCGCGAGCGGCTCGCCGAGCTGGCCGGCGCGGCCTCGGCCGAGGCCGCCCTGACCACCCCCGCACCACCGGAACCCTCGGGCGCGCCCACCGACCTGACCGCCGCCGCCTTCTTCGACGTCGACAACACGATGATGATGGGCGCGTCGATCTTCCACTTCGCCCGCGGCCTCGCCGCCCGCAAGTACTTCAAGAACTCCGACCTCATGGGGTTCGCGTGGCAGCAGATCAAGTTCCGGGTGGGTGGCCGGGAGGACCCGCAGAGCGTCAAGGCCTCCCGCGAGCAGGCCCTGTCGTTCGTCGCGGGCCGGTCGGTCGCGGAGCTGGTCAGCCTGGGCGAGGAAATCTACGACGAGCTGATGGCCGACAAGATCTGGACCGGCACCCAGGCGCTGGCCCAGATGCACCTCGACGCCGGCCAGCGGGTGTGGCTGGTGACCGCGACCCCGGTGGAGCTGGCCCAGATCATCGCCCGCAGGCTGGGCCTGACCGGCGCGCTCGGGACGGTGTCGGAGAGCGAGAACGGCATCTACACCGGCAAGCTCGTCGGCGACCTCCTGCACGGCCGGGCGAAGGCCCACGCGGTCCGCGCGCTGGCCGCGAAGGAGGGCCTGGACCTGCGCCGCTGCACCGCGTACTCCGACTCGGTGAACGACGTGCCGATGCTGTCCGTGGTGGGCACGGCGGTGGCGGTCAACCCGGACTCCGGCCTGCGCGACACGGCCCGCAAGCGCGGCTGGGAGATCCGCGACTTCCGGACCGGCCGGAAGGCCGCGAAGATCGGCGTGCCCTCGGTCCTGGGCGCCGGCGCGGTCGCGGGCGCGATCGCCGCCGGCATGGCCTACCGCCGTCGCGGGTAGGCCGTTCAGCCGAGGAACACGTTCCGGCGCTGGGTGAGCAGCCGGTACAGGGTCTGCTGGATCGTCTCCCGCACCTGGTCGGTCAGGTTGAACACCAGCATCGGGTCGTCGGCCGCGCCCTCGCCGTGCACGTCGGTCCGGATCGGCTCGCCGAACTCGATGTACCACTTCGACGGCAGCGGGATCGCGCCCAGCGGCCCGAGCAGCGGGAAGAACGGGGTCACCGGGAAGTAGGGGAAGCCGAAGAGGCGGGCCAGCGCCTTGATGTCGCCGATCTTCGGGTAGATCTCCTCCGCGCCCACGATCGAGCACGGGATGATCGGCACCCCGGTCTTCAGCGCCGCCGACACGAAGCCGCCCCGGCCGAAGCGCTGCAGCTTGTACCGGTCCTTGAACGGCTTGCCGATGCCCTTGAAGCCCTCCGGCCACACCCCGACCAGCTCACCCGACCGCAGCAGGCGCTCGGCGTCCGGGTTGCAGGCCAGCGTTTGCCCGGACTTGCGGGCCAGCGCGCCCAGGACCGGGGTCTTGAACACCAGGTCCGCGCCCAGCATCCGCAGGTGGCGGTGGGCCGGGTGCTCGGCGCGGATGCCGTAGGCGGTCATGGTGGCGTCGAGGGGCAGGGTGCCGGAGTGGTTCGCGACCAGCAGCGCGCCGCCGGTCGCGGGCACGTTGTGCAGGCCGATGGTCTCCACCCGGAACCACTTCTCGTACAGCGGTTTCAGCGGCGGCATCAGGACGTGGTCGGTCAGGTCCGGGTCGAAGCCGAACTCGTCCACCTCGTAGTCGCCCTGCACCCGCCGGCGCAGGAACGCCAGGACGCCCGCCAGGCGCTCCTCCCACTCCGACGGGGGCGCTTCCGGGGCGGCCTGCTCGGGCTCCGCCGGAACCCCGGTCAGCTTCGCGCGCCGGCCCGGTGCGTGCAGGGGGATCACCCTTGCCTCTGCCACGTCCACCTCCTCACCGGAGCTTCGCCGCCGCGTCGAGCACGGTGCGCTCGACCGACGTCAACAGCTCGGGGTCGATCAGGGGCCGCATGCCGCGACCGCTCACGTAGTCGTCGAACGCCTGCTGCGTGGTCCAGCGCGGGGTGAAGCCGAACTCGCGCTTGAGCAGGGTGGTGTCCACGACGCGGCCCCAGTTCAGGAACCGCATCTGGTCCGGGGAGAAGTCCACCAGCCGCGCGCTGCGGAACAGCCGGCCAACGGTCGGCACGGCGGCCGTGGGCACCGGGAGCGGCAGCTTGCCCGCGCGGCGGATCGCCTGGGACAGCAGCAGCACGCCGTCCCCGCCGACGTTGAACACGCCGGGCAGGTCGTGCAGGGTCGCGCGCTCCAGCACGGCCAGCGCGTCCTCGGAGTGCAGCAACTGCACCCGCGCGTCGTAGCCGAGCACAGTGGGCACCACGGGCAGCGCGAAGTACCGGGTCAGGACGGTGTCGATGCGGGGGCCGATGAAGTTGGTGAACCGCAGCGTGGTGACGTCCACGTCCGGCCGGCGGCGGGCGAACCCGCGCACGTAGCCCTCGACCTCGACGGCGTCCTTGGCGTACCCGCTGGACGGCAGGTCCTTGGGCCCCATGTCCTCGGTGAACACCGCCGGGTCGCGCGAGGAGGACCCGTAGACGGCGCTGGTGGACTTCACGACGAGCTTGCGCACGTGTGGCGACTTCTGGCACGCGGCCAGCAGCTGCATCGTGCCGATGACGTTCATCTCCTTCATCACCGTGCGCCCGGACGGCCCGGCCGGGTTGGCGGTCACCGAGGCGTGCACGACGGTGTCGACGTGCGCGGTGGCGATGACCTTGGCGATGAGCGGGTTGCGGATGTCGGCGCGGACGAACTCGGCGCGCCCCATGCGGCGCAGCAGGTCACGGGGCGGCGGTTCGGTGTCCACGCCGAGGACCCGGTCGACGTCCGGGTTGGCGGCGAACCGCGCGGCCAGGTGACCGCCGAGGAAGCGGCTGCATCCGGTGACGAGAACGACCTTGGGCGCCATGCGACTCCGAGACGGTTGCGACCTGCGCGGACTGCTGCGACGTGGACTCTACCCACGGATTCGGGTACCCGATCGTCTCGCGGTCACGCTCTTGACGCAGGTCACCGCGCCATTCACCCGGATGGCCGCCGAACATGCCGGTGCCGGCGCCCCGGAGGGGACGCCGGCACCGAAGACCAAGGCTTACTTGCCGCGCTTCCTGCGCTGGACGCGGGTCTTGCGCAGCAGCTTGCGGTGCTTCTTCTTCGACATGCGCTTGCGGCGCTTCTTGATGACCGAGCCCATGCGGGTTCCTCACTCACTAGACGAAGGTGTTTCTCCACGCGCCGGTGGAGACACCCGCCAAACTCGGGCGCGCCGACACCAGGCACGAACGGCCTGTCAGTTTACCCGGCTGCCGACGCCCGCCCTCACCCGGCGTCGAAGTAGGCGTTGCGCAGGTACTCGTGCACCGCCTTCTCGGGCACCCGGAACGACTTGCCCACGCGCACCGCCGTGAGCTCGCCCGAGTGCACCAGCCGGTACACCGTCATCTTCGACACTCGCATCACCAGCGCCACCTCGGCGACGGTCAGGAACTTGACCTGGACCAGGGGTGCTCGATCGTTCTCCTCCGGCATGGATCACCGCGTCCTTCGACACGCGTCGTGCCGTCGGCTTCCCCACCGACGGTTCGACACGCACGTGCTCCTCTGAGAGTAACGGGACACGTGGGACTGGTGCGACGGCCAATGGCGGTATCAGTGGGCCTCGTGGGCCTGTCCCAGTTCCACCGAACGGTCCCGAGCAGCCTCGATGGCCGCCAGCAGGGCCGCGCGCACCCCGTGCTTCTCGAGTTCGCGGATGGCCATGATCGTGGTGCCGGCCGGCGAGGTGACGGCCTCCCGGAGGATCACCGGGTGGGTGTCGTTGCGGCTGAGCATCTGCGCCGCGCCCACCGCGCTCTGGATGATCAACTGGGTGGACAGGTCGCGCGGGATGCCGAGCAGGATGCCCGCGTCGATCATGGCCTCGACCAGGTAGAAGAAGTACGCGGGCCCGGACCCGGACAGGGCGGTGACGGCGTCCTGCTGGCTCTCCGGGACGCGGGCGACCTTGCCGACGGTGGTGAGCAGCTCCTCGACCAGGTTCAGGTGCTCGGCGCCGGCGTGCTTGCCCGCGGAGATCGCGCTCATCGCCTCGCCGACCAGCATCGGCGTGTTGGGCATGACCCGGACGACCGGCGTGCCCTCGGGGAGCCGGCGCTCGAAGAGGGTCGTCGGCAGGCCCGCGCACAGCGACACGACGAGCGTGCCGGACTTGATCACGGGCGCGAGTTCGTCCAGCAGCGGCTCGATGTCCTGCGGCTTGACCGCCACCACCAGCACGTCGGCGCGCCGCGCGGCCTCGGCCACGTCGAGCCCTTCGACGCCGTACTCCTTGGTGAGCGCGGCAGCCCGGTCCGGATGCTTCTCGGTGAACACCAGATCCTCAGCCGCCCGGCCACCCCGCAGCAGCCCGGACAGCAACGCCTCCCCGATCTTCCCCGCTCCCAGCACCGCGATCGTCGTCATGCGCCACAGCCTGCCACCCCGCCCCTACTCCGACCCACCGGCCCTTTCCGCACGCAACGCGGAGCAGGCGCTTTTGGCCAGCGGGCTGCCAAGCCACAGCGGGGCCTCGGTTCGTCCCCCGTACGGCCTGGGCGCAGCCCAACCGCGCTTCGCCCTTCTTGGCAACCAGCTTTACCGGTTGCCAAGAAAGGCGAAGGGTGGTTGCCTCCGGCAGGCCGTACGGGGGACGAACCGACGCCCTTCCACCCCCGGGGGGCCTGCCGCGCGGCGAGCGCCGCTTTTGATCTTGAGAGCGCGCAGCGCGTCCGCTTGAGAGCGCGCAGCGCGTCCAAAGCCCAGCGCGAAGCGCGTCAGGCGGAAGCGGGAGTGAGCGCCAACTGGCGGGCCTGACAAACGAGCCGCCCGGAAGAGTCGATCACGGTGGCGTCCTCGTCGAACCACTGCCCGTGAACAGCAGTACAAGCCACCCGCACCCGCAACCACCCCGAAGCCGGCCGCGCCCGCAACAACGCCGTCAACTGAACAGTCGGCGACCACCCGAACCGGCCCAAGTTGAACGTCACCGGCATCGAGATGTCCCCCACCACCAGCGCGAAGTACGGGTCCGGATCCTCCCCCAACGGCCGCGCCCACAACGTCAACACCAACGGGTCACCGACCCGGTTGCTCAGGAAACCCGCCCCGGCCCGGTCCAACCGCACATCGCACACCGACCCGAGCTTGTAAATCCCACCCGACCCCAACGAAGCCAAGTCCACCGCATCAGCCGGCGGCGCGGCAGCCACCGACGGCAAGTCCGCATAGTCCGGGGCCTGCCCAGGCATCCGCCCGACCGTCACCACCGCCTCGACACACGCCCGCCCGCGCTGCTCCAGGACGACCGCCACCACGGTCGCGGTCCGCCCCGCCTTCCGCACCGACGTCCGCAGCAACACCGGTCCCACCTCGGGCGCGTGCAGGAACTGGGCGCTCACCGCCAACGGCTCCCGCTCGTCACCCGGCATCACGACCTGCGCCGCGTCGACGGCCGCCCGAGCCGCCAAAGCCAGCAGGAACCCGCCGTGCGGCTTCGGGCCGATGGTCCACTCGCCGGGCAACGCCGCCGTGTAAGTGCCGTCGCCCAACGAGCGCACAGCGTTGGCCACGGAAAAAGCCACCGAAGAACCCACTGAGGAACCCACCGAACCCCTCACGAGCGGCTGACCAGGGAGCGCAGGAAGAACGCCACGTTCGCGGGGCGCTCGGCCAGCCGCCGCATGAGGTAGCCGTACCACTGCTCGCCGAACGGCACGTACACCCGCACCACGTGCCCCTCCGCCGCCAGTCGCCGCTGCTCGGTGGGCCGAACGCCGTAGAGCATCTGGAACTCGAAGTCCTCCACCGACCGCCCGTACCACCGCGCCCGCTCCCCGACGATCTCGATCAACCGGGGGTCGTGGGTGGCGAACATCGGGTAGCCGCCGCCCGCGAGCAGGGCGTTGGCGCACCGGACGTAGTTCAGGTCCACCTCGTGCGGGTCGGCGAACGCCACCGACGCCGGCTCCGCGTACGCGCCCTTGCACAGCCGGACCCGGGTGCCCGCGAGCGCGGCGCAGTCGTCCAGCGTCCGCCGCAGGTACGCCTGCAACACCGCACCGGTCGACGGCCACGCCCGGCGCAATTCCTCCAGCACACGCAGGGTGGAGTCCGTGGTCGTGTGGTCCTCCATGTCGAGGGTGACCGTCGTGCCGGACTGCTCGGCCGCCGCGCACACCCGCGAGGCGTTGTCCAACGCGAGCCGCTCGTCCAGCGCCTGCCCGACGGCGGACAGCTTGACGCTCACCTCGGCGTCGGCGGCCAGCCCCACGTCGTGCAACTGGTCCAGCAGCGCGAGGTAGGACTGCACGGTCCGCTCGGCCTGCGCCCGATCGGTGGTGTCCTCGCCCAGGTAATCAAGCGTCACCCTCAACCCGTCTTCGACCAGGTCACCGGTCACGTCCACGGCCGACGCCACGGTCTCCCCCGCGACGAACCGCCGCACGACGTCCCGGCTGATCGGCGCCGACGCGACCGCCCGCCGGACCGCCTCGTTGCCTGCGGCGGCAAGGATCAACGAGCGCAACGGATTCACAGTGTTGATTTTGCCGCTCCTTCGTCGCGGCGGCTCGGCCGCCTGGAAGTCGGCCCATCGTGGCGCGTTTTCCGCCGATCGAAAAGCATGATCGTCGGAAAACGCGCCACGACAGGCCGACGCGGCCTCGCGAGTCGGGGGCTCACAGGTGGAGCCGGGCGAACAGCAGCGACTCGGCCAGCAGATCCCGCCGATCCGCGTCCGTCTTGGCCTTCCGCGTGTTGACCTCCAGCACGACCTGCCCGGTGAACCCCGCCGGAGCCAGCGACTCCAGCAACTCAGCACACGGCTGGTTCCCCCGTCCCGGCACCAGGTGCTCATCCTTCGGCAGCCCGCTGCCGTCGGCCAGGTGGACGTGGGTCAACCCGTCCCCCATCCGCTTGGCCAGCTCCATCGCGTCCATGTGCGCCGCCGACGCGTGCGACAGGTCCAGGGTGTAGTTGCGGTGGCCCACGTCGGTCGGGTCGATGGACGGCCGGAACGCCGTCACCGCCACCGACCGACCCCGCCCCAGCTTGCGGCGGACGGGGAACATGTTCTCCACCGCGATCGCCACGCCGGTGTCGTCCTCCAGCCCCGCGACCAGGTCGGGGAACGTCTCGGCGTACCGGCGCTGCCACAGGAACGGCGGGTGCACGACCACGGTCCGCGCGCCCAGGTCCTGCGCGGCCCGGACGCTGCGGCGCAGCCGCTCCACCGGGTCCGGCGACCACACCCGCTGGCTGATCAGCAGGCACGGCGCGTGCACGGCCAGCACCGGCACGCCGCTGCGCCGCACCAACCGCTGCAACGCCCGCACGTCCTGGCTTACCGGGTCGGCCCACACCATGACCTCGACGCCGTCGTAGCCCAGCTCGGCCGCGACCTCGAACGCCGCGCCGACCGGGCGCGGCCACACGGCGGCCGTGGACAGGCCGACCGGGATCAAGACTTCACCAGGAGCATCGCGGCCGGTGACACGGTGACGATCAAGCCGACCAGGACGGCCAGGACGGTGGTCTGGAGGTCGTCGGCGCGCCGGATGCGGCGGACCAGGAGCACCAGGCCCACGGTCACCGCCAGCGCCACCACCAGGGCGGCGGGCGCGAGGGTGCGCCACAGGTAGTTGAAGCCCAGCCACAGGGCCGCGCCGCCGAGCACGCCGACGGCGAGCTGGCCGATCATGACCAGCCACTCGCGACCCGGCGACCGGTCGCCCGGCTCCTCGTCGACCTCGACGTCGGCGAGGCCCGCGGGTTCCTCGTCATCGGCGGCGGCGGGACGGCGGAAGTCGTCGTCCTCGTCCTCCTCGTCGAGGTCGACGTAGGGGTGGAACTGGGTGCTCTCCGGCTCGACCGCCGGCATCTCGCCGGAGTCGTCGCCGAACCAGTCCTCGGCGGTCTGGTCGGGCAGCGGGTCGGGCATGGGGCCCGGCGCCGGCGGCACGATCAGCACCGACTCGGTGGGCAGCGACTCCAGCGGCACGTTCGGGGTCAGCTTGTCCGCGATGCGCGGCAGGACCTCGGTGACCGGCTCACGAGCGGGCGGCGGCGGTGCGGCCGGCCTGGTCAGGCTCGCGCGGCTCGCCTCGGGACCGGCCTGCGGCGGCCGAGGTCGATCACCGGGCGGGGTCAGCCGGGCCGGGTCGGGGGTGAGGCGGGACGACGGGTCGGCCTGGGCCGGGTTCAGCCGGGACACCTCGGGCGGCGTCACCCGGGGCGGCTCGGGTTTGGGCGGGACCGCCCGCGACGGCCCCGCGTAGTCGTCGGCGTAATCGTCGGCGTAGTCGTCGACGATCGGCGGCACCTGCCGGGTCTCCTCGGCCTCGGTCGGCGCGGGCACGCCCCGGCGGGGCGGCTCGGCGGCACGACCGGTCCGGCCGAACGCGGCGTCCAACCGCGAACGCGGCGGCTCAACCCGGGGTGGCTCGGCCCGGGGCGGCTCGGCCCGGGGCGGTTCCACCCGAGGCGGCTCCACCCGGGGCGGGGCGGGTGGCTCGGCGGCGAACGGCGGCTCGGGAGCGGGCGGCGCGGACCGAGCGCCACGGCCCTCGGCGAACGGCTCAGCGCGCGCACCCCGGGTCTCGGCGGGCTCGGCGCGGGAGAACGGCGGCTCGGGCCGGGCACCGCGCTCCGACCGCGTCCCCCGCCCCTCGGTGAACGGCTCGGACCGCGCACCGCGGCCCTCCGCGGGCCGGTTGAACGCCTCGGGCGCCACCGGCGGGGTGTAGGCGGTCTGCTCGGGGGCCGCGCGGCGGCCGGTCGGCGGCGGGTCGTCGTCGCGCACCGGCAGCAGCCGGCCGCTGTCCGAGTTGACCCGGTCGATGATCGCCTGCGGAGCGGTGTCCGAGGCGTCCTCGGCACGGCGGCGTCGCCGACGCGGCGACACCTCGCCGGAGCCCCCGCCGTACTGGGCGAGCAACTCCGCGACCGTGCGCTGGGTCTGCTCCGACTCGCTCTCTCGACTCATCAACTCCACCGTGCCCCGTGGCGGCCAGTCCGTCCAGTGTCACCCGACCGGCGGGTGCGGGTCGCGGGGGTGTCCTGGTCTGCGCCATCAGTGTGGTCCAGGCGACGCAGGATGACACCTTCCCGGAGCGCCCAGGGGCAAATCTCCAGCTCACCGAGTGACAGGGCTCGCATGGTGGCCTCCGCCACGAGGGCGCCCGCCACGAGCTGGTGCGCCCGGCTCGCGCTGACGCCCTCCAGCTCGGCCAGGTCGGCCGCGGACATCCGGGATACGAACCCGATGAGCTGCCGCAGCCCGGCGTGGGTGAGGACGCGCCGGGCGCGGGGTCCGGCCGACGACGGGGCCGCGCCGGTCAGCCGGGCCAGCGTGCGGAACGTCTTGGACGTGGCCACCACCCGGTCCGGGCTGCCGACCCGGCGCAGCTTCTTGGCCACCGGCGCGAGCTGGTCGTCGAGCCACTCGGTGGTCTCGTTGATCTCCTGCCGGGTCGGCGGGTCGTGCCGGAACCGGGTGCGGGTCAGCCGGCCCGCGCCCAGCGGCACCGAGAAAGCCTCGTCCGGCTCCTCGTCCACGCCCGAGGCCAGCTCCAGCGAGCCGCCGCCGATGTCCAGGCACAGCAGGCGGCCCGCGGACCACCCGTACCAGCGGCGCACCGCGAGGAACGTGTAGCGGGCCTCGTCCTCGCCGGACAGGACCTTGAGGTCCACGCCGGTCTCGGCGCGGACCCGCTCCAGCACCTCGGCGGAGTTGCCCGCCTCGCGGACCGCCGAGGTGGCGAAGGCCATCAGGTCCTCGCAGCCCAGCCGGGCCGCCGAGGCCTTGGTGGCCGCGACCGCCCGCACCAGCCGGTCCGCGCCGGCCTTGCTGAGCTGGCCCTCGGCGTCGAGCTGCTCGGCGAGCCGCAGCACGGACTTCTCCGAACTCATCGGCGTGGGGTGGGCACCCCGATGAGCGTCCACCACCAACAGGTGGACGGTGTTGGACCCCACATCAAGGACCCCGAGGCGCACGGCGTGCACCGTACCCGGTCGGGGCGGTCAGGACTCGAACTTGTAGCCCAGTCCGCGCACGGTCACCAGGTGGCGCGGGGTCGACGGGTCCGGCTCGATCTTCGAGCGCAGCCGCTTGACGTGCACGTCCAGGGTCTTGGTGTCGCCGACGTAGTCCGCGCCCCACACCCGGTCGATGAGCTGGCCGCGGGTGAGCACCCGGCCGACGTTGCGCAGCAGGTACTCCAGGAGGTCGAACTCCTTCAGCGGCAGGTTCACCTCCGCGCCGTCGACCGTCACCACGTGCCGCTCGACGTCCATCCGCACCGGCCCGGCCTCCAGGACCTGCGGCAACAGCTCCTCGGACTCGCCGCCGCGGCGCAGCACCGCCCGGATGCGGGCGATCAGCTCGCGCGCCGAGTACGGCTTGGTGACGTAGTCGTCCGCGCCCAGCTCCAGGCCGACGACCTTGTCGATCTCGCTGTCCCGGGCCGTGACCATGATCACGGGGACGGCGGAGCGGGCCCGCAGCTGCTTGCACACGTCGGTGCCGCTCATGCCGGGCAGCATGAGGTCCAGCAGGACGATGTCGGCGCCGTTGCGGTCGAACTCCTCCAGCGCCTCCTGGCCGGTGGCCGCGAGCGCCGCGGTGAAGCCCTCCTTGCGCAGCAGGAAGGCGAGCGGATCGGCGAAGGACTCCTCGTCCTCCACGATGAGCACCCTGGTCACAGCTCTCCTCCGGGTTTGCCCGCGCTGGTCGGCACAGGGACAGCGAGTTCCGGCTTGGGTAGGTCGGTGGTCTGCTCGTCCCGGTCGGGGTGCGCCGGGATGCGCAGGGTGAAGGTCGAGCCGGTGCCGGGCAGGCTCCACAGCTTGACCTCGCCGCCGTGGTTCGCGGCGACGTGCTTGACGATCGCGAGGCCGAGGCCGGTGCCGCCGGTGGCGCGCGACCGGGCCTTGTCCACGCGGTAGAACCGCTCGAACACGCGGGTCTGCTGGTCCTCGGCGATGCCGATGCCGCGGTCGGTCACGGCGATCTCGACGAACCCGTTCACCAGCTTGCGGCTGACCGAGACGGGGCTGCCCGGCGGCGAGTAGGCGACCGCGTTGTCCAGCAGGTTGCTCAACGCGGTGACCAGCAGCGTCCGGTCGCCCTCGACCTCCAGGCCGCTGGGCTCGTCGGTGGTGATCTCGATGCCCGCGGACTCGGCGGCGAGCTTGGAGCGGCCCATGGCCTCGCTGACCACGACGTCGATCTCGACCCGGTTCAGCTCGGGCAGCTTCTCCGCGCCCTGCAGCCGGGACAGCGCGATCAGCTCGGTGACCAGGGTGCCCAGGCGGGTGGCCTCCTGCATGATCTTCGCGCTGAACCGGCGGACCTCCTCCTGGTCGTCGGAGGCGTCCAGGACGGCCTCGGCGAGCAGGGCGAGCGCGCCCACCGGGGTCTTCAGCTCGTGGCTGACGTTGGCGACGAAGTCCCGGCGGGTCGCCTCCAGCCGGACCGAGTCCGACTCGTCGGAGGCCTCCACGACCACGAACCCCTCGGTCAGCACCTTGACGGTGGCGTGCACGGCCTCCGGCTGGCGGCCCTTGACCTCCAGCGGCGAGACGTCCACGTGGACGACCTCGCCGTTCTGGCGGGTGAGTTCGGCGGCGCGGCGGGCCCGGTCGTCCACCCGGTTGTTCCGCACGACGCCGAGTTCCTCGGCGCGCGGGTTGTGCAGGACGACGTCGCCGAAGACGTTGAGGACGACGATCCCGTCGTGGGACGACTGGACCACCATGGCCATCAGGTCGGCGACGGTGAGCCCGGCCGGCCGCTGCGCCTTGGTGCCGGCGGTGGCGCGGCCCACGAGGAACGCCGCACCGCCGATCAGCAGAGCGCCGATCGACAGGACGAGGTAACCCGTTGTGGTCACAGAGGCATCGTAAGCAGGTCAGGGCGGGTACGGCCTAGTCCGCGGGGCCGGTTCGTGACTCCTGCGACACCGTCCGGGTCCGATGTTCTCCGCCCGGTCGGTTCTAGTTCACCCAATCGTGTCCAAGCGGGCCAGGTCTTGTTCGGACAGGCGCAGTTCGGCGGACGCCAGGTTCTCTTCCAGGTGTCGTTCGGACGACGTGCCGGGGATGAGCAGCACGTTGGGTGAGCGGTGCAGCAGCCAGGCGAGGGCGACCTGGCGCGGGGTGGCGTCGAGATCCTGGCCGGCGACGAGTCCCGTGGCGCGCGCACCGTGTTTGATGGCGCCGCCTCCGGCGTCGCGGGCGAGGCCGCCTGAAAGTCGGCTTGTCGGGCCGTGTTCTCGACGATCGAAAAGCGCGATCGTCGAGAAACACGGCCCGACAAGCCGACGCGGCCTCGCGCTGTGGTGCCCTGGGTGGTGGAGGCGCTCGGCGGCGGTGCGACCGACGCGGCGGCGGCACGCGCGCTGGGGATGTCCGTGCGCACGTACCGCCGCCGCGTGGCCGAGCCGATGCCCGCCCCGGGCGCGTCGTCCCGGTTCCAGGCGGGGGTTCGCGCCCGGGACCTGGGGCTGGTCTAGCGGCCCTGGTTGGCCACGGCCTTGATCGCGTCCGCGGCGGCGTCCGGGTCGAGGTAGGTGCCGCCCGGGGTGATCGGGCGCAGGTCCTCGTCCAGGTCGTAGCGCAGCGGGATGCCGGTGGGGATGTTCAGGCCCGCGATGGCCTCGTCGGAGATGCCGTCGAGGTGCTTGACCAGCGCCCGCAGCGAGTTGCCGTGCGCGGCGACCAGCACGGTCCTGCCCGCCCGCAGGTCGGGGACGATGGCCGACTCCCAGTACGGGATCATCCGCTTCACCACGTCCAGCAGGCACTCGGTGAGCGGCAGGTCCGGGCCCAGGTCGGCGTAGCGCGGGTCGGCGTCCTGGCTGAACTCCGTGCCCGGCTCGATCGGCGGCGGCGGGGTGTCGTAGGAGCGGCGCCAGAGCATGAACTGCTCCTCGCCGAACTCCTCCAGGGTCTGCTTCTTGTTCTTGCCCTGCAACGCGCCGTAGTGGCGCTCGTTGAGGCGCCAGTCGCGCTTCACCGGGATCCAGTGCCGGTCGGCCGCGTCCAGCGCCAGGTTGGCCGTGGAGATGGCACGGCGCAGCAGGGACGTGTGCACGACCTCCGGCAGCAGGTTCGCCTCGCGCAGCAGCACGCCGCCGCGCTGCGCCTCCCGCACGCCCTTCTCGGACAGGGGGACGTCCACCCAGCCGGTGAACAGGTTCTCCGCGTTCCAGACGCTCTCGCCGTGGCGGAGCAGCACCAGGGTTCCGACAGCCATGGCCGCAAGCCTGCCAGATGACCGGTCGGCGGTCGCATCCGCTGTGACAGCCGACGCTGGATCGTTGCAGTTGACCTCTAGTTTGGTGGAGATCCTAGCGTCGGGAGCATGACATTCTTGGTGACCGGTGCCACCGGCAAGGCGGGCCGCGAGGTGGTTGCGCAACTCCGGCGCGGGGGACACCCGGTGCGCGCGCTCACCCGGGACGCGCGGCGGGCCGGGTTGGCGGGGGTCGAGGTCGTCGAGGGCGACCTGACCCGGCCCGAGACGCTGGAGACCGCGTTCAAGGGCGTGACGGGGGTCCACCTGCTCACGATCGGCGGCGACGACTACGCGACGCTGACCACCGGACCGGAGATCGTCCGGCTGGCGACCGAGGCGGGTGTGCGGCGGATCTCCGTGCTGTGGAACGGTTTTTGGGGTCCGGTGGAGCAGGCGGTGGCGACCTCCGGTCTGGAGTGGACGGTGCTGGAGGCGACGGACTTCTACGCCAACACGTTCACCTGGGCGGAGCGGCTGCGGACGAGCGGCGTGCTGGACGAGCCGTTCGCGGACGTGGCGACCGCCGGGGTGGACGAGGCGGACGTCGGCGCGGTGTCGGCGGCCGTCCTGACGTCCGGGGGTCACGGCGGGCAGCGCTATTCGGTGACCGGGCCGGAAGTGCTGTCGCCGCGGGACAAACTGCGGATCATCGGGGACGCCGTCGGGCAGCGGTACACGTTCGACGAACTGACCCGGCAGCAGGCCCTGGACCGCTACACGGCGAGCGGGATGGACGCCGAGATGGCCGAGTTCCTGCTGGACTGGCACGGCAACCCACCCACCGCCGCGACCCGCGTGTCCCCCGCGGTCGAGGCCCTGCTGGGCCGCCCGCCACGCGACTTCGCCTCCTGGGCAGTCGAGAACGCCGCTTCGTTCCGCTAGCCACGCGCCTCGCACCGGCGCCTGGCCACGCGCCTTCCGCTTCCTGGCCCGGTCACCGCAGCGCTCCATCGAGCACCACCCGCGGAGCCCGGGACTCGGCGCGTTCGTGGCCGCCCGCTGAGTCAGGCCCCGCCCAGGTCGCCCGCGCTGCGCCGGACCTCGCGGTCGACCTCCGCCTGCTCGCGCCGCGCGCGCCGGGCGGAGGAGTCGAGCGCCGCGACCGCCCGGTTCAGCCGCGCCTCCGACCGGCCGAGCGCCTCGTAGGCCAGTCGGAGCACCTCGGCACTGCGCTCGAACCGGTCCCGCTCGGGGTGGGCGGACCGCCGGGCGACCCCGTCCTGGTGCCGCTGGAGGCGGTCTTCCCGCAGATCCGCGATCCGGTCGCGCTCGTCGGCGGCCCGGTCCCGCTCGTCGGCGATCCGGTCGCGTTCGTCCGCGATCCGGTCGCGCTCGTCGGCGGCCCGGTCCCGTTCGTCCGCGATCCGGTCGCGCTCGTCCGCGGCCCGATCCCGCTCGTCGGTCACGGGATGACCGTACGCCCGAACCCGGCGCCACGGGACCCGCCGACGACGAAACGACCTCGAAAGCAGCAGGCCCGGATCAGGCGGCGGCAGATCCGCCTGACCCGGGCCACGAGCCAACGATCAACCGACCTCGCGCGCCCGCAGGTCCTTGCGCAGGATCTTTCCCGACGCCGACTTCGGGATCGCCTCGATGAACTCCACCACCCGCACCTTCTTGTGCGGAGCCACCTGGGCCGCCACGAACTCCATCACGCCCGCCCCGTCCAACGACGCTCCCGGCTGGAGCACGACGAACGCCTTGGGCACCTCCTCACCCTCATCGTCGCGCACCCCGACGACGGCCGCGTCGGCGATCTCCTCGTGGGTCAGGAGCAACGCCTCCAGCTCCGCCGGCGGCACCTGGTAGCCCTTGTACTTGATCAGCTCCTTGACCCGGTCCACGATGCTCACCAGGCCGTTCTCGTCGATCACGGCCACGTCGCCGGTGTGCAGCCAACCCTCGTCGTCCAGGGTCGCGGCGGTCGCGTCGGGGTTGTTCAGGTAGCCCTTCATGACGTTCGGGCCGCGGCACCACAGTTCGCCGCGTTCGCCGACGCCCACGTCCTCGCCGGTCGCCGGGTCGACGAAGCGGCACTCCATGTTCGGGGCGATGACGCCGACCGTGCCGACGGGGATGTCGTCGCGGCCGTCGGGGATGGCGTGGCTGACCGGGCTCATCTCGGTCATCCCGTAGCCCTGCGACACCCGGCAGCCCAGGCGCTTCGACACCGCGGCGGCGAGGTCGACGTCCAGCGGCGCGGCGCCGGAGAAGATGGTGTCGATCGCGGACAGGTCGTACTGGTCGACCAAGGGGTGCTTGGCCAGCGCCACGGCCACCGGCGGCGCGATGTACACGCGGTTGGTGCGGTGGTCCTGGATGACCCGGAGGAATTCCGCCAGGTCGAACTTCGGCATGGTCACGACGGTCGCGCCGACGTACAGGCCGTTGTTCATCAGCACCTGCATGCCGTAGATGTGGAAGAACGGCAGCACTGCCAGGATCCGGGTCTCCGCGCCCACCTCCAGCAGCGGCCCGCACTGGACGATGTTGGCCACCAGGTTGCGGTGGGTCAGCATCACGCCCTTGGCCTTGCCGGTGGTGCCCGACGAGTACGGCAGCACGGCGAGGTCTTCCGGGTCCACCGACACCTCGGGCACCGGGCCGGTCGACGCCAGCAACTCCGCCAGGCTCGGGTAGCCCTCGGCCTGGTCGAGCACGACGACGTCGGTCACGCCCGCCTTCTCCGCGCCCGGCGCGGCGTTGGGCAGCAGCACGGACACCGTGAACAGCATCTTCGCGCCCGCGTCGGCGAGCTGGTGCGCGACCTCGTCGGCCGTGTAGAGGGCGTTGATCGTGGTGGCGGTCGCGCCGGCGCGGAGGATGCCGTGGAAGACGACCGCGTAGTACGGGGTGTTCGGGCTCAGGATGCCGACCACGTCGCCCTTGCCGATGCCCCGCTCGGCCAGCGCCGCCGCGAGCCGGTCCACCGCACCCGCGAGCTGCCGGTAGGTGAGCGACGCGCCCGACGTGCCGTCGACGAGCGCCACCCGGTCGGCGCGGTCGCCGAGGTCGGCGAACAGCAGCTCGTGCAGCGAGACGTCCGGAACCACGACATCGGGGAATGGACTGCGGAAGACCATGCGGCGACCCCACTACTCGTAAGTAACTGCGATCCCGCCATCGTGAGGTACCGCACAAACCAGGTCAAGGTGCCCACATGATCACGGAGACGTTACTTAACGCGGCTAAGAACACTCGAATGGAGTAGCGCGAGGTCTTGTGGTGATCGCCGGCGATCTGCCAAGTTGACAGGGCCCAACGGGTCGGCTCCCACGCACTCCGACGACCTGTTCGGCACCACCGCGGTTTGCCATCCCCCCGTCGAACCGCGGCCCGCTGGGATTCTCGGGCTCCCCCCGCCCGGATCCCCAGGTAGCGGGGACTGACGCGGGGCGGCTTGAGCTCGCGACTCCCCCTCTCTCCCAAGCCGCCCCGCGCTCCACGCGCGTGCCCACTCTCCGTGGGCGTCCGGTCAGGGAACGCTCTTCCGGGTGACCAACGTCCGGCGGTTGCGCCGCCACACCAGGTAGGCGACGACGGGCACGCCGAGCACCACCGCGAACGGCAGCACCGCGCCGAGCACGACCAGCAGCCACGACACCGCGCCGACCAGCGCGTCCCAGCCCCCGCCGAACGCGCTGAGGAACGTGGGCTCCTCCTTCTCCTTCGGCTCGACCGGCGGTGCGGACTTCTGGTTCACCGTGACGGTCAACGTCGACATGGCGACCTGGCCCTTGAGCGTGTCGTGCCGGCGCTGGAGCGACTCCAGCTCGGACTGCCGCTTGGTCAGCTCGGCCTCGATCGTGGTGATCTCCGACGTGCTCCCGGCCCGCTCCAGCAGCCCGCGCACCCGCTCCACGCTGGCCCGCTGGTTCGCCAGCCGCGCCTCGACGTCCACCACCTGCTCGGTGACGTCCTCGCTCTTCAGGTCGCGCCGCGTCATCTCGGTGTCGGGCAGCGCGTCGAAGTCCTTGAGCACCGCGTCCAGCCGGTCGCCGGGCACCCGCAGGGTCACCGTGCCCTGCGTCTTGGTCGCGTTCTCCTGCGCCGGGTAGCCGCCCTTGGCCAGCACCAACTGCTTGACCTGGTCCAAGACCCCGGTGACGTCGGTCGTCCGCAGCTCCACCGAGGCGGTGCGCACGAGCTGCCGCTCCTGCTGCACCGCGCCGGTGTTCTGCACCTCGCCCTTGGCCGGTTCGCCCGGCTTGCCCTGCTGCGGCGTCAGTGCGCCCTGCTGCGGCGTGGGCGCGGCCACCCGCGCGTCACCGGCCTCCCCGCTGGTGCTCGTGCCCGAGTCCGCCGAACACCCGGCCAGCGCGAGCACCGCTAACGCCGCGACCGCGAACCCCGTGCGTCTGCCCATGTCCCCTCCCTGGGTGGCTTGTCACCCGGCAGACGGAACACCGACAACGGTCAGTTGCGCCTCAACCGATCACGATTCGGTCGCGAGGTCGCGTCGGGCGACCTCGCCGACCTGCCGGAGGCAGGTCAATCCAACGGAGCAACCAGGTGCTCAAACGCCCGCAGGTTCGCAAGGGACTCGCCGCGAGACACCCGCCAGTCCCACTCGCGTTGGATCGCGCCCTTGAAACCGATCTCCAGCAACGTGTTGAAGTCGCCGTCCGCGGCCTCCACCACCTGGCCGAGCACCCGGTCCAGCTCCTCCGGCGTCACCGCGTGCAGGGCGATCCGCCCCACCAGGTAGATGTCGCCGCGGGTGTCGATCGTGTAGTGCACGCCGTAGAGCTTCGCGTTGCGGCGCAACAGGAAGCGGAACACGTCCTCGTGCGCCTCGTCCGGGTTGCGGCACACGAACGCCTCGACCACCAGGGCGTGCCGGCCGACGACCAGCCAGCAGTTGGTCTGCAGCTTCTTCGTGCCGGGCAGGGTCACGAAGAACTTGCCGGGCTGGTCGTGCCGGTAGGCCAGCTCCCGGTCGTCCAAAGCGGACGCGATGGTCTCGTCCAGGCTCAAGCGAACACCTCCTCGCGGAACACGTCCCGGGCTTGGGCGTACCCCGCGAGCAGTGAATCAGTCGTGCGGTCCCAGGAGAACCGGCGGGCGTGGCCCACGGCGTTGCTCGCCAGCTCCTCCCGGAACGCGGGGTGCAGCACGACCTGCGCCAGCGTCCGGCCCCACGCGGCCGGGTCGTGGCCCGCGACCAGCAGACCGGACACGCCGTCGCGCACGGCCACCGGCAGCCCGCCGACCTCCGCCGCGACCACCGGCGTGCCGCACGCTTGCGCCTCCAGCGCCACCAGCCCGAACGACTCGTTGTGGCTGGGCACGACCACCACGTCCGCCGCCCGGTACACCCGGGCCAGCGCCTCCCCGCCCTGCGGCGGCAGGAACCGCACCACGTCCGCGATGCCCAGCTCGCCGGCCAGCAGCTTCAGGTCCTCCGGCGTCTTCATGCCCGACCCCGACGGCCCGCCGACGACCAGCACGACCAGGCGGTCCCGGACCCCGGGTTCCCGGGCCAGCAGGTCCGCGGCGGCCTTGAGCAGCACGTCCGGCGCCTTCAACGGCTGGATGCGGCCCACGAACGCGAGCACCACGGCGTCCGGCCGCAGGTCCAGCGCCGCGCGCGCGGCCTCGCTGTCACCGGGCGCGAACCGGTCGAGGTCCACCCCCGGCGGCACGACCGCGACCTTGGCCGGGTCGGCGTCGTAGAGCTTGATCAGCTCGCCCGCCTCCACGTCGGTGTTGGCGACCAGCAGGTCCGCCTCGGCGACCACCTGCTCCTCGCCGATCACCCGCATCCTGGGCTCGGGCGTGTCGCACGAGGCGAGGTTGGCGTTCTTGACCTTGGCCAGGGTGTGCGCGGTGTGCACCAGCGGCACGCCCCAGCGCTCCCGGGCCAGCCACCCGACCTGGCCGGACAGCCAGTAGTGCGAGTGGACGACGTCGTAGTGGCCGGGGTCATGGCGGGCCTCGGCGCGCAGCACGCCCGCGGTGAACGCGCACAGCTGGCCCGGCAGCTCCTCCTTGCCCAGGCCCTCGAACGGACCGGCCACGACGTGCCGCACGGTCACGCCCGGCGCGAGTTCGGCGACCGGCGGCAGGTCCGACGACGTGGCCCGGGTGAAGATCTCCACCTCCAGGCCGCGCCGCGCCATCCGCACGGCGGTCTGCACGATGTAGACGTTCATGCCGCCCGCGTCGCCCGTGCCCGGCTGCTCCAGCGGCGAGGTGTGCACCGACAGCACCGCGACGCGCTTCACGACACGACCGCCGCGGTGTGCGCCACGAAGGCGGCGAGGTCGGCGTTGAACCGCTCCGGCCGCTCCAGGAACGGCGCGTGCCCGGTGTTCTCGTAGTGCCGCAACTCGGCTCCGGGGATCGTGGCCGCCGCGTACGCCCCGGCGGCCGGGTCCACCACCTCGTCGGCGGTGCCGTGCACCACCAGTGTCGGCTTGTCCACGGCCCGCAGCACCTCGGCGGACCCGACGTCCCGCCGGAACAGCGCCGCGCGCACCCGGGCCGGCACCCGCAGGGCCGTGCCGAGCATCCACTGCCGGGTCGGCCCGTCGAACCGGCCCTGGTGCTCGTAGAACTCCGCCAGCGCGGGCACCGCCACCGCCGGGTCCTCGGACAACGCGGCGGGCAGCGCCGCGCGCATCGCGGGCCCGGTCGCACCGCCCGGACGGCCGCGGCCGATCTCGGTGATGGCGCCCACCAGCACCAGCCCGCGCACGTCGGCCGTGCCGAACGCGCGCAGGTAGTCGGTGATCACCAGGCCGCCGTAGGACCAGCCGACCAGCACCGCCGGACCGGTGTGGTCCAGCACCGCCCGCAGGTCGCGCGCCCACACCGCCGAGTCGCCGTAGCCGTCGTCCGGCGCGTCGGAGGAGCCGTGCCCGCGCAGGTCGAGGGCGTGGGCGCGGAAGGACGGGTCGGCGAGCTGGTGCGACCACGCCTCCCCGGACTGCGCCCAACCGTGCACCAGCACCACCGCCGGCCCGTCGGTCGGGCTCTGCCGGACGGCGAGCCGCACGCCCTCGGCGGTGAGGAGAGAAGTCAGCACGACGTACCTCAACGCTGGGATGACCCCATCGCTTCCCGATGGAACCCGACGTCACACCCGGCTCTGCTAGCCTGGGACCCGAGTGGATCTTCGAACGCCCGAGGAGCTGATGAACATGGCTGCCCACAGCCGTCTTCAGCCTGCCCTCACCCGGTCGACGCGCCCCTGAGCGCGAGACCCCCTCTTCGAAGAACCCGGAGCACATCCCTTGATCACCACTGATCGTCTCGACCTGCCCGCGTGGACCGACGCCGACCTCGCCGCCGTCGCGGCGGGCACCCGGCTCGACCACTGGGCGCCCGACTTCCCCGCCGACGGCGACCGCGTCATCGCCGGTCTGGTCGCCGACCGGCCGGAATGGCGCGGCGAGTTCGGCCACCGCCTGCTCGTGGAACGCGCCACCGGCCTGGTCGTCGGCTCGATCGGCCTGTTCTGGCCGCCGTCCGACGGCCGCCTGGAGATCGGCTACGGCGTAGTTCCGTCACGCCGGGGCATCGGGTACGCGACCGAGGCCACCCGGGCGCTGGCGTCGTACGCCCGCACCGCGCCGGGTGTGACCGTCGTCCACGCGGGCGTCGACCCGGCCAACCCGGCGTCGGTCCGCGTGCTGGTGAAGGCGGGCTTCACGCTCGTCGACGCCGGCGCGGAAGTCCACCGGTACGAGTTCATCTAGGCGAAAGGCCCGGTGGCTCGTCGTGAGCCACCGGGCCTTTCCGGGCGTTCAGAGCACGTTGGGCGTTCTAGAGCGCGGACATCGTCTGCCACTGCGCCCACGGGATCTGCCAGTCGTACCAGTCGTACTGGGCGGGCAGCGTGGTGATCGAGCCGGTGACCTCCACCGGGTCGCCCACCAGGGCGCTGTCGTAGTAGGCCTTGGCGTCGGCCTCCAGCAGGTTCGCGCAGCCGTGGGAGGTGTTGGCGCGACCGATGTTGCCCGCGTTGTCGTTGTTCTCGTGGATGAACTCGCCGTGGTTGGAGAAGCGGACGGCCCACTTCTTCAGCACGTTGGTGTAGCCGTAGCGCGGGTTGTCGAAGCTGAACTGCGGGTCCTTCTGCATGACCACGAACGTGCCGTTCGGGGTGGTCAGCTCAGGGTCGTTGTCCCGGCCGAACGACGCCGGGTAGCTGGCCACCTGCTGCCCGTCCCGCTCCACGACGAGCTGGTGCGACGGCGTGTGGATCTTCACGACCTGGTTGCGGCCGATGGTGAAGTCGCTGGTCACGTCCGCCTTGCCGAACGCGCCGCCGCCGTAGGGGACGCCGTAGAGCTTGGCCTCGACGTGCACCTTGGTGTTCGCGGGCCAGTACTTCTCGGGCCGGTAGTGCACCTCGCGGGAGTTCAGCCAGGCCCAGCTGCCCTTGACGTTCGCGGAGTTGGTGACGGTCAGCGCCTTCTCGGCGCCGGCGCGGTCGGCCACGTCCGCCTCGAACTTGACCATGATCGGGACGGCCACGCCGACGGTCTGGTCGTCGCCGGGGAACAGCGTCGCGCGGACCTGGGAGGCCGGGGTGAGCGTGGTGAACGCGCCCTTCAGCTCGACCTTCTTGCCGTCGGTGCCGGTCGCCTTGCCCGCGTAGGTGTAGCTCTTGCCGAAGCCCAGCGGCTCGGTGCTCGACCAGGACTTCTTGTCGTCGGAGACCTTGCCCTCGACGGCCTTGCCCTCGGGGTTGGTCAGCGTGACCTGGTCGATGGTGCCCTCGGCGACGGTGACCCGGACCGGCTGGTTGACCGGCACGTCGGTCGCGCCGTCGGCGGGCGCGGTGGTGAACTTCGCCACCGGCGGCTTGTCGCCGCCCTCGGGCTTCGCCGACCCGGGCTCGACCTCGGCGGAGCACCCGACCAGCACGAGGCCCGCCACCAGCAGGGCCGTGACTCTCTTGCGCACTTCGACCTCCCGAACGAAAGGACGCCCACTGCGGCTTCCGGTGCTGGTGACTCGCGTCACAAGCCTAGGATCTCCGCTGTGACCCGTCCTATCGCAGTAGTCACCGGAGCCAGCGCGGGAATCGGCGAGGCCACCGCGCGCAGGCTCGCCGCCGAGGGCTTCCACGTCGTGCTCGGCGCCCGACGGCTCGACCTCCTCAAGACTATCGCGGACGACGTCGACGGCACGGCGGTCGAGCTGGACGTGACCTCCGCCGAGTCGGTGTCGGCCTTCCTGGACGCCGTGCCGTCCGCCCGGGTGCTCGTGAACAACGCGGGCGGGGCGCGCGGGCTGGACCCGGTGGCGTCCGCGGACGAGGACGACTGGCGGTGGATGTGGGAGACCAACGTCCTGGGCACGCTGCGGGTGACCAAGGGCCTGCTGCCGAAGTTGATCGAGTCCGGTGACGGGCACATCGTGACCGTGACGTCGGTGGCCGCGTACGAGGCGTACGACAACGGGTCGGGGTACACGTCGGCGAAGCACGCCCAGTCGGCGCTGCACCGGACGTTGCGCGGGGAGCTGCTCGGGCAGCCGGTGCGGATCACCGAGGTGCTGCCGGGCATGGTGGAGACGGACTTCTCGGTGAACCGGTTCGGGGGCGACGCGGAGCGGGCGGCGGCGGTGTACGCGGGCGTGGAGCCGTTGACGGCGGACGACGTCGCGGACGTGATCGCGTTCGCGGTGACCCGGCCGTCGCACGTGAACCTGGACCAGATCGTCATGAAGCCGCGGGCGCAGGCGTCCGCGACCCGGGTGCACCGGTCCTAAGTGGACGGTTTCGGCGCGATCAGGTCGACGTCGAGCTGGTCGAGGACGTCGGCGATCGGGTTGGCGAAGCCGCGCTTGTCGCTGCCGCCGCAGTAGAGGCCGACCACCCGGTTGTCGTCGTCCAGCAGCACCGCGCCCGAGTCGCCGTGGTCCGCGAACGGCCCTTCGACCCGGATCTGGTTCTTCAGGGTGCGCACGCCGAGGCCCGCGCCGAAGTCGAGCGTGATGGTCGCGTCGGTGGAGGCGATCACGCCTTCCGTCAGCGCGGTGGTCCGGCCGCGCTTGCGCACCCGTTGCCCGATCTTGGCTTTGCCTTGTCCCGCAACGGGTCCGACCCCGAACACCTCCGGGCGGACGCGCGGGGTGGTGAGCAGGATCGCGGCGGCGTCGACACTTCCGGCCAGCGCGGCCCGGGCCAGGACGCCGATCTGGTCGCGGTAGGGGTGGCCGCCGTCGACCCGGGAGGGGTGGACCATCGGGTCGCCCACCGCCCAGGCGTCGTCCACGCAGGCCACGTGGAAGGCGGTCAGGGCCATGGTCCGCCGCCGGTTCCGGGGGGTGACCAGCGCGCCGAGGGTCCCCGCGACCAGGTAGTCGTCCGCCTCCGGCACGTCCGGCGGCACGAACCGGATCGCCCGACTCGGCCCGATCCCGATGCCGCCTGCCAGCACGTCGTGCCGCTCGGCGCCGCTCACGCCTTCCGGGGAGGCCAGGGTGTGGTGCGGGTAGAAGACGTCCTCGACGACATCCGTTGGCACACCGAGGACTTCGGACGGAATGGTGAACTGCGCCGCCCCTTTCTTCTCCCGCACGAACACCACGACCGCCGGCACCCCGGTCTCGACCCCGCGCACCACCTTCTCCCCGACGTCCACCCCGACAACTCCCGGCCGGCTGAGAAAGTCGCCCTCCACCAACCGCTTGACGGCCAAAACCACCCCACGCCCGCCGCCCACCATGACGACCTCCAACAGGGACCTCTGCCTTCCATGAAACGCGCGGGGTGAGGTTTCGTCACACTTGGTCACCCGTTCGGCCGTTCGGCGGCGCGGGTGGGGCGGGGTTGCCGCGGTGGGCCGGGGTGCCGGGGTGGGCATTGCAGCAGCGCGGCGGCAGCGGCGCGACAAGGCGGCACAGCAGCAGCGGCGGCGGGCGCGGCGGGCGCGGCGGCCGGCAAGGGCCTAGGTCGCGGGGTGGTGGTGAGGGGTGGGGGTTTGAGGGAGGGGGTTAGAGGGTGCAGTTGATCAGGACGGGTTCGGGGTGGAGTTCTACGCCGAAGGTTGTTCGGACGCCGTCTCGGACTTCCCGGGCCAGGTCCAGCAGGTCCTCGGTGCTCGCCCCGCCCCGGTTGGTCAACGCCAGGGTGTGCTTGCCCGACAGGGCCACCCGCCCCCCCGGACCCCGGTGCCCCCTGGTGAAGCCGGCGCGTTCGATCAGCCACGCCGCCGACAGCTTGCTCATGCCCGCACCACCCGGGTACGTCGGAACGTCGACGTGCCTGCCCAGCCGCTCGGCGATGCGGATCAGCACGCCGGACAGGGTCGACTCGTCCAAGACCGGGTTGGTGAAGAACGAACCGGCGCTCCACGTGTCGTGGTCCGCCGGGTCCAGGACCATGCCCTTGCCGCGGCGCAAGTCCAGGACCGCCTTGCGGGCCGCGTCGGCCGGTACGCGGTCGCCCTGGGACACGCCCAGGACGCGCGCGAGTTCGGCGTAGCGGATAGGCGCCGACTGGCCGCCGGAGGTCAGGGCGAACCTCGCCCGCAGCACCACGGCCTGGTCGGTGCCCTTCAGGATGCTGGTCCGGTACGCCAGGCCCAGGTCGTGCGCGGGGACCTGGTGGACGCGGCCGGTGCGGCGGTCCAGCAAGTCCACCGAGGTCAGGACCTGGGAGATCTCCACGCCGTACGCGCCGACGTTCTGGACCGGGGTCGCACCCACCAAGCCGGGGATGCCGGACAGGCACTCCAGGCCGCCCAAGCCCTGCGCCACGGCCTCGGCCACGACCGAGTCCCAGTCCTCGCCCGCCTCGACGGTCAACTGCACCAGACCGTCGCCCAACGGGTCCAGCCGGCGGCCGCGCGTCCCCACCTGGACGACCGTCCCGGCGAAGCCCGTGTCGGACACCACCAGGTTCGAGCCGCCGCCCAACAGCAGCAGCGGTTCGCCGGAGGCGTCCAGCGCGCGCACGGTCTCGACCAGCTCGGCGGCCGTCGTGGCGCGCACGAAACGGGCCGCGGGGCCGCCTAGCCGCAGCGTGGTGTGCTCGGCCAGCCGCACGTGGGTGCTGGACAGCGGGGTGGTCACGGGCGTCAACGGTAGCCTCCGCGGCATGGCACGCCGCATCGAGCACCTGACGACGTCCCGCTGGCCCGCCGCGGACGTCTACTCCGCCCTCGTCGACGAGTCCTACCTGCGCGACCGGCTCGACGTCCTCGGCGGCACCGGCGCCGCGCTCCTCGCGTTCGACAAGGCCGACGGCACCACGTCCTACCAGCTCAAGCAGGGTGTGCCCGCGGACAGGCTGCCGTCCATGGCACGCGGTGTGCTGGGCGGCGACCTGGTCATCACCCGGTCCGAGTCGTGGACCGACGCCGGCTACACCGGCACGGTCGAGGTGACCCTCGACGGCGTCCCGGGCCGCCTCGACGGCACGATCACCATCGCCGACGCCGCCGGCGGTGGGAGCGAACTCACCCTCGTGGGTCAGGTCAAGGTGAGCATCCCGCTCATGGGCGGCAAGCTGGAGTCGCTGATCGCCGAGCAGGTCGCCCTCCTGCTGGACAAGGAAACCGAGTTCACCTCCGAATGGCTCGCGCGCCGCGCCTAGCGGCGGGCCGGGCCCGTGCGCTCGGTCTGCCGACTCGTGGGACCACCAACCCCAACCGGCTCCGCCGCGTCGACCGGTGGGTGGAACACGCCTACGGTTCACTTGTTCAACAATCCGACGATCCTTTTGTGGTCGACCTCGGGTACGGGTCGTCGCCGGTCACGACCGTGGAGATGGCCTCCCGGTTGCGCCACCTGAACCCCAAGCTGCGGGTGCTGGGGCTTGAGCTGGACGCCGAGCGGGTCGCGGCGGGTGAAGCGGTGGCTGATCCGCCGTGGCTGGAGTTCCGGCGCGGAGGGTTCGAGTTGGCCGGGCGGCGGCCACTGGTGCTGCGTGCGTTCAACGTCCTTCGCCAGTACACGGAGGAGCAGGCCGCCGAGGCGTGGGCGACGATGGTCGGCCGGCTCGCGCCGGGCGGTGTGCTGGTCGAGGGGACGTGTGACGAGATCGGGCGGCGGTGCTCGTGGGTCGCGCTGACGGCGGAAGGGCCGCAGACCTTCACGCTGTCGTGCCTGCCGAAGGACATCGAGACCCCGGGCGACCTCGCCGAACGGCTGCCCAAGGCGCTGATCCACCGCAACGTCCCCGGCGAACGCGTCCACGCCCTGCTCACCGAACTCGACGCGTGCTGGGCCACCGCCGCGACCTTCGCCCCCTTCGGCCCCCGCGCCCGCTGGGTCGAAGCGGTCCGGCTGCTCACCGCCCGCTGGCCGGTGCTGGACGACCGGAAGCGCTGGCGGCTCGGCGAGGTCACCGTGCCGTGGGAGTCGGTGCGCCCCTGAACCCCGCCCGGCCCTGGCCCCCGACCGCCGCCGGCCCCCGCCCGGCCCTAGGCTCGGGTGGGTGGAGCACCACGACTACCTCGCGCACGCCCGCGCCGAGTACCGGGCGATGCGCGCCGCCGTCCTCTCCGTCGGGCCGGACGCGCCGGTGCCGACGTGCCCCGGCTGGACCGTCCGCAAGCTCGTCGACCACATCACCGGCGTGCACTCGTGGGCCCTCAACGCCCTGCACACCCCCGCCGACGGCCCGCGCCCCAAGGCCTCCCCGCGCCCGCAGGACTGGGACGAGCTGCTCACCTGCTGGGACGACCGGTTCACCGAGCTGGAGCGCCTGCTGGCGAGCCTCGACCCGGACACGCCCACGTGGACGTTCGTCGGCCCCAAGGCGGCCGGCTTCTGGGCCCGCCGGCAGGCCCACGAGATCGCGATCCACCGCCTCGACGCCGAGCACGCCGCCCACGGCCACGAGGTCCCGACCCTGTTGTACGACACCGAGTTCGCCGCCGACGGCATCGACGAGTTCCTGACCCGAGTGGTGGTGCGCGCCGCGGAGGTGCACCCGATCGAGCGCGAGGGCCGGCTGCTGTTCCACGCCGCCGACGCGGGCCGTACGTGGGAACTCCGCATCGCCCCCGGCCAGGTCCCCGCCGCCGGGCCCCCTGTGGACTCCGCGACCAACGAGGACGCCACCGTCGCGGGCACCGCCGACGCGGTCTACCGGGCCGCGTGGGGCAGGCCGAGCGGGGCCATCGTGTCGGGTGACAGGTCCCTGCTTGAGTCCCTGCCGCGACCGTGAATACTTCTGAACCGTGGTAGAGCGACGCTACGTGATCACCTTCGGCTGCCCGGACCGCACCGGCATCGTGGCCCGGATCTCCTCGTTCCTGGCCGAGCACGGCGGCTGGATCGTCGAGGCCGCCTACCACACCGACCCGACGACCAACTGGTTCTTCACCCGCCAGGAGGTCCGCGCCGACTCGCTGCCGTTCGGGGCCGAGGAGCTGCGCGCCCGGTTCGGGCAGGTCGCGCGGGAGCTGGGCGGGAACGCCAACTGGCGGATCAGCGACACCGGCGAGCGCAAGCGCGTGGTGATCCTGGTGTCCAAGGAGGGCCACTGCCTGTACGACCTGCTGGGCCGGGTCGCCTCGCACGAGCTGGACGTGGACGTGGCGGCGGTCATCGGCAACCACGCCGACCTGGCGGGCATCACGCGGGCGCACGGCATCCCGTTCCACCACGTCCCGTTCCCGCCGAACGACCCCGAGGGCAAGCAGGCGGCGTTCGCGCAGCTGCGCCAGCTGGTGGACGCGCACAAGCCGCACGCCGTGGTGCTGGCGCGGTTCATGCAGATCCTGCCGTCGGAGCTGTGCGCGGACTGGGCGGGGCGGGCGCTGAACATCCACCACAGCTTCCTGCCGTCGTTCGTCGGCGCGCGGCCGTACCACCAGGCGCACAGCCGGGGCGTGAAGCTGGTCGGCGCGACCTGCCACTACGTGACCGCGGACCTGGACCAGGGTCCGATCATCGAGCAGGACGTGATCCGCGTGGACCACACCGACTCGGTCCCGGACATGGTCCGCAAGGGCCGGGACATCGAGAAGGTGGTGCTGGCGCGCGGGTTGCGCTGGCACCTGGAGGACCGGGTCCTGGTGCACGGCAACCAGACGGTGATCTTCTAGCGCACCGGTCGGGTTGACGGGGTCCGGAAGTAGGCTGCGGCCGTGCGCACCGAGATCACCTCCGCGGAGCAGGTTCGCGCCGCCGCCGACCTGCGCGGCGCGGTCCTCGTCGGGCTCGACCTGGGCGACGACGACCTGCGGGTGCCGCTGGACGGCGCGCTGTTCCTCGGCTGCGTGCTGTCGCCGGCGACGCGGCGGCGGGCGGACGCGGCCGGGGCGCTGGTGTTCCCGGACATCCCGGACGTGCCGTACCAGGTCTACCGGTCGTCGCTGTACACGCCGGCGGAGCTGTTCACCGGGTTCGACCCGGAGCGTCCCGCGTCGTACGCCGACACCCCGGACGCCCGGATCTACCGGCACAGCAAGCAGCAGGGCCACCACCCGGACCCGTTGCACGCCCTCGCCGAGCGGCTGCACGACCACGCGATCACGGAGGCGCTGGACGAGGTCCTGGACGGCGCGCGGGCCGCGGGGATGCGCGGCGGCAGCGCGTCGGTCGGTGAGGCGGGCGGCGCGCCGGTCGCGGTGATGGGTGGGCACGCGTTGGGGCGCGACACGGCCGGCTACCGGCGGGCGGTCGAACTGGGCGCGCGGCTGGGCGAGGCCGGGTTCACGGTGCTCACCGGCGGCGGGCCGGGCGCGATGGAGGCCGTGCCGCTCGGGGTCCGGGTCGGTGTGGACGAGGGTGTGCTCAAGGACCTGGCGCGCGCGCCGAAGTTCGGCGGTGACGCCGAGTCCATCGGCCGCTGGATCGCCGCGTGCCCGACCGACCTGCCGACGTTCGACCGGCCGCGCACGATCGGCATCCCGACCTGGTTCTACGGCCACGAGCCGCCGAACCCCGCGTGCGAGCTGCACGCCAAGTACTTCGCCAACTCGGTCCGCGAGGAGGGCCTGCTGACCGTCGCCACCGGCGGTGTCGTGTACACACCGGGCAGCGCGGGCACCGTCCAGGAGGTCTTCCAGGACTACACCCAGAACCACTACGGGTCGGTCGGTCCGGCCGCGCCGATGGTGTTCCTGGGCGAGGACTTCTGGGTCAACGAGGTCCCGGCCGCGCCCCTCGTGCGGCGGCTGGCGGCGGGGCGCGAGGCCGAGCGCTGGATCCTCGTCACGGACGACGTGGACGAAGCGGTCGAGTTCCTGCGCGGTTACCCCGCTTGACGCGCCAGGTCCTCCAGGACTTCGGCGCCGGGCAGCTTGGCCAGGACCTCGCCGGGCACCAGCAGCTTGCTGCCCCGGATGCCGCTCCCGATCACCAGCTCCGGCGCGGCGGCGACCTCGGGTGACAGCAGGACCGGCCAGTCGGCGGGCAGCCCGACCGGCGTGATGCCGCCGTACTCCATGCCGGTGAGCCGGACCGCGTCGTCCATGGGCGCGAACGAGGCCCGCCGCGCGTCCAGCCGGCGCCGCACGACCCCGTTCACGTCGGCGCGGGTGGTCGCCGGCACGACGCAGGCGGCGTATCGGATGGTGTCACCCCGCTTGCCCGCGACGATCACGCAGTTCGCGGACGCCTCCAGCGGTGAGCCGTAGTGGGCGCAGAACTCGGCGGTGTCGGCCAGGGTGGGGTCGATCTCGCTGACCGCGAGGCGGCCGGCGTCGGGCATGGCGCGCAGGGCGTCGGCGACGGGCGCGGCGACCAGGTCCAGCCGGTCGAGGGCGGGGACGGGGGTCAGGGTTCCGGCGATGGTCCACACGGTGCCATCTTGCCTCGGCTCCGCCGTGGTGGGCTCGGCCGCCTCGCCGTCCATCTTGCCGCGTGCGGGTGGAGGGCCGGAAAGTTGGTTTGACGTTGACGTTACGTCAACCTCTACCGTCGTTCCAGCAAGGGGAGGTGACGGGGATGGCCTGGTCGATCGCCGAGGTGGCGCGGATGTCGAAGGTGACGTCGCGGACGCTGCGGCACTACGACTCGATCGGTCTGCTCGAACCGGCGTGGACCGGCAGCAACGGCTACCGGTACTACGAGCGCGAACAGCTGCTGCGGCTCCAGCAGATCCTGCTGCTGCGAGACCTGGGGCTGAACCTCGACACGGTCGCCGACGTCCTGGACGGCCGGCACCGCACGGTCGACGTCCTGCGCAACCACCAGCGGTGGCTGCGCGCGGAGCAGGAGCGCCTGGCCCGGTTGAGCGACACCGTCGCCAAGACCATCAGGGAGCTGGAGGGGAGTGAGCACACGATGAAGATGGAAGAGCTGTTCGACGGCTTCGACGCCGACCGCCAGGCCCGCTACGAGGCGGAACTGGTCGAGCGCTACGGCGAGGGCGCGCAGGAGCACATCGACGAGAGCAAGCGCCGGATGCAGGGCTGGACCAAGGCCGACGCCGACAAGTCCACGGCGGAGTGGCAGGCCATCGCCAAGGCGTTCGGCGAGCTGTTCGACGCGGGTGCGGCGCCGGATTCGCCGGAGGCGCAGGAGGTGACGGACCGGCACTACCGGTGGATCCTGCTGAGCTGGACGCCCAACCGGGAGTCGTACACGGGCTTGGGGCAGCTGTACGTCGACGCGCCGGACTTCAAGGTGCAGTTCGACGCGCACGCGGAGGGGTTCGCCGAGTGGGTTCGCGACGCGATCGCCGCCTACGCCTCCTCCCGGCTCTGAGCGTGGGGATCTAAAGGCCGAAGGCCTTCAGGGCTTCGCGGTTGAACGCGGGCAGGTCGTCGGGGGTTCGGCTGGTCACGAGGGTCCAGCCGGAGCGGTGGCAGACCTGCACCTCCAGGTCGTCCCACTGGCCGCCGGCGTTGCGGATGTCGGTGGCCAGGCTGGCGAAGGACGTGAGCTGCTTCCCCCGCACGACGTCCGCCTCGACCAGCAGCCACGGGCCGTGGCAGATCGCGGCGATGGGTTTTCCGGCGGCCACGTGGGCCTTCACGAAGCGCACGGCGTCTTTGTCCATGCGCAGGAAGTCGGCGTTCGCCACGCCGCCGGGGACCACCACGCCGTCGTAATCCGCGGGGTCGGCGTGGGCGAAGGGGACGTCCACGTCGAACTCGTCGGCCGGGGTGAGGTGTTCGAAGGCCTGGACCTGGCCCAGTTTCGGGGCGAGCAGTCGGGGGACGGCGCCGGCCTTCTCCACGTGGGCCCACGGGTCGGTCAGCTCGACCTGTTCGATGCCCTCCGTGTCGACCAGGAATGCGATCTTCTTCTGTTCGGCCATGCCGTTCGGCTACCCGTGCAGGAAGTCGACCAACCACCCGCGGACGTCGGCGCGGTGGGTCAGCCACGACGGGACCAGTTCCAGTCGCCCGTTCGGGAGCGCGGCGGCGGTTTCCTTGGCGATGTGCTCGGGGTGCAGCGGGTCCCGGGTCGCGCCCACGACCAGTACGGGAATCCGCACGGCTTCGAGCAGGGTGCGGTCGGGGACGGCGGTCTTGCCGGGCAGTTCGGCCAGTGCGTCATCCAACCGGGTGAATGCCTGGCGGCGTTCGGCCTGGTACTCCGGTGGGCCGCCGATGACGGTGATCGCGAACTCGCGGGCCAGGAGGCGGCGGGGTTCGTCGAGGACGGCCGGGAGGAGGAGGGCGACCTTCTCGAACGCGTCGGGCTCGTCGGCCAGCAGGGAGATCAGGGCCGCCGAGGTCAGGGACACGCCGATGGCCTGCGTGGCACCGGTTTCCCGTGCCACCGCCTTCAGGTCGGCGGCGATGCGGCGGTAGTCCCAGTAGCCGGGCGGGGCGTCCGGCGCCTCGCCGTGCGAGGGCAGGGTGACGACGACCTTCGTCCCGCGCAGCCCGGACGTGGGCAGGCGCGCCTCACCGGGGGTGGCGCCGAGGCCGTGGCCGACGAGGGTGACCGGTGTTCCGGACCCGTAGGTCCGGTGGGTCACCACCGCGGGCCGCGCTGGACCTCGATCAGGCGGGGCCGCACGTCCACGATGTAGACGATGACCGCCACCAGGCCCGCGAGCCAGAACATCAGCCCGGGACCGGCGAGGCTGAACAGCAGCAGCGCGAACAGGCCGCCGCCGGTGATGCCCAGCCAGGCGGGCTTGGTGAGCCGTTCCGCCGCGGTGAAGGCGTCCGCCCGCTGGGACAGGGCGTGCGCGAACGCGAAAACACCCGTGATCAGCCCGGCGTAGTACGCCAGGAACATCACCCAGATGTCGAGGTACGACACGTCGAGGGCCGGGATGGGGAACAACACGACACCCAGGCTACGTGCTGCGCGGTGGCGGCGTACAGCCGAAGCGGGGCGTCCCCGTGCGGAACGCCCCGTGACCTCGGGTCATCACTTCGTGGTGCCGGGCTTCTTGGTCGTGGTGGAACGGGTGGTGGCGGGCTTGTGGGCCGGCTGGGTGCGCGCGGCGGCGGTGCGGTTCGCGGCCTTGCGGGTCGTGCTGCGGACCTCGTGCGCCACGTCGCCGCCGACCTCGACGACCGTCTCGGCCAGCTTCTCGCTCGCCTCGTCCACGTCGCTCGCGACCTTCTCGCCGACCGAACGGGTGCGGCGGGTGACCTTGCCCAGGACGTCGTCGGCCAGCTCGCGGGCCTCGGTCGCGGCGGTGCCGGTGCGCTTCTGCGCGGTCTCGACGGCCTCCTCCACCTGGTGCAGGGCCTTCTGCACCTGCGGCTGCGCCTTGAGCTTGTCCAGCGCCTCCTGGCCGTGCTCGGCCAGGAACTGGTACAGGTTCAGCGCCGACTGGGTGTAGGCGTCGACGACCTTGCGCAGCTCGGCCGGGTCGAACTTCTCCTTCAGGCCGGAGAAGTCGGTCGACTCGGCGGCGTTCTTGCTCGCCTCGACGCGCTCCTTGGCCTTGTTCAGCGCCTCGATGACGGCCTTGGCGGCCAGGTCACCGGCGCCCAGGGCGGCCAGCAGCGGCGTCCGGGCGGCGGCCACGGCCTGCTCGCCGGCCTTGCGGAGTTCCTCGGTGGTGGGCAGGTTCGGCATGGAGATCACTCACTCCTCGGTGTGGTCTGTGGTTTTCGCGGCGTTCTCCCGCCGGAACGACTCGTAGACGTCGAGCAGCACCTGCTTCTGCCGCTCGGTCAGGTCCGGGGCGGTGACGATGGCGTCGGCCAGCGCGCCGCCCGCGCGCTGTTCCAGGATCCCGGCCTCGACGTACAGCGCTTCCGCCGAGATCCGCAGCCCTTTGGCGATCTGCTGGAGGATCTCCGCGCTCGGCTTGCGCAGGCCCCGCTCGATCTGGCTGAGGTAAGGGTTGGACACCCCGGCGAGCTTCGCCAGTTGGCGCAACGAGATCTTGGCGGTGTTGCGCTGCTGGCGGATGTACTCGCCGATGTCGCGGCCCAGGTCGGCGACCGCCTTGTCGATGGACTTGTCCACGCCTCGCGGCACCTCCTCGTTCCGGGTTCGACGGTACGCGCGGGTGCTAGCAGTTGCAAGCGCCCTGCTAGCAAACCGGACGTGGGCTCGCCCACAGCGCTACCGTGGGGCGGTGGACCCGGCGGCGAACCTCCGCGACGAGCTGGTCGACTCGCTCGTGGCCGGCGGCGTGCTCGCCGATCCCCGCTGGATCGCGGCGTTTCGCGAGGTACCGCGGGATGTCTTCCTGTCGGGTTTCTTCGCGCCCGGCCCCGGCGGGACGTGGCGGGCGGTCACCTCCGACGCGCCGGAGCACCTGTCGCTGGTCTACCGGAACCAGGTGTGCGTGACCCAGCTGGACGGGTCGGACGCGGCGTGGGAGCAAGCACTCGGGTCCGGCCCCGTGCACGGTGTACCCACCAGCTCGTCGAGCATGCCGACGATCATGGCGATCATGCTGGAGGCGCTGGACGTGCGGCGCGGGGACACCGTCCTGGAGATCGGGACGGGCACCGGGTACAACGCGGCCCTGCTGTGCCACGTGCTCGGGGACGCGGCGGTGACCTCGGTGGACGTGGACCCGGGCGTGCTGGCGCGGGCCGTGGCGGCGCTGGAGACCGCGGGCTACCGGCCGCACTGCTCCGCGTCCGACGGGGAACTGGGGTTCCCGGGGCGGGCGCCGTACTCGCGGGTGCTGGGGACGTGCGCGGTGTCGCGGGTGCCGGTGGCGTGGCTGGACCAGGTCGAGCCGGGCGGGGTGATCGTGACGACGTTCAACCGGGCGTTGGGCGCGGGCCTGGTGCGGCTGGTGGTGCGCGACGGCGTGGCGACCGGCCGGGTCCTGCTCGACGACGGCCGGTTCATGCCGTTGCGGGCGCACAACAACGCCTGGGCGGACCAGGCCCTGGAGGACGCGGCGCACGCCCCCGCGACGACGACCCGCACCACGCCGCTGCCCGCGCGGACCGTGGTGGACCCGGTGTCGGGCTTCGAGTTCTTCGCGGGCCTGGCGCTGCCGGACGTGGTCGTCGCCTTCGACCCGGTCCGGCTGGCGCACCCGGACGGCTCGTGGGTGCGCCACCGGGGCTCGGTCGTGGACCAGGGCGGTCCGCGCGAGCTGTGGACGCTGGCCGAGGAGGCCTACCGGGCCTGGCGCAACCTCGGCCGCCCGCGCCGCCAGCACTTCACCTTCACGGCGACGCGGGACGAGCAGCACTTCGCCCTCGACGGCTCCACCCGCACCTGGCCGATCTGACGGCCGGGTTCGGGGCCGGGGGTTCGGCGCCTGGGTCTTCAGTCGAACAGCTCCTCCAGGAAGCTGCGGCGGCGGCGCTGCGGGTGGTGCCGGTAGTCCTGGTAGCCGCCCGGGTAGGCCGGGGGCGGCGGACCGGCGGGGGTGCCCGGCGCCGGCTGGTAGGTGGGTGGCATGCCCGGCTGGGCGGGCGGCACACCGGGCTGGCCCGGGTACGGCGGCGGCGCCTGGTACGCCGGGGGCGCGCCGGTCGGGCCCTGGTAGGCCGGAGGCGCGCCGGTCGGGTACGCGGGCGATCCCTGGTGGGCCGCAGGCGCGTCGGTCGGGCCCTGGTAGGCGGGTGGCGGCGCGCCCGGCTCGTCCTGGTAGGCCGGGGGCTGCGCGTCGTAGTGCGCCTGCTCGGCCGCGATGATCTGCTCCAGCTCACCGCCGTCGAGGAAGACGCCCTTGCAGTTGTCGCACTGGTCGACGTGCACCGACCCTCGGGTGATGGTGCGCATCTCCTGCTGGCACTTGGGACAGGTCACACACCCGAGCGTACGCACGACACGGGGGTGACCGCGTCACCACCAGGGGTGACGGGTGGGTCATGATGCCTCCGTGTCCCGATTTCGCCAACGCGCCGTGCTCGTGGGGTGTGTCCTGGCCGCCCTGCTCGCGGCGGCCGGGTTGTTCGTCACCGACTACGGCATCGACCCCGACCTGTGGCTGTCCGGGCTGGCGGTCGGGTTCCTCGCGTTCCTCGCCGCGTTCGACCCGTGGCTGCACCGCCGGCGCGCGGCCGGCCTGGCGACCGACGACAACCTCGACGCGGCGGTGGACGCGCTCGCCAAGGCCCTGCACGCGCAGTGGACCGAGGAGTGCCGCGCCCGCGGCCTCGGTGACGGCCTGCTCGACCTGCACTGGAGTTCCGCGCAGGGCCGGCCGGGGCGCAGCGACGCCGTGGTGGGCGCGTTCGAGCGGGACCGGCGGATGGTGTTCCTCGGCGAGGCCGGGTCCGGCAAGAGCACCGTGGCGATGCTGCTGACCATCGGCCTGCTCGACCGCCGCGTCGACGGCCCGGTGCCCGTGCTGCTGCCGCTGTCCACGTGGGACCCGGACGTGGAGGACGTGCGGACCTGGATGACGCACCGGCTCTACGAGGACCACCCGGCGCTGCGCAACACCGAGCTGTACGGCAGCTACGCGGCGGACCTGCTGATCGAGCAGCGGCGGGTGTTCCCGGTGCTGGACGGGCTGGACCGGATCCCGCGCGCGAAGCGGGCGGAGGCGCTGGAGCGGATCAACCGGGCCTTCCCGAAGTCGTCGCCGCTGGTGCTGACCAGCCGGTTCGACGAGTTCGCCGAGCTGGGCGCGGTGGTGCCGGCGGCGGACGTGGTGGAACTGCAACCCCTCGACCACGAGGAGATCGCGGGCTACCTGCGCGCCCGCGCCGACCCGCTCACCGCGGCCCGCTGGGAACCGATCTTCCTGCACCTGCGCGACGAGCCGGACGGCCGTCTGGCGGACGCCCTGTCCACCCCGCTCGCGGTGTGGCTCGCGGGAGTCGTCTACGCGCACGGCGAACCCAGCGAGCTGCTCGACCGGGGCCGCTTCCCCGACCGCCGGGCGATCGAGGACCACCTGGTGGACGCGCTGGTCGACGGCGCGTTCGGCGACCGGGGCGCGGCGCACCAGGCGCGGGCGAGCCAGGTGTGGCCGCGGGACAAGGCGCGGCGCTGGCTGGCGTTCCTGGCGCGGGAGGCCGGGATGGCGGACATCGCGTGGTGGCGGGTGCGGCGTTCGGTGAACGGGACGTGGCTGGCGCTGTTGGGGGCGCTGGCGTTGGGCACGATCGGCGGGGTGGGCGTGGCGTGGCTGATGGCTTACGCGAGTTCGCCGAAGTTCGCGCCGTGGACGGGTTTGGCGGCCGGGTTGCTCGTCGCGGTCGCCGCGTTGCACGCCTCCGGTACGCGGGAACCCAAGCCGCGCTTGGGTGTGTGGCGGAGCTTGGTGGTGGTGAGCGGGGTGCTGGGGACGGCTCTCGGGCTGGTTTTCGGTGCCCTGTACGGGTTGTCGGCGGGATTGGTGGTCGGGCTGGGGTTGGGCGTGGCCGTGGCGCTGCGGTTCGCGTTGGCGGACAGCGCGGAGTTGACCCACCCGTCGAGTCCGAAGTGGACGATGGCGCGGGACCGGGTGGCGGTGTGGACCGGGTCCCTGGTGCTGGCCGTGGTGTTCGGCGCGGCGGCGGGGCTGGTGTTCGGGCCGCACCAGTCCGGGATGGTCGGGTTGGGGCTGGCCAGCGGGCTGATGCTGGGGTTCACGCTGTCGGTGCTGCACTTGCGGTGGTGGTGGTTCACGGTGGCGCGGATCTGGCTGGCGGTGCGCGGGAAGCTGCCTTGGGAGCTGATGGTGTTCCTGGAGGACGCGCGGAAGCTGGGCGTGCTGCGGCAGGCGGGCGCCTGCTACCAGTTCCGGCACGCGTTGGTGCAGGAGCGGCTGGCGGGCGCCCGGGCGGAGGTGCCGTCAGACGTTTAGCTTGTGCAGGCGGCGGATGGCTTCGTCCAGGACCTCGTCCTTCTTGCAGAACGCGAACCGCACGAGGTGCTGCCACTTCTCCGGGTGATCGGTGAAGACCTGCACCGGAACCGCCGCCACGCCGATGCGCTCCGGCAGCGCGTGGCACAGTTCCAGACCGTCGTGGAAACCGAGCGGGCGGACGTCGGCGGTGATGAAGTACGTGCCTTCGGAGGGGCGCACCGCGAAGCCGGCTTCGGTGAGGCCCTCGGCCAGGCGGGAGCGCTTGTTCTGCAACGAGGTCCGCAGCTCCTCGACCCATTCCAGCTCGTGCCGCAGCGCGTGCGCGACAGCCGGCTGGAACGGCGCGCCGCCGACGAACGTGAGGAACTGCTTGGCCGCCCGCACCGCCCCGACCAGCGGCGCCGGCGCGCACACCCAGCCGATCTTCCAGCCCGTGCAGTTGAACGACTTCCCGGCCGACGAGATCGCGACCGTCCGCTCCCGCATCCCCGGCAGGGACGCCAGCGGCACGTGCTCCAGGTCGTCGAAGACCAGGTGCTCGTACACCTCGTCGGTGATCGCGACCAGGTCGTGCTCGACGCACAGCCGGGCGATCTCCGCCAGCTCGGCCCGGTTCAGCACGGTGCCGGTCGGGTTGTGCGGGGTGTTGACCAGGATCGCCTTCGTGCGGGGACCGATCGCGGCGCGCAGGGCCTCGACGTCCAGGCCCAGGCGACCGGTGCCGGGCTCCTCCACCAGGCCGACCGACCGGCGCGTCCCGCCCGCGAGCGCCACGCAAGCCGCGTACGAGTCGTAGTAGGGCTCGATCAGCACGACTTCGTCACCGGGCTCGACGAGTGCGAGCAGGGAGGCGGCGATGGCCTCGGTGGCACCCACGGTGACCAGGATCTCCGTGTCCGGGTCGTACTCCGTCCCGTACCGCGCGCGGTGCTCGGCGATGGCCTGCCGGAGCACGGGCATCCCGGGGCCGGGCGGGTACTGGTTGAGGCCGCCGTCGATCGACTCCTTCGCCACGGCCAGCATCCCGGCCGGGCCGTCGGTGTCCGGGAAGCCCTGCCCGAGGTTCACCGCCCCGGTGCGCACCGCCAACGCGGTCATCTCCGCGAAGATCGTCGAGGTGAACGGCCGCATCCTGGTGACAAGCGCTGGTTCCCGCACAACGCCGAATCTTCACGGACAATGGCGTCGTGGAGCAACTGACGGCCGCTGACCAGCTCAAGCGCGCGGGCCTGCGCCGGATGAAGCTCGTCGCCACCGGGTTCTTCCTGGCGGCGACGGCGATCTTCCTGGTGGCCCTGGTCTTCGAGGACGGCGGACCCGCGTGGATCGGGTACGTGCGCGCGGCGGCCGAGGCCGGGATGGTCGGCGCCCTGGCCGACTGGTTCGCGGTGACCGCGCTGTTCAGGCGGCCCCTGGGGCTGCCGATCCCGCACACGGCGATCATCCCGACCCGCAAGAACACCTTCGGCGACGCGCTCGGGTCGTTCGTCGGGACGAACTTCCTGTCCGAGGACGTGGTCAAGGACAAGCTGCGCCGGGTGGGCGTGGCGCGGCGGGTCGGGGCGTGGGTGTCGGTGCCGGACAACGCCGAGCGGGTGACGTCCGAGCTGGCCAACGTCATCAAGGGCGCGGTCACCGTGCTGCGGGACGACGACGTCCAGGCGATCGTCGAGCAGGCGGTGGTGCGCCGGCTGACCGACCAGCCGTGGGGACCGCCGCTGGGCAAGCTGCTCGGCCAGGTGCTGACCGACGGGGCGCACCACAAGCTGGTGGACCTGGTGTGCGACCGCGCCTACGACTGGGTCCGGGACAACTACGACCGGGTCATGACCGTGGTGTCGGACCGGGCGCCGACGTGGTCGCCGAAGTTCGTGGACTCGTTGCTGGCGGACAAGGTGTACTCGGAGCTGCTGAACTTCGCGTGGGCGGTGAAGACCGACGTCAACCACCCGATGCGGCAGGCGGTGGACCACTTCCTGATCGAGTTCGCGGCGGACCTCCAGCACGACCCGGCCACCATGCAGCGCGCGGAGAACGTGAAGCAGCAGGTGATCGACCACCCGGACGTGCAACGCCTGATCGGGTCAGCGTGGGGGACGGCGAAGGGGATGCTGCTGACGGCGGCCGAGGACCCTTCGTCCGAGCTGCGCAAGCGGGTGCGCGAGGGGTTGATGTCCTTTGGGCGGCGCTTGGTGGACGACGAGACGATGCGGGCGAAGGTCGACGGGTGGCTGGAGGGCGCGGCGGGGCACGTTGTGTCGAACTACCGGCACGAGATCACGACGTTGATCACGGACACGGTGGAGCGGTGGGATGCCGAGGAGACGTCGCGGAAGATCGAGTTGCAGGTGGGGCGGGATCTCCAGTTCATCCGGATCAACGGCACGGTGGTGGGCGCGTTGGCGGGCTTGGTGATCTACACGGTGGGCCAGTTCGTGGTGTGACGCGCGCGGGTGCGGCGGCCCTCGGGATGTGGTGCGGGGTTGCGGCGGTGGGCAGGTTGCGGCGGCGGGGGGTGCGGCGCGCGGGCGAGGGCCTCGGGCTGTGGCATGGGGTGTGGCGCGGGCGGTGGGCACGGACGTTGGGCATGGGAGCGTGGGGCGGGGGGTTGTCTCGCGTTGGGCGTTCCGCCCACCACTTCCTCCCAGGCCCCCTGGCACAAGCCAGGCGCGCGGGGCGCGCCAAGCGCGCTTCGCGCGCAGGCCCGAGCGCTGCGCGCTCGGGGGCACGGCCCGGCGAAGCCGGCCGTGCCGGCCGCCGCAGGCGGCCCCGCCGAAGGCGGGTGCGGTTGGGGCTTGTGCGAGGTGGCCTGGGTGGGGGTGGGTGGGCGGAACGCCCGAAGTGACACGGCCGATCACCTTGCCAGGCCCCGCCCGATCCCGCCGCACCGCGAAACCGGCCCCGCGCTACGAAACCAGCCGCGCCCGCGCCCGAACTCCGCCGCGCCTGCCACGGAACCAGCCCCGCCCGGCCACCGAACCGAGCCACGCCCGCCCACGGAACCCAACCCCGCCCGGCCACCGAACCGAGTCGCGCCTGCCCACGGAACCGCAGCCGCGCCCGCCCGCGCGGAACCGCAGCCGCGCCCGCCCAGGAACCCCGCCGCGCGCTACGAAACGCTGAGCGCGCGTCGTTCCCGCCAGTTGCGCGCCTTCTCGCGGTTCCCGCACACCTGCATCGAGCACCACATCCGCGACCTGTTCCGGGAACGGTCGAAGAACGCCCACAGGCAGCCCTCCGCCTGGCAGATCTTGAACCGCTCCCACGACCCCAGCACCGCCAGCCGCGCCGCCGCGCCGAGCACCGCCCCCAGGGCGTCCTCGCTCGACATCATCGGCACACCGTGGCTCAGGTCGACCCGGATCAGACCCGCGGCAGGGGCAGGGCCGTCCAGTCGTTCGGACCGCTCACCCAGAGATGCCCGGAGCGTGGTGCGGACGGCGCGGGCCTGCGCCAGGTCGCCCACGTCGCCGAGGCCCCGTTCGGCGACCCACGTCCGCCAGGCTGCGGCGTCGTCGAGGACGTCCGTGCCCAGTTCGACGTCTCGGGTGTTGAGGAAAGCGAGCAGCAGCTCCACATCGTGTTCCGCATCGCCGGCTCGACCCTGCGCGAGAGCCGCGTGGTCCCAGCCGGCCGCCAGACCAGTCACCCCTCCACTGTAGGCGTCGAGGCGTCCCGATGTGGCGAAGTAACCGTCAACTGATTTTGGCCGGTTAGCCGTTTTGCCCGACCGGGCGACCGCCGATCAGGCTATGAACCCGGTGTATACATAGTGTGTATAGTCGACCGCATGTCGATCGGACACACCCTGCTGGGCCTGCTCGAGAAGGGTCCCTCGCACGGATACGACCTGAAGAAGGCCTACGACGAGCGCTTCGGCCACGACCGGCCGCTGCACTACGGGCAGGTCTACACGACCCTGTCCCGGCTGCTGCGCAACGGCCTGGTCGAGGAGGCCGGGGTCGAGGCCGGGGACGGTCCGGAGCGGAAGCGGTACGCGATAACTGATGCGGGTGTCACCGATGTGGTGCAGTGGCTGGGCACGCCGGAGAAACCCGAGCCCTACCTCCAGAACACCCTCTACGCCAAGGTCGTCCTCGCGCTGCTGTCCGGTCGCAGCGCGGACGAGGTGCTGGACGTGCAGCGGTCCGCCCACCTGCGCACCATGCGCGAGCTGACCCGGCGCAAGGCCGAGGGCGACCTGGTCGACCAGTTGATCTGCGACCACGCCCTGTTCCACCTCGAAGCCGACCTGCGCTGGCTCGAACTGACCGCCGCGCGCCTGGGCCAGCTGTCGGAGGTGGTCCGGTGAGCGCGCTGCTGGAAGCCGTGGACCTGCGCAAGTCGTTCGGGCCCACGCCCGCGCTGGACGGGGCCGGGCTGAGCGTCCGCCCGGGCGAGGTGGTGGCCGTGATGGGGCCGTCCGGATCGGGCAAGTCGACCCTCCTGCACTGCCTGGCGGGCATCCTCACGCCGGACTCCGGCGTGGTCCGCTACCGGGACGTCGAGCTGAGCGCGATGGCCGACGGGGAGCGCAGCGAGTTGCGGCGCACCGACTTCGGGTTCGTCTTCCAGTTCGGGCAGCTCGTGCCCGAACTGAGCTGCCTGGAGAACGTGGCCCTCCCCCTGCGCCTCGGCGGGGTCAAGCGCAAGGAGGCCGAGTCGCGGGCGCGGTCGTGGCTGGAGCGGCTGGAGGTCGCCGACGTGGCCGACAAGCGGCCGGGTGAGACGTCCGGCGGGCAGGGGCAGCGGGTGGCCGTGGCGCGGGCGCTGGTCACCGGGCCGCGGGTGGTGTTCGCCGACGAACCCACCGGGGCGCTGGACTCGCTGAACGGCGAACGGGTCATGCAACTGCTCACGACGGCGGCGAAGGAGACCAACGCGGCGGTCGTGCTGGTCACCCACGAGCCGCGGGTCGCCGCGTACTCGGACCGCGAGGTCGTGGTGCGCGACGGCCGGTCCCGGGAAGTGGAGCCGGTCCGATGAGGTCACCGCTGCGCTGGGGGAGGTCGCGGTGAAGCTCTGGTTCTCGGACCTGCTCCTGGGTGTGCGGCTGGCGATGGGCGGCGGGCGCACGTCGTGGGTTCGGCTCGCGCTGACCGGTGCGGGCATCGGCGTCGGGGTCGCGGTGCTGCTCACGGCGACTTCCGTGCCCTCGGTCCTGGAGTCGCGCGAGGAGCGCCGGGCAGCGGCGTCGGCGGTGCAGCGCAAGGCCGAGCCCGGTCAGGACGTCCTGTACGAGCGGCGGTGGTTCACCGAGTTCCGCGGCCGGGGGATCGACGGCCGGTTCGTCGTCGCCACCGGGCCGGGCGCGCCGGTTCCGCCGGGTCTGTCGAGGGTGCCCGGCGACGGTGAGGTCGTGGTTTCCCCCGAGCTGGCGAAGCTGCTCGACTCGCCCGCGGGCGAGTTGTTGCGCGAGCGGTTCCCGCAGCGGCGCGTGGGGGTGATGGGGCAGGCCGCCTTGAACTCGCCGGACGACCTGATGTTCATCGCGGGCGACGTGTCGGTGCCGCGGGAACCGGACCTGGCGATCGTGTCCTTCGGCGGCGAGCGGCAGGACCGCGAACTGGACCCGATCCTGTCCCTGCTGATCACGATCGGCGTGGTGGCGCTGCTGTTCCCGGTGCTGGTGTTCGTCGGGATCAGCACCCGGCTCGCGGGCGCCGAGCGGGACCGCAGGCTCGCCGCGTTGCGGCTGGTCGGCGCGGGGGCGCAGCGGGTGCGGCGGATCGCCGCCGGTGAGGCGCTGCTGGGCGCGTTCACCGGGCTGGCGGTCGGCACCGGGCTGTTCCTGGTGGCGCGGCAGTTCGTCGAGCACGTGACGCTGATGGGCGTCAGCGTGTTCGTCAGCGACATGGCGCCGACCCCGTGGCTGGTCGTGCTGATCGGCGTGCTGGTGCCGGTGCTGGCCGTGGTCACGTCGATCATCGCCATGCGCCGCACCGTGATCGAGCCGCTCGGCGTGGTGCGGCGGGCCAAGCCGGTGCGGCGGGTGATGTGGTGGCGCACGATCCCGATCTTCGTCGGCACGGCGGCGCTGCTCAGCCAGACCGAGGCGATGGGCGGTTCGGAGGCGGACGGGAACACGGTCGTCGTGGTCGTCGGCATCCTCTCGCTGCTGCTGAGCATCCCGCTGCTGCTGCCGTGGGTGGTGGAGAGCGCGGTCGGGCGGTTGCGCGGTGGTGCGCCGTCGTGGCAGCTCGCGATCCGCAGGCTCCAGTTGGAGAGCGGCACGGCGGCGCGCGTGGTCGGCGGGGTGGCGGTCGTGCTGGCGGGCGGGATCGCGTTGCAGTCCGTGCTGGCCAGCGCGGAGAGCAAGGTCGTGGACCGACCCGTCGACCAGGCCGACCGCACGCGGCTCATGGTGAGCCTGGCGGACGCACCGCCGGAGGACGTCGCCAGTGCCACCAGCCTGATCGAGCGCGCCGCGGGCGTGGAGCGCGTGCACCCGATGTGGACGTTGCAGTACAAGTTCCCCGGCGAGGACAACCACCAGTCCGCGCTCGTCGCGTCGTGCGAGGCGCTCGCCACCCAGGCCACGCTGCCGAGCTGCGCGGACGGCGACGCGTTCTACATGTACGACGAGGGCGGCTACCGCGACCCGGCCGACCTGGAGCACGAGGAGCCGGGCGACCGGGTCATTCTCGTCGAGAGGTTCGGCCGCGAGGAACGCGTCGGTCCACAGTGGACGATCCCCCGGTACACCCGCGTCGGTCCGCCCGCGCAGCTGAAGGAGCACGCCCACCAGGGCCTGCTGCTGACCCCGGGTGCCGTGCGGGACCTCGGTTTCCCGTTGTCCCGCCTCACCGTCCTCGTGAAGGTCGACCCGAAGCAGCAGGACATCGTCGAACACGTGCGAAACGCCATGGGGGCGCTGACCTGGCGGACGTACTCGTACTACTACGGCGTCACCGACCCGAGCGAGCGGATCAAGCAGTTCCAGAGCATCCGGCAGGGCCTGCTCGCGGGTTCCCTGGTGACCCTGCTGCTGGCCGGCGCCAGCCTGCTGGTGCTGGCGCTGGAACAGGTCCGCGAACGCCGCCGCCCGCTGGCCGTCCTGGCGGCGAGCGGTGTCCCGAGGGGCGCGCTGGGCCGGTCGCTGCTGTGGCAGAACGCCGTCCCGCTGGTCCTCGCGCTGGTGATCTCCATCGCGGTCGGCTGCGGCCTGGCGGTGCTGCTGCTGCGGATCGTGTCCCAGCCGATCGTCATGGACTGGGCGGGCATCGCGATCCTCAGCACGGCCGCGGCGGTCCTGGTCGCCGTGGTGACCGCGTTGACCCTGCCGTCCCTGCGCAGGGCCACCGGCGCGCTCGGCCTCCGCTCGGAGTGACCGGCTCCGGGTGCAACGCATCCGGGGTGGTCGGCGTTCTGGTGGAGGCGGTTCGCCGGTGCGCGGCCACCTGATCGGGCTTCGGTGCGTCTTCATCGGTGTGGGGGGTTGTTCGGTGGTCGAAGAGGCTCGCCCGGTGGCCGGCGGTGCCGCCGGTGCCCGGGCGAGGTGGGTGGCCGACCTGGTCCTCGGGGTCCGACTGGCTGTCGGGGGCAGCCGGACCTCGTGGGCCAGGTTGGCGCTCACCGCCGCCGGGGTCGGGCTCGGTGTGGTCGCGCTGCTGCTCGCGGCCTCCGTGGGGCCGGCCCGGGAGGCGAAGTCGGAGCGGGTTCGGGCCGCCGCGCCGGTCGCGGGCGGGGACGACGCTCCGCTGCGGGTCCGGGACGTCGTGGTGTCCTGGCAGGGGCGGCGGATCGTCGGGGTGGAGGTGGCCGCGACCCGGGCCGGCGCGCCGGTGCCGCCGGGGGTCGGGCGGTTGCCGCAGCCCGGCGAGGTGGTGGTGTCGCCCGAGCTGCTGGACCTGATCCAGACCGACTACTCGGTGCGCGCCCGGTTCCCCGAACGGGTCATCGGGGTGATCGCCGACGCGGGGCTGCCGCGCCCCAAGTCACTGCTGTTCTACGCGGGTCTCGCGGACGTCCACGCCGCCGACGCCACCCCGGTCGAGGGGTTCGGCGGCGACCGGCCCGGGTCGACCCTGCTGCCCGCCTACCGGCTGCTGGTGATCGCGGCGATCGGGGCGCTCCTCGTGCCCCTGGGCATCTTCGTCCTGGTCGCCACCCGCCTCGGCGCGACCGGGCGGGACCGGCGGCTGGCCGCGATCCGGCTGGTCGGGGCGAGCCGCGGCCAGGTCCGGCGGATCGCGAGCGGGGAGACGTTGACCGGGGCGGTGCTCGGGCTGCTCGTCGGGGTCGCGCTGTTCTTCGCGGCACGGCCGCTGGCCCGGTTCATCGAGGTCGAGGGGGTGGGGTTCTACCCGACCGACCTGCTGCCCGACCCGCTGCTCGGCGCGCTGATCGCGGTCGGGGTGCCGGTCGTCGCGGTGGTGTCGGCGCTGGTCGCGCTGCGCACGGTCGACATCGGGCCGCTCGGGCTGCACCGGGCCGCGCAGACGCCCGCCCGGCGGGCCTGGTGGCGGTTCGCGCTGCTCGGCGCGGGCGCGGCGGTGCTGCTGACGGTCTCGGCGGTCGGGTCGTTCGACGAGGTCCTGGCCGACTCGGCGACGGCGGTCGGGCTGGGCGCGGGCATCGGGCTGGTCCTCGCGGGCACCGGGGCGGTGCTGCCGTGGCTGGTCGGGCGGGTCGCGGACCGCTTGCAGCCGGAGGCCGTCGCGCCGATGCTCGCCGTGCGCGGCCTGCGGTTCGACGCGGGCACGCCGCGCGTGCTGGCCGGGGTCGTCGTCGTGCTCACCGGCTCGCTGACGCTCCAGGTCCTGCTCGGTGTCGCCACGCAGGTCACGGCCGCCTCCGAGTTGGAGTCCCGCGCCGAACCCCACCGGTGGGTGCTCAACGTCGGCGAGCACACCCCGGTGCGGTCGCTGGAGGAGGCGATCGCGCTGGTCGGCGGCGTGCGGCGGGTCAGCGAGGTGCGCACTCTGCAGCCGCGCGGCGAGCTGACCGTCCAGGTGATCAGCACGGACTGCGCCGAACTCGCCGACCGCCTCAAGGTCGACGACTGCGTCCCCGGTGCCGCCTACCGCACGGCCGGCACCACGGGCATCCCCGGGCCGGGCACGCGCCTCGCGGTCGGCGCGCTGACGTGGGTCGTGCCGCAGCACCGCGAGGTACCGGGCACCGCGCAGGCGTTGTTCGTGGCGAGCGGCGCGGACCCGGTGCTGGAGTCGGTGCAGCCCTCGGACCTGGTCGTGGTCGGCCCGCCGGACCGGGGCTTCGGCGACCGGCTGCTCGCCGCGACCGGCCGGGTGGACCGCGCGGTGGTGCTGTGGGCGACCGCGCGGGTGGGCCAGGTCGAGCTGTTCACGTCCCTGCGCAGCGGGGTCATCGGCGGCTCGGCGCTGCTCGTCCTGCTGGCCGTGGTGGGCCTGGCGGCCGCGGCCGTGGACCAGGTGTGGGAGCGGCGGCGGCACACCGCGGTGCTCGCGGCCAACGGCGTCCCGCGCCGCACGCTCGCCGCCGCGGCCCTGTGGCAGTTCGCCATCCCGACCGCGCTGGGCATCGCCCTGGCCATCCCGGTCGGCCTGGGCGCGGCGTGGCTGGTCGTCCCCACGGCGTTGTTCCGCCTGGACTGGGCCGAGTTGGGGACCACGGTGGGCAGCGCGGCGGCGGTCGTGCTGATCGTCGCGCTGTGCACGGTCCCGGCGCTGCGCCACGCGATCCGCCCGGCCAGCCTCAGAACCGAGTGAAACCGCCCGTAGACGCCGGAATCGCAGGGCCAGTTCCAAGATCCACACCATCGTGCGGCGCCGGGTATCCCGCCGGGCCGGGCGTTCCTCACGTGGAACATGCAAGATCGAACCAACGCCGCGCTCCTGGCCTTGGCCCACCGGGGCGACCACGCGGCCTGGCGTGAACTCGTCCGCCGGCACCTGCGCCTGGTGTGGGCGGTGGCCAGGTCGTTCCGGCTGACCCGCGACGACGCCGCCGACGTCACCCAGGCCACCTGGCTGATCCTCGCCGAGAACCTGACCGCGATCCGCCACCCCGACCGCCTCACCGCGTGGCTGGTCACCACCGCCCGCCGCGAGTGCCTGGCCCTGCTGCGCACGAGGTCCCGCGAGGAACCGGCCGACCTGCGCCTGCCCGACCGGTCGCCGACGCCGGAGGACGCCGCCGAGGCCACCGACACCGGCACCCGCCTGTGGCGCGCCTACCGAACCCTCCCCGCCAAGTGCCGCGACCTGCTGCACCTGATCGCCCACGCACCCGACCTGACGTTCACCCGACTGGCGGAAGCCACAGGCATCCCGAGGAACAGCCTCGGCCCCACCCGCCACCGCTGCCTGACCACCCTGCGCCGCCGCCTGACCTCGGAGGCCATCCGATGACCACCGCCATCGACCTGTCCGACCAGGACCTGCTGGCCCGCCTGGCCGAACTCCTCGACCGCGCCGACCCCGTCCCGCCAACCGTTGTCGCACAAGCCCGAGCCGCGCTCGCCGCGCGCACCCCAGCGGTCCTGACGCGACTGATCACCGACTCCGCGCACACCACCGGCGCACACACCTCCGGCACCGGCTCCACTCGAACACTCCGCTTCACCGCCCTGGACGTGGTCCTCGAACCCGCGCTCGAAGGCCTGCACGTCACCGGCTTCGCGCGCACCGGCACGACACTGCACGTCCGCTGGCCCACCGGAACCCGCACCACCGACCTCGGCCCCGGCGGCTTCTTCCACCTCGACCACATCCCCGCCGGACCGCTGAAGTTCTTGCTGCGCCAAGAGGACGCACCCGACACCGCCACCCGGTGGTTCGTCGCGTGACACGGTCTGAACGCGAGAGTCGTTCGATTCTCCGTCCACTCCGGACATCGGCGGTCACACGATCCGTTGAACACGACGGACGGTGTTCACGGACGGGCGCGACAACCCGGACAGCCGCACGGCACCGCCCTTCCGAGTGGGTTCCGTGGCATATCGTTCGAAAATGCGGTGACCAGTGCTAGACATAGCAGAACGTCGACCTCGAACGGTCCGTCCCGTTCGCCGTACCCGGAACGGTGGTGATCTCCAGTGGCAGTCCCCGACGCGGCGCGCCGCAGTGGATCGCTGCTGCTCCGGGCGCTCGCCGTGGGCGGGTTCGCGGCGGTCGCCTGGCTGCTCTGCAGCGGGGTCGCGGCGGCCGACGAGCAGGACCACCCGGACGTGGTGTCGAACCCACTCGACGCGGTGAACCTGGCCCTGGAACAGCAGCAGACGGCCACGACGGCCCTGGTGGTGGCGCTCACCGAGCGCGCACCCCTCGACCTCCCCGCGCACGTCACCCTCCCGGCGCACGCCGCGCCGATGGACGTGCCGGCGCCCATCGACATGCCCACCTACCGGGAACCCGACGAGAACGAGGACGAGGACCAGGTCGTCCCGGTCCACCAGGACGACCGCGAGGACGTCGAGTACAGCCACACCGGTGGCTCGCACAGCACCGTCGCACCCAAGTCGATCTCCAACGCGATGCCGGCCGAGCAGTACGAGGCGAAGGTCGTGGCCAAGGCCGCCGCCCGCCTGGCCGCGCTCGCGCCACCACCCGCGGAGGAACCACCGGCGCCGCAGGCCGTCCCCGAGGACGACCCGGCACCCCAGACCACCCTCCGGCTGACGGTCACCGAACCGGACGCCACCACTCCCACCTGGGAGAACCCGCAACCCTTCACGCCGACGCCCGCTCCCCAGCAGGCGCCCGCGCCCACCGCCCCGACCTCGGCGTCGGCGAGCGGCCACGACGGGTCCAACGGCCACCGCGGTGGCGTGATCGCGTCGTCGACCGGCCAGGACAGATTCGCGCCGCCCACCTTCTGGCGGGTCCAGCAGCGCGACGACTGGCGCACCCCCGGCAGCGTCCCCGGCCTGCCGAGCACGTCACCCGACTGAGTTACGCGGGACCCGTCTGCCGTCAGCACGCCCGGAAGTCCGCGCCGGCACGGGCGCACTCCGGCACAGGGCCGTTCCCGCACGTCACCCATCCCCCATCGCACCACCCCCAGGCTTCCCGTCCTGCCGACCGCGCCCCGGCAGGAGCGGGCACGACCCCGTCGTCGCACTGCCCCTGCGGCGACGGGGTCCCAGAGGAACCTGCGGCCGGGGACGCCATCCCTGGAGCGTCCCCGCCGCAGGTCCAAAGGTTTCCGCCGCCGGGTTCCCGGCCCACCGAGGGGCTGCGCCGGGAACCCGGCGGCGGGCGCACCACAGGGGAGCGGTTCAGGCCACGGGCACGGTGGCGTCGGCTTCGCCGGCCACGTTCGTCCCGGCCACCGACGCGGCGACCAGGCCCAAGCGCCGAACGGACTCCCGCAGCACGTCCGCCGGCTGCACGTACGGCAGCCGCAGCCACCGCTCGAACCCGCCGTGCGGGCCGAACCGGGAGCCGGGGGCGAGCCGGACGCCGTGGTTCTGCGCCACCACCGCGACCCGCGTGCTGATCGGGGCGTCCAGCTCGCACCACACGCTGAGCCCGCCCGCCGGCCGCCGGAACCGCCACCGCGGGCAGTGCTCGCGCAGCCCAGCCATCAGCACGTCCCGCTGGGTGGCCAGCAGCGCCCGGCGTTCGGCCAGCACCCGGTCCGGGTCCGCGAGCAGTTCAGCCAGCACCATCTGCTCGATCACGGCGGACCCCAGGTCCAGCGCGGTCCGGGTGGACACCAGCCGGTGCACGACCTCGACGGACGCCCGGATCCAGCCGACCCGCAGCCCGCCCCAGAACGCCTTGCTGGCCGACCCGAGCGTGATCACCATGTCCTCGGCGTAGGCGGCCATCGGCGGCGGGCCGGCCAGCGGGTCGCCGTCCAGGTCCAGCTCGACCACGGTCTCGTCGATCACCAGCGGGGTGCGGGCGCGGCGGGCGATGTCGGCCAGTTCGGCGCGGCCCTCGGCGTCGAGCCGGTGCGCGGTCGGGTTCTGGAAGTCCAGCACCAGGTAGGCCATGCGCGGCGCGGCCTGGCGCAGGGCGGCGGCGATGCCGGGCAGGTCCCAGCCGGTCGACGTCATGGCCACCGGCACCGGGATCGCGGACACGGCCTTGATCGCGTCCAGCGCGTTCGGGTAGCTGGGCTGCTCGACCAGCACCCGGTCGCCCGGCCCGGTGAGCAGGCGCAACGCCAGCGCGAGGGCGTGCTGGGCCCCGCTGGTGACGATGATCTGGTCCGGCGTGGTGGGCAGGCCGCGGGCGGCGTACCGGTCGGCGATGGCGCGGCGCAGGTCGGGCAGCCCGTGCTCGTAGTAGCCGTGGTCGGCGAGCTGTTCGGGCAGGCGCAGCCGGACGGTGTCGAACGCGGCGAGGAGGCCCGGGATCGCGGGCGGCGCGGCGCGGGCGAAGTCGACCATGCTGTGCCCGAGCAGCGGGGTGTCCGGGACGATGCCCAGCGAGCCGGTGGGCAGGCTGATCCACGACCCCGCCCCGCGCCGGCTGGCGACCAGCCCCTCCTCGCGCAGTTGGTCGAGCGCCGCGGTGATCATGGTGCGGCTGACCGGGAGCGCTTCGGCCAGTTCGCGTTCGGCGGGCAGCCGGGTGCCGGCGGGGAGCCGGCCGTCGAGGACGAGCATCCGGATGGCCGCCGCGAGGTCGGCGGAACCCTGGCGCGCGCCGCGGCGACGCCACTCGCCGAGCAGTCGGGCCAGTCTGAAGCCGGATATACGTCCACCGGGTGGGACGTCGTGGTTCATGAGGCCAATTATTCGATATTGGCTCTGGAAGGCAAGGCCAATCGAAGCTCAGGATGGCCACATGCTCGCCGCACTCACCCCGGTCCCGGTCACCGTCGCTCCCGTCCGCCGCGTCCCCCAGCTCTTCGCCGGCCTCTGGCTCTACGGGGCGAGCATGGCGCTCCAGATCCGCGCGACCCTCGGCCTGGACCCGTGGGACGTGCTGCACGAGGGCCTGTCCAAGCGCACCGGTCTGTCGTTCGGCACGATCACGATCATCGTCGGCGCGCTGGTGCTGCTGGCCTGGATCCCGCTGCGCCAGCGGCCCGGGGTCGGCACGGTGAGCAACGTCGTGCTGATCGGCGTCGCCGTCGACGTGACGCTGTGGCTCCTGCCGACCCCGTCGGACCTGGTGGTCCGGGCCGTGTTCCTGGTCGCGGGCATCGTGCTGAACGGGCTGGCCGCCGCCGTCTACATCGGGGCCCGGCTCGGCCCCGGCCCGCGCGACGGCCTGACCACCGGGTTCTGCCGCCGGACCGGGGCGTCGCTGCGCCTGGTCCGGACCGTGGTCGAGGTGGCCGTGCTGGGCGCCGGGTGGCTGCTCGGCGGCACGGTCGGCCTGGGCACCGTCCTGTACGCGGTGACCATCGGCCCGCTGACCCAGGCGTTCCTGCCGCTGGTCACCTGGGTCGAGCCGAAGGTCACCGCGGACTGCTGACGACCCGCTTGCGCACCTCCGTGTAGGTGACGCCCTTGGCGTTCAACACCTCGGCCGCGAGGCCCTTGGCGGACAGCAGCGCCAGCACCAGGTGCTCCTTGCCGAGGGTCCCGTGGCCGAGGTCGCGGGCCTCGGCGAGGCTGCGCACGAGCGTGTTCTTGGCCGCCGGCCCGAAGGGCAGGTGGTTGCGGAAGAACCGCCGGCGCTTCGGCGGTCCGCCCGCCAGCGCGCCCTCGCCCAGCGACCGCTCGACCGACGCGACCACCTGGTCGACGTCGATGCCCAGGCCGCGCAGGGCTTCCGCGTCCGCGTCGCTGAGCCCGCCCTTGCGCCGGGCGTCCCGCAGCGCCGCCTCGACCTCGCCGCGCGGCACGTCGAACGACGCCAGGACCGGCGCGTCGAGGACCGCGAGCAGCAGGTGCTCGGGACCGATCGCGTCGGCGGAGTCCCGTTCGGCCTCCTTGACGGCGTCGAGCACCGCCTGCCTCGCGTCCCTGGTGAACCGTTCCCCGATCATCGTCCGCCCCCGTGCTTCTTGTGGACGGCCTGCCGGCTGACGCCGAGTTCGGCCGCGATCTCCTGCCATGACCAGCCCCGGTTGCGGGCGTTGCGCACCTGGACCGCTTCGAGCTGTTCGAGCAGCCGGCGCAGTGCGCTGACCGCCCGGAGCCCGACCCTCGGGTCCTGGTCGCCGGCCGCCGAGGCCAGTTCCGTCGCCTCCGTCATGCCGTCAACTTTGGTTGACACTCGACTCGTTGTCAACCCAAGTTGACACTAGGCTCGGGGTCGATGCCCGAGATCATCACCGCCGAACGAGCCGGCGTCGGCCTGGACGGCCGGCCGCGCCCCACCGAGGACCGGATCGTCGTGCTGCCCAACGCCGTGGTCGTCCTGGACGGCGCCACCTCGCCGACCCCGACCGAACGCGACGGCGGCTGGCACTCCCGCGCCCTGGCCGAAGAACTCACCACAGTGGACGGCGACCTGGCCGACGTCGTCGCGGGCGCGATCCGGCGCCTGGCCGACCGGTACGGCCTGGTGCCCGGCGACTCCCCGTCCAGCACGGTCGCGATCGCCCGCTGGACCGACGAAACCGTTGACGCCCTGGTGCTCGCGGACACCCCGGTGGTGGCGTTCGGCGCGCGGACCGACGTCCTGGCCGACCACCGGCTGCGCGATCTGCGCGGAAAAGTGAGTCGGATCACGGACTGGCGCAACCGCGAGGGCGGCTTCTGGGTGGCCGAGGCGGACCCGGCGGCGGCGTACCGGGCGGTGCGCCGGACGTGGCGGCGTGACGAGGTGCACACCGTGCTGCTAACGACCGACGGCGTCGCCTGCGGGGTGGACGACTACGGCCTGTTCGCCGATTGGCGGGAAGTGTTGGACATCACGCTCGCAAAAGGACCGGAAGCGGTGCTCGACGAGATCCGCGAAGCCGAGGCGCGCGATCCGGAACGCACCCGCTGGCGCCGTTCGAAAGTGCACGACGACCAGGCGCTCGCGGTCATCCGATTCCGGTAAAAGCAAAAACCCACTCGATGGGTTCGAGTGGGTTTTCGCAGGAGTGGCCAGGGGCGGGGTCGAACCGCCGACCTACCGCTTTTCAGGCGGTCGCTCGTACCAACTGAGCTACCTGGCCAGGTATGCGGCTCGGCCGAACAGCCGAACAGCCTTGCGACCCAGACGGGACTTGAACCCGCGACCTTCGCCGTGACAGGGCGACGCGCTAACCAACTGCGCCACTGGGCCTTGCTTTTCCTACTGTACTACGTGCCCCCAACGGGATTCGAACCCGCGCTACCGCCTTGAAAGGGCGGGGTCCTAGGCCGCTAGACGATGGGGACCAGTTCCTCCGGCAGCCCTTGGGCCACCTTCTTCCCAGGCCCTCCACGCTGTCCGGTGGAAGCATCGTAAGCATAGGGCACGACTCCCATCTACTCCAAAACGGGGGTGGCACAAGTCGTTGACCTGCGATTCCACCCCCGTTCGGCGGCCGGTCAGGCCAGCGCGGCAAGGCCTGCGGCGAACTCCTCGCGCTCCGCGGGGCTCAACACGGCCAGCGCGTCGTCGAACCGGTCGTTGGTCAACTGCTCGGCGTCGCACCACCGGACGCGCAGATCCTCCCGTCCCTCGACGGACGCGAGCAGCGCGTCGGCCGCGTCGGCGACGGAGAAGCCCGGGTCGGCGACGGAGAAGTCCGGGTCGGCCGGCCGGCCGGCGTCGTCGGCCCCGCTGAACGCGGTGCGCGACCAGTCCCAGCAGCCGCCCAGGTAGGCGTCGATCGCCTGGTCGGCGGGGAAGCCGCGGACGAGGGCCTTCTCGACCAACCACTCACTGCTCGCGGGCAGCCGGCTCGGGCGACATCGTGCACGCCCCACCCCAGCCTGACCAGCGGTTCTCTGGTCCGTTCAGCGACAGACCCCATTCCGTACCAGTGTCATGGAACTTGCTCGTCGGCAAACATCGCCAGCACGGACGAACACCACTCGTCGGTCGCGATCCCGGGCAGGACGAACCGCCACACCTCGCGCATCCGCTCGGGGAAGTCGGCGCAGCGGCACGTGGCGCTGGAGATCAACCGCGCGCCGAGGGCGGCGGAGGTGAGGGTCCGGGCGGCGGCCTCCGGGTCGACACCGGGCCGCAGCTGGCCCGCGTCCCGCGCGGCGTGCAGCAGGTCGCCGAGGACCTTCTCCCAGCGCAGGTGGGCGGAGGACAGCCCCGGGTAGCCCAGTTCCCGGTCGGCGGCGAGCCGGACGCCCGCGCGCATCACGACGTCCCGGGACAGCAGCGACACCGCCTCGTCGAACAGCCCGACCAGCGTGCGCAACGGGTCCAGGCCGCGGTCGCGCCACTGCCCGGCCAGGCGCGGCCACGTGTCGTCCTGGACCTGGACGATCGCCGACGCCAGGGCTTCCTTGGACGCGAAGTGGAAGTAGAACGCGCCCTTGGTGACGCCGCTGCGGTCCAGGATGGCGCTCAACGGCGCCGCGTCGTAGCCGAGGCGGTCGAACTCCTCGGCCGCCGCGCGGAGGATGGCCTCCCGGGTGGCCAGCGCACGGTGCTGCGGGGACATCACAGGCTCCGAGTGGTCGGTGCGGTGCGGTGCGTGCACAGCCAACGCTGTCGTGTGCGGTGGACGCAAGCAGCGCGCGGTGCACCGACCGGGAAATGCCCGGAATTGCCCCGAAATAGACCGCTCGGTATGTTTTGGAGCGGCCCACCCGAGACGCGCTTCCGGGGGGTGCGCGTCTCGGGTGGGCCGACTCGGCTTACCGCTGAACGGGCGGCGGGCCGCCGTCCTCGCCCGGTGACAGCCCGAGCATGTCGAGCAGCAGTCGGCAGTCCTCGGCGCTCGTCGCGCCCCGTGCCACCGACAACCGGGCGCGGTGGACCTGTTCGTCCGAGATCCGCGATGGTTCACCGGTCCGCTGCGCGGGCACCCCACCGCCCGGCCTCGACATGATGTCGTCCTGGTTCCACAGGAACTGACGCACTTCTAGGGACCCGCTCATGACGCCTCCCCGACTTGAGGTTGGCGCGAGGCTAAGCGAGCCCGTCGAACCACCGCAGCCCCCCGCAGAGTGATTCCAAGACAACGGAGCGTCACTTTCCGTGTAAACCACTTGGTGTCAAGCGGACCGTGATGTGCTTGCGGCGAACAAGCGAGAGGGTGAACCCATGACCGAGCCGGACCCGCGACCGACCGACCCAGACACCACGCCCAACCCCACCGAGGCCCCGGCCGAACCGACCACAGCCGACGCAGCGCAGGCCGCCGCCGACGCCGAGCCCACCGCCGCTGCGGTCAGCGCCGCTGCACCCGCCGCCGAAGCCGGCGCCGAGCCGGCCGCCGCCGAAGCCGCGCCCGCCACCGAGCCGGCCGCGGGGGCTGCCGCCGCAGCCGAGGCCGCTGAGCCCGTTGTGCCGGCCGTCGACGCCACCGTCACCGAGTCCGCCGGTCCCGGCGCGGTCCCGCCCCTCGACCCGCAGCTGCTCTTCGGCAGCCTGAACCTCGCCGCCATCGAGGCCGACATCGAGGCGATGATGAGCGACAAGATGTCCCAGCTCGACGGCATGCTGGCCGGCCTGGAAGAGCTCGTCGGCCGCCTGGAGACCGAGATCACCGGCCTGGAAACCCCGCCGGACGACAGCACTACCCCCTAGGGGTATATCCTCGGGTACCGGAGCACCCCGGTCGAGAGGATGGGAACCCATGTCCGTCACCACCTACACCGTCAGCGGCATGACCTGCGGGCACTGCGTCAGCTCCGTCACCGAGGAGCTGACCGCCGTGTCCGGCGTGACCGCCGTGGACGTCCAGCTCGACACCGGCGCGGTCACCGTGACCAGCACCCGCGAGCTGTCCCGTGACGAGGTGGAGGCCGCGGTCACCGAGGCGGGCTACGCGCTCGTCGGCTGACCCTCCGCACAGGCGCTCAGGCATCGACTGGCTGAAGAATCTGGCCCAACCCACTCCCCAGGCCACGGTGCACGTGCAACAATCCGAATTGCTGACACACCCCCGGTCAGCGCCTGTGGAGATCCCCTCCGGCCCCCGCGTTCCTCCCCCTGGCGCGGGGGCCTCTCCATGCACAGGACTGTGACCCATGCCACAGTTCGCGGCGTCTCGCAACTCAACCGTTATCGTGTCGCCGTGCCTCTTGGATCCCTAGGACGCTCGAAGTCAGGCCGGCATCGCCCTCCGCAGAAGGAGCAGGAGGAGATCCTCCCCGACGAGGAGCTGACCTCCTACCTCGCGGCGCTGGCCCCCGAGACCGACGCGGAGACCACCGCGTCGGGCGGCAGCTTCGGCAACGCGCAGGTCTACCAGCTCCGCCTCCAGCTCATGGCCAACGAGCAGCTGAAGGAGCTGGCCGCCGAGCGGCAGACGTCCCCGCAGGCGCTGGCCACCGAGTGGGTCATGCAGCGCCTGGAGTGGGAAGCCCGCCAGCGCGGCTTCTAGTCCCGTACAAGCGCCGAGAGGCCCCGACCGAACCCGGTCGGGGCCTCTCGTGCGAAAGCGATCAGACCTTGCGGACGTTCTGGGCCTGCGGACCCTTCGTGCCCTGGCCGATCTCGAACTCGACGCGCTGGTTCTCCTCCAGGGTGCGGAACCCGCCGCCCTGGATCTCCGAGTAGTGCACGAAGACGTCGGGACCGCCGTTCTCCTGGGCGATGAACCCGAAGCCCTTCTCGGCGTTGAACCACTTGACCGTGCCCAGTGCCATGAACCTGCCTCCATCGCAGGAAAGCTTGGGGCTGCACCGTGCAACCCCGGCCGTCCCGGGGCGTTTCCCCGCCGCCTGCGGCAGGGATGGCACGCCCGCGTGTCGTTCCGCGAGCGTGTGACACGAACACAGAAACCACGGCCTGCGCACGCGAGCGTATCGGTTGGCCACCCGCAGCACTACCACTGAACGAGGACCTACTTCTCGGTGACCCGCGGGGGTTCGGGGAGCTGCACGCCCGCCTGGCCGATGTTGCGCTCCAGCGCCTTGCGCCACTCGCCGCTGCCGACCATCTGCTCGATGGCGGCGTTGACCTCGGCGCGGCCCGCGGAGTCGCCCTTGGCCAGGCCCACGCCGTAGCGCTCGGTGGTGAAGGTGTTGCCCACCAGCTTGAGCAGCTCGGGGTTCTCCGCGACGTAGCCCGCGAGGATGACCTCGTCGGTGGTCACGGCGTCGACGTTGCCCGCGAGCAGCGCGGTCACGCAGTCCGAGTACTGGCCGTACTCCACCAACTCCACGCCCTGCGCGAACTCCGACGCGACCTTCTGCGCCGACGTCGACCCGGTCACCGAGCACAGCCGCTTGCCGTTGAGCGTCTCCGGGCCGGTGATGTCCTCCTCGGTGTAGCGGACGAGGATGCCCTGGCCGGTCTGGAAGTACGGACCCGCGAAGGCCACCTTCTCCTTGCGCTTGTCGGTGATCGAGTAGGTCGCGACGACGAAGTCCACGGAACCGTCGGCGATCATCTTCTCGCGGTCGGCCGAGCGGGCTTCCTTCCACGTGATGCCGGACTCGGGGACGCCGAGCTTCCCGGCCACGTACTTGGCGACCTCCACGTCGAAGCCGACGAACTTGCCGTCGAGCCGGCGCTGCCCGAGGCCCGGCTGGTCGAACCGGATGCCGATGGTGAGCTCGCCGTCCTCGGCCTTGCCCTTGAGCGTGTCGTCGCCCCCGCTGCCGCAGGCGGAGGCGAGGGCGAGAGCGGCCACCGCCGCGATCGCGGGCAGCAGTCGTCGGAACAGCATGGGCTGCGAACCTTCCGGTGCTCGGGTACGCGGTGCGGATCTACGCACCAGACGTCGTTCATGCTAAGCACCGGTATTGAAGATCCTTATGCGACGAAGGTCTCATCAGCCCAATCCGCTGGACCGTTCGGCCCACAGATTGGTGTGACGTCGAACAAATCCCCCTATGGCAGCAGCGAGCGGCGCGGCACCGCGCCCAGCCCGAGCCGCCGGACGGCCCGGTTCACGTGCCCTTCCGGGACGCCCCAGCGGATCGGCGGCGGCACCAGCAGGGCGGCGGTCCGGGAAGCGCGGAGCATGGCCGTGGCGACCGGTTCGGGGTACGGGCGGTGGTCGTGCAGGGCGATCGCCCACGGCGGCAGCAGGGAGTAGGCGAGGTGGCCCAGCAGCGGCTCGTAGGCGTCGAGGCCGAGCCGGAGCAGGCCGTTGACCGGCGGGCGGTGCAGGAACCGGTAGACGACCTCGGAGTCCTCGGTCTTGCGCAGTTCCGGGAGGACCGAGGCGAAGTAGTCGGCCATCTCGCGGGCCGTGCCGGGGACCTCGTCCGCGTGCAGCCCCACCAGCTCGGCGGTGCGGCGCTGCTCGTCGTAGTACTTGTCGACCTGGGCGTCGGTGAGCCGGTACCCCGCGCGGCGCACGACGGTGGCGAACGAGTGGACCTCGGCGCAGTGCACCCACAGCAGCAACTCGGGGTCGTCGATGCGGAACCGCCGTCCGTTTTCGTCCTTGCCGCGCAGCATCCGGTGCACCATGCGGACCTTCGCCGCGGCCTCCCGAACTTCTTCCGTGGTGCCGTAGCTGACCGTGCCGACGAAGTTCGCGGTCCGCATGAGGCGGCCCAACGGGTCTTCGCGGAAGTTGGAGTTCTGCACGACACCGGCCACCGCGCGCGGGTGCAGGGCCTGGAGGTAGAGGCTGGAGATCCCCGCGACCCACATCGCCGGGTCGGCGTGGAGCTGCCACGTCACCGTGCCCGGTCCGAGGATCCCGACGTCCACCGGCATGAATCCGATCGTGTCACACCCGGGGCCTCCCGCCGAGGGCCAAGATGGTGCCATGGATCTCGATCAAGCCCGTGAGTTCATCCGGAACAACACGCGCGCCGTGATGAGCACCCGCCGCTCCGACGGCTCGCCGCAGATGTCGCCCGTCCTGGCCACCGTCGACGCCGAGGGCCGGGTGGTCATCAGCACCCGCGAGACCGCGTACAAGGTGCGCCAGGTCCGCCAGGACCCGCGGGTGGCCCTGTGCTTCTTCACCGACGGGTTCTTCGGCGAGTGGGTGCAGGTCGAGGGCAAGGCCGAGGTCGTGTCGCTGCCCGAGGCGATGGAACCCCTGGTGGACCTGTACCGCCGGATCTCGGGCGAACACCCCGACTGGGACGACTACCGGGCCGCCATGGTCCGCGACGAGCGCGTGGTCATCCGCGTCGACCTCGACCGCGCCGGCCCCGACCGCACCGGGTGACGCTCGTGTCCCACCCGTAACGCCGCCGGCCGCAAGAGCGATTCCACGTGGCACCTGGAGTGCCGTCTGGAGCGGGTACTGGGATGAGCAGACGACTGGCCTTCGCCTGCACGATGGGCGCCCTGGCGTCCGGCGCACTGCTGACCCTGGCGATCGTCGTGGACCAGCCGCGCCCGGTGGACGTGCGCAGGGTGGACCTCAGCCCGGTGGGCCCCGGCGTGCTCAGCGCCACCCACACCACCACCCTGGCCGTCCAGCCCTCACCGGCCCCGGTCACGGCGCCACCGGAGGCCAGGCCGGCCGTCCCGGTGACCGCCACCCCCACCCCGGAACCGCAACCGCCTTCGCCCACCACCGCCCAGCCTCCGGGCAAGAAAGCCAACCGGAACAACTGCGACCGCTCGTACCTCACCGACGGCACATGCGTCCCGTGGTTCTTCCCCCTGGACCCGCGCAAAGCCTGCGAGTGGCTGCGCGAGCAGGGCTTGACCCGGATCGAGGTCCACGGCCGAGACCGCCACCGGCTGGACGTGGACCTCGACGGCATCGCCTGCGAGCGGGAGGACGACTAGCGGGCGGCGAGGCGGTCGATGGCCCCGCCCACCCGGTCCGCCAGCAAGCCCACCGCGCCGACCGCGCGGCTCATCGGGTCACCCTCCGCACCGCCCAGGGCCTGCGCGCGCACGTAGGCCGCCTTCACCTCGTCCCACCGCCGCGCCTGCTCCTCGGTGAGCGTCCCCCGCAGCTCGGCCAGCTTGAGCAGGTTCGCCTCGGCCCCGGACGTCAAGGTCTGCGCCTCGCCCAGGTAGTGGTCGTCGATGACGGCCATCAGCTCGGCGTCGTTCATCACCGGGACGACCTTCTCGGCCAGCTTGTTCATGTTCCGGTACGACCCCTGCAACCGGAACGGCGGCTCGACCCGCGACGCGTCCGACTGCGCCGCCGAAGCGATGTAGGCCTGGTTGTTGGCCAACACCACCTCCTGCACGCGCAACAGCTTGCGCAGCACCGAAAGCACCTGCTCCAGCTCCACCGACGTGTAGGGGTGGCTCAACTGGTCCGACCGGACCTCTTCGCCCTTCGCCATCCGGACCAGCAGGTCCACATCGCCCCGGTCCCTCGTCGACAACGGCGCCAGCACGGCGTTCGAGGTCAACGCGTTCTCGATGTAGCTCAACGCGAACAGGTCCTCGCGCCCGGACAGCACGTCGCCCAGGTTCCACACGTCCGCCCGGTTCGCCAGCATGTCCGGGATCCGGAACCGCTGACCCGACTCGGTGTACGGGTTGCCGGCCATGCACACCGCGAACCGCTTGCCGCGCAGGTCGTAGGTCCGCGTCCGGCCGTCCCAGACGCCCTCCATCCGGCGCTGCGCGTCGCACAGGGAGATGAACTTCTGCAACAGCTCCGGGGACGTGTGCTGGATGTCGTCCAGGTACAGCAACACGTTGTTGCCGGTCTCCAGCGCGAACGAGATCTTCTCGACCTCCTGCCGCGCGGTCGCGTTGGGCGCGTCGGCCGGGTCGACGCTCGTCACGTCGTGGCCCAGCGAAGGCCCGTTGACCTTGACGAACACCAACCCCAACCGGTTGGCCACGTACTCCATCAAGGTCGTCTTGCCGTAGCCCGGCGGCGAGATGAGCAGCAGCAGGCCCATCTGGTCGGTGCGCTTGTCGTCGCCCGCCGCGCCGAGCTGCTTGGCCAGGTTGTCGCCGATCAGCGGCAGGTACACCTCGTCCAGCAGGCGGTTGCGGACGAACGCGCTCATCACCTTCGGCTGGTACTCCTCCAGCCGCAGCCGCCGCTTCTCCGCCGCCACGACCTCGTTGCGGTGCCGCTGGTACGCGCGGAACGCGGGCACCCGCTCGGTCCGGAACCGGCGCGTCCGGGTCAGCAGCTCGTCCAGCCGGAACTCCAGCTTGCGGTCGACGATCCGCGGGTGCGCGCCCAGCAAACCGTCCACTGTGGACCGGATCTGGGCCGAGGACTCGTGCCGCGGCAGGTCCCGGCACAGCTCCAGCGCCACCGCCTCGGGCAGGTCGTACTCCTCCCGCCCGGCCAGGAAAGCCGAGTACCAGCCCTCGACCAGCGCCTTCCGGTCCGCCGGGTCGGTCAGCGCGCGCAGGTCGTCCTCGAACTCCTTGCGGCTGCCCAACGCGCGGTGGAACGCCTCGGTCAACGCCCGCGCGCCGGCGCTGCCGGCGAACCCGAACGGCGCGCTGCACAACTCCTCGAACAGGTACTCCCCGGCCAGCGGGTCACCGATCTGCGCCGCAAGTTCGTCACACAGCTCGTCGATCGCCGGCGTGTGCCCGAACACCGACCGCGCCCGTCCCAGCGACGACGCCCGCCGCGTCCACCGCATCCGCGACTCCTCGTCCGCCTCGGCCCAGAACAACTGCGCCGCCGCACGAGCCGACGGCGGGTACCGCAGCACCCCCGCACCCGCGTGCAGGCGCAGCAACGCGTCGAGGATCCGGGCGGCGTCGTGGTCCTGCACGCCCCGCTCGTAGCCCTCGTCCAGCCGCGTCTCGGCGACCTTCCGGACCAGGTCGAGCAACCGCCCGTCGGTCACGGCCGCGTGCAGGCCGTCCACCGGGTGCTCGGCGAGGATCGACGCGGCCAGGTGCTCGCCCCGGTACACCTCGGCCGTCTCGGACACCAACAGTTGGTCCCAGAACGGTTTTGTCGCCGCGAAGGCCTCGTCCCGCACCGGGGCGCGGTAGTCGGTGCCGGTGATGGCGAACGACAGCGCGCCGTCCTTGGGCACCAGGGTCAGGTCCACCGGCTGGGTGTTCACCGCGAACCGGTGCCGGCCCAGCTTGATCGTCTCGCCGTCGAACAGGTCGAGCCGGTCGCGCAGCGCGCGCCCCGCCTCCTGCCGCGCGGCGAGCACCCGCCCGTCCAGCTCCTCGGCCCGGACGGTGTCGCCCAGGTCGCGCAGTTCGGCCGCGATGGACCGGACCTTGGCCACCATCGGGTCCGACGCGAAGTAGGTGTTGACCTCGTCCAGCGACCCGAGCCCGGCCACCCGCCGGCCGACCCCGGTCAGGATGCGCTCCGCCGAGTCGACCAGCCGGTCCGCGCGCCGGGACCGCTCGTCCAGCAACGCCTGCTTGCGCGAGGAGAACGCCTCGTAGACGTCGGTCCGCTTGGCGCCCAGCTGGGCCAGGAAGTCGTCGAACTCGCCGAACCTGGACTCCAGGTTCTCCAGTTGCAGCAGCAGCCGGCCCAGTTGCTCGTCGCACGCCGCGGGCGTGTCCGCGACCGCCAGCGCGCCCGTGATGGCCTGCCCGAGCAGCGCGAACTCGGCCGCGAACTCGGCTCGTCCTTCGGTGGCCAGCAGTTCCCGGCGACGACCGTCCACGGTGGCCCGTGCGCGGTTCAGCCCGCCCAGGACCTCGCCGATGCGTTCCAGGATCGAGGTCCGGACCGTGGCGTCGGCGATCTCCAGCGAACCGACGACCTCGGTCAGCACCTCCAGGCCGCGCTGCTGCTCGGCGAGTTCGTCGGTGACCGGCTTGGCCTCGGCGACCGTCCGCACCGCCTCCGCCTTGCCCACCAACGCGTCCACCTGCTCGTGGTACCCGGCGAACGCGTCCTCGCGGCGCAGGTGCTCGACCGCGCGCTGGGCCGTGGACCCCAGCTCCTCGGCGAGCTGCGCGGACAGCTCCTCGATCCGCTTCAGGTCGACGTACCGGAGTTCCTTCAGGGTCACCAGATGACCTTGTGCGCCACGGAGATCGGCGAGCTGCCGCACCCAAGCGTCCGCGCCCACCGGGACCTCGCCGCGGGTGCGCCGGATCATCGACGCGATGCCGTCGGCGGCCTCGGCCAGCGCCGCCGCGGCCTGGTCGGTCAGCGCCTGCACGGTCTCGAACTCGTCGAGCACCTGCTCGGCCGTCGCGCGCACCTCGGTCAACGGGGTGCGCAGGTCGCCCAGATCGGGTTCGCCCAGCCAGTGGTAGGAGTCGAACACCCTGGTGCACGAGGCGATCAGGTCCTCGAACACCGCCGCCGACGGCGCCATCTCGCCGACCATCCGGCTCACCGACAGGCAGTCGGAGATGCCGCGCACCAGGTCCGCGTTGCCGACCCGCTCCAGCGGACCGGTGCCGGCGGGCTGCGCGGCGGCGTAGGTGTCGGACAGGTACGGCGTCTGCCACACCTGCATCGGGTGCACGCGGGTCGGTTCCTCGGTCAGCGCCCGGAACACCACCAGCGTGCCGTCGTCGAACAGCGAGTACCCGTGGCACGGCAACGGGTTCGCGACTTCCTTGCGGATCACGTTGTAGGGCAGCAGGAGTGAACGGCCGTCGCGGCGGGCGTGGAAGACGTACAGCACGTCCTCGCCGTTGGTGGACCGGATGACCCGTTCGAACTCCAGCTCGTCCACGGCGGTGTCGAACGTCTTGCTGACGCCCGTGGCGAGGTAGTAGCCGCCGGGGAAGATCAGGCCCTGGTCCTCCGGGAGCCGTTGGCACGCCTGGCCGATGCCGTCCAGCCGCACGACGCTCTTGGTGCGGGTGTTGAACACCAGGTGCCGCCACGCGGTCTCTTTGTACGGGCGCACGCGCAGGAGGATCAGCGGACCGACCCGGGCGTACTCGACGTCGGCGTCGGCCAGCGACTGCAACGGCTCGTCCACCGGCTCGCGGTAGATGCCCTCGCCGGTCTCGGTGTTGTTCTCCACCTTGATGGTGAGGTCGCCGCCAACGGTCTCGACGAAGACCTCGTCCTCGATGGAGATGTGCGGGTGGCGGCCCAGCACGTGGTGCTCGCGCGCGGTGGGCGTCCACTCGAAGTCGTGCGACGGCGGGAAGACGTGGTCGCGCTCGCCCCGGTTGTCCAGGTACTTGACCGTGCCGTCGGTGGCCACCTGCCAGCGCAGCACGCGGATGTCCTCGGTGCGCGCGCCGGTCTGGAACACCGCGAGCAGCTTGCCCTCGACCCGCCGCAGCTGCACGAGCCGGGTGTCCCGGTAGTACCGGTACAGCTCGGCGAAGTCCCGCTCGAACTGCGGGTCGTCGAGCAGGCCGGGCAGCTCGGTGCGGGCCGCGTCCTCGAACCGGAACGCGTCGCCGTCGCGGGTGAACCGGTGCAGCGAGAACACGTCGTCGATCGTGGTCTCCGGCTTGAGGCCGATGAACACGTTGTAGCCGAACAACATCAAGCCGGCCACGTGAACGACATCGCGTGGGACGCAGTTGTTCTCGGTGCGGACGCGTTCCGTGCCCAGCAGGGTCAGCTCGGCGCTGCCGAACACCTCCAGCCGGCGCGCGTTGAGCGCTTCGGCCCGGCGGGCGAGCCCGGCGGCCTGGTCGGCCAGCCGGGCCCGCAGCACCTCGTACGTGCCGGCGTCCAGGGTCGGGGTCGTCGGGGTCGGGGTCGGGGTCGCGTCCGTGGTCACGGGTGTGGTCACGACTGGGCGGCGAGCGCGGCCACCGGCCGTTCCGCGACGCCCAGGCGCTGGGCGGTGGCCAGCAGCTCGCGCATCGCGGGCGCGTCCGGACCACCCGAGTTGATCAGCTTGAGCAGCAGGGCGGACACCGTGACGTTCTTCAGGTCCTCGGTGCCGAACGAGCCGAGCACGCGGCCGATGTCCTGGGTGAAGTCGGACTTCCCGTTGAGCCAGGACGCGCCGAGCGTCTTGGCCACGTCGGAGTGCTCCACGAACCCGTCGACGCTCTTGCCGGCCGTGACCGCGCCGACCACCCGGTCGAAGAACATGGTCTCGCCGCCGACGATGTCGATGTCGGCCTTCTCCAGGCCCGCGGCCAGCACCATGGCCTGGGACTCGGCGATCTGCCGCTGCACGTCGATGCCGGCGAGCCGGATCTCCTTCTCGGTCTCCAGCCGCAGGCGGTACTCCTCGTGCTCGCGGGTGACCTCGTCCAGCGCGGCCATGGCGTTCGCCTTGTCCGCCAGACCTTCCGCCTCGCCCTTGAGCTTCTCGCGGATGGCCTCGGCGGCCACCAGGGCCTTCTCCCGCTCCACCACGGCCTCGGCGCGGCCGACCTTCTCCAGCGCCTCCGCGTCGCGCTCCTTGACCTGCACGTCGGCCATCTTGACCTGGACGTCGGCGAGGCCCGTCGCGGCGGCCTCGGCCTGCCGGCCCTCGGCGAGCCGGATCATGGCGCGGGTGTCGAGTTCGGCGGCCTGCTGGCGCGCCTCGGCGAGCAGGAGTTCCTCGCGGGCCTTGAACTTGGCCGCGGCCTCCGCCGCCTCGGCCGCCTTGATGTCCTTGACCAGGTTCTCCTGGGCCTCGGCCTCGGCGGCGATGATCGTGGTCTGGCGCAGCCGCTCGGCCTCTTCGAGGGCGCGCAGCTTCTTGATGTTCTCCTCCTGCTCCGCCACGGTCTTCTCCACCGCGATGCGCTCGCGGATGACCTCGGCGATGGCCCGCTTCTCGCCTTCGAGCTCCTTGTCCTTGGCGATGCGGGTCAGCTCGGTCTCGCGCTCGCGGCCGATGACCTCCAGCTGGCGGTCCTTCTCGATGCGCTCGGTCTCGATCGCGATGACGCGCTCGCGGTTCTTCTCCGCCACGGCGATCTCGCGGTTCTTGTTCTCGTGCTGGATGCCCAGCTGCTCCTCGGTGCGGATGTGCGCGGTGTTGGCCTTGAGCCGTTCCTCCGCCTGCACCTTGGCGATCTCGGCCTCCTCGCGGGCGCGCATGGTCTCGACCTCGCGCTTCTGCTTGATCTCCGCGTCGGCCTTGCGCCGCTCCAGCTCCAGGATCGCCTCGCGCGCCTCGACGTTCTGGCGCGTGATCTCCTTCTCCTCGCCGCGCTGGTACTCGTTGGTCCGCACGTGCTCGATCGCGGTCAGCTCGGTGATCTTGCGGATGCCCTGCGCGTCCAGGATGTTGCTCGGGTTCAGGTGCTCCATCGGCGTCTGCTCGAGGTAGTCGATCGCCGCGTCCTCCAGGCTGTAGCCGTTGAGGTCGGTGCCGATCACCTCGATGATCCGGTCGCGGAACTCGTTGCGGTGGGTGTAGAGGTCCACGAAGTCGAGCTGCTTGCCGACGGTCTTGAGCGCCTCGGAGAACTTGGCGTTGAACAGCTCCTGGAGGGTCTGCTCGTCGCTGGCGCGGGCGGTGCCGATGGCCTGGGCGACCTTGATGACGTCCTCGACGGTCTTGTTGACCCGCACGAAGAACGTGATCCGGATGTCCGCGCGGATGTTGTCCTTGCAGATGAGGCCCTCGTGGCCGGCCCGGCGGATCTCGATGGTCTTCACCGAGATGTCCATGATCTCCGCCCGGTGCAGCACGGGCAGGACGACCGCGCCGGTGAACGTCACGTCCACCTTTCGCACCTTGGAGATGATCAGCGCCTTGCCCTGGTCGATCTTGCGGAACAGCCGGCTGATCATGATCAGCAGCGCGATCACGACGACCAGGGCGACGGCGATGAGGACGCCGAAGCCGGTGGTGATGACTCCCATCAGTGCTCCCCCAACGGGTAAGTAGGGATCGGGGCGACCCAGAAGAACTCGCCGTCCTGGTCGTAGTCGAAGATCAGCGCGGACATGCCCGCGCGCAGGTCGTCCGCGCCGGCCTGGCGCACCTGGACGATCGCCGAGGAACCGTCGGCGGCGGTCACCTCGGCCTGGCCGAACTCGGTCGTGACGGTGCCGGTCCGGATCACGCAGACCCGGCCCACGAAGTCGTTGCGGGACGCGGCGGGCAGCACGGGGTACAGGCGGCGCAACGGGATCACCGCCAACCGGGCGGTCGCGAACCCGACCACCAGCGACCCGAGCAGGACCGGGATGTCGTACCCGTCGATCAGCGTCACGCCCGCGAGACACGCGAACCACGCGATCGGCACCAGCAGGGAGAACACGACGCTGGACGGCACCCCGCCCAACCCGTAGGCGAGTTCGACCCCGCCGTCGAGGTCCAGCCCGAACGCCGCGAGCACCCAGAACAGCACGACGGCGGCGAGCAGGATCGTGAGCAGGACGGTCGGGAAGGCGAGCGCGGCCGCGAAGAACTCCCCCATGCACCCCCCCTCTGTTGGCGGGGACTTTAACCCGCCGATGGTGGCTACGGAGGGTGAATCACGGAACGCGGTCGAACGGATACGCAGGCATTATCCGACCAGGAGACCGGAAACCCTCGTGTCCGGGTTGCCGCCGTAGCTGACGACCGCGCCCGCCTCGTGCGGCATGGTCCGGATGCTCATGCCCGCGAAGCCCTCCTCCGTCACGAACCAGCCCCACGTCGTGAGCCAGCCCCGGTCGTCGTCGGGCATCACGTCCAGCACCGGCCGAACCCGTTCCTGGACCACGTGCGGCTTGCGCGCGCAGTCGTCGACGAGGGCCTTCCACTCGCGGTCGTCGTGCAGCCAGCCCGCGTGGACGCCGGTTCCCGCGAACTCGCCGGACGCCTTCAGGACCAGGTTCACGCGGTTCGCGCGGACGTGGTCGCGGTCGACGTCCTCCAGCTTGCGCGTCCAGGGCAGGAGCCGGTCGACCAGGGACCGCTCGTCGTCGTCCAACTCCGCGGTGGGCAGCAGGGCCAGGGTGGACTTGTAGCCGTAGAGGTAGCTCGACAGGGGCGTGTAGATCTCGGTCTTCGTTGCTTTGAGGAAGGTTTCGGCTTTGCCGACGGCTTGTGCCGGGGAGAAGAAGCGGACGACGACGTCCAGCTTCGTCCCGTTCAGGTACAGGTGACCGTTGCGTTCGGTGAGGTTTTCCAGTTCTCCCAACAGGATTTCCGTGCCGAGCCGTCGGCAGGACTCCTGGAGGGACGCGAACCCCTTGGCGAACTTGGTGAGGACGCCGCCGGCTTCCAGGAACGCGATGGCGCCGTTTTTGGTGGCGCGCAACAGCTTCTCGACCGGGTGGACGTAGTCGAGGTCGTGCTTCGCGACGAAACCCCGCATGGTCGGGGATTCGTGGACGGCGCGGGCGATGTCGCCGAGGTCCGTGCCGCCGAGTTGGCTGCCGGAGTTGAACTCCAGCAGCCTGAAGCCGTCGCCGACGCGGTAGAGGTCCGCGCGGCCGTGGAACGGGGGCGGTTCGGCGGACATCAGCGCGGCCTCCTGCGGTGGCACGCCCAGGGCTTCGGCGCAGCGGGTCAGGCTGCCGTCGAACAGCCGGTGCGGCAGATCGAGCAGGAGGTCGTAGAAGCGGCGCAGGTCGTGTGCCACGCGGTCGGCTTCAGTTCGAGGCAGGAAGAACGGGCGGGGCGCGAGGCGGTGCCCGTAGACGGCGTCCAGGGCGGGTGGCAGGTCCAGGTCCGCCATCGTCCCGTGCAGGCTCTCGTCGGCCAGGAACGCCCGCGTCAGGTCCACCCGGCACATGATGTCGGCCCGCGGCCGGGGTGTCGCTGCGGGGACCCGCTGTCAGGCCACGATGCCGCGCAGCACCACGTGGAAGGCGCGGGCGGGGCGGAAGTCCGGGCGCGGGTTGGCGAGTTGGTTGGTCAGCAGGCCGTCGACCGTGGCGAGGAGGAGCGCGAGGTCGGCGGCCGGGTCCTTGGAGCCGATCGCTTCGACGATCGGTACCGCCCACTGCGCGATCTGCTCGTGCGCCTCGGCGATCCGCTTGCCCAGCTCGGGTCTTACTGCCGCGTCCACGAAAACGGCGTGCCGGGCGAGGGTGAGGACCCGTTCGGCGGCCAGTTCCTCGACCACGCGGCCGAGGGCGTCGGCGAGTTTCTCGGGCGTGGAGACGTCGCCGGCGAGCGTGGCCCAGAGTTCGCGCTCGCGTTCGAGGAGGCGTTCGACGACCCCGCCGACCAGGGCGTCCCGGGTGCGGAAGAGGTTGGAGGTGGAGCCCTCCGCCAGGCCCGCCTCGGCGTCGACGGCCCGGTGGGTGAGGGCGCGCGGTCCGGCCGTGCCGAGCACCCGGATCGCCGCGTCCAGCACCTGCTGCCGTCTCGTCACGGTCAGGGACACTACACCCGTAGTCAGGCACACTACATCTGTAGTACGGTCGCCGGCATGAGAGCAGCGGTGATCGGTGGCGGGGTGGGCGGTCTGGCGGCGGCGATCGGGCTGCGCCGGGCGGGCTGGGACGTGACCGCGTTCGAGCGGGCGGACGGGCTGCCCGCGACCGGCACGGGCTTGGGCATCTGGCGCAATGCTTTGACGGCCCTGGACCAGCTCGGCGTGGGTGACCAGGCCCGGCGGGCGGGGCGGCGGCAGCCGGAGGGGACTCTTCGGAAGCCCGACGGCACCGTCCTCGGCCGGTTGAGCGCGGACGTGCACCTCCTCACCCGCCCGGCCCTGCTGGGCGTGCTCGCCGACGCCCTGCCGCCGGGGACGATCCGGTTCGGCAGCACGGTCACTTGGCAGGAGTGCGATGTCGACCTGGTGGTCGGGGCGGACGGCATCGGCAGCGGCGTCCGGCGGTCGCTGTTCGGCGTCGAACCGCGGCGGTCGGGGGCGGTCGGGTGGCGCGGCACGGTCGACTTCGCCGTGGAGGCGGGCGGCGAGACGTGGGGTCGGGGCGTGAAGTTCGGCCTCACCCCGCAGGCCGACGGCCGCACGAACTGGTACGCCCTGACGGCGCCGGACGCCGACCTGTCGGTGTTCTCGTCCTGGCACGACCCGATCCCGCGGGTGCGGGCCGAGAGCCGGGACGTGCTCCGGCACAGCCTCGACTACCTGCCGGCGCTGCCTTCGTACGTGACGGACCGGGTGGCCCTGATCGGCGACGCGGCCCACGCCATGACTCCGGACCTGGGGCAGGGCGCGTGCCAGGCGATCATCGACGGCGTGGCCCTGGCGTCGGTGCTGCGGTCTGGCGACGTCCCGACCGGCCTGCGGCGCTACGACCGCGAGCGCCGCCGGTCCACTCAGCGCTTGGTGCGGCGTTCTCTGATGCTCAACCGGCTGGCCCGCGTCCGCCGGTTCACCGCCGTCCGCGACACCGCCCTCCGAGCCGCCTTGGCCTTGGCCCCCACACCTTCTTGGAGCGCCGACCTCGAACCAGACGAGTTGGCCGGCTAGCCCCTCTTTGTCGGGCTAGTCCTTGGCCTGCGGGAGCTTCTTCCGCTGCCCCGAGGAGGTCTTCCGGGGCGCCGAGGGTGGCGGCACGACCGGCCCGATGTCCCCGTCCGGCGCGGTGTCGAGGTCCACGATGACCGGGGCGTGGTCGCTGGGTCCGGTGCCCTTGCGGGCGTGCCGGTCCACCCACGCCGCCTTGGTGCGAGCCGCGACCGGTTCGGAGGCCAGGACGAGGTCGATCCGCATGCCGAGGTCCTGGTGGAACATCCCGGCCCGGTAGTCCCAGTAGGTGAAGACGCGGTGGCCGGGCCAGCGGTCGCGGACGACGTCCTTGAGCCCGAGCGCCTTCAGCTGGTTCAGCGCCTCCCGCTCGGGCCGAGTGACGTGCGTCTGGCCCACGTAGGCGGCGGGGTCGAACACGTCCTCGTCGGCCGGCGCGATGTTGACGTCCCCGCACACCATCACCTGGTCACCGGCGTCCCGCACCACGTCCCGCAGGGCGGCCAGCCAGGCGAGCTTGTAGTGGTAGTGGTCGGAGTCGGGCACGCGCCCGTTGGGCACGTAGACGGAGAAGACCCGCACACCCCCGCAGGTCGCCGCCACCACCCGCGCCTCCGGTTCCGGGAACCCGGGCCCGTCCACCATCCCGGCCACGACGTCGGCCAACCCGACCCGCGACAGGATCGCCACCCCGTTCCACCGCCCTTCACCGTGGGCCGCGAACTCGTAGCCGAGTTCGTCGAGGTGGGGCGAGAGCAGTTCGGCGAAGGCGTCGTCGGCGAGCTTGGTCTCCTGGAGGCACACCACATCCGGCCGCCGCTGCGCCAACCACGGCACCAACCGCGGCACCCGCTGCTTGACCGAGTTGACGTTCCACGTGGCCACCCGCATACCCCCACGGTAGTGCGCAAGTGACGTCAGCCACACGCCGGACCCACCCACCCACCCCACCACGTGCGAGGACCTCGGTAAGCTGTCCGACGGGCCGCTAGCTCAATTGGCAGAGCAGGAGACTTTTAATCTTCGGGTTCAGGGTTCGAGTCCCTGGCGGCCCACCATAAGCCCAGGTGGGAACGGGCTCCAGGAGTCAAGCGAAGATCGTCTCCCCATTTACCCCCACACTAATCGGTAGCTTCGACGGGGTTGCCTCCCGTGTGGGTGAGCAAGGCGAGTACGCGCAGAGATTGCTCCAGTTCGACCTTGTGGACCTGGGGTCGTACTCGCACGAGGCTGCGTCGGATGGTGATCGCTTCGGTGATCGCCGCCAGGGCCTCCTCGCGCCGGCCCAGGTCGGCCAGGAAAACCGCCTGGTTGTTCAGACTTGCGGCCAAGGCGTGGTTGAAGGCGTCCGGCCGGGCTCGGGCGAGATCACGGCGGATCGTCACCGCTTCCGTGACCGCCTCCAACGCCTCCCCGCGCCGACCCACACCGGCCAAGCGAACGGACTGGTTGTGCAAGCTCAGGGCCAGGTTCGGGTTGAACGCGTCCGGCCGCGCGTCGGCCAACTCACGTCGGATCGCTACCGCTTCCGTGACCGCCTCCAGCGCCTCCTCGTGCCGACCCTGATCGGCCAGGGTGTTGGCCAGGTTGTTCAAGCTCACGGCGAGATCGGCGCGGAACACATCCGGACGTGCTCCTGCCAGCTCCCGGTAGATCTCCACTGCTTCGCTGATCGCTTTCAGCGCGTCCTCGCGCCGGCCCAGGTCGGCCAGGGTGTTGGCCAGGTTGTTCAAGCTCACGGCGAGATCGGCGCGGAACACATCCGGACGTGCTCCTGCCAATTCCCGGTAAATCTCGACGGCTTCACCGACCGCCTCCAACGCCTCCGCGCGCCGGCCCAGGTCGGCCAGGCGGACCGCCTGGTTGTTCAGGCTCGTCGCGAGGGCGTGGTTGAACGCGTCCGGCCGGGCTCGTACCAGGTCACGACGGATCGTCACCGCCTCGGTGACCGCCTCCAGCGCCTCCTCGCGCCGACCCACACCGGCCAAGCGAACGGACTGGTTGTTCAAGCTCGTCGCAAGGGCGTGGTCGAACGCGTCCGGCCAGGTCCGGGCCAGCTCGCGGTAGATCCCGACCGCCTCCGTGACCGCCTGCAACGCTTCCTCGCGCCGACCCACACCGGCCAGGTGGTTGGCCTTGTTGTTCAGGCTCATGGCGAGGTCCGGGTTGAAGGCCTCGGGCCAGGTTCGGGCGAGTTCGCGTCGGATGGTCACCGCCCGGGTGATGGCCTCCAGCGCCTCCTCGCGCCGACCCAGGCCAGCCAGCCGGACGGCCTGGTTGTTCAGGGTCATGGCGAGGTCCGGGGTGAAGATCTCGGGCCGCGCCTGTGCGGCCGGACGCCGGATGGCGACCGCCAGGGCGATGGTCTTCAGCGCCTCCTCGTGCCGCCCGAGACCGGCCAGGTGGCCCGCCTGGTTGTTCAGGCTCGTGGCAAGGGCGTGGTGGAAGGCGTCCGGCTTCGCCAGCGCGAGCTTCAAGTAGATCCGGACCGCCTCGGTGTTGGTCTTCAGCGCCTCCTCGCGCCGCCCGAGGTCGGCCAGGCGGTTGGCCTGGTTGTTCAGGCTCATGGCGAGGTCCGGCGTGAAGGTGTCGGGATCCGCTTCGGCTTGGGCCCGGTAGACGTCGACGAGGCGCGCGCCGAGCAGTGCTGCCCAGTAGGTCAGGCGGTGGCTGAAGGGAGGCAGGTGGTTGGCCAGGTCGCTCAGGAGGTCGACGTCGGTGCCGGACGCGTCGCCGATGTGTTCCAGTGCGAGCAGGAGTGGTTGTGGGCGTTCGACCTGGGTGGCCACCGCGATCGTGGCGCCGCCCAGTCGTGGCGGGTGACGGACGCACAGCGCGGTCAGGTGCTCGTCCAGCGCGCCGGCGAACACGGTGTGCGCCGCGGCGCGGGCGTAGAGCGTAAGCAGGCGTTCTGCCTGCTGCGGTGAGATCCCCGGCACCAGGCGGTCGGCCAGTTCGGGGTGCTTCTCCAGGTGACGGCCGACGAACCGCTCCGCCAGTCGGTCGGGCTGGAGCATCCCGAACGGTGTCGTGTCCGCCGCCGGGTACAGGCCGGCGATCCAGTCGACCACCGCGTCGCGGCGGTCGCGGGGCTGGTCGGCGAGCCCCACGACCCGCAGCAGCAACGCGTCGGCTTGGTCCCGGTCGTCCGCGCCGACCAGGACCGCTGCCGCCATCGCGTCGTGCAACGTCGAGCGCCGCAACGGCAACCGGGCGTTCCCCGCCGCGGCCTGTTCCCAGTACCGCTTCTCGTGCTCCACCAGTCGGTCTTCCACCTCCTCGGGCGGTAGCGGCCCATCGGCGTCCGCAGAGGCGTCGGAGTCCAGCAAGTGGGCCAATGCGGTCATGTGCAGCGTCAACGCGCTCTTCGCCCCCGGCCCCGCGGGCTGCCGGTCCGCCAACTGGGCCGTCCTGCCCGCCCAGCGCCGATCGGACAGCCCGCGGACCTTCGGCAACTCGGCCGCGAACGCCTCCAGCGCGTCGCGGTACGCGCTCTCCTGCCCGCCCTGCTCGCTCTCCAGGGGGTCCAGGCCGACGACCGGGGACCCGTCCAGCAGCAGCGACGCCGTCCCCGACGACGCGCGCAACCGGTCCCACCACTCACCGGCCGTGCGGGCCAGCAAGAACACCTTCAACGGTGTCCCGCCGCCGTGGTCGACCGCCACCCGCACCAGGTCCTCCACCTGCGCGGCACGGGTCTCGGCGTAGTCCACCACGACCAACGTCGGCACCGCCGCGTCCGCGAGCACCGCCAGGTCGTCCCCGCGAGCGCGCGGGTCGAGCCACACCGTCGCCCACCGGCGCCCCAGGTCCGCGGCGAACTGCCGCGCCAGCCGGGTCTTGCCCTGCCCGCCCGGACCGTGCACCAGGCACACCCCGAACCCCTCCGCGGCGGCCCACCCGGCCAGCCGGTCGAGTTCCGCGCGTCGGCCCCGGAACGGCACGACCTCCAACGCCGGGTGCAACAACCACCCCGGCGACGGCAACACCGACGACACCGGCAACCCGGGATCCGCCAAGCCCTCGAACTCCACCGGTCGCAGCCCGGACGACTCGCCACCGTGCTCCGCCAGGGCCGCCCGGAAGCGTTCGTCGTGGTGCAGCACGTAAGACGGCACCACGACCAACCTGGTGTGGCCGCTGTCCGCCTCGTCCGCCATCACCACGCCGATCAGCAGCCCACCGGCGAACACCGCCGCACCCGACAGCCCACCCCACGGCGAACCACCCGGGTCGGGTCGGTGACCCTCGACCGCCAGCACGTGGCGGTTCGCGACCCGGAGGTCGTCGGGGTTCAACGTCCCCGACACCTGCGCCGTGTCGACCGGCCCACCCGGACGCTGCGCGCGATCGGGCACACCCCTGGCCTCACACCGCAGACCCGGCCGTTCCGTGACCACCCGCCCCCACGCCACACCCCTGCCCACCGGCGGAACCCACGCCGGCGAATCGACCCGGACCAGCGCCGCGTCGTCCCGGCCGGCCGCCGTCCCGCACCACACCACGACGCCCTCGTGCCGCGCGGCCCGACCGGGGTGGAACACCTCGACCGCCGCGCCCGGACCGCCCACCACGTGCGCCGAGGTCAGCACCAGCCGCGGACCGACCACGTACCCCGAACCCGGCACACCCCCGGCCGTCACCGCGACCACGCGCCTGCGATCCACACCCACCCCCGGCGACGGCGGAACTGGTCAGGGCTCGATGTGACCCGACACGTCCCCCGGGCCCTCGGGACGCGGGCTCGAACCGCCGACGAGCAGGTCCCTGCCGTTCTTGTCCTTGGGTGTCAACGAAACCTTCACCCGGTGCGTGGCCCCCCGACCCGCGCCGGTCTCGACCTCGGCCGCCACCACCCACGCCTTGAACCCGCCCTTGGCCTTCACGTCGGCCTTCAACTCCACGCCGAACTCCAACTCGATCGGCCCCACCGCGAAGGTGACGTCCTGCCCGCGGCCGTAGACCACGGCCTCCAGCAACTCGTCCCGCAACGCGGCCACAGCCCTGGCCAACTCGATCTCCATACCCACCACTATCGACCGCCGGCCGGTTGTCGCTACGCCACCCGCACCCTTACCCGAACCCCCGCTCGATCGCGCCGCACATCTGCGGGGAGCAGCCGTTGTGGTCCGGATCATCGGGGTGT
>NZ_JAPSLK010000001.1:89103-475057 GCF_031180885.1 Saccharothrix sp.
TCCATACCCACCACTATCGACCGCCGGCCGGTTGTCGCTACGCCACCCGCACCCTTACCCGAACCCCCGCTCGATCGCGCCGCACATCTGCGGGGAGCAGCCGTTGTGGTCCGGATCATCGGGGTGTAGGACCTGAAGGCGGCGCACGGGGCGGGGCGGATCGTGGTGGACTCGGTGGACGAGTTGGACCGGATCACCGATGCCAAGGTGTTGCTGAGGGTGCTGCCCGGGATCGCCGCCGATACGCATCCTGCGCTTGCCACCGGGGATACCGGGCAGAAGTTCGGGCTCGGGGAGGGAGAGTTGAGGCGGGCGTTGGATGTGCTTGGTGGGCGGCCGGATCTTGAGTTGGTTGGGTTGCACTGCCACATCGGGTCGCAGATTCGGCACGTTGCCACATACGAGCAGGCTGCCCGTCGCATGGTCGGGTTGATCGCCCGGCTTGGCCGTCCGGTGCGCGAACTCGACCTTGGTGGTGGGTTTGGGGTGGCCTACACCAGTGCTGAGGCGGAGTTCGACCTTGTCGGGTATGCCGAGCGGGTCAAGCGGGCGGTTCGGTACGAGTGTGGGGTGCACCGGGTTCCGGAGCCGCAGCTCGTGGTCGAACCGGGGCGGGCCATTGTGGCCAAAGCGGGGGTCACGCTCTACCGGGTGACGTCCGTGAAGCACCCGTTCGTGGCGGTGGACGGTGGCATGAGCGACAACGCCCGGCCCGCCCTCTACGGTGCCCGCTACCAGCCACGACTGCTGCGCACCGGGCCGACCGCGCGCATGGTGCTCGTCGGGCGGCACTGCGAAGCCGGTGACGTGATCGCCGAAGTCGACCTGCCGAGGGACGTCCACCCGGGTGACGTGGTCGCGGTGCCGGTCACCGGCGCGTACCACCACTCGCGCGCCTCGAACTACAACCAAGTGTGCCGCCCCGCACTGGTCGGCGTGCGGGACGGCACGACGCGCGTCCTGGTCCGGGCGGAGACCGAGGAGGACCTGCTCCGCCGGGACGTGGGCTAGCTGGTCACGCTTGGCACGTCCACAGCCCAGTACAGTCGTTCCCGGCGTCCCTTGGTCCGCCTCCCCGGTAATAGGTATAGACCAATTTCGGTCCGGGGATCGACGCTAGGGCGGGCGGTGAATGCAGCGGGAACGTGCGCGGAAGCGTGGCAGCGATCGTCCGGCGGATGCCTGGCCAACCTCCGTGAAATCGGGTTTGACCTGCGGTTTTTCCGAAATTGTCGTACCCCGCCGGCACCCTGTTGCCCATGACCGTCCAGCTCGAAGCCTGGTCCACCGCGGACCTCGGCCTGCTGCACCGGCTCAACACGCCGGAGATGACGGCCCACCTCGGCGGGCCGGAGTCCGACGAGCGCGTGGCCGACCGGCACCGGCGTTACCTGGCGCCGGGTTCGGGCATGTTGCGGGTGGTGCTCGACGGGGTGGCGGTGGGGGCGGCGGGGCTCTGGCCCAAGGAGTGGCAGGGGCGTGACGGCGGCCAACGAGTCGCTGATGGGCGGCGGCGGGGTGGACGGCGCGATCCACCGCGCGGCCGGTCCGCGGCTGGCCCAGGCCGGCGCGGAGGTGGGTCCGTGCGAGCCCGGTGACGCGATCGCCACACCGGCGTTCGACCTCACACCCCCGGTCCGGTACGTGATCCACACGGTCGGCCCGGTGTGGGAGGGAGGCGGCTTCGGGGAGGAGGCCGTGCTGACGTCCTGCTACCGGCGGTGCCTGGAGGTCGCGGACGGGTTGTCAACGAAGGAGCCGTCGCCCGCCTGAGGCGCGCCTTGGCCTGACTACGGATGCGGGCCGATCGTCACGATGGTCAACTGGCCGTCGCCCGGGCCGTGGATCCACCAGATCCGCCATGCCGACGGTGTCCGGTTCTCCACGTACGACTCCCACAACGTGACGCCACCCGGTCCCGGCACCGACTGGTAGTCGTGCGAGTGGAGTCCGGGGTGGCGTGGTCCGGCCTGCTCCAGCAGGCGAAGTGCTTTGCGGACCTTCTTGAGCTTCGGCGCGTATTGCTGCTTAAACCGAAGATCTTCGAGAACCTTCTCCGCCTCACGCGTGTACAGCAGTACGAACGGTGGAGCGCTCACGCGTCTTCGGAGTCCTCGTCGTCAGCGGTGACCCAGTCCAGGGGCCGCGCGTTGCCCTCGGCCGCGTCCGCGAGGCCGCGGAACAGCGAAGCCCGCAGTTCGTCGTTCTCCCAGACCATCAGCTCGCGCCTCGGGATGCTCGCCAACGGCGTCAGCAGGATCGCGCCATCGGGGTTGACCGCCACGGCGTAGCGGTCGTTCTTGCGCGCACCGGCCTTTCCGACCGCGACCCGCGCGCGTTCGTCGGCTGTCACTTCGGCCACGGGCCGGAAGTCGTCGAGTACCGACATGCGTCCTCCTCGAATGGAGCCGGGGCGGACAACGATACGCCCGCCGGGGTATGTGGGCAATACCCACAAACCCCGACGGATTCGGTCGTATGGCGTCCGCCACTTCCGTCGCTGGGTGACAATGGCCTGGATGTCCACCGCACTCCAGACCTCGACAGACCTCCGGATCGGCCCCTACGCGGTCGACCCGGCCGTGGTGCTCGCGCCGATGGCGGGCATCACCAACGTGGCGTTCCGGCAGCTGTGCCGGGAGTTCGGCAGCCCCACGTCGTTGTACGTCTGCGAGATGATCACGGCCCGCGCCATCGTCGAGCGCGACTCCAAGACCATGGAGATGATCACGTTCGGCGAGGCCGAGCACCCGCGGTCGTTGCAGCTCTACGGGGTCGACCCGCACTCGATGAGCGAAGCCGCGAAGATCATCGTCGGTGAGGACCGGGCGGACCACATCGACATGAACTTCGGGTGCCCGGTGCCCAAGGTCACGCGCAAGGGCGGTGGGGCGGCGCTGCCGTACAAGCGGCGGTTGTTCCGGGACATCGTGCGGGCCGCGGTGAAGGCCGCGGAGCCCGCGGGGGTGCCGGTCACGGTCAAGTTCCGCATCGGCATCGACGACGACCACCACACCTTCCTGGACGCGGGCCGCATCGCCGAGGACGAAGGCGCGCAAGCGGTTGCGCTGCACGCCCGGACCGCCGCCCAGCGGTACTCCGGGCAGGCCGACTGGGACGCCGTCGCGCGCCTCAAGGAGGCCGTGACGAGCATCCCCGTCCTGGGCAACGGCGACATCTTCAGCGCGCAGGACGCCCTCGACATGGTCGCCAAGACCGGCTGCGACGGCGTCGTCGTCGGGCGCGGCTGCCTCGGCCGCCCCTGGCTGTTCGGCGAACTCCAGGCCGCCATGAACGGCCAACCCGTCCCACCGGCGCCGAAGCTGGGCAAGGTCGCCGAGATCATCGCCCGCCACGGCCGCCTGCTCGCCGCGCACCTGGGCGAGGACAAGGGCATCCGCGACCTGCGCAAGCACATGGCCTGGTACCTCAAGGGGTTCCCGGTCGGCTCGGACCTGCGGCGCGGCCTCGCCATGGTGTCCACCACCGCCGAGCTGGACGACCTGCTGGGCCGGCTCGACCCGACCGCCGAGACGCTCGACGCCGAAGGCCCGCGCGGTCGGCAGGGCTCCCCGGGCAAGGTCGTCCTCCCGGAGGGCTGGCTGGACGACCCGGAGGACGGGATGGTCCCCGCAGCGGAAGACATGCACTCCGGTGGCTGACCGGGCGCTGCGCGTCGCCGCGTTCGTCGCCTGCGCGGTCCTGCTGGCCGCGTGCGGTTCGACGGTCGCCGGGACGCCCCGGCCGCTGCGCGTCACCGACGTCGAGCGCGAACTCGTCGCCAGCTACTTCGCCGCGCTCAACGAGGCCGCCGGCCAGGGCGTGTCCGAGCAGCACGAACTGCTCGCCGACACCCAACACCCGGACTTCCGCGACGAGGACTGCGAGTTGCCGAAGGGCATCATCAAGGTGCAGCCGACCATGTCCACGCTCCGCCTCGACCCGGACTGGACGCCGCCCGGCGAGGACGAGCACCCGCGCGGGGTCGTGCTGGTGGTCGCGGTGACGCTCACCGCGTTCCAGGAGGGCACCGAGATCGGCAGCCAGATCGGCTCCCAGCACATCGTGCTGCTCAACGGCAAGGCGTACGGCTTCGCGCCCTGCGCGGCCTGACCACGCTGGGCACACGTTCCGGCTAGTTGATCACCGAACGTCACCAGTTCGGAGCAGTGCACGGTCAACCGGTAGAGGGAAATCCCCCTGTGACGCGTCCCGCCGGCTCAAGCACCGCGTTGCAACAGACGACACCTTGGCAAGTAGGGAGGTGAGCGCGATGACCGCACTGCGACCCGAAGTCGCCGACTTCGACAGAGACGGCCGGTCCGAGGAGGACCGGACCGCGTCGGAGGGCACCGGGCTGGTGCAGCTGCACGAGTCGATCGCCGCGCTGCTCGCCTCCCGCGGTCAGTGGCGGCAGGCGTACCAGCACCTGCGGTCGGCGTTCGACCTGGTCTACGCCGACCAGGACGAGCAGCCGCACGTCCCCGAGCAACTGCGCCGCGAGGTGGACCGGCTGCGCCGCGAGCACGCCGAGGCGCGCGAGCAGAGCCTGAGAGACAGCCTCACCGACAGTTACAACCGGCGGTACCTGGACGAGCGGTTGCTCGGCATGGTGACCGACCGGGGCGCCACCGCCGACGGGCTCGCCATCGCGTTGATCGACCTGGACTGGTTCAAGCAGGTGAATGACACATTTGGCCACCTCCTGGGTGATCGTGTGTTGCAGCGCGTGGTCGAGCTGTTGCAGGAGGAGCTGCCCGAGGACGGGTTCTGCGCCCGCTACGGCGGCGAGGAGTTCGTGCTCGTGCTGCCGGGCGTGGACGCCGCCGGGAGCGTGGAGATCGCCGAGTCGGCCCGCATGCGTGTCGAGCGTCACGCCTGGGCTTCGCTGGCGCCCGGTTTGCGAGTGACCGTCAGCATCGGGTTGGCTTACGAGCCTCCCGCGGGGGACTCGCCGACCCGTCCGCAGGTCGCTCCGGAGCAACAGCTGCTGCGGGCGGACAGCCTGCTGTACACCGCCAAGCAGTCAGGACGGAACGCGGTCGCCTACCGGGAGGGTGGTCGGGTGCGCCTGGCCGGTGCCGCGGCGGGCCGGCGCGGGATCGCCGAACCGAGGGTTGCCGGTTACTGAGTTTTTGCGGCAGCTCACCCGTTCGGACGTAGCCTGCTGAGCGCAACTGACTACACACCACCCCAGTCTCACCGGGAGTGGTCGTCAGGACTGGCGGTCATCCGTAGTATCGCCAAGGCAAGTGACACGCCGTTGGTGCAACCAATGTGTCCTTGATGTCGTCAACTCGTGATGACGACCCCGTATTGACCGCTGTTGCTGAAGGGAGACCGGGTGCCCGACGAGCCCCGCCGTGGCGGCCCCGGACCTCGTGGTGACCAGCCCGTTCCCGACGACCAGCCCACCGGCCGCCGACGGCGGTCGATGGAGGGCAGCGGCGGGCTGAGCGTTTCCGAACTGCTGGAACAGCACAGCCGGACGAACATCCCGCGCCCCGTGCCGCCCACCGACGGCCGCAGACCGGAGTCGACCGGCAGGCGTGCGGCACCCGAGGCGGAGTCCACCGGCCGCCGGGCGCGCCCCAACGGCTTCGCCCCGTCCGCGGGGGACTACGCCGCTCCGGCCGAGCCCACGGGCCGCCGGGCCGCTCCCGAACCGACGGGCCGCCGCGCCCTGCCGGACGACCTCGCCCCCGCCGACCCGACCCGCCACCAGGACACCGGCCGCCGGCGTCGCCCGACCCCCGAGGACGCGCCGGCGCCCCACTTCGGCCCCGAGTCGACCGGCCGCCGCGCCCGCCCGGACCTGTCGACCGACCAACCCCCGGCCCGCCGCGCCGCCACCCCCGAACCACCCCGCCGCCAACCCCCGGCCGCACCTCCACGAGACCTGGGTTCGCCCCGCGACGCGGCCACCGGTGCCCCGCGCGACCTGGGCCTGCCGCGCGACACTGCGGCCGGTGCACCCCGCGGCCGCGACGCGGCTGCCGGCGCTTCCCGCGAGTTGGGCCTGCCCCGCGATTCCGCGGCCGGCGCCCCTCGCGACCTCAGCTCACCCCGCGACGCCGCGCCCGGCGCTCCCCGCGACTTGGGCTCACCCCGCGACGCGGCGGCCGGCACCTCCCGCGATCCCGGCTTGCCCCGCGACGCCGCAGCCGGTGCTCCGCGCGACTTGGCTCCCGGCGTTGGCCGCGACACCGCTCCGCGCGACGGGTCCCCCCGCGTCACGCGCCGCGAACTGGCCGGCAGCCCGCACGACCTGGGCCAGACCCCGCCGCGCAACGGCGCTCCGGCACCTTCCCGCGACCTCGGCGCCGACGGTCCCCGCGACCCCGGCCACCTCACCCCTCGCGACCTGCCCCAGAACGGCCGCCGCGACACCGCACCCGCCGGCCCGCGCGGCGCCGCTCTCACCGGTCCGCACGACACCGCACCCGCCGGCCCCCGCGACGCCGCACCTGCCGGCCCCCGCGACGCCACACTCAACGGCCCGCGCGACGCCGCTCTCGGCGGTCGGCGCGACGTGGCACCTGGTGGTCCGCGCGAGACCGCGCCCGGCGGTGCCCTGCGCGAGACGGCACCCGGCGGCCCTCGCGACGGCGGCATCAGCCCTCGGGACACCGGACCGCGGGATCTCGCCCCCGGTGCTCCCCGCGACTTCGGTCCGGCGAACCCGCGTGACCTCGCGGACGGGAGCGGACCGCGACGGCTTGCCGAGGGTGGCCCGGCCGACACCGGTCGTCGGCCCGTGGATCCCCGCCGTGCCAACGGAACCGGTCCTGACCCGCGCGGGTTCGCGGCGCCGGGGCGTCCCGGTGGTCCGGACGGCAGTGGACCACGGCGTCTCGCGGAAGGCGGTCCGGACGGCAGCGGTCCCCGACGACTCGCGGAAGGCGGTCCGGACGGCAGCGGTCCCCGACGACTCGCGGAAGGCGGTCCGGACGGCAGCGGTCCCCGACGACTCGCGGAAGGCGGTCCGGACGGCAGTGGGCCGCGTCGCTTGGCGGAAGGGCCGGGCGCTGGACGCCGGGTCGCCCCGGGCGGTCCGGACGGCAGTGGGCCTCGACGGCTCGCCGAAGGCGGACCGGACGGCAGTGGGCCGCGTCGGCTTGCCGATGGTGCGCCGCGGTCCGGTGTGGACGGAGACCTGGCGCGGGGTGGCGCCGCGGCCGTGGCTGGGGCTGTGGCCGGTGCCGGCGTTGAAGGGGCGGACATCGCGGGGAGGCTCGGGGGTGCGCCCGCGCCCAGTCCGCGTGACCAGATCGACCCCCTGAGCCTCACCACCGAGATGGAGGCCATCAGCGACGAGGTCAAGAAGCGTCGCGAGGTCGACCACACGCTCGCCCGCTTCTCCGCCGTCCACGACGAACTGGCCGAGCAGGAGCGCCAGAAGAAGGAACGGCGCCAGAAGCTGCTGCCCTGGAAGCAGGACCACGACGAGGACGCCACCGTCTTCGCCGAACCCCTGGACGACCCCGACGACCCCGACACCCCGCGCCGCCGGAAGGCGCGCACGGCCAAGCACAGCAAGATCGTGCGGATCGTCAAGGTGCTGTCGCTGACCGGCGCGGTGCTGGTGTTCGTCGCGACGGGCCTCGGGTGGGGCGCGATGCAGTACATCGACAGCAAGTTCACCGAGATCGACGCGCTCAACACCAACTCCGCCGCCGTGCACCAGGCCGAGAAGCAGTTGGGCGACGAGAACTTCCTCATCGTCGGCTCGGACACCCGCGCGGGCGCCAAGCCCGAGGACGGGGTCGGTGACGCGGACGCCGAGCCGGGCGCGCGGTCGGACGTGCTGATGCTGGCGCACATCCCGGCGGACCGGAAGCGGGTCGTCGTGGTGTCCGTGCCGCGCGACCTGCAGATCACCCGGCCCGAGTGCGAGAAGTGGAACTGGGAGACCGGCGAGTACACCGGCGAGATGCTGCCCAAGGCCAAGGGCGTCAAGGCCAACCAGGCCTACGCCGACGGCGGCCCGCGGTGCGTCAGCACGTTCATGACCGAGCTGACCGGCCTCACCATCAACCACTTCATCTCCGTGGACTTCAACGGCTTCAAGGGCATGGTCGACGCCGTCGGCAAGATCAAGGTCTGCGTGCCGAAGGTCATGGAGGACGAAGAACTCGGCATGATCTTCGACAAGCCGGGCCAGTACGAGATCGACGGCGCGAAGGCCCTCGACTACGTCCGGGCCCGCAAGGTCACCAACGAGCCGCTCGGCGACTACGACCGGGTGAAGCGGCAGCAGAAGTTCCTGTCCTCGTTGCTGCGCACGGCCCTGTCGTCGGAGATGCTGCTCAACCCCGGCAAGCTCAACAACTTCCTCAACGCGTTCGCCGCGTCCACCGTGGGCCAGAACATCGGCGTGAAGGACATGCTGACGCTGGCGCAGTCGTTGCAGGGCATCGAGGCCGGCCGGGTCAGCTTCATCACCGTGCCGCACCGGACGGACGAGGGCCCGACGAAGTCCAACCACGACAACATCGAGCTGTTGCTGGAGGACGAGACCAAGGCGCTGTTCCAGGCGATCATCGACGGCACGCCGCTGCCCGGTGAGACCCCGGACGCGACCCCGACCACGTCGACCCAGCCCGCAGCCCCGACGTCCAACGCGCCCGCGCAGCCCAAGCAGGGCAGCGTGATCGACCCCAAGGGCCTGAAGATCCAGGTGTTCAACGGCGAGGGCGGTCGCGACGGCGCGGCCAAGCTGGCCAAGGACAGCCTGGAGGAACTCGGGTTCAGCGTCGTCAACTGGGGTGGCGGCGAGGCCACGCCGAAGACCGTCATCCGGTACGGCATCGGGGGCGAGGACGCCGCCGCCACGCTGGCCGCGGCGGTCCCCGGTGCGACGCCGGAGTTCCGGCCGGAGATGGGCGGCTCGGTGCTGCTGCTGCTCGGGCCGGAGTGGGACCGCAAGGTCGTCGCCCCCCAACCGGGTGGTACCCAGGGTCAGCCGGGCAAGGCGACCCCGCCGCCGGTCGAGGTGGTCAACGCAGGCGTGGACCCCTGTGCGTAGCCCATCTGGACGTTTCGGGTTCACCTCGGGTTCACTGGGGAATGTCGCCGCCGCGACCACCTGCACGTAGGCTGACGCCCATGCGTGAGGCCTACCACGACCAGCTCGGACAACTCGCCGACCGGCTCGCCGACATGTGCTCGATGGCCGGTGACGCCATGGAGCGCGCCACCGCGTCGCTGCTCCAGGCGGACCTCGCGGTCGCGGAGCAGGTGATCGGCGACGACGCCAAGATCGACGACGTCCGCGCGAGCATCGAGGAGCAGGCCTACGCGCTGCTGGCGCTCCAGGCGCCGGTGGCCACCGACCTGCGCATCGTGCTGGCCGTGATCCACGCGGCGGAGAGCGTCGAGCGCATGGGCGACCTGGCGCTGCACGTGGCCAAGGCCGCGCGCCGCCGGCACCCGAACCGCGTGCTCGCGGACACCGTCGAGCCGTACTTCGCGGAGATGGGCCGCATCGCGGTCAACCTGGCGCGCGAGGCCACCGAGGTCATCCGCACGCAGGACGTCGAGCGCGCCCGGTCCATGGAGGACGCGGACGACGCCATGGACGACCTGCACCGCCACCTGTTCACGGTGATCATGGACAAGGACTGGCCGCACGGCGTCCCGTCCGCTGTGGACACCACCCTGCTGGGCCGCTTCTACGAGCGCTTCGCCGACCACGCGGTGTCGGTCGCCAAGCGCACGGTCTTCGTCGTCACCGGCCGGATGCCCGGCTACGGCGGCGACATCGACGACTGAGCGACGCTCGGAGGCCGGCCCAGGCGGCTGGGGTGGCGGAAGAGCCTGAGGCTCTTCCGCCGTTCCCGGTCAGTCCAGCAGACCTTTGGTCGGTTCCGCAGGGCGTTGGTCAGTTCAGCAGGGCGTTGAGTTCCTGGGCCAGTTGGCCCGCGATGCGCGCGTTGTCGGCCGGGGCGTGGGTGAGCCACTTCTGGCCGTCCTGGCCCTGCCGGGTCTGCGACATGTAGCGGCCCTGGTCGTTGTCGAACCAGGCGATCTGCGGTGCGCGCTGCTCACGGCCGTGCCGGCCGCGGACGGTGACGCCGAACTGGCCCGCGCGCAGGCGGGGCCGCTCGAACACCGCTTCCAGGGCGCGGACCTGCGACCCGCTGGTCGAGCGGGGCGCCATGGCCTGGGTGAAGGTGGCGTTGCCGAAGTCCTCGTCCTGGCGGGGCCGGGGCGGCGGCGCGGACGTGGGCATGGCCACGGTGACCGACTGGCCCGGACCGGGGCGGCCCGGCGGGATCAGGTCCACGACGGCGCGCAGCAGGGACGAGGACCGCATGGTCTCGACCTTCATCTGCCGGTCGTCGAGGACGGCGAGGACCGCCAGCTCACCCTGCGCGCCGCTGCGGGCGAGGAGCTGGCGCTCCACGTTGCGGGCGTCGAGCGAGGCGACCGCGTTGAGCGAGTAGTCGAAGCGCACGAGCAGGGTGAGCGCCTCCTCGACCTCGGCCGAAACCCGGCCCCGCGACGCCAGGCCGCGGGACTCCAGGTCCTGGTAGACGGCGTTGCGGATGCCGCGGCGCTCGTCGAGCGTCTGACCGAGGTAGGGGAACTCGAACGGGTAGGGCCGGCTGCCGAGCTTGAGGTCCTCCCACAGCATGTCGGCCGCCGCGTGGGACAGGGCGAACGAGAACACGCTCACCCGCCGATGACCGGGGGCGCGACCATCGTGCCGTCACCGAAGACGTCCTCGGTCTCGACCAGGTACGACGCGGCCTTGTGCTCCTTGTCCTCGTCACCCTGGCCGTTGGCGGCCCCGGCACCCATGCCGGCGCCCATGCCCGCGCCCATACCGGCGCCACCCCGACCACCGGCACCGCCCAGGCCACCACCGGCCGGCCCGAAGCCGCCCGCGCCGGCCTTGCCCGACTCGCCGAGCATGCCCGCCGCACCGCCCGGCCCGAACCCACCGGGCCCGAACCCGCCGCGCCCGGCCGCGGCCGGGCCACCGGGCCCCATGCCGCCGCGTCCGCCGCCGGGCATGCCGCCCGGGCCACCGGGACCGCGTCCACCACCGGGACCACCGCCGGGCATGCCGGGCCGTCCGGGAACGCCGGGCGGGCGTCCACCGGGCGGGATACCCGGGCCGGGGTAGCCGGGAGTGCCGGGACCACCGGGGTAACCGGGACCGCCCGGGTAGCCGGGGCCACCGGGGATGCCGGGACCGCCGCCGGGCGGGATGCCCGGGTTGCCGGGCGTGCCCGGGATGAGGCCGGACTGGTTGAGGTTGCCGCCACCACCGGGAACGCCGCCACCACCGGGGATGCCGGACCCGCCGATGCCGCCGGGCCCGTCAGGGATCGTCGGCCGGCTGCCGGTGCCGGGCTGCGTGCCACCCGGGTCGCCGCTGCCGCCGGTGCCCTCCATCGGGGGCGGCGGGACGAACGCGGGCATCGTCGAGCCGGACTGCTGGAAGCTCGTCGACATGTTCGTCATGACTTCGGCGGCACGCTCGTGCGCCTGCTGCTTCTCCTCGAACTTCTGCTCGATCTTGTCGATCGTCTCGGCCCACTTGAACGGGTTGGGCTCGGAGAAGAACATCTTGTAGGCGTCGGCCGTGGAGAACTTCACCGGCTCCGGCATGCTGGTCTTCGCGGTGTCCGCGGCCTGGCTCTGCTCGTAGAGCTTGTTGCCGGTGAGCTGCGCGCCCTGGGCGGCGTTGCCGGACCAGGCGGCCATGCTGGTGAAGTATCCCTGCGCGGCCTCGGCGGCCTTGCCCTGCCACTCGCCCTTGCCGGCCTCGGTGGCCTTGGTGAGGTTGTTCTGCAGGTCGACCAGCGTGTTGCCGATCTTGGTCCAGGCCTCGCCCTGCTCGTTGGCGGTCGAGGGGGCCATGTTGTCGGTGACCATCGCCTTGAGCTGGTCGTGCGAGTAGCCCATGTAGAACGAGCCGGCCGTGGACATCGGCGGCCGGTAGTTCTCGACGACCTTCTCCAGGTCCTCCTGCTGCTTCTGCTGGTTCTGCGCGGACTGGATCTTCCAGCGCAGGTAGTCGTCGATCGTCGTGAACTGGCCGAAGAAGCCGGGGTTCTCCCGCTGCGCCTTCTCGTACTCGGCACGCAGCTCGGCATCGGTCTGGCCGGCGTAGGTGACCTTGGTCGCGTTGGGGTTCTGCTGCGTGTTCGGCGGTGTCACGACTCTCCTCCTGTCCTACTTCGGCAGCTTCGGCTCGATGGCGGTGGCGAGCTTGGTCGCCGCGTCACAGGATTCCTGGACGGACGCCGTGGCCTCGGCGACGAAGTCGACCCGTGACTTCGGCCCGACCTCGACCGCGATCAGGCACGACGTGTCGGTGAAACCCGCCTCCACCTTCTTGGCCTTCCGCGAGCCGATGTTGGTGTCGATGAACCGGGCACCACTGGCCCCGACGGCCTCGGCGATGCTCAACTCGGGCTGCACCTTGAGACCGACGGAGGTCGTCGTCTGTCCCCAACGCGCACCACAACCCCTGCTCTCCGCCTCGATGCGTGTAAGGGAGAACTGAGCCGCGACAGCGTTCATCGCGGCGCATGGGTCGAAATCGGCCAAGGCGTCGCCGCCGGACTGCTCCGACGTCGTGGTCGGCTTGCTCGCTGTCGTGGTCGTGGCGGTGGCACCCGCGGACGGGTCTCCCGGTTCTTTCGTGGTGCAGCCCGCCAGCGCGACACCGACCACAGCGATCGACAGGATCGAACGGATCGCCAGATTCCCGGTCAAGTGAATCCCCATCTCAGTAGCGCTTGAGGCCGCTCGAGGCCGCGTCGTCGACTTGGCGGTAGTTTTCAATGGCCTTCTGAACTGCGGCCTTGGCATCTGCCAACGCCTCGCGCAGCTGCTTGATGGCCGGAACGATGCCAGTGGTACCGCCGCCGCCGGTCGCGCTCTCCATGTTGTAGCGGCTCATGGCTTGGGCGTCGGGGCTCGTCCCGAGCTTGGTCTCCTGGCTGACGGTGTTCAGCTGGCGGCTCATGGCGTTCAGCTCGAATTCGGCGTCGTCGATGGCCTTGATGTAGGCCTCCGCACCGGCTTGGCTGATGGCGAAAGAGCCCGACTCCGCTGCCTGCTTCAGCCCCTGCATGCTAGCGGTCATCGCGCTCATCGAGCGTGCGCTCCACGCAGTCTCTGGCGCCACCACTACCCCCTGCGATCACTCAATTCCCGCCAAGCACGTTACCGCGCATGTCAGACCGTGTCCCAGCTATGACGTGATCGGAACAATCCCGGTTCCCCCACCGCACGTCGCAGCCCCATAGCCACCCGATCAGGTGACAGACACCACACGACAAAGGGGTCCTCCCGCACGCGGCGGAAGGACCCCTCTCCCCGAGGCGCAGCCGGTCAGCCGAAGCGGCCGGAGATGTAGTCCTCCGTGGCCTTCTGGCTGGGGTTTGAGAAGATCTTCTCCGTGTCGTCCACCTCGATCAGCCGGCCCGGCTGACCGACGCCCAGCAGGTTGAAGAACGCGGTCTGGTCGGACACGCGTGCCGCCTGCTGCATGTTGTGGGTCACGATGACGATCGTGTACTCCTTCTTCAGCTCCGTGATCAGGTCCTCGATCGCCAGCGTGGAGATCGGGTCCAACGCGGAGCACGGCTCGTCCATCAGCAGGACGTCCGGCTGCACCGCGATCGCGCGCGCGATGCACAGGCGCTGCTGCTGGCCGCCCGACAACCCACCACCGGGGCGGTCGAGGCGGTCCTTGACCTCGTTCCACAGGTTGGCGCCGCGCAGGGAGCGCTCGGCCACCTCGTCGAGGTCCTTCTTGTTCCGGTTGCCCGCCAGCTTGAGGCCCGCCACGACGTTGTCGCGGATGGACATCGTCGGGAACGGGTTCGGGCGCTGGAACACCATGCCGATGGTGCGCCGCACCTGCACCGGGTCCACGGCGGGGGCGTAGATGTCCTCGCCGTCGAGCAGCACCTTGCCCTCGACCCGGGCGCCCGGCGCGACCTCGTGCATGCGGTTCAGCGAGCGCAGCACGGTGGACTTGCCGCAACCGGACGGTCCGATGAACGCGGTCACGTTCTTCGGCGGCACGGACAGCGAAACCCCGTCGACGGCGTGGAACTTGCCGTAGAACAGGTTGAGGTCTTTCACGTCGATGCGCTTGGCCATAACCGCCCGCTCACTTGGTCTTCGGGGCCAGCCACCGCGAGATCACGGTCGCCAGCAGGTTGAACAGCGTGATGATGAGGACCAGGGTGATCGCCGCACCCCAGATGCGCTCGAAGCCCGCCTGCGTCGGGTTGTTCCGCTCCGTGGTCATCATCAGCGGCAACGACGCCATCGGGCCGTCGAACAGGTTGTAGTTGATGAACGGCGCGTAGGCGGCGAGCACGAGCACCGGCGCGGTCTCGCCCATGACGCGGGCCAGGGCGAGCATGATGCCGGTCAGGATGCCGGACAGGGCGGTCGGGATGACGATCTTGACGATGGTCTTCCACTTCGGGATGCCCAGCGCGTAGGACGCCTCGCGCAGCTCGTCCGGGACGATCTTGAGCATCTCCTCGGTGGTCCGCACGATCACCGGCACCATGAGCAGCACCAGCGCCAGGGAAACCGCGAAACCGCTCCGGCTGAACCCGATCGTCGTGATCCACAGCGTGTAGACGAACAGCGCGGCCACGATCGACGGGACACCGGTCAGGATGTCGACCATGAACGTGGTGGCGCGGGCCAGCTTGGACCGGCCGCCGTACTCCACCAGGTAGATCGCCACGAACAGGCCGATGGGCACCGAGAGCAGGCCGCACACCAGCGCCTGCGCCAGGGTGCCGTAGATGGCGTGGTACGCGCCGCCGCCCTGCTGCCGGGACAGCAGGCCGGACAGCGACTTCTGCCACCAGTCGCCGTCGAGGATGACCGGGAAGCCGCGCTGCACGACCGTGTAGAGCACCCAGACCAGCGGGATGATGGCGATGCCGAACGCCAGGTACATCAGCACCGTCGCCACGCCGTTCTTGACCTTGCGCGCGGCGCTGACGCTCTGGAACGTCGGCGGGGTCGCGAGGCGGTTCAGGTCCGCCGTCTCGGTCGTCATTCGTACTCCTTGTGACCGGCGACGATGGACCGGGCGATCGCGTTGACCACGAAGGTCAGCAGGAACAGCACCAGGCCGGCGGCGATGTAGGCGCCCGCGGACTTCGGGTCGTTGAACTCCGGCGCGGCGAGCGCGATCTTGGAGGCGAACGTGGCGCCGCCGTCGAACAGGCTCCAGCCGAACGCCGCGCTGGTGCTGCTCAGGATGATCATCAGCGCGATGGTCTCGCCGAGCGCGCGGCCGAGGCCGAGCATCGAGGCGCTGACGTAACCGGCCTTGCCGAACGGCAGGACCGTGGTCCGCACGACCTCCCACTTGGTGGCGCCGAGCGCGATCGCGCCCTCGATGTGGGCCACCGGCGTGCGGTCGAACACCTCGCGGCTGACCGCGGTGATGATCGGCAGGATCATCACGGCGAGGACGATGCCGGCGGTGAAGATGGTGCCGCCCAGCTCGATGCTCACGTTGCCCTTGGCGAACAGCGGGATCCAGCCGAGGTTGTCCATCAGCCACTCGGCGAACGGCGTCAGCACCGGGCCGAGGACGAACAGGCCCCACAGGCCGAAGATGATCGACGGCACCGCGGACAGCAGGTCCACCACGTACGCGAACGGCCGGGCGAGCCGGCGGGGCGCGTACTGGGTGAGGAACAGCGCGATGCCCAGGGCGATCGGCATCGCGAGCAGCAGGGCGAGCGCGGACGACACCACCGTGACCAGGAGCAGGTCGAGGATGCCGAACCGCAGGTTCTCGACGTCGCCGGTGGACCACTCGCGGCTGAAGAGGAAGTTGACCTGGTCCAGTGCGAGGGAGGGGATCGCCTGGAGCAGCAGGAACAGGCCGATGGCCCCGATGAGGACCACGATGAAGATGCCCGAGCCGGTCGCGAGGCCGCGGAAGATCCGGTCACCCGGCCGGACGTGGGGTGCTTGCTGGTCGGCTTCCGTGGTCGGGGGAATCGGAGCCTCCGAGTCGGGTCGAGCAGCCGGAACGCCCCGGCGGGCACCGGCAGTACCGGTGCCCGCGGGGCGCTTGGCCACGATGCGTTCGTTCATCGCGATGGCGCTGGCGTGGAGAAGTGTGCCGGCCGGATCAGGCGATGGCCTTGATGGCGGTCAGCACCTTGTCCTGGAACTGCTTGGGCAGGGGAGCGTAACCCGCGTCCGCGAGGCCCGCCTGACCGTCGGTCGCGGCCACGGTCAGGAACGCCTTCACGGCCTTGGCGGTGTCGGCGTCGTAGCCCTTCGAGCACACGATCTCGTAGGTGGCCAGCACCAGCGGGTAGGCGCCCGCGGTGGTGGTGCCGTAGATCGAGTCGAGGTCGAGGACCAGGTCGTTGCCCTCGCCCTTGATCTTCGCGCCGTCGATGGCCTTGCCGACGGTCTCGTTGGTCAGCTCGACCGCGCCGGAGCCGGTGTCGATCTTGGCGATGGACAGCTTGTTCTCCTGCGCGAACGACAGCTCGACGTAGGTGAGGGCGCCGTCGATGGAGGCGACGGCCTGCGCGACACCGGCGGACTTCTCCTTGCCCTCGCCGACACCGCCCTTGAAGGCGTTGCCGTCACCCTGGGTCCACGCGCCCTTGGACGAAGCCTTCAGGTACTTCTGGAAGTTGTTCGTCGTGCCCGACTCGTCGGAGCGGTAGACGACCTTGATGTCCTTGTCCGGCAGGTTGGCGCTGCCGTTGAGGGCCTTGATGGCCGGGTCGTTCCACTTCTTGACGGTGCCGTTGAAGATCTTGGCGGCGACCTCGCCGGTCAGCACCAGGTCGTTGACGCCCTCGAGCTTGTAGCCCAGCGCGACCGGGCCGAACACCAGCGGCAGGTTCCACGCCGGGTTGCCCTTGCAGCGCTCGGCGGCCTTCTCGATCTCGCCCTTGTCCTTGTTCAGCGGCGAGTCGGAACCGCCGAAGTCGACCTGGCCGGCGATGAAGTTCTTGACGCCCGCGCCGGAGCCCGAAGCGTTGTACGCGAGGTCGGAGCCCGGGCACTTCTGCTGGTAGACCTGGACGAACGTGTCGATCGCGTTCCTCTGGGCCGTGGAGCCCTCAGCGCTGAGCTTGGACTTGCCACCGCACTCGACAGCGACACCGGACGCGGTCGCGCCCGTCGTGCCGCCGGTACCGCCGGTGTTGTCGTCGCTACCACACGCGGTGAGCAGAAGCGCACCGGCCGCGAAAAGGCCGACAACGGCGCCGTGCCGCTTGGTCTTCACCTGGGTCCTCCACCTAACGGAAGCGGGGTCGGGCGGCGAGCACCGCCGCACGACACGGACGGTAGGCAGCGATGGTGGACAAGCGCCCAGTAGAAGATGAACGGGGGGTGAACTCCACACGGGAGGTGACTAGGGACACCGCCCTTCGGGTGAACCCGTGACCTGCACGTTTGCGTGACGTGACCGGTCTGTCACTACTTGGCGTACTGGACGTCGGAGTCCCACTTCTCGAACCCCAACCGGGTGTACACGGCCAGTGCCGGAGCGTTGTCGGACTCGACGTAGAGCATGACCTCGGTGCGCCCGGTCCCGCGCAGGTGCTCCAGCCCGGCGAGGGTCAGCGCCTTGCCGAGACCGCCGCCCTGGGCGTCCGGGTCGACGCCCACCACGTACACCTCACCCAGGTCGCCGGTGTGCGTCTTGGTCCAGTGGAAGCCCAGCAGCCGCTCTTCGGCGTCCACGGCGAGCAGGAAGCCCTTGGCGTCGAACCAGTGCTCGTGCTCCTTGTCGCGGACGTCCTCGATGCTCATCGCGCCCTGCTCGGGGTGCCAGGAGAACGCGCGGTGGTTGACGTAGACGACGGCCGCCTCGTCCCGGCCCGGCTCGAACGGGCGCAGTCGGACGCCCTCGGGCAGCTTCGGCTGGGGGAGGGTGTCGTCGAGGGGGCGGCGCAGGCGCAGCAGCTCGCGGACCTTGCGGTAGCCGAGCTTGGCGGCCAGGGCCTGCGCGCCGGGGTGGCCGCCGTGCGACCAGATCCGCAGCGGGGTGGCCCGCTCGGCGACCGCTTCGGCGAGCAGGGTGCCGACGCCCTTGCGGCGGTGCTCCGGGTGGACGGCGAGTTCGGCGACCTTGTTGCCGTCCGCGTCGCCGAAGAGGTCGAGGTGGAGGTAACCCACCAACGTGTGATCTTGGCGCACGAGCAGGTGATTGCTCCCGCGAGCACCCGGGCGGAGGCGCAGAACCACCGCCTCGCCCACCGGCGCGACGCCCCCGTCGGCGTACCGGGCGGCTTCGACCAGGTCCATGACCTCACGGACCTGGTCGTCGGTCAGCTCCTCGAACCAGCTCGATTCCACGCCACCGAACCTACTTGGTGATCATCGAACCGTCAGCGGACGCATCGCCGCTTCAGGCCGCGAGGCCGCCGTCGGCTTGTCGCGTCGCCTTTCCCGACGATCAATTTTTCCGATCGGCGGGAAACGCGGCGCGTTGAGCCGACTTCCGGGCGGCCTCGCCGCGCGACGGAGTCGCGCCATCAAGCACGGAAGATCAGCTCTGCCTCGTCCATCGGAGTGTCCAACTCCATCACGTGCTCGGGACGGCGGGAGGCACCCGGGCGCGGCGGGCGGACGAACTTGTAGCCCACGTTGCGGACGGTGCCGATCAGCGACTCGTGCTCGGGGCCGAGCTTGGCGCGCAGGCGTCGGACGTGGACGTCCACGGTGCGGGTGCCGCCGAAGAAGTCGTAGCCCCACACCTCCTGCAGCAGCTGGGCGCGGGTGAAGACGCGGCCCGCGTGCTGGGCCAGGTACTTCAGCAGCTCGAACTCCTTGTAGGTGAGGTCGAGCGGGCGGCCGCGCAGGCGGGCGGTGTAGGTGGCCTCGTCGATGACCAGCTCGCCGAGCTGGAGCGAGCCGTCGCCGCCGGGCTGGGTGGTGCCGCGCCGCGAGCGCACCAGGCGCAGCCGGGCGTCCACCTCGGCCGGGCCGGAGGTCGGCAGCAGGATCTCGTCGACGCTCCAGTCCGAGTTCACCGCCACCAGGCCGCCCTCGGTGACGACCGCCACCACGGGCACGTCCACGCCGCTGGAGTCGAGCAGGCGGCACAGGCTGCGCGCGCCGACCAGGTCGGTGCGGGCGTCCACCAGGACGATGTCGTGCGGACCGGCCTCCAGCAGGGCCGACACCTCGGGTCGCAGCGGGCGCACGTCGTGCGGCAGCAGCGACAGCGCGGGCAGGACCGCCTCGGGGTCGGAGTCGGTGGTCAGCAGCAGCACGTCGATGCTCATCGCGGCGCCCTCTCGTTCGGCCGGTGTCTGGTCACCGGACCAGACAGCGCGAAGTACGGTGACCGGGCCCCGTTGCCTGCGGATGACGGAGACGATACCGGTGCTCGGCACAAAAGGCCCAGGTCAGCCGGCCAGGGTCACAGTTGTTTCCACAAGCGTCACGCGTGTTACACGCATGTCACACAACGCCGTGCTCCTGAGCGGTGTGCACGTGAGCCCCGCTCACCAGGGCTCCGACCTGGCGTTCGTCGTCGGCCACGGGTTCACCAACCACGTCGGCAAGCCGTTCGTGGCCCGCGTCCTGCGCCGGTTCGCCCACCACGGCGGGGTCGTCGCGCTCGACTTCCGGGGTCACGGCCGATCCCAAGGACTGAGCACCGTGGGCGCCGACGAGGTCCACGACCTGGCCGCCGGGGTTTCGCTGGCCCGCGAACTCGGGTACCGACGCGTCGTGACCGTCGGGTTCTCCATGGGCGCCTCCATCGCGCTGCGCCACGCCGCCCTGCACGCGGAGCGCCCGGACGCCGTCGCCGCGGTGAGCAGCCCGTCGCGGTGGTGGGTGCGCGACACGCCGGCCATGCGGCGCGTCCACTGGCTGCTGGAGCAGCCGCACGGCAGGCTGGCCGCGCGGGCGCTGGGCGTCCGGCTGGCGCCGCCGTGGCGGACCGCGCCGGAGAGCCCGCTGGAGGTGGTGCACCGCATCACGCCCACCCCACTGCTGCTCGTGCACGGTGCGGACGACCACTACTTCGACCCCGCGCACGCGCGGGCGTTGCACCGGGCGGCCGGCGGTGCCGCCGTCCTGTGGGTGGAACCACGGATCCGCCACGCGGAGTCGGCGATGACGCCCGCTCTGGTAGACCGGATCGCGACCTGGCTGGACCACGAGTCTTCGTAAAGGGAAGTCGATGACCGTCACGCAGACAAAGCGCCGCCCGACGCGGGGCCGCAAGCTGATCATCGCGGGCCTGGTGGTCGTCGGCCTGCTGGTGGCCGCCGACTTCGGCCTCGCGGCGGCGGGCGAGTACCAGATCGCGCAGCGCATGCGGGACAAGCTGAACCTCACCGAGGACCCGTCGGTGCGGATCAACGGGTTCCCGTTCATCTTCCAGGCGGTCTCCGGCGACTACCGGGACATCGAGATCACCGCGACCGGCGTGCCGGTGCGCGACGACCTGCGCGACCTGGAGGTGCGGGCGAACCTCTACCACACCCGCATCGGGCTGTCCGACCTGCTCGCGGGCGACACGTCCAACGCCACCATCGACCAGGTCAAGGGCAGCGTGAAGATCAAGGCCGCGGACCTGAACCGGCTGGTCAACAACGTCACGCCGTTCACCGACATGGCGATCGAGCCGGACACCCGGCCGGAGGCCACGCCCACGCCCGCGCCGGAGAAGCCGGACCCGACCCGGGCCGCGGTGAAGCTGAGCGGCAACACCACGGTCGCCGGGCGCAAGCTGCGGATCACCGCGTACGGGACGGTGGCGCTGGTCAACGAGCAGGTGGCGGTGGCCGTGCAGGACGTCGAGCTGGACGACACGTCCCTGGCGGGGCTGGCGGAGGTGCTGGGCGCGGTGCGGTCGGCGTTGAGCGTGACCATCGACCCGGGCCGGCTGCCCTTCACGGTGACGCCGACTGCTGTCAAAGTGGAGAGCGGGGCCTTCACCGTCGAGGGCACGATCAACGACATCCCCCTTGATGGAGTGCGATGACCGGGGTGTGGGCGGTGCTCGGGGCGGTCGCCGTGGTGGCGGCCGTCGGGGTGCTGCTGCGCTTCCACGGCGGGAGGGTGCGGGTGACCGCGAAGCCGCGTGAAGACCTGCCGGGCCCGGTGCGCGACCTGCTCGACCCGGCGACCCCGGTGACCCTGCTCCAGATCTCGACGACGTTCTGCGCGCCGTGCCGGCACACCCGTGTCCTCCTGTCGGACCTGGCGGACCGGACCGACGGACTTCGGCATGTCGAACTCGATGTCACCAACCTGCCCGAAGTCGCCGCCGGCCTGGGTGTGTTGCGCACCCCGACGACGCTCGCCCTGGATGCGTCGGGTGCCGAGTTGCTCCGCGTCGGAGGGGTGCCGAAGCGGGACACGCTCATTGCGGCTTTGCGGCCCCACCTGCCTCGACCGATCGGGTGAAACCGGGTACTCCCACGTTCTGGACGCCTCTCCCGGCATGGGGGACGAGCGGCTAGTCTCGTCGCCATGAACAGCCTGCTGACCAAGCGACTCGCGGTGGACCTGTGCCGCGTCCGCAGCAGCCTGTGTCGCGCGGCGAGCTGACCGGGCGGATCACCGGCAGCCGGACGCCCTTGACGGGTGGGTCCGACAGCCCCTAACACCGCCTGAAGACGGACTGCCCAGTCATGTCACCGTCAGGAGGTCGCCGTGTCGAAGGATTCACCCGTGGACCCCCGGGGTCCCCGCTTCAGCGCCTGGATCACCACCGCCATCCTCGCGGTCGTGCTGCTGACCGGGTCGTGGCGGCTCCTCGCGGCGCAGACCGTCCTGTTCGGCCTGTGCGCGTTCATCTCGCTCAAGCTCAACCCGTGGGGCCACGTGTACCGGTTCGCCGTCCAGCCCCGGCTGACGCCCACGTCCGAGCGCGAGGAGGCCGCCCCGCTGCGGTTCGCGCAGGGTGTCGGGTTCGTCTTCGCCCTGGTCGGCACGATCGGGTACGCCACCGGTCTCACCGCGCTCGGAGTGGTCGCCACGTCCGCCGCGCTGGTCGCCGCGCTGCTCAACGCCGCGCTCGGCCTGTGCCTGGGCTGCGAGATGTTCCTGCTCCTGCGCCGCTACGCCCCCGTCCTCGCCCGCCCGCAGTAAGAAACGCAAAGAAACAGGAGCCGCTCGATGAGCCGTGAAGACGTCCTGGTCTCGGCCGCTTGGTCCGAGGAGAACCTCAACACGCCCGGCGTGGTGTTCGTGGAGGTCGACGAGGACACCACTGCCTACGACGGGGGCCACATCCCCGGCGCGGTGAAGATCGACTGGAAGAACGAACTCCAGGACCCGGTCCGCCGCGACTTCGTGGACCGCGCGGGCTTCGAGAAGCTCCTGTCGGCCAAGGGGATCGCGAACGACGACACCGTCGTGCTGTACGGCGGCAACAACAACTGGTTCGCGGCCTACGCGTACTGGTACTTCAAGCTGTACGGCCACCAGTCGGTCAAGCTGCTCGACGGTGGTCGGAAGAAGTGGGAACTCGACGGCCGTCCGCTGGACAAGGAGCCGGTCGAGCGGGCCGCGACGGAGTACAAGGCGCAGGAGCAGGACCTGTCGATCCGGGCGTTCCGCGACGAGGTCGTGGAGTCCATCGGCAACCGCAACCTGGTCGACGTCCGGTCGCCCGACGAGTTCTCCGGCAAGCTGCTCGCGCCGGCGCACCTGCCCCAGGAGCAGGCGCAGCGCGCGGGCCACATCCCCGGCGCGATCAACGTGCCGTGGAGCAAGGCGGCCAACGAGGACGGCACGTTCAAGTCCGACGAGGAGTTGGCCGAGATCTACGGCGAGGCCGGCTTCGACGGCTCCCGCAAGACGATCGCCTACTGCCGCATCGGCGAGCGCTCGTCGCACACCTGGTTCGCCCTGCACGAGCTGCTCGGCCACCAGGACGTGAAGAACTACGACGGTTCGTGGACCGAGTACGGCTCGCTGGTCGGCGTGCCGGTCGAGCTCGGCAGTGGCAAGGAGGCCTGAGGTATGAGCGACTCTTGCGGCGCGCCTGTGCAGGGTGTCGAGGTCGAGGTCGGTTCGGGTGAGGTCGTGCTGACCGGCAAGGTCAGCGACTCGTCCGGCCCGGTGGGCGGCGCGTTCGTGCGGCTGCTGGACGCGTCCGGCGAGTTCACCGCCGAGGTGGTGTCCTCCCCGCAGGGCGACTTCCGCTTCTACGCGGCCCCGGGCACGTGGACCATCCGGGCGTTGCACCGGTCGGGCAACGGCCAGGCGTCGGTGTCGGCGGACGGGCCGGGCGTCCACCCGGTCGAGGTCGCGGTGGCCTGAGGTTTCGGTGGCCTGAGTTTCCGGGAGTGCACGGACCTGGTCCGGCGCTACCCCCACGAGGCCCCGGTGGCACACGCCACCGGGGCCTCCGCTTTGTCCGCGACGCTTCACGCTTTCGGCAGGCCACCCCGCTCCCCCCGCAGGCCGCCCGGCTCGGCCGACATCAGCACCCAGGTCCGGCGGCGACGAAGTCGCTCGCGGCGAAGCCGCGCAGCCGGCGGCCACGCCGGCTTGGCTTGTGCGCCACCAGCACTCCCGACCCCGCCGGAAGCAGAACCCGGCGAGCCACCCGGACCACCGCGGCGATCTGTCCGCGCTTCGGCTGCCGCCCCGGATCCGAACTTCGGCTGCCGCCCCCGGATCCATTCTCCCACCGGGGTACGACAGTCCCGTGCGTACGACGCCGCCGGCAACAGCAGCGCCGAGGCGGGTAAGGGCGGGCGGGGTCCGTTGGGCGGAGGGTCGTGGTGGGTCGTGGCGTTGACCACCGTGGTCGGTGCCGGTCGTCGGGTGGGCGATAAACTCGGCGGGTGGAACACATCTTCACAGGCCTGTTGGTCTTCGTGTCGCTGCTCGTCGTGTGGTTCGCCGGGTACGTCGTCTACCGGCTGTACTCCGACCAGCGCTGATGACCGAGAACGCACCCGTCCCGGGCAGTGGTGACGCGGCGGTCCAGGCGGCTGCCGCGCGTGCCGAGGTGACGCGCACGCGCAACCTCCCGCAGTTCGACGACCTGCCGATCCCGGCGGACACCGCGAACCTGCGCGAAGGCCCCTCCCTGCACGACGCCTGCCTGGCGCTGCTGCCGCTGGTCGGCGTGTGGCGCGGCGAAGGGGAGGTCGTCTACCCGACGATCGACGGCCCCTACCGCTTCGGCCAGCAGATCACGTTCGCGCACGACGGCCGGCCGTTCCTCTACTACGAAGCCCGCTCCTGGCTGCTGGACGCCGACGGCAACGTCATCCGCCCCGCCGCCCGCGAGACCGGCTTCTGGCGCCCGCAGGCCGACGACACCATCGAGGTCCTCCTCACCCACAACACCGGGATCGTGGAGCTGTACTACGGCAAGCCGCGCACCCAGACGTCGTGGGAACTGGGCACCGACGCGGTCATCCGCACGGCCACCGCCAAGGAGGTCACCGGCGCCCAACGCCTCTACGGCATCGTCAACAACGGCGACCTGGCCTACGTCGAGGAACGCGCGATGGTCGGCCAGCCCCTCCAGCCGCACACCTCGGCCCACCTCAAGCGCGTCGTCGGCTGACCGGCGACCGGGCGTAGCCCGTTCGGTCGCATTGTCGAACAGTTCTCTCATGAGATTGTTCAACAATCCTCTTGTCGGCCGTACCCTGTAGCCATGCGGCTGCGGCGTTGCGGCACCCACGCGGTGTTGGTCGAGGTGGACTCCCTCGGCGAGGTGGAGGCGGTGCGCGCCGCGGTCCACGCCGCGCAGCTGCCGGACGTGGTCGAACTGGTGCCGGCCGCGCGGACGGTCCTGATCAGCACCAAGCCCGGCGGGTTGGCGTCGGTGCGGCGGGTGCTGGAGACCGTCGACCTCGAACACCGGGCCGAGACGGACCCGCGCGAGGTCGTGATCCCGGTGGTGTACGACGGGCCGGACCTCGACCTGGTCGCCGAGACGGCGGGTGTCGGGCCGGACGAGGTGGCCCGGCTGCACACCTCGGCGACGTACTCGGTGGCGTTCTGCGGGTTCGCGCCGGGTTTCGCCTACCTCGTCGGACTGCCGCAGGTACTCCAGCAGCCCCGACTCGACTCGCCGCGGACGAAGGTGCCGGCGGGATCGGTCGGGGTCGCGGGCGAGTACACCGCCGCCTACCCGCGGGCGACCCCCGGCGGCTGGCGGCTGATCGGACGCACCGACGCCCCCCTCTTCGACCCGCGCCGAGACCCCGCCGCCCTCCTCCAACCCGGCGACCGGGTCCGCTTCGAGGCCACCTCATGACGACGACCAGCCGCACGACAAGTGACCACCGGGTTGAAGCACCGCGCGTCGGCGAAGAGCCGCCGGCGGACCAGCGAAGCGGGGACCAGTCGAGCGGAGGGTGTGTCGGGCGTTCGGTCACCGTTCTGCGCACCGGGCCGCAGGCCCTCGTCCAAGACCTCGGCCGGCCCGGGCACGCGCACCTCGGCGTCCCCCCGTCCGGAGCCCTCGACCAGCCCGCGCTCCGCCTCGCCAACCGCCTCGTCGGCAACCCCGAGCACGCCGCCGGCCTCGAAGTCCTCCTCGGCGGCCTCCACCTGCGCGCCGACACGGCCTGCACCGTCGCGGTCACCGGACCCTGCACCCCCACACTGGTCAACGGCGTCCACCGCGACTCCCCGATCCACCTCCGGCCCGGCGACGAACTCACCCTTGGCACCCCGACCACCGGCCTGCGCACCTACGTCGCCCTCTCCGGCGGCGTCGCGCTCGACCCCGAGCTCGGCAGCCAGGCCACCGACCTGCTCTCCGGCATCGGCCCCGCCCCGCTCCGCCCGGACGACGTCCTCCCGCTCGGCACCCCGACCGGCATCCCGACCGGCGTGGACGTCCTCCTGCCCACCCACGTCCCCGCCGAACTGGACATTCCCCTCCTCCTCGGCCCCCGCGACGACTGGTTCGACGATCCCGCCACCCAACTCCGCCAAGGACGCTGGGCCGTCTCCGACCGCAGCAACCGGGTCGGCCTCCGCCTCCAGGGCACACCTCTCACCAGCGCCAAAACCGGCGAACTCCCCAGCGAAGGCCTGGTCACCGGCGCGGTCCAGGTCCCCAAGGACGGCCTCCCGGTGATCTTCCTGGCCGACCACCCCACCACCGGTGGCTACCCGGTGATCGGCGTCGTCCCGGAAGAAGCGCTCCCGTTCCTCGCGCAGGCCCGCCCCGGGACCGCGGTCCGCTTCCGCCCGCAGGGCTGAACGGACGCAATTGGTCTAGACCCATTGTCATTCACCGTCACACGACCTACGTTCGGACGTGGCCGCCGTGGTTCTCGAACGATTCCCCGTCAATCGAGAGGCACATTCCATGCGCCGACTAGCCATCGCGCTGGTGGCACTCGCCACCGCAGCCCTAGCCGTCCCCGGCGCGGCGTCCGCCGCCTCCGGCCTCACCGCCACGTTCAGCAGGACCGGCACCACGGGCAAGTTCGTGGTCGCCAACGCCACCACGGCCGCCGTCTCCGGCTGGTCCATCAAGTTCGACCTGCCCGCGGGCGTCACGGTCAGCGGCGCGCAGAACGCGACGACCACCCAGAACGGCACGAGGGTCACGCTCACGCCCGCCTACTACATCAACACGATCCAGGCGGGCCGCAACACCGAGCCGTTCAGCCCGAGCTTCACGCTCAGCGCCGCCGTCGACCCGACGACCTGCACGATCAACGGCTACGACTGCGACGGCAGCGGCGACCCGCCCCCGCCGCCGGCCCCGGTCACCGCGGACTTCAGCCTCAGCGGCAGCACCGGGAAGTTCGTGGTCAACAACAACTCCGACGCCACGCTGACCGACTGGGCGATCACCTTCACCCTGCCCACCGGCGTCACCGCGAGCGGCGCGCAGCACGGCACCATCAGCCAGAACGGCACCGCCGTGACGCTGACACCCGTGCACTACAACAAGTCCGTCGGCGCACGCCGGTCCACCGAGCCGTACAGCCCGACGTTCACGTTGAGCCGCGCCGTCGAACCGGTGACCTGCCGGATCAACAACGCGAACTGCGACGGCTCGCCGGACGTCCCGCCGACGGCCCCGACGAACCTCGCGTCGCCGGTGAAGACCACGAAGACCGTGTCCCTGACGTGGAACGCCTCGTCCCCCGGCTCCCTGCCGATCGCCGGCTACGAGGTCTACAACGGCACCGCCCTGGCCACCACGGTGACCGGCACCACCGCCACGGTCACCGGCCTCACCCCGAACACCGCCTACACGTTCACGGTGAAGGCCAAGGACACCAAGGGAACGCTGTCCGGCGCCAGCAACCAACTCGCCGTCACCACCAACAACCCGGCCGACGACACCACCCCGCCGACCGCGCCCGGCAACCTGCGCAGCACGGCGAAAGACGCGGGCAGCGTGACGCTGGCGTGGGACGCCGCCACTGACAACAAGGGCGTCGCCAACTACGACGTCTACGTCGGCACGACGGTCAAGACCACGGTCACCGGCACGACGGCCAAGGTCGACGGCCTGGCACCGTCCACGGAGTACGCGTTCTCGGTCCGGGCACGCGACCTCTACGACAACATCTCCGGGTCCAGCAACACCTTGCGAGTGTCCACTTCGGACATCGTTGGCGGGTACGCAAGGGTCGGCTACTTCGTCCAGTGGGGCATCTACGGCCGCCAGTTCTTCGTGAAGAACCTGGACACCAACGGCGCCGCCGCGAAGCTGACCCACGTCAACTACGCGTTCGGCAACATCGACCCGGTCAACCTGACGTGCCTGCAAGGCGTCACCAAGGGCACCTCGCCCAACCCGCAGGACCCCAACCAGGGCGACGGCGCGGGTGACGCGGAAGCCGACTACAGCAGGCCGTTCAGCGCGGTTCAGTCCGTGGACGGGGTCGGGGACACCGGTTGGGAGCCGCTGCGCGGCAACTTCAACCAGCTCAAGAAGCTCAAGGCCAAGCACCCGCACCTGAAGGTCCTGATCTCGCTGGGCGGGTGGACGTACTCGAAGTACTTCTCGGACGTGGCCAAGACGGACGCGTCGCGCAAGAAGTTCGTGGCGTCGTGCCTGGACATCTACATCAAGGGCAACCTGCCGACGTACAACGCGGCGGGCGGCCCCGGTACGGCGGCGGGCATCTTCGACGGCGTCGACCTCGACTGGGAGTGGCCGGGCGCGGAAGGTCACGCGGGCAACCACATCAGCCCGGACGACAAGCGGAACAACACGCTGCTGATCGAGGAGTTCCGGCGGCAGATGGACGAGCTGAGCCGGACCACCGGCAAGCGCTACCAGCTGACCGCGTTCACCCCGGCCGACCGGGCCAAGATCGAGGCGGGCTGGGAACTGGGCCGGGTCGCGCAGTCGATGGACATCTTCAACGTCCAGGGCTACGACTTCCACGGCTCGGGCAGCGACAACTCGTGGGAACCCAACCGAACCGGCCACCAGGGCAACCTGTACCCGGACGCGGACGACCCGTACCCGTTCCACTTCAGCGTCGAGGACTCGGTCAACGCGTACCTGGAGGCGGGCGTGCACCCGCGCAAGATCACGGTCGGGCTGGCGTTCTACGGCCGGGGCTGGCAGGGCGTCCAGGACGGCGGGAAGAAGGGCGAGTGGCAGCCGGCGACGGGGGCGGCACCGGGGCAGTTCCAGGAGGAGGCCGGGACGCGCGGGTACTCGAACCTGATCGCCGGCGTGCCGGGTTGCACGGTGTACCACGACGAGGCGGCGGTCGCGACGTCTTGTTTCACCGGGAACGGTGGGCAGTGGTGGACGTTCGATGACGTGTGGTCGATCCAGAAGAAGACCGCTTGGTTGAAGTCGCGCGGGTTGCTGGGCGCGATGATCTGGGAGATGTCCGGTGACACCGGGACCCTGATGGGGGCGGTGGACGCCGGGCTGAAGTAGGCGGCGGTCGCTCCGGGGGCGGAGGAGGCCCCCGGAGCGACGTCCGCACGGCGACCGGCCTTCAGGTGTTTTGTGCTGCTTGTGCGGCCGACTTTCGGTGGGACGGGGGTCGGCTCGCGTTGGGTGTCCACCCACCCAACGAGACCGATCCGCCGAACCCCAGCCCCAATGAACCCAGTCCAACGAACCCAGTCCAGCGATCCCGGCCGGCGAACCCAGGCCGGCGAGCCTCAGTACTCGGACTCGTACAGGTCAGCCAGCTCGGCGTGGATCTCCGTCGAGTCGGGCAAGGGCTTCCCGTCCAGCGTGTGCACCCGGGTCAGCTTCCGCACGCTCGACGCCAACACCACCGCGTCCGCCCCGTACAACTCCTCCACCGCGATGGGCTCGACCTCCACCGCCCACCCCGCCCGCGAAGCAGCCCGGAACAACGCGGCCTGAGTGGTCCCCGGCAGCAACCCCAACGTGTGCGGCGGCGTCGTCAAAGTCCGCCCGCGCGCGACGACCACCGTCGAAGTCGGCCCTTCCAACACCAACCCCGAAGACGTCGTGAACACGACCTCCGCAGCCCCCCGGCGTTCGGCTTCCCGAATCGCCGCCATGTTGACCGCGTACGACAGCGACTTGGCGCTCAGCAGCAGCCACGGCGCCCGCTCCATCAGCCCGGGCTCGATGCCCCGGTCCAACGTCACCGCCGCCAACCCCTCGGCGCGCTGCGTCAGCACCTTGGGCGAGATCTCCATCCCCAGGGCAAACGCGGTCGGCGTGCCGTCGCCGCCCTCGACACCCCGGGTCATCACCAGCTTCAAAGCGATCTCGCGGCCACCGGACCAGTTGGCCAGCACCACGTCCACCGCGCGCTCGAACCCGGCTCGGTCCGGGTCGGGCAGGTCGAGCATGGCCGCCGAACGGGCCAGGCGGTCCAGGTGGGGGCCGAGTTCCCTGGGTTTGCCGTCGACGACGAGGATCGTCTCGAAGACGCCGTCGCCGCGCATGAGTCCGAGGTCGTCGACGCGGATCAGCGGTGAGTCGGGGTCGGCCTGGGTTCCGTCGAGGAGGGCGAGCACGCGCATACCGTGAGACTACTCACGCTCTACCATCGGGTCCGTGGACACCGCGAGCGGCCCGAAAGCCCTGCGCAAGACACTGCACGACCGCGGGATGCGGATGACGCCCCAGCGCCAGCTCGTGCTGGACGCGGTGCGCGAACTCGGCCACGCCACGCCGGAGCAGATCTGCCAGCGCGTGCAGGCCACCGCGCCCACGGTCAACATCACGACCGTCTACCGGACGCTGGACCTGCTCGACCGGCTCGGCATGGTCCGGCACACCCACTTGGGCCACGGCGCGCCCACGTACTCCGTGCACGAGCACGAGCACGTGCACCTGGTCTGCCACAAGTGCGGCCGGGTGGACGAGGCGCCGTGCGACCTGCTGGCCCCGGTGGCCGGAACACTCCGGGACCGGTACGGGTTCGAACTGGATGCGAGCCACCTCGCGCTGTCGGGCACGTGCCGTGACTGCCTCAAGGAGAACGACCAGTGAACTCACCGCTGCTGACCGCACCCGGCGCCGTCGCCCCGTTCGAGGGGTCGGTCGACCCGGGCGTGCCGTGGCACTTCGGCGACCCGTTCGCCGAGCAGCGGTCGGCGGCGCGGTCGGTGGCCGTGTTCGACCGGTCACACCGGGCGCTGATCGCGGTCCCGGGCGAGGACCGGTTGAAGTGGCTGCACTCGCTCACCAGCCAGCACTTCGAGGCGCTGCCCGAGGGCGGGGCGACCGAAATGCTCATCCTGGACGTGCAGGGGCGGGTCGAGCACCACGCGGTGGTGGCGAACGTCGGCGGCGTGGTCTACCTGGACACCGAGGCGGCCACCGCCGGTCCGCTGCTGGCGTACCTGACCAAGATGGTGTTCTGGTCCAAGGTCGAGCCCCGGGACGCGACGAACGAGCTGGCGGTCCTGAGCGTGGTCGGGCCGGAGATCGCGGGGCTGTTCGAGAAGCTGGGGCTGCCGCTGCCGGCGAAGCTGGGCGTCGAGGCGCTGCCGGAGGGCGGGTTCGTCAGGCGGATGCCGTGGCCGGGCCAGGACGCCGTGGATTTCGTGGTGCCGCGTGGCGACCTGGTGAGCTGGTGGGAGAAGCTGACCGACGCGGGCGCGCGTCCGGCCGGGAGCTGGGCCTTCGAGGCGCTGCGGGTGGAGTCGCTGCGGCCCCGGCTGGGCGTGGACACCGACGAGAAGACCATCCCGCACGAGGTGAACTGGATCGGGTCGGCGGTGCACCTGGACAAGGGCTGCTACCGGGGCCAGGAGACGGTCTCGAAGGTGCACAACGTGGGCCGGCCGCCGCGGCGGATGCTGCTGCTGCACCTGGACGGGTCGCGCGAGGTGCAGCCGGAGACCGGTGACCCGGTGGTCGCGGGTGACCGGGTGGTGGGCCGGGTCGGGTCCGTCGCCCTGCACCACGAGCTGGGACCGATCGCGTTGGCGCTGGTCAAGCGGTCCGTACCGGTTGAGACCGAGCTGCTGGTGGGCACGGAGGACCGGGTCGTGCAGGCGAACGTGGACCCCGATTCCGTCCCGCCGGACACCCCGGGGCTCGGTCGTGAGGCGGCCCGAAACCTGGGACGTTAGAAGGGGTTCCAGACCGCCGTTGTGTGCCAGGATCACGACTATGTCGCGACCCGGTTCACACGGCACGCTGCTCACCGTCGCCCCCACCGGGGCCGAGCACGCGAAGGCCGACGTCCCCCAGCTGCCCGTCACCCTGGACGAACTCGTCACCACCGCCGAGGCCTGCGAGCAGGTCGGCGCGGCGATGATCCACGTCCACATCCGGGGCGCGGACACCCTGCCGACGCTGGACCTCGGCCTGCTCAAGGACACCGTGGCCGCGCTGCGGGAGCGCACCTCGCTGATCGTGCAGCTGTCCACCGGCGGCGCGGTGACCGACCCCGAGGCGGACCGGCTGCGGGTGCTCGACGCCCTGCCGGACTCGGCGTCCTGCACGATGGGGACGGTGAACTTCGGCGAGGACGTCTTCCTGAACCGGTGGGAGTTCGTCGTCGCGCTGCACAAGACCATGCAGGAACGCGGGATCGTGCCGGAGTACGAGATCTTCGACATCGGCCAGCTCGCGTCCCTGAACCGGTTGCTGGACAAGCACGGCCTCCCCGCGGGGGGCAAGGTGCACGTCGACCTCGTCATGGGCGTGCCGGGCGGTATGCCGGGTGACGTGGAAACAATGGTCGCGGCGCTGCGCCTGCTGCCCGACGGCGCGTCCTTCTCGGCGACCGGGATCGGGCGCACCACGCTGCCGGTGATGCTGGCCGCGTTGAGCGCGGGCGGTCACCTGCGCGTAGGCATGGAAGACACCATTTCCTACGCCAAGGGGCAGCCTGTGCGGGACAACGCGCAGCTCGTGGCGCGTGCGGCGGGGCTGGCGAAGATCGCCCAGCGGCCGCCGCTGTCACCGGCCGAAGCGCGGGAACTACTCGGCGTGCACAGTCCGGTACAGGTTTGAGACAACTTTGGAAGCAGGTTTGTGTTGGCGGGTGGGCAGGAACTACCTCAGGATGAGTACGTGATCGAGGTGCGTCCTGGTGGGCGCCGGCGGATCGACCGGGTTCTCGCCCCCGGCTACACCGAGGGGATCGAGCGGCTCCCGCTCGCCGACGTGCGCGCCCTGCGTGACGAGGCGGCTCAGGAGGAGACCGACCTGTCGTACCTGCGGCGGCTGCTGCACGCGCGGATCGACATCGTCCGGGCCGAGCAGGCGCGGCGGACGTCGGGCGGTTCGGCGGTGGTCGACCAGCTCGCGACGATCCTGGCGTCCAACGCGGTCGGTCCGGCGACCGGCCTGGGCCGCTACCAGACGCAGGAGCCGTCCCGGGCGGAGGCGCACCGGCGGCACGTCGAGGCCCTGGTCTCGGACGTGGACCTGTCGGACGTGTCGGCGCTGTCGGACGACAAGCTGGACCTGGCGCTGCGCACGTTCGTCAACGAGGAGGCCTCGGTCTCCACGCGGCGGCGCGAGGTCCAGGTCGTGGTCGACCGCCTGAACGCCGAGATCGCGGCCCGGTACCAGAGCGGCAGCGCGTCGGTGGACGAGCTGCTGGCGGCCGAGCGGGGCTGGCCGACGAACCCGGGTCGCTCCAAGGACTGATCGCGGTGTTCGATTGCCGCGAGTCCGTCACGGCGGCTCGACCGCCTGGCAGTCGGCTCACATGCTGGGAGCAGACTCCCGGATGGTGGGCGCGCCGGCCTAGCGTGCCGGTATGGGGTACCGCTGGGTGGTTCTGGCCGTCGGCGCACTGGCGCAGGGCACGAACGCGGCGGTGTTCCTCGGCCTCCCGGCCATCAGCCCCGCCCTGCGCGCCCACTTCGACCTGACCCTGCCCGAGGTCGGCCTCCTGCTCGGCGCGGTCAACCTGGGCACGATGCTGACCCTGGTGGCGTGGGGCGCCGCCGCCGACCGCCGGGGCGAGCGGCTGGTGATGACCATCGGCGGGGCCGGTGCCGCCGCGTGCCTGGCCCTGGCAGCGCTGGGCGGTCCGTGGATGGCCGGGCTGGCGCTTGTCGGTGTCGGGCTCTTCGGGGCCAGCGTGAACGCGGCGAGCGGCCGGGCCGTGATGACGTGGTTCCCGGCGGGCTCGCGCGGCCTGGCCATGGGCATCCGCCAGACCGCCACTCCCCTCGGCGCCGCCGCGACCGCGGCCGTGCTGCCGGTTGTGGCTGTTCAGGCCGGGGTGCCGGCGGCTTTCCTGGCCTTGGCGGGGTTCACCGGGTTCGTCGCGGTCCTGGTCGCCCTGCTGGTGCGGGAGCCGCCGGGGGCGGTCCGGGCGAAGGGCCGGCACGGCCTGGTTCTCGGTGATCGGGCATTGCTGCGGTTGAGCACGGCGAGCGGGCTGCTGGTGGTCCCGCAGTTCACCGCCGCGGCCCTGATGGTCGAGTTGCTGCACGACCACCGGGGGCTGGCGGTCGGGGTGGCGGCGGGGCTGTTCGCGGTCGCGCAGGTGGCGGGCGGGTTCGGGCGGCTGGCGGTCGGGGTGTGGTCGGACCGGGTGCGCAGCCGGGTGGGGCCGTTGAAGGTGGTCAGCGTGCTGGTCGCGGCGGGCTTCGCGGCGTGCGCGGCGCTGGACCGGGCCCCGGTGTGGGTCTTGGCGGTGGTCCTGGTGCCCACGGCCGCGCTGGCGCTGTGCTGGAACGGCCTGGCGGTCACGGCGGCGGCCGAGATGGCGCCCGAGGGCAGCAGCGGGACGGCGCTGGGGATGCAGAACACCGCCAACTACCTCAGCGCGACGCTGACGCCCCCGGTGGCCGGTTGGGTGGCCGCGACCGTCGGCTGGCCGGCCGCGCTCCTCCTGGCCGCCACAGCGGCCACGGCGGCCCGCTTCCTGCTCTCGCGGACACGCCAACCCGTGCGCTAGCCGTGGCGTTCGCGACGGGCCAGCTCGCCCCAGAAGTCCCGAAGTTGTTCGTAGCGGAGGGCCACCTCTTCGGCGTCCCCGGTTTCCAGGGCGTCCACGATCGCGTTCACGTCCTGGGCCGACGTGTCCTCCAGCAGCTCCTTGTCGTCCATGAGCTGCACCAGGCCGCCGTAGTCGAGTTCCACCGCCGCGTCCGCCGCGAAGTGGTCCAGCCAGCGAGCCGTGTCGGCGAGGACCTTGGCCGGTCCCTCGTCGCCCAACGAGCGGGAAACGACCTTGTGGGCCCTCGCCACCCTGCGCCGGGCGTCCGGCATCGACGCCCGCCACGACACCTGGCGCTCCGGGTCGTCCTGCGGGGCCAGCACGATCCGCCGCGCGTCCGGGTCGACCAGGGAGAACCACGGCAGGGGCACGGTCCAGGTCGTGGAGATCACGTGGACCGCCCCGCGGGTCAGCTCCGCCATCACGGCCGACGCCCGGGACCTGATCGCCTCCGGCGGCACGGACAGCGCCGCCTCCTGGAGCACCGGGGTCGAGGTCGCCAGGAAGCCCACCAGGGCCGCCGCCGACCTCGCCCGGAGGTCCAGCGGGCACACCAGCGGACCGGGGCCGACTTCGCCGGGCACCTCGGCGGGGCTCAGGGTCAGCACGTCGAAGGGCGCGTCGGGGGCGACGCTGCCGTCCGACCGCTCGCCGGGCAGCAGCCGGGGCGGTCGGGCCAGTTGTGATCGGAGCCACAGCCCGCGCTCACGGGGTCCGGCGTCCGCCCGGCTCAACGGCCCCGCTTCCAGGGCTTTCCGCACCTGGTCGGCCAACGGTGCGTCAAGAGCCGACAGCGGTTCGTACACCCTGAGGTAGGCGACGAACGGTCGAGGCACCCGCGCATCCTCCCACGCGGAAGATTGGCGGCACGTCTCACGCCTACCGCGTCGCGAGGAACCCCTTCGACACGGTACGGTAGTTACCAGGAACTAGTTGTCGAGACGAGTGGGGCCGCCGTTCCCCCGGCCGCCCCCGTCCCTGTGCGAGGGGGTCGAGCCATGGGGCGCGGCCGAGCGAAGGCCAAGCAGACGAAGGTGGCGCGGGAGCTGAAGTACAGCTCTCACAACACCGACTTCGAGGCCTTGCAACGCGAGCTTTCCGGCGGCAGCAATGCCGACAACGGGCACCGTCGGAGCGATGAGCCTTTCGACGACCCGTCTGACGACGAGTACGACGACTACCGTCGCTGACGCATCCACACCCGCTGACGAGGTTGGGCTGCCGGTGAGCCACCGGCAGCCCGACCTTTGACGCGGCCCTGGACAACGCCCTGGCGCACTGCTTCGGCGGAGTGACCTGCACCCCGAGTTCGCGGGCCGCGTGCAACGGCCGGTACGGGGTCGCGCGCCAACCCCCGCCCGAGCGGCACCAGGTCGACCGCGCCGTCGGTGAGCACGGCTCCCGCCTGCCGGGCCTCGGTGATCTCCACCGCGGTCCCGACGGGCACCTCGGCCTTGCTCCGCACCGCCCCGGCGAACGGCACCCGGTGGCCCAGGCCCGCGCGGGATCTCGTGCACGCTGCCGGCGCTGGACACGTGGACCAGGTCCGCCCCCGCTCCGGCGAGGTCGCGGGCGGGCCCGACGCTGTCCTCGACCGCCCAGCCGCCGTCGACCCGGTCGGTGGCGACGCCGGGTGCGGTTGTCGCTCAGCGGCGACAGGAACTCGCGGCCCGCGTGGGCCGGTTGCACCCACGGCGCCGACCCCTGCGCGGATGAACGCACGGTCGGCCGCCACGCGCAACCGCCGGCCACCGCCTGCTCCCGGCGAACGTCTCCCACGCCGCCGCGTGCGCGTCGCGCAACCGGCCGACCTCCGGCACGGCGGTAGCCTCCGGTCAGCACCAAACCCGCGCCACCGACCGCACGCGAGCCGATGGTGTGCCAGGTGCCGATCGTCGGGCAGCCCGCCCCCATCGGAGTACCGGCACGTCGGGCCGACGGCGATCCGGTTCGGGAGGGTGACCGGGCGCCGGCGGCAAGGGGCTGAACGGGGCACTCGACTGCGTCTCCTCGGGTGGTTGACGGTGCCGGACCGGTTCCTTCGGGCCCCGGAACAGGTCCAAGGTCCCGGATCGGACGCGTTGTTCCCCCGGTGACCCGCGCCCCACCGCACGGGAGCAGCTAAATTCCATTCGATTCGGTATTGCGCGTGCATTAGCACGTGATCTTGAATAGGGGGTTGGCACGCAAAACGCTTGACCAGACAGGGCCAGTTACGCCCATTCGGGTGTACTGTCCGCAGCACGTTCGGGGAGACCATCACTTGCCGCCCCAGTTGAGGTCGGCAGGCGAATTCCAGTTCCCGCCGGTCACGACAGTAACAGGATCCACATGCTGCCCATGCCGACCACGATGACAACGGATCCCATGTGGCCCAGCAACAGTCTGCTGGGTCGCCTCCGCGACAACACCCGACAAGAACTGCTGAACATCGGCACGGTCGTGCGGTACACGGCCGACCGTGAGGTCATCGAGCAGGACGCGAAGGACACTCATGTCCTCCTGCTGCTCGACGGCGTGGTGAAGGTGCAGACCACCGACGAGACCGGCGACACCGCCCTGCTGGCCATCCGGGTCGCGGGCGACCTGGTCGGCGAGATGGCCGCCCTGGACCAGAAGCCGCGCTCGGCCACCGTGGTGACGTGCGGTGACGTGGTGGCCAAGCTGATCACCAGCGGCGAGCTGATGAGCTTCCTGCACCGCCGCAACGACGTGTTCGTGGAATTGATCGGGATGATCAACGACCGGTTGCGCTGGGCGAACCAGCGCCGCCGCGATTTCCTGTCCCACCCGGCCGCCGAACGGGTGGCCCGGGTGCTCGCCGAATTGGTGCAGACCTACGGGCGCGAAGAGGCCCACGGCTGGACGCTCGGAATTCCGCTGACCAAGGTCGAGTTGGCCTCCATCGCCGGGATGAAGCCCCGAACGGCGGAGAAGGCGTTCAGCGACCTGCGCAAGGCGGGCGTCGTGGTGAGCCACCTGCGGCGCGACGTGCTGGTGCCCGACCTGGAGAACTTGCGGAAATTCGCGGGCATCTGAGGGCGAGTCCGCAGAAATGCGGTATTCGCTGCGGTGCGTTCGTCCACAGTGACTCTTCGCGAGCCCGTGTGAACCGCACCCACGTGGAAAGGCCGAGCCCCATGAGTCAAGCCTCTTTCCGGCGCAGCCTGCTGGTCTGCTGCGACCTGCGGCGCTACGGCGCGGCCGACGACCAGTTGCAACGCGACCTCCAGGACCTGCTGGTCCGGAGCCTGGACCGGGCGGGCGCCGCGGCCGGCGTCGACCGGTCGACCTGGCACCGCCAGGCCAAGGGCGACGAGGAGTGGGCCGTCCTGCCGACCGACGCGGACGAACTCAAGGTCGTCGACCAGTACGTCCGCGCGCTGAACGCGGAACTGTCCTCCGCCAATCGCTACCGCCTCCCCGAGGCGCGCGCCCGACTGCGCATGGCGATCCACCACGGCGCGATCGTCGACGGGGCGAACGGATTCCCGGGAAAGGATTCCGTACTCGTTTCACGTTTGTTGAACAGCAAGGCGGCGCACCTCGCGCTCGACGAGTTCCCGGACGCGGACCTGGTCGTCGTGCTGTCCGAGTTCGTGTATTCGACGCTGGTGCAGCCGGGCCACACGACCTTGCGCGCGAGCGACTTCCGCAAGGTCGACGTCACCGAGAAGACCTTCACCGGGCACGGCTGGATGTGGATCCCGAACGGCGACGTCCACGCACTCGACCTCCCGGCGTCGCCCGAACCGGACGCCGCCCCCCGGCCCGCCGAGCCGGTCACCCTCGCGCCGCCCTCGGTGAACCAGAACGCGGTGGCGACCGGCGGGGCGACCGTGATCCAGGCCGGCCGCGACGCGCACGTGCCGACCATGCAGCGGGCCGACGTGATCCAGAACTTCCACAACAACGACCAGCGCGGCTCCCACTTCGGGCGGAGCTAGGTCCGCAAGTACCGCACTTGGCGGGACTTGCCCGTGGCCACCTCGGCGTGGGCGGCGGCGATCTCGGCGCGGTGGGACGTCTCGGGGACGCCGACCTCCCACCACGCGCCCGCCTCCGTCCACGACGACGGGTGGGTGCGCAGGACGACCACGGCCGGCCGGTGCTCGGTCCGCGCGACCTCGCGGGCCGCGCGGTAGGCCGGGGCCAGGTCGGCCAGGCCGTCGACCCGGAAGACCGCGCAACCCATGGCCTCCGCGTGCGCCGCGAAGTCGGTGCGCGGCGGCTTGGCGTGCGGGGTGAGGCAGTCGTCATAGAGGTTGTTGAACGCCGCCCCGCCCTGGCCGGTCTGGAGGCGGTGGATCACCGCGTAGCCGTCGTTGTCGCACACCACGGCCACGAACCCGTGCCCGGCGAACGCGGCGGAGAACAGCTCCGAGTTGAGCATCAGGTACGAGCCGTCACCCAGGAGGGTGGTCACCACGCCACCCTTCCGGGCGATCGCCGCGCCCCACGCCCCGGCCAGTTCGTAGCCCATGCACGAGAACCCGTACTCGACGTCCATGGTCGCCTCGCCGACCGCGCGCCAGCCGCCGATCAGCTCGCCCGGCAGCCCGCCGGAGGCGGTCATGACGTAGTCCTCGGGGCCGCTGGCCGCGTTCACCACGCCGACGACCTGGGCGTACGTCGGCAGCCCGGGACCGGTGGCGCGCAGGCCGTCGATGTGGAGGTCCCAACGTCCCCGCTCCAGCGCCGCGCGGTCGGACCAGGTCGGGTCGGCGCGCCACGTGCCCAGCAGGTCGGTCAGCTCGCGCAGCGACTCGTCGGCGTCGGCGACCACGGCCAGCGCGCCGTGCTTGACCGCGTCGAACCGCGCCGCGTTGAGCGAGACCAGGCGGGCGTCGGGCGCGAACACCGTCCACGACGCGGTGGTGAAGTCCTGCAACCGGGTGCCGACCGCGATCACCACGTCCGCCTCGGCGGCCAGGACGTTCGCGCTGGTCGAGCCGGTGATGCCGAGGGGTCCGGCGTGCAGGGGGTGCTCGTGCGGGACCAGGGTCCGGCCCGCCGTGGTCTCCACGACGGGGACCCCGTGCTGCTCGGCGAACCTCAGCGCCCGCCCGGCCGCGCCCGAGTACCGCACCCCGCCGCCCAGCACGAGCAGCGGTTTCTTCGAGGTGCGGACCGCGTCCGCGGCGGCGGTCAGGGCGCGCAGGTCGGGGCGCTGGCGCTGGGGCCGGTGGACGACCGGGGTGAACAGGGCGTCCGGGAAGTCGTACGCCTCGGCCTGCACGTCCTGGGGCAGCGCGAGCACGACCGGGCCGCAGTCCGCCGGGTCGGTGAGGACGCGCGCCACCTGGGGCAGGGTCGCCAGGAGCTGTTCGGGCCGGGTGATCCGGTCGAAGTACCGGCTGACCGCGCGGAAGGCGTCGTTGACCGTGGTGGTGGGGTCGCCGAAGTGCTCGACCTGCTGGAGCACCGGATCGGGGGCGCGGCTGGTGAAGGTGTCGCCGGGGAGCAGGAGCAGCGGCAGGCGGTTGGCGTGGGCGACGCCGGCGGCGGTGACCATGTTCAGCGCGCCGGGGCCGATGGACGAGGTGGCGACCCCGACCTGGCGGCGGTGGGTGGCCTTGCCGATGCCGACCGCGGCCAGCGCCATGCCCTGCTCGTTGTGGCCGCGCCACACGGGGAGTTCGGCGCGGTGCTCTTCGAGGGCGTTGCCGAGGCCGAGGACGTTGCCGTGGCCGAAGATCGCGAACACGCCGGGGAACAGCGGGGCGGTGGAGCCGTCGAGGAGCTCGGTGCGCTGGGCGAGCAGCCAGCGGACCAGGGCTTGGGCCGTCGTGAGCCTCATGCGGTCCGTCCTTCCGCGGTGGTGACCGGGCAGCGCGGGTCCAGCGATTGGGTGCGCCAGCTGTCGCGGACCCAGGTGTGGGCGGGGTCGTCGCAGAACGCCATCGAGCGGTCCGCACCGGGTCCGGCCAGGACGTTCAGGTAGTACATCGGGTAGCCGGGCGCCGCGACGCACGGGCCGTGGTAGCCGCGCGGGATGAGGAAGACGTCGCCGTCGCGGACGGTCACGTCCTCGTCGATCGAGCCGTCGTCGGTGTAGGTGCGGTGGAAGCCGAAGCCCTCGCGGGACGGCGTCACCCCGTCGCGGCCGGCGATGCGGAAGTAGTAGATCTCCTCGTTGACGACCTCGCACGTCTCGTCGTGCTTGTGCGGCGGGTAGGACGACCAGTTGCCGTCCGGGGTGATCAGCTCGCACGCGATGAGCCGGTCGGCGTGGTCCCACACGCCCGGGACGCCGAAGTTCGTCACCTGCCGGGTCGCGCTGCCCGCGCCCCGCACCTCGACCGGCACGTCCTCCGCCGGCCCGTACCTCGGCGGGAGCCTGCGCTCGGCGCGGGCCATGGGCAGGGCCACCTCGACACCGTCTCTCGTGGACAGTCGGACCGACGCGTCCCGCGGCACGTAGGCGAAGTCCGTGACCCGGGTGAACACGGAGTCGCGGCCGGCCAGGTCGAAGCGCTCGCCGTCGACCTCGACCGTGCAGCCACCGGACAGGGGCAGCACGAAGGCCTCGAACTCGCCGGTCTCGACGGTGCGGGACTGGCCTGGGTGCAGGAGCAGGACGCGCAGGCCCGTGTAGGTCCAGCCGGCGTCCTCGGGGCGGAGTTCGACCGCGTTCTCGCCGTCGGAGAGGGTGCCCAGGGGGCGGTGGAGGTTCTTCACGCGTTGACTCCCGTGTGGGCGGTGCGGAGGACTTCGGCGGCGGCCTCCACGGCGCCGGCCACGTCGCCGTCCGGCGGGTACAGCAGGGCGCGCCCGATGACCAGGCCGCGCACGGTCGGGTGGCGCAGCGACCGGCCCCACGACGCCAGGTCGTCCTCCGGCCGCGCCGAGGGCACGCCGCCCAGCACCAGCGCGGGCAGGGTGGTCGCGTCCAGCACCTCGTCCGGCGAGGCGGGCAGCTTCAGCCAGGTGTGCGCCGAGGTCACGCCCAGGCCGGCCGCGACGCTGGCCGCGCGGGCCAGAGCGGCGGCGTCCTTGCGCAGCACCAGGCGACCGGCGGCGTCCCGCTCGTAGGGCAGCGGCTCGACCATGGCCATCAGGCCCCGTTCGGCCAGCGCCGACACGGCGGCGGCGCAGCTCTCCAGGGTCGGCACGGTGCCCGGGTCGGAGTCGACCAGGCGCAGCAGCATCTTGCCGCCGTCGAGGCCGCACGCGGCGATGGCGGCGGGGTCGTAGGCGGTGAACCGGTCGTCGATCTCCCAGTCCGCGCCGGCCAGGCCGCCCCGGTTCATCGAGCCGATGACGACCTTGTCGTGCAGGCCGTCGAGGAGGAGCAGTTCCTCGATGACGTCCGGGGTGCCCAGGACGCCGTCCACGGCCGGGTTGGCCAGCGCGGTCAGCAGGCGGTCGAGCAGGGAGCGTCGGTCGGCCATGGCGAGGGGGTCCGCGCCGACGCCGAGCGCGCCGCGCGCCGGGTGGTCGGCCGCGACCAGGAACAACGTGCCCCGGTCGGACAGCAGCCGGTCGCGCCGGCGGCGGGCCAGGTAGGCGCGGCGGACGCGGCCCGGGTCGGTGGCCCGGGCTTCCAGGAGGTCCCGCCACTGCTCGTCGGTGATCACAGGCGTTCCTCGATCTCGTCCGGGGTGGGCATGGCGTCGGCGCAGGCCAGGCGGGACGCGACCAGGGCGCCGGCCACGTTGGCGTAGCGGGCGGTGCGCACAGGGTCCCAGCCGGACAGCAGGCCGTGGGCCAGCGCCCCGCCGAACGCGTCGCCCGCGCCCAGCCCGCACACCACGTCCACCGGGTGCGGCGGCACGGTCCACCGGCCCTCGGCCGACGCCACCAGCACGCCGTCCGCGCCCTTCTTGACCAGGGCCAGGTCCAGGCCGCGGGCCAGCAGCCGGTCGGCGGCCTCGTCGGGGTCGGCGGTGCCCACCGCCACCTCGACCTCCGCCCGGTTGCCCACGGCCACCGTCACGTGGTCCAGCATCGACCCGATCTCCCGCCGGGCACTGTCCACATCGGACCAGAACATGGGCCGGTAGTCGAGGTCCAGCACGGTGTGGGCGCGCCGGCCCCGGTGTTCCAGCAGCTTGCGCTGGGTGGTCCGGGCGGGTTCGGCGCACACGCCGGTGCCGGTCACCCACAGCAGCGGGACGTCCGCGACCACGTCCCACGGCACGTCGGACTCGTCCAAGGTGAGGTCGGGCGCGATCGGGGACCGGTAGAACAGCAGCGGCGGGTCCTCCGGCGGGTCCAGCGCGCAGAACACCACCGGGGTTTGGAGCCCTTCGGCGGTGCCGACGAACGCCGACGACACCCCGAACCCCTCCAGCGCCTCCCGCACGTACGGCCCGAACCCGTCCGGCCCGACCTTGGTCAGCACCGCCGACGACCGGCCCAGCCGGGCGGCGGCGACCGCCACGTTGGTCGCGGTGCCGCCCAGCGACTTGGCGAACGTCCGGACCCCGGCCAGCGGCACGCCGCTCTGCTCCGGGTACAGGTCCACCCCGACCCGGCCGACGGTCAGCACCTCGATCATCCGGCGACGCCCCGAAGCTCGTGCGCCAGCGCCTCCAGCTCCGCGCCGCCCGCCATCTGCCGGGTCAGCTCCTCCAGCGTGATCTCGGGCTTCTCGTAGCAGCCCAGCGGACGACCCCGCTTGAGCAGCAGGAACCGGTCGCCCACCGGGTAGGCGTGGTGCGGGTTGTGGGTGATCAGGACGACCCCGAGCCCGCGGTCCCGGGCCTGCGCCACGTACTTCAGCACCACCCCGGCCTGCTTCACGCCCAGCGCGGCGGTCGGCTCGTCCAGGATCAGCACCTTGGCCCCGAAGTGCACGGCCCGCGCGATCGCCACGCACTGCCGCTCGCCGCCGGACAGCGTGCCCACGGGCTGCTCGACGTCCCGCAGGTCGATCCCCATTTCGGCGAGCGCGGACTTGGTGATCGCCCGGCCCTTCTTGCGGTCGAGGAACTTGAACGGCCCGAACCCGACCGTCGGCTCCGAGCCGAGGAAGAAGTTGCGCCACACCGACATCAGCGGCACGACGGCCAGGTCCTGGTAGACGGTGGCGATGCCCCGGTCGAGCGCCTCGCGCGGCGAGGAGAACGTGATCTCCTCGCCCTCCACCAGGAACTTCCCCCGGTCGTGCTGGTGCACGCCGGCCAGGACCTTGATCAGCGTGGACTTGCCCGCGCCGTTGTCGCCCAGCACGCACGTGACCTCGCCGGCGTTGACCACGGTCGACACGTCCCGCAACGCGATCACGCTGCCGTAGGTCTTGCCGATGTCCCGGACCTCGATGAGTGGAGTCATCGCCGCACCCTCTCCGCCCGCCGCCGCAGGGCGTTGTTGACCAGCACGGCGGCCAGCAGCATCACGCCGAGGAACAGCTGGAACCAGTCGCTGTTCCAGTTGGCGTAGACGATGCCCTGCCGGGCCATGCCGAAGATCAGCGCGCCGATCGCCGCGCCCACTGCCGACCCGAACCCGCCGGTCAGCAGGCAGCCGCCGATGACGGCCGCGATGATGAACTGGAACTCCAGCCCGATGCCCTGGTTGGCCTGCACGCTGGTGAACCGCAGGATGTTGATCGACCCGACGAGCCACGCCGCGCCCGCCGTCGTCATGAACAGCAGGACCTTGGTGCGCAGCACGGGGACGCCGACCGCGCGCGAGGCCTGGGACGCCCCGCCGACCGCGAAGATCCAGTTGCCGAACCGGGTCCGCACCAGCACCAGCGCGGCCACCGCGGTGACCAGCAGCCACCACACGATCGAGACGTAGAACGCCGTGCCGCCCAGGTCGAACGTCGAGGCGAACAGGAAGCCCGCCGACTCGTAGCCCTCGGCCGACCGCATCCCGGACACCTGCACGGTGCCGGTGACCAGCCGGGTGACGCCGAGGTTCAGGCCCTGGAGGGCCAGGAAGGTGCCCAGGGTGACGATGAAGCTGGGCAGGCCGGTCCGCATCACCAGCCACCCGTTGAGCGCGCCCACGGCCAGCGCGAACGCCAGCGACGCGAGCAGCGCGAGCCAGACGTTCCAGCCGAGGCGGGTGGAGAGGATGGCCGTGACCAGCGCGGTGGACGCGGTCATCACGCCGGCGGACAGGTCGAACTCGCCGCCGATCATGAGCAGGGCCACCGCCACCGCCATGATGCCCAGCGTGGACGCGTCGTCCAGCCAGGTCGCCACCCCGCCGGGGCTCAGGAACCGCTCGGTGACCACCGAGAAGAACACGAACACCAGCAGCGCGCCGAGCAGTGCGCCGATCTCGGGCCTGACCACGAGCCGGTCGAGCAGCCTCGGACTGCCCAGCCGCTCATCCCTGAGTGGTGCTTCCGCTGCCACGGCCATCCTGTCGTCTCCCTTGCTGTGTTCGATTGACCCGCCTCCGGCGGGTCGGGTGCCGTCGCCGGAGGGTCGGTCGGCCGGCCCTCGTTTTCGGCGATCGAAGAACGTGATCGCCGAAAACGCGCCCCGGCCGACCGACGCGACGTCACCTGGTGCCGCGCTTGGCGTACTCGGCGACCTTGTCCACGTTGGACTTGTCGACGAAGCCCGGCCCGGTGAGCACCGGCTTGCCGCCGCCGACGGTGTTGGCGTTGTCCCGGAACAGCTTGAGCATCACGATCGGCAGGTAGCCCTGCTCGTACTGCTGCTGGTCGACCGCGAACAGCACGTCACCGGCCTTGATCGCGTCCGTCACGTCGGCGTTCAGGTCGAACGTGGCCACCGCCGCCTTGGACGCCGCGCCCTTGGCCGCGTTCACCGAGCTGACCGCGACCTGCGGGTTCAGCGCCAGCACCGCGTCCACCGACGGGTCGGTCTGCAACGCGCCCTTGATCCGGGACTCCACGTCGGTCGGGTTGTTGATGTCGACCTGGAGGTTGGTGACGGTGCCGCCGAAGCCCGCGCGGGCGCCGTCGCACCGCTGGTTGAGGCCCACGTTCCCGGCCTCGTGGATCACGCACAGCAGCTTGGTCTTGCCCGCGGCCTTGAGCTTGCGGCCGGCTTCCTCGCCCGCGACGCCCTCCTCCTGGCCGACGTGCGCCAGCGCGCCGAACGACGCGCTCTTGTCGCCGCCGGAGTTGATGGTGATGACCGGGATGCCCGCCTTGACGGCGTTCTCGATCGAGGTCTTGAGGGCGTCCGGGTTGGCCATCGACACCACGATGCCGCCGACCTTCTGGGACACCGCGTTGTCGATCAGCGTGGCCTGCCGGCCGGGGTCGCCGTCGGAGTTGTAGTCGACCTGCACGCCCAACTGCTTGCCCGCGTCGGTCGCGCCGTTCTTCACGACGTTCCAGAACGCGTCGCCGGCGGTGCCGTGCGAGATCACCGCGACCCGGAGGTCACCGGTCGGCTGAGCGGCGCCGGTGTTCTCCTTGTTCTCGGACTGGTTCGACGCGGGACCGCTGCACGCGGCCAGCAGCGCGAGGCTCGCGGCCGCGATGCCCACGCGCAGGGCTTTCCTGACAGAGCGAACGGACGTCATCGTCTCTCCTCGCTGGGGTTGGTCAACCGGTGAACTGGGTGAGGTGCGCGAGGCTGCGCGCGGTGTCCTGCACGGGTGCGTCGACGGGGTCGTCGGCGGAGAGCGCGGTGTCCTGCTCCAAGACCAGCCAGCCGGGGTAACCCCGGTCCCGCAGCAGTTCCACCAGCGCCCGGACGTCCACGTCGCCGTCGCCCAGCGGCACGTACATGCGCTGCTGGACCGCGGCCATGTAGCCGGTCTCGCCGGAGCGCACGGTCGCCGCGATGTCGGCGCGCACGTCCTTGAGGTGCACGTGCCCGATCCGCTCGGGGTGGCGGCGGGCCAGCTCGACCGGGTCCGTGCCGCCGATGAGGAGGTGGCCGGTGTCCAGGCAGAGCGGCAGGTCGGAGTCCGCGAGGAACCGCTCGACCTCGGCGGTGCGCTCGACGTGCGTGCCCACGTGGGGGTGCAGGACGGTGCGCAGGCCGTGGCGGGCGGCGGTGTCGCGGACGCGGGCGGCGGTGGCGACCAGGGTCCGCCACTCGTCGTCGGTCAGGTCGGGGCGCTCGTCGTAGCCGTCGAGCCCGGTGGCGGCGGCGAGCACCAGCACGTCCGCGCCGGCGGCGGCCAGCAGCCGGGCCACCCGGTCCGCCTCCTTGACCGTGGCCTCGACGTCGGTGTGCAGGGTGACCGCGAGGAACCCTCCCACCAGTTGGAGGCCGTGTTCGTCGAGGAGTTTCCGCAGCTCATCCGGCTCGGACGGGAGGTAGTCGGGCGGGCCGAGTTCGGTGGCCTCCAGACCGAGGGAGGCCATCTCACCGAGCACTGTTTTCGGGTCCAGAACATGACCCCAGCCCGGCACTTCGCAGACGCCCCAGGAAATGGGCGCACCGGCGATCTTCACGCGGTCACCTCCGTGTTGGACTGTCCCGCCTTCGGCGGGACGGCGGGGCCGCCTGGAAGTCGCGGCCCCGCGTCGATGCGGACCGGGGCACCAGACCGCCGCGACTTCTCGCACGCCTCGGCGAGCTGGAGGCTGATCAGACTCTCCCGCGCCGGCGAGGGGTTCGCCACCCTGCCCGCCACCACGTCGGCGAACACCGCCATCTCGTTGAGGTAGGCGCGGTGGAAGCGCTCCGGGAAGCCGGGGTAGGGGTCGTGCGCGCGCGGGCCGTCGGGTTCCAGCGAGGTCAGCGGGGTGCGCGGGTCGAGGCCGGCGGCGAGCGAGTCCTTGCTGCCCAGCACCTCGATGCGGTGGTCGTAGCCCAGCGGGTCGTGCCGGCCGCCGGCCAGCGTGGCGTGCGCGCCGCCCGCGAACTTCAGCAGGACGACGGCGTTGTCCACGTCGTCGGCCTCGGCGAACGCCCGGTCGACCAGCACCGACCCGGACGCGTACACCTCCACCACGGGCTGCCCGACCAACCACGGCACGGCGTCCAGGTCGTGGATGAGCAGGTCGCGGAAGATGCCGCCGGAGTGCGGCAGGTAGGAGAAGTCGGGCGGGTTGGCGTCGTTGCCGATCGCCCGCACCAGGTAGATGTCGCCGACCTCGCCGGCCCGCACGCGGCGGTGCAGTTCGGCCACGGCCGGGTCGAAGCGGCGCTGGAAGCCGACCAGGACCTCGACACCGGACTTCTCCACCTCCTCGACCAGCGCTTTCATCTCGTCCAGGTCGCTGGCGATGGGCTTCTCGCACAGCGTCGGCACACCCGCCGCGACCGCCTCGCGCAGCAGCGCCGGGTGGGTGGTGGTGGGCGTGGCCAGCAGCACGCCGTCACAGGCAGTGAGCAGCTCGGCCAGGTCGTCGACGCTCTTGGTGCCCGGCAGCCCGGCCGACGCCTGTGCGGCGCGGCCGGGGACCGGGTCGAACAGCAGGACCTCGTCGACCTGGTCGAGGGCGGCCAGGTTGGTCGCGTGCATGGTGCCGATCCGGCCGACTCCGGCAACTCCGATCCGCATCCGGAGAGTCTCCGTCCTGGTAGGAGGGGGTTCGCGTTAGAGCGCTCTATTGGTTGGAGCGCTCTAATGCTGTAGCCTCCATCACGCCTGAGTCAAGAGTGGAGTTTTCGGACGGGGGAGGTGCGGGTGGTCAGGCCCACGATGGAGGACGTCGCCGCGCGGGCGGGGGTGTCCCGCGCCCTGGTGTCACTGGTGATGCGGGGGTCACCGAAAGTGAGCGACCAGCGGCGCAACGCGGTCCTCAAGGCCGCCGAGGAACTGGGGTACTCGCCGCACGCGATGGCCCGCTCGCTGGCCAGCCGCACGTCCCACGTGCTCGGCGTCATGGTGTCCGACCTGCACAACGCGTTCTTCGCCGAGGTCGTGGACGGGCTGGACGCGGTGGCCGCCGAGCAGGGCTTCGACCTCATCATCAACACCGGCGGTCGCAGCCCCGCCCGGGAGCGCCGCGCGGTGCAGAGCCTGCTGTCCTTCCGGCCGGCCGGGCTCGCGCTGCTGTCCCCGGTGGTGCCGTCGGCGGCGATCAAGTCGGCGGCCGACCAGACCTCCGTCGTCCTGGTGGCCCGGTCGTCCCGGCTGTCCACTGTGGACACGGTGAACGACGACGGCGAGCGCGGCATAGGGTTGGCCGTCGACCACCTGGTGTCGTTGGGGCACACCAGGATCGCGCACCTCGACGGCGGCGAGGGCACGCAGTCCGCGCCGCGCCGCCGGGGCTACCTGGCCGCGATGGAAGCGCACGGCCTGACACCCCGGGTGGTCGCCAGCGAGTACACCGACGCGGCCGGGGCGAAAGCCGTGCAGGCACTGCTGAACGACGGTGAAATGCCCACGGCCCTGGTGTGCTGCAACGACTTCAACGCGATCGGTGCGATCTCGGCGTTGGAGGAAGCCGGGTACCGCGTGCCGCACGACGTGTCCGTGGTGGGCTACGACAACACCTCGCTGGCGGCCCTGCGGCACGTCTCCCTGACCACGATCGACCAGCCCCGCAACGAATTCGGCCGGCTGGCCGCCGAGGCGCTGCTGCAACGGGTGCGCGGCGAGCGCACGGAGCCCGTCCGGCACCTGCTGCACCCGTCCCTCGTCGTCCGCAACACCACCGCCACACCTGGAGGACCGCGTTGAGCACCATCCCGCACTGGATCGACGGCAACCGCACGACCGGGGTCTCCACCCGCACTTCCGAGGTGTTCGACCCGGCGACCGGCGAGGTCGCGCGGCAGGTCGTGCTGGCCGAGCAGGCCGACGTGGACGCGGCGGTCGAGTCCGCGTCGAAGGCGTCCGTGGCGTGGGGCGAGTCGTCGCTGGCCACGCGCAGCCGGGTGCTGTTCAAGTTCCGCCAGTTGGTGGACGAGCACCGCGAGGAACTGGCCGCGCTGATCACCGCCGAGCACGGCAAGGTGCTCTCGGACGCGGCGGGCGAGGTGCAGCGCGGGCTGGAGGTCGTCGAGTTCGCCTGCGGCATCCCGCACCTGCTCAAGGGCGAGCACGCGGAGCAGGTGTCGCGCGGGGTGGACGCGTACTCGCTGCGCCAGCCGCTGGGGGTGGTCGCGGGCATCACGCCGTTCAACTTCCCGGTCATGGTGCCGATGTGGATGTTCCCGGTGGCGATCGCGGCGGGCAACGCGTTCGTGCTGAAGCCCTCCGAGCGCGACCCGTCCGCGTCGGTGCGGCTGGCGGAGCTGTTCCAGGAGGCGGGTTTGCCGGACGGGGTGTTGACCGTGCTGCAAGGGGACGCGGTGGCGGTGAACGCGCTGCTGGACCACCCCGACGTGGCGGCGGTGTCGTTCGTCGGGTCGACGCCGATCGCGAAGCACGTGTACGCGCGCGGCACGGCGGCGGGCAAGCGGGTGCAGGCGTTGGGGGGCGCGAAGAACCACATGGTCGTGCTGCCGGACGCGGACCTGGACGTGGCGGCGGACGCGGCCGTGTCCGCCGGGTACGGCAGCGCGGGCGAGCGGTGCATGGCGATCTCGGTGGTGGTCGCGGTCGGGGACGTCGGCGACGCCCTGGTGGAGAAGATCGCCGCGCGGACGCGGGAGCTGGTGACGCTGCCCGGGACCGATCCCCGTGCGCAGATGGGGCCGTTGGTGACCGGTGTGCACCGGGATCGCGTTCGGTCCTATGTGGATGCCGGCGTCGCGGAGGGTGCGTCGCTGGTGGTGGACGGCCGGGGGTACGCGCCTTCCGGGCACGAGGGCGGGTTCTGGCTCGCGCCGACGCTGTTCGACCACGTCACGCCGGAGATGTCGGTGTACCGGGACGAGATCTTCGGGCCGGTGCTGGGCGTGGTGCGGGTGCCGACGTTCGAGGACGCGGTGGAACTGGTCAACGCCAACCCGTACGGCAACGGCACCGCCATCTACACCGGTGACGGGCTGGCGGCGCGCGAGTACCAGCGGCGAGTGCACGTGGGCATGGTCGGGATCAACGTGCCGATCCCGGTGCCCATGGCGTACTTCTCGTTCGGCGGGTGGAAGGACTCGCTGTTCGGCGACACCCACGTGCACGGCGCGGAGGGCGTCCGGTTCTACACCCGCGCCAAGGCCATCACCGCCCGCTGGCCGCGCCAGCACGGCGTCGACCTGGGCTTCCCCACCCACGGCTGACCGGGTTCAGCGGTCGGGCGGGCGGATGGTCGCGATGCCGAAGTGCTTGTCGGCCAACGCTCCCGTGTCGTCCACGCACCGCACGTCCACCCAGACCTCGCCCAGCGGGGCCGGGAACGCCTGCCGGCCCTGCGTGTGGCAGTAGCCGGACTCGGTCGCACCGGAGAACGCCGTGCCGCCCCACGTTCCGACGCCCTCGACCACTACGCGGTACTGGCCGACGCCCAGGCGGTGCAGGGTGAACGCGCCGCCGGTGGTGTTGTGCGAACGGGCCGGGTCGATGCGCAGATCCGGTGCGGTGCCCGTGGTCTGGGCGTACGCGCCCACCTCGCCCGCCGGCACGACGCGTTCGACGTGGGTCGCGGCCCACCGGGTGTCGCGGTCGCAGTGCACGCGCAACGCCCTGTTGTGCACGCCCGACGACTGGCAGCGCGCGGGTTCCGGGTCGTACGGCGTGACCTGGGTGCAGCCGGTGCCGTCGGTCGTGGTCGTCGTCGTCGTTGTGGTTGTCGTGGTCGGGGCGATGGCGGGCGGTTCGGGTTCGGCCGGGGCCGGCGCGGCGGAGGTTCGGGCCGGCGGCGGTCGGGCGCACCCGTCCCCGGAGACGCGGCGGTGGCGGGTGCCCGGGCACCCGCCACCTCGCAGCTCGCTAAGCGTCCACCTTCTCCCGCTCCACCTGCGGCGACGGCTCGACCGGCGGCGGCTTACGCACCAAGCGGCGCACCAGTGGCCACGCCAACAGCACAGCCACCACCGCGTACACCGCGATCGAGAACGGAGTGTTGAACAATCCGACCAGTGAACCATCCGACAACTGCAACGCCCGCCGCATCTGCTGCTCGGCCGCCGGCCCCAGGATGGTCCCGATGATCGCCGGCAGCACGGGCAGGCCGTAGCGGCGCATCGCGAAGCCCAAGAGGCCGATCACGAACATCACCAGCAGGTCGAACACGTCCGCGTTCACCGCGTACGCCCCGACGCTCGCGAAGAACAGGATCCCCGCGTACAGGTACGGCCGCGGGATCCGCAGCAGCTTCGCCCACACCGGCGCCAGCGGCAGGTTCAGCACCAGCAGCAGCACCAGGCCGATGAACAGCGACGCGATCAAGCCCCACACCAGCGCCGACTCCCGCTGGAACAGCAGCGGACCGGGCTGGATGCCGTACTGCTGGAACGCCGCCAGCATGACCGCCGCGACCGCCGTCGTCGGCAGGCCCAGCGTCAGCATCGACACCAGCGTCCCCGCGGCCGACGCGGACGCCGTCGACTCCGGCCCGGCCACGCCCTCGATCGCGCCCTTGCCGAACTCGCCCCGGTGCTTGGACAGCCGCTTCTCGGTCACGTACGACAGGAACGTCGGGATCTCCGCGCCACCCGCCGGCACCGCCCCGAACGGGAACCCGATGAACGGCCCGCGCAGCCACGGCTTCCACGCCCGCTTCACGTCCGCGCGCCCCAGCCACGGCCGACCCACCGGGATCGCCTCGCTCGTCTTGCGCCGCAGGTGGGCGGCCACCCACAGCGACTCGCCGACCGCGAACAGCGCCACCGCGACCACCACGACGTCGATCCCGTCGGCGAGGTGCAGCGAACCGAACGTGAGCCGCTGCTGGCCGGTCATCTCGTCCAGCCCGACCAACCCGATCGTGAGACCGATGAGCAGCGACGCGAACCCGCGCACACGGGACGCGCCCAGCACGGACGTGACCGCGATGAACGCCAGCACCATGATCGCGAAGAAGTCCGGCGCACCGATGTCCACCGCGTACTTCGCCACCGTCGGAGCCAGCAGGACCAGCAGGGTCGTGCCGATGACGCCGCCCACGAAGTGCCCGACGGCCGCGGCCGCAAGCGCTTGCGCGCCCCGGCCCTTCCGGGCCATCGGGTTGCCGTCGATCGCCGCGACCACCGCCGCGCTCTCACCCGGCGTGTTGAGCAGGATCGACGTGGTCGACCCGCCGAACATGCCGCCGTAGTAGATGCCGGCGAACATGATGAACGCGCCCGTCGGCTCCAGCCCGTAGGTGACCGGCAGCAGCAGGGCCACCGCCATCGCCGGGCCGATCCCGGGCAGCACGCCGATCGCCGTGCCGAGCAGGACGCCCAGGGCGGCCAGCGCCAGGTGGGTCGGGGTCAGCGCGGTGGCGAACCCCTCCATCAGGTTGGCGAACACGTCCATCAGAGCACCCCCACCAGCGGACCGCCCGGCAGGGGCACGCCGAGCACGTTGTCGAACAGCACGAACGTCACCACCGAGAGCCCGGCGGCGATGAGCGGGTCGCGCACGAAGTGCCGGCTGCCCAGCGCGTAGGCCGCGCCCCAGAACAGGATCGCGCCGGAGATCGGGAACCCGACGACACCGATGAGCGCCGCGTTGGCCAGGAACGCCCCGCACAGCAGCAGCACGGTGCGCCAGTCGGCGGGCGCGGAGAGGTCGACGTCCTCACCGCCCTCGGCCTCGCCCCGACCGCCGCGCAGGACGTCCCGCGCGAGCAGGACCGCGACCACGATCAACGCGACCCCGACCACGACCGGCACCGCCTTCGGGCCGACCGGGCCGCGTTGCGCGAAGTCGGTCGGGATGCGGATCGCGTCCACCAGGACCAGCCCGCCCAGCGCCACCAGCACGGCGCAGATGCCCAGCTCCGAGTGTTCCCGCCACCACGACCGGCGGGGCTCCGCTTGTGTCGTCATGCCAGCCCCAAGTCCTTCAGCACCGTCGCCACTCGCTCGTTCTCCTCTTGCAGGAAGGAACCGAACTCCGCACCGGGCGTGAAGGCGTCGGTCCACCCGTTGCGCGCCAACGCCTCCCGCCACTGCGGGGTCCCGTGCAGGTCCGTGAACAGGTCCACCAGCCGGGCGCGGTCGGCGTCCGACACCCCCGGCGGGGCGACCACGCCGCGCCAGTTGTTGAACTCGACGTCCACGCCCGCCTCGCGCAGCGTGGGTGCGTCCACCCCGGACACCCGCTTGCCGCTGGTCACCGCCAGCACCCGGATCTGCCCGGCCTCGATCTGGTCGCGGTACTCGCCCACCCCGGACACGCCGAACGCGACCTTCCCGCCCAGCACGGACGCCAGCAGCTCGCCGCCGCCGTCGAACGGGATGTAGTTGACCTGCTTGGGCGGGAGCCCCACGGCCTTGGCGATCAGCATCGGCGCGAGGTGGTCCGGGCCGCCCGGCGAGGACCCGCCGCCCACCTGCACCGCGCCCGGGTTCGCCTTCCACGCCGTGATCAGCTCGTCCAGCGTCCGGTACGGCGAGTCCTTGCCGACCACGACGATGTCCGGCTCCTCGATGAGCTTCGCGATCGGCGTGGTGTCCAGCAGCGACGACGGCGACTTGTTCGTGTAGACGCTGCCCACCACGCCCAGGCCCATCGACATGACGAGCTTGCCGTTGCCCCGCTCGTTGACCGTCCGCCCGAGGCCGACCGTGCCGCCCGCGCCGGGCAGGTTGAACACCTCGGCGTTGCGGATCAGCTCGGCGTCCTCCATGGCCTTCGCGGCGGTGCGCGCGGTGACGTCGTACCCGCCGCCGGGCGAGTTCGGCACCAGCACGCGCAGCCCGCGCAGGGTGGCGCCGCCGCCGTCCGCGCCGGAGGTCAGCAGCGGCGGCACCAGCACGACGGCCGCCAGGGCGGCGGCCACCGCCAGCCAGCTCTTCACCCGTCCGGACACTGTGATCCCCGCCTCTCTTCCGCGTGGTTGGACATGTTGCACTCGTGTAAACAAGGAAGTCCCGCTTGCGCGCCTAGAGGTTTTTTTGGTCGTTGTGGTCACGGAGGTGCCCATGGGTGGACGTGGGTCGCTGGCCCGCCAGCTGCTCGTGTGGCAACTGGTAGTGGTCGTGGCACTGCTGTGCGCGGTCGGCGTGCTGTCCGTCCTCCAGGCGGGGGCGAACTTCCGCACGACCGAGGGACGCCGGATGCTGTCCGTGGCCGAGGACACCGCCGCGACGGCCGGGGTGCGGGCTTCGCTGGCCGACCCGCTGCGCCACTACGCCCTGGCCCCGTTCGCCACCACGGCGCAGAGCCTGTCCGGCGCGAGCTACGTGATCATCGCCGGCGCGGACCGCAAGGTCCTCACCTCACCGGACCCGAACCAGGTCGGCGAACCGCTCGAACTCGGCGACAGCACCGCCCTCCAGGGCCGGTCGTGGGTGGGCGAACTCGGCGGCGCGACCGTCGCGCACGTCCCGGTCATCGGCGACAACGGACAGGTCATCGGTCTGGTCGCCGCCGGGCAGCAGGCGCCGGGGTTCTGGGAGGGTGTGCTCGACTCGCCGGACAACGCGCTGCGCCTGCTCGGCGTGGCGCTGGTGATCGGCGTGGCCGGCTCGCTCCTGCTGGCCCGGCGGGTCAAGAACCAGACCCTGGGCCTGGAGCCGCACGAGATCACGGCCCTGGTCGAGTACCGCGAGGCGCTGCTGCACGGCATCAAGGAGGGCGTGGTGGCACTGGACCCGCAACACCGCGTCACCCTCGTCAACGACCACGCCCGCGAACTGCTCAACCTCCCCGAAGACGCCGTCGGCCGCTCGGTCGACGACCTGGGCGTAGACGAACGCCTGCGCGACGTCCTGACCGGCCGCGTCACCGGAGCCGACCAGGTGGCGCTGGGCGAGGGCCGGGTCCTCACACTGAACCGCATGCCCCTCGACGTGCACGGCTCGGTCGTCACCCTCCGCGACCGCACCGAACTGAGGACCCTCCAGGACGAGCTCGACGCGAGCCGCCACGCCACGGACACCCTCCGCGCCCAGGCCCACGAGTTCAGCAACCGCCTGCACACCATCGCCGGCCTGGTGGAACTCGGCGAGTACGACGAGGTCCGCGGGTTCATCAACCGGATCAGCAGCGCGCAGGGCCGTTGGCGCGCGGAGGTGTCCTCCCGCATCGCCGACCCGGCCGTCGCCGCGCTCCTGATCGCCAAGTCGAGCCTCGCGGCGGAACGCGGCATCGGCCTGCGCCTCGACCCGGCCAGCGAGCTGTCCACTGTGGACGAGGTGCTGTCGACGGACCTGGTGCTGGTGTTGGGGAACCTCGTCGACAACGCGCTGGACGCGCTGAACGAACAGGGCTGGATCGAGGTGTCCGTACGCCAGGTGGAGGGCGAAGTCCTCGTGGTGGTGCGAGATTCGGGTCCGGGCGTCGCGCCGGAACTGGCCGAGGAGGTGTTCCGCCACGGCTTCACCACCAAGGCGGCGGAACAGGGCTCCCGGGGGCTGGGCCTGGCGCTGATCCGGCAGACCTGCTTGCGGCGCGGCGGTTCCGTCCGCGTCGACGGCGCCGTGTTCACCGCGCGGCTGCCCGTGGAGGTGGCGCTGTGATCAGGGTTCTGGTGGTGGACGACGACTTCATGGTCGCGAAGGTCCACAGTGGATACGTGTCGCGGACACCGGGCTTCGAGGTCGTCGGTGTCGCGCACACCGGCACGGACGCGTTGAGGCTGGTCCGCGAACTGCGCCCCGACCTGGTCCTGCTGGACATCTACCTCCCTGACCTGGACGGCCTGGGCGTGCTGCGGGAGCTTCGGTCCGGGCCGGACGAGGTCGACGTCATCGTGATCACGGCGGCGACGGACGTCGACACGGTCCGCAGCGCCATGCGCGGCGGCGTCCTCCACTACCTGATCAAACCGTTCGAGTACGCGGCCCTGCGCGACCAGTTGGCCCACTTCGCCGCGCTGGACCGCCGGCTGGACCAACTGGCGTCGGCCGGCCAGGCGGACGTGGACCAGGTGTTCGGGGCCCGTCCGACATCGTCGGCCCGCCTGCCCAAGGGCCTGAGTTCGCCGACCGCGGCGCTGGTGGAGCGGGTGTTGCGGGAGCGGCCCGGCGGGGTGTCGGCCACGGAGTGCGCGGAGGCGACGGAACTGGCCCGCGTGTCGGCACGGCGGTACTTGGAGCACTTCGTGGCCATCGGAAAGGCCGAGGTGCGCCTGCGGTACGGGGGAACGGGCAGGCCGGAACGCCAGTACTTCTGGCTCGACTGACACCCGCTGGAGGCCTAGTCCCAGCGGCCGGTGCGGCCCTGCTTCGTCTGCGCCCGGCGCTTCTTCTCCGCGATCCGGCGCTCCTGCGAGCCCTTGGTCGGCTTGGTGGGCCGCCGCTTGGGCGGCGGGGGCGCGGCCGCGTCCCGCAGCAGCCGGACCAGCCGCTCCCGTGCCGCCTGCCGGTTCTTCAGCTGGGTCCGGTGTTCGCTCGCCGCGATGGTCAGCACGCCGTCCACCAGCCGGTTGTCGAGGCGGGCCAGCATCCGGGCCCGCAGGTGCTCGGGAACCGCCGGCGAGGACGCCAGGTCGAACGACAGCTCGACCCGGCTGTCCGCCGTGTTCACGCCCTGGCCGCCGGGGCCGGAGGACCTGGAGAAGCGTTCGCTCAGCTCGGCCGCCGGCACCACCAGCGTCCGCGTCACCACCAGGTCCTCGGCCACGCGACCAAGGTTAGAACGTCAGGCCGGGGATCGCCGCCAGCTTTACCGCCTGCTCGGCGGTCAGCGGCCGTTCGCCGTTGCCCACGGTCTTGTCACTGCTGTTCGACACCTGGACGTGCACCCGGCCGCCCGGGATGGCGACGTCCACCAGCAGCAGCCTGATGCCGTTGAACTCGCTGGTGCTGACGAACACCTCCCGGCCGTCGGGCTGCCGGACCACCTCGCACCCAGGGTCGCACGTCGGCGCGGCACCGGGCGAGAGGTAGATCAGCACCATGCCCTTCCCGGCCGGCGTGGTCACGTCGGTGACGACGCGGTACTCGTTGCCCGAGGCCTGGAACTCCCACGGCGGCAGCGGGTCCCGGGGGATCGGCTTGGCCTGGGCGTCGGCCGGGATCGCGCCCGAGGACGCGAGCAGCGCGGTGAGCTGCCGGGCGCGTTCCTCGGTCACCGGCCGCGGCGGTTCCGGGCGGGGCATGGACGGCACCTCCGCGCCCGGCTTGGTGGTCACCGTGTCCTGCGGTGGCACGTTGGCCGTGGACGACGCGGGCGGAGCGGTGGTGGTGGTCAGGGTGGTCGACGGCGGAGAAGCCGCGACCTCCACCGAGCCGGTGGAGCCCCCGCTCGACCCTCCGCTGGACCCGAGCATGGCGGGCACGCACACCGCCGTGACGGTCGCGAGCACGGCGACGCCGGTCGCGGCGCGGCGCACGGTCACCCGGCGCTTGCCCGCCTTCACGATCTTCGGCACGTCGAGGGTGAGCGGCGGCTCGCCGTCGAACGCGGTTTCCAGGGTCTGCTTGATGTCGGTCATCGCTGCTCCTCGAAGACGTGGCGGCCGAGAAGTTCCCGCAGCGCGGCCAAACCCTTCGCCGCCTGGCTCTTCACGGTGCCCTCGGACCGACCGAGGAGGCGGGCGGTCTCGGTGATGCTCAGGTCCTCCCAGTACCGCAGGACCACGACGGCGCGCTGCCCCTTCGGCAGGGCCGCCAGCGCCTCCCGGACGTCCAGGTCGGCGGGACCGGCGCCGGGCACGGGTGTGTCCGGCAGCCGCTCCACGACCGTCTCCCGGCTGCGGAACCCGCGCCGCGACTCGTCGATGGCCGCGCGGACCAGGGTCTTCCGCGCGTACGCGTCCAGCCCGCCGTCGCGGCGGACCCGGGGCCACGCCACGTACAGCTTGGTCAACGCGGTCTGCACCAGGTCCTCGGCCCGGTGCCAGTCGCCGCACAGCAGGTACGCGGTCCGCCGCAGCACCAGCGCGCGGGCTGCGACGAACTCGGCGAACTCGCGGTCGCGTTCCACTCGCCCTCCCTCGGTCGCCGGTCAATACGGGACCGGGACGGCGCGGGGTTGCCTCACGAGTCGAACGACATCCCGGCGTCCACGTCCAGCTCGACGCGGTCACAGCCCCCGCCCGGGCCGCGTTCGGCGGTGAACACGAACTCCCGGCCGCTGACCAGCGGGAACTCCACCCGGTCGGTCGGCTCGCCGGTGCCGACCGCCACCCCGTCCACGGTCACCCGCCACCGCACGTCCGCGTCGCAGCCCGGCTGGTGCACCGACAGCCGGCCGACACCGTCCCGCGGCCCCCGCCGGTCGACCCCGGCGAACCGGGTCTCCACCTTCCCGCCCGCCGCCAGCTCGTAGCGGTACACCTGCTGGCACACGGTGGAGTCGTTGAGCTGGAAGCACTGGTCCACGGTCCGCGGCCGGTCACCGCCGACGACGTCGACCGCCACCCGGTCCGGCAGCAGCCGGCCGATGGCGAAGGCGGCGAGGATCAGCACCACCGCGGCCCCGGCCGCCGCGGTCACCGCCCGCAGCCGCTTCCGCAGCGCCGCGTCCCGTCGGCGCTCCTCCGCCTCGAACTCCGCCAGCAACTCCGGCTTGTCCGTGGCCAGCGCGACCACCTTGACGAAGTCGCGCGAGGACGCCTTGGCCGCGCGACCCGCCATGACCGCCGCGACCAGCGCGACCACCGCGCTGAAGATGCCCGCCAACCACGAGAAGCGCTCGATCGACTCCCACGACACCCGCACCATCCAACCGGACGGCGCGGGCGGTCATGAGCGTTTCCCTAGAACCTCGGGTGGTCGCCGACGAGCGCGGTCGCGCCGTCGTCGGACCGGGTCACCTCGCCGAGCACCCAGGCGGGCACGTGGCGGGCGGTCAGCACGGCCAGGGCGCGGTCGACGTCCTCCGGGGACACCACGGCGACCATGCCGACGCCCATGTTGAACGTCTTCTCCATCTCCTCGCGCTCCACCCGGCCGCGCTGGGCGATCATCTGGAACACCGGCGCCGGCGTCCAGGTGCCGCGGTCCAGCGTGGCGTGCAGGCCCTCGGGCAGCACGCGGGCCAGGTTCGCCGCCAGGCCACCGCCGGTGACGTGCGCGAACGTCCGCACCTCGGCCTCGGCGGCCAGCGCCAGGCAGTCCTTGGCGTAGATCCGGGTCGGCTCCAGCATCTCCTCGCCGAGGGTGCGGCCGAACTCCTCCACGTGCCCGGACAGCGGCATGCGGGCGATGTCCAGCAGCACGTGCCGGGCCAGGGAGTACCCGTTCGAGTGCAACCCGGACGACCCCATCGCGATGACGACGTCGCCGTGCCGCACCCGATCCGGCCCGAGCATCCCGGACGCCTCGACGACGCCCACGCCGGTGCCGGAGATGTCGTAGTCGTTCTCGCCCATCAGACCGGGGTGCTCGGCGGTCTCGCCGCCCAGCAGCGCGCAGCCGGCCTGGACGCAGCCCTCCGCGATGCCCTTGACCAGCGCCGCGACCTTCTCCGGCACCACCTTGCCGATGGCGATGTAGTCCTGCATGAACAGCGGTTCCGCGCCGCACACCACCAGGTCGTCCACGACCATGGCGACCAGGTCGATGCCGACGGTGTCGTGCTTGTCCAGCGCCTGGGCGACCGCGATCTTGGTGCCGACGCCGTCGGTGGACGACGCGAGCACCGGCTCCTTCCAGCGGTCCAGGCGCAGCTGGAACAGGCCCGCGAACCCGCCGATGCCGCCGAGCACCTCGGGCCGCTGCGCCTTCGCCGCCCACGGCTTGAGCTTCTCCACCGCCTCGTCACCTGCGGTGATGCTGACTCCGGCGGCGGCGTAAGTGGCCTTGGGGGTGTCGGTCACGTCACTGGCTCTCATGTTGTGCGGGCAGGTCTGTCAGGGACGCCGCAAGGCGTCCTCGGCACCGTACCCGTTCGCCAGAACGGGAGCCGCCGAGCCCGCCACGCCCCGGATGCCCTCCAACAGGTGCTTGCCGATCAGGGCGTCCTCGGGCAGCGGGATGGGGTACTCGCCGTCGAAGCACGCCGAGCACAGCCGGGTGCGGGGCTGTTCGGTGGCCGCGACGAGCTGCTCCAGCGACACGTAGCCCAGCGAGTCGGACCCGATGGAGCGGCGGATGCCGTCGTCGTCGAGGCCGTTGGCGATCAGCTCGGCGCGGGAGGCGAAGTCGATGCCGTAGAAGCACGGCCACTTGACCGGCGGGGACGCGATCCGGACGTGCACCTCGACCGCGCCTGCCTCGCGCAGCATCCGGACCAGGGCGCGCTGCGTGTTGCCGCGCACGATCGAGTCGTCCACGACGACCAGGCGCTTGCCGCGGATGACGTCGCGCAGCGGGTTGAGCTTGAGCCGGATGCCCAGCTGCCGGATGGTCTGCGACGGCTGGATGAACGTGCGGCCCACGTAGGCGTTCTTGACCAGGCCGGACCCGTAGGGGATGCCGGAGGCCTGCGCGTAGCCGATCGCGGCGGGCGTGCCGGACTCGGGCACCGGGATGACCAGGTCGGCCTCCACCGGGTGCTCCTGGGCGAGCCTGCGGCCGATCTCGACGCGGGTGGCGTGCACGGACCGGCCGGCGATCGTGGTGTCCGGGCGGGCCAGGTAGACGTACTCGAAGATGCAGCCCTTGGGCTCGGGGTTGGCGAACCGGGACGAGCGCAGGCCGTTCTCGTCGATCGCGATCAGCTCGCCGGGCTCGACCTCGCGGACGAACGAGGCGCCCACGATGTCCAGCGCCGCGGTCTCGCTGGCGACGACCCAGCCGCGCTCCAGCCGGCCCAGCACCAGCGGGCGCACGCCGTGCGGGTCACGCGCCGCGTACAGCGTGGACTCGTCGGAGAAGGCGAGGCAGAACGCGCCGCGCAGGGTCGGCAGCAGCTGCATGGCGGCCTGCTCGATGCCGATGTCCGCGGCCTGCGCCGCGAGCAGCCCGCACACCAGGTCCGAGTCGGTGGTCGCGCCGTGGCTGGTGTCCACGCCCAGCTCGCGGGCGCGGGCCAGCAGATCGGCGGTGTTCACCAGGTTGCCGTTGTGGCCCAGCGACAGGCCCGAGCCGGTGGCCGTGGTGCGGAAGGTGGGCTGGGCGTTCTCCCAGGTCGTGGAGCCGGTGGTGGAGTACCGGCAGTGGCCGACGGCGACGTGGCCGCGCAGGCTGGACAGCACCTGCTCGTCGAACACCTGGCTGACCAGGCCCAGGTCCTTGAACACGACGACCTGGCTGCCGTCGCCGACCGAGATGCCGGCGGCTTCCTGCCCGCGGTGCTGCAACGCGTACAGGCCGTAGTAGGTGAGTTTGGCGACCTCTTCACCGGGCGCCCAGACACCGAAGACCCCGCATTCCTCGCGGGGCTCCTGCTCGGTATCGGTGCGGCCGGCTGCTGACTGGTCGGTGACCACCGAGTGCTCCCTAGCGACGCGGGCGGGGCTGCACGTCCGAGTGTAAGGCGAACGGGGGGTGAACCACCCCCATCAGGACCCGTGGGACGTGAGCAAGCACACCCCGTCAGTCCAGCTTGATCACGCTGAGCACGCTCTGGTCACCGGTGGTCTTGAGCGGCAGCCGACCCCACAGGCCGTAGTGCACGATCTGCGCCTCGCCGGTGATCTGGAGGTCGGTCTCCTCCCCCGGCCACGCGGCCCGCAACTCCGGCACCACACCGGGTTCGAGGGTGACCACCCAGGCCTCGGGGACATCGGTGAGCTGGATGAACGCGGTGCCCTTGGCGGTCGGGGGGACGTCGGTGGCGTACTTGGCGGCCAGCAGGGTGCCCAGGGACTCCTCGATGCCGTCCACGGCGAAGTCGGTGTCGCCGCTGACCAGCTCGCGCAGGGCGGCTTGGGCGTCCCAACGGCGCAGGTCGAGTTCGTGGGCGATGCGGCGGTGCCAGACCCAGGCCAGGTCGGGCGAGGCGGGCGAGAACGTCCAGGCGGGGCGGTTGCCGGGGACGGCGGGCAGCACTTCGGCGGCCAGCGCGAGCTGCGCGTCCAGGTACTCCAGCGGCACGATGTCCTGCGGCACCGGGGGCAGGTTGAGCCGGACCGTGCTGCCGCTGCGCAGGTACTCGAGGGAGGTCTGGAGGAACCGCCCGACGTGCAGGGTCAGCTCGGTGAACGTCCAACCAGGGCAGCTCGGCACCTTGGCCTCCGGGTCGGCCTTCCCGACCGCCTCGCGGAACATCGCGGCCTGTTCGTCGAACTTCGCCGTCCACCGCTGCGGGTTCCAGCCAGCCACTTGCGCCTCCCGGTGTTCCTGTCACGCCGCCTCCACCGACGCGGCCACGGCGGACATGGTTCCGCATTCCCGACTTCCGGGCGTGGGAACCGGGGATGATCGTGCTGCGTCGGACCGTCCAGCGGGTAGCGGCACGAAGGGTGGGGAACCGTGTTCGGTGTGCGACCAGAGACGTTGCGCGCGGCGTCCAAGCAGTTCCACGAGGGTGCGGACGCGGCGGGCGACGGTGCCGAGATGATCTCCATGCTGCGGCTGGACGCGAGCGCCCTGGGCGAGGTCGCCGCCGCCGCCGAGTTCGCCGACGCGCTGGCCAAGTGGGCCGGCGAGCAGTCCGACGACCTGCGCCGCGGCAGCGCCTGGTACCGCGACGCGGGCGACGGCCTGAACGAGAACGCCGACGCCTACCAGCGCGCCGACGACGACTCCAACAACTCGTTCCGCTCCCTGGAAGGTGGCCTGGCGTGAGCTACGTCGACCCGGAGGTCCTGTACCGGCAGCTCGCGTCCGGCGACGCGGGCCGAGTCGCCGCCGCCGCGGACCCCATCAGCGGCGCGCAGAGCGCCGTGGGCAGGGCGGGCCAGTCCGTGACGACGGGCGGCCAGACCGCCACCGCGAGCTGGCAGGGCGAGTCCGCCCAGAAGTTCGGCGCCCGCGCCGAGCTGTCGAGCAGGTCCGCCACCGTCGCCGGCGAACGCCTGGCCGCGGGCATCGACATCGTCCAGGCCGCATCGAGGGCCTACGGCCAGATGCGCGGCAGCGCCGACCAGCTCATCGACTTCTGGCGCGGCCGGTCCCCCGCGCTGGACGAGGCCCAGACCCGCGAGTTGGCCAACAAGGTCAACGAACAGCTGACCAACGTCAAGAACAGCTACGAGAACGTCCTCCGCTCCTACGCGAAGGCCCTGTCCGGCGTCCGCCCCGCCTTCCAGGAGGTGGCCGCGAAGGACGCCGGCTGGAACACCGCCGTCCAGGCCATGCGCACCACCGCCACCGTCCCGCCGCCGGGCACCGACCCGAAGAAGGTCGCCGAGTGGTGGAAGTCGCTGACGAAGGAACAGCAGGACGAACTGCTGCGCACGAAGTTCCAGGAACTGGGCCAACTCCGCGGCCTCCCGTCCGAAGTCCTCGACACCGCGAACCGCGCCCGCATAAAGGACGACATCCAGCGCTTCGGCGCGGAGCGCGACCAGCTCCAGTCGCAGATGGACGCCCGCGCCCGCGAGCTGGGTCTCGACCCGAACAAGTCCGAAGACTTGAACAAGCTCATGAACGACCCGCAGTACGCGTCGCTGTCGGAGCAGCGGCAGGAAGCGGCCACCAAGGCGGACAACGCCGCGAAGGCCGAATCCAGCCTCCGCGACGCCACGCGGATCGCCGGGGAGAAGGGCTGGAACGAGAGCGACGTCCGGGTGCTCGCCTACGACCCGTACGGCCCGCGCGGCGACGGCGGCATGGCGATCGCCTACGGCAACCCCGACACGGCCAAGAACCTCGCCGTGTGCGTGCCGGGCACCGGTTCCGAGCTGGACAGCTTCTCCGTGGGCCAGGCCGCCAACCTGCGCGAGGCGATGGGGCCGAACGGCAACGCCACCATCCAGTGGCTCGGTTACGACGCACCCGGCTGGGCGCCCGGCGAGGTCGACAACCCGGCGCAGGCCCGCGAGGGTGGCGCGAACCTCGTGGCCGACGTCGACGGCTACCGCGCCGCCGCCGAGGCAGCGGGCAACCGCCAGCACCTCACGGTGATCGGCCACTCCTACGGCTCCACCACCGTCGGCTACGCGGGCATGAACGGCCTCGCGGCCGACGACATCGCCTTCGTCGGCTCGCCGGGCGTGGGCGCGTCCAACGTCAACCAGCTCTCGGTGGGTCCCGGCCACGTCTACGCCGGCGCGACCGAGCACGACCCGGTGGTCCAGGGCACCAGCTCGAGCTGGTTCACCCAGGACGGCTCGTCGATCGGCCCGTACGACGACCGCTTCGGCGCGAAGGTGTTCGGCACCTCGGACTCGTCCATGATCGACCACGCCCACTCCGCCTACTACGACAAGGGCTCGGAGTCGGTGCAGAACCTCGCCCGGATCGCCAACGGCGACGGTGCCTCGGTCACAGAGCAGAAGTGGCACGACAACCCGGTCGGCCCTTCGCTGCCCGGCTCGCACATCCCGGTCGTAGGCCCGGTCATCGACGCGGTGAGCGGCACGGCCGTCGGCGCGGCCGACCTGGTGACCGACGCCGGTTCCGGCCTCTACAACGCGGGCCGCGAGGCGTGGAACGGCAACTGGTCCAACGCGGGCACCGGCCTGGTCAACACCGGCAAGGAGATCGTCAGCGACGGCCTCGACGTCGTGGTCGGCGGTGTCGGCGACGTCGTCGAGGGTGGCCGGGACGTCGTGGAGGGCGCGAAGGGCGCCTGGGACCGGACGGTCGGTTCCTGGTTCTGACCGGTCAGGGTCGGCGGCACGGCCCGGTCTCGTCCTGGGGGTCGATGCCGTCGAGCCCGTTGTCGTCCCAGCGGCGGTGGTGGCAGACCACGACGTCGCCGACCTTGATGTCGGGCGGGAACTGGTCGACGTTCGCGCCCTCGGTGGTGATCGGGGGCAGCCCCTCGGGCTGCTCCTGGTCCAGCTCCATCACGACGTAGGGCGGGCGCGTCTGACCGACGCTTCGTACGCGGGGGGATGCGGACGACCTTGAACCGGATCTCGCCCGTCCACTCGCTGCACCCGGTGAGGAGCGAACCGGCCACCAGCAGCACCGCACCGATGTTGACCGCCTTCACGGGGCAGACGTTAGCCGGCCGCTCGCGGCGCTCAGGCTTTGCGGCAGGAACTGATGGCCTGCACACCTTCGGCGTCGTCGAACTTGCTCTCGTCGCGCTGCTTCACCTTGCAGACCAGGGTGTCGCCGACCTCGACACCGGAAGGCGCCTCGTCGAGCCGGACGAAGCCCCCGGTGATGGGTGCCGCGCCGGACGGCTGCTCCTGGGCGAGTTCCAACGACAGCTGGCCCTCCCACTTCTGGCCGGACACCAGCACTTCGTCCTTCGTGACCTTGGTGACCTTGAAGCGGACGTCGCCCTCCCACTCGCTGCTGCCGCACCCGGCGAGGACCGTTCCGACCGCGAGGATGGCGGCGACCGCCTTGAGCGCCTTCACCCGGTCGAGCTTAGTCAGATCCGGACGACCGGGAGCAGGGTGGACAGGTCCGCCCTGCTCCCGGAGGCCGTCACCTTCGCGTCCTCCACGGCCTGGGACCACTCCAGGCGGCCCGTGGCCAGGAGGAGCCACGTCTCCGGGTCGGTTTCCACCACGTTCGGCGGGGTGCCGCGGGTGTGGCGGGGGCCGGCTACGCACTGGACCGCGGCGAAGGGTGGGACCCGGACCTCGACGCTGCGGCCCGGGGCGAGTTGTTCCAGGGTGCGCAGGCTGAGCTTCACCGCCGTGGCCAGAACCGGGCGGTCCGGTTTGTCGGCCTCGCCCGTCAGCCAGGGGAGGACGGCGGCCACGGCGGTGCGCAGCTCGGTCGGGTCGACGGGCTTGGGCGGCATCCGACCAGGTTAGCGGTGGCGCAGGGCGCGTTGGGCCTGGTGCAGGTTGCGGGGCTCGACCGGCGTGCCGTAGGACTCCAGGACCGAGTCCAGCGGGCCGGTGAAGTCCGGTTTGTCGATCTGGCCGAACTCGGTGACCTCGCTGATGCCGGCGGTCGCGCTGAGCGGGGCCACGTGGTCGATCTTCACGCAGCCCGCGCGGCCGTTGGTGACCGTCACGTTCCAGTGGGTGAACCTCGCCCCGTACAACGGTCCCGCGTCCGCCGAGCCGCCGTGCGCGCCGTCGTTGTGGATCGTGATCTCGGTGCGGACGTTGGCGAACGGCAGGCCGCGGTGGGTGTCGAACGTGCCGGCGTCCATCCGGCCGCGGGACCAGACGTTGCCGCACGACAGGCCTTCCACGTTGATGCCGTGGTGGCCGGAGCCGGGGGTGGGCGGTTCGGTGAACGCGCCGATCGCGAAGTCCTGCACCAGGTTGTCGTGCGACTGCTCGCGGCACGCGTAGGAGTGGTGCTGGCCGCGGCCCTCGACCCGGGTGCGGAGCAGGGAAACACCCTTGGCGGACACCAAGAGGAAGCCGTTGTCACTGTCCACAACGGACACGTCGTCGGCCCAGCAGTCCCAGGCGCACTGGAACGCCAATCCGTTGTACCCCTTGTCCCGCAAGTGTGCCGGGCGGACGGTCTTCACCATGCGGATGGTCAGGCCTTCGATGCCGGCGCCCGTGATCGGCGGCACGAGCGTGGTCAGGCGGGGGTTGAACGACGGGCGGGCGTCCAGCGGGAGCGGTTGGGCGAGGCGGACCTTGTTGCCGCGCACCGACTCCACCCGCACCGGCCACACGAAAGGCCGGTAGGACAGGAGTTTCGTCTTGTCGCTCCACTTGTAGGTCCGCGTGCCCGGGATGTCCCCGCACATGTGCTTGAACAGCCCGTAGTCGCCGTCGTCGTCGAGCTGGAGCAGAACCCGTTGCCCGCCAACGATTTCGGCCCCGTTGGCAACGGTCAGTTCAAACGCTCCGCGATCCGCGTGTTCAACAATTCGCGCCAGGAGGGTGGTTTCGTCACCAGCGTTGCCGGTCCACCCCTCGAACGGCCACCGCTGCGCCTTGATCGCGTCGACCAGCCCCCGGAACCGGTCCCGGTGGCACACCCACACCAGCCCGCCGCTCCAACTCCAGGCGGAACTCGTGCCGCCGTACCGACTGCGGTTGACGCCGACGATCTCCTCCAGCGAGCGCGTGGCGAACAGGGTCGTCCGGTCGCTGCCGACACCGCGGAGGACGACGTCGGAGTAGCCGATGCGGACGATGTCGTCGATCCGGTAGGTGCCGGCGGGCAGCAGAACGGTGCCACCACCACGCCGACCGACGTCCTCGACGGCCCGGTTGATGGCGGCGGAGGCGTCGGCGGAACCGTCCGGCTTGGCGCCGTAGCGCAGGACGTTGGCGCGGACGGCGGGTCGCGGGGGACGTCGGCCGGTCCGGTAGCCGGCGAAGGCGACGTTGGGGATGCGCGGGTGCGCGTAGGGGTTGGCCGCCAACTCCCGCCACAGCCCGCTGGTGTCGATGTTCGGCATTCCTGCGTGCAGGGGCTCTGCGTGCGTGGGTCCTGCATGCGCGGTGCCGGCGAACACCGCGCTACCGAGTAGGGCCGCTCCGGATCCGATCAGGAACTGCCGTCGCTCGATGGTCATCCAGCCGTCTCCTCGTGCAAGGGGGCGGCGGCGGTGACCAGATCAAACCCCAGGAACGACCCGAACACCAGACCCGGAAGCCGGAAACGGAAACGGGACCGGACCGGGACGGCGGGAGCTGAAGGCTGAGGTGCTGATCGCGCTGCGCGAGGATGAGCGGGATTCGAGGATTGGGCGTTTGCGGCGGCTGCGGGCGGGGATGGCGGCCGCGGCTGCCGTGAAGGCGCGGCTGCCGGTTGCTGGGGGAGGGCGTCAGCGGGGATTGTCGTACCCGTGTGGGATGATCGAGACGGGGGCCGGAGGCCGGCCCCGCCCACGAAACACCCGCAAAACCGCTGGTCAGATCTTCGCCGCCCGCACGGCCTCCGCCAGCAGCTCCTCCACCTGGTGCATCAACCGCCGCGCGTCGGTCGGCGTGAACGTGCTCCACGGCTCCGACCCGTTCGACGCCCGCCGCTGCTGCAAGTACCGCCCGTCCTCCGTGTCGAAGAACGCCACCACCCGGTCCGGCCGGCACCGCTTGCCGTACTTGTCCCTCGCCGCCGCGCCGAAGTTGCCGGTGTGGACCAGGCCGGTGAACATCTTCACCAACGTGGTCGCGTCCTCCTGGCGCACGCCGTGGTTGCGCAGCGAGTTCTCCAGGCTCTTGGGCGAGCCGTCGGAGTTCTTCACCGCCTTCTCCAGGTCGGCGCTGGGCATGGTCACCGAGTGGCCGGACCCCGCCGGGTGTGCGGGCAGCGTGCCGAGCACCGCGCTGGGCAAACCGCTGCCGGCCGCGCGGCGGAAGGTCAGCTGGTTGTCGGTCAGGGTCGCGACGGCGCCGTGGTCGCCGTTGGCCACGCCGAGCACGCGCACGCTGCGGCCCACCCAGATCCGGCCGTCGACCTCGCGCTCCGGCCGGACGAACTGCCGCAGCAGGTAGTCCAGCTCCGGGTGCAGCCCCGTCGGACCGCCCAAGCCGCGCGCGCCGACCGCCTGCCACACGCGGCGTTCCAGGTCGGCCCGCTCCTGGTGGGTCTTGCCCGGCGAGGGCACCTTGATCACCAGCGGCATCGGCCCCAGGTCGAGCCGCTCCCACAGGACGTCGAACTCCTCGGCGGAGAGGGTGATCGGCTCCCTCTCGGCCTGCCCCCCGAAAATGGTCACTGCCGCTCCACGTCACCGAAAGCACCGGCCCCACCCCGACGATGGGGCCCTCTTGCCAGTCCAGGCCGGGACCCGCGAGGAGGTCCCGGCCTGGACGCCGAACTGTCGAGAACTACTGCGGGGTCTCGCCGATCACCGGCGGCGCGACGAGGCGGTCGTCGCCGAACACGTCGTCCGTCTCGACCAGGTAGTCGGCGGCCTTGTGCTCGATGTCGTCCTCGCCGTTCGCGCCGTGACCGACCGCGCCACCCGCGCCCATGCCCGCGCCCGGACCACCGGGACGGCCACCGGGTCCACCCGGACCGCCAGGGCCACCGGGACCGAAGCCGCCGACACCGGCCATGCCGCCGCGACCGGGCATCCCGCCCGGGTTGCCGCCCATGCCGGGACCACCGGGCATGCCGGGCATACCCGGACCGAAGCCGCGGCCGGCACCGGGACCACCGGGGCCACCGGGACCGCCCGGCACGCCGGGCATGCCCGGACGCATCGGCGGCCCGCCCGGCCGGTTCTGGCCACCGGGCACGCCCGGGCCCTTCGGCGGGACCGGCGGGTTCGTGCCGGGCTTCCAGCCACCCGGCGGCACCGGGCCGGTGGGCGGGGTGCCCGGGGGCAGCCCGCCGATGGGCGGCGTCGGCGTCGGGGTGACCGGCGGCGGGGTCGGGGTCGGCGTGGGCGTGACCCACGACGGGTTGGTGTTGCCACCCTGGAACGTCGGCGGCTGCGCCGTGGGCGGCGCGGTCGGCGGCGGGGTCCACGACGGCTTGGTGGTGCCGCCGTTGTCACCCGGCGGGGTCCAGGACGGCGTGGTGTTGTAGTTCGCGCTGCTGTTGTTGTAGCTCTGCTGACCGCCCGGCGGCGGGGTGTCGACGACGACCTGCGGCGGGGGGACGAACTCGCCCAGCGTGTTGGAGTTCCACTCGCTGCTGGACTGGTAGTTGTTCATCACCTCGACGGCCTTGGCCTCGGCGTTGTCCTGCGCCGCTTCCTGGGCCTCGTGGTCCTTCTGCTGGTTGATGACGTGCATCATCCCGGCCGGGCCGCCCAGCGCGCCGAGGATCTTGTCCCCGGTCGACGGGGCCTCGGTGGTCACCTTGACCGGCTCGGGCATCTCCTTGCGGGCGTCCGCGATGTAGTCCGCCTGCAGCTGGGCGGAGGCCTTCATCGTGTCCGAGCCCTGCTTGGCGTCACCGGCCCACTGCGCCAGCGGCGACAGCGCCTTCTGGGTCTCGTCGGCCGTCGAGCCCTCCCACTTCGCGCCCAGCTTCTCCAGGCCGCGGTGGATCGACTCGTCGATGTCGGCGAGGGTGTCCGAGAGCGCCTTCCACTTGTCCTCGATGGGACGGGAGGCGGCGACACCCGGGCCTTCGTTGATCATGCGGTACAGATCGGGGTGGGCATACCCGCGCCAGCGGTGGTCACCCATCGTGCTCGCCCCCCTCGGGTGCGTTGTCCATCAGTCTGTGGTCGGTGGTGGTCAGTCGCGCTTGACGCGTCCCCAGGAGGCGACGTTGTCACCCTCGACGCGGCGGTAGTTGTCCTCGATCGCCTGGAGCTGCTGCACCACGCCGTGGAGCTGGTTGCGGTACTCCTTGATGGCGGTGTACGCGGCGGAGTCACCGGCCTCGAAGGTGTCCTGGTTGAACTTCTGGGCGGTCTCCCGGCTCACCGGGTCGCCCGCCCAGTTCCGCGCCCGCAGCGCGTCTTCCGCGTCGCGCAGCTGGACGTCGAGGCGGTCGAGGGCCTCGACGAACACCTTCTTCGCCTCGGGAATGGCCGAAGGGTCGACGTGCAGCTTCTGCTGCGTCCCGCTGTACGCCGGCGGAGTATCCGTGGTACCCCCGCCACCACCATCCGCGATGAACACGGCACACCCTCCTGTAGTGCTGCACACATACCCCAGCGTGTGCATTTGGGACGACTCTAGCTCTGATGCGTCACGCGAGTGGATGGTTCCACGTGCAAACCGAGTAGTTTTACTCGTCTCACCGCGCCGCGAGGGTCGTCGTGGCGGCGCCGGCGACCTGCTGCGCCAGCTCGCACAACCGGCCCTGCTCGACATCGCCGTTGACGCTGGTCGTCTGGGCCACCACCATCTGGCCGTCGGACACGTCGACCGCCACCCAGCACGAGGTCTTCTGCTTCGGGGTGCTGGCGAGCACCGCCGGGAACCCGGCGACCTGGAGCTGCTGGGCCTCCGCGTCGAAGCTGCCGTCGGTGTAGAACTCCACACCGGCCTTGGTGGCGGTCACCACGGTGGTTCCCCACGTGCGGTCCGACCGGTCGAAGCCGCAGGTCGGCGACTGGTGGACGGTGGACGTGCTCTTCTGCGGGGGCCGGTCGAGGCCGAGTTCGCCGCGCTGGGCGTCGGTCAGCAGGGTGCAGGGGTCGACGTCCTTCAAGTTGATCGTCTTCGGCCGCTTGGCCGGTTCCTTGGACGTGGACGTCGGCTTGCCGGAGGACTGGGTGCTCTCCCCGGTCGTCGAGCCGGCGGTCGGGGAGCCGGTGGTCGACTCGGAGCAGCCCGCGAGGAGCAACACGGCGGCGAGGAGCGGCACGGCACGGCGCATGGGCCCCAACGTATCCGATCGGCGGGCACGGAGCGTCGCCATTGGGAACTCCCGCGTCACCCGTCGGCAGCACCGTCCGCGCCGCGCAGGCCGGCGTCGTAGCCTCTGCCCGTGGGTGACACGGTGCGGGCCGCGATGGTGGTGCCAGGCAAGCCCGACCTGGCGACGGTGGTGGACCACGAGGTCGAGGCGCCGCCCGGCGACGTGCAAGTCCAGGCCCTCCTCGCCGGGATGTGCGGGACCGACGTGGAGATCATCCGCGACGGCTTCGGCTGGCTGCCGCCCGGGCGGGACAGCCTCGTGCCGTTCCACGAGTCGGTCGGCCGGGTCGTGGCCGCGCCCGACGGGTCCGGGTTCGCGCCGGGGGACCTGGTCGCCGGTGTCGTGCGCCGACCCGACCCCGAGCCCTGCCCGGCGTGCGCCGCCGACGCCTGGGACTTCTGCCGCAACGGCAAGTACCAGGAGCGCGGCATCAAGGAACTCGACGGGTACGGGATGCGGCGGTGGAGCGTGCCGCCCAAGTTCGCCGTCCGGCTGGACCCCTCACTGGGTGACCTGGGCGTCCTGACCGAACCTGCCTCCATCGTCGCCAAGGCCTGGACCCAGGTGGAACGGCGCTCGGAAAGCGCCCACGTGAAGCCCAGGTCGGCACTGATCACCGGCGCGGGCCCGATCGGACTGCTCGCCGCCCTCCTGGGCGTCCAACGCGGCCTCGAAGTCCACGTCGTCGACCGGGTGGACAAGGGGCCGAAGCCCGACCTGGTCCGCGCCCTCGGCGCGCACTACCACCGCGACCTCGACGAGGTGGGCGAAGTCGACGTGGCCATCGAGTGCACGGGTGCGGCCAACGTCCTCTGGGAAACCGTCCGCCGGGCGTCGACCACGGTCCTCGCGGGACTGTCCGGCGAACACGGCCCGGTCCCGCTCGACCCCTCGGTCTTCGACGGGATCGTGCTGCACAACAAGGCCGTCGTCGGCACGGTGAACGCCGGCCTCGCCGACTACCGGACCGGCGCGGACGCCCTCGCCGCGGCGGACCGGACGTGGCTCGCCGGACTCGTCACCCGGAAGGTCCCGCTCGACCGCTTCACCGAAGCGCTGGACAAGCACGACGACGACGTCAAGGTGGTCATCGACCTCACCTGACCCGACCGCACCGGACCGCCGACGGACCGGACCTATCGCCGGAGCAGCTCGTCGATCTCGCCGGGGGTCATCGGCTTGGCGAAGAACCAGCCCTGCCCGGTGTCGCACCCGATCCGGTGCAGCCGCTTGGCCTGCGCCGGCGTCTCCACGCCCTCCGCGGTGACGCCCAGCCGCAACGCGTGCGCCAACTGCACCAGCGTGGACACGATCTGGACGTCGACCGGGTCCTCCTCGTCGGCCGCCCGCAGACCTTCCATGAACGACCCGGCGATCTTCAGCTCGTGCACCGGCAGGTGCTTGAGGTAGGCCAGGTTCGAGTACCCGGTGCCAAAGTCGTCGATGGCGATCCGCACGCCCATCTCCGACAATGCCCGCAGCGCCTCCAGCGGCTCGTCCGCGGTGCCCATGATGGCGCTCTCGGTCAGCTCCAGCTGGAGGTGGTGCGGCGGCAGGGCGCACTCGTCCAGGATGCGCTTCACGTCCCGCACCAGCTCCGGGTCGCGCGACTGCCGCACGGCCAGGTTCACCGACACGAACGGGGCGGTGTCGCCGAACTCCTCCAGCCACTGCCGCGCCTGCCGGCACGCCGCGCGCAGCACCCACCGGCCCAGCGGCACGATGAGCCCGGTCTCCTCGGCCAGTTCGATGAACCGGTCCGGCGCGAGCCGCCCGAACTCCGGGTGCTGCCAGCGGACCAGCGCCTCGACACCCACGACCGTGCTGTCCTCCAGCCGCACCAGGGGCTGGTAGTCCACGTAGAACTCGTCGCGCTCCAGCGCCGCGGGCATGGTCGCGGACAGGGTGAACCGGGCGACCTCGCGGGCGTTGCGCTCCGGGTCGTACAGCGCCCAGCGGGATTTGCCGTCGGCCTTCGCCCAGTACAGCGTGATGTCGGCGTCGCGCATCAGGTCGGCCGCGGTGGTGCCGGACAGCGCGCGCTCCACGATGCCGATGGACGCGGACACGGTCAGCTCGTGGCCGCCGATGCGGATCGGGGACTCCAGCTCCCGTAACACCCGGTCGGCGACGTCGACGATGTCCTGGGTGTCCGCCGAGCCCTCCACCAGGATCACGAACTCGTCGCCGCCCATCCGCGCGACCAGCTTGCCCTCGCCGGACACCGAGTGGTCCAGCCGCCGGCCCACCTCGACCAGCAACTGGTCGCCGATGTCGTGGCCCAGGCTGTCGTTGATCACCTTGAACCCGTCGAGGTCCAGGTAGCACAGGCCCGCCCGGCGCCGGGCGCGGTTGTTGAACACCCGGCCCAGCCGCTCCAGGAACAGCGCCCGGTTGGGCAGGCCGGTCAACGGGTCGTGCAACGCCTGGTAGCGCAGCCGGTTCTGCAGCAGGTGCCGGTCGGTGACGTCCTCGATCATCGCCACCTGGTACTGCGGGTCGCCGTGGTCGTCGCGCACCAGGGACAGGGTCAGGTGGGTCCACACCTGCTCGCCGTCGGCGCGGCGGAACCGCTTCTCCGCCCGGTAGTGGTCGCACTCGCCCGCGGTGAGCTGGTCGTACAGCCGCCAGACGCTGGAGCCGTCCTCGGGGTGCATCAGGTCGCGGATGTTGTACTGCCGCATCTCCTCGACGCTGAACCCGAGCATGTCCTGCAACGCCTGGTTGACGTCCAGGATGCGGCCCTCGATGTCGGCGATGCCGATGCCGATCGCGGCCTCGGTGAACATCGCCCGGAACCGCGCCTCGGACGCGCGCAGCGCCGCCTCGGCCTGGTCGCGGGCGTCCAGCACGGCCGCCCGGATCGCCTCCTGCTCGGCCAGCGTCCGCTCGCGCAGCGCGCGGGCGTACCCGGCGGACAGCGCGCCCTGCAACGCGGCCAGCCGGGACCGCATCAGCTCGTCGGGCGCGATGCCCAGCTCGCCCAGCAGGTCGTCGCCCAGCAACTGGATCGTGCGGCCCAGCGTGTCGGTGCCGGTGAAGTGCGCCTCCACCAGCCGCGCGCCGATCTCGTAGCCGGGCGCGGTGCGGAACGGGCTCGCGTAGAGGGCGTGCACCAGGACCTCGGTGAGGGCCTGGAGGTGCTCGGCGACCTCGGTGCGGGTCATCGGGACGTAACTGCTGCCGATCACCGCGGTGGCCCACGTCCGGGCGAAGGACTCCGCCCCGGCCAGTACGGCGGGGTCGAGGTTCGATCGGCCCGGTGCTGCCACCCGATGGTCAACCTGTTCCGTCATGTCCGCCGGCCTACCGCCACAACGCAGAGGATACGGGCGAGCGCGGGCTGGAGTCGAACATCAGGGCTTCCGCCCCGCCGCGCCGAAGCCCAGGAAGTGGGCGGCGTCCTCGTCCACGTCGTCGGGCGACTCGGGGTGCCACAGGGGCAGTCGCGCCACGCCGGGCTCGACCAGCTCGAAGCCCTCGAACAGGGCTTCCACCTCGGACTTCTTCCGGTAGGTCATCTCGCTGACGCCCCGGTTGTAGGTGCCGCGCGCCTCGTCCCACGCCGGGTTCCACTCGCCCTCCTCGTAGCCCGCGTGGGAGACGGCGAGGAAGCTGCCCGGCGGGATCGCGTCTCGATAGGCGGCGACGATGCCGTGCGGGTCGTCGCTGTCCGGGATGAAGTGCAGCAGCGCGATCATCAGCACCGCGATCGGCCGGTCGAAGTCCAGCAGGTCCTGCACCTCGGGGGACTTCAGCACGCCCCGCGCGTCCCGCACGTCGGTCTGCAGCACGTTGACCGACTCGTTGCCGGTGAGGATCGCGCGGCTGTGGGCGACGGCGACCGGGTCGATGTCGACGTAGACGACCTTCACGTCCGGGTCCACGGCCTGCGCGATCTCGTGCACGTTGCCCACGGTCGGGATGCCGGACCCCAGGTCGAGGAACTGCCGGATGCCCTGCGACAGCAGGTACCGGACGGCGCGCCGCAGGAAGGCGCGGTGGTTGAGGATGACGTTCTTCAGGATCGGCACGTCGGCCAACACCTTGTCGCCCACGGCCCGGTCGACGGCGAAGTTGTGCGCGCCGCCCAACCAGTAGTCGTAGACCCGCGCGATGCTCGGGCGCCCGAGGTCGATGTCGACGGGCGCCCAGTTCGGCCGCTCCACGCTGTCCACGGGGTTCTCCTTACGCCTTGGTCGGGCTCACGCCTTCGTCCGGCCGGTCGCCCGCCGTTGCGGTGACCCACACATCATGGGCCAATCCGGTGAGTTGGCACACCGGTCCCCGGCCGGTAGTTGTGTTCCCGTCACCGTGTCGGCGGTCACCGGGAAGAATGCCCCGCTTGTGGGTTACCTGTGGATCGCGGGCGCGGTGACCGTCGCGGGGGCCTGGGTGTGGCTGCTGGTGCGGGCCAAACAGCGGCGCTCCCGGGTCAAGCCGGTCCTGGTCGCCGCGGCGGGCTCGTTCCTGCTGGTCGCGGGCGTGCTGCTGGCGCTGGACCCGGGCGCGCCCAAGCACGAGGCGATCAAGACCGGCGGGCTGGCGGGCGGTTCGATCGTCGCCCTCTACGCGCTGTGGCTCAACGACCGGCGTCGCCGGATCGACGAGAAGCGCCACGACCTGGAGACCGCGCGGCAGGAGCTGGAGATCGCGCGGGCCGAACACGACCGGTCGCGGGTTGCCGATGAGAGGTTCGCCCGATCGGTTGAATTGCTGGGTCACGAGACCGAACAGGTGCGGGTGGGCGCGATGCACGCCCTGGCCGGCCTGGCGCGCTCCCGACCGGAGTACACGCAGACCGTGCTGGACGTCCTGTGCGCCTACCTGCGCCGCCCTTTCAAGCCCGAGACCGCCGAGGACGCCGACCGGCAGGACTCCGCGCAGTACACGCCGGAGAGCGAGCGTGAGCTGGAGGTCCGGCTGACCGCCCAGCGCCTGATCGCCGACCTGCTGCCGCCCGACGACCAGGGCGGGGCCGAGCTGTACGACCTCAACCTGACCCGCGCCTACCTGGAGTACTTCGACCTCTCCCACCGCCAGGTCGGGGAGCTGACGGTGCGGGCGGCCCGGCTCGCCCGGTCCAACTCGTTCCACCACCTCGTCGTGCACGGCGGGGCGTGGTTCACCGACTCCCACAGCGAGGGCCGGCTGCACATGCACGACATGGTGTTCTGCGACCTGGGCTGGTTCAGCCGCCTGCGCTGCGACGACCGGGCGGACTTCGCGCGGACCCGGTTCTTCGGGCCGGCCAAGTTCGCCGGGGCGCGGTTCCGCGGGCCGGTGTCGTTCGAGGGCGTCGAGTTCGAGGACTCGGTGGACCGGACCGACCTGCAACTACCGGCGGACGCCGTGCTGCCGGCGGGCCGGGTCGACGAGGCGGTGGGGAGTTGAACGCGCGGGGACGCGCCTTGCTGGCGGTGAGCGTGGCCGCCGCGGTCCTGGTGACCGTGGTGACGACGTTCGTGCTGCTGTGGGTCGAGCCGAAGCTGTCCAAGGCGGAGGCGATCAAGACCGGCGGGCTCGCCGGTGGGGCGGTCGTCGCGCTGTACGCGCTGTGGCTCAACGACCGGCGCCGCCGCACCGAGGAGGCGCGGCACGAGCTGGAGAGCGACAAGGTCGCCGACGAGCGGTTCGCGCGGGCCGTGGAGATGCTGGGCAACGAGGCCGACCAGGTCCGGGTGGGCGCGATGCACGCCCTGGCCGGGCTCGCCCGGTCCACGCCCCGCTACAAGCAGACCGTGCTCGACGTGCTGTGCGCCTACCTGCGCCGACCATTCGAGCACCCGGCCTACGAGGAGCTGCCCGAGGACCCCGACCAGGCGTTGCACCGGAACCCGAACAGCGGCAAGAAGCCGACGCCGGAGGAGGACCGCGAACGCACCGTCCGGCTCACCGCGCAGCGGCTGATCACAGACCTGCTGCCGTGGGGCCAGGACACCGACCCGGTCCTCTACCACCTCGACCTGACCGGGGCGGACGTCGAGTACTTCCGGCTGGAGGGCCGCCGGGTCGGCCGGCTGACCGCGCGGCGCACCCGGTTCCACGGCATCACCGCGTTCCACGAGGTCCGGTTCGGCAAGCCGGCGCTGTTCTCCGGCGGGCACTTCAAGGGCCGGGTGGACTTCCGGCGGGCGCAGTTCGCGGGCGGCCTGTCGTTGCAGGACGTCCGGTTCGACCGCCGGATGGAGGTCAAGGGCGCGCAGGTGGGCCTGTTCCTGCACCTGCCGCCCGCGCCGCCGCCGCAGCTGCTCGGGGCGCTGGAGCTGCTGCCGGAGACCCGGGTGAAGGAGGACCCGACCGGCTGGGAGCTAACCGGTCGCGAGCGCGCGACCTTCCAGGACCATGTCGAGCAGGACTGACGCCGCCGCGCTCACGCTCGCCCCGGTGACCACGGACGTGCCGGTCGTCGGGGCGTCCGTGATCGGCACGAACCGGGCGCGGGTCGGCTTGTGCCGGAACGACTCCGGCACCAGCGCCACGCCCAGCCCGAAGCCGACGAAGTCCAGCAGCGAGTGGACGTCGTTGACCTCCACCGCGACCCGCCGCTCCACCCCGGCCTGGGCGAGCGCCCGGTCGACGTCGTCCCGGGTGCCCCAGTCCGGGTTGAAGTCCACGAAGGACTCTCCGGAGAGGTCCGCCAGGAACACCGAATCCTCTTGCGCGAACCGGCTTTCCGGGCCGCACACCAGCACCATCGGTTCGGTGTCCAAAGTGGACTGGGGCAGGTCGCCTGCGGGCGCCGAGGTGATGAACGCGAGGTCCAGCCGACCCGCCCGCACCTCCTCGGCCAGCTCGCCGGAACCGCCCTGGCGCAACCGGATCTCCACGCCGGGGTGCCGGTCGTGGAACCGCGCCAGCACCTCCGGCAGGTGCACCGCGTGCAGGCACTGGACGGACCCGACGGACAGCGTGCCGCGCAGCAGTCCCTGCACGCCGGCCACCGCGTTGCGCGCCGCGTCGACCGAACCGAGCACCCGCCGGGCCTCGACCAGCAGCGCCCGGCCGGCCTGGGTCAGCTCGACCTGCCGGGTGGAGCGCAGGAACAGCGGCGCGCCCAGCTCCACCTCCAGCGCCCGGATGGACGCGGACAGCCCGGACTGGGCCACGCGCATCCGCCGCGCGGCGCGGGTGAAGTGGCACTCCTCGGCGACCGCGACGAAGTACTCGAGCTGGCGGAACTCCACGATTCATCACCCGAAATGCTGAATGGCATCAGGTCCTTCTGTTGGACAGCTTAATGCGAACAGCGCAGGCTGGTGGCACACCAGACGGAAAGGACGAGCACACCATGCAGCAGCGCCGGATCGCCGACGCCGAGGTCAGCGCCATCGGACTGGGCGCCATGCCCCTGTCCATCCAGGGCAGGCCGTCGCGCGAGCAGGCCCTGGAGACCGTCCGGGCCGCCCTCGACGCCGGGGTCACGCTGATCGACACGGCCGACGCCTACTCCCTCGACGAGCACGACTTCGGGCACAACGAGGAACTGCTCGGCGAGGCCCTCAAGGGCGTGACCGGCGTCATGGTCGCCACCAAGGGCGGCCACACCCGCACGGCCGGCGGCGGCTGGGGCCTGAACGGCCGGCCCGAGTACCTCAAGGCCGCGTGCGAGGACTCGCTGCGCCGGCTCGGGGTGGACGTGATCGACCTGTACCAGTACCACCGGCCCGACCGGGACGTGCCGATCGCCGAGTCCGTCGGCGCGCTCGCCGAGCTGCTGGACGAGGGCAAGATCCGCTTCGCGGGCGTGTCGAACTTCAACCCGGCGGAGATCCGCGAGGCCAACGACGTGCTCGGCGGGCGGCTCGCCGCCGTGCAGAACCAGTTCTCGCCGGCGTTCCGGTCCAGCGAGCCGGAGCTGGAGCTGTGCCACGACCTGGGGATCGCGTTCCTGCCGTGGAGCCCGCTGGGCGGGATGGGCGCGGCCGGGCAGCTGGGCGAGCGGTTCGGCGAGTTCGCCGAGGTGGCCCGCGACCACGGGGTGAGCCCGCAGCAGGTGTGCCTGGCGTGGATGCTCGCCAAGTCGCCCGTGGTGGTGCCGATCCCGGGTTCGTCGCGGCCGGCGAGCATCCGCGACTCGGCCGCCGCCGTGCACCTGGTCCTCACCGAGGAGGAGCTGAAGCGCCTGGACGGGTGACACCCGCCCGGATGCGGAACGGCACGTGTTGGCCGACGATCTAGACCAGGCGCACCAACGGTCTACGGCGAACGAGGGGCTCGACGATGAGGTTCCGCACCTGCCTGGCGCACCTGGGCGCGGTCGCCATCACCCTGGCGGCCGCCCCGGCCGCGCAAGGCCTCCCGGAGGGTTCCGCCGACCACTTCGCGGGTTCGCAGATCGCCAAGCACGAGGGCTGGGGGCGCACGGCCGATCCCCCGACCGACGGCAAGGTGCCGGGGATGGACGTGAGCAGCCACCAGGGTGACGTGGACTGGCCGAAGGCGTGGGCGGACGGCGCGCGGTTCGCCTACGTCAAGGCGACCGAGGGCACCGGGTACCGCAACCCGAAGTTCGCCCAGCAGTACGACGGTTCCTACGCGGTGGGCATGATCCGCGGGGCCTACCACTTCGCCCTGCCGGACCGGTCGTCCGGCCGCGAGCAGGCGGACTTCTTCGTGGGCAACGGCGGCGGCTGGTCGCCCGACGGCCGGACGCTGCCCGGCGCGCTGGACATGGAGTACAACCCGTACGGCGACACCTGCTACGGCCTGGACCAGGCCGCGATGGGCGCGTGGGTCAAGGACTTCAGCGAGCGGGTGCGGGAGCGCACCGGCCGGCACCCGACCATCTACACGTCCACGAGCTGGTGGAACAAGTGCGTCGGCGCGACTGAGTCGTTCGGCCACACCAACCCGTTGTGGGTCGCGCAGTACGACGACACCCTCGGCCCGCTGCCGCACGGGTGGAGCTACGAGACCATCTGGCAGTGGCGGGCGGCCGGGCTGTTCCCGGGCGACCAGAACCTGTTCAACGGCGGCGAGGACCAGCTGCGCCGATTCGCGCTGGTGTAGCCCCGGCTACTCCGTCTTCGTGACCAATTAACACGAAGTCTGGCTATCCGGTTAGAACAGCGGCACACTGCCCAACGAGTCAACCCCTGCACTGGCTCGAAAGGTGTTCGCCATGAGAGCACTCCTCCGCGGCGCCGTGCTCGCCGCGACCACGCTCGCCATGATCACCACCACCCTGACCCCCGCCCAGGCCGCCCCCGCCGTCGACGACCACGCCATGGGTTCCCAGATCCGCAAGCACGAGGGCGGCGGCGACCGCCGGATCGTCATCAACACCGACCCCAGCGCCCAGGCCGCGGTGTACGGCATCGACGTCAGCTCCCACCAGGGCAACGTCGACTGGGCGTACTGGTGGGGCCAGGGCAAGCGGTTCGCCTACGTGAAGGCGACCGAGAGCACCACCTACCGCAACCCGTACTTCGCCCAGCAGTACAACGGCTCCTACAACGTCGGCATGATCCGCGGCGCCTACCACTTCGCCCTGCCCGACCGGTCCAGCGGCGCCGCCCAGGCGGACTTCTTCGTCAACAACGGCGGCGGCTGGTCGAGGGACGGCAAGACCCTGCCCGGCGCGCTGGACATGGAGTACAACCCGTACGGCTCGACGTGCTACGGCCTCAGCCAGGCGTCGATGATCGCGTGGGTGCGGTCCTTCTCGGACCGGTACCACTACCGGACCGGGCGGTGGCCGGTCATCTACACGTCCACGAGCTGGTGGAACCAGTGCGCGCCGGGCGACTTCACCACCACCAACCCGTTGTGGGTGGCCCGGTACGCGTCCACGGTGGGCACGTTGCCCTACCGGTGGAGCTACTACACGTTCTGGCAGTACTCGTCGAACCCGATCGACCAGAACGTCTTCAACGGCGCGTACGACCGTTTGCAGGCGTTGGCCAACGGATGAGCGAAAGGGCGCGCGGCGACCGCAGTCACCGCGCGCCCTTTGGTGGTTTCTCAGTCGAACAGGGCCGGCAGGGTGCCTTCCCAGGCCTCGCGGAGCTCGGCCAGGCTCAGCTCGCCCAGCCCCTGGACCTCCAGCGCCTGCGACTCCGGGTCCACCACGCCGACCTTGCGCCACGGCAACCCGCGGGCCGTGCACATGTCGGTGAACCGCAGCTCCTCGGTGCGCGGCACGGCGACCAGCACGCGGCCGGCGGACTCGCTGAACAGCTCGGTGAACAGGTCCCCTTCCAGGAACACCCGGGCACCGGTCTCACCGATCAGGCAGGTCTCCACCAGGGCCTGCGCCAGACCGCCCTCGGCCAGGTCGTGCGCGGCCGACAGCATGCCGTCGCGCGACCCCGCCACCAGCACCTCGGCCAGCAGCTTCTCGCGGGCCAGGTCCACCTCGGGCGGGAGGCCGCCGAGGTGGCCGTGCACCACGTGCGCCCACTCGGAACCGCCGAACTCCTCGTGCGTCTCGCCGAGCAGCAGCAGCGTCTCGCCGGCCTCCGCGCCGATCCCGGTCGGGATGCGGCGACGGACGTCGTCGATCACGCCCAGCACGCCCACGACCGGGGTCGGCAGGATCGCCGTGGCGCCGGTCTGGTTGTAGAAGCTGACGTTGCCGCCGGTGACCGGGATGCCCAGCTCGGCGCAGCCGTCCGCCAGGCCCTTCACGGCCTGCTCGAACTGCCACATCACCGCCGGGTCCTCGGGCGAGCCGAAGTTCAGGCAGTTGGTGACCGCCACCGGGGTCGCGCCCGTGGTCGCCACGTTCCGGTACGCCTCGGCCAAAGCCAGCTTCGCGCCCGTGTACGGGTCGAGCTTGGTGTAGCGGCCGTTGCAGTCCGTGGACAGGGCGACGCCGCGGTGCGTCTCCTCGTCGATCCGGATCATGCCCGAGTCGGCCGGCTGCGCGAGGACGGTGCCGCCGCGCACGTACCGGTCGTACTGCTGGGTGACCCACTGCCGCGAGGCCAGGTTCGGCGACGCGGCCATGGTCTTGATCAGGTCGAGCAGCTCCTCGCGGGCCGGCTTCGGCAGCCGGTCCGGGGTGTCCGCCTGGAGGGCGTCCTGGTCGGCGGGGCGCTCGATCGGGCGGTGGTAGACCGGGCCCTCGTGGGCGACGGTGCGCGGCGGGACGTCCACCACGACCTCGTCGTGCCACGTGATGACCAGGCGGTCGCCCTCGGTGACCTCGCCGATCTCGGTCGCGATCACGTCCCACTTGGCGCAGACGGCCATGAACGCGTCCACGTCCTCGGGCCGCACGACCGCGCACATGCGCTCCTGCGACTCGCTGGACAGCACCTCGGCGGGCGTCATGCCGGACGCGCGCAGCGGCACCCGGTCCAGCTGGACGCGCATGCCGCCGTCACCGGCGCTGGCCAGCTCCGACGTCGCGCACGACAGGCCCGCGCCGCCCAGGTCCTGGATGCCGACGACGAGCTTCTGCCGGAACAGCTCCAGCGAGCACTCGATCAGCACCTTCTCGGTGAACGGGTCGCCCACCTGGACGCTCGGCAGCTTCTTGCGCTTGCCAGCGGTGTCATCGAACGTCTCCGAGGCCAGCACGGACACGCCGCCGATGCCGTCGAGCCCGGTCCGCGCGCCGTACAGGATGATCTTGTTGCCCGCGCCCGAGGCGTGCGCCAGGTGCAGGTCCTCGACCCGCATCGCGCCCACGCACAGGGCGTTGACCAGCGGGTTCCCGGCGTACGACTCGTCGAACACGACCTCGCCGCCGATGTTCGGCAGGCCGAGGCAGTTGCCGTAGCCGCCGACGCCCGCGACGATCCCGGGCAGCACCCGGCGGGTGTCCGGCGCGTCGGCCGGCCCGAACCGCAGCGGGTCCATCACGGCCAGCGGCCGGGCGCCCATAGCGAGGATGTCCCGGACGATGCCACCCACACCGGTCGCCGCGCCCTGGTAGGGCTCGACGTAGGACGGGTGGTTGTGGCTCTCCACCTTGAACGTGATGGCCCAGCCGTCGCCGATGTCGACGACGCCCGCGTTCTCGCCGATGCCCGCGAGCATCTTCTCGCGCATCTCGTCGGTGGTGGTCTCGCCGAAGTACTTCAGGTGCACCTTGGACGACTTGTAGGAGCAGTGCTCGCTCCACATCACCGAGTACATCGCCAGCTCGGCGTCCGTGGGGCGGCGGCCGAGGATCTCGCGGATGCGGGCGTACTCGTCGTCCTTCAGGCCCAGCTCCTTGTAGGGCTGCTCCTGGTCGGGCGTGGACTCGGCGTTCTTGACCGTGTCGAGGCTCATGCGCTCACCACCGCGTCGAGCAGGGACAGGAACATGCCGAGGCCGTCGTCCGTGGGGCCGGTGAGGGCGTCGATCGCGTGCTCCGGGTGCGGCATGAGGCCGACGACCCGGCCGTTGGCGCTGGTGATGCCCGCGATGCCGTTGCGCGAGCCGTTCGGGTTGTCGCCGACGTAGCGGAACACCACCCGACCCTCGCCCTCCAACTCCTTCAGCGTCTCGTCGTCGGCCTGGTAGCCGCCCTCGCCGGACTTGAGCGGGACGAGGACCTCGGCGCCCTTGTCGTAGCGGGTGGTCCAGGCGGTCTCGTTGTTCTCCACCTTCAGCCACTGGTCGCGGCACACGAAGTGCAGCTTGTGGTTGCGGATCAGCGCGCCGGGCAGCAGGTGCGCCTCGCACAGGATCTGGAAGCCGTTGCAGATGCCCAGCACGGGCATCCCCTTGTTCGCGGCCTCGACCACTTCCTGCATCACGGGGGCGAACCGGGCGATCGCGCCGCAGCGCAGGTAGTCGCCGTAGGAGAACCCACCGGGGACGATGACCGCGTCCACGCCCTTCAGGTCGTGGTCGGCGTGCCAGAGGCTGACCGCCTCCCCACCCGCGTACCTGACCGCGCGGGCCGCGTCGACGTCGTCCAACGTGCCGGGAAAGGTGATGACCCCGACCTTCATGCGTCGACCCGCCGGACGACCCAGTCCTCGATCACGGGGTTGGCGAGGAACGTCTCGGCGATCTTGGCGAGCGTGGCGTCGTCGACGTCGTCGGCGACCTCCAGCTCGAAGTGCTTGCCCTGGCGGACACTGGCGATTCCGTCGAACCCGAGGCGGGGCAGCGCGTTGGCCACCGCCTGTCCTTGCGGGTCGAGGATTTCGGGCTTCGGCATGACGTCGACGACGACTCGGGCCACGACAGGCTGCTCCCTGGTAGGAGGGCTGGCGGTACTGCCGAAGCCTACCTGACCTGGGTGTTCATCAACTTCACAGGTGGCGGGGGGCACACGTTCACCTGGGTTCACCCGATCGAGAGGAGGGGGTGCGGGGGTGCCGGGTGCCAATCTGATCACGCCCCGGCCGGTGGCTCGGGGAAGTGAGCGCGGCACCCGTCCGGACGGTCGGCTGGCCGCGCTTCGCGCTTTCCAGGGCCGATCCAACCGGACGACGTCCCCCGACACCGGCCCGATCCGCCGAGCCCAGTCACCACCCGCGCCGTGGCACCAGGCGGCGACATCCGCGATCCACAACAGCGGCTCGTCCTGGCTGGCGACGTGTTCGTAGGCGAAGGGCGCCTCACAACCAGCGTTGCCGAGCACCCGCCCGATGGTCTGCCGGTCGCGGAGGTCACGCCCCTCGCGACTGTCGAGCACGAGGCGCATGGCGCCCACCCCGAGCAGGTCGTGCGTCAGCCGGGTCACGCACTCCTGTCGTGCCCGCTCCTCGCCCAGGCGGCAGTTCGCCGAGTAGAGGTCGACCTCCCCGCCGAGGGTGCGCAGTGTGGAGACGATCAGACGCTTGCTGGGAAGCGTCTCCTTCTTGAAGCGCAACTCCCGCTGACCGGGGAAGAGCAGCCGCGCAGCAGCGACCTCGCGGAGCGCAGCAGACGGGGTTGGATGATCGCCGCAGCCAGGGTGTCCTGGCGGCGGGATTCGTCGACGAAGGCGTGCACGGTCACGACCGTGTATCGGCATACGACCGACCGGGCTACAGCACCCGAACGCCTGTTCACCCGAGCCGGGCGCTTCACCCGATCGAGAGACGGGTTTTGCGAGTGGCCGGTGCTAGCCTTGTGGTGCTCCGGCCAATAGGCCGGGGAAGTGAGCGCGGCACCCTACCGGACGGCAGGCTGGCCGCGCTTCGCGCTTTCTACGGCCAGTCCAGCCGGGTCACCGAGCCGATCACCGGCGCGATCCGCCGAGCCCAGTCGCCACCCGCTCCGTGGCACCAAGCGGCGATGTCCGCCAGCCAGAGCAGCGGATCGCCGGCGCTGTCCATGTGCTCGTAGACGAACTCGTGGTCGGGTGCGCGCTTCTTCAACGCGTTCCTGATCGTGATCCTGTCGAGCGGATCGCGTTGATCCCGGCTGTCCATGACCAGGCGGTGCGCCCCGATGTCGAGCATGTCCTCGATCAGCCGCGCCAAACACTCCTGCCGACCGCGCTCCTCGCCCTTGCGGCAACTCCCGAGGTAGACGTCAACCCGAACCTCGAACCGCACGACCTCGGCCAGGACGGCTCGACGGCGCACGGGTTTCTCGTTGTAGAAGTGGAGTTCACGCTGACCGGGGAAGAGCAGACCCCGCAACCGCGAACGCAGCCGCGGCCAGGTCTCGGGGTTGGACGATGGCGGCGGCCAGGTAGTAGGTGTCCTGGCGGCGGGATTCGTCGACGAAGGCGTGCACGGTCACGACCGGGTATCGGCATGCCGCCGTCCGGGCTACAGAGCCCGAACACGCGTTCACACGCCCGCGCGTTCGCCGTGGGCTGATCGGCTGGCGACCGGTGCCGAAGCGCCGGAGGGTGGGGATCATGCGGATCCTGGTGCTGGGTGGGACGGTCTTCCTCGGGCGGGCGGTCGCGAAGGAGGCTGTGCGGCGGGGGGTTGAGGTGGTTTGTGCGGCTCGGGGGGAGTCCGGGGTGGTGCCGGACGGGGCGGTGCACGTGCCGGTGGACCGAAACCGGGGGCTCGGGGAGCTGCAAGGGGAGTGGTTCGACGGGGTTGTGGACGTGGCGCGCAGTGTGACCTGGGTGCGGGACGCCGTCAGATCCCTCCAGGCCCGGCACTGGACGTTCGTCTCCACCTGCTCCGTCTACGCCGACCACGCCACCCCGGGCAGCACCGAAACCCTCCCACCGCTGGAAGACGACCCCGACGCGCCGATGACGCCCGAGCGGTACGGCAGCGTGAAGGTCGCCAGTGAGAACGCCATCAAAGAGGTCCGGGACGCGTTCATCGTGCGGGCTGGGCTGATCACGGGACCCGGCGACACCAGCGACCGGTTCGGGTACTGGCCCAACCGGCTCTCGCGCGGCGGCCGGGTCGCCGTGCCGGACACCCCCGACCAGCCCGCCCAGCACATCGACGTCCGCGACCTGGCCGCCTGGATCGTCGACGCCGCCGAGAACGGCCTCACCGGCACCTTCGACGCCATCGGCCCCTCGAACCCGCTCAGCCTCGTGCTCGGCGAGATCGCCGGCGCCACCGCCCCACCCGGCACCGAACTCGTCCGCATCCCCGAGGAGGTCCTCGAACAGCACGAGATCGCGCCCTGGGCCGGACCGCGCTCCCTCCCGCTGTGGCTGCCGTCAAGCCACCGCGCGCTGATGTTCCGCGACGCCGGACCCGCCCTGGCCGCCGGCCTCAAACCCCGGCCCACCGCCGAGACCGCGCTCGACTCCCTCGAGTACGAACGCGGCCTCGGCCTCGACCGTCAGCGCCGCGCGGGGCTGCCCGCGGACGCGGAGGCCGAACTGCTCACAGCAGTGGGTTGACCTGCGCCGCGATCAGGTCGATCCGCACCCCCTGGTTCGGGCACCCGCCCCAGTGGTGCAGGCCGATCACCTTGTGCGTCCGCCGGGACAGCACCGGCGAACCCGACGACCCGCCCTCGGTGTCGCACTTGTACGCGATGTCGGACTGCGCGGAGTCGCCGTTCACCCGCACCGCGGTCACCTTGCAGTACCCGCCGCCGTTCTGGTCGTCGCGCAGGGACAGCTTCTTCAGCTTCCCGGCCGGGTGGCCGACGATGTACATCTCCTCGCCGACGGCCGGCACGCGGGCGTCCAGCTCCAGGTAGCCGAACGAGCTGATGGTCGAGAAGTTGGTGACGCTGAACAGCGTGTAGTCCAGCGCCGCGCTGGTCTTCAGCACCGACGACACCAGGACCTTGGTGACGGTCGCGGACGTCGTCCCGCCGCACGTCGGGCACTGGTAGTTGAACCACACCTCGATGCCGGTGCCGCTGGTGAAGCAGTGGTTGTTGGTCAGCATCCGGTTGTTCGGCCCGACCCGCCACGCCGTGCACAGCGAGCCGCCGTTGCGCAGCAGCTTGGCGACGGACCGGACCTTGCCGAACTCGGTCGGGTTGCTCGTCTGGTAGCACGCGACGTCGCGGTAGTCGTTGGTGCCGCAGATGCTCTGCGGCGAGATCTCGGCTTCCCGGGCCAGTTCGGCGTCGGTGAACCCGCGGGTGATCCTGTCGAGCTTCACCCGGGACGCCGGGTGCGGCGCGCCGCCGTCCCGGCCCTTGATCGACACGACCGCGCGGTCGCCGGTGATCGACATCGCCCAGAACCCGGTGGCGTCGGCGGACGCGGTGCCGGACGCGAGCGGGTCGGCGGTGTACCGGTAGGACTCGGTGCCCGCCGGGTTGGCCACGGTCAGGACGTCGCCCGCCACCAGCCGCAGGGCGCTGAAGTGGGCTTTGAGGTACCACGCCCCGGGCCGGGAGATCGTGGTCTCGGTCGAGCGGCCACCGACGACGGTCGAGACGACCTCGTCCTGGCCGACCTTCCGGGTCTGCTCGAAGTGCTCCGCCGAGGCGGCGGTTGCGGTTCCCGTCAGCACGGGTACAACGAGCAGGGCGGCAGCGAGGAGGCGCAGGGTGCTCCGCACTGGTTCACCTCACGTTGTGAGCAGGGACAATTACATCCAGTGATGCTCCTCACATCACCCGATCGTGTCTCCCCGCCGAAGGTCGGTACTTCACGCGGAAGGTTTCAAGGATGCGAATCGTCCACTTCGGACACTCGTGCGTGCTGGTGGACACCGGCACCGCCCGCCTGCTGTTCGACCCGGGCTCCTGGTCCACCGGGTTCGAGGAGGTCAGGGACCTGGACGCGGTCCTGGTGACGCACCGCCACCCCGACCACCTCGACCCCGGCCGGCTGGGCGACCTGCTCGCCAACAACCCGAACGCGGCCTTCTACGCGGCCGACGAGCTGGACGGCGCGATCGCCGCCCGCCCCGGCGAGGCGCTGGACGTCGAGAACGTCTCCGTGCGCGTGGTGGACGCGCCGCACGAGCAGATCCACCCGTCCGTGGAGGTGCCCGCCAACGTCGGCTACCTGGTCGAGCACGGCGCGTTCTACCACCCGGGTGACTCGCTCACCGTGCCCGACATGGAGGTCGACATCCTCGCCGTCCCCACGGCCGCGCCCTGGATGAAGGTGTCCGACGCCGCCGACTTCATCGCCAAGGTCCGCCCGCGGATCGCCATCCCGATCCACGAGGCGATCGTGGCCCGGACCGAGATCTACTACCGGGTCCTGTCGAGCACCGCGCCCGACGGGACGGAGTTCATGGTGCTGCCCAGGGGTGAGTCGGCGGAGCTGTAAGAACCGGGGACGGCCTCGTGGTGCAGGGCCAGGTCCACGGCCTCCAGAAGAGCGTCGCGCACGCCGATCCGGTCCAGGTCGGCCGCGTCCACGCCGATCCGCACCAACCCGCCGCGCCGGGCCGCGCGCGCCACGCCCGCCAGGTAGGTCCAGTGCTCGGTCACCATCCGCACCCGGCCCGCCCGCACGTCACCGGTGCGCAGGTCGCGCACGCCCGCCATGTCCGCGCACACCGCGAACCGGTGCCGGCGCAGCGCGACCAGCGTGCCCGGTGACGCCAGCCAGCCCGGCGGCGCGAAGGAGTCCGTCGCCAGGCCCAACCGGTGCAGCGCCGACCGGGCGGCGACCAGCCGCAGACCCGCCTCGTGCGCGGGCAACGCGGAGAACTCGGCCCGCCGGCGCAGCGACACGGGCCGCCGGCACGGGTCGGCGTCGTGGTCGAACCCGTGCAGGACCAGGGCGTCCGCGCCGCGCACCCGCGCCCGCACCCACTCCAGCGCCTCGCCGGGCACGGCCTTGCGCGGCGCGAGCAGCAGCGACAGCGGCACCCGCCGGCGGTCCAGCTCGTCGGCCAGGTCGGCGCACCGGGCGAACGTGCTCGGCCCGATGCCGGCCAGCGAAACCACGAGGGTGGCGACCATGCCGTCCAGTGCGCCGCACCGGCGTGTCGCCCGCCTGACGACGAGGTGACGTGCCGTGACCGATCGCGCGAACTCCGCCTACGAGATCCAGTCGTCGAACGACAGCCCGGTGATCCGCTCGTACGCCTCGACGTACCGGGCGCGGGTCGCGGCGACCACCTCGTCCGGAAGCGGCGGGGGCGGCGCGTCCGACGCGCGGTCCCAGCCCGACTCCGCCGAGGTCAGCCAGTCGCGCACGTACTGCTTGTCGAACGAAGGCTGCACCCGGCCGGGCTGGTAGCCCTCGGCCGGCCAGTAGCGGGACGAGTCCGGCGTCAGCACCTCGTCACCCAGCACCAGCGTGCCGTCGGCGTCCAGCCCGAACTCGAACTTGGTGTCGGCCAGGATCACGCCGCGCGACCGGGCGAACTCGCGGGCCGCCGCGTACACGTCCAGCGTCGCGGTCCGGAGCCGTTCGGCCAGGTCGAGGCCGACCGCACCCACCACGTGCTCGAACGACACGTTCTCGTCGTGCTCGCCGATCGCGGCCTTCGTCGCGGGCGTGAAGATCGGCGAGGCCAGCTCGGAGGCCTCCACCAGCCCCGGCGGCAGCTCGACCCCGCACACCGCGCCGCTCTGCCGGTACTCGACCATGCCCGACCCGGTCAGGTAACCCCGCGCCACGCACTCGACCTGCACCATGTCCAGCCGCCGGACCAGCAGCGCCCGGCCCCGCACCTCGGCCGGGATGCGCGGGTCGTCCCACGCCACCAGGTGGTTGGGCACCAGCTCCGCGAACTTCTCGAACCAGAACACGCTCATCGCGGTGAGCACGCGGCCCTTGTCCGGGATGGGCGTGGTCAGGACGTGGTCGTAGGCCGAGATCCGGTCCGAGGCGACGAGCAGCAGGAGCTTGTCGTCCACCTCGTGGATGCTGCGGACCTTGCCGGCCGCGATCTGGCGGTAGTCAGCGAGCTTGGGCACGGGCCGAAGCCTACTTCGTCCCAGGTCATGGGCGGCCCTTCCCACCTGCGGCAAGATTCCTGCCATGCGTGCACCCGCATCGATACTCACCGTGGCCGCCCTGCTGGCCGCCGCCTGCGCCCCCGCGGACCAGGCCACCCCGACCCCGACCCAGGTGGACGGCGTCGCCTGCACCAAGGACAAGCTGGCGACGCTGACCCCCGGCAAGATCACCTTCGGCACCGACCAGCCGGTCTACCAGCCGTGGTTCGTGGACGACGACCCCACGAACGGCAAGGGCTTCGAGTCGGCCGTCGCCTACGCGGTCGCGGAGGAACTCGGCTACGCCAAGACCGACGTGGTGTGGACGCGCGTGCCGTTCAACGCGGCCATCCAGCCCGGCAAGAAGTCCTACGACGCCGACATCAACGAGTTCTCCATCACCGAGGAGCGCAAGCAGGCGGTTGACTTCTCCGCGCCGTACTACGACGTGGACCAGGTGCTGATCACCCTCAAGTCGTCCAAGGCCGCGTCGGTGAAGACGCTCGCCGAGGTGAAGAAGGTCAAGATCGGCGCGCAGGTCGGCACCACCTCGTTCGAGGCGGCCAAGCGCCTGTCGCCCGAGCAGGACGTGGCCGTCTACAACACCAACGACGACGCCAAGGCCGCCCTGCGGGCCGGGCAGATCGACGCGCTGGTGGTGGACCTGCCGACCGCGTTCTACATCACCTCCGCCGAACTGGAGGACGGGCAGATCATCGGCCAGGTCCCCGCCGGCGACGGCCGGCCCGAGCAGTTCGGCATCGTGCTGGACAAGGGCAGCCCGCTCACCGGCTGCGTCTCCAACGCCGTCGAGTCCCTGCGCTCGAAGGGCACGCTCGCGAAGCTGGAGCAGGAGTGGCTGTCGTCGGCGGGCAAGGCGCCCGAGCTGAAGTGACCGTCTCCGAGTTGCAGCGGGAGCGCCTGGCGTACAAGCGCTTCCGCTCGCGGCGGTCCACGGTGGTCGCCCTGCTGTCCACCCTGGTGTTCGCCGCGGTCGCGTACGCCACCGTCACCGGCGCGCCGGGCTGGCCGCGGGTCCGCGACTCGTTCTTCGACGTCGACGTGGCGTGGCGGGCGCTGCCCGCGGTGCTCGAGGGCCTGTGGCTGAACCTGCGCGTGCTGATGGTGTGCGGGGTGCTGATCGTGGTCCTCGCGCTGGGCGTGGCGGCGCTGCGCACGCTGCGCGGTCCGGTGTGGTTCCCGGTGCGGGCGCTGGCCACCGGGTACGTGGACCTGTTCCGCGGGATGCCGCTGATCCTCACCCTGTACCTGGTGGGGTTCGGGCTGCCCGCGCTGCGGCTGACCGGCGTGCCGAACGACTACGTGGTGCTGGGCGGCGCGGCGCTGGTGCTGACCTACACGGCCTACGTGGCCGAGGTTTTCCGCGCCGGCATTGAATCGGTCCATCCGTCGCAGGTCGCGGCGGCCCGGTCGTTGGGGCTGGGGCCGCGCCGGACGCTGCGGCTGGTGGTGCTGCCGCAGGCGGTGCGCCGGGTGCTGCCGGCGCTGTTGAACGACTTCGTGGCGCTGCAGAAGGACTGCGGGCTGATCTCCGTGCTCGGCGCGGTGGACGCGGTGCGCGCGGCGCAGATCGAGCAGGCCCGGACGTTCAACTTCACCCCGTACGTGCTGGCCGGCCTGCTGTTCGTGCTGCTGGCCGTGCCGTCGGCGCGGTTCGCCGACGCGATGGCGCGGCGCGCGGAACGCCGGGAGGGCCGCCGATGACCACGCCCGTGCTCAGCGTGCGGAACCTGGTCAAGCGCTACGGGCCGCACACCGTCCTGGACGGGGTCGACCTGGACGTGCGGGAACACGAGGTGGTGGCGCTGATCGGCTCGTCGGGGTCGGGCAAGTCGACGTTGCTGCGCTGCGTGAACCTGCTGGAGGAACTGGACGACGGCCAGGTGCTGCTGGACGGCGTGGACGTGTCGGACCCGAGGGTCGACGCCGACGTGGCGCGGCGGGGGATGGGGATCGTCTTCCAGGCGTTCAACCTGTTCCCGCACATGTCCGTCCTGGACAACATCACCCTCGCACCCCGCGTGGTGCACCGCGTGCCGCGAGGCGAAGCCGAACGCACCGCCCTGGAACTCCTGGACCGCATGGGCCTGGCCGACAAGGCCCGCAGCTACCCGGACCGGCTGTCCGGGGGCCAGCAGCAACGGGTCGCCATCGCCCGGTCCCTCGCGTACTCGCCCCGGCTGCTGCTGCTGGACGAGATCACCAGCGCGTTGGACCCGGAGCTGGTCGGCGAGGTGTTGGCGCTGGTCAGGGAGTTGGCGGGGCAGGGCCGGACCATCCTCATGGCCACCCACGAGATGGGCTTCGCGCGGCAGGTCGCCGACCGGGTGTGCTTCCTGGACGGGGGACGCCTGATCGAGTCCGGCCCGCCCGCGCAGGTCCTGGGCGAGCCGGAGCACGAGCGGACCCGGCAGTTCCTGCGCCGGATCATCGAGGCCGGCCGGTTGTAGCGACTGGTCGAACGCCGGGTGGAGGCCGGGTGAGGAGAGGGCCACTTGGGTATCGGACGGGTGCCCCCTACCCTGCTACCCGTGATGGCACGGAAGGTCGTCTGGGCACCGGTCGCGGTAGGCGTCGGCCTCCTGGTGCTGGGCGCGTGCGGCAAGCCCCACGCGTCCCCCACCCCGGTGCCGGTGCCGAGCATCACCCCGTCCCCGACGAAGGTCTCGGTCCCCGCGAACGCCTCGATCTCGGTCCGACCCGCTCCGACCACGGTGACGACGACGGTCGCCGCCACCACCGAGCCACCGCCGCCACCGCAGGCCCAGCAGCCACCCGTCCAGGTGCAGCCCGAGCCGACGTGGGTCGAGCCGACCCACCAGCCCGTGCACGAGGTGGCCCTGCTCGGATTCCCCTGCGACGCGGAGGGCGAGACGGCCGTCGACCCGGCGGGCAGGCCGCTGGTCTGCGAGAAGTCCCGCCGGGGCAAGCTCTACTGGGCGCGCCCGTAGCGCCGCGCGGCGGCCGTTCCCCGCCGCGCGGCGGGTTCCGCTAGAGGATCGGCGCCGGCACGTACCCGGCGGCGGTCGGGTACTTGGCCAGGACGTCCTCGACCTGGGCCACCACGCTCGCCACCTGCTGCCCGGCCACGCCGGTGAACGACAGCCGGTCGTCCAGCAGCGCCTGCAACTCCGCCCGGTCCAGCGGCAACCGCTCGTCGGCCGCCAGCCGGTCGAGCAGGTCGTTGCCCGCGCCCTCCTCGCGCATGGCCAGGGCCACCGCCACCGCGTTCTCCTTGATGGCCTCGTGCGCCGTCTCGCGCCCCACGCCCCGTCGCACCGCGGCCATCAGGACCTTCGTGGTCGCCAGGAACGGCAGGTAGCGGTCCAGCTCGTTCGCCACCACGGCCGGGTACGCGCCGAACTCGTCGAGCACCGTCAGGAACGTCTCCAGCAGGCCGTCGAGGGCGAAGAACGCGTCCGGCAGGGCCACCCGGCGCACCACGGAGCACGAGACGTCGCCCTCGTTCCACTGGTCGCCGGCCAGTTCGCCGACCATGGACAGGTACCCGCGCAGGATCACCGCGAAGCCGTTCACGCGCTCGCAGGACCGCGTGTTCATCTTGTGCGGCATGGCGCTGGAGCCGACCTGGCCCGGCTTGAAGCCCTCGGTGACCAGCTCGTGCCCGGCCATCAGCCGGATGGTCTTGGCCAGGCTCGACGGACCCGCGGCGAGCTGGACCAGGCACGACACGACGTCGAAGTCCAGGGAGCGCGGGTACACCTGGCCGACGCTGGTCAGCACCCGCTCGAAGCCCAGGTGGCCGGCGACGGTCGCCTCCAGCTCGGCCAGCTTCTCGTGGTCGCCGTCGAGCAGGTCCAGCATGTCCTGGGCGGTGCCGACCGGGCCCTTGATGCCGCGCAGCGGGTAGCGGGCGACCAGTTCGTCCAGCCGGCGGAAGGCCACCAGGACCTCGTCGGCCGCCGACGCGAAGCGCTTGCCCAGGGTGGTGGCCTGCGCGGCCACGTTGTGCGAGCGGCCGGCCATCACCAGGTCCGCGTGCTCGGCGGCGAGCCGGGCCAGGCGGGCCAGGACGGCGGCGGTCTTGCCGCGGACGTGCTCCAGCGAGCGCAGGACCTGCAGCTGCTCGACGTTCTCGGTCAGGTCGCGGGAGGTCATGCCCTTGTGGACGTGCTCGTGGCCGGCGAGGGCGTTGAACTCCTCGATGCGGGCCTTCACGTCGTGCCTGGTCACCCGCTCGCGCTCGGCGATCGAGGCGAGGTCGACCTGTTCGAGCACCCGCTCGTAGTCGGCCACCGCCCCGTCCGGCACGGCGACGCCGAGCCCGGCCTGGGCCTTGAGCACCGCGAGCCACAGCTGCCGCTCCAGCACGATCTTGTGCTCGGCGGACCACAGCGTGGCCAGCTCGGCGGAGGCGTAGCGACCTGCGAGGACATTGGCGATCCTGGGCTTGCTCGTCACCGCCACAGGATAGTTGCCCGCCAGGCGCCCGCCCGACGCCTCAGCCGGTCACGGTCAGCATCGGGTCGGTGGCCATGGCGATGAGCTGCTCGGAGGTGACGGGCGGGACCGTGTCCGTGCTCTTGTCGTAGTTGTGGCCGGTGATCATCACGACCGTCCCGTCGGTGCGGAAGTGGGCGACCATGTGGGTGAACAGCTCGCGCTGCGGGGCGGCGGACGACGCGACCTCGACGCGGCTGCCGTCCGGCTGGATGCGGGACGGGTCGCACCGCGCGGGGGCGCAGAAGGCGGCGCGCGTCACCACGACCGGCGGGCCGATCAGCTCGACGGTGAGGCGGGCGGTGCCCCGCTTGTCGGACAGGTAGACGAAGCCGGTGACGTGGCCGGGGGCCTTCTCGACGTCGGGGAAGTCGACCTTGACGTCGAACGTGGTCGACACGACGTCGGCGACCCGCTTGGTCAGGTACCCGGAGAGGTGCTTCACGCCCCCCTCGACGGGCACCGTGGTCACGGGGAGGCTCGCGGCCGGCGACGGGGTCGCGGACGGCAGCTCGGTCGTGGTCAGCACGCGGGCCGCGTCGACGGTGCCCCGCGGCGGGGCGAGCACGCTGGGCAGCGCGAGCACCGTCCCGATCAGCGCAAAAGTCGCCACACCCACCGCCACCAGCGCCCGCCGGCGCCGGCGAAAGGACTCCGCCCGCGCGATCAGGACGTCCGGGTCGAAGTTCAGCGGCGGCTCTTCGGCGACCGCCGCGCGCAGGCTCTCCCTCAGCTCCGCTTCGCTCATGACGCCACCACCGCCCCTTCCTCCAGTTGCTCCACGGCCGCGCGCAACGCGGCCAGCCCACGTGCCGTCTGGCTCTTGACCGTCCCCTCGGTGCACCCCATCGCCACCGCCACCTCGCTGACCGGCAGGTCCTCGAAGTACCGCAGGACCAGCACCGCCCGCTGGCGCGGCGGCACCCGCAGCAGGGCCGCGTGGACCAGGTCGCGGGCCCACAGCTGCTCCTCGGCCAGTTCCGGGTCCGCCGAGAGGTCCGCCCGGTCGGGCACCTCGCCGTCGCGCTGCTCGGCCCGCCGCCACGGTCTGCGCTTCTCGTCCAGCCACGTGCGCAGCAGCACCTTCCGCGCGTAGGCGGACGGGTTGTCCCGCCACTCCACGCGGTGCCACGCCTGGTAGAGCTTGAGCAGGCTCGCCTGCATCAGGTCCTCGGCGGTGTGCCAGTCGCCGCAGAACAGGTAGGCGGTGCGCCGCAGCGCTGCGGCGTGGCCCACCGCGAACTCGCGGAACCCCTGCTCATCGGCCTTGCCCATCCGCACCCCTTCCGGCCCTCCACCCCTTACACGTCCGAGCGGGTGCCAGGGGTTGCACCGGGTTCAGCGCAGGCCCATGGCCTTGGCGAGCATCCGGCGGGCGGCTGCGCGCGGGTCGGGGCTGATCTCGATCAGGGCGTTGACCACGGCGCCGTCGACCAGGGCGATCAGCTCCTCCACGCGCTCCTGGCCCACCGGTTGGCCGGCGTGGGTGAAGATGTCCAGGAGGAGGCCGTGCAGTTCGCCGCTGAGCTTGCGCATCAGCGGGCGCAGGTACGGGCGGCGGCCGGTGGCCACCAGGCGCTCGTAGCGCAGCAGCACGGCCTCGGCGTCGCGGTCGCCCGCGGGCGGGCCCAGGAGGAGGTCCAGGACGAGGTCGATGAACGCCTCGCCGCCGCACTCCTCGGGGTCCAGCTCGGCCAGCCGGGCCTTGCCGTACTCCAGCTCGGCCCGGCCGTGGAACTCCAGCGCGGCGGTGACCAGGTCGTCCAGCGAGTCGAAGTAGTACGTGGTGGACGCGAGCGGCAGGCCGGCGCGCTCGGCCACCGCGCGGTGCCGGACCGCGTCGAAGCCGCCGTCGACCAGGAGGCCGGCGGCGGCTTCGACGAGCGCCTGTCGGCGGCGCTCGCCCTTGGGCGTCGCTGCAGTCATCGGGAGAAAGGTACTAGTGCCCGCCACCGGCGAGGTTCAGGCCGATGACACCGCTCACGATGAGCCCCAGCGACACGAGCTTGAGCGTCGAGACGCCGTCGCCCAGCCACACCATGCCGATGACGGCGGTGAGCGCCGCGCCGATGCCGGTCCACACCGCGTAGGCCGGTCCGGCGGGCAGCTGCTTCATCGCCCACGCCAGGCCCGCGAAGCTGACCAGCGCGAACACCGCGAACGCGACCGTCCACCACAGCCTGCTGAACCCGTCGGACAGCTTCAACGCGACCGCCCAGCCGGCCTCGAACAGGCCGGACACGATGAGCACCGCCCACGCCATGACGACCACCTCCGGAGTAATCTGGCACAACCGTACCAAATTACTGGCACAGCCGTACCAGAAGGTGGCCGACACCTCCGGTTCAGAACTCCGCGGCGATCTCCCGCGCCAACTGCGCCAGCTCCGCCGCGAACGGCGCCACCGACGACCCGGCCTCCGGCTCGCTCAGCACGTGCACCACGCCGGTCCGCCCCGGGCTCGACGCCTCGGCGGTCGCGCTCGACGGCACGGTCGACGTCCCCGGCGGCACCAGCACCACCGACACCACACCGGGGATCGAACCGTCGCGGACCAGGTACGAAGCGCCCCGCGCGCCCGGCGGGCACTGCGCGGCGGCGGGCGCGGCCCGGAGGCCGTCGGCGGCCGGGAGCTTGTCGGCGAGGGCGACGGCAAGCTCCCGGTCCACCTCCTGGCACCCGGAGGTGCCACCGGGCGCGATGCGACCGGCCGTCCCCGACGTGCCGTCCCCCTGCGTAGACGGGGCGTCGGGGCCGCTCTTGGGCGGCACTTCGCCGCGTTGGTCGGTCTCCGCGCGCGGTTCGCCCTCCTGCGGAACCGCGAACGGGGTGAGGTTAGGGGACGGGGAGTCCTGAGCGGAACCCGCCGAGGCCGTGAGCCCCTCGGGCTCCTCCCGCGCGAGGTCGGTCGTCACCAGGACGCCGCCGAACAGCAGCACCACGGCCAGGGTGGACCCGAGCGCGATCCGCGTCCGGTGCTTGGCGGTGGCCCGCGCCGACGCGGCGCGCACGCTGCCCACGTCGAACGACGGCGGCGGCGCACCGCCCGCCGCGTCGCGGAACAGCTCCGCGAGCTTGCGCTCGTCCACTCTCAGCACCTCCCCTTCACGACGCGGGCCGCAGGTCGTCGATGGCGTCCCCCAGCGCCTCCCGCAGGGCTTCCAGCCCGCGCGAGGTCTGGCTCTTCACGGTCCCCTCGGAGCACCCGAGCACCTCGGCCGCGGCCGACACGTCCAGGCCCTCCAGGAACCGCAGCACGAGCACCGCCCGTTGCCGCGGCGGCACCCGCTTCAAGCCCGCGACCAGGGTCTCGCGCGTCGCCACCGCGTCGCCGACCTCCCCGTCGCGCGCGGGCGTGTCCGGGACCTCGTCCACGAACCGCTCGCGCCGCCAGGGCCGCCGCGACTCGTCGATCACCGCGCGCACCAGCGTCCGGCGGACGTAGGCGTCCAGGGCCTGCTTGTCCCGGACCTTCCGCCACCTCCGGTGCAGCGCGACGAACGCGGTCTGCGCGAGGTCGTCCGCCCGGTGCCAGTCACCACAGAGCAGGAACGCCGTTCGGCGCACGGCCTCCCGGCGAGCTGCGAAGTACTCCGCGAACTCCTGCTCGTCGCGCTGATCCACGCGGACTCTCTCCGCTCGTCGTGCTTGCACCTACCGGACGGAGCCGGGGTCGCCCACGGTTGCACGCCCTGCGTCCGAGACTTGCGTCACCCCCATCGTGGTACCGGCGACCGCGCTCGGTAAGGCCTTGCCGCGTGTGATGTGATCCATTCGTGACCCAGCTCGCACCCCTGGACTTCCGGTCCGACACCGTCACCCGCCCCGACGAAGCCATGCGGCTGGCCATGTCCACCGCCGTGGTGGCCGACGACGTCCTCGAACACGACCCGACCATGCTCGCCCTGGAGGAGCGGGTCGCCGACCTGCTGGGCGTGGAAGCGGCCCTGTGGGTGCCGTCCGGGTCGATGGGCAACCTGATCGCGCTGACCGTGCACCTGCGCCCCGGCGACCGGTTCCTCGCCGCGCGCGGCGCGCACGTCCTGGACAACGAGCTGGGCACCGCCGCCTGGATCGCCGGCGGGATGCCGCACCCGCTGGAGTGGGACGCCCCCGGCCGGTTCACCCCGGACGCCGTGCGCGCGGCGGCGGGCGCGGACGGCCCGTACTACTCGCTGCGCACGACCCTGCTGTGCCTGGAGAACACCCACAACGCCGCCGGCGGCACGGTCACCCCGCCCGACGAGCACGCCCTGCTGGTGTCCGCGGCCCGCGAGACGGGGCTGAAGGTCCACCTCGACGGGGCGCGGCTGTGGAACGCGGCCGTGGCGCTGGGCGTGCCGCCGGCGGCGCTGACCGTTGGCGTGGACACCGTGCAGGTGTGCCTGTCGAAGGGGCTGGGCGCGCCGGTCGGGTCGGTCGTGGCGGGCACGTCGGCGTTCGTCGCGGAGGCGCGGCGGGTGCGCAAGATGCTCGGCGGCGGCGTGCGGCAGGGCGGTGTGCTGGCGGCGGCCTGCCTGGTCGGGCTGGACCGCATCGACGACCTGGCCACGGACCACGCCAACGCCCGCGAGCTGGCCCGCGGCCTGACCGAGCTGGGCTGGCAGGTGGTCGAGCCGGAGACCAACATCGTGCTGGCCGGCGTGCCGGACCTGGAGATCACCCTGACCGGCCTGCGCCACCTCGGCGTGTTCGCCGGGCCGATGGCGGGCAAGGTCCGGTTCGTGCTGCACCGGGACGTGACGGCGGCGGACGTGGCGGAGGCGTTGCGGAGGATCGGGTCGGTCAGCTCGTGACCCGGTGGGTGGTGTTCTAGGTGCTGCGGGAAGCGCGGAGTTCGGCGCGCAGTTCGGCCAGCTCCGCCTTCACCGACCGCAGCTCGGCCAGCGTGGCCTCCTCGGCCTCGGCGACCTGGCCCTCCACCCCGCTCAGCCGCTCCACCAGCCACGACGCGATGGTGCCGGTGATGACGCCGAGCAGCGCGATCCCTCCGATCATGAGCAGCGCCGCGACCAGCCGGCCCTCCCAGGTGACCGGGTAGCGGTCGCCGTAGCCGACGGTGGAGATCGTGGTCAGCGTCCACCAGGCGGCGTCGCCGAAGGTCGTGATCGTGGCGTCCGGGTGGTTGCGCTCGGCGTCCAGCACCGCCAGCGACGCGGACAGCCCCACCAGCACCGTCACGCCCGCCGCGTACAGGCCGATGCGTTGGCGCATCCTGACCGCGAACCGCCGGTTGAGCACTTTCAGGACGGTGATCAGCCGCAGCACCCGGAGCTGGCGGACCATCGGCAGCAACACCGTGAGCAGGTCGAACAGGTGCGTGGCGAAGAACCGCCGCTTGTCCACGGCCAGCGCGAACCGCGCCAGGTAGTCCAGCGCGAACACCAGCCACACGCCCCACAGCACGACCTCTAGGGCCAGGTGGAGCCCGTTCGTGGCCCGGTTGTCGAGCACCTGCCAGGCGTAGGCCACGAGGAAGACGACCGCCAACAACGTCAACGGCCACTCGACCCGCCGCTCCCACTGGGCGAGCCTGCGCTCATCACTGTCCAACACCGCCCCATGGTGAACTTCGGAGCAGCGGTTTTCCAGCTAACGAGGCCCGTTGATGCCCTTCCGACCGCTGCTCTTGATCGCCCCGTAGGCGGCCGTGCCGAGGAACAGCACCCCACCGATCACGGCGAGCCAGAACAACCCCTCCACGACCGCGCCCACCAGGCTCAGCGCCACCCAGATGGCGAGCAGCCACAGGATTATCTTGACCATGCCCGTCTCAACGGGTGGGCTGACCTGGGAGTTCCGGCAGCCACGCCTTGAGCCGGCGCAGCGCCTCGGTCATGTCGTGCGCGCTGCCCGCGAAGGAGAACCGGACGAACTCGTGGCCGTGGACGGGGTCGAAGTCGATGCCGGGGACGATCGCCACGCCGGTGTCGGCGAGCAGCTTGCGGCAGAACGCCATCGAGTCGTCGGTGAGGTGCGAGACGTCGGCGTAGGCGTAGAACGCGCCGTCCGCCGGTGCGATCCGGGTGATGCCGAGGTCGTGCAGGCCCTGGAGCAGGACGTCACGGTTGTGCCGGTACCCGTCGACCAGGGAGGCGGTGTACTCGTAGGACTCGGGCGTGAACGCCTGGACCGCCGCGTGCTGGGCGAGGGCGGGCGGGCAGAGGGTGAAGTTGCCGGTGAGCCGGTCGGCGGCGGCGCGCAGGGCCGGGGGCATGAGCATCCAGCCGAGGCGCCAGCCGGTCATGGCGAAGGCCTTGGAGAACGAGTTGACGACGATGGAGTCCCTGCTCGTCTGCCACGCGCAGGCGAGCGGGGTGCCGTAGCTGATGCCGTGGTAGATCTCGTCGCTGATCAGGCGGGTGTTGTTTGCGGTGCACCACTCGGCGATGTTCCTCAGCTCGTCGGGCGTGAGCGCGGTGCCGGTCGGGTTGGCCGGGCTCGCGACGATGAGCCCGGCCAGCGGGCCGGCGGCGTCGAGCATGTCGACGGTCGGCTGGAACCGGGTTCCCGGGCCGCACGGCAACTCGACGACTTCGCAGCCGAGGGCGCGGAGGATGTTCCGGTAGGCGGGGTAGCCGGGTCGGGCGAGGGCGACGCGCGCGCCGGGGTCGAAGGCGGAGAGGAAGGCGAGGAGGAAGGCGCCGGACGAGCCGGTGGTGATCACGAAGTCGTCGGCGGTGACGTCGAGGTCGTACTGGCGGCCGTAGTGGGTGGCGAGGGCGGTCCGGAGTTCGAGGATGCCGACCTGCTCGGTGTACCCGAGGGGGTTGTGGCGCAGCGCGTGCTCGGCGGCGCGCAGGACGGGTTCGGGGGCGTGGCTGGAGGGCTGCCCGGCGGCGAGCGAGACAACGTCCCCGTGCGTCCGCTGCCGCTGGGCGGCGGCGGACACGATGTCCATGACGTGAAACGGCGGCACGTCGGCCCGCGCGGCAACACCCAACATGCCCCCAGGCTAATCCGCCCAACCCTCACATCTCCCGCGCCCGTCCCCCATGGGCCCGCGACGACGCGCGCGGCCATCCACACCCAGCCCGCCGCGCAGGTGCCTTCCCACCTGCGACACAGCCGCACACCAGCCCGCAGCACAGCCACCGATCCGACCGCCGATGCCCACCCCGCCGGCTCAACCACCCCACCCCCCGCCGGTTCCGCCGCGCCTCCCCGGCCGCAGCCCGCCGCCGGTCTTGCCGCGCCTTCCCGGCTCTACCCCGCCGGTTCCGCCGCACTTCCTCCCGCCGGCCCCGCCGCAGCCTCCCGGCCCACCAGCTCCGCCGCACCTTCCCGGGCACACCCCGCCGGCTTACCGCCCTGGCCCCCCCAGTCCGTTGGCCCCTCGATCCCACCGCACCACTGAAATATTTAGTCCACTGAACTAAAAATTTCAGCCGTCTGGAACGGTACGGCGCCGGAGGACATGTCAGACGTCCGACGGGAGCGCAGGTCAAGGTCAGAGATCGTCCAGCAACGCGCTCACCGCCGAGCGCAACACCGTCGGATCGGTCGGACCGTGGAAGTCCACGACGTCCGACGCCCGCCTCCGGTTCCCATCGGCGTCCAGCACAGCCGCGCCGAACCGTCCCCGCAGATCGGCACCACCGACGTGCCCGCCGCCCAGCACCGGCAGCAGCCCGACGAGTGCCGCCGCCAGGTCCGACTCCAGCTCCCGGACCGTCACCACGTCACCGGTCAGCACCGCCAGCACCGTCCCGTTGCCCGCCGACGCAGCCAGCGCCCGCACTGCCGATCTGCCGATCCCCAGGCGCAGGTCCGCCGACCGCGGCGGGTTGGCCAGCAGCTTGAAGGCCGCACCCAGCCACGGGTCCAGCTCCGCGCCGCGGGCGAGTCCGGCGGCGGTCAGGTCGTGCCACGGCGCGGGCTCGTCCGGCACGTGCAGGACGATCGGCATCGCACCGAGGTCGAGGTGGTCCCAGGCGGTGCGGAACGCGGCGGCGCTCATCGTCGCGGTGGTCACCAGACGTCACTCCCGGCTGACGGCGGGCCGTGGTGCCCGCAGGTGAGTTGACGCGGCGACCGCCGCCCGGGTTCCCGTCAGACCTCGTCGATCAGCTCCCACACGCAGGTGGCGAGGCGCGCGTTGTCGATCGGGGTGACGGTCGACCAGCTCCGGCCGTCCGAGCTGGGGCGCACGAGGTGCAGGTAGCGGCCGGACGGGGTGTCGTGCCAGGCGACGACGCGCCGCGCCCGTGCCGGCGGACCGCCGCGCTGCGCCCGTTCCGCGCCGAACTGGCCGCGCGTGCTCATGCCGTCGCACATGCCCGCCAGTTCCTGGGCGTCGCTGAGCGGCAACCCGTGCCGTTCGAGGGCGAGCACCAGCTTCTCGGCGTTGCGCCCGGCCTCGTCGGACGCGGCGCGCAGCACGTCGTTGGGCAGGCTGATGGACCGGCCGCGCCCGGCGGGCATCTCGCCGGTGACCGACACCGCCGCCTCCGCCAGCGCACTGGCCCGCGACTCGATCAGCCACACTTCGTCGCCGTCCACCACGGCGAGGATCGCCTCCTCGCCGGACGCGGCGGCCAGTCCCTTGATCTTGCGGCGGTCCACCCAGATCCAGATGTCCACCGAGATCTGGGGGTTGGCCAGCAGGGCGAAGGTGTCCGCCAGTTCGGGGACGAGCCTGCGCCCACCGGCCAGCCCGCGCTGCTCCAGCGACGCCCACGCCTGCTCCACGAACCCGGCCCGTTCGGTGTGCGTGACACCCGGGCTGGGCACGTCGAGGGCGACGTTGCGCCGCTGGAGCCGTTCGGCCTCCCACGCGACGTCGAACTCCAGCGTGGACAGGACGACCGCGTTGCTCACTTCTTCTCGGGCTCGTCGCCGATGACCTGCTGCACGACCATGCGCTCGTCACCGAAGACGTCGTCGGAGTCCACGCCGTACTTGCGGATGTGCTCCGCGTCCTCCTCGCCGTCCTTGCCCCGCGGCGAGGCGGCGGCCTGCATCATCGACCCGGCCCCGGCCTTGCCCGCCGCGGCCCCGGCGGCCGTCCGGTTGCCCGGAACCCGCTCGTCGGCGTCGATCGCGCCGATGGTCGCGGAGATCCCGGCCTTGCCCGCCAACCCGTTCGCGCCGGGAACGGCACCCGGCATCCCGGGCTTGCCACCACCGCCGGGACCCTTCGCCCCGTCCGGCTTGCCCGTGCCACCACCGGGCGGCACCGGCGTCGGCGAGTTCCGCACGACACGGGCGGCCTTGGCGGTGGTCGCGAGTCCGGTCAACGTCGCACCGGCCGCGAGCCCCAACCCGAGCCCGAGCCCGAGGTGGTTCGACCCGCCGACCTTGCCCGGCAGGACCGGCGACGCACCGGGCGTCGGCACGGAGGTCGTCGGCGGCAGGACCCCCGTCGAACCGCCCGGGACCTGCGGCGGCAGCGGAACCTGACCACCACCGGGCACCTGCGGCGTCCCACCGGGCAGACCCCCCGGCACACCGCCGGGCACCTGGCCGATCCCACCACCGGGCTGCTGCACGGCGGCGACCGGCGTGCCGACCGCGCTGGAGGCCGTGGTGACCTCGAAGGTCGGCGGCTTGTTCATGCCCTGGTACTGGTTGAGCGAGTCCCGACTGGCGTCGACGTACTGGTCGAACCCGCGGATGACCTGCTCGCGAGCCGCCTGCGTCTCCTTGACCTCTTTGGCGTGGTCGGTCTCGTAACCGAAGAAGCCGCCGGCGTCGTCCCAGAAGTTGGTCTCGGTGTCGCCTTGCAACCTGGAGGGCTCGGGCATGCCGTTGCGGGAGTCGCTGTAGGCGTCACCCTGGACGGCGGTCGCCTTGGAGTTCCGCTGGCCCGCCTCGGTCCCGGAGGTGGCAGCCTCGGCGGTGTAGGTCACCTTCTCGTGGCCGACGTCACCCGCGGCGCCCTGCCAAGCGTGGCCCATCGGAGCCAGCAGGCCCCGGATGGTGTTGTCGACGGATTCCAGGCTCGCCGCCAGCTCGCGCAGCGCCTGCGAAGCCCGGCTGAACCGCTCGGCCGCGTTGCTCTGCGTGAACTGCTGCACCAGCGTCATGAGGCCGGCGTTGTCAAGGCCCTGGAACCGGTGGTCCTTGAGCTGCTTGAAGTCGGTCACGCTGTCCCCCTCACTTCAAGGTCTGCAAGGTCGCGAGCGCCAACTCGGCACCCTTGGCGGCGTTCTGGCACATCGTGTCCTGCGTGGTGTCGCGGCCGATCGGCAGGAACTGCACGAAGAGTTGCTGGCCGTCGGCGACGTCGACTGCCACCGAGCAGTCCACGGAACTGGTGCCCTTGAAGGTGACCTGCTTCGCGGGGAAGCCGGAGACCTTCTTCTCGGCGATGTCGAGGTTGCCCGACGAGTTCCAGTAGTCGATGCCCTTGCTGGTCACCAGGTGCACCGCGTACGAGTAGACCTTGGAGGCGCCCGGGCCGGTCAGGAAGGTGCAGGCCGGCGTCTTCGCACCCTCGACCACATCCGACTGCTCGGCTTGCGTCACCACCGTGCCGAGCTGCTTCTGGTCGTTCGCGGTGAGGGCCTTGCACGGGTCGAGGCCGTCGACCTTGATGTTCTTGGGGCGCTCCGAGGGCGCGGACGTGGCCGACGTCGACGTCTTCGAGGCCGCCGTCGTCGTCGCGGGAGTCGGGTTGCCGCCCGTGCCGGACGTGCAGCCGGCGAGCGTCAAAGCCGAGAGCGCCACCACGGCGCTCCACTTAACGAGACGCACCGACTGCCCCCATCGCGGCGTTGATCTCTTCTTCGGTGAAGCCGTACTGCTCGGCCACCTTGCGGAGCTGCTCCGCGAGGCCGCTCAGGCTGGCGATGTACTGGTCGACGCGGGCCGCGTACGACTCGGGGTGCTGGAGCAGCCGGTCGTTCCACGCCTCGGCGATGTCCGCGTTGACCTCGTCCATGCCGTTGAGGTTGATCCGCATGCCGCTCAGCGCCTTGGCGTAGGCCAGCTGGAGAATGGTCACCTGGTCCTGGATGACCTTGCCCATGTTCAGGACGTCGTCCTTGTCGACCGCGAAATGCGTGCCCCCGGCCGGCGCCCCGGCCAGGGTGTCGTTCAAGTGCTTCTCTGCCGCGAACATGTCGCCGACCGCACGCCCGATGGCTCCACCCACGCCGGCGACGGCTCCCAGTAGGCCGTTCTCCTCCACCACGACGTCCATCCCCCGTACGGTCGGTAACGGATCGGTCCCGGTTCGCAGGCTACCAACGTGCGCGTGAACCGGGTCTGAGGTTGGACGAACTCGACCGCCGTCCGGTTCCGGCCCGATCGTGGGCATGGCGACGAGCCCGCGCCACCAGGGAACGGGCTCGGATCGCGCAGACCTACGGGACCTCGATCTCGCCATTCGCCGCGCGCAGCGCGATGTCGGTGCGGTGGTGGGAGCCGGTCAGGTGGACGCCCGCCACGCGGCGGTACGCGGCGGCGCGAGCGGCGGACAGCGTCTCCCCGGTGCCGACCACGGACAGCACCCGGCCACCCGTCGACACCACTGCGCCGTCCACGCGGCGGCGGGTGCCGGCGTGCAGCACGCCCTCCGCCTCGCCGCCCGTCACGACGTCCCCCGTGCGCGGACGACCCGGGTAGCCCTCGGCAGCGACGACGACCGTCACCGCATAACCCTCGGACCACTCCAGAGCACCGACACCAGAAAGCGCACCAGTAGACGCAGCCAGGAACAAGCCGGCCAGAGGGGTCTTCAGGAGGGCCAGTACGGCCTGGGTCTCCGGGTCGCCGAAGCGGCAGTTGAACTCGATGACCTGGGGACCGGTGGAGGTCAGGGCCAAGCCCGCGTACAGCAGGCCGGTGAACGGCGTACCTCGGCGCGCCAGCTCGTCGACCACCGGCTGCACGCAAGTCGACACGATCGTGTCCACCAAGTCCGCCGGCGCCCACGGCAATGGCGCGTACGCGCCCATGCCGCCAGTGTTCGGCCCCGAGTCGCCGTCGCCCACCCGCTTGAAGTCCTGTGCCGGCAACAACGGCACGACGGACACGCCGTCGGTCAGGCAGAACAAGGACACCTCGGGGCCGTCCAGGAAGGACTCCAGCAGCACCGGGTGGCCGTTGTCGAGCAGGGTCATGGCGTGCGCACGGGCGGTGTCGCGGTCGGAGGTGACCACGACGCCCTTGCCGGCCGCCAGGCCGTCGTCCTTGACCACCCAGCGGGGGCCGAAGTGGGTCAGGGCGGCGTCCAGGCGGGCCGGGTTGTCGACGACCTCGGACGTGGCCGTGGGCACCCCGGCCGCCTGCATGACGTCCTTCGCGAACGCCTTGGAGCCCTCGATGCGGGCCGCCGCGGCGGACGGGCCGAAGCAGGGGATGCCGGCGGCGCGCACGGCGTCCGCCGCACCCGCCACCAGGGGCTGCTCCGGCCCGACCACGACGAGGTCGGCGTTCCACTCCTTGGCCAGCGCGGCGACCGCTGCCGGATCGCCCACGTCGACACCGTAGGTCTCGGCCGCGCCCGCGATCCCGGCGTTGCCGGGCGCGCAGGCCAGCGCGACGACCGCCGGGTCGCGCGACAGGGCGAGGACAAGGGCATGTTCACGGGCGCCGGACCCGATGACCAGGACACGCACGGTGGGCCAGCCTAGATGACGCAGTGGGTCATCCGCCGAACGCGTCCAGCGAACCGGCGTGCAGCGGTACCGGGTCGGTCATCGCGGCCTTCTCCTTGATGATGTCCTTGGCCGCCGGGTGCACCTTCTCCAGGTCCGCCTTCTTCTCGAAGACGAGCTTGGTGACCGCGCACGCGTTGGCGTCCGGGAAGTCGGCCTTCACCAGCAGCAGGTTCGGCACCACGACGGTCGGGATGTCCGCGGGCTGCCCGTAGGTGGCGGCCGGGATGGTGCCCTTGTCGTAGACCGAGTTGATCTCCTTCAGCTTCTGCAGCTGCGGGGTGATGTCGATGAACTTGACCTGGTCCTTCAGCGACGTGGTGATGTCGGTGATCTGGGCGGTGGGCAGGCCGCCGGACCAGATCAGGCCGTCCAGGCTGCCGTCCTTCATGCCGTCCGCGGTCTTGGCCAGGTCGAGGCGCTGCGCCTGGACGTCCTTCTCCGGGTCGAGCCCGGCGGAGGCGAACAGGCGGTTGGAGATGACCTCGGTGCCGGACTTGGGCGAGCCGGTGGAGATCCGCTTGCCCTTCATGTCCGCGATCGAGTTGATGCCGCTGTTCGCGCGCACCAGGACCTGCGTGTAGTTCGGGTACAGGCGGGTCAGCGCCTGGATCTTCTGCGGCTTGCCGTCGAACGCGCCCTTGCCGCTCACCGCGTCGGCGGCGGTGTCGGCCAGCGAGAACGCCATGTCGTAGTCGCCCGCGACGAGCTGCTGGATGTTCTGCACGGACGCGCCGGTCTCGGCCGCGGTGGCCTTGAGCTTGGTGTTGTCGCTGATCAGCTTGGCCAGGCCGCCGCCGACGACGTAGTAGACGCCGCCGGAGTTGCCGGTCGCGATGGTGATCCGACCGTCGGCCGCCTCGCACGCCGCGGTGCCGGAGCCGGTGTCCGTTGCCTGGCGCTTGCCGCCGCACCCGGCGGCGACGAGCGCCACCGCCAGGACGGCGACGGGGACCTTCCAGCTACGCATGGTGTTCCTTTCGCATCTTCGGCAGGAGCAGGTGCACGGCCACCGCGGCGACGAGGAACCCGATGCCGACGGCGATCGTGACCGGTTGCAGGTAGAGCAGGGCGATGGCGGCGGGGATGCACAGCAACCGCTCGGGCAGCGCCGCCTGGCGGACCAGCCAGCCGCCGGTGACCACGGCGAGCGCCGCGACCCCCAGCGCCGAGGCGGCGAAGACCCAGAGCGAGTCCACGAACGACGCGCGCAGCAGCAGGGCCGCGCCGTCGTCGGTGAGCACGAACGCGAGCGGCACGAGGAACGCGGGCAGCGTGTACTTCCACGTCCGCCACATCGTCTTCATGACGTCGCCGCCGGTGATGGCGGCGGCGGCCACCGCGGCGAGCGCCGTCGGCGGCGTCACCTCGGACAGCACCGCGTAGTAGAAGATGAACATCGCGGTCTCTTCAGGAGCCACGCCCAGCTCCATCAGCGCGGGTCCGATGACGACCCACGAGATGATGAAGGACGCGGTCACCGGCACGGCGAGCCCGAGCACGCTCACCGCGACCGCGGCCAGCACGACGGTCACGAACAGCACGACCGACGGGTTGGACGAGATCAGGCCGGCGATGTCGACCAGCGCGGAGGCCAGTTCCTGCCCCAGCCCGGTCTTGGTGATGGTCGAGGTGATCACGCCGGCCGCCGCGCACACCGCGATCACCGGCAGCGCGCTGCGCACCCCGGTGGACAGCGAGTCGAGGATGGTCCGCCCCCAGGTACGGACATCCCCCTTGTGCGCGATCAACGCGAACAAAGCCGCGACCCCCGACGCGTACACCACGGCCGAGTAGACCGGGATGTCCAGCGCCAGGAAGACGACGATCACCCCGAGCGACAGGAAGTGGTACCCGCCGCGCTTGAGCAGCGCCCACGGGCTGGGCGCGTCGATCTCCACGGGCTTGGCCCCGAACCGCCGGGCGTCGATCTCCACGGCGAGGGCGATGCCCAGGTAGTACAGGAGGGTCGGCAGGATCGCCCAGATCAGCACCTGGAGGTACGAGGCCTCCAGGTACTCGGCGATGATGAACGCCGCCGCGCCCAACGTGGGCGGCGACAGGATCGCCCCGATCCCGGACGCGGCCAGCAACCCGCCCGCGCTCTCCTTGGGATAACCGGCCTTCTTCAGCATCGGCCAGGTGACCGCGCCCAGTGAGACGGTCGTGGCCGTGCCCGACCCGGACACCGTGCCGAGCAGGAACCCGGCGGTCGCGGCCGTGCGCCCCGGCGCGGTCCGCGACTTGCGGAACGCCGAGAAGCTGATGTCCACGAAGAACGTCCCGGCGCCGGACGCGTTGAGCACGGCGCCGTAGATCGTGAACAGCACGATGTACGTGGCGGCGACGTCCAACGGCGTCCCGTAGAACCCGGTCGCGTCGTTGTAGAACCCGTTGATGATCTGCGCGAAGTCCACGCCCGCGTGCGAGATCGCCCAGGCCGGCGGCAGGTACCCGCCGTAGTAGGCGAACGCGACGAACCCGAGGCACACCAGCGGCAACACCCACCCGGTGGTCCGCCGACAGGCTTCGAGGATCAGGAGCAGCAGGATCGTCCCGGCGATGACGTCCAGGTCGGTCAACTGCCCCTGCCGGTCGAGGAACGCGTCGAACCCGCCGAACAACGGGTACGCCCCGACCGCGAACGCCAACACGGCCAACGTCCAGTCCAACGGCCCGGGGTCGTCCGCCCCACCCTTGCGCGGCCGGTAGCAGAGGAACACCAGCGGCAACGTGACGGCGAGGAACATCACCAGGTAGTACTGCCCGCCCTTGGCGAACGGCCAGAACACCTGCTTGAGCACCAGCAGGGCCACCAACAACCCGGCGACCCAGATGCCCAACTCCCACCGCCGCGACAACGACCGCGAGGGCCGTTCCTCGTCGTACTCGGCGATCAGCTCGGCGACATCAGCCTGTGGCTTCGTCGACACGCGCACTCCTTCGTGTCGCGCAGGGATCATGCGCCCCAGAAGCTACTTGTGGTCGCTCTCACAGCCATAGACCCACCATCTAAAGGGACTGTAAAGACCTCCACCAGCCCTCAGCTGAACCGATCAGCCACGTTCACACCGGCACCTGACCACCCTTCCGGCACCAGCACGGCGCAGTCAGCTTTTCGGCGCGAAGCGCCGTTGGATTGGGCCTCCGGTGGAGGCCACGGCTCGGCTTGGGCTTTTGCTTGTACCCTCCCCGCATGACCTGCCCGAAGGGCTACCCACAGATTTCCCGGGTGCAGCCGAAATTTTTTGTGAGGAACGAGCAAAAGTTTTCAGCGGCGCCCGGGAAATCCGTGGCAGGCTCCGCCAGGTCATACGGGGAGGGCACAAGCAAAAAGCCCCCGCAGTTTCTTTTGCTGGTGCCCAACCCCGGTGGCCTCCCAAGCCCGCTTTTGATCTTGAGAGCGCGTCAGCGCGTTCTTCTCGACACTCTTAAAGCGCTTTAAAGCTTTGAGAAACGCGCTTCGCGCTGGTCAACGCGCTGACGCGCTCTCAAAATCAAAAGCGGCCCGGAGAACCACCGATGGGGAGGGAAGGGCATCGGTTCCCCCACCGCACGACCTGGCAAAGCCAACCACGCTTTGGTCGGGTGCCGCTGAAAATTTGCTCGTTCCTCACAAAATTTTCGGCCGCACCCGACCAAAGCGTGGTAGCCCTTCGGGCAGGCCATACGGTGGGGGAACCGAAGCCCCGCCGTGGCTGGGAGCCGGCCCGCCGCGCGGAGCGCGGCCTAAAAGCAAGCCGCTGCGCGGCGAAAACACGCGACTCGCGGTGGAATGCTTGCGATGCGCGGGCGGATTGGTCGATTCGCGGCACAGCGAAGAACTGGCCCGCTTCCGCCGGACCTGAAGACGTGTCGGGCCGCACCGGGGGATTCCTCGTCGAAGGTGAAACCTGAGGACCGATCGTCCGTACTGGATTAGACCACTCGGCCGTCCTCATAGCACCAGCGCCAGTCCTCGCCCGGCTCGAAGGACTTCATCACCGGGTGCCCCTCCTCGTGGAAGTGCGCCGTGGCGTGCCGTCTCGGGCTGGAGTCGCAGCAGGCCACGTGGCCGCAGGTCAGGCACATCCGCAGGTGCGCCCAGTTGCGTTCGCCGGCGGCGAGGCAGTCGGCGCAGCCGCCGGTCGCGTCGGGGGACACCGCCTGGGGCAGGGTGGCGAGGTGAGGACAGGTCATGGCGGCCATCATCACGCAAGATTGCGGCATGCACGGACCGGAACTCCTGCTCCTCCTCGTCGGCGCGTTGCTGGTCACGGCCGGGGCCAAGCGGCTCGGGTGGCCGGCGCCGCTCGTCCTCGTCGCCGTCGGGCTCGCGGTGTCGTTCATCCCGGGACTGCCGGAGTTCGCGCTGGAACCCGAGTTGATCCTCGTGCTCGTCCTGCCGCCGCTGCTCTACTCGGCCGCGCTGGACAGCTCGTACCACAACATCCGGGCCAACCTGCGGCCGATCGGGCTGCTCGCGGTGGGTCTGGTGATCGCGACGACGATCGGCGTGGGGTCGGTGGCGCACCTCGCCCTGCCCGAGTTGTCGCTCCCGGCCGCGCTCGTGCTGGGCGCGGTGGTGGCGCCGCCGGACGCGGTGGCGGCGGTGGCGATCGGGCGGCGGCTCAACCTGCCTCGGCGGACCATGACGTTGCTCACCGGGGAGAGCCTGATCAACGACGCGACCGCGCTGACCGTCTACAAGGTCGCGGTCGCGGCGACGCTCGGGGTCACGGCCACCTGGGTCGACGGGCTGCGGACGTTCGTGATCGGCGCGGGCGGCGGTGTGGTGATCGGGTTGGCCATCGGGATGGGGGTCCGGTGGGTCCGCGCCCGGCTCGACGACGGCGTGATGGAGAGCGCGCTGGGCATGTTGGTGCCCTTCGGCGCGTACCTGTTCGCCGAGGAACTGGGCTCGTCCGGTGTGCTCGCCGTGGTGGTGGCCGGGCTCTACATCGGTCACTACGCGCCGCGCAGCTCGTACTACACGCGCCTCCAGGACACGGCCGTGTGGCGCTCGGTCGACATCCTGCTGGAGTCGTTCGTGTTCGCCTTGATCGGTCTCCAGCTGAAGACGACCGTGGGCGATGTCGACGTGACCGCCGGGTTGGTCATCGCCGCCGCATGGATCCTCGCGGCCACGATCCTGGTCCGGTTCGTGTGGATGTACCCGGCCGCGTACATCCCGCGCTTCCTGTCCCCCCGCATCCGCGCCCGTGAGAAGGCACCGGGCTGGCGTGGGATCACCGTTTTGTCCTGGGCGGGGATGCGGGGTGTGGTGTCGTTGGCCGCCGCGGCCGCGTTGCCGCTCGATCTCCCCGGCCGGGACGTGATCGTGTTCTGCGCGTTCGTCGTGACGGTCGGCACGTTGCTGCTCCAAGGCCTCACCCTGCCGTGGGTCATCCGGAAGTTGGGCGTGCGGGGCGACGAGGAGCGCGAGGACGCCCTCGCGGAGGCGCAGGTGCAGCACGCCGCCGCGCAGGCCGCCGTGGACCGCCTGGACGAGCTGATCGGCGGGGGCGACAACACCCCCGACCACATCGTCGAACGGCTGCGCGTCATGGCCGAGCACCGCGGCAACGCGGCCTGGGAGCGCCTGGGCCGCCAGGAGGAGGAAAGCCCGGCCGCGTCCTACCGCCGACTCCGCCGGACCATGCTGGAAGCCGAGCGCCAGGTCTTCATCGAAGCCCGGGACAGCGGGCGGATCGACGACGAGGTCCTGTTCCGGGTGCTGCGCGAGTTGGACCTGGAGGAAGCGGCCATATCCCGTGAGTGACGACCCACCACGCGTTCACCGTGACGCCGCCTTCCCTTCACCCTACGGTGACCGGGAGGTCGCGGCGCGCAACGAGGCTGCGCCGCGTCTGGTTCGCGAACAGGGAGGTCGGCGATGGTGCGGACGAGGATCTTCGGAGCGGCGCTCGCGGCGCTCGCGGTGGCCGGGGTGGTGACCGTGTCGTCGGCGTCGGCGCAGAGCGACGTGGCCGGGGCGCACAAGCCGAAGGGGCCGATCGTCATCGGGCACCGGGGCGCGTCGGGCTACCGCCCGGAGCACACGCTGGCGGCCTACGAGCTGGCCGCGCGCATGGGTGCCGACTACATCGAGCCCGACTTGGTGTCCACAAAGGACGGTGTGCTGGTCGCCCGGCACGAGAACGAGATCGGCGGCACCACCGACGTCGGCGGCAAGCCGGAGTTCGCGGGCCGCAAGACCACCAAGGTCATCGACGGCTCGTCGATCACCGGCTGGTTCACCGAGGACTTCACGCTCGCCGAGCTGAAGACGTTGCGCGCCAAGGAGCGCATCCCGGAGATCCGCCCGCGCAACACCCTCTACGACGGCCGCTACGAGGTGCCGACGCTCCAAGAGGTCATCGACCTCTCCCGCCGGCTGTCCCGCGAGCTGGGCCGCGACATCGGCGTCTACCCGGAGACCAAGCACCCCACCTACTTCCAGGACATCAAGCTCGCCTTGGAGCCCGAGCTGGTCGACGTGCTCAACCGCAACGGCCTCAACCGGGCCAACGCCAAGGTCTACGTGCAGTCCTTCGAGGTGGCCAACCTCAAGGAGCTGCGCAAGTCGCTGCGCGTCCCGCTGGTGCAGCTGATCAACTCCTCCGGCGCGCCGTACGACTTCGTGAAGGCCGGCGACAAGCGCACCTACAGCGACCTGGTCACGCCGGACGGCCTGCGCGAGATCCGCACCTACGCCAACGGCATCGGCGCGGCCAAGGACCGGATCATCCCGCGCAACGCGGCGGGCTTCCTCCAGACCCCGACCACCCTGGTCCGCGACGCCCACACCCGCGGCCTGATCGTGCACGCCTGGACGTTCCGCAACGAGAACGCGTTCCTGCCGGCCGACTTCCGCACCTCGACCGACCCGGCCGCGTACGGCCGCGCGTTCGAGGAGTACGCGAAGTTCTACGCGACCGGCCTGGACGGCCTGTTCGCCGACAACCCGGACACCGCCGTCGAGGCCCGTTCAGCCCGCTGACGTGAGCACCGGCGCGGCCTGCCCGACCCCGAGCAGGCCGCGCCGCGCCAACTCCGGCCGGACCCCTTCGCCGAACCGGTAAGCCTCTTCCAGGTGCGGGTACCCGGACAGCACGAACTCCTCGACCCCCACCGCGTGGTACTCCTCGACCAGGCCCGCGACCTCGGCGTGGCTGCCCACCAGAGCCGTCCCCGCCCCGCCGGGCACCAGCCCGATCCCGGCCCACGGCCCCGGGGTGCACCTCCAGCCCGCGCACCCCGTCACCCAGCGACCCGCCGTGCAGGGCCGGCATCCGCCGCTGCCCCACGGACCGGCTCTCCCGAAGCTGAGCCCGCGCCCGCTCAAACCCGAGTTTTCGGCGTCCGCCGGGAGGCGTCAACGCGTCCCGGATGGTGGCGAACGGTCCGTCTGCGCCACAACCGGCCAGGTGGATCAGGCCAGCATGTCGTGGCGCACGATCGTCTGGTCGCGGCCCGGGCCCACGCCGATCGCCGAGATCCGGGCGCCCGAGATGGACTCCAGGTGCTCGACGTAGGCGCGCGCGTTGGCGGGCAGCTCCTCGAACGTGCGGCAGTGGCTGATGTCCTCGAACCAGCCCGGCAGCTCCTCGTACACCGGCACGGCGTGGTGCACGTCGGTCTGCGTCATCGGCATCTCGTCGACGTGCTCGCCGTCGATCGTGTAGCCCACGCACACCGGCACCTTCTCCAGGCCGGACAGCACGTCGAGCTTGGTGAGGAAGTAGTCGGTGATGCCGTTGACCCGCGAGGCGTAGCGGGCGATCACCGCGTCGAACCAGCCGGTGCGCCGCGAGCGGCCGGTGGTGACGCCGAACTCGCCGCCGGTCTTGCGCAGGTGCTCGCCCATGTCGTCGTTCAGCTCGGTCGGGAACGGGCCGGAGCCGACGCGGGTGGTGTAGGCCTTGAGGATGCCGATCACGGTGGTGATCCGGGTCGGGCCGATGCCCGAGCCCGCGCTCGCGCCGCCCGAGGTCGGGTTGGACGACGTGACGAACGGGTAGGTGCCGTGGTCGACGTCGAGCAGGGTGCCCTGCGAGCCCTCCAGCAGCACCGTCTCGCCGCGCTCCAGCGCGTTGTTGAGCAGCAGGCGGGTGTCGGCGATGCGGTCGGTGAACTTGGCGCCGTGCTCCAGCACCGCGTCCACGACCTGCTCGGGGTCCAGCGCCTTGCGGTTGTAGACCTTGACCAGCACCTGGTTCTTGAAGTCCAGGGCGGCCTCGACCTTCTGCCGCAGGATCTTCTCGTCCAGCAGGTCCTGCGCGCGGACGCCGACGCGGGCGATCTTGTCCTGGTAGCACGGGCCGATGCCGCGGCCGGTGGTGCCGATCTTGGCCTTGCCCAGGTAGCGCTCGGTGACCTTATCGATGGCCACGTGGTAGGGCATGATCAGGTGCGCGTCGGCGGAGACCAGCAGGCGCGAGGTGTCGACGCCCTGCTTCTCCAGGCCGTCCAGCTCCTCCAGCAGCACACCGGGGTCCACCACGACGCCGTTGCCGATGACGCTGGTCACACCCGGCGTGAGGATGCCGGAGGGGATCAGGTGCAGGGCGAACTTCTTGCCGTCGGGCAGCACGACGGTGTGACCGGCGTTGTTGCCGCCCTGGTAGCGGACGACCCACTGGACCCGTTCGCCGAGCAGGTCGGTCGCCTTGCCCTTGCCCTCATCGCCCCACTGGGCGCCGATCAGCACTACGGCCGGCATGTGAAACTCCAAGCGGTTCGACGGGTCAAGAGCGTGACGGGCCAGCCGTCACTTGCCGGTGGTTGAGGGTAGACCAGGAGATGAACGTGCGCGGAATCGTGTTGGCCTGCGGAAACTCGCAGTCGCCAATGATCACGGACGGTGACCGGTTCGAGGTGCGCGCGGTGGGTGCGCGCCCGGGAAAGGCCGAGGTAGACCCGGTTCTGGCCGAGTTGGGTGACCGTCGTCTCATCGTCCACGGTACGGACGCCGACCTCAACGCGGTCGTCCTGCGCCTGCTGCGGACCGAGCGGCTCGCCGAGGTCCCGGTGGCCTACGTGCCGGCGTCGCCGTCCTCGGACGTGGCCCGCCTGTGGAACCTGCCCACCGACCCGGGCCGCGCCCTCGACCTTGCCCTGTCGGGTGACGCCGACCGGGTGTCACTCGTCCGGGATGACGTCGGCGGGGTGCTCGTCGGTCTCGGGTCGCTGGGCCCGGTGCGCGGCGTCGGCTACGCGGACGACACGGTCGTGCTGCGCGGCCAGGCGAGCCGCATCGAGGTGGTCCCGGACAACGAATTGGGCCTCGCCGTGAGCGTCATCCACAAGCGCCTCTTCAGCAAGAAGGTGACCACGACGGCGGGCCGCGCGTTCCAACTCGGCTGCCTGCCCGTGCAGGTGAACCTCGACGGCATCGCGCACCCGCGCCCGATGAACAAGTGGACCTGGTACCGCCACACGGAGGATCTTCGCCTGGTGCGCGGATTGCAGTAACAAAGGGTTTTCCCTTCCGCCACAAGGGTGTCACTCGAAGGCATTGTGACAGCCGGATAATTGCCCCAAGGTAATTCCGACAGCTTCCAACTAGGAAGGTCGGAATTATGTCAACGGTCAACAAAGCCGCGCGTTTTTCGATCCCCCTGCTCCTGGCCGGCGCACTCACCCTCGGCCTGACCGCCCCCGCCCAGGCCACCCCGCCCGACATCCCCAGCGCCACCCAGGCAGGCGCCGAACTGGCCGCGCTCACGGTCGCGTCCGAGGGCTCCATGACCGGGTACTCGCGCGACAAGTTCCCGCACTGGATCACCATCTCCGGCACCTGCAACACCCGCGAGACGGTCCTCAAGCGCGACGGCTCGAACGTGGTGACCGACTCGTCCTGCGCCGCCGTCTCCGGCCGCTGGTACAGCCCGTACGACGGGGCGACGTGGTCGGCGGCGTCGGACGTCGACATCGACCACATCGTGCCGCTGGCCGAGGCGTGGCGCTCCGGCGCGTCGTCGTGGACCACGTCCCGCCGCCAGTCCTTCGCCAACGACCTGTCCGGCCCGCAGCTGATCGCGGTGACCGACAACGTCAACCAGGCGAAGGGCGACCAGGACCCGGCCCTGTGGAAGCCGCCGCTGACCTCGTACTGGTGCACGTACGCGAAGATGTGGGTACACACCAAGTACCGGTGGGGCCTGAAGGTGAACTCCGCCGAGAAGTCCGCTTTGCAGTCGATGCTCGGAAGGTGCTGATGGCCGACTACTCGTCCCCTTTCACCGCGGGCCCCGGCGGCGTGATGACCGATGAAGTCGGCGTCGTCACCGGCCAATTGGAATTGCGCACCACCTTCGCCAACGGGGTGGTCCGCGCGAAGGTCCGCTACGAAGGCGCAGACGAGTGGTACGCCATCACCGGCGCTTCCTGCCGCTTGGCCGACCAACGCGACCACGCGGCGGTCCACCAGGTCTTGTTGGGCGTGCTGAACCGCCCGCTCGGCTGACCGCGCCGGGGTCACCGTGGTGCCCCCGGCGCTTCAGCTCTCGCTCCTGCGGGTCAACGGGGGCAGCGCCTCGGCCGCCTCCGCCCGGGTCAACCCGGTGGCCTGCAACAGGTCCACCGCCACGGACCGCACCTGGGCCAGCACCACCTTGGTGGAGAACCCCTCGCCGCCCAGCTGCCGGGCCGTGGCCGCCGCCGCCGCGTCCCGCACCGCCGCCCGCGCCCGCCGGGGTTCCTCGCCCTTGGCCAGTTCGGCCCGCAAGATCTCCACCGCGGACGCGTACTGCCGCAAGACATCCGGCAGCACGACGGGCATCTTCTCGTTGTCCCGCAACGCCGCCAGCGCCCTTCGGGCGAGCACCCTGGTGTTGCGCAAGGCGTAGTCCACGGGTGCCGCGACGGCCTCGTACCGGGCCAGGTCGCCGCGACTGCGCCACCGGATCGGCGCGATGGTCGCGATCTCGCCCCCGGTCTGCAACGCGGTCTTGAAGTCGTCCACGGCCTCCTGGCTGCCGCGCAGCTTCGCCAGGACGCCCGCGGCCTGCACCGCGTCACCGTCGGCCACCGCGTCCGCGACCCCGCGCAACGCCGTCGCCAGCTCGCCGAACACGGCCTTCGACTGCCGGTGCGCCACGGTCAACGGGTTGGCCGGCAGCAGCGCCGTCACGGCCAACCCGACCAGCCCGCCGACCAGCGCGTCCACCATCCGGTCGAGCCCGCCGCCGGCGCTGGGCGGCAGCAGGGTGGCCACCAGCACGGCCGACGACCCCGACTGCAACGCGATCACCGCGCCGCCGTCGAGCAGCACCGCGGTCGACATGGCCAGCGCCACGACCAGCGCGATCTGCCACGGTCCGGAGCCGATCACGGAGATCAGGACGTCGCCGACGCCGACCCCGACCGACACGCCGACGACCAGTTCCACGACCCGCCGCAGCCGCTGCCCGAGCGACACGCCCAGGCACACCACGGCGGCGATGGGCGCGAAGAACGGGTGCGCGTGGCCGACCACGGACGTGGCGACCAGCCACGACAGCCCGGCGGCCAGCGCGGCCTGCACGATCGGCAACGCCGTGCTCTGCCACCGCTTCAGCCGCCGCACGACCTCCGCACGCACCCGCCCGCCGGACCCACCGGCAGCACCGCCCCCGGCCCTGCCGGCAGAACCACCGGACTTGCCGGCAGAACCACCGGACTTGCCGGCAGAACCACCGGACTTGCCGGCGGAACCACTACCGGACCCACCGGAAGACCCGCCGGGTGTCGGACCAGCCACGCGCCCGACCCGTCGTCAGGACAGGCCGAGGGCGGCCGGTGCGGCCGGATCGCTGTCGGCGAGGAACTTCTTGCAGCGCTCGTACTCCTCGGTCTCGCCGATCTCGTCGGCCGCCCGGGCCAGCGCCGCCAGCGCGCGCAGGAACCCCTGGTTGGCGCGGTGCGACCACGGCACGGGGCCGAAGCCCTTCCAGCCGGCGCGGCGCAGCTGGTCCAGGCCGCGGTGGTAGCCGGTGCGGGCGAAGGCGTAGCCGGCGATCGGGTCGCCGGTCTGCAGCGCGCGTTCGGCGAGCAGCGCCCACGCCTCGCTGAAGTCGGGGTAGGCACGGACGATCTTGGCCGGGTCGGTGCCCGCCTCGGCGGCGGCCTGCGCCTCGGGCCGGTCGGGCAGCAGCGTCGGGTCAGGACCGAGCAGGTTCTCCATGCGCTCAGGATAGGAATACCCGGGCCACGGCAGCGACCAGTGCCAGCACGAGCGCCGACACGACGACCGCGGCGACGACCTTCTTGCCCATCCCACCCACTCCTCGCGCTCTCAGCGAACTCTCAGGCCCGCACTGTTCCGTGTTACCCCGACCAGAGCAACGATCCTCACCCTTTCGCGCTAACCGAAGAGCGAACGTGCTGGTCGCCACCACCCCTTAGGGGACAAATCGGTAAAGACCAGGGTGGACCCCGCTTCCCGACCGTCCAGATGAGACGCATCATGTCCGGGTGAAAACGGGGGTTGTCGAACGCGTCGCGCGGTTCCGCGACCAGTACTGGGAGCGGGGCGAGCCGGGGCGCCGGACCCCGCCGGCGCTGGCCGCCGGCCTGTACCGGCTCTGGCTGTGGGGCCTGCTGTTCAAGCTCATCGGGTCGTCGTGGGACGTCGCCTGGCACTTCAAATGGCTGCGCGACGAGCTGGCCCCGCCGCACATGATCAACACGGTCGGCACGGTGATCGTGGTCGGCCTGACGATCTTCCACACCTACACCGGGTACGGCGCCGACAAGAACGCGCTGCGCCTGATGCAGTGGGGCACCGGGATCTTCCTGATCGCGCTGCCGATCGACCTGATCAACCACCGGATCAACGGCCTGGACATCACGTCGTGGAGCGGTTCGCACGCCCTGCTCTACCTGGGCACCGCGATCATGCTCGCGGGCGCGGTGCGCGGGTTCGCCCGGCAGACCGAGCCGGGCCGGTGGCGGCTGTTCGGCCTCACCGCGCTGTGGTTCTTCTTCCTGGAGAACGTGTGGTTCCCCAACCAGCACCAGGAGTACGGGGTGCTGGAGATCGCGTCGTGGGACCGCGGCGACCCGTACGCGGAGCCGATCCTGCTCCAGTTCGCCGCCGACCAGATCGGCCGGCCGGTGGACCGCGAGTCGATCGTGCAGTTCTCGCTGCCCATCCCGGACTGGGTGTACCCGGTGTGGGGCCTGATCGCCGCCGCCCTGGTGCTCGTGGTGGCGCGGCGCAGCATCGGTCGCCGGTGGGCCGCGACGGCGGTGGCCGCCGGGTACGTGGCGTACCGGTGCGTGATCTGGCCGCTGCTGGCGGGCGCGGACTTCCCGCTGTCGACGGTGCCGCTGTTCCTCGTGCTGGTCGGTCTCGCGGTGGACGCCGCGCACCTGGGCCGGGTGCCGGAACCGGTCGCGGCGGTGCTCGGCGCGGCGGCGGTCACCGGCCTGGGCTACGGCGGGATCTGGGCGCTGCAGCGGGTCGACGCGGCGCCGCCGATCCTGTTCCCGTCCGCGGCGGTGACGTTCGTGCTGCTCGCGGTGCTGTGGACGGCCGCGGGTCCGGCGGGCCGCAGGATCGGGGTGGGGCTGTCCCCACTGCGGTCCCGGGTGGCGGCCTGATTCTTCGCAGTCCCGAATCCCCCGAAGATCGTTCGTGTCGCAACCGACCGATCTTCGGGGGACTTCTTTCATGAGTGGACGTTTCCGCCGCCCGCTGCGCGCCGTGGTGGCCGCGGCCGTGGTGCTGGGCCTCGTCACCGCCACCGCTTCCACCGCCTCGGCCGCCACGTCGACCGCCGACGTGCACCGGGCCGCCCAGCGGTGGGTCGAGGCGGGCGCGCCGGGCGTGGCCGTGCGGATCGACGACGGCCGGCGGACCACCGAGCTGGTCCGCCAGAACTCGTGGTCGCGCCGGGACCACCGGCTCCGCCTCGGCGACGAGCACAAGTTCGCGTCGAACACCAAGGTCGTCACCGGTGTCCTGGTGCTCCAGCAGGTCCAGGAGGGCAGGCTGAGCCTGGACGGCCCGGCGAACAAGTGGCTGCCGCAGATCCCGGACGGCATCACCGTGCGGATGCTGCTCAACCGGACCAGCGGCCTGTTCGACTTCCTCAACGACCCGCGCCTGACGCCCATGCTGCTGGGCCGCGACCCCAAGCGCTGGTCGCCGCGGGACCTGCCGGCCGTCGCGTTCGAGCACCCGCCGCTGTTCCCGCCCGGTGAGCGGTGGAACTACAGCAACACCAACTACATCTCGCTCGGCGTGATCCTGGAAGCCGTGTCCGGCAAGCGTTACGCGGACCTGGTGCAGGAGCGGATCATCGACCGGCTGGGGATGGAGCACACGTACCTGAGCGACGCCAACGGTTTCCGCGGCCGGCACGCCCACGGCTACGAGCCCGACGCCGCGCACCTCGGCCCGCTGCTGCCGCCCGGCACGCCCGTCGGCGACGGCTTCGCCGGTCCGCAGCTGCACGAGCACGTGCAGACCGAGGGCATCGACTTGAGCGCTTCCTGGGCGGCCGGTGGCCTGATCTCCACCGCCGAGGAGTGGCCGAAGTTCCTGCGCGCCCTGTTCGGCGGGCGGCTGCTGCCCGCGGAGCTGCCGGCGGAGATGACAGAAGCCGTGCCGCAGGGCAACGGCGACGGCTACGGCTTGGGCCTGATGGAGATCAACACCCCGTGCGGCACGGTGTGGGGCCACTCGGGCGGCTTCCCCGGCTACCGCAGCCACAACTACGTCGACGCGACCGGAACCCGGACGGTGACTGTCCTGGCGACCACGACGTTCAAGCTCCACGCCCCGGAGGCCGCGAAGGCGCAGCGGGAGATGGTGAACACCGCCGTCTGCAAGCTGCACGGCCGGTGATCTCGTGAGGACGGCCCCTCCCGATTCACCCGGGAGGGGCCGTTGTTCACTCGGAAGCGTCAGCCGGCGATCATCCGACCGGAGGACTTCAGGTGCTCGCACGCCTGGGCGATGCGGGCGGCCATGCCCTGCTCGGCGGCCTTGAGGTAGGACCGCGGGTCGTAGGCCTTCTTGTTGCCCACCTCGCCGTCGACCTTCAGCACGCCGTCGTAGTTGGTGAACATGTGCGCCGCGATCGGGCGGGTGAACGCGTACTGCGTGTCGGTGTCGATGTTCATCTTGATCACGCCGTACGAGACCGCCTCGTGGATCTCCTCCAGCAGCGAGCCCGAGCCGCCGTGGAAGACCAGGTCGAACGGCTTGGAGCCGGCCGGCAGGCCCAGCTTCTCGGCCACGACCTCCTGGCCCTGCTTGAGGATCTCCGGGCGCAGCTTGACGTTGCCCGGCTTGTAGACGCCGTGCACGTTGCCGAAGGTCGCGGCGACCAGGTAGCGGCCCTTCTCACCGGCGCCGAGTGCGTCCACCGTCTTCAGGTAGTCCTCGGGGGTGGTGTAGAGCTTCTCGTTGATCTCGGCGACGACGCCGTCCTCCTCGCCGCCGACGACGCCCACCTCGATCTCGAGGATGATCTTCGCCTTGGCCGCGAGGTCGAGCAGCTCGGTCGCGATCTTGAGGTTCTCGTCCAGCGGCACCGCCGACCCGTCCCACATGTGGGACTGGAACAGCGGGTTCAGGCCGCGGTCGACGCGCTCCTGGCTGATGGCCACCAGGGGGCGGACGTAGCCGTCCAGCTTGTCCTTGGGGCAGTGGTCGGTGTGCAGCGCGATGTTCACCGGGTACTTCTCGGCGACGACGTGCGCGAACTCCGCGAGCGCCACCGCGCCGGTGACCATGTCCTTCACCTTGGTGCCCGAGGCGAACTCGGCGCCGCCGGTCGAGATCTGGATGATCCCGTCGCTCTCGGCCTCCGCGAAGCCGCGCAGCGCCGCGTTGAGCGTCTCGGACGAGGTGACGTTGATCGCGGGGTAGGCGAACTCGTTCGCCTTCGCCCGGTCAAGCATCTCGGCGTAGACCTCAGGGGTTGCGATGGGCATCGGTGGTCCTCCTCGGGTGCCCGGAACGCGGTGTCGGGGGCATCCTACGGCCACGCCCCGGTGGGAGAAGTTGATCACCGGCATAGTGGGGGCATGGCGATCGCACGGTGGAACGGCGAGATCATCGCCGAGAGTGACGACACGGAGATGGTGGAGGGGAACCACTACTTCCCCCTGGAGTCGGTGCACGCCCACTACCTGAGGCCGTCGGACACCACTTCGGTGTGTCCGTGGAAGGGCACCGCGAACTACTACAACCTGCACGTCAACGGCAAGGACAACCCGGACTCGGTCTGGTACTACGCCGAACCCAAGGAAGCGGCGGCCGGCATCAAGGGCCGCGTCGCCTTCTGGCGCGGCGTCGAGGTGACCGACTAGCCCGCCGGGGTCTGGGCGGCGGCTGCCCTCCGGCACGCCGACGCGCTCGTCGGTCCCGACCGGCGGATTCCGCTCTTCCGGTGGTCGACCGGCGGGTTCACGAGTGGTCAACCCGGTGGCGCGGGTCTTGCCCGATCGTGGGGTCGGGTTGGGCTGCGCCCCCGGTTTCCATTGTCCCACGAGGTACCGACAACCAGGGCCGAGCGCCCCCTGGGGCTCATTGTCCCAGGGGGCACCGACAATTCACCCGAACCGGGCGGTGGTCACCCGGAGCCGGCCGCCGTCAGCCGGAGTCGGCGGCGGTCATCCAGAGTCGGCCGCCGCCAGCCAGAGTCGGCCCCCGTCAGCCAAGAGTCGGCGGCGGTCATCCGGCGAAGGCGGCATCACCCGAAGCGGGCGGCGGTCACCCGAACCGGTCACCCGGCCAGGCCAGCGACCGCCCGGAGCGGTCACTTGGCGCGGGCGGTGGTCACCCGAAACGGGCCGCGACCGGTGGTCACTCGGACAGGGCGGCGGCGAGGTCCTTGAAGGCGGGGGAGGCGTCCTTGTTGTCGCCGAGGAGTTGGACCGAGACGTGGTCGGCGCCTGCGGCCACGTGGGCGCGGAGGCGGTCGGCCACGCGGTCGGCCGGGCCCCACGCCACCACCGCGTCCACCAGGCGGTCGCTGCCGCCGTCGCGGAAGTCGTCCTCGGTGAAGCCGTTGCGGAGCCAGTTGTTGGTGTAGTTCTCCAGCCGGAGGTAGAGGGCGAGGTTGCCGCGGGCCACCTCGCGCGCCTTGGCCGGGTCCTCCTCCAGCACGACGTGCTGCTCCGGGGCCAGGACGACGCCCGCCCCGACGACCTCCCGCGCCTGCGCGGTGTACTCCGGCGTGACCAGGTACGGGTGGGCGACGCTGGTCCGGGCGGCGGCCAGGCGCAGGACGCGCGGGCCGAGGGCGGCGAGGGCCAGGCGGTCGCGCGGGACGTCCAGTTCGTCGAGGTAGCGGACCAGCTTCCGGTACGGGCTGTGGTACACCTCACCCGCCTGCTCCCGGTGCCCCGCGCCCACGCCGACCAGGAAGCGGTCGGTCCAGGCCAGGTCGCGGTACCCGGCGTTGACGACGTCCGCCGGGGTCGTCCACACGTTGAGGATGCCGGTCGCGACGACGAGCCGGTCGGTCGCCTGGAGCAGCTCCCCGACGAGCCCGAGCACGCCGCCGTCCGGGGCCCCACCCAGCCACAACGTGCCGAAACCCAGCTCTTCCAGCCGTGCGGCGGCGTCCGCGCGGCCCTCCCAGCCGGTGTAGTGGCTCCAGACCCCGTAGCGCCCCAGCTCCACCGTCATTTCGACTCCTCTCGAAGACAACTCCGTCTGGGCCAACCGGCGCGTCCCACGATTTAGTCCTGGCTGTGAGATTCGCGGCCGGACCGGCGCGGCGGGTTGGGTTCGCGCCATGACGAACTTGGGAACCAGCGACCTCGACGTGTCCCGCCTGGCGCTGGGCGGGAACGTGTTCGGGTGGACGGCCGACGAGGAGTCGTCCTTCGCGGTGCTGGACGCGTACACGGCGGCCGGCGGCAACTTCGTGGACACGGCGGACGTGTACTCGGCCTGGGCGCCGGGGCACGCGGGTGGCGAGTCCGAGGCCGTGATCGGCCGGTGGCTGAAGTCGCGCGGCAACCGGGACCGCGTGGTCGTGGCGACGAAGGTCGGCATGTTGAGCGGCCTGGACGACCTGAGGGCGACCACCATCGCGACCGCGGCGGAGAACTCGCTCCGGCGGCTGGGCGTGGACCACATCGACCTGTACTACGCGCACAAGGACGATTTGGAGACCCCGCAGGAGGAGACGCTGGCGGCGTTCGACGCGCTGGTGCGGTCGGGCAAGGTCCGGTACATCGCCGCGTCGAACTTCACCGCCGAACGCCTCACCTCGGCCCTGGAGACGTCCGACCGCGAAGGCCTGTCCCGGTACGTGGCCCTCCAGCAGCACTACAACCTTGTTGAACGATCCTACGAGGGCGAACTGGCGGCGGCTGTCACGGCGGGCGGCCTGTCGACCGCGCCGTACTGGGCCTTGGCGAAGGGCTTCCTGACCGGCAAGTACCGACCGGGGGTCGAGGTCGAGAGCGTCCGCGCCGCCGCCGCGTCGAAGTACCTGGACGAGCGCGGCCTGCGCATCCTCGCGGCGTTGGACGAGGTCGCGGCGGCCCACGACACGACGGTCGCGGCGGCGGCCCTGGCGTGGCTCGCGGCGCAGCCGACGGTGACGGCACCGATCGCGAGCGCCCGGACCGTGGAGCAGTTGTCGGACCTGCTGCCGGCGCTCGAACTTGAGCTGAAGACGGACGAGGTCGAGCGCCTGACCGCGGCAAGCGCCTGACCAGCCGACCGACACTTAACTCTCCAGTAGCTTACTGGCGGTAAGTTGCGTTACGGTGGCCTCCGGAGAACCCGTTCGAGGAGGTCACCGTGGACGTTGCGGGCAAGGTTGTCCTGATCACCGGCGCGGCTCGGGGTATCGGCGCCGAAGTCGCCCGGCGGCTCGCCGCCAAGGGGGCGCGAGTCGCGCTGGTCGGGCTCGAAGGGGAACAGCTCCGCCGGGTCGCCGACCAGTGCGGTGGCAAGGCGTGGGAGGCCGACGTCACCGACTGGCAGGCGCTGGAGACCGCCGTCGACGGCGTGGTCGAGCACTTCGGGGGGATCGACGTCGTCGTGGCGAACGCGGGCATCGCGGCCACCGGCTTCATCCGCTCCATGGACCCGGCGGCCTTCGAGCGCGTGATCGAGGTCAACCTGCTCGGCGTCTGGCGCACCGTCCGCACGGCCCTGCCGCACCTGATCGCCAGCCGCGGCTACTGCCTGGTCGTCTCCTCGCTCGCCGCGATCGTCCACATCCCCGGCAACGCCGCCTACTCCGCCGCCAAGGCCGGCTGCGAGGCATTCGCCGACAGCCTGCGCGCCGAGGTCCGCCACCTGGGCGTGGACGTCGGCGTCGCCTACTTCTCGTGGATCTCCACCGACATGGTCAACAGCGCCGACCAGCACCCCGTCTTCGGACCGCTGCGCAGCGGCATGCCCGGCCTGGCCGGCAAGAAGTACCCGGTCTCCGACGTCGGCAAGGCCGTGGTCCGCGGCATCGAGAAGCGCGCCAAGGCGGTGCACGTGCCGGGCTGGGTCGGCGGGCTCAAGGTCTTCCGGGCGTTCACGCCCAAGGTCGTCGACCAGCAGGCCGCGCGGCAGGTGCCCGCCGCCGACCGGGAGATGGCCGCGAAGGACCTGTCCGGCCTCGTCGGGCCGGGTGGGCAGGCGGCGGGCACGCGCAAGACGGCCCAGAAGAAGCGCTAGTCGGTCAGCCAGGTACCCATCAGCGGCAGCCACTCGTGCACGCGCGTCTCGGCGACCACGCCGGCGGGCGTGTACGGGTCGGCCGCCAGCACCGACTTCAGCTCGGCCTCGTCGGCCACCTCGTACACCAGGATCGCGCCGGACTGGTCCGCGTACGGGCCGGAGACCAGCAGCTTGCCCTGCTCGACCAGGGTCGCCAGGTACTCCCGGTGCGCCGGGCGGACGGCCAGCCGCGCCTCCTGGTCCTCCCCGAACACCAACTCGACCGCGTACCGAGCCACCGCCCACCTCCACGAAGAACGTCAACGCCGGCACCGAAGCTACCCGCGAACCGGGTACCGTCTTTTCCGTGGTCGGTTCGGAACAACACAGCGGCGGCATCGCGCGTGTGCAGGACACGCTGACGAACCTGCGCATCCAGGACGGCGTCGCGCCCGCGCCGACCGGTCCCCTCACGCTGGAGGACCTGTACCGGCAGCACCGGATGCGGCTGGTCCGGCTGGCCCTGCTGCTGGTCGACGAGCCCTCCACGGCCGAGGACGTGGTGCAGGAGGCGTTCACCGGCCTGTACCGGAACTGGTCGCGCCTGCGGGACGCCCAGGCCGCCGTCGGCTACCTGCGCACCGCCGTGGTCAACGGCTCGCGCAGCGTCCTGCGCCGCCGCAAGACCGCCCGCGACTACACCCCGCCGCACGTGGCCAACGCCCGGTCGGCGGAGAGCCTGGCCATGCTCACCGCCGAGCACCAGGCGGTGGTGAAGGCGCTTTCCCAGCTGCCGCCGCGCCAGCGCGAGGTCCTCGTGCTGCGCTACTACGGCGACCTGTCCGAGGCCGAGATCGCCGAGGCCACCGGCATCTCCAAGGGCACCGTCAAGAGCACGGCCAGCCGCGCGCTGGACGCCCTCCAGAAGATCATGGGCACCGCCTGACGCAGGGCGCGGAGGCGGTCCGGTACCTCACCGGACGGCCTGCCGCGACGCGCGACGGGCAACCGGCCGCATCGCGACGAAACTGGCACAACATCGCACCACACCCAGCGGGAAAGCGCTTACCAAGCCGCGTCCCGCAGCGTGGGAGAACCGGGGTGCGGAGGGTGGGCGGATGTGTACCGGGTGGGGGAATCGGGCACTTGGTATAGACCAATGGCGGCTCGATGCCGCACTATCGGTCCTCGTGGCACGCACAAGACACGTGATAGCCGTCGACGTCGGCGGCACCGAGACCAAAGCCGCCCTGGTGGCGGGCACCGCCTCCGACGTGCGCGCGGTGCGGCAGCGGCGGCGGGCGACGACCCGGGACGCCGACGCCGTGGTCGACGATGTGGCCGCCCTGGTCGACGAGCTGCGTGCCGGCGCCGACGACGTCGAGGCCGTGGGTCTCGTCGTGCCCGGCGTCGTGGACGAGGAGGACGGCGTCGGGGTCTACTCCGCGAACCTCGGCTGGCAGGACTACCCGTTCGTCAAGCAGGTCGAGGCCCGCACCGGCCTGCGCACCGCGTTCGGGCACGACGTGCGCGCGGGAGGGCTCGCCGAACTCCGCATCGGCAACGCCAAGGGCCTGCGCGACGCCGTGATCATGCCCATCGGCACCGGCATCGCCGCCGCGCTGGTGCTGGACGGGCGGGTCTACCGGGGCGACGGCAGCGTCGGCGAGATCGGCCACGTCGACGTCGGCCACGGCGACCCGTGCGGCTGCGGCCAGACCGGCTGCGTGGAGGCCCGCGCGTCCTCCGCCGCGATCGCGCGCCGGTACACCGAGCGCTCCGGCAACCCGGTCACCGGGGCGGCGGACGTGGCGCGGCTGGTCCGAGCAGGCGAGAACGACGCGGTGGTCGTGTGGCGGGAGGCGGTGGACGCGCTCGCACGGGGCATCCTGCTCGTGGCGGCTCTGCTGGGTCCGGAGGCGGTGGTCCTCGGCGGTGGTCTCGCGCTGGCGGGCCCGCTGCTGGTGGACCCGCTGCGGGACCGGCTGGACGGCTTGATCACCTTCCAGCGGCGCCCGGAACTGCGGCTGGCGGCGCTGGGCGACGAGGCGGGCTGCCTCGGTGCCGCGCTGCTGGCCATCGACATGCTGGAGGAGAGATGAGCACGTGGGGTGGACCGGTGGACGTGACCCTGACGGGAGGTCGGGTCGTCACGCCCGGCGGGGTGCTCGACCGGGGCTGGGTCGCCGTGCGCGACGGCCGGATCGCCGCCGTCGGTGACGGTGCCGCGCCGGACGGCCCGACGACGGACCTCGGTGGCGCCTGGCTGGTGCCGGGCTTCGTGGACGTCCACTGCCACGGCGGTGGCGGCGAGGCGTTCACCAGCGCAGATCCCGAGCGCGTGCGCCGGGCCGCCGCCGCGCACCGCCGGCACGGGACGACGACCATGCTGGCCAGCCTGGTGTCCCGCCCGATCCCGGAGCTGGCCGACCAGGTGAAGGCGCTGGCCGAGCTGGTGGACGACGGCGTGGTGGCTGGCATCCACCTCGAAGGCCCGTTCCTGTCCGCCGCGCGGTGCGGGGCGCACGACCCGGCGATCCTGTGCCCGCCGGACGCCGCCTCGGTCGACGCGCTGCTCAAGGCCGGTCGCGGGACCGTCCGCATGGTGACCGTGGCCCCCGAGCTGGAGCACGGTGTCGACGCGGTCCGCCGCCTCGTCGACAACGGCGTGCTCGCCGCCATCGGGCACACGGACGCGACCGAGGCCCAGATCCGGCCCGCCGTGGAGGCCGGAGCGACCGTCGCGACCCACCTGTTCAACGGGATGCGCCCCCTGCACCACCGCGAGCCCGGCCCGATCGGCGCCCTGCTGGACGACGAGCGGGTCACCGTCGAGCTGATCTGCGACCTGGTCCACCTGCACCCGACCGCGGTCCGCCTGGCCGCGCGGCACGCGGGGACCGGCCGGACCGTCCTGGTCACCGACGCCATCGCGGCGGCGGGCGTGGGCGACGGCGTGTACGACGTGGGCGGCCTGGAGGTGCGGGTGGTGGACGGCGTGCCGACGCTCGCGGGCGGGGCGTCGCTGGCCGGCAGCACGCTCACGATGGACGCGGCGTTCCGCAACGCCGTGCAGTCGTGCGGGCTGACCGTCGAGGAGGCCGTGCACGCCACCGCCACGCGTCCCGCGCGGCTGCTGGGCGTCGAGGCGGGCGAGATCCGGGCCGGTCTGGCGGCCGACCTGGTCGTGCTGGACGCCGAGTTCCGGCCGCGCGAGGTCATGGCGCGCGGCGAGTGGGTGAAGGAGTAGTGCGCCGCGCCGCCCCCGACGACGTGGGCGGCGCGCGATACTGGGCACCATGTCCGACGAGCACGAGCGGCTGGTGGTCGACGCGCTGCGCGCGCAGGTCGCCGGCACCGGCGGGCACCTGCCCGCCCCGACGCCCGACCCGGCCCGCCCGGCGCTGGGCGCGGGCTGGGTGCTGCTGCTCGCGGTGCTCCTCGGCCTGGCCGCCGGCACGGTCGTGGCGGTGATCACTCTCCGTTGAGCCTGTACCGTGGTCCGCGTGACGGTCGCGCTCACCACCACCACCCACGCCCTCGGCCCGGACTGGCTCAAGCCCGAGGTCCTGCTCCAGGGCCTCGGCCCGTACATGCTGGTCGGCCTGTGCTTCATCATCTTCGCCGAGTGCGGGCTGCTGGTCGGGTTCTTCCTGCCCGGCGACTCGCTGCTGTTCACCGCGGGCCTGTTCGTGGCGACCGGCGTGATGGACTACCCGCTGTGGCTGGTGTGCGTGCTGCTGACCGCGTGCGCGATGATCGGCAACGCGGTCGGGTACTGGATCGGCTACCGCGCGGGGCCGGCGCTGTTCAACAAGCCGGACTCCAAGATCTTCAAGAAGGAGTACGTCGACAAGACGCACGAGTTCTTCGAGAAGTACGGGCCGCGCGCGATCGTCCTGGCCCGGTTCGTGCCGATCGTCCGGACCTTCATCACCGCGATGGCCGGCGTGGGCCGCATGGACGCCAAGAAGTACTTCACGTACTCGTTCATCGGCGGCGTGGCGTGGGCGGCCGGCCTGACCGTCCTGGGCTACTTCCTCGGGCAGATCGAATTCGTGCGTAACAACCTCGAAATGATCCTGCTGCTGATCGTCTTCCTGTCGATCGTGCCGATCATCATCGAGGTGATCAAGGCACGCCGGGAGAAGAAGGCCCTGCTCGCGCAGGAGGCCCAGGACATCACCCAGCAGTTCGACCGCACGGACGACGCCACCCAGCAGTTCAAGCGCATCGACTGACCCGGTAACGGGTGTCGATCACTCCTCGATAGGTCGTGGGGCGCCATCAGGCGCCCCTTTTGACCTTTGGGGCTTTCATGAGCCGCTTGAAGCGTGCCCTCGGCACGCTCCTGGTGGCCCGGCACCGCGCCGGCCACGCCCGCCGTCGGCGGCCCAGCCGCCGACGAAGACCCCCGCACGTCGAACGACTACACCGACCTGCGGACACCGCACGACACTCTCCCGTCGAACAACGACTCCCCGGTCGGCATGTGGCGCAACACCGACGGGAAGCTTCGCCTCGACCACGCCGCAGGTCGTCGAGTGCGAGTACGCCCTGGGTTCCGGCGAGTGGGTGGCCGTGCCAGCTGTGGACGGCACGGCATCCATCACGTACACGCCGACCGCGACGGGCTTCCACAACTTGCAGGTGCGGGCACGGACGTCCTCGGGCTTCGGCGGCCGGGCGAGCGTGACCATCGGGTCGGACCGGCCGGGCCTCAACGACGTGCGGGTCTTCGGGGTCACCGCGGACGGCATCCGGACCGCCGAACACCTCCGCAGCTACGAGGCGGTGCTGGGGTACGCGTGGGCGCACAGCTCCGACTACCCGTACGAGACCGAGGCCGGCGGGGTGGGCGACGCGCCGCGTTTCCCGACGATCACGCTCTTCGATGGGCGGGAAACGCGGCGCGACGAGCCCCAGGGCGGCCTCGCCGCCGCGACGAAGTCGCGGCCATCAGGCACTGAACATCGAGCCGGGGTTGAACAGGTTCTCCGGGTCCAGTGCGCGTTTGATCTCGCGGTGGACCCGGAGGCCCACCGGGCCGATCTCGGTGGCCAGCCACTCGCGCTTGATCTTGCCGATGCCGTGCTCGCCGGTCACCGTGCCGCCCAGCGCGAGCCCGACCGCCAGGATCTCGTCGAACGCCCGCTGCGCCCGCGCGAACTCGTCCGCCGAGGTCGGGTCGTACACGATCGTCGGGTGCATGTTGCCGTCGCCGGCGTGCCCGACGACCGCGATCCGCAGTCCCACCTCCGCGCCGATCCGCTCGCACCCCGCGATCAGCTCGGCGATCCTGGTCCGCGGCACGCACACGTCGTCGGTCAGCCACGCCCCGTAGACCTCCAGGGCGTTGAGCACGGCGCGGCGGGCGGTGAGCAGGTCGCGGCCCTCGTTGAGGTCGTCGGTGGCGTAGGTGAGGTCGGCCCCGGAGTCCTTGCAGACCTGTTCGATGACCGCCAGCTCACGCCTCGCCGCCTCGCCGCCGGCGTCGGACTGGCAGATGAGCAGGGCTTCGTCGGCGTTCAGGTCCGTCTTGAGGTACTGCTCGACGGCCCGGATGGACGTCCGGTCCATGATCTCCATCAGCGAGGGGACCACCCCCTCCCGCACCACGCGCGCCACGGCGGTGCCCGCGTCGGCGGTGTTGGAGAACGTCGCGACCAGCGTCGACGGGGCCTGTGGCAGGGGGCGCAGGGCCAGGGTGGCGCGGGTGATGACGCCCAGCGTGCCCTCGCTGCCGATGAACAGCTTGGTCAGGTCGTACCCGGCGACGCCCTTGACCGTCCGGCGGCCGGTCTTGAGCAGTTCGCCATCGGCCAGTACCACCTCCAGGCCGAGGACGGAGTCCGTGGTCACGCCGTACTTCACGCAGCACAGCCCGCCCGCGTTGGTGGACAGGTTGCCGCCGATCGTGCACCAGTCGTAGCTGGACGGGTCCGGTGGGTAGAACAGCCCGTGCTTCTCGACCGCGCCGCGCAGGTCGAGGTTCACGACACCGGGCTCGACGACGGCCAGCCGGTTGTCCGGGTCGATCTCGACGATCCGGTTCATCTTGGTTGTGACGAGCACCACACAGCCGTCAATGGCGTTGGCGGCCCCGGACAGCCCGCTGCCCGCGCCGCGCGGCACGATCGGCGTCCGGTGGGCGGCACAGGCCCGGACGACCTCCTGCACCTGGTCGGCGGAGGTCGGCAGGACGACAGCCAGCGGTTGGCCGTGCGGGGCGAGCGGCATCATGTCGCGCCGGTACGCGGCGGTGACGTCCGGATCGGTGAGCACGGCATCCGGTCCGACGGCGGCGCGCAACCGCGTGAGCAGGGCCTCCATCCCCTCAAACTAGCGCCGTTCGGCACGTCTCAACCCGAACCTTTCAACACCAGTTCGCCCGGAGTCGCCCTAACGGCTCTGAAGCGCCACGTAGGCTGGCCCCCGTGGTGTTGTCCGCAACGTCCGAAACACTCGCATTCGCCCCGCTGGAGACCGCAGGCCCGTTGGCCGTGTGGCTCATCACGCTGAGCTTCGTCTTCTTCGAGTGCGCGTTCATCTTCGGCCTGTTCCTGCCCGGTGACTCGCTGCTGTTCGCGGCCGGTGTCGTGCTCGCGCAGCACGACGGCGAGCTGAGCGCGTGGCTGCTGTCGGTCGCCGCGATGATCGTGGCCGTGGTCGGCAACCAGATCGGCTACTACATCGGCCGGCACACGGGCACCCGCCTGCTGGCCCGCCGCGGCGGCAAGGTCCTCAACAAGGAGAACCTGGCCAAGGCCCGCGACTTCCTCGACCGCCGCGGCTTCTGGGCGATCGTCCTGGCCCGCTGGATCCCGTGGGTCCGCACGCTGGCCCCCATGGTCGCCGGCGCGGCCCGGATGGACCCGCGCAGGTTCATGCTCGCGACCACCATCGGCGCGCTGGCGTGGGTCCCCACGCTGGTCCTGGCCGGGTACTACGGGGCCGGGCTGCTCACGTCGATCCCGTGGCTCCAGACGGTCGCGGTCATCGCCAGCGTGGCGTTCTTCGTGATCGGCACCGTCTACGGCCTCGTCCGGTACCGCCAGGAGATGCGCAAGCCGGTCGAGGAAGAGGTCGGCGCCCAGCAGTAGGCCGGGCTCAGAGGACTTCGCGGATCAGCAGGTCGGCGGCGGCCGTGGAGGCGTTGACCATCAGGGCGTTGACGTGGTCGGTGCCGTTGAGCACGCGTTCCCGGGCGTCCTCCACCGACCGGCCGTAGCGGACGTGGCGGTCGATCAAACGGGACACGCGCAGGTCCTCGTCGATCATCAGGAACCACGCCTCGTCCAGCACCACCCGCACACGCTTCCACTTGTCGTACTGCATGAGCAGGTAGTTGCCCTCGGTCACCACCAAGGGCACGTCCGGCGGCACGGGCACCGCGCACGCCACCGGTTCCTCGATCTCCCGCCGGAACTCCGGCGCGTACACCACGTCCGGTCCGCACGCCTTGAGCCGGCCCAGCAGGTCCACGTAGCCGGGGATGTCGAAGGTGTCCGGCGCGCCCTTCCGGTCGGCGATGCCCAGCCGGTCCAGTTCCTTCTGGGCCAGGTGGAAGCCGTCCATCTCGACCAGGACCGCCGACGTGCCGAGGGCGTCGACCAGGCGGCGGGCCAGGGTGGACTTGCCCGAACCCGGGGCGCCGCCGATGCCGAGCAGCCTGCGCTCACCCGGTTCGGCCAGGCGTCGTGCCCGGTCGACCAGGTCGTCGAACCTCACCCGCTGTCCCGCCACCGCTCCAGCTCCTCAACCCAGTCCCACGCGGTGTTGCGCACGCGCACCGCCGCCACCTCGTTCGCCCACCGCACGGCGTCCGCCACCGCGAGGCCGCGGGCGACCGCGACCGCCAACGCACCGTGCCACACGTCCCCGGCGCCGTTGGTGTCGCGCACGGGCACCGCGGGCACCGGCACCGCACCCGTCGCGCCGTCGGCGCGCGACCAGGTGACCGGCTCCGGGCCGCGGGTGCGGATCACCAGCGGCACGCCGTGCGCGTGCACCTCGGGCTCGGGCAGCTCGAAAGCGGCCGAGCACGCGGCGACGTCGACGAGGGGCAACAGGTCGTCGAGCACAGGTTTCCAGCTCCCCGCGTCCAACACCACAGGCACGCTTGCACGTTTCGCCAGGCGGGCCGCGGCCAGCGCCGCCGGGCCGAGGTGACCGTCCACCAGCACGACGTCGCACCCGGCCAGGTCCACCTCGTCCCGCAACTCGAACCCGGCGGCGTTGCGGGACACGACGGTCCGCTCGCCGTCCCGTTCCCGCACGACGACCATGCTCACCGCCGGCCCGCCCGGACCCAGCGACCGCACCTCGACCCCGCCCAGCATCCCGGCCACCACGGGCCCCAGCTCGCCGCCCAGCGACGTCAGCAGCACCGCCCGGTGCCCCAGCGCCGCCACCGCCCGCGCCGCGTTCGCCGCCGGACCGCCGGGCGCCAGGTGCACCCCCAGCGACCGCACCTTCTCGCCCGGCGCGGGGAACTCCGCGACCACCTGAGACACGTCCAGGGTCGTCAGCCCGACACACAGGACGGCTGCCACGACGTGCACCTCCAAGCCGGTATCGTCCCCCGCAATCGCTTGCGCACGGCCGAACGGGGACGGGTACATGGTCACCATGAAGGAGGTCGCCGCGCTGGCCGGCGTCTCCATCACCACGGTCTCACACGTGATCAACGAGACCCGGCCGGTGGCGGCGAGCACGCGCGAACGGGTGCTCAAGGCGATCGAGGAGACCGGGTACACCGGCGACGCCATCGCCCGCTCCCTGGTCACCGGCGGCACGAAATCCCTGGGTCTCGCGGTGTCGCTGGTGTCGCACCCGTACTTCGCGGAGCTGATCGCGGCCATCGAGAACGAGGCCACCCAGGCCGGGTACTCGCTGGTGCTGATCGACACGCGCGAGTCGGCCGAGTCGGAGCAGGCCGCGGTGCGGATGCTGCGGTCGCGCCGGGTGGACGGGGTGCTGCTCACGCCCACGTCGGGCTCGGCGGCCCTGTCCGAGCTGCGCCGGCTGGGCGTGCCGACCGTGCTGGTGGACCGGCTGACGCTGGCCCAGGACACCGACCAGGTGGGCCCGGAGAACGTGCAGGCCACGTCCAGCCTCGTGCGGCACCTGGCGGACCTCGGGCACCGGCGGATCGGCCTGGTCACCGGGACGCCCGGCGTGCCGACCACGGACGAGCGCGTCCTGGGCTACCGGCTCGGCCTGGGCCGGGCGGGGCTGAAGTGGGACGAGGAGCTGGTCGCCCAGTCGCTGGAACCGCTGCTCGGGAAGGCGTCCGGGCTGGTGGTGAGCGACCACCAGGTGCTGATGACGGTGCTCGGCGCGGCGCGGGCGCACGGCGTTCGGATCGGGACCGACCTGGCCCTGGTCACCTACGGCGAGGTGGAGTGGGCCGAACTGGTCGAGCCGCCGCTGACCACGATGGCGCAGCCGGTGGAGGAGATCGGGCGGACGGCCGTGCGACTGCTGCTGTCCCGCATCGCCGACCCGGAGCGCGCCCCGGAGACGATCAGGCTCGCGCCCGCGCTGAAACACCGCCAATCGTGCGGGTGTCACTAGTAGCGTGAGGCCCGTGCTGGTACCCGGCCTGGTTTCGGTGACCTTCCGCGCGCTCCCCGTTCCCGAGGTGGTGGACCTGGCGCGGTCGTGCGGCCTGTGGGCCGTCGAGTGGGGCGGCGACGTGCACGTGCCGCTGCACGACCTGCCGGCCGCGCGCGACGCCCGGGACCGGTGCGCGGACGCGGGGCTGAGCGTGTCGGCGTACGGGTCGTACTACGGGGCCGGCGTGACGGACCCCGACGAGTGGCCGCGGGTGCTGGCGACGGCGGCGGAGTTGGGCGCGCCGCGGATCCGGGTGTGGGCGGGGAACAAGGGCTCGGCGGAGACGCCCGCGGACCAGCGGGCGCGGGTCGTGGCGGCGATCCGGGACGCGGCGGTGCGTGCGGAGGACTACGGCATCCGGATCGCGGTGGAGCACCACCGCAACACGTTGACCGACACGCTGGAGTCGGCGAACCGCCTGTACGCGGAGGTCGGGCACGGGTCGGTGGTGCCGTACTGGCAGCCGCGCGGCGGTCAGGACGTGGCCAGCGCGGTGGAGGAGGTGCGCACGCTGCTGCCGCGCCTGACGACCGCGCACGTGTTCTCGTGGGGTCCGGGCGGGGGCACGGACCGGCTCCCGCTGGTGGCGCGGGAGGACCTGTGGCGGCCGGCGCTGGCGGAAATGGCGCGGGACGGCGTGGACCGGCACGTATTGCTGGAGTTCGTGGCCGACGACTCGCCGGAGCGGTTCCGGGAGGACGCTGCGGTGCTGCTGGGGTGGATCAGCGCCGTAGCGGCGTGAGGTCGTTGCGCTCCAAGAGGGCCGCGGCTTCCAGCGCCATCCAGCCGCCGAGTTGGACGGAGAGGTCGCGTTCTGCTTTGGTGCGGTCCGGGTCGCCCGCCGGTTCGTTCCACTGTGGACCGAACAGCGGTCCGCTGACGGCGCTGCTCCGGTTGGCCCACAACGCTTCCGCGGACGTGAACACGAGGTCCGCCGCCTTGGCCGCTTCGGGCCGGTCGAGCCGCAGCGCGGCCTGCGCGAGGTAGCGGACCAGGATGCCGGTGAACAGCCCGCCGTCGCCGCCGCCGTGGCCGCGCAGGACGCCGTCGTCGGCGAGGTGCTTGTCCACGGCGGTGATGATGCGGGCGGCGCGCTCCTGGTACTGCCCGGTGCCGAGTTCGACGCACGCGCCGAGGACGACGCCCTGGCAGTAGGTGTAGAGGTTGCGCTCGACCTCGCGGACCGTGCCGTCGGGGTGGACGTGCAGGCCGTCGAAGAACAGCCCGGTCTCCTCGTCCCGCAGCCACTCCTCGATCCAGTCCACAGTGGACCGTGCGCGGCCGAGGTCCCCCTTGCCGCCGAGGCGGGCGAGGAAGATGGCGGCGGGACCGTTGGCGGGGACGTTCTTGAAGTCGTCGTTGCGCTTCCACCAGATGCCACCGCCGCCGTGGTCGGTCCAGCCGTCGCGGAGGCGTTGGGCGATGGTCTCGATGGCGTGCGGCTTGTCGACGCCGGCGTGCGCGGCGCGTTGGAGGGCGAGGCCGAGCCAGGCGATGTCGTCGTAGTAGTCGTTGGTCCAGCCGAGGAGGTTGCGCACGCGGATGCCGCGGACGAGCCGGCGGATGAGCTGGAGGCGGGCTTCGCGCGGGGAGCGGAGTTGGGCGTCGAGGACGCAGTCGAGGAGGTGGGCCTGCCACCAGTAGCCGAAGCGGAGGTGCAGCCGGGCGGGCCAGTCGACCGGCCAGGCGACCGAGCCGAGCGCGGTGCCCGGCAGCCCCCAGACGCGGCGCAGGTGCCGCGACTCGACGGCACGTTCGGCCACGCCCGCGCGGGCGGCGAGGAGCTTCGGCGTCGTCACGGATCAAGCTTCTCGACTTTATCGTTCAAGAAGCGCGTCGGAAGAGTTCCCAGTGGTAGAGCGCCATGGCGACGCTGGTGGTCAGGTTGTAGCTGGACACTTTCGGGCGCATCGGCAACGACACGACCCGGTCGGCGCGCCGCCGAACGACCTCCGACAACCCGTGCCGCTCGGACCCGAAGGCGAGAACCGCGTCATCGGGAATCCGCGCGTGCCTCAGTTCTTCCCCTCCCGCGTCAAACGCAATGACCGGCCCTTCCAGCTCGTCCACCCCATCCAACCGTCGTACCGGCAGGGCGAAGTGCAGACCCGCACTCCCCCGCAACACGTTCGGGTGCCACGGGTCGACGTCCCCCACGGACACCACACCGCCGGCCCCCAACCCGGCGGCGACCCGGATCACCGCCCCGAAGTTGCCGAGGTTCCGCGGGTTGTCGAGCAGCACGAGCGGAGAGGACCGCTCGACAACCCCCCAATCCGGCCGTTCGGCAGTCCCCCCGACCCCGGTCGGATGCGCCTTCCCGACCACCCGGACGAACTCGTCACCCCCAACCTCGACCGCCCGCTCCTCGAACCACCCGACGAGGTCCGGCGCATGCGACCGCGCAAGGGCCAGGGCCTTCCCCCGGTCCAAGACGACCACGGCCTCCACCACAGCCCCAAACCGAACCGCGTGCTTGACCGCGTGGAACCCCTCCAGCACAACCCGCTCACCCACGAGCCGGGATGGTAGTCACGCGGACAACGGAGGCCGGTCCATCCGGAGACCGACCTTCCGGTACGCCGGCACGTCCCGAACGGTGAGTGACACTTCGACCTCCCCCTCGACACCGCTGCGCACGACGAGCGCATAACTGTCCTGACGCGGATCGAGCCCGACATGGTCGAGCTTCGCCGTGAACCCCGCCGGCAGCACAACGGTGTAATTGATCAGATCAGCGGTGTCGCCGAAGGACACGAGGAAAACGTCCGGCTCGTGACCCCGCACGAACGGGAGGCACATTTCCGGCCAGAACACGTCGACGACGAAAGTGAACTGCTCACCGCGGGTCAATGGACTCTCGAGGTGCACGAAAGTCTTCACCGTGCCGATTCGGATCCAGTGATCGGTGCTGATGAGCCGCGTGCCACCGATACCGTTGGTCTCGGGCGTGCGCACATCGACGGTGACCCGCTCGCGGTACTGCTCCGGCCAATCCCAGTTGACGCGGTTGGTGAAGCTCACGAAGGTCATCCGATCGCAGGCGGCGGCGATCGTCACCGCCAACTGCTGACGGACGTCCCCGTTCCGGCTGATCGTCGACTTCTGCGACCACGCGAGGACCCGCCAGCGGTGATCCAACTCCTTCTCGAGGACATCGCAGTAGTCCCTGAGGAGGCGCGAGTGAGGCTCTTTGTCCCAGTGTCTTGCCTCGATTTCTCCAGTCATGCCGAAGAATAAGTCGTCGAGTGCACTGAAAGGACCAGGTGTAGCTCGAACAGCGCAAGCCCGTCTTTACGCCACTTCAGCGACAGGCCTCCGGGTGGTGGGACGCGGTTTGTTCGGCCCGCCGCTTGACGTAGTACCCCGCCCACGAGACGACCACGCACAGCGCCACCACCAACTGCACCGTGCGCGCCGCCGACTCCGGGTACAGGACCCCGTCGATGTAGGTGTCGATGAACCCGCTCGCGAGCGGTTCGCCGCCGTACGACGTGCGGAGCGCGTTCTCCAGCCACGTCAGCGGGCACGCCAGGGGGAAGGTGACGATCAGGACGCCCCACGCCGCCATCGCCGCGTGGTACCAGACGAGCCGGGGCCAGCGCCACGCCAGGAAACCGCCGACCACCAAGAAGATCAGAACGCCGAAGTGGAGCACCATGACCAGTTCGGCGAGCGCCCGCGCGACCATCACGACCTCCCCCCACCAGGGTAGGCCGCGCTCGAAGCGGACGCCCGCCAAATATCAACCGCGCGGCAGCGCCTGCCAGGGCACCCGGCCAGCGATGTCCAGCAGCAGGTCCGCCAGGTGGCCCAGCGGCGCCTGCAACAACGGCACCGGCACCGCGGCGGCCAGGTTGTGCTCGTCGAACGCGATCGCCACGCCCGCCGCGCGCGGGTCGGCCAGCAGCGCCTGGGGCAGGCCCGAGCCGAGCAGGGCGCCCGCGAAGGCCGGGTTCTTGCGGCGCACCTCGTAGCGGGCGTCGAAGGCCGGGTCGCCGGTCGCGGTGAACTGCTCGAAGATGCCCCACACGCTGTCCTCGCGCGGGCTGATCAGGACCCACGGGCCGGGCATCGGGCGCGGCACGACGACCACCGAGTACGTGCGGTACTCGGCGGTCACCACGTTGTCCGTGCGCAGCAGCACCTCGACCGCCAGCACGGGCACCCCGCGCCAGTGGCCGACCAGCTGGAACCGCACGCGGCTCCGGTCGGCCTCCAGCATCCGGCCGATCTGCGGGACGCGTTCCTGGAAGCCCTGGTCCTCGGCGACGAACCGCCAGCCCAGGGCCGCCTCCAGGCCCCGCATCCGCTGCTCCCACTGGTTCACGAACTGCGGGTTCGTGAACGGGTTGCGCTTGCGCCGCGCCAACCCCACGGCGACGCCCACCCCGAGTATCGCCACGATGACCAGCAACAACACCACCGCGGAGGACATCTCAGGCCAGGCCGAGGTCCGCCAGGTCGAGCAGGTAGCGGTAGGACAGGCCCTGCGCCTCGATGACCTCGCGGGCCACCGTGCCGCGGTCCACGACCGTCGCGACGCCCACCACGGTCGCACCGGCCTCGCGCAGCGCCTCCACCGCGGTCAGCACGCTGCCGCCGGTGGTGGAGGTGTCCTCGACCGCGAGCACCCGCTGGCCCGCGACCTCGATGCCCTCGATGCGCCGCTGCATGCCGTGCTTCTTGGTCTCCTTGCGCACGACGAACGCGTCGAGCACCTCGCCGGCCGCCGCCGCGGCGTGCATCATCGCGCACGCCACCGGGTCCGCGCCGAGCGTCAGACCGCCCGCCGCGACGTAGTCCCAGTCGGCGGTGAGCTGCCGCAGGAGCTTGCCGATCAGCGGCGCGGCGGCGTGGTGCAGCGTCGCGCGGCGCAGGTCGATGTAGTAGTCGGCCTCCGCGCCGGAGGACAACGTCACCTTGCCGTGCACCACGGCCAGTTCGCTCACCAACCGGGCGAGTTCGGCCTTGGCACCGGCGTCCAGAACCACTTCAGTTCGCACGGGGTCCAAGACTGTCATACACGTCCGTACGCTGGCACACCGTGAACCTGTTCGGCACCGACACGCTCGTCATCGAGCAGCCCTGGGGCGCAGGCCGGCACCTGTTCGGGACGCGCTACCAGACCACCGCCCTGACCGAGCACGGCGTGCCGCTGGCGACCGCGGCCGACCGCAAGTTCCTCGGCCCGCTGCGAAAACTGCTGCGCGCCACCGGGTTCTCCGGGCGCACCGTCTACGACCTGGCCGTCACCTCGCCGCAGGGCCAGGTGCTGCTGCTGGTGCACAAGGGCGCCGGCAAGCCGCCGACGCGCGTGTCACGGCCCGACGGCACGCCGGTGGGGTCCGTGCGGCGGGAGGGGCGGGGGTCGTACGCCCTGCTGGACCCGAACGGGCAGCGGCTGTGCGCTTTGACGGACGTGGCGACCTTCAGCCCGGGCGCGCTGGCGAAGGGTCCGAGCGGGCGGGTGCGGCGGGACGTGCTGCGGCTGCGGCCGGGCACGCCGGAGCCGGTGCGGTCGCTGGCGCTGGCGACCGCGCTGGCGTTCGACGTGGTGCGGGGGATCGGCACGAACCACACCAGTGGCGGCGGCTTTGACTTCCCGACCAGCGCGTGACGCGAGCCGGCGCTTGAGCCGCCCGAGGCGAGCCGGCGGTTGAGGTGTCCGAGGCGGGGCGTGCCCGAGGCGGGGCGTGCCCGAGGCGGGGGCGTGTGTGAGGCACGGGCACTTGAGGTGGGAGCGCGCCGTAGGCGGGGCGCGCGTCCGAGGCGAGGCGCGCGTCCGAGGCGGAGGCACGCCCGAGGCGGGAACGCGCGTGAGGCGGGGTGGGGCTGGGCGGGAGCGTGCCTGGGGTGTGGGCGCGAAGGCGCGGGTGCCGGCCTCCGGCCCCCGCTTCCATCGTCCCACGCACCACCGACAATTCCGCTCGATCCGCTGCGCGAGCAGATCCGCCGCACCGGCCGACCCGCCGCACCCGCCGCACCGGCCGACCCGCCGCACCCGCCGCACCGGCCGACCCGCCACACCCGCCGCACCGGCCGACCCGCCACACCCGCCGCACCGGCCGACCCGCCACACCCGCCACACCCGCCGCACCCGCCGCACCCGCCACACCCGGCAGACCCGCCACACCCGGCAGACCCGCGGCAGCGGCGAACCAGGAGTGGCGGTGGGGCGCGCAGGTCGGCCGATCCGCGGGTCGGGTGTGAGGGGGCTTACCAGGCGTCTTCGGTGAAGCTGCTCGGCTCGTCGTCGTCACCGCCGCCACGCCGAGGACGGCCCGACTCGACGACGTCCTCCGGGTCGTTGCCCTCCTGGAGCTGGGTGTACGCCCGCTGGAGGTCCGGCACGCCGGTCGCCAGGGCCGCCTGCACGCCCGGGTCGTTGACCGCCCGGCCGGACGCGATGTCCTCCCACGACATCTCGCCCGCGTCCACCCGGCGGGCCAGTTCGCGCAGTTCACGCGGCGCGTTCGGGCCGTGGGCGGCGCGGTTGATCTCGGCGAGATCCGCTTGGGACAGGCCCGAGGAGCGCAGTTGGACCTGGCTCGCCTCGCGCGAGACCTTGTCCACGTTCTCCAGGCGGGCGTCCACCTCGGCGACCAGCGCGTTCAGCCGCTCGCGGTCGTAGGGGAAGGTCACTGGCCACCTCCGGACGGTGCGGGTTCGGGTGCGGGCGGCGGGGCCTGGTTGTAGCGGGTGCCCGCGGAGTGGCCGGCCTTGCCCAGCTTGTAGCCGTTCCAGGCGACGCCGAAGGCGCCGGACTTGGCCGCGGCCATGCCGTTGTCGAACTTCTCCTTGCCGTCCTGGTAGCCGTCGACGACGTCGAGCAGGTCGTTGACGTCGCGCACGTCCTTGAGCTTGGACAGCGCGGTGCCCATGGCGACGATGCCGTCGATCATGCCCTGGACGCCCTCGATCAGCGTCTGGATGGAGATGATGATCTTGCGGATGGCGTCCACGATCTGGATGGCGTCGTAGACCATCCACACCGCACGGCCCCAGCCGACCACCGGGATCCACGCCGTCATCGCCGCTTCGAGCAGCTTGCTGATCAGCATGTCCAGCAGGGTCAGCGCCAGGCCGCACGCCTTGCGGCACGTGTTGGCGGTGGACCGGAACTTGTTGCCGATGATCCGCGCGATCTGCGAGTCGGCCTCGATGGCCAGCGCCCACATGGTCTTCATGCGGGCCTCGAACGCCTGCGCGGCGTCGCCGTTCCAGTGCGGGTTGAGCTGGTCGACGCCCGCGTCCACGTTGTGCCGCACGGAGTCCAGCGCCTTGGCGGTCCGGTCCCACGCGTTGGCGTTCTCGTCGATCTTCTCGAAGTCGCCGAGCAGCGGCTTGATCAGGGCGTCGAGCAGGTTCTCGCCGGTGACCTTCTCGTAGATCCAGTTGACGCCCTGGATCTTCCAGCCGGCCTTCTCGATCAGCTCCTTGGTGGACTGCCGGCCCGGCCGGTCCTCGGCGGCGGCGTTGAGGGCGACGGAGGGGTCTTCGACGTCGGCGTACGCGGTCACTTGCCACCACCCAGGGTCGGCGCCTCGGCGGCGTTGGCCAGCTCCGCGAGGACCCGGTCGAGGACGCTCATCGCCATCTCCTCGCCCTTCTGGTACATGTCGGCGGCCTTGGCCAGCCCTTCGGCTTCCTTGGTCATCATCTGGTTCGCGAAGTCGAGCGTCTCCCCGTACAGGTTGGCGACGCCGGTCACGATCGGCTGGAGCAGCGAGAGCAGCCCGGTGAAGCCCGAGGTGTCGCCGCCCTTCGTGACCGCGTGGTCCTTGATGGTCATGAAGTGCTGCGCGTTGCGGGTCAGCAACTCGCTGTAGCCCCGCAACTCGGCCGGCTCGACGTGGAAGCCTTCACCCATGGACGTGTCCCTCCTCCTCCAGTTCGGGGAGTGGGACGGACCGGACGGGTGCCCGGTTCCCGGTGATCTTGGCCGATTTCACCGGCCTTGATCAGGAGCTTCCCTCAGGTCCGGTTGCGCCCTCCGCTGGCCCGCGAGGCGATGCGGCGCAGCAGCGTGCGGGGGATCAGCCGGCTGATCGTCGCGATGGCCTTGTACTGGAAGCCCGGGATGGACAACTGCTTGCCGGCGCGCAGGTCGGCCAGGCAGTCGTGCACCACGCGGTCGGCGTCGAGGTACAGGAACGGGGGCGTCTTCGACATGTCGATCTGCGCCCGCTGGTGGAACTCGGTGCGCACGAAACCGGGGCACAGCGCCAGCACGCGCACGCCGGTGCCCGCCGTCGCCTGCGCCATGCCCTCGGAGAACGCCGTCACCCACGCCTTGTCCGCGCTGTAGGTCGAACCGCGCCCGGGCAGGAAGCCCGCGATGCTGGACACGTTCACCACGTCCCCGCGGCGGCGCTGCACCATGCCGGGCAGCGCGGCCCGGGTCAGCCGCAGCACGGTCTTCACGTTGACCGCGAGCTGGCTCTCCAGCCGGTCGGCGTCGGAGGAGAAGAACTCGCCGGACAGCGCGAACCCGGCGTTGTTGACCAGCAGGTCGAACGGCCGCTCGGCGAGGACCTGCTCGACCTTCGCGCGGGCGGTGTCGTCGGCGAGGTCGGCGGGCAGCACCTCGACCTGCACGCCGTGGCGTTCGCGCAGCTCGGCGGCGTTGCGTTCGAGCCGCTCCACGTCCCGGGCGACCAGGACCAGGTCGTGCCCCTCGGCGGCCAGCCGGCGCGCGAAGGCGGCGCCGATGCCCGCGGTCGCCCCCGTGACCAGGGCCAGCGGCGGGGTCACGGCTTGCGGCCGAACTGCGGGCGGTGAACCTCGCCACCGGCGTCGGTGTCCGGATCGGCGTCGAACGGGTCGACCACGTCAGCCAGCTCCCCCAGGTCGCGCAGGAGTCGTTCCAGTCGGGCGGGTGAGGAGTTCGGCGGGGCCGCCGCCATCACCCAGTCGTTCTCCAGCCACACCACGGTGACGTCCGCGCCGATCTCCTCGGCGGCGTCCACCAGGTCGGGTGTGATCAGCTTGCGGGCGGCGGGCAGCTCGCCGACGAACGCGTACCGCGAGCCGACCGGTCCGAGCAGGTCGGGCATCTGGTCGCGCTGGAACGGCACGCTCGGCAGCCACAGCTCGACCACCACGTTCACCGGGCGGCGGCAGCGCACGCCGACCAGCACGGAGTTGACCTTGCCGCCGGTCTCGTGGTCGAGCACGTAGACCTGGCGGCGGCCGTCCGCGGTGAACGTCGACCCCGCCACCACGTCCTTCGCGACGCCCGTGCCGTAGTAGGCGATCGCCCCGCTCTCCCACCGTGTGGGCAGCACGTGGTCGGTCTCCTCGAACTGCCAGCCACGGAGAGCGGCCCACCTGCGCCGCTCCCGGTTACGCGCGGTTCGCTGCGCCCGGTCGGTGGCGAGCAGGGCGAACCCCGCCACCCCCGCGACCGCGGCGACGGTGAACCAGACCCACGCCGGTATGCCCACGGGTGCGAGGGTAGCGGCAGACACCGACCAAACGAAGATCACTTGGGGCGTGGCTCGCGCGATCGGACCAACCCGTTACCGGGAAGGTGGCCCACGCGGTGCTGGATGGCGCGCCTCCGGCGCGCGGCTCGGCCGGCCTAAAGTCGGCTCGTCACACCGCCTTTCCCGCCGACCGAAAGCATGATCGTCGGCAAAGGCGACGCGACAAGCCGACGGCGGCTGCGTTGGATGGCCGCGACCCCGTCGCGGCGGCGAGGCCGCCCTGAGGGTCGGCGGCCTCGCGGGAAAGGACTAGGCCCTGCCGACGATGAGCCCCGATTGGTCGTCGACGACGTCGACCTTGACCGTGTCGCCGTCACGAACCTCGCCCGACAACAGTTCCTTGGCCAACTGGTCACCGATGGACGACTGCACCAGCCGCCGCAACGGCCGCGCGCCGTACACGGGGTCGAAGCCGTTCAGTGCCAGCCAGTCGCGGGCCGAAGGCGTGACCTCCAGCGACAGCCGCCGCTGGGCCAGGCGCTTGCCCAGCCGCCCGATCTGGATGTCCACGATCGACGTCAGCTCCTCGGTGGCCAGCGAGTGGAACACGACCACGTCGTCCAGCCGGTTCAGGAACTCCGGCTTGAAGTGGCGGCGGACCACGTTCATGACCGCGTCGTTGCGCTGCCGGTCGTCCAGGGCCGGGTCGGCGATGGACTGCGAGCCCAGGTTCGAGGTCAGCACCAGGATGGTGTTGCGGAAGTCCACCGTCCGGCCCTGGCCGTCGGTCAGCCGGCCGTCGTCCAGCACCTGGAGCAGCACGTCGAACACGTCCGGGTGGGCCTTCTCCACCTCGTCGAGCAGCACCACGCTGTACGGGCGCCGGCGCACCGACTCGGTCAGCTGGCCGCCCTGGTCGTAGCCGACGTACCCGGGGGGCGCGCCGACGAGCCGGGCCACCGAGTGCTTCTCGGAGTACTCGCTCATGTCGATGCGGACCATCGCCCGCTCGTCGTCGAACAGGAACTCCGCCAGCGCCTTGGCCAGCTCGGTCTTGCCCACGCCGGTCGGCCCGAGGAACAGGAAGCTGCCGGTCGGGCGGTCCGGGTCGGCGACGCCGGCGCGGGTGCGGCGGACCGCGTCGGACACCACGCGCACGGCCTCGGCCTGGCCGACGACCCGCCGCGCCAGCTCCTCCTCCATGCGCAGCAGCTTGGCCGTCTCGCCCTCCAGCAGCCGCCCGGCCGGGATGCCGGTCCACGCCGACACCACGTCGGCCACGTCGTCCGGCCCGACCTCCTCCTTGAGCATCACGGCCGCGTCCTGCGTGGTGCGGGTCGCCGCCTCCAGCTCCTTCTCCAGCGCCGGGATGCGCCCGTACCGCAGCTCGGCGGCCCGGCCCAGGTCGCCGTCCCGCTCGGCCCGCTCGGACTCGCCGCGCAACTGCTCCAGCTGCTCCTTGAGGTCGCGGACCTTCTCGATCGACGTCTTCTCGTTCTGCCAGCGCGCGGTCAGCGCGGCCAGGGTCTCGCGCTTCTCGGCCAGCTCGGCGCGCAGCGCGGCCAGCCGCTCCATCGAGGCCGGGTCCGACTCCTTGGCCAGCGCCATCTCCTCGATCTCCAGCCGGCGCACGGCCCGCTCGACCTCGTCGATCTCGACCGGCCGGGAGTCGATCTCCATGCGCAGCCGGGACGCGGCCTCGTCGACCAGGTCGATCGCCTTGTCCGGCAGGAACCGGGCGGTGATGTAGCGGTCGGACAGGGTGGCCGCGGCGACCAGCGCGGAGTCGGTGATGCGCACGCCGTGGTGCACCTCGTACCGGTCCTTGAGCCCGCGCAGGATGCCGACGGTGTCCTCCACCGACGGCTCGCCCACCAGCACCTGCTGGAACCGCCGCTCCAGCGCCGGGTCCTTCTCCACGTGCTCGCGGTACTCGTCCAGGGTGGTCGCGCCGACCATGCGCAGCTCGCCGCGGGCCAGCATCGGCTTGATCATGTTGCCCGCGTCCATCGCGGAGTCGCCGGTCGCGCCCGCGCCGACGATGGTGTGCAGCTCGTCGATGAACGTGATGACCTGGCCGGCGGAGTCGGTGATCTCCTTGAGCACGGCCTTGAGCCGCTCCTCGAACTCGCCGCGGTACTTCGCGCCCGCCACCATCGCGCCCAGGTCCAGCGCCACCACGCGCTTGCCGCGCAGCGACTCGGGCACGTCGCCGGCCACGATCCGCTGGGCCAGGCCCTCCACGATCGCGGTCTTGCCGACGCCGGGCTCGCCGATCAGCACCGGGTTGTTCTTGGTGCGCCGGGACAGCACCTGCACGACCCGCCGGATCTCGGTGTCCCGCCCGATGACGGGGTCGAGTTCGCCCTTGCGGGCCCGCTCGGTCAGGTCGACGCCGTACTTCTCCAGCGCCTGGTAGGTGCCCTCCGGGTCCGGGCTGGTCACCCGCGCCGACCCGCGCACGCGGCCGAACGCCTCGCGCAGCGCCTCGGGGGTCGCGCCGTGCCGCCGCAGCAGGTCGGCGACCTGGCCGCCGTGCTGCGCCAGGCCCACCAGCAGGTGCTCGGTGGACACGTACTCGTCGCCCATCTCGGTGGCCAACTCCTGCGCCCGCCCGAGCACGCGCACGGCGTCCCTGGAGAACTGCGGGGCGGACACGCTCGACCCGCTGGCCGCCGGCAGGGCGCGGCTGAGCTGTTCCAGCTCCTTGTGCACCTGCTTGGGGTCGGCCCCCACGGCGGACAGCAGCGGCGCGGTCAGCCCGTCGCCCTGCGCGAGCAGGGAGCCCAGGAGGTGGACCGAGGTGACGTCGGGGTTGCCCGCGATCGTCGCCGCCTGCACCGCCGCGGACACGGCCTGCTGCGTCTTCGTGGTCGGGTTGAAAGCGTCCATTCCTCACCTCGGTCGCGTGTTCCGGCGCACCACCGGCTACCACTCACCTCAACGTCAGAAAAGTTGAGTCCGTTCCACTCAACCTAGCCCAAGTGGTGTGACCCCCGCCACGACCACCCTTGACCTCGACCGAACTCGAAGTCCTAGCGTCGGTGCCATGACCGTCAAGCTGAACCACACGATCGTGTCCGCCCGGGACGCCCGCGCCACCGCCGACTTCCTCACCGAGGTCTTCGGCTTCGCCCCCGCCACGCCCTACGGCCCGTTCCTCGTCGTGACCACGGACAACGAGGTCTCCCTGGACGTGATGACCGTCGAGGGCGACATCACCCCGCAGCACTACGCCTTCCTGGTCGGCGACGAGGACTTCGACGCCATCTTCGGCCGCGTCAAGGAGCGCGGCCTGCCGTACTGGGCCGACCCGTTCCACCACCAGCCGAACCGGATCAACACCCACGACGGCGGCCGGGGCGTCTACTTCGACGACCCGAACGGGCACAGCCTGGAGATCATCACCGTCCCCTACGGCGGCTAAATCGGCGTGCGCCCGTCCGCGCGCCCCCTTGAAGATCTCCCCATGAGTTCACTCGTGCACCACATCACCGTCGACTGCAAAGACGCATACGCCCTGGCCACCTTCTGGAGCCAGGTCACCGGCCACCCCGTCTCGGACGAGGACGAGCCCGGCGACCCGGAGTGCCTGGTCGCCCTCCCCGCAGGCCCCGACCTGCTGTTCATCGAGGTCCCCGAGGGCAAGACGGTCAAGAACCGCATCCACCTCGACCTCCAGCCCGACACCACCCGCGACGCCGAGGTGGAGCGGCTCCGCGGCCTCGGCGCCACCCTGGTGGACGACCAGCGCCGCCCCGACGGCACCGGCTGGGTCGTGCTCGCCGACCCCGAGGGCAACGAGTTCTGCGTCGAACGCAGCGCGGCCGAACGGGCCGCCACGTCCTGACCGCGTCACCCACATGTCGCAGCGCGGTTGTCCACACGCGCACCCCTGTTATCCACAATCCCCAGGTGTGAATCCACAGGCCGAAGCGGATCTCCGCACCGGTGCGGGGAGGGTGCGTCTAAGAGGGTGAGACCCCCGCCTCACGCGATCTCCGGGACCCGTTAAAGGCGTGCTCGGGCGGGGCACTCGCCTCACGGTTGGACGCAATCCGCAGACCCGGTACAGGTCATCACGAATGTTCGCTCGATGGGACGAACGCACGGCGACCGCCCGTGATCGCACTGCACTCGAAGGTGGCATCAAGGAGTCAACCGGCCAGTTGACGGGTTAGCCTCGGTTCGTCGGGGATGGAAGCTTGACGAGGACGATGCGCCTTGCTGACGGCGCTGGAAACGTGGAGACTGCGCCCGGACCATGACTGCGAACGCTGTGTTGAGCCCCATCCCGAGCCCGCCCCACCGAGAACCCCCACCGGGTGTCACCGCAATGGTGCGCCTCATCAGGGAGAGCTGGGCGGTCGTCGAGCCGCGCGCCGAAGAGGTCGCCAAGTTCTTCTACGGAATGCTCTTCAGCCTCGCGCCGGCCACCCGCGAGATGTTCCCGGCGAACATGGAGGTGCAGCGCAGCCGCCTGCTGCGCGCACTGGTCCACGTCGTCCAGATGGTCGACCGACCGGACGACCTGATCCCCTTCCTGCGCCAACTCGGCCGCGACCACCGCAAGTTCGGCGTGGTCAACGTGCACTACGAGTCGGTCGGAACGGCCCTGCTCGCCGCCGTGAAGAAGCACGCCGGCGGCGCGTGGACCCCCCAGGTCGAGATGGCCTGGGCCGAGGCCTACACGATCATGGCCCGCGCCATGCAGGAGGCGGCGGCCGCCGACGAGGGTCCCGCGTACTGGCACGCCACGGTGCTGGAGCACCAGCGCGTGAGCTGGGACCTGGCCGTCGTGCGCCTCCAGCCGGACCACCCGATCGGCTACCGCGCCGGCCAGTACGTGAGCGTCGAAACCCCGCAACGGGCACGCCTGTGGCGCTACTTCTCCCCGGCCAACGCCCCGCGCGACGACGGCATCATCGAGTTCCACATCCGCTCCGTCGAGGGCGGCTGGGTGAGCCGTTCCATCGTCGGCCACACCCAGCCCGGCGACGTGTGGCGCATCGGCCCGCCCATGGGCCGGCTGCACGTGGACCGGAAGTCCGGCAACGACGTCCTCATGGTCGCCGGCGGCACCGGCGTGGCCCCCATGCACGCGATCATCGACGAGATGGCGCAGTGGGGCGAGAACCCGAGGACCCACCTGTTCGTCGGCGGCCGAACCCGCGAGGACCTGTACGACCTCGACAACCTCCAGCGCTTCGCCATGACCAACCCGTGGCTCACCGTGGTCCCGGTCCTGGAATCGGACCCGGGCGCCCGCGGCGTCGAACAGGGCACCCTGGCCGACGTGGTCACCCGCTACGGGGCGTGGGAGGACCGGGACGTCCTGGTCTGCGGTTCACCGTCGATGATCCGCGCAACGGTCTCCCGCATGCTCGTCGCCGGCACCCCTTTGGACCGCATCAAGTACGACCCTTTCACCCTGGACTGACCGTCCGCCAGGCACTTCCAGGGCGGGGAAGTCCTGGAACACCACGCAACAAGTTCCTCCCGCGCGCAACGCTTCGTCCTGTCCTCCCGCGCGCAGCGCCCGCTTTTCGGCGCGGAGCGCCGTGGGGAAGTGCCGCCGGGCACACACCTCAACTTGGGCTTCTTGCTTGTGTCATCCCCGTATGGCCCACCCGAAGGGCTACCACATTTTTGGCCGGGTGCAGCCGAAAATTTTGCGAGGAACGAGCAAAATTTTTAGCGGAACCCGGCCAAAAATGTGGTCGGCTTTGCCGGGTGATGCGGGGATGGCACAAGCAAGAAGCCCCCCGCAGTTGTAGTTGTGTCATCCTTGGCGGCTCGCCCGCCGGCGAGGCGCTTTTGATCTTCAGACCGACACTGACCTGCTCAAGTCCACGCTTCGCGCGTGGCCACGCAACACGCTCCGCGCTGCCGGAGGATGAACGGTCTTCGCGCTCTTGAACCGCGCTGACGCGCTCGCAAGCTCCAACGCGCTCACAAACTCCAACGCGCTCACAAACTCCAACGCGCTCGCAAGCTCGAACGCGCTTCGCGCTCTCAAGATCAAAAACGACCTGGAGAACAACCAGCCACTGCACGACGAAAGGGGAACCCTAACGCTTCCGGTTCGGCTTCCAGACCACCAAAGCGGTCTCCTGGCGCACCGGAACCAAATCCCGCCGCAAAGACCGGTGCACCGAAGCCGCCGCGTGCTCCGCCGCCGCCAACGCCTGGGCCAACTGCTCGGTCAACTCGGACACCTTCGCCCGCAGCGCCCCGACCTCGTTCTCCAGCTCGATGATCCGCTTGATGCCCGCCAGGTTCACGCCCTCCTCCTGGGAGAGCCGCTGCACCTCGCGCAGCAGGACGATGTCGCGCATCGAGTACCGGCGACCGCCGCCCGACGTCCGCCCCGGGGACACCAGGCCCATCCGGTCGTAGGACCGGAGGGTCTGGGCGTGCAGGCCGGACAGCTGGGCCGCCACGGAGATCACGAAGAACGGGGTGTCCTCGTCGGTCCCCGGCGGGAACGGGAACGTCATGTCGACCTCTTCTCCACCAAGGCGTTGAGGTCCGCCCTCGGGTCGTGCTGGGCGGTGGCCGAGGCGTAGGCCTCCAACGCCTCGCGCGCTGCCGAGTCCATGTTGTTCGGGATCGCCACCTGCAACGTGATGAGCAGGTCGCCGACCTGCCCGTCGCGCTTGGCGATGCCCTTGCCCTTGGCCCGCAGCACGCGGCCGGACGCCGTGCCCGCGGGCACCTTCAAGGTCACCTTGCCGTCCAGCGTGGGCACCGTCAACGTGGTGCCCAGCGCCAGTTCGGGGAACGTCACCGGCACGGTCACGGTCAGGTTGTTGCCGCTGCGGCCGAAGACCGGGTCGGGGTTGACGTGCACCCGCACGTACAGGTCGCCGCTCGGACCGCCGTTGCGGCCCGGTTCACCCTGGCCGGCCAGCCGGATGCGCTGGCCGTCGTCGACCCCAGCGGGGATGCGGATGGTCAGCGTGCGGGTCTTCGTGGAGACGCCGTCGCCGCCGCACTCGGGGCACGGGTCGTCCACGATCCGGCCGGTGCCGCGGCAGTCCGCGCACGGCTCGGAGAACGCGAACGCGCCCTGGCTGCGGGTGACCAGGCCGGCCCCGCCGCAGTTGGTGCACGTGCGGGGCGCGGTGCCCGGCCGGGCGCCCGACCCCGCGCACGTGCCGCACGTGGACGGGCTGGACAGCCGCATGGGCACGGTCGCGCCGCGCACCGCCTCGGTGAAGTCGATCCGCACGTCGGTCTCGACGTCCTCGCCCCGCCGAGGCCGGGTCGCCGAGGCGGAGGTGCCGCCGGCGCGCCGGTTGAACAACCCGCCGAGCAAGTCGCCCAAGCCGCCCATGCCGCCGGTCTGCTGCCCGGCGCGGCCGAACAGGTCGCCGACGTCGAAGCCGCCGCCCTGCCCGAACCCGCCCGGGAACCCCCCGCCGCCCGCGAACAGGCGGCGGGCCTCGTCGTACTGCTTGCGCTTGGAGGCGTCCGACAGCACGCCGTACGCCTCCGAGACCGCCTTGAAACGCGCCTCGGCCTTGGCGTCACCGGGGTTGGCGTCGGGGTGCAGCTCCCGCGCCAACTTCCGGTACGCCCTCTTGATCTCGTCGGCCGAGGCGTCGGAGGAGACGCCCAGCTCCCGGTAGAAGTCCTTCTCGATCCAATCCCGAGCACTCACCGGACGCCGCCCCCTCTCACTCAGTCCTGCTGTTCTTCGGTCGGTTCTTCGGCCGCGGGCTCGTGGTCGGTCACGGCGACCAGGGCCGGCCGCAGGACCACGCGCTCGCCGAGCCGGTAGCCGCGCCGGAGCACGGCCGTCACCGTCGGACCGCTCACGTCGGGGGACGTGCTGTGCTGGACCGCCTCGTGCACGGTGGGGTCGAACTCCTCGCCCTCGTGCCCGAACGGCTCCAGCCCGGACTTGGTCAGCGTGGCGACCAGCTTGTCCGCGACCGCCTTGAACGCGCCGGTCAGGTCGCCGTGCTTGTCGGCCCGCTCGACGTCGTCGAGCACCGCCAGCAGCTCGTTGATCACCTGGGCCTTGGCCGAGGCGGTCACCAGCTCCCGGTCCCGCTCGACGCGCTTGCGGTAGTTGGCGTACTCGGCGGTGAGCCGCTGGAGGTCCGCGGTCCGCTCGTCGAGCTGGGCCTTCAGCTCCGCGGCCGGGTCCACCTCGGTCGGCCCCGCGTCGGGGGCGGCGTGGCGGCCACCCCCGTCCGCAGGCTCGTCCTCGCCGGCGGCGTGCCGACCGCCCTCCACGGGAGGCTCGTCCACGGGCCCGTCGGCGTCCGCGGCCGGCGGGCGCACCTGGCCCGTCTCCGGGTCGATGCGACGGCGGTCGCGCACCACCACGTGCGGCTGCTCCTCGGGCTGGGTCACTTCTTCTCGTCCTCGTCCACGATCTCGGCGTCCACGACGTCGTCGGCCTTGGCGTCGCCCGCACCGGCGCCCGGCGCCGCGCCGTCACCGGCCGCGGCACCCGCGGTCGGGGCGGCGTTGGCGTACATGGCCTGGCCGATCGCCTGCGACTCGGTGGCGAGCTTCTCCACCGCGGTGCGGACCTTGGCGATGTCGCTGCCCTTCAGGGCCTCGTTGGTCTCCTCGATCGCGGCCTTGACCTTGTCCTTGACCTCGGCCGGGATCTTGTCGTCGTTCTCCTTGACGACCTTCTCCGTCTGGTAGACCAGCGTCTCGGCCTGGTTGCGGACCTCGGCCTCCTCGCGGCGGCGCTTGTCCTCCTCGGCGTGCGCCTCGGCGTCCTTGATCATCCGGTCGATGTCGTCCTTCGGCAGCGCCGAGCCGCCGGTGATCGTCATCGACTGCTCCTTGCCGGTGCCCATGTCCTTGGCGGACACGTGCACGATGCCGTTCGCGTCGATGTCGAAGGTGACCTCGATCTGCGGGACGCCGCGCGGGGCCGGCGGCAGGCCGGTCAGCTCGAACATGCCGAGCTTCTTGTTGTCCGCCGCGAAGTCGCGCTCGCCCTGGAAGACCTGGATCTGCACGGACGGCTGGTTGTCGTCGGCCGTCGTGAAGATCTCGGACCGCTTGGTCGGGATGGTCGTGTTGCGCTCGATGAGCTTGGTCATCACGCCGCCCTTGGTCTCGATGCCCAGCGACAGCGGGGTCACGTCGAGCAGCAGGACGTCCTTGACCTCGCCCTTGAGCACACCGGCCTGCAGCGCCGCGCCGACCGCGACGACCTCGTCCGGGTTCACGCCCTTGTTCGGCTCGCGGCCTCCGGTCAGCTCCTTGACCAGCTCGGCCACGGCCGGCATGCGGGTGGAACCGCCGACCAGCACCACGTGGTCGATGTCGCCGACGGAGATGCCGGCGTCCTTGATCACGTTGTTGAACGGGGCGCGGGTGCGCTCCAGCAGGTCGTTGGTGATGCGCTGGAACTCGGCCCGGGACAGCGTCTCGTCCAGGAACAGCGGGTTCTTGTCCGCGTCGACCGTGATGTAGGGCAGGTTGATGGTGGCCTGCGACGAGCTGGACAGCTCGATCTTGGCCTTCTCGGCGGCCTCGCGGATCCGCTGGAGGGCCATCTTGTCCTTGGTCAGGTCGATGCCGTTGGACTGCTTGAAGCGCTCCACCAGCCAGTCGACGATGCGCTGGTCCCAGTCGTCACCGCCGAGGTGGTTGTCACCGGAGGTCGCCCGGACCTCGACCACGCCGTCGCCCAGCTCCAGCAGCGAGACGTCGAAGGTGCCGCCACCGAGGTCGAAGACCAGGATGGTCTGCTCCTTCTCGCCCTTGTCCAGGCCGTAGGCCAGGGCGGCGGAGGTCGGCTCGTTGACGATGCGCAGCACGTTGAGGCCCGCGATCTGGCCGGCCTCCTTGGTGGCCTGGCGCTGCGCGTCCTCGAAGTAGGCGGGCACGGTGATCACGGCGTCGGTGATCTCCTCGCCCAGGTACGCCTCGGCGTCGCGCTTGAGCTTCATCAGCACGCGCGCGCTGATCTCCTGCGGCGTGTACTTCTTGCCGTCGATCTCGCTCGTCCAGTTCGTGCCGATGTGCCGCTTGACCGACCGGATGGTCCGGTCGACGTTGGTCACCGCCTGGTTCTTGGCGGGCTGACCGACGAGCACCTCGCCGTTCTTGGCGAACGCGACGATGGACGGGGTCGTCCGCGAACCCTCGGAGTTGGCGATCACCGTCGGCTCGCCACCCTCGAGAACCGCGACGACGGAGTTGGTCGTCCCCAGGTCGATGCCGACCGCTCGCGCCATTTGGATTCCTCCTGGTAGTGCGTCTGTGAGAGCCCCGCGTTGAGCGGCGTGCGCTCAAGTTTGCCAGGATCTGCGGACTTGAGTCCACTGGGCTCAATTTCTCTGCCTGTCCAACGGACGGGGCCGTTCGAGTGTTCCCTCCCCGACGTGATCCGGGACACTCGGGCCATGGAGACACCCGCCGACATGATGGCCGCCGTCGCCGCGTCCATGAAGGAGCGCACCGGCCGCACGCTGGACGAATGGGTCGAGCTGGTCGAGGCGTCCGGCGTCGACCCGCTGGACCAGAAGGCCGTCCGGGCGTGGCTGCGCGACGCGCACGGCGTGAAGCAGAACTCGCAGTGGACCATCGCCGACGCCGCCGCCCGCCGCGCCGGCTGGGTCGAGCCCACGCTGGAGGAGTACGTCGACTCCCAGTACACCGGCGGCAAGGCCGCCCTGCGACCCGTCTACGACCGGATCGCCGTGCTGGCGCTGGGGCTGGGCGAGGACGTCCGGGTCGAGGGCCGGTCGACCTACGTCCCGTTCGTCCGGGGCCGCCAGTTCGCCGCCGTCCAGGCCCTGGCCAACCGCGTGGACCTCGGCCTGCGCTTCACCGACGCGCCGGCGAGCGACCGCCTGACGCCCGGCGGTCCCGGCCAGGCGACCCACAAGGTGTCGCTGACCGGGACCGACGAGGTGGACGGCGCGGTGGAGGCCCTGCTGAGGGCGGCGTACGAGCAGAACGCCTAGAGCGCCGGCTCCACGCTCACGTCCCCGCTCCCGGACTTCACCACCACGGACACGGACGCGGCCGGATCGGTCGGCACTCCCACCTGCCGGTCACCGCTGCCGGTCTCGGCCTCCACCCGGTACGCGCCCTTCGGCAGCCGCACCACCACGCCCCCGGAGCCGGACTCGGCCCGCACCGGCTGCACGGCCGCCATGTTCACCTCGACGTCCCCGGAGCTGTCGATGACCGAGACCTCACCCCGCATGTCCGACAGCTTGGCCCGACCCGACCCGACGTCCCCCTTGAACGGGCCGCCGACGTTGGCGACGTCCACGTCCCCCGAGCCGTTCTGGACCCGGACCGACCCGGTCACGTCCCGCACGGTCACGTCCCCCGAGCCCAGCTCGATGTCGACGCTCGCGACCCGCTCGAACGTCGCGTCGCCCGACCCGTTGTTCCCCAGCACCCGCACGTCCTTGCCGGGCACGGTGACCTCGTAGTTCACCGAGCAGCTCCGGCCGCAGTCGTCGAGCACCAGCGTGTCCCCCTCGACGCGGTGGGTCTGCCCGGTCGGCTTGTCGACGTTGCGGGAGTACTCGACGGTCCGCTTGACCTCGACCGACGTCGCCCCTTCACGCCCGCGCACGGTCACGTCCCCCGAGTCGTTCTGCACCCGGACCGCCACCACCTTCTCGGTGACGCTGCCCTGGTCCGAGAACGACTCCTGCACCAGCCGCACGCACCCGGTCATCCCGGCGACCCCCACGAGGACCCCGAGCACCGCCACCACGACCCGCTTACCCACCACAGCCCCCTAGCTCCAGCCCGTGAACGCCCCGAACCTATGCCGCCACGGCCGCGCCGGAACACCAGGAAGACCCCCGAGCCGTACTGGGGTTGTCCCTACCCCCTACGCCAGGGACTCGACGACGGTCCGCAGCGCGGGGGCGCACCGGGCCGGGTCGCCCAGGAAGCGCTCGGAGGCGATGACGTGCGACTCGGTCATCCGCTCCCACACCAGCCCCTGCACCGACACCACCGTGATGACCAGCCGGAACGGCTTCACGTACCGCCCGATCCGGTTCTCCACCCCGCGCACCACCTCACCGATCGGCAGCGCGCCCGGCGTCCGGTTCGCGTGCCGCCGGTCGTACTCCGCGGCGGCGTCCTGCAGGGCGATCACGGCCGCCCGCAAGCACGGCCGCACGGTCAACGAGGGTCCGGACGGGTCGATGGGCGCCACCGACGGCACCTCGGCCCGGGCGTGGTCGAGGACGTCGGCCCACCAGCCCAGCCACTCCTCCGCCGCGCCCGCGCGGTCCACGCCCGGCGGCACGAACACCGGGACCGACGGGTCGAGGCCGGGGAGTTCCGGGACGGTGTCGACCGACAGCGCCAGCGTGTCCCGCAGGAACAGAGCGGTGTTGACCGTCTGGTTCGTGCCGTGGGACACCTGCCACGACTCACGCCCGGCGAACCTCATAACACACAGTGTCCCTCCTGAAGGTCATCGAGGAGGCATCAGAAGGGACACGACAGGCTCCAACTGTTCCGCCGTTGGGGGGAAATCGGCGATCAGACCCTGGATCAGCAGCCCGTCCAGGGCCGCCACGAACCCGAGGAACGCCGCCGGCTGCATCGTGCCGAACACCGACGACAGCAGCGTGATCCACCGCCGGGCCGCCGGCCGCAGCTCGGGCCGCCGGGCCGCGAACAGGTACAGCTCGTACTCGGCGAGCGTCCGGCCCCGGTTCGGCCCGACGGCGTCGGCCAGGAACTTGGCCACCGACGACGGCGTGGGGCTGACCGACCCGAACGCCACCGCCATCTCGCTCGCCGACCACTTCAGGCAGGCGATCAGCAGGTCGTCCAGGGTGGCGTAGTAGTACACGGTGGAGGACACCGGCACGTCCGCCTCCCGCGCCACCGACCGGTGCGACACCCCCGACACGCCCTCGCGCTCGATCACCCGCAGCGTCGCCGCGAGGATCGCCCGCCGCCGCCGGTCGCCCCGGGCGCGCCGCCCGTCAGCCGGCGTGCCCCGGCCCCGGCTGCCGTCAGCCGGCGGCACTGCCCACCTCGATGGCGACCACACCGGCCACCACCAGCACCAACCCGGTGATCACCATCGGGTTCAACGGCTCCTTGAACAGCACCACCCCGATCCCGGCCACGGCCGCGATGCCGAACGCGCACCAGATCGCGTAGGCGACCCCGATGGGCATCCCCAGCTTCAGCACGTACCCCAGGGACGCGAACGCCACGACGTACCCGACGACGACCGCCACCACCGGCAGCGGGCGGGTGAACCCGTCGCTGAGCTTCAGCGAGACGGTGGCGGTCACCTCGCCCACGATGGCCAGTGCGAGCAGCAGATACACCACGGCGAGCCCTCCGACTAGTGGAACGAACGTTCAACTAGTTTATGTGATCGGCCACGCTCGAGTGGTTACCGACGAGTAATCCGGCGTAGTCTGCCCAGCCAGGAGACTGACGAGAAAGGCCGCCACCACATGGGAGCCCTCCAGCTCACACTCGGCGCCATCGGCGTCGCCGTCAGCGTGTACGCCTGGGGTCTGTTCGTGGCCGGTGTGGTCCGGATGATCAAGATCATCCGCCTGGGCCAGCCGGACTCGACGCGCAACGGGCCGTTCCTGCCCCGCCTGCGCACCCTGATCGTCGAGTTCGTCGCGCACACCCGGATGGCCAAGTTCCGCAAGGTCGCCCCCTGGCACTGGATGGTGATGTGGGGCTTCCTGATCGGCTCCGCGGTGCTGTTCGAGGCCTACGGCGAGGTGTTCTACCCCGGGTTCCACTGGCCGGTCATCGGCACGTGGTCCGTCTGGGCGCTGCTGATCGAACTGCTCGGCCTCGGCACCGTCGTCGGTGGCGTGGCGCTCGCGGTCATCCGCCAGCTCAACCACCCGCGCCGCGCCGACCGCGTGTCCCGGTTCGCGGGCTCGAACTTCCGCGCCGCCTACTTCGTCGAGGCGGTCGTCATCATCGAGGGCCTGGGCATCCTCGGCGTGAAGGCGTTCAAGCAGGCGTCCGGCCTGGAGGACCCGCCGCTGTGGTCGTCCTTCGTCACCGGGCCGCTGGGCAACGTCCTGCCCGCGAGCCCCGACTGGGTCTCGATCATGGCGTTCATCAAGCTGGCGTCGGCGATCATCTGGCTCATCGTGGTGGCGAAGAACCTGACCATGGGTGTCGCGTGGCACCGGTTCAGCGCGTTCTTCAACATCTACTTCAAGCGCGAGGACGACGGCGGCGTCGCCCTGGGCGCGCTCAAGCCCATGATGAGCGGCGGCAAGGTCCTCGACCTGGAGGAAGCCGACCCGGACAAGGACACCTTCGGCGTCGGCAAGGTCGAGGACTTCACCTGGAAGGGCTGGCTGGACTTCAGCACCTGCACCGAGTGCGGCCGCTGCCAGTCCCAGTGCCCGGCGTGGAACACCGGCAAGCCGCTGTCCCCGAAGCTCGTCATCACCCAGCTGCGCGACCACGCCTACGCCAAGGCCCCGTACCTGCTGGCCGGCGGACGGCGGGACATGGCCGGCGACGAGGTCGGCATCACCGAGGACAAGTACGAGGACTACAAGAAGCGCCTGGAGTCCATCGACGTCCTGGCCATGGCCGAGGCGGACCGGCCGCTGGTCGGCGGCGTGGACGAGTTGGGCGTCATCGACCCCGAGGTGCTGTGGTCCTGCACCACGTGCGGCGCGTGCGTCGAGCAGTGCCCGGTGGACATCGAGCACGTCGACCACATCGTCGACATGCGCCGCTACCAGGTGCTGATCGAGTCGAACTTCCCGTCCGAGCTGGGCGGCATGTTCAAGAACCTGGAGAACAAGGGCAACCCGTGGGGCCAGAACGCCAAGGACCGCCTGGCGTGGACCGAGGGCCTGGACTTCGAGGTGCCCGTGTTCGAGGGCGAACTGGGCGACACCGAGTACCTGTTCTGGGTCGGCTGCGCGGGCGCGTTCGAGGACCGGGCGAAGAAGACGACCCGCGCGGTGGCCGAACTCCTGCACACCGCGGGCGTCAAGTACACGGTGCTCGGCCCGGAGGAGACCTGCACCGGCGACCCGGCGCGGCGCGCGGGCAACGAGTTCCTGTTCCAGATGCTGGCGCAGCAGAACGTCGAGATCCTGAACACGGTCTTCGAGGGCCGTGAGCCGGGCAAGCGCAAGATCGTCGTGACCTGTGCGCACTGCTTCAACACGCTGGCCAACGAGTACCCGCAGGTCGGCGGCCAGTACGAGGTCGTGCACCACACCCAGCTGCTCAACCGCCTGGTGCGCGAGCGGCGGCTGGTGCCGGTGGCCGAGGTCGCGGAGGACGTCACCTACCACGACCCGTGCTACCTGGGCCGGCACAACAAGGTCTACGAGGCGCCGCGCGAGCTGGTCGGCGCGTCCGGTGCCACCCTGCGCGAAATGCCCCGCCACGAGGAACGCTCGATGTGCTGCGGCGCCGGCGGCGCGCGGATGTGGATGGAAGAGCGCATCGGCAAGCGGATCAACATCGACCGCGTGGACGAGGCGCTCGGCACGGCCCCGTCGAAGATCGCGACCGGCTGCCCGTTCTGCCGCGTGATGCTGACCGACGGCGTCACGGCCCGGCAGAACGAGGGCGTGGCGGGCGGTCACGTCGAGGTAGTGGACGTGGCGCAGCTGCTGCTGACCGCGGTGCGCCGGGGGCAGGAGCAGGAGCGCCAGGACGTGCCCACCGACGAGGTCGGCTCCGGCACCCCGCTCACCGAGGAGGACAAGGCGGGGACGCAGAGCTAGGTTGTGCGAAGAAGGCCCCGGTCCACTGTGGACCGGGGCCTTCTTCGTTTCGATCAGTCGTTGCCGCGGACCCGGTCCCAGACGATGTTGAGCGCCCAGCTCGTCAGGGCCACGATGATCGCGCCCCAGAACGCGGGCCAGAACCCGGTCACCGTGAACGGCAGGCCCAGCTCGCCCGCCAGCCAGCCGGTGAGCCAGAACAGCAGGCCGTTGACGACCAGGCCGATCAGGCCGAGCGTCACGATGTAGAACACGCAGCCGAAGAACTTCACCAACGGCTTCACCACGGCGTTCACCAGGCCGATCAGCAGCGCGACGCCGATCAGCGTGCCGATCTTCGCGGCGGTCGAGCCCTCGCCCAGGTCGATGCCCGGGATGACCGTGGAGACCCAGACCGCGATCGCGGTCACCAGCACCTGCACCAGAATGCCCATGCCGCGCAAGGCTAGCCGCCGGTGTGCTCCGAACGGGTCAGGCGCGGCCTGCGGATGTCCCGGTGCCGCCCTACCGTCGGACCATGGTCGCTTCCCCGGAGCCGGTGAAGAGCGAGAGCAGGCTGACCGTGCTGCTCGCCCTGGCGGTCAACCTCGCCATCGCGGTGATGAAAGCGGTCGCGGGCGTGATCACCGGCTCGGCCGCGCTGCTCGCCGAGGCCGGGCACTCGGTGGCGGACACCTTCACCGAGGGCCTGCTGCTCACCGCGTTGCGGAGGTCGAAGCGGCCCGCGGACCGGCGGCACCCGTTCGGTTACGGCAAGGACCGGTACTTCTGGTCGCTGCTCGCCGCCGTGTCGATCTTCGTGTCGGGCGCGGTGTTCGCGTTCTACGAGGGGTTCAGCACGGTGTTCGGCGAGCCGACCGAGCAGACCAGCCCCGGTGTGGGGTACGCGGTGCTGGCGATCGCGTTCGCGCTGGAGTCGGTGTCGTGGGCGCAGGCCGTGCGGCAGGTGCGGCGGGAGGCGCGTTCGGAGGGCCGGTCCGCCATCGCCTTCCTGCGGATGTCCGACGACCCGACGGTGAAGACGGTGTTCATGGAGGACTCGGCCGCGCTGGTCGGTCTGCTGCTGGCGTTCGCCGGTCTGGGGCTGCACCACCTGACCGGGTCGTCGGTGTGGGACGGCGTGGCGTCGCTGCTGATCGGCCTGCTGCTCGCGGTGGCGGCGTTCGTGCTGGCGGGCACCAACCGGGGGCTGCTGATCGGGCGGCAGGCCGACCCGAAGCTGGTGCGCGCGGTGTGGGCGTACCTGCGGGAGGTGCCGGAGGTCGAGCAGGTCGTGGACCTGCTGACCATGGCCGTCGGCACGGACCGCGTGCTGCTGTGCGCCCGCCTCGACTTCGACGACGGTCTCGGCGCCGCCGACCTCGAACGCGCGTGCGTCCGCATCGATGCCGAACTGCGCGCCCGCTGGCCCGACCTCGACGAGGTGTTCCTGGAACCCGTCCCGCGCACCGACCCGGAACTGAGGTCCCGCGTCCTGGCCCGGTACGGCAACCTGCTCTAGCGGCGGGTCCGGCGTCTCCAGCGGCGGGTCTGGCGTCTCTAGCGGCGGGTCTGGCGTCTCTAGCGGCGGGTCTCGGTCCGGTGGAAGTTCAGGTAGGCCCGCGACGGCGTCGGCCCCCGCTGCCCCTGGTACCGGCTGCCCGCCTGCTTCGACCCGTACGGGTGCTCGGCGGAGCTGGTGAGCCGGAAGAGGCAGAGCTGCCCGATCTTCATGCCCGGCCAGAGCGTGATGGGCAGGTTGGCGACGTTCGACAGCTCCAGCGTGATGTGCCCGGAGAACCCGGGGTCGATGAACCCGGCCGTCGAGTGGGTGAGCAACCCGAGCCGCCCGAGCGAGGACTTGCCCTCCAGCCGGCCGGCGAGGTCGTCGGGAAGGGCGACCAGCTCGAAGGTGGAGCCCAGGACGAACTCGCCGGGGTGCAGGACGAACGGCTCGTCGTCGGGGGTCTCGACGATCGAGGTGAGGTCGTCCTGCTGGATGGACGGGTCGATGTGGGTGTAGCGGGTGTTGTTGAACACCCGGAAGAACCGGTCGAGACGGACGTCGATGCTGGAAGGCTGCACCATGACGTCGTCGAACGGCTCCAGCACCAGGCGGCCCGAGTCGACCTCTTCGCGCAGATCTCGGTCACTCAACAACACGGGGCACAGCCTATGTGTATGATCGGTGCCGCAGCACGCGGGTGTAGTTCATTGGTAGAACGACAGCTTCCCAAGCTGTAGAGGCGGGTTCGATTCCCGTCACCCGCTCGGAACGCCGAAGGCCCAGGTCAAGCCCGGTTCACCGGACCGACCTGGGCCTTCGGCGTGATCGGGCCCGAGGCCCACCCGCACGGTCGGCCGACCGACACAGGCGCTCCCGAGGATCCGTCATCTTCGTCACCCCTCGTCCGCCTTGGTCGAGGCCGAGCCACCGCCACCGCGACTTTCGTTTTTTTCGGATAGACTGTGTGACAAGTCGAAGGACCGGAAGGAACGACGATGACAGCGGCGCCGCGGCGGCACACCCTGTTCCCCTCTGGTGACAACCAGGGCGAGTTGGCGCACGCGGCCGAGGCCCTGCACGGCCACACCAGGCTCGTCGGCCCGGACGGCACGGAGATCAAACTGCCCGGCGAGGTGTTCGCCGCACTGCGCGAGGTGGTCGAGGCACTGTCGAACGGGCTCGCGATCACGATCGCGCCACAGACGACCCAGCTGACCACGCAGCAGGCCGCGGACATGCTCAACATCTCCCGTCCCACTCTGGTGCGACTCCTGGAAGAGGGCGAAATCCCGTTCGAGATGCGCGGGCGTCACCGGCGGGTCCGGTTGACCGATCTGCTGGATTACCAGGAACGCGCGCGCGTCCGCCGCCGCACCGCGCTGGACGAGATCGCGCGTGAAGCTGTCGAGGACGGTTCCTACGACGCCGTGGATCAGTTCACCCGGACCCGCTAGTGCCCTTTCCCGCATTCCTCGACGCCTGTGTGCTCATCCCGTACCGCCTGGCAGACCTGTTGCCGCGGTTGGCGGAGCGAACACCTACCGTCCACTCTGGTCGGACGAGGTGCTCGGCGAAGTCGAGCGCAACCTCCCGCGCGTGGGACACCGCACGCCGGAGGAGTTCCTGGACCGCTTGACCAAGCTCGTTCCCGACTTCGCCGCGGAAGTGCGCACTCCCGTGCTGCAAGCCCGGTGGCGACAGCGCCGCCTCTGATCGGCTTCGAGGCCAACGCGGTCGGCCAGGTGCTCGGCGCGCTCATCGGCGCAGTCGGGCGGCTTCCTCGGCTGTCCCCGACGCAGCCGGGACGGGTACCACTGCGGCGCGCGGCGGCACCACCGTGGCGGACGGCGGCGCAGCCGTGGCGGACGGCGGCGCAGCCGTGGCGGGCGACGGGACCGCCGCGCAAACCACGAGCGCGATCGCGGACATGGACTTCCAACGCAAAACTTCCCCCTGGGGTCCGGATCCGGCCCATCCGAACACGGCGGCGGAAGGTTTCCGGCCCCTCACCGGGTGGTTCACCGGCCAGGGGTACGACGAAAGTGGATCGCCCGTACCGAGGAAAGTGGGGAAAGCTCAAGGCTTGATCAGGGCGTGTCGCTCAAGCGGTTCCCAGCCGCGTCGAACAGGCTCCCGATCAACCTCTGCGGAATCCCGTCCTATTCGGCCGAACGCCAGGCCGCGTCGTACCGGCGCTGCCGCTCGCGATCCGTTTCGGCGGCGCGTTCCTTGCGGTACGTGCTGGCGGCGGCGCGTGGGTAGCCGTACTTCGTCATGCGGTGGTCGGTGCTTTCGATCGCGTACGACACCGCGAAGTACACGCCGACCACCAGCCCCAGGGAGCCGCACGCGATGGCCAGTGGCAGGGGCGAACCCAGGCCCCAGACCAGTCCCAGGGTGATCAGCACGGTCAGCGGCAGGACCTGGAGGAACGCGCGAACCACGAACCACGCCAGCCAGGACGGCTTGGTGGCCTGGTGGAAGACCCACTCGCGGTGGCGGACCGGGAGGCGGCCGCCGAGGAGGTACCAGGCGCGCAGCGCGAGGGGCGGCCTCCCGCCCCCGTCTCCCGCGAGGGGCGGCCTCCGGCCCCCGTCTCCATTGTCCCACTGGGGTACGACGTTTTCGTGGGCCGCGTGGTCGGGGGAACTCATGGGGTTCGCTCCGTCGCTGCGATCACGCGGGTGAGGACCTTGTGGAGGGCTTCCAGCTCGTCGAGGGTCATGCCCAGCTTCTCCACCACGGCCGGCGGGATGGCCAGGGCCTGCTCGCGCAGGGCGGCACCGGCCGCGGTCAGGGTCACGGCCAACTGGCGCTCGTCGGCGGTGTCGCGGGTGCGGTTGAGGTAGCCGATCGACTCCAGGCGCTTGAGCAGCGGGGACAGGGTGGCGGGCTCCAAGGAGAGCATCCGCGCTAGCGCCTTCACCGACAGCGGCGCCTTGCCCCACAGCGCCAGCATCACCAGGTACTGGGGGTGGGTCAGGTTCATCGGCTCCAGCAGGGGCCGGTACAGAGCCACCACGTTCCTGGACGCGATGGACAGGGCGAAGCAGACCTGCCGCTCCAGGGCCAGCGGGTCGCCCTCGATAGTTTGTGCACTAATCATTAGCACGCAGACTACTACACGAGTTCGGCCCAGCCCCCGCCCTCGGCCAGCACCGTCCGCACGCCCGCGAAGTGCTCGACGACCCCGGCCAGGTCGCTGTGCAGCAACGCCGCGCGGTCCGCGTCGACCGGCAGGTGGTCGTCCCGCCACAGCTCCAGCGGCAGGCTCAGCACGAACACCACCGAGTCGACGAGCCGCAGCACGGGCGCGTCACCCGGGCAGGCCGAGCGCAGCGCGGCGCACTCCCACGCGATCTCGTGCAACCCGGCGACCGCCGCGGCCGGCGTGCCGTCCCACGACTCGTCCGGCCACACCCGCGCGCTCAGCGCCATCCACAGGCGCCACCCGGCCCCCGACTCGACCTCGTCCCGCGGCTGCCACGCACCCATGTCTCCACTGTGGGTCCGACAAGCCGGACGAACCGCATGAGACTGCCCACAAGTGTGATCCCGCCCCCACGCAAGGGGGCGGGACCACGGAACGTCACGCGCGCGCCCGCTCCGGTTCAGCGTCGGACTGCAACGAGTCCACCAACGCGGCCCGGTCCTCGGACGGCTCCGGCTTCAGCGCCAACCCGACCACCAGGTACAGCACCAACGACACCAGCAACGGCCAGGAGACGATCACCGCCTGGGTCACGAACTCCACCTTGTTCTGCTGCAACACGTACAGCACCGCCCACGTCCCGAGCCCGCCCACCACGGACGAGATCGCCGCCGACGGCCCGACCCGCTTGAACCACGGCAGCAGCCCCAGCATCAACGGGATCGCGATCGGCCCCATCGTCGCCGCCACCAGCGCGATCACGACCTTCAGCACGAACCCCTTGGTGTCCGCCGTCAGCGCGATCGTCATGGACAGCCCGATGAACGCGAACGTCGTGATCCGCGCCAACTGCAGTTGCGCGGCCTCGGACAGCCGGGTCACGCCCTTCCACAGGCGCGGCAACATGTCCCGGGTGATCACGGCCGAGATCACGTTCGCGTCCGACGACACCATCGCCATCGTGTGCGAGAAGAACCCGGCCAGCACCAGCCCGACCATGCCCGCGGGCAGCATCGCCTTGCCCATCTCGACGTACGCCTGCTCCGCGTTGGCCTCCATGCCCGGCACGATCAGCGGCGCCGCCCACATCGGGAAGAACAGCACGAGCGGCCACACCAGCCACAGCACGGAGGACAGCAGCGCCGACCGCTTCGCCGCCGCCCCGGACGGCGCGGCCATGTAGCGCTGCGCCAGGTTCCACATGCCGCCGTTGTACTCAAGCGTCTTGATCAGGAACAACGCCATGAAGAACACCAACGTGTACTGACCGGCCAACGGCTCGGAGTGCGACTCCGGCAGTTGGTCCCAGATCTCCCACATGAAGGAGATGCCGCCGAAGTGCGCGGCCACCGCGACGAACATCGCGATGCCCGCCAACCCCTGGATGATGAACTGCCCGAAGTCGGTCAGCGCGTCGGCCCACAGACCGCCGAGCACCGAGTAGACCATCGTCACCAGGCCGACCAGCGTGATGCCCAGCCACACCTCGACGCCCGCGAAACCCTTGAGCAGCAACGCGACCGCGACCCACTTCGCCGCGATGTCGACGACCTTCAGCGCCGCGCCGGCCCACGCCATGACCTGCTGCGTCGGCACGTTGTACCGGCGGGCGAGGTACTCCAGCGGCGACTTCACGCCGTGCTTCGAGCGCAGCCGGTTCCACGCGCCGGCCCACAGGAACGCGCCGATGCCCACGCCGACGCCGATGGTCAGCGCCCACCAGATGTAGACGGTGAGCCCGAGCCGGTAGGCCTCGGCGGCGAAGGCGACGAACATGACGGCGCTGTAGCCGGACATGTGGTGCGAGATGCCGGACAGCCACCAGGGCATCTTGCCGCCGGCGGTGAAGAAGTCCGCGATGTTCTTGATCCGCCCACGTGACCAGTAGCCGATGGCCACCATCACGAAGAAGTACCCACCTACGACCAGCCAGTCGAGGGTGCCCATCCAACCTCCCTGAACGTCCTCGGCGGGCGGCAGCGCGACAGAACGGGCGGCGGTGCGCGGCGTCCCACGTGCGGGTGTGTGACGTAGGTCTTACGGAGCCGTTGCACTGTGCGGAAGACCACAGCAGCCAACTGACTCACAGTTGTGACTCTTGTTCACATACGTGACCAAGTCATACCGACAGTTTTGTTTCGCGAAACCCCGTCATGTCCCCGCGGCGAACAACTCCCATGGACATGCAAACCGGTGTCAACGGCCGTCCGCTGCCCGCGGGCGCGGGCCGGCATGCCTCGGGGCCGGGGATCGCGCTGGTCGATCCCATCCCGCTGTTCCGCGAGGGCCTGTCGGCGGTCGTGCGCCGAACACCGGGCCTGAACTGGCTCGGCTCGACCGGGCACCTGCACACGGCCGTGCGGCTCCAGGAGCGGCTGCGGCCGGACGTGCTGCTGGTGGACTCGGTGCTGGACCCGCAGGGCCACCTGGCCACCCTGCTGGTCGGCAACGACCCGCAGCTCGTGGTGATCTCGCTCGTGCGCGAGCCGCACCGGACCGCGAAGTACGTGCGGGGCGCGCTCGCGGCGGGCGTGCGCGGGCTCGTGCCGCGCGGCGGCGAGGTGGGCGAGGTGCTCCAGGCGATCGTGCGCGGGCACCAGGAGCGCATGTACGTCGACCCGACGCTCGCGCCGCTGGCCGCGGGGTTCACGCCGACCGCCGAGGCCGGGTCGCGGCGGGCGCTGTCGCGGCGGGAGTACGAAGTGCTGCAGTTGATCGCCGACGGACTGGAGAACCAGGCGGTGGCCAACGAGCTGTACGTGTCGGTGGAGACCGTCCGCACGCACGTGAAGAACATCCTGCGCAAGCTGCGGGCCCGGGATCGCACGCACGCCGTGTCCCTCGCCTACCAGGCCGGACTGCTCAGCTCGAACATGAAGTGATCTCGTCTGCTCCGCCACAACCGGGTAGCCGCCCTTGCCGGGGTTACTGACAGGTAATAAACTGTTGTTACCGGTCAGTAGGGGACAGCCCCGACCTGTTTGGAGAGAGCGACGAGATGGGTCACTACAAGAGCAACGTCCGAGACCTCGAGTTCAACCTCTTCGAGGTCTTCAACGTGCAGGACCACCTCGGCACGGGGCCGTTCGAGCAGTCCGACGAGGACACCGCGCGCGGCGTGCTGGCCGAGTTGAACAACCTCGCGGTGGGCCCGCTGGCGGAGTCCTTCGCCGACGCCGACCGCAACCCGCCCGTGTTCGACCCGAAGACGCACTCGGCGACGCTGCCCGAGTCCTTCAAGAAGTCCTACCAGGCGATCTGGGACGGCGAGTGGTACCGCCTGTCCCTGCCCAACGAGCTGGGCGGCTTCGGCATCCCGCCGTCGGTGCAGTGGGCGGCGTCCGAGCTGATCCTGGGCGCGAACCCGGCGATCTACATGTACCTGGCCGGCCCCAACTTCGCGACCGTCGTGCACAAGAACGGCACCGACGAGCAGAAGCGCTGGGCCGAGATCATGATCGAGCGCGGCTGGGGCGCCACCATGGTGCTCACCGAGCCCGACGCCGGCTCCGACGTGGGCGCGGGCCGGACGAAGGCCGTGCTCCAGGAGGACGGCTCGTGGCACCTCGACGGTGTGAAGCGGTTCATCACCTCGGGTGACCAGGACCTAACCGAGAACATCATGCACCTGGTGCTGGCCCGCCCCGAGGGCCCCGGCATCGAGGCGAAGCCCGGCACCAAGGGCCTGTCCCTGTTCCTGGTGCCCAAGTGGCACTTCGACCCGCAGACCGGCGAGCCGACCGGCGAGCGCAACGGCGCCTTCGTCACCAACGTCGAGCACAAGATGGGCCTCAAGGTCTCCACGACCTGCGAGCTGACCTTCGGCCAGCACGGCGTGCCCGCCAAGGGCTGGCTGCTCGGCGAGGTGCACGACGGCATCGCGCAGATGTTCCAGGTCATCGAGTACGCCCGGATGATGGTCGGCACCAAGGCCATCGGCACGCTGTCCACCGGCTACCTCAACGCCCTGGCCTACGCCAAGGAGCGGGTGCAGAGCGCCGACCTGACCCGCATGACCGACAAGACCGCGCCCCGGGTCACCATCACCAACCACCCGGACGTGCGCCGCTCGCTCATGCTGCAGAAGGCCTACGCCGAGGGACTGCGCGCGGTGTACCTCTACACCGCCACGTTCCAGGACCAGGTCGCGCTGGGCGGCGAGGCCAAGGAGCTGGCGGAGAAGGTCAACGACCTGCTGCTGCCGATCGTCAAGGGCGTCGGCTCCGAGCGGGCCTACGAGCAGCTCGCGCAGTCGCTGCAGACCCTGGGCGGCTCCGGCTTCCTCCAGGAGTACCCGATCGAGCAGTACATCCGGGACTCCAAGATCGACTCCCTGTACGAGGGCACCACGGCCATCCAGTCGCTGGACTTCTTCTTCCGGAAGATCATCCGCGACAAGGGCCAGGCGCTGGGCTTCCTCAACGGCGAGATCCAGTCGTTCATCGACAACGAGGGCGGCAACGGCCGGCTCAAGGAGGAGCGGGCGCTGCTCAAGCAGGGCCTGGAGGACCTGCAGGGCATCCTGGGCGCGATGATCGGCTTCCTGACCAGCTCGCAGGAGGACGTGCGCAACCTGTACAAGGTCGGCCAGAACACCGTCCGCCTGCTGATGACCGCCGGTGACGTGCTGGTCGGCTGGCTGCTGCTGCGCCAGGCCGAGGTGGCCCTGGCCAAGCTCGACGGTCAGGTGTCGGCCAAGGACAAGGCGTTCTACGAGGGCAAGGTGGCGGTCGCGTCCTTCTTCGCGAAGACCGTGCTGCCCGAGCTGTCCGCGCGCCGCAAGATCACCGAGAACACCGACAACTCGCTGATGGACATCGACGAGTCCGCGTTCTGATCCTGCTGCGAGGACCAGGGCGGTTCCCCCGGGGCGTTGGGGGGACCGCCCTTTTCGTCAGCCCTTGTGCGCGTTGTCAGCCCTTGTGGGCGCGGGCCGCCGCGAAGCAGTAGACGCCGAAGCCCAGGAAGCCCAAGGCGATCAGGGCGAGCAGGAAGATGCCGTAGGGCTGGGCGGCGAGCGTGTGCAGCGCCTTGTCCAGCCCGCCGGATTCCGACGGGTCCGCCTCGATGGCCGCGAACCCGACCAGGATCCCGATCAACCCGTACGCGATCCCCTTGCCGATCCACCCGACCCGCCCCAGCCGCTCGACCCACTTCTGCGACCCGGCCGGCAGCTCGGACATGTAGAGGTCGTCCTCGAAGGACTTCTTGACCCCCTTGCGCGCGACCGCGACCCCCAGCCCGATCACGAACAACGCCACCGCACCCACCAACACCTGCCCGAGCGGCAGCGCCAACACCTTCGCCGTCCACGTCTGCGACTGCTCGGTGGACGTCTTCTGGCTCGACCCGGTCGCATAGTTGACGGCCGCGATACCGATCACGACCCCGGTGATCGCCCGCCCGACCGAGCCGCACCGCCGGTACCAGCGCTTCCGCTCCGGCGACACCCACTGGTACCCGGACACCGCCATGGCCACCTGCCACAGCGCGAACGCGAACAGCCCGACCGCCAACACCCACAGCAACACCGGCCCGAGGGACGTCTCGGCGATCGTCGCCACCGCACCCTTCTGGTCGGTGCGCTCCCCGGTGTCACCCAGCACCACCTGCGCGGTCAACACGGCCAGCAGCACGTGGACCACCCCGTAGCACACCATCCCCGCCCGGCCGAGCAGTTGCACGGCCGGGTGACGTCTCACCTCATGCACGCTCACGATCGAGTGAATACCCGCCCCCGACCAGCCCTAAGCCGCCCCACTCGTCGGCGCGCTCTCGCAAGATCAAAAGCCAGAAGCGGGCCTGGAGGCGCCCTTCCTTTGGCCGAATAGCCGACAGGAAGCGCCTTCGGCGCGAAGAGCAACGCCTACGGCACGTGAGCACCATAGGCGTTGAGGCGAGCGTTCATGCGGCGCTAACCCGCCGGCGGGGCCTCGCACACGATCTTCGGCGACGGGTCGTACTTGACCGTCCGCGACTCGGACCGCGTCTGCCCGGTGCGACGGTCCGTGATGGTCCGGGTGTCCGTCACCGTGAAGCCCTGAGAGCCGTTGCTGGGCACGCACGGCTGGGTGGTCTTCTTGATCTCCTGCGGCTCGGTGAAGTTCGTGCGCTCGCTGGTGGACCCGGTGACGTCGTAGTTCTTCGTCCCCCACAGCACGATCTTCAGCGACGACGGGGTCCAGATGGTCTGGATCGCGACGCCGGTCTGGTCGGGGTTGGTGAACTTGATGTCGATCAGGCTGTTGCCCGCGGCGTCCATGAACACCGTGGCCTCGCGACCCGCCGGGTAGCGGGAGATCCAGTAGCTGTGCTCCTTGTGCCCGGCGTCCTTCATGCCCGCGTGGTACGCCGCGTTGTACAGCGTCGTGGCGAACTGGGAGATGCCGCCGCCGACCGCGCGGCCGGGGGCGCCGTTCTCGATGATGCCCGCCTCGACGTAGCCCTGGGCGGTGCCGCGGGGGCCGGTGAAGCCGTTGAGGGAGAACGTCTCGCCGGGCTTCACGATCGCGCCGTTGACCTTCTGCGCCACCACGCGGATGTTCACGCCCGAGTCGGCCGCGAAGCCACCGGTCTGGAACTCGCCGATGACCTCCTTGATGCCCATCTGGTTGGCCTGCTCGGTGGTCACCTTGGCGGGCGACTTCTTGTACTCCGCCTTGATCTCGCGCTGATCGGCGCGCTTGAGCACGTCGAGGTACGGGGCCAGCGACTTCTCCCAGTCGATGGTCAGCCCGTCCACGGACTCCTTGACGGTGGGCCGGCCGCCCTCGAACACGATCTCGGCGTCCTTGCCCTCCTTCTCGGTGTCCTTGAGCTGGGGGCCTGCGGCCTCGATGACCTTGTTGTTGTCCACCTTGACGTTCAGGCTGCCGTCGTCGGCGGGCTCGAACACCAGCGTGCCGAAGAGCTGCTCGGGCGTGAGCGTGGCGTCCTTGCCCTCGCCCTTGATCAGGACAGGCGACGCGACGGCGGGCTTGGCGACCTCGTCGAGCGCCTTCTGCACGCCCTCCTTGGTCGTCTTGACCGGGGTGGTCGCGACCGGCAGTTCGACCGTGCCGCCGTCCGCCCAGTCGGCGAGCAGCTTCTCGCGTGCGCCGGCGGCGTCGAGCTTCTGGCCCTGCTTGGGGTCTACGGCGACGGCCGTGCCGCCCTCGAACTTGATGGTGCCCTCGGCCGGGTCGTGGTCGGTCTTGGCGCGCAGGCCCTCCACCGCGGCGGACAGCTTGCCCTGGTCGCTGCGGGTGGCGAAACCGACCTCGCGGGAGGTGAAGAACGAGGTGATGCGGGTGATCGGGGACAGCGGCTGGTCACCCGCCCGCTCGAACGTGCCCGCCCAGTCCAGTTCCAGGCCCGCGGCCTTGGGGTCGACCTCGGTGTCCACGTCGCCCGCGCGCGCCTTGACCGGCTTCTCCAGGCGGGGGCCGATCTCGGCGCGCAGCTTCTGCTCGGCGTCCTGGTGGCTCATGCCGCCCACGTCGACGCCCGCGACGGTCACGCCGCGCGGCACGTTGCCGCTGGAGACCAGGATGTCCAGGCCGTACAGGAGCACGAGCAGGCCGAACACGCCGGCCGCGACGAGCGCGACCTTCTTGCGGCTCTTGCGGCGCTGGTCGTCCTCGTCGGCGGCGGTGCCCTCGTCGACCATCATCGGGCCCAGGACGGTGGCCTCCGGCTCGCCGACCGGGGTCGCGAACACGGTGGTCTGCTCGGAAGGGGACGGGTTTCGCGGACCGTCCTGCGGCCCGTTGAACGCCCGGGTCTCGTCGAAGGCGCGGGTCTCGTCGAACGCCCGGGTTTCGTCGAACGCGGGCGCGCCCTGCGGGCCGCCGAAAGCGCGGGTCTCGTCGAACGCCGGCGCGCCCTGCGGGCCGGGGAAGGCGCGGGTCTCGTCGGCGGGCGGGGTCAGCTTGCGGGTGACCTCGTCGGGGTGGGGGTTGGGCACATCGTGGGTGACGCCCGTGGGGGCCGAAAGGTTGCCGCTGTCGATGTACCGGGTCGCGTCCGAGGGTGCGACGTCGCGCACGGTGGCGTCGGCGGGCGCGGCCTCGCGGCCGGACGCGTCGGCGGGCTCGTCGGGCTCCTCCTGCGGCCAGGCGTCCTCTTCCCGGGGCCACTGCGCCTCCCCGGCGGACGGCCCGGAGCCGTTCGTCGGGCGCTCCGAACCGGTGCCCGACGGGCGGACCGGCTGGAACGCCGTGGTCCGCTCAGCGTCGTACTCCGGTCTCTGGTTCTCCGGCACCGCTCCCCCTCTTGCCTCTCACGCAAGGTCCTGGGACTGCTTACCCGACCGCCGTCACACGTCGATCACGGTCGGGCGGTTCTAGAGGTAAAGGCCCGTTCCGTGATCCGACCGCTCGGTGGCGGTGGCGTGCACGTCGCGCTCGCGCATGACCAGGTAGGTCGCGCCCTGCACCTCGACCTCGAACTGCTCGTCCGGGTTGAACAGGACCCGGTCGCCGACCTTGACGTGCCGCACGTTCGTGCCGACCCCGAGCACCTCGCCCCAGGCCAGACGCTTGGCCATCTGGGCGGTGGCCGGGATCAGGATGCCGCCGCTGCTGCGGCGCTCGCCGTCCTCCGGGGAGATCCGCACCATGACGCGGTCGTGCAGCATCTGGATCTCAAGCTTGACATCGGGCACCCGATGAGTCTACGTGGGCTCTCTACACGTCCTCGTCCAGACCGCCCATCATGAGCGGCAGTCGGTTCGGTCCGTCCGCACTGATGCGCACCGGGACGCCCCAGTCCTGCCGGGTGAGCTTGCACACCGGGTGCTCGACGGCGGGGTCGTCCGTGCAGCTCGCGGCCTGCGCGACGACGTGCAGGACACCATCGGTGAAGCCGTCCGCGATGCGCAGCGTCCGCTTCAGGTCGGTGCCCACGCCCGCGCCCTCGACCAGCAGTTCCGGGGGCGAGCTGGTGATCTCCAGACGGGTCGACGGGCCGTAGCGGTCGTCCAGCTTCTGGCCGGTCGGCGGGGTGAAGACGACCGACAGCTCCAGCTCGCCGGGCGCGATGACCGTGGGCGGGCGCTTGACCTGGTGCGCCTCGCCCAAGACCTTCGTGCCGGGTGCCACGGGCCGCTCCAGGCGGTGCGCGGCGGAGGCGACGACGACCAGCTCACCGTCGACGAACAGCACGTCGCTGGGCTCGGCGATGTCGGTGGCCAGCGTGGACACCTCGCCGGTGGCCGGGTCGTAGCGGCGGACGGCGCCGTTGTAGGTGTCCGCGACCGCCACCGAGCCGTCGGGGAGGACGGCGACGCCCAGCGGGTGCTGGAAGAGGGCTTGGTCGGCGGGGCCGTCACGGTGGCCGAAGTCGAAGAGGCCCTTGCCGACGACGGTCTTGACCTGGCCGTTCTCCAGGTAGCGCAGGGCGGAGGTCTCGGAGTCGACGAGCCAGAGGCGGTCGCCCTGCGCGGCGAGGCCGGAGGTCTGGGCGAAGAAGGCGTCCTTGAGCGGGGCGTCGCTCAGGCCCTCGACGGTGGTGCCGGCGAGGCGTTCGAGGCGCTGCTCGACGGGCTTGAACAGGCCGAGGGTGTGGTTGCCGGCGAGCGCGATGGCGATGCCGCCGGCGGGTTCCCACCAGGCCACGTCCCACGGGCTGGTGAGGTGGATCGCGTCGGCCGGCCCGTCGGTCTCGCCGTCGCGCCACTGCTCGCCGGTGCCGGCCACGGTGGTGACCTCGCCGGTGTCCAGGTTCAGGCCGCGGAGCAGGTGGTTGACCGTGTCGGCGACGACGACGTGGTAGCCGACCGCGGCTGCCGCGTCGGACGGGAGGAGGGCCAGGCCGGCGGGCTCGGAGAAGGTGGGCGCGAGGCCGTCCTGCCGGCCGCGCTCGCCGGTGCCGATGCGGCGGACGACGGTTTCGCCGTCGGGTCCGAGTTCGACCAGGCTGTGGTGCGCGGAGTCGCTGACCAGCAGGTTCCCGTTCGGCAGGACGATCGCCTTGGCGGGGAAGCGCAGGGTCGTGTCGGCCGGGGCGGGCGGGACGTAGGGGCCGTCGCCGCGGTGGAGCGTGCCCTTGGCCTCGTGCTCGGCGATGAGTTCGCCGATGACCGTCCGGAGCGCGTCGACATGCCCCTCACCGGCCGCGACGTGCACGACGTACCCCTCGGGGTCGACGACGACCAGCGTGGGCCACGCCTTGACGGCGAAGTTCTGCCACGTGGTCAGCTCGGGGTCGTCCAGCACGGGGTGGTGCACCTCGTACCGCTCGACGGCGGCCTTGAGCGCCTCGGGGTCGGCCTCGTGGACGAACTTCGGGGAGTGGACGCCGACGGTGACCAGGACGTCGGCGAACTCGGCCTCCAGGGGGCGGAGTTCGTCCAGCACGTGCAGGCAGTTGATGCAGCAGAAGGTCCAGAAGTCGAGCAGGACCACCTTGCCCCGCAGGTCGCCGAGCTTGATGTCCTTCCCACCGGTGTTGAGCCACCCGCGGCCCACGAGTTCGGGGGCGCGGACACGAGCACGGCGGCGCTGAGCAGTCGTCACGACCGAAGTCAACACTCTGGGACGGCCGGCCTGTTCCGGGGTCCACTTGTCGAGAACGCGAGCGGGACTTCGGATCACCGAACCGATCTTGGGCCCAGGACTTCGGCGCCCAGCTCGGTCACCCGGCGGCGGAGTTCGCGGTCGGCGGTGACGACTGCGCGGGGGCGGTCCTCTGGGTCGGTGCGGACCACTTCGACGATCTTGTCGTCGCCGGAGCCGTCGGCCGCCACCACGCGGACCCCGGGGATGGATTCCACGTGACGGGCCTTGCCCTCGACCACCAGGACGACTTCGAGCGGACCGTCGTGGAACGGCGTTAGGCCGTGTTCGGCCACCGCGGTCAAGGAGTCGCGGAGGCGGGTGGCCGCGCCCGCGCGGTCCCGCCACCAGCCGTCGGGGACGGAGCCCACGACGTTGGCCGCGTCGACCACCAGGAGCGGGAGGGTCATCGGCCCATGCTCTCAGCAAACCTTCAAAAACCTGTCGCACCCCGGTGGCACCATGGATGGTGTCCATGGGGGACAAAACACATCAGGGGGAACCAGTGATGATCCGGCGCGCCCGCAGACAGGACGACGACACCTGGACCGGTTCGGCCACGTCCAAGTAGTCCGGGCAACCTGGTCGGGGGACACATGGGAAACCCCGCGGTGCTGCCAGGTCGGGGGTCCGACAGCATCGCGGGGTCACCATGAACATCGATACACGATAGTGGTCTGTTACACCCTCTCCAGGGTGTGAGCCAGATCACGTTTCACAGCACTCAAGATAACCGGAGGCCCTGCCGCGCGGGAGGTGCGGCAGGGCCTCCGGCGTTTCCCCCTTCGCCGGTCGCGCGCGACGGCGGGGCGTGCACCCGGTGTCGATGTCGGGTGGCCGTCACGCGCGGAGGGCGGTTCAGCGGAGGGTGGTCACCTGGGCCTGCGCGATCGCCATCAGCTCGTGGCGCATGGCCGGGGTGGGCGCCTGGTCGATCGCGCGGGCAACGGCCTTGCGGTTGCGAGCCTCGACACGACGAGCGCGGAGCTTCGCAGTGAAGTTCACGGGGTTCATCCCTCTCGGAGTGCTTCTCGGTGTGTGACTCAAGTATGCACCCTCGACACCCGCGACGCACCCGATTATCCGGTGAGATGGGGCACAAGCCGATGAATCTCCGGTGGCTACCCGTTCAACACCCTCGATTCGCCTGGATGTCACCTGGTTCCGCCGGACAGCCCAGCGACGGTTCTCCAGTGTGACCGCTAGAGAACCCGATGCGACCGGAGATCAGTCCTCGCGCCCCAGCAGGAACCGCCCGAAGTGCGGCACGGTGAACGCGATCTGACCGCGTTCCGCGCTGTAGACCAGGCCCTTCTTGATGAGGCTGTCCCGCGCCGGCGACAGCGACGACGGCTTGCGCCCCAGGTGGTCGGCGACCTGCGCGGTGTTCACGCCCGCGTCCTTGCCGTCGGTCAGCTCCGCCATCGCCCGCAGGTACTCGCGCTCGGCCGGCGTCGCCCGCTCGTACCGCGACCCGAAGAACCCCACCGCCAGCTCGGCGTCCGCCTCGGGCGCGGCGACGGCCACGTCCAGCGGGGTGATCGGGTCGGCCGGCGCGGCGTCCCACGCGGCCTTGCCGTAGGCCTGGATGAAGTACGGGTAGCCGCCGGACGCGTCGAACAGGGCGTCCAGCGCCTCGTCGTGGATGCCCGCCTGCTCCCGCTCGACCGGCGCCAGCACCGCCCGGTCGGCGTCCTCGCGGGACAGCCGGTCGATCCGCACGTACCGGAACAGCCGCTCCGAGTACGACTTGGACGCCGACAGCACGGCCGGCAGGTGCGGCAGCCCCGCGCCGACCACCACCAGCGGGGCACCCGACTGGGACAGCTCGTGGCACGCCGCGCACAGCGCCGACACGTCGTCCGCCCGCACGTCCTGCATCTCGTCGATCAGCAGCGCCACGCCCGTGCCCACGTCCTGCGCCAGCTCCGCGACCTCGGTGAACAGCTCCACCAGGTCGATCTCGATGTCCCCGGAGTCGGCCCGGCCCTGCGCGGCGGGCACGTCGATGCCCGGCTGCCACCGGTCGCGCAGCTTCGCGTCCTCGGGGTTGGCCTTCAGCGCGAACGCCTTGAGCACGCCCAGCACCGCCTCCACCCGGTCCGGCGCGCGGTGCCGCACGGCCAGGTCGCGGATCGCCCGGTGCAGCGCGGCGGACAGCGGTCGCCGCAGGCCCGCCTCGGGCCGGGCCTCGATCTTGCCCGCGCCCCACCCGCGCTTGACCGCCATGGACCGCAGCTCGCCCAGCAGCACGGTCTTCCCGACGCCGCGGAGCCCGGTGAGCACGAGACTGCGCTCCGGCCGGCCGCGCGCGACCCGTTCGAGGACCACGTCGAACGCGCTCAGCTCCTTGTCCCGCCCCGCCAGCTCGGGCGGGCGCTGCCCCGCGCCGGGGGCGAACGGGTTGCGGACCGGGTCCATCCTCGGACGGTATCGAGCTGTCTACGGCCGATCCAATACTCGGCGCGTGTCGCGCCTTATTAATCTGTCTAGTGTTTGTACTAGATCGTCTTATCGTTGCGCATGATCCGGCATGCGAGTTGGCTGGGCGCCGTGGCTGAAGTCGTGACCAAGGGCACCGGCAAGGTCGAGCGCACCGCCGACCGCGCCGAGGTGCAGGTGAACTTCGAGACCTCCGGCGCGACCCGCGGGGAGGCGGTCGACCTGCTGACTCGGCGGGTGGCGTCGGTCGAGCCGCTGCTCGCGCGGCCCGGCGTGGAGGTGCGGTCGCGCCAACTCAACGTGCACGACAACTGGAACGGGAAGCGCCGGTCCGGCAGCCGGGCCTCGCAGTCCTACACGCTGCGGATCGACGACCTCGACCAGCTCGACGACCTGCTGGGCGCCCTGGTGGCCGCCGAACCCACGTGGCTCAACGGCCCGTCGTGGCAGCTCGCGTCCGACACGGACGCGGTGCGGGAGGCGCAGAAGGAGGCCGTCGTGGACGCGCGCCGCCGCGCCGAGGGGTACGCCGAGGCCCTGGGCGCGCGGCTGGGGACGTTGCTGCGGCTGGCCGACGGGGACAGCGAGATGTGGGCGATGGAGTCGGTGCGGGCGGTGGCGGGCTACGGCGGCGCACCGGGCGCGCCGCCGCAGATGGACCAGCTGAACCTGGAAGCCCAACAGATCACGGTCACCGTCCGCTGCACCGCGACCTGGTCCCTTCTGGACTGAGGGCCGTCAGCGCTCCACGATCGCGGTCACGCCCTGGCCGCCCGCCGCGCAGATCGAGATCAGGCCGCGGCCCGAGCCCTTCTCCGCCAGGAGCTTCGCCAGCGTCGCCACGATGCGCGCGCCGGTGGCCGCGAACGGGTGGCCTGCCGCCAGCGACGAGCCGTTGACGTTGAGCTTCGCGCGGTCGATCGGGCCGAGCGGGGCGTCCAGGCCGAGCCTGCCCTTGCAGAAGTCGGCGTCCTCCCAGGCCTTCAGGGTGGCCAGGACCTGGGACGCGAAGGCCTCGTGGATCTCGTAGAAGTCGAAGTCCTGCAACGACAAGCCCGCGCGGGCGAGCATCCGGGGCACCGCGTAGGCCGGGGCCGTCAACAGGCCCTCGCCGCCGTGGACGTAGTCGACCGCCGCGGTCTCGGTGAACGTCAGGTACGCCAGGACCGGCAGGTTCCGGGACGCCGCCCACTCCTCGCTCGCCAGCAGCACCGTGGACGCGCCGTCGCTCAACGGGGTCGAGTTGCCGGCGGTCATGGTGGCGCCCTCGCCGCGGCCGAAGACCGGCTTGAGCTTGGCCAGCTTCTCCACCGACGAATCGGGGCGCAGGTTCTGGTCCCGGGTCAGGCCCTGGAACGGGGTCAGCAGGTCGTCGAAGAACCCGCGGTCGTAGGCGGCGGCCAGCTTGTGGTGGCTCGCGGCGGCCAGGGCGTCCTGGTCCTCGCGGGCGATGCCCCACTCGCGGGCGGTGATCGCCGCGTGCTCGCCCATCGACAGGCCGGTGCGCGGTTCGCCGTTGCGGGGGATGTCGGGGACGACGTGCTTGGGGCGCAGCTTGGTGACGGCCTTGAGCTTGGCGCCGGTCGACCGGGCCCGGTTGAACTCCAGCAGCACGCCGCGCAGGTCCTCGTTCACGCCGATGGGCGCGTCGCTGGTGGTGTCCACGCCGCCCGCGATGCCGACCTCGATCTGGCCCAGCGCGATCTTGTTCGCGACCGCGATCACGGCCTGGAGACCGGTGCCGCACGCCTGCTGGACGTCGTAGGCCGGGGTCTCCGCGGACAGGGCGCTGCCCAGCACGCACTCCCGCACCAGGTTGAAGTCGCGGCTGTGCTTGAGCACCGCGCCCGCGACCACCTCGCCGAGCCGCTCGCCCTGCAACGCGAACCGGCCGACCAGGCCGTCCAGGGCCGCGGTGAACATGTCCTGGTTCGACGCCGTGGCGTAGGGGCCGTTGGAGCGCGCGAAGGGGATTCGGTTGCCGCCCAGGATGGCAACCCTGCGGATGTCGGCCATGTCGTCCTCCCGGTACGGGTGTGTGTTGTCCATATTACCTACTCGTCAGTAGACTTACTACTGAGTAGGGAGTGTGATGTGCGCATGGATCGCTACCAGTCGTTCGCCAAGTCCGGCTTCGGGCGTCTCGTCGTCGGCAAGCTCGGCCTGCCCAACCCGTACCCCCTGCGCCGGCACACGCCCGGGAAGCCCGCGCTGGACGGCCCCGTGCTGCTCGGCGGGAGCGGACGACTGGTCGAGCCGGTCGCCGAGGTGTGCGAGTCCATCGGGCTCGACGTGGTCACCGAGGCCAAGGAGAGCGAGCGGTACGCGGCCCTCGTCTTCGACGCCACCGGCATCGACACCACGGAGAAGCTGCGCGAGCTGTACGAGTTCTTCCACCCGGTGATCCGGTCGCTCGGCCCGTGCGGCCGGGTCGTCGTCCTGGGCACACCGCCCGCCGAAGCGGCGTCGCGGGTCGCGCAGCGCGCGCTCGAAGGGTTCACCCGCAGCGTCGGCAAGGAACTCAAGCACGGCGGGACGGCCCAGCTCGTGTACGTCGCCGAGGGGGCGGAGGGCAACTTCGAGTCCACCCTGCGGTTCCTGCTGTCCGGGCGCTCGGCGTACGTGTCCGGCCAGGTGGTGCGGATCGGCACCGGTCCGCTGGAGGTCCCCGACGACTGGGACAAGCCGTTGGCGAGCAAGGTCGCGCTGGTCACCGGGGCGTCCCGGGGCATCGGCGCGGCGATCGCGCAGGTCCTCGGGCGCGACGGCGCGCACGTCGTCTGCCTGGACGTGCCCGGCCAGGGCGACGAGCTGTCGGCCGTGGCCAACGAGGTGGGCGGGTCCACCCTCCAACTCGACATCACGTCGGCGGATGCCCCGAAGCGGATCGTCGAACACGTGACCCAGCGGCACGGCGGGGTCGACATCGTCGTGCACAACGCGGGCATCACCCGTGACCGCACGCTCGGCCGGATGGACGCGGGCCGCTGGAACGCCGTGATCGAGGTGAACCTGTCCAGCCAGGAACGGGTCAACCAGGCCCTTTTCGACTCCGGCGCGCTGCGCGCCAACGGCCGGATCATCGGTGTCTCGTCCATCGCGGGCATCGCGGGCAACGTCGGCCAGACCAACTACGCGACCACCAAGGCGGGCGTGATCGGCATGGTCGACTCGCTGTCCTCGACCGTCGCGGGCACCGGGGCCACGGTCAACGCGGTCGCGCCCGGGTTCATCGAGACCAAGATGACCGCCGCCGTGCCGCTCATGATCCGCGAGGCGGGTCGGCGGATGAACAGCCTGTCGCAGGGCGGGTTGCCGGTGGACGTGGCGGAGGCGATCGCGTGGTTCGCGCACCCGGCGTCCTCCGGCGTGAACGGCAACGTCGTGCGGGTGTGCGGGCAGAGCCTGCTGGGGGCGTGATGGGGAACCTGACCTGGCTGTACGCCAAGGCCGCGCTCACCGGGTTCACCCGGAAGGGGTCGACGCTGCCCGCGTCCTCGCGCGAGTTGCGGGTGGAGGTCGATCGGGAGCACCTGGCGGCGTACAACCGCGTGTGCGGGTTCGGGGTGCGCGACGAGCTGCCGGTGACCTACCCGCACGTGCTGGCGTTCCCGACGCAGATCGAGCTGATGACCGGGCCGGGGTTCCCGTTCCCGTTGCCCGGCTTGGTGCACGTGGCGAACCGGATCACGCGGGTGCGGCCGTTGCGGGCGGACGAGCCGCTGGACATGGCCGTGCGATTGGAGAACCTGCGCCCGCACGAGAAGGGCCGGCAGTTCGACGTGGTGTCGGCGGTGTCGGCGGGCGGCGAACAGGTCTGGGTCGACGTGTCGACATATCTCCGGATCGGCGGCGGGTCGGGCTCCGGGTCCGCGGAGAACGAGCGCGGTCTGGAGGAGCCGCCGGAGCCCACCGGCGTGTGGCGCGTCGGCGGGGACGTCGGCCGCCGGTACGCCGAGGTGTCCGGTGACCGCAACCCGATCCACCTGCACCCGCTGACCGCGCGCGCGTTCGGCTTCCCGCGGGCGATCGCGCACGGGATGTGGTCGAAGGCGCGCTGCGTGGCGGCGTTCGAGGGCCGGCTGCCGGGCGCGTTCACCGTGGACGTCCGGTTCAAGGCGCCGATCCTGCTGCCCGGGAAGGTGGACTTCTCCGCGTCGCCGACCGCCGACGGGTGGCGGTTCGCGCTGTGGTCGACGAAGCCGCACCTGGAGGGCGTGATCAGCCGCTAGTCCCCTTCTGGCGCCCGCCGTGAGGGCGGGTGCCAGATGTTGCCCTCGACCAGGTCGCCGAAGCCCATCCAGACCAGGTTCATCAGCCGGGCGGCGACGACGCCCGCGGGCTCGTCCGGGTTGTCCAGCCACCAGTCGGCGAGCGCCTCGGCCGCGCCGACCAGCGCGGCAGCCAGCGACTCGGCCTCCTTGTCGCCGGCGCGCGGGACGTTGGGGAAGTCCGCGGAGTGCACCAGCAGCGCGGCGACGAGGCTGATCGCCCGGCCGCGCATGTCGGCCAACTCCTGCGCGAACGGGCCGCCCTGGGAGGATGCCTGGCGGTGCAGGACCTGCCAGCTCGACCGGTTCTCCCCGACGAAACCGAAGAACGCGCGCAGGCCGCTCCACAGCTGGACGTCCGGCGGCTGGTCGGCCTCGACGCCGTTCGCGATGGCCTCCATCATCCGCGTGGACTCGCGGCGGATGCAGGTCGCGAACAGCTCCTCCTTGGAGCCCAGGTACGCGTAGAGCATGGGTTTGGAGATGCCCGCGACCTCGGAGATCTCGTCCATCGACGCGGCGTGGAAACCCAGCCGCGAGAAGACGTCCACCGCGGCGTCCATGATCTGCCGTTCGCGCACCGCGCGGGGCAGTCTCTTGGCTCGTCCGGCGCTGACCGGTTGCTCTGCGTGCATCGCACCCCCTGAAGGCTGGGCGCAAGATTACTCCGCGCTCCTTGCCAGCCTACCTACTCACCAGTAGTCTTACCGCCCAGTAGGTACGCGGAGGTGCCACCATGACCAACCTCACCACCGAGGCCATCGCCAAGCTGAGCCCGAAAGACCTGATCAAGGCGCTCCAGCAGGTCGACCCGGCCGACCCCGCGCTGCGCGAACTGGACATCGACGTCATCGCGCGCGGCATCGACCCCAAGAAGCTCGGACAGGACGAGTTCGCCGACCTCCTCGGCACCCTCGGTGACCTCGCGGACGCGGGCGCCGACCTCGACCTGGCCAAGATGGACCCGCAGAACTTCGCCCGGATCGTGTCACGCGCGTCCAAGGAGCAGATCGAGGCCGTCACCGCGCGCCCCGGCCTGCGCGAACGCGTGCTGGACGAGGTCTTCCGCCGCATGGAGGTCCACTTCCGCACCGACCGCGCCGGCGCCACGCGGGCCGTCGTGCACTTCCGCCTGACCGGCGGCGCATCCGGTGACGACGTCTACGAGGCCGTCATCGAGGACGCGAGCTGCACCATCAACAAGGGCGCCACCCGCGAGTCGCGGGCGACGGTCACCCTGGGCCCGGTGGAGTTCCTCAAACTGGCCACCGGCAACGCGTCCGCGCCCGTCCTGTTCATGACCGGCAAGCTGAAGGTCAAGGGCGACCTCGGTTTCGCGGCGGGTTTCATGAGCCTCTTCGACATCCCCAAGGCGTGACCGCGTTGTTCTCCTTGGAGCTGAACGAGGACCAGCGCGACCTGCGCGACTGGGTGCACGGCTTCGCCGCCGACGTGATCCGGCCCGCCGCGTCCGAGTGGGACGAGCGGGAGGAGACGCCGTGGCCGGTGATCCAGGAGGCCGCGAAGATCGGCCTGTACGGGTTCGAGGCGCTGGCGACGTGGTTCGCCGACCCGGTCGGGTTGTCGCTGCCGATCGCGGTGGAGGAGCTGTTCTGGGGTGACGCCGGGATCGCGCTGGCCCTCATGGGGACCGGGCTGGCGGCGGCCGGGATCTTCGCCTCCGGCGAGCCGGAGCAGTTGGCCGAGTGGGTGCCGGAGTGCTTCGGGACGCCGGACGAGCCGAAGCTGGCGGCGTTCTGCGCGTCCGAGCCGCAGGCGGGGTCGGACGTGGCCGGGTACCGGACGCGGGCGGTGTACGACGAGGCTTCCGACGAGTGGGTGATCAACGGGCAGAAGGCGTGGGCGACCAACGGCGGGATCGCCAACGTCCACGTGGTGACGGCCGTTGTCGATCCTTCGCTGGGTTCGAGAGGGCAGGCGGCCTTCGTGGTGCCGCCGGGGACGCCGGGGTTGTCGTCGCCGGGGAAGATCAAGAAGCACGGGATGCGGGCGTCGCACACGGCGGACGTGTTCTTCGACGACGTGCGGGTGCCGGGCCGGTGCCTGCTGGGCGGTCGGGAGCGCTTGGAGAAGCGCTTGGCGCGGGCTCGGGAGGGCGTGTCGGCCGGCGGCCAGGCGGCGATGGCGACCTTCGAGACGACCCGGCCGACGGTCGGCGCGATGGCGGTCGGGGTGGCGCGGGCGGCTTACGAGTACGCGCTGGCGTACGCGAAGGACCGCGAGGCGTTCGGGCGGAAGATCATCGAGAACCAGTCCATCGCGTTCGACCTGGCGAACATGAAGATGGAGATCGACGCGGCCCGCCTGCTGGTGTGGCGGGCGGCGTGGATGGGGCGCAACAACGTCCCGTTCACGGCGGGCGAGGGGTCGATGTCCAAGCTCAAGGCCGGCGAGGTGTCGGTGTGGGCTACGGAGCGCGCGATCCACATCCTTGGTGGGGCTGGGTACACGCGGGAACACCCGGTGGAACGGATGCACCGGGACGCGAAGATCTTCACCATCTTCGAGGGGACTTCCGAGATCCAGCGGTTGGTGGTGGCGCGGGCGATCTCGGGGATGCACATCCGGTGATGTGACAGGCGGGGGACGGGGCGAGGTCTTCCGGGCGCGGACAACCCCGCCCCTTCGCCTTCTCAGCCGCCGGCTTCGGAGAGCCACCTGCGTTCGGCGGTGGTGTCGGGGACCGGGGGCCAGTTGTTGATCTTGGCCAGCAGGGCCCAGTAGCGCTCTGCCCTGGGTTCGCCGAACTCGTCCAGCCAGCGGGACAGGTCGTCGCCTACCGGGACGCCCAGGACCTCGGACCAGCGGGTGTTGATCTCGGCGGCGATGTGGCGGCCTTCGGGGGAGGTTGGGGGGATGTCTGCCGCCAGGGCTTCGCGGGCCCTGGTCATGGCGTATTGGAAGACCTCCATCTGTTCGGCGCTGGGACCCGACAGGTCGGCGCCCTCGGCGCGCATTTCCTGGTGGCGGACGGACATCCTTCGGATGGAGGCTCGAAAGTCCTTGTCGCGCACCAGGTTGGCCAGTTCGATCCACGCCTCCAACTGTTCCGGCGTCGGGTCGTCGGGCAGTTCCACTCGAACCGAGCGCATCCGGTCGTGGAAGGTCGGGTCCAAGTCCAGGCCGCCGAAGACCTCGTCGAAGAAGTCGTCGAGGATCGCCTGGCGCTCCTCCTCCGACAGCCGCGCCAATTCGTGCACCATCTGCACCTCCCCGGTCCGGGCCACCACGCGCAGCACGGCCCGGCGCAGCCGGAGCGTGCGCAACTGCGCGTCGATGGCCTCCGCGTGCGTCCGGGCCACCTCGGCCACGGACACCTCGCTCGCCAGCACGCGGTGCGCGGTGGGCAGGTCGACGCCCAGGTCGCGCAGGGTGCGGACGAGCTTGAGCCGCGCCAGCCCGTCGACGTCGTAGGTGCGGAAGCCGCCCGTGGTCCGCCCCGCCACCGGGACCAGGCCCGAGTCGGAGTAGAACCGGATCGTCCTGGTGGACAGGCCGGTCAGCCGCGCCAGTTCGCCGATCGAGTAGTGCGTCACGCCGACCACCCTGAACTCTCCAGTTGCTGGAACTTCAACCGAATAACGCGATGATCCGGCACGATCACCACCCGTGCGCGCCTACCTCGACACCTACGGACCGGCAACGGCGGCGTTCGGGGCCACGGTGCTCGTGTTGTTCTTCCTGCGCGTCGCCCGGCACCTGGAGCGGGGCACGGAAACGCCCGACAAGGGGCCCAAGCCGGTGACGGTCGGCACGCGCGGGTCGGTGGGCGGGGCGGTGGTTGCTGGTGGCCGGGGTGACCGCGACCGCGACCGGGTTCGGGCTGCACTGGCTGCTGGGGCGGCCGCGGCTGCCCACGGCGACCAGTTTCACCACCACCGAGCTGCTGGACCTGCTCAAGATCGGGCTCGCGGTGGTCGGCGGGCTCGGTGCGGTGGTGGCGCTGGCGGTCGCGTACCGGCGGCAGCAGGTGTCCGAGGCCGCGCACCACATCGCGACCCGGCAGGAGGAGCGGGACGACGTCAAGCTGCTCAACGAGCGGTACGCCAAGGCCGCCGAGCAGCTCGGGCACGACAGCTTCGCCGTGCGGCTGGCGGGCGTGTACGCGATGGGCGCGCTGGCCGACGACTGGGAGCGGCAGCGGCAGACGTGCGTCGAGGTGCTGTGCGGTTACGTACGCCACCGTGGAGGAGTTCGCGGAAGCGTTGCGGCGCAAGAAGGACGCCGGAGGCCCGCAGGCCCCCGGCGTCGATCCTTCCTAGTACGTCAGCGCCACGCCCGGGTCGGACAGCAGGCGGCCCACGTCGGCCAGGAACTGCGAGCCCTGCTGGCCGTCGACGACGCGGTGGTCGAAGCTGAGCGCCAACTGGCACACCTTGCGCGGCACGACCTGGCCGTCCACCACCCACGGCATGTCGCGGATCGCGCCGAACGCGAGGATCGCGGACTCGCCCGGGTTGATGATGGGCGTGCCGGTGTCGACGCCGAAGACGCCGACGTTGGTGATGGTGATGGTGCCGCCGAGCATGTCGGCGGGCGCGGTCTTGCCGTCGCGGGCCGTGGTGGCCAGTTCGTCCAGCGCCACGGCCAGCTCGCGCAGCGACATCCGGTCGGCGTCGCGGACCTTGGGCACCACCAGGCCGCGCGGGGTGGCGGCGGCGATGCCCAGGTGGACGTAGTCCTTGTAGACGATCTCGTTCGCCGCCGCGTCCCACGTCGCGTTGACGTCGGGGGTGCGGCGGGTCGCCAGGACCACGGCCTTCGCGCAGAACGCGAGCGGGGTGAGCTTCACGCCGCGGAACTCCGGCGTGTCCTTCAGCCGCGCGCGCAGCTCCATCATCGGCGTGACGTCGATGGTCAGGAACTCCGTGACGTGCGGTGCGGTGAACGCGCTGTCCACCATCGCCTGCGCGGTCGCCTTGCGGACGCCCTTGATCGGCACGCGACGCTCCCGCGCGCCGGTCGCCACGGGGGCCGCGGCGGGCGTCACCGCGGGCGCGGCGACGGCCTGTTCGACGTCCTCGCGGGTGATGACCCCGTTCGGACCGCTGCCGGTCAGCGCGTACAGGTCGACGCCCAGGTCCTTGGCCAGCTTGCGGACCGGGGGCTTCGCCAGCGGCACGTAGCCGCCGGGCGACCGGGAACCGCTCGCGGCCGGAGCGGAGCCCGCCGGCGCGGGGCTCGTCGGGACAGCGGCGGCCGGTGCCACGGCAGCGGGTGCGGCGGGTGCCGGCGCGACAGCGGCCGGAGCCGGGGCGACCGGAGCAGCGGCGGCCGGAGCCGGGGCGGCCGGCGGGGCGACGCGGGGCCGGCGCTTGGCCGGGCCCGACTTCGGACCGTAGCCGACCAGGTTGGCCACCCGGCCCTCGGTCGCGTCCGGAGCCGTGCCGTTGATCGCCGGAGCGCCCGCGACCGGAGCCGGGGCCGCCGCGCCGGACGGGTCGACGTCGATGGTGATGATCGGCACGCCGACCTCCACCGTCTGCCCCACCTCGGCGAGCAGCTCGGTCACCACGCCGTCCCACGGGCACGGCAGCTCGACCGCCGCCTTGGCGGTCTCGATCTCCACGATGATGTCGTTGACCTTGACCGTGTCACCGGGCTGGACGTGCCAGGTGAGGATTTCAGCCTCGGTCAGCCCCTCCGCCGTGTCCGGCAGGGGGAATTGCTTGAACTGCGGCATCCCAAGTGTCCCCTTACCAGGCCAGTGAACGGTCGACGGCGTGCAGCACCCGGTCCAGGTCGGGGAGGAACTCCTCCTCGAGCTTCGACGGCGGGTACGGCGTGTCGAACCCGGTCACCCGCAGCACCGGCGCCTGCAGGGAGTAGAAGCACTCCTGCTGCACCTTGGCCGCGATCTCGCTGGTGATGGACGACTCGCTGGGCGCCTCGGACACCACGACCAGCCGGCCGGTGCGCCGCACCGACTCGTAGACCGGGGGCAGGTCCAGCGGGGACAGCGTGCGCAGGTCGATGACCTCCAGCGACCGCCCCTCCTCCTCGGCCGCCGCGGCGGCGTCGAGGGCGGTGCGGACCATCGGCCCGTACGCGACCAGGGTGGCGTCCGTGCCGGTGCGCAGCACGCGCGACTGGAACAGCGGCGAGGGCGCGGTGGTCGTGTCGACCTCGCCCTTCTCGTAGTACCGGCGCTTGGGCTCGAAGAACAGGATCGGGTCGTCGGACGCGATGGCCTGCTGGATCATCCAGTAGGCGTCGGCCGGGTTGGAGCACGACACGACCTTGAGGCCCGCGGTGTGCGCGAAGTACGACTCGGGGGACTCGGAGTGGTGCTCGACCGCGCCGATGCCGCCGCCGAACGGCACCCGGATCACCATGGGCAGCTTGAGCCGGCCCTGGGTGCGGAAGTGCAGCTTGGCGACCTGCGACACGATCTGGTCGAAGCCGGGGAAGATGAAGCCCTCGAACTGGATCTCGCACACCGGGCGGTAGCCGCGGATGGCGAGGCCGACGGCCGTGCCGATGATGCCCGACTCCGCGAGCGGGGTGTCGAGCACGCGCTGCTCGCCGAAGTCCTTCTGCAGGCCGTCGGTGATCCGGAAGACGCCGCCGAGCTTGCCGACGTCCTCGCCCATCACGATGACCTTGGGGTCGGCTTCCATCGCCGCGCGCAGGCCGTTGTTGATGGCCTTGGCGATGGTCATGGTCTGCACCGCGGCGGGGGCGGCGGACGTGGGTCGGTCCATCGTCGGAGCAGCCATCAGTGCTCACCTCCCGCGAAACCGGCGTGGTAGGCCAGGAACTCGTCGCGCTGCGCCTCGAGGACGGGGTTGCCCTCGGCGTAGACCTCGCTGAAGATCCGCTCGGCGGGCGGGTCGGGCAGGTTGACGCAGTAGTCGCGCAGCTCGATCGCGATCTGCTCGGCCTCGGCCTCGACGGAGTCGAAGAAGTCCTGGTCGGCCCACTGCTGCTTGACCAGGTGCACCTTGACCCGCTCGATGGGGTCCTTCAGCTTCCACAGCTCCAGCTCGTCGGAGAGCCGGTAGCGGGAGGGGTCGTCGGACGTGGTGTGCGCGTCCATGCGGTAGGTGAAGGCCTCGATGAGGATCGGGCCGTTGCCGTGCCGGCACTCGTCCAGCGCCCACCTGGTGACCGCGAGGGTGGCCATGACGTCGTTGCCGTCGACCCGGATGCCGGGGAACCCGTAGCCGCGCGCCCGCTGGTAGAGCGGGAGGCGGGACTGGCGCTCGGTGGGCTCGGAGATGGCCCACTGGTTGTTCTGGCAGAAGAACACCAGCGGCGCGTCGTACACCGCGGCCCAGACGAAGCCCTCGTGGACGTCACCCTGGCTGGTCGCGCCGTCGCCGAAGAAGACCATGGTGGCTTCGCCGTCGTCGTCGCCGACCTTGCCGTCGAACTTCTGGCCCATCGCGTAGCCGGCGGCGTTGAGCACCTGGTTGCCGATCACGATGGTGTACGGGTGGAAGCGGTGCTTCACCGGGTCCCACGTGCCGTTGTCGGTGCCGCGGAAGATGCCGAGCAGGTCCGTCGGCTTGACGCCGCGGCACCACGCGATGCCGTGCTCGCGGTAGCTCGGGAAGGCCATGTCGTCGGGCCGCATGGCCCGGCCGGCGCCGATCTGCGCGGCCTCCTGGCCCAGCAGCGGCACCCAGATGCCGAGCTGGCCCTTGCGCTGCAACGCGTTCGCCTCGCGGTCGACCCGGCGCACCAGGACCATGTCGCGGTACAGCCCGCGCAGCTCCTCGGCCGTGATGTCGATGTCGAAGTCCGGGTGGTGCACGCGCTCGCCCTCGGGGGTGAGCAGCTGCACCAGGTCGGCGCCGCCCTCGTCTGTCGCTCGCAAGCCTGCGATCACCTGTTCCGCGGTCGGTTTGGCGGCGGTCGCCGGTGGGCTGTCCGGCCCCGGGTGCGTCCATTTCTCAGGGGACGACATTGCGCCTTACTCCTCGTCTTCGAGGCCGCCAAGTCGCTTGTGACGACCTTGCGCGGCGGCACCGCCAGTCGCCGCCACCCTGGGTTGGGGAGGTCGGACAACCGTCGGCGCTGGCGGTGTTCCTATCCACATCCTGACACGCGCTCACCCGGCTTGGTGAGCCCCGTCCCACTTTGTAACAGTCGGCGCACCCTCCTGAACAGGGAGAACTGTAGGAAGCCCAATCTTCGGCAGTCCGACCGAGGTGTTCGTTTTGCGGACATCCGCGTCCCGGTTACCGATCGTTAACCACCGTCCGTACGCCGGTGAACACGTCCGGTCGGCTTCGACCCCCGCCGAAGAGCTGGGTCCTTCCCGGTCGGCAACGGTGGACGTCCGAAGGTCGGGTTTTCAAGGGGTTGCCCGGCTGGTGAACACGCCAACCCGTGATTGGATTCGACGTGTGGACCGTTCTGCGCTGACCCGTACCGTCCGAGGGCTCTGGGACGACGACATCCTCCCCAGCCTGTCCGAACTCGTCGCCGTGCCGGCGATCTCCCCGGCGTTCGACCCGGCCTGGGAGGAGCACGGGCACCTCGCCGCCGCGATCGAGCACGTGCGCGCTTGGCTGGTCGGTCGTGACCCGGGCGCGACCGTCGAGGTGGTCACGCTGCCCGGCCGGACGCCGTTGTTGCTGGTCGACGTGCCGGCAACGGCCGACACCCGGGACACCGTGCTGATGTACGGCCACCTGGACAAGCAGCCGCCGGTGGCGAACTGGTCCGAGGGCCTCGGCCCGTGGACGCCGGTCGTGCGGGACGGCCGCCTCTACGGGCGCGGCGCGGCCGACGACGGCTACTCCGGGTACGCGGCGATCGCGGCGATCGAGGCGGTGCGCGCGGCGGGTGGGCAGCACGCCCGGTGCGTCGTGCTGCTGGAGACCGGCGAGGAGTCCGGCAGCCCCGACCTGCCCGCCTACCTGGAGCACCTCAAGCCCCGGCTGGGCGAGGTGTCGCTGGTGGTGTGCCTGGACTCGGGCGGCAACGACTACGACCGGATGTGGCTGACCACGTCCCTGCGCGGGCTGACCCAGGTCACGTTCACCGTGCGGGTGCTGGAGAGCGGGATGCACTCGGGCATGGCCAGCGGCATCGTGCCCAGCTCGTTCCGGATCGCCCGGCAGCTGCTGGACCGGCTGGAGGACTCCGCGACCGGCGAGGTGCTGGTGCGCGAGATGCACGTGGACGTCCCGGAGAACCGGGTCGCCGAGGTCCGCGACGCGGTCGCCGCCGCGCCCGGCGTGCTGGCCGGGTCGGTGCCGTGGGCCGGGTCCACGGGTCCGATGGCGCAGGACGAGGTGGAGCTGGCGCTCAACGCCGGGTGGCGGCCGACCCTGTCGGTGACCGGCGCGGACGGCCTGCCCGCCCCGGACGACGCGGGCAACGTGCTGCGGCCGTTCACGACCCTGGTGCTGAGCTTCCGCCTGCCGCCGACCGCCGACTCGAAGGCGGCCCTGGACGCGGTGGTCGAGAAGCTGACCACGGACGTGCCCTACGGCGCGACGGTCGAGCTGTCGCGGGTCGAGCACGCGGACGGCTGGAACGCGCCCGAGCTGGCCCCGTGGCTGCGGGAGACCCTGGACCTGGTCGGCAAGGAGGTGTTCGACGCGCCGTGGCGGACGGTGGCGTTGGGCGGCTCGATCCCGTTCATGGGGCTGCTGCACGAGGCGTACCCGCAGGCCCAGTTCCTGGTCACCGGCGCGGTGGGTCCGGACAGCAACTGCCACGTGCCGGACGAGTGGCTGAACCTGGCCCACGCGGCCCGGATCACCGAGGGCGTCGCGCACGTCCTCGATTCACACGCCAAGCGCAAGTGACAGGCGGAAGCGGGCGAGCCGGCGGAGGTCGGCCGCCCGCCTCCACCCTGCCGCGGCGGACACGGACGAGCGTCCTCGTGCGCGGCTCGGGTGAGGAGGTCGCAGGAGCCGCCCACCCTCGGTAACGGTCCGTTGCCGGCGAGCAGCGACGCCGGGCGTGATCTGTGACCCTAACCCGTCGGTAACCGCTTTACTGGATCGATGCCGCACACTGGCCCGGTGAACGAGCAACGGCAGCAGGCCGAACGGGTGCGCTTGGGCGAGTCGGACTCGCCCACCGCTCCCTGGCGGCTCTGGGGTCCCTACCTCGCCGGGCGCCAGTGGGGCACGGTGCGGGAGGACTACTCGGCCGGCGGTGACGCCTGGACCTCCTTCCCGTTCGAGCACGCCCGCGCGCGGGCCTACCGGTGGGGCGAGGACGGCATCGCGGGCATCTGCGACGTGCACGGGTTCCTCAACCTCGGCATCGCCCTGTGGAACGGCCGCGACCCGATCCTCAAGGAGCGGTACTTCGGGCTGACCAACAACGAGGGCAACCACGGCGAGGACGTCAAAGAGCACTGGTGGGTCACCGACGGCACCCCCACGCACTCGTGGATGCAGGTCGTCTACCGGTACCCGCAGGCCGAGTTCCCCTACGCCGAGCTGCGCGAACTGGCCCGCAGCGCCGGTCGCAACGAGCGCGAGCCCGAGCTGTCGGACACCGGGGCGCTGGACGGGAACCGGTTCTTCGACGTCCAGGTGACCTACGCGAAGGCCTCGCCCATCGACATCTGCGTCGAGGTCACCGCCACCAACCACGGCCCGGACCCGGCCCCGCTGCACCTGCTCCCCCAGCTCTGGTTCCGCAACACGTGGGCGTGGGGCCGGGACGAGCGCCGCCCGTCGCTGCGCGCGTCGACCGAGGACGGCTGGCGGCGGGTCACCGCCGAGCACGCCGCGCTGGGCCGCTACACGCTGCACGTCGAGGGCACCCCGACGCTGCTGGTCACCGACAACGAGACCAACGAGGTCGAGCTGTTCGGGGCCGCCGAGAACCCCACCCCGTACACCAAGGACGGCATCGACCGGTACGTCGTGCGCGGGGAGAGCAAGGCGTGCCGGGTGGTCGGCCCGCACGACACCAGCGACCCGGGCACCAAGGCCGCCGCCTGGTACTCGTTCGACCCGGTCCAGCCCGGCGAGTCGGTGACCGTCCGGCTGCGGCTCATCGCGGGCGACGGGCACATCGACGCGTTCGGCCCGACGTTCGAGTCGACCGTGGAAGACCGGCGGCAGGAGGCGGACGCGTTCCACGAGACCGACCTCGACCCGCTGCGCGCCAACGTCGTGCGCCGCGCCCTGGCCGGGCTGATGTGGACCAAGCAGCACTACCGGTTCCGCACCCGGGAGTGGCTGGACGGCGACCCCGCGCAGCCCGCCGCGCCGAAGTCCCGGCAGTCGCCGCACGCCCGCAACGCCCACTGGCGGCACCTGGACGTCGCCGACGTCATCTCCATGCCGGACGAGTGGGAATACCCGTGGTTCGCGGCCTGGGACCTGGCGTTCCACACCGTGCCGTTCGCGCAGGTGGACCCGGCGTTCGCCAAGGAGCAGCTGCTCCTGCTGTGCCGGGAGTGGCTGATGCACCCCAACGGCCAGCTGCCCGCCTACGAGTGGGAGTTCGGCGACGTGAACCCGCCCGTGCACGCGTGGGCGGCGCTGCAGGTCTACCAGGTCGACCACGACCGGAAGTTCCTGGCGAAGGTCTTCCACAAGCTGCTGCTGAACTTCTCGTGGTGGGTCAACCGCAAGGACGCCGACGGCAGCTACCTGTTCGAGGGAGGGTTCCTCGGCATGGACAACATCGGCCCGGTCAACCGGTCGGAGCCGATGCTGGGCCAGTGGCGGCTGGAGCAGTCCGACGCGACCTCGTGGATGGCCGCCTACTCGCTGCACCTGATGCGGATGGCGCTGGAGCTGGCGCGGCACGACGAGTCGTACGAGGACGTGGCCACGAAGTTCGTGGAGCACTTCCTGAGCATCGCCGAGGCGTCCACCCGGTTCGGTTCGGGCAAGAGCGGGATCTGGGACGAGGCGGACGGCTTCTGCTACGACGTGGTGACCCGGCGGCTGCCGGACGGCACCGTGGAGTCGCAGCCGGTGCGGGTGCGGTCGATGGTGGGCCTGATCCCGGTGCTGGCGTGCGCGGTGCTGGAGCCGTGGGTGTTCGAGGAGCTGCCCGGGTTCACCCGGCGGCTGGAGTACCTGCTGGCCCGCCGGCCGGAGCTGAACCAGTTCCTGACCAGGCAGGACAACCGGGCGCTGCTGTCGCTGCTGGACGAGCGCAAGCTGCGCCGGGTGCTGGGCCGCATGTTCGACGAGAGCGAGTTCCTGTCCCCGCACGGCATCCGCAGCCTGTCGGCGGCGCACCGGGAGGGCCTGGAGGTCCAGGTGGCCGACCAGGAGCACCGGATGGGCTACGAGCCGGGCGAGTCCCGCACGCCCATGTTCGGCGGCAACTCGAACTGGCGCGGCCCGGTGTGGTTCCCGACCAACGCCCTGCTGGTGGAGGCGCTGCGGACGGTCGAGTCGTTCCACGAGGGTCGGTTCCACGTGGAACTTCCCACCCGGTCGACCCGGCACGTCACGGCCGGCCAGGCGGCGGACGAGCTGGTCAGACGGCTGGTGTCGCTGTTCCTGCCGGACCACGACGGGCGGCGGCCGGCGGACGGCAAGCGGATCGAGGCGACCGACTCCCCGCTGTGGCGATCACACGTCACCTTCAGCGAGTACTTCGACGGTGACACGGGCGAGGGACTCGGCGCGACGCACCAGACGGGCTGGACCGCGCTGGTCGCGTCGCTGTTGACAGATCGTCGTCAAACCGGCGCTCTGGGTGTATCTATTGTGTGATTTAGCCCAAACGCCTGAACATCTTGTGCTTGAAAGGCCTCTGTGACGCAAGATTCATGCGTCACTTCGGGCTGTAACACGCGCGTGCTGTGCACCACGTCACCCAAGTGGCAGTATGCCGAACACTCGACCGACACAGTTACGAGGAGTGACGCCGTGGCCCGTCGTACCAGGAACGTGCTCGCCTTGTTCCCCGCGATCGCCCTAGCGGTCGTGGTGGCGGGCTGCGCCGAAAAGGTCAACACCGGCTCGTCTGGGGACAGCGGGTCGAACAACATCTCCCTGGTCAAGAGCGGCAAGCTGGTCACCTGCACGCACCTGTCCTACAAGCCCTTCCAGTTCTCGGAGGGCGACAAGACGGTCGGCTTCGACGTCGACCTGGTGGACCTGGTGGCCAAGGAGCTGGGCGTCACCCAGGAGATCTTCGACACCCCGTTCGAGAACATCACCTCCGGCACGGTCTTCGCCACCAACGAGTGCGACCTGGCCGCCGCCGGCATGACGATCACCGAAGAGCGCAAGAAGGCGATCGACTTCTCGGACCCGTACTTCGACGCCTCGCAGGCCCTGCTGGTGAAGAAGGACTCGCCGATCAAGGACCTGCCCGACCTCAAGGGCAAGCGCCTGGGCGTCCAGCAGGACACCACCGGTGAGGAGTACGCCAACAAGAACGCCGCGGCCCACGGCTACACCGTCGTGGAGTTCGAGGACCTGCCGCTGATGGAGACCGCCGTCCGCACCGGCGCCGTCGACGCGGCCATCAACGACAACGGCGTGCTCTACGACTACGTCAAGGAGTTCCCGGACACCGCGGTGACCAAGGAGTTCGCCACCGGCGAGGCGTACGGCATCGGCATGAAGAAGGGCAACACCGCCCTCCAGGCCAAGGTCAACGAGGTGCTGAAGAAGGCCAAGGAGAACGGCGAGTACGACCGGATCTACGAGAAGTGGTTCGGCAAGAAGCCGGAGAAGAAGTGACCGGCTGAACCGCCCACGGGGCCGGTGCTCACGCCGCACCGGCCCCGGCTCTTGTCCGACCCCCTGCTAGGAGTGCCGAGAGAAATGGCCATGTCCAAACGCCGGCGGGCGATCATGTTCCGCCGGGCGCAGTACGCGCTGCTGATCGTGATCGTCGCGCTGATCGCGGTGTTCGCGGACTGGGAAGACATCCGCCGGTCGTTCTTCAACGTCGACACCGCGGCCAAGATGTTCCCGACCGTCATCCAGACGGCCCTGGTGAACACCATCATCTACAGCGCATTCGGCTTCGCGATCGGCCTCGGCCTCGGCCTGCTGCTGGCGCTGATGAAGCTGTCGCCGGTGGCGCCCTGGCGGTGGATCGCGACCGCGTACATCGAGTTCTTCCGCGGTGTGCCGGCGCTGCTGGTGTTCGTGGCGCTGAGCGTGGCGGTGCCGCTGGCGTTCGGCCTCAAGTTCGACATCAACTCGACCGCGGGGCTCGCGCTGGGCATCGTCGGGTCGGCCTACATCGCCGAGACGATCCGCGCGGGCATCCTGGCGGTGCCCAAGGGCCAGATCGAGGCGGCGCGGTCGCTGGGCATGTCGCCCGGCCGGACCCTGGTGACGGTGACCATCCCGCAGGCGTTCCGGATCATCCTGCCCCCGCTGACCAACGAGCTGATCATGCTGATCAAGGACTCGTCGCTGATCAGCGTCGTGGGCCTGACCGCGGCGGACTACGAGCTGACCAAGTTCGGCCGGGAGACGCTGAGCCGGTCCCCGTCGCTGACGCCGCTGCTGGTCGCGGGCCTGTGCTACCTGATCATCACGCTGCCGCTGGGCCACCTGTCGCGGCACTTGGAGAAGCGGACGGGCGGCCGGAAGATCGGCACGCCGGAGTCGACCGGGCTGGGGGTGTCGGCGTGAAGTCGTCCGACGTGGTGACCGACGTCGCGGTGGAGATCACCGGGCTGAAGAAGTCGTTCGGGCCGCTGGAGGTGCTCAAGGGCATCGACGTGTCGGTCGCGCGCGGCGAGGTCGTGTGCATCATCGGGCCGTCGGGCTCGGGCAAGTCGACGCTGCTGCGGTGCGTGAACCTGCTGGAGGAGCCGACCGACGGAAAGATCGTCGTGAACGGTGTCGAGCTGACCGACCCGGACTGCGACATCGACGCGGCCCGGACGCGGATCGGCATGGTGTTCCAGGGGTTCAACCTGTTCTCGCACCTGAGCGTGCTGAACAACCTGACCGTGGCGCAGCGGAAGGTGCTCAAGCGCGGCGAGAAGCAGGCGCAGGAGATCGCGCTGCGCAACCTGGAGCGGGTCGGGCTGTCGGAGAAGGTCAACGCGATGCCGGCGCAGCTGTCCGGTGGGCAGCAGCAGCGGGTGGCGATCGCTCGGGCGCTGTCGATGGACCCGTCGGTGATGCTGTTCGACGAGCCGACCTCGGCGCTGGACCCCGAGCTGGTCGGGGACGTGCTGGGCGTGATGCGGGCGCTGGCCGACGAGGGCATGACCATGCTCGTGGTGACGCACGAGATGCAGTTCGCGCGCGAGGTGGCGGACCGGGTGCTGTTCATGGACGGCGGGTACGTGGTCGAGGAGGGCCCGGCGGCGCAGGTCATCGGGGACCCGCAGCACGAGCGGACGAAGTCGTTCCTGGCACGCGTGCTCGACCCGACGCACCAGGGGCCTTCGGCGTGACGTCGCCCACGGCCGCTTTCGCCATGAGCGCGGCAGGCCGGCGGCCTTCGGCGTAACTTTCCGCTTTTTGGCGCGTTCGCTTGCGGGCGATCTTGGTCTGCCCCCATTGTCGATCACATGACCGAGACGGGGGCGCGCGGGCTGGACGTGTTCGACCCCAGCCCGCCGCGCGCCTACCGGATGCCCGCGGCGGACGTGCTGCGCGGGTTGGGCGAGGGCGCGTTCCGGCTGGGGTTGCGGCGGCCTTCGGTGCCACCGGTGATCCGGGTGGAGGACCGGTTCCTGACCGGGGTGCTCGACCTGCGGGCGGTGGAGCTGAACTACCTGCTGGAGTTCGTGCGGTGCCGGTTCGAGGAGGTGCCGGACCTGCGGCAGGGGCGGTTGGCCGGGGTGGTGTTCTCCGGGTGCCGGTTGCCGGGGTTGTGGGGGCGGAACCTCAGCAGCGCCAACGAGGTGTCGTTGTCGGGGAGCACGGTCGAAGGGCTGGTGGACCTGACCGACGCCGACATCGCGGGGTCGTTGGTGTTGCGCGATGCCCGGTTGGTTGCGCCGACTCCCGGTGGCCTGGCGCTGCACGCCGATCGCGTGAAGCTGGCCGGGGCGTTGCTGGCGCAGGGGGTTTCGGTCTCCGGTGAGCTGCGGATGGCCGGGGCTCAGGTGGGCGGGAACTGCAATTTCTCGAGTGGGTCGTTGAACAATCCCCATGCGCACTCGGTGAACGCGACCGGAATGCACGTGGGCGGGAACCTGTTGTTCAACAATTCTACGATCTTCGGCACGGTGCTGCTGGCGAACGCGCGGGTGGACTCGGCGTTGACTCTGCGGGGTGCGTCGGTGGCGGCGGGGAAGGTCGACGAGGAGGCGGGGCTGGACCCGCACGCGGACCCGACGTCGACGGTGGTGCTGGACCGGGTGACGGTGGACGGGGACGTGCAGCTGGACCGGGAGTTCAGCAGCGCGGGGACGGTCCGGATGGTGAACGCGCGGCTGGGCGGGACGTTGTCGCTGTCCGGCGGGCACTTCGACGCCGAGGACCACGCACTCGGGGACGGCGTTGATTCGGCTGAGGCAGCGGCCGAGTCGGGCAGTGACGAGCCTGATGGCGGTGAGTCGGACGGCGCCGAGCCGGGCAGTGCCAAGTCGGCCGGTGCCGAGCCGGGCGGCGACAACCAAGCCGGCGCCGGGCCGAGCAACGTCAAGCAAGCCGGCGCCGGGCCGGGCAGTGGTGAGCCGGGTGGGAACGGGTTCGGTGGCGGGGCGGCTGGTGGTGGGGCCGGGAGTTCCGGGTGGGTGGCTCGGGTGGAGGCTGCTCGGACTGCCGCGGCGGGACTCGCCGGCACCGTTCGCGCGAGGGTGGGTAAGGAGTCGGGAGAGACGGCGCCGGTGCGTGCCGAGAGCGCGTTGGAGCCCAGCGAACCGGTCGCCAAGAAGGCGGGCGCGGCCTCCGGCCCCCGTCTCCATCGTCTCATGGGGGACCGACAGAGCGGTGGGGAGCGGGTTGCGGAGCCCACTGGGTTCGGGCGGGCGTTGCACCTGGACGGGGCTCAGGTCGGTGGGGACCTCATCGCTCGGCAGGCCTTCGTGCGGGGGCAGATCCGGATGGTGGATCTTCAGGTCAAGGGCAGTCTGACCTTGGACGGGTCCGCGTTGGACAACCCTCGGGCGGATGCCGTTCTCGGGAACCGGTCGAACATCGGGAGCAATCTGACTGCTCGCGAGGTCGAGGTCGCGGGTGGGTTGGAGCTGCGAGGGGTGCGGATCGGGGCGAATCTCGACCTCCGCGGCAGTCGGATCACGCAGCCCGGGCGGTATCGGCACATGCCTGCGGGCAAGCCCTCGCTGGACGTGGGTGGGGCGGTCATCGGGCGGGATTTGATCTGTGCGGGCGGGGCGAAGGAGTTCGTGGCGCACGGGGGTGTGCGGGCTCGGCGGGCGCAGGTCGGGCGGATGGCCAACTTCAGCGGGGCGGTGTTGGGGGACAAGCTCGACAGCCATGCGCTCAACGCGCTGGGGCTCCAAGTTCAGGAACTCGTCCTCACGCCTGTCAGTCCGCCGCGCGGCGACGTCACCCTGCGCCAGGTCCGCTGCACCTCGCTCGACGACAACGAGAACTTCTGGTCGGCCACCGGCTGGATCGACCTCGAAGAGTTCCGCTACGACTCCCTGCGCAACCCGATCGACCTGCGCGACGACGACGAGGTCGACCGCCGCCTCCGCTGGCTCCGCCAGGCCATGCGGCGCGCCTACCGGCCCGGCCCGTACGACCAGTTCGCCGACATGCTCCGCGCGTGCGGCAACGACGAGCACGCCGCCACCGTCCTGGTCGAGAAGCAGCGCCTGCGGTACCGGGCGGTGGCCGAGGGGCGTCGGTGGCTGCGGCCGCTCGTCCTCCTCTGGAGCTGGTTGCAGCGGTCGATGGTCGGGTACGGGTACCGGCCGGCTCGCGCGCTCGCGTGGCTCGTGGTGTCCTGGGTGTTGGGCAGTGTCTGGTTCTCCGTCGGCGAGCCGCTGGAGGTGATCAACTCCGATGACCGCCTGCCGTGGAACCCCTGGCTGTTCACGATCGACCTGGTGGTGCCGATCGTCGACTTCGGCAACAAGAACCGGTGGCAGCTGGCCGGGGCCTCCCAGTGGATCGGGGCCGGGTTGATCGTCACGGGGTGGGTCCTGGCCACGACGGTCGCGGCCGGCCTCACTCGGATGCTCAAGCGCTGACCGCGCAATTGCGGGTGCGGCTTGCCGGTTTGGGGGATTTCCACATCGGACGTTCCAGTGCTGAGGTCGAACCATGGTCGTCGTCGAGTCCACCGACTTGTTCGTCGGCTCCCTGCAGGTCGTCCGCGTGCGCACCCCCGACCACGAGGGACCGGTGCACGTCCACGTCGAGGGTGCGGGAGTCCGCAGTGCGCGCCACGGCACGGACGTCGAGCCCGGGCTGTTCGGCTACGAGGTCCCGGTCGACGTGTCCGCGCACCCGCCCGGCACGGTGCTGCCCGCGCGGGCCGTCGTGCGGCACGGCGAAGAGCACCACGAGGTCGACTTCGAGCTGACCGTCGCCGAACCCGGCCGGACCCTCCACCTGGTCGCCCAGGCGACGGCGGTGACCGAGGTCCGCCCCCACCTCGAACTGGCGCTGGCCGACCCGTCCTACCGGTTCGGGCTGCTCGCCGGCGTCGTCGAGCCCTACCTGGACACCCGCCCCCAGGACCGGGAACCGCTGGCCGCCCTGGTCGACCAGAACCGGGTGGAACTCGTCGACCGCCTCCTGCCCGCCAACAGCGGTCCCGTCGAGGCCGCCGAGACCCTCGCGGACGCCGAGCGCGCGGCCTACCGGCAGCTGAGCAGCGGCCACGCGGCGCTGGTCGGCGGCGGGCGCTGGTTCACCCAGATCCACCACGACTGGAACTCGCGGTACTCGTCGCCGCGGTTCGTGTGCTCGCTGCCGCAGGACGTGCCGGTGCCGCAGGGGATCGAGGTGCGCGCGGCGACGCGGGTGGTGGAGGAGGCGGAGGCGTTCGCATCGCTCGTCGCGGAACCGCCTGAGGACGTGCTGGCGCACGCCCGCGCCCGGCTCGCGGACGACGCGGACCCACAGGTGTCGTTGCGGGAGGCCCACTTCCTGGCCACCGAGGTGCGGGCGCGGGTGCTGCGCGCACTGTCGTCCATTGTGGACACCTCAGGTGACGGTGTGCCGGTGGTGGTGTGGAACCCGTTGGCGCGCAAGCGGTCCGGCATGGTCGAGGTGCGGCTGGAGGACGACCTGGCCGACGTGTCCGTGGTGTCGGCGGACGGCTTGCACCCGTGCGTCCACGAAGGTCACACGGTGGTGTTCCACGCGGGGGACGTGCCCGCGTTGGGGTGGAAGGTCTTCCACCTCACCGGCGGGACGTCGCAGGGCTGGACGCGCGGCGGCGGCGCGCAGATCGCGAACTCCGCCCACCTGCTGACCGTCGACCCGGCGCGCGGCGGTGTGGTGGCCGGCCTGGTGCGGCTGGTGGACGAGGCCGAACTGCTCGCGCCCGCCGTCGGCAACGACCTCGGCGCGACCACCCCGGCGACGGTGACCGTGTGGCACAGCCCGGTCGGCGAGCGGGCCGTGGTGCGCGGGCGGACCGGTGGTGTGGCGTACGCGCAGACCGTGACGCTGTGGGAAGGCGTCGACTGGGTGGACTGCGTGACGTCCGTGGACTACCTGCGGGACGAGGTCCGGATCACCTGGCCCGGGGTCGAGGAGGTGCTGCGGCCGGCGGACTTCCCGCAGCAGCAGACCGTGGAGTACGCCGTGCCGTGCGGTGATCCGGCGCGGGCGGTGGAGGAGTGCGCGCACCCGTTGACGGCCGTGGTGGGGGTGGACGGGTCCGGGCGGCTGCCCGCGTCCGGGTCGCTGGACGAGCCGGTGGACGTCGGTCCGATCGTCGTGTCCTGCGAGCCCGATGTGCCGCTCTTTTCCGACCACCTGCGGCACGAGCGCGGTCCGGCGCCGGGTCGGCCGCCGGTGGGTGTGCGGTTCCGGGGTGACGGTGAGGTGGTGGTGACGTCGGCGGCCGAGGAGGAGTTGGCCGGGCGGGTTCGGCTGGTCGCGCCGCCGGGGTGGTCGGTCGCGCCCGAGGAGCTGCCGTTCACGCTGCCGCCCGGCGGGTCGACGCGGTCGGAGGTGTCGATCGGGCGGCCGCGGTGGGCGGCACCGGGCATGTACCCGGTGCGAGCGCAGGTCGACGCCGGGCGGGTCGTGGACGCCGAGCGGGTCGTGGACGCCGAGCGGGCCGAGGACGCCTGGCGGGTCGTGGAGGACGTGCTGCTGGTGGAGGTCCCGGAGTGGGGCGGGTCCTTGCTGGAGGACGGGCCGGTGCAGCCGCTGTGGATCGCGCGGGCGCCGGAGCCGCTGCGGCTGCGTCCCGGCGAGCGGGCCGCGGTGCCGGTGGCGGTGGCTTCGGCGCTGTGGGCGCCGGTCGCGGTCGAGGTGCGGCTGGTGAGCCCTTGGGAGACATGGGACTTCGCGCGGCCCCTGGTGTGCGGCGGCGAAGTGCCGGCGCGGGGGCGGATGGAGTTCGCGTTCGAGGTGGTGGTGCCGCGGTGGGCCACCACCGGGCGGTGGTGGCTGCGGGCCAAGGCGGCGGGAGCGGGACTGGTGCGCAGGTCGGCCGCCGTGCCGCTGGAGGTCGTGGACTAGCGGCGGCGGTCGTGGGCTAGCGACGGCGGATGAGCCCGCCCGGCGCGATGGCCGGGCGGGCTTTCTGCCGAGTCCTCAGTGGACGGTCAGTGCACGGCGACCGGCTTGACCCGCGGGCTGTCCTCGTCGACGTGGTAGTCGTCGGCCTGGGTCTCGTCGGTGCCGTTGAACACCCGAAGCCGCCGGGCCACGACCGTCACCAGGACGGCGACCAGCAGGTTCGCCACGACGGCCACCGCGCCCACGTAGATCTGGAGCGTGGAGCCGGCGAACGGGTGCCAGCCGAACAGCGACAGCTTGTCCAGCGCCAGCGCGGAACCACCGAAGTGCGGGCGCTTCCCGTCGGCGCTGGGGATGCCGTAGAGCAGCCACATGCCCCAGCCCATGCCGACGACCCAGCCGGCGATCAGGCCGTAGACGTGGAACCACCGGGTGTAGAGGGCGATCGCCACGGCGGGCAGCGTCTGGAGGATCATGACGCCGCCGATGAGCTGCAGGTCGATGGAGAACTGCGGGTCGATGAACACGATGAACGCGACCGCGCCGAACTTCACCACCAGCGAGGCGAGCTTGGCCTGCTTGGCCTCCTGCGCCGGGGTGGCGTCCTTCTTCAGGTACTCCTTGTAGATGTTGCGGGTCCACAGGTTCGCCGCGGCGATGGACATGATCGCCGCCGGCACCAGCGCGCCGATGCCGATCGCGGCGAACGCGACGCCCGCGAACCAGGACGGGAACTCCTGGCCGAACAGCTCCGGCACGATGGTGTTGGTGTCCGGGCGGCCGGTGGCCTCGTTGGTGATCGGCTTGACGCCCGCGATGATCGCGACGAAGCCCAGCATCGCGAGCAGGCCCAGCAGCAGCGAGTACGCGGGCAGCGCCACCATGTTGCGCTTGATGACGTTGCGCCCGCGGGAGGCAAGGATGCCGGTCAGCGAGTGCGGGTAGAGGAACAGCGCCAGTGCCGAGCCCAGCGCCAAGGTGGCGTACTGGAGCTGGTTGTTGCCGTTCAACAGGATGCCGTCGCCCTTGGCCGGCGTGGCGTCGAACTTGGCCTGGGCGCTGTCGAAGATCGCGCCCCAGCCGCCGAACTTCGCGGGCAGGTAGATCACCGCGACCAGGATCACCAGGTAGATCAGGGTGTCCTTGACGAACGCGATGAGCGCCGGCGCGCGCAGGCCCGACTGGTAGGTGTACAGCGCCAGGATGACGAACGCGATGAACAGCGGCGCGTGGCCGAGGATGCCGGCGCCGTTGAGGCCCATGCTGCGCAGCACGGCCTCCAGGCCGACGAGCTGCAGCGCGATGTACGGCATGGTGGCGACGATGCCGGTGATCGCGACCAGCAGCGCCAGCCAGTGCGAGCCGTAGCGGCCGCGGACGAAGTCGGCCGGCGTCACGTAGCCGTGGACGCGGGACACCGACCACATGCGGACCAGCGGCAAGAAGACGATCGGGTACAGGATCACCGTGTACGGCAAGGCGAAGAAGCCCATCGCGCCCGCGCCGAACACGAGCGCGGGGACGGCGACGAACGTGTACGCCGTGTAGAGGTCACCGCCGACGAGGAACCACGTGATCCACGACCCGAACTTCCGCCCGCCCAGGCCCCACTCGTCGAGGTGGTCGAGCGTGTCGCCCGCCTTCCAGCGCGCCGCGACGAAACCGAGCACGGTGACCAGCAGGAACAACGCGCTGAACACCACGAGTTCGGTCCACTGCATCTACTTCGCCCCCTCGTCCAGGTCGTCCACACCGAGCAGGTCGGGCTTGCCCGTCACGGTCGGCTGATCCTTCGTCTTCACGTAGACGATGCCGACGCAGAGGACGCCCAGCGGGACCCAGACGAACTGGTACCAGTAGAAGAACGGCAGCCCGAGCAACCGGGGTTCGTCGGAGTTGAACCACGGTGTGATCAGCATGAGCAGGGGAACCAGCAGCAGCAGGTTCCACCAGCTCCAGCGCAGGCTGGATTGTCGAGCAGACGGCATGTGTGCCCTCCGTGCGGCCCGGATGACAAGGGTGTCGCGCGATGCTAGGCCCCGGGGAGTACGGCCGTCACGGTGTCCGGTGGATTGCCTGTCGGTGACGTAGTTGAATCGTGACCCTTTTTCACTCACCGCGCAGGGCCGTCACCAACTGCTGTTCCGCCGTCTCAAAATAGGCCGCGAGCGAGTCGACGGCGTTCTGGATCGCGCCCTTCTCGAGGTGGGCGACGATCTCCACGTTGAGCGGCAGGTAGGCCTCGTGGAAGCGCTTGGGGTCGGCCATGACGTGGAAGGCCAGGCGGAGCTCGGCGAGGAGGCGCTCCATCTCCTCGTTCAGGCGGGCGCTCCCGGCGAGCGCGGTGAGGGCCTGGTGGAACTTGATGTTGTGGGTGCCGACGGCGGTCCAGTCGCCCGCGGTGGCGGCTTCGACCGCGTTGTCGACCGCGGTGCGGACGGCTCTGCGGGCTTCGTCGTCGGCTTGGGGGTAGGAGCGGGCGGCACCGCACTCGATGACGCGGCGGGCGGCGTAGAGGTCGGCGATGTCGTGCCAGTCGGGCTTACGGACGAAGACGCCCTTGCTGTACTCGTGCACCAGCAAGCGCTCGTGGGTGAGCAGGCGGAAGGCTTCGCGGAGGGTGTTGCGGGAGACGCGGAGGGCGTCGCCGAGCGCCTTCTCGTTGAGCTGCCGGCCGGGGCGGATCTCGCCGCTCAGGACGCTGGCGCGGAGCTTGTCGGCGACCTTCTCGGCGGTGCTGGAACGGTCGATGTCGGCGCGGTCGCCGGCGAGGGTCCGCAGCCAGTCGTCCGCGTCCAGGCTCGTCATGCGGTGAGTCTATCGGTGAACAGGTCAATCGGAGTATTGCTGGATTGTTGAACAATCCCTACATTGAACAATGTTCCGGCGCGGGAGGAGGGGTGGGGTGTGGATCTCAATGCCGATCTCGGGGAAGGGTTCGGGCGGTGGGGGGTCGGGGATGACCTTCGGTTGTTGGGGGTTGTCACCAGTGCCAACGTCGCCTGCGGGTTCCACGCCGGCGATCCGGTGATCATGCGGCGGACCTGTGAGGCTGCCGCTGCTCGTGGGGTCGCCGTCGGGGCGCATGTCGGGTACCGGGACCTTGCCGGGTTCGGGCGGCGGTTTGTGGATGTCGAGCCCGCCGTTCTCACCGCCGAAGTGCTGTATCAGCTTGGCGCGTTGGACGCCTGTGCTCGCGCGGCCGGGACGCGGATCGCCTATGTGAAACCGCATGGGGCGCTTTACAACGCGCTTGGCACGCACGAGGCACAGGCCGATGCGGTGGTTGACGCGGTTCGGGCGTTCGACCCCTCCCTTCCCGTCCTCGGTCTGCCCGGCGCGGTGTGGTTGAAGCGGGCCGAGGTGGCGGGGTTGCCGGTCCGGTACGAAGCCTTCGCCGACCGCGCCTACACCGCGATGGGGACGTTGGTCGACCGGCGTCGACCCGGGTCCGTGCTGCACTCGGCGGTGGAGATCGCGGAGCGGTGCGTGGGGATCGCTGTCGACGGGCACGTGCGGTCGATCGACGGGCACCTGGTCCGGCTGCGGGTCGACTCGATCTGCGTCCACGGCGACACACCGGGAGCCGTGGGGATCGCTCGGGCGGTTCGGGACGCGTTGACCGAGGCGGGGGTGGGGCTGGCTGCAATGGACACCGGCGGGGCGCGGTTGAGTGCCTGAGGTGTCAACGTTCGGGGGTGGTGACGGCTGTCGTCGTTCGCCAGGATCGGTGCGTGATCAAGAGGATGCGCAGCGTGATGGCAGCAGCGGTGACGGTCGGGATGTTGGGCTTGCCGGGGGTGGCCTCGGCGCAAGAAGCGGCGGCGCAAGGAGCGGGAGGTTGCTTCGACACCGGTGTGCCGCTGACGGTTGAAGAGCAGCGGTTGGACGACTCGTTGGCGCCGGGGGCGCCGGCGGCGGGGCCGGAGCTGGTGCGGCTGGGTGGGTTCGAGTCGGTGGTTCGCGGGTTCGTGACGCGGTTGTGCGAGGTGCGGACGCGGGCCGGTGCGGACGCGTTGACCGCCGAAGTCGGGCGGGAGTTGTGGCGGAGTGCGGTCGATCGGGCCAAGGGTGAGCACGAGTGGGACGCCTATGACGACCGTCCCCTCTACTGGGCTCGGCTCCAGCTGACCTCCGCCGTCCGGCAGTGGCAGGCCCGGTTCCCGTTGTCGGCCGATGAACGCGCGCGGCTGGTGCGGCGTGTGGACTGGGCGTCGCGCGGGGTGGACGACGTGCGGTTCGGGGGCAACGGCCGGCGCATCCTGGTCACCGGGTTCGACCCGTTCCAGCTGACCGGCGCCTCCGTGCGGCGCAGCAACCCGGCCGGGGCGGCGGCGTTGCGGTTGGACGGGACGGTGGTGCAGACCGCGGACGGGCCGGCGCGGGTCGAGGCCGCTGTCTTGCCGGTGCTGTGGGGATCGTTCGACGAGGGGGTTGTGGAACGTTTCTACGGGGGGACGATTCTCCGGGGGTTGCGGCCGGATGCGCTGGTCACGGTGAGCCAAGGGCGGCCGGGGCGCTTCGACGTCGAGCGGTGGGCGACGCGGTGGCGCGGCGGGTTCGCGGACAACAACGGGATCGGGGTGAAGGGTCCCGTGCCGGACGCGGGCGGGTGGCCGCAGCCGGCGCTGGAGTTCATCGAGACCTCCTTGCCGTGGCAGCGGATGGTGGACGCGGGCACGACCCCGTTCCCGGTCAACTTCAACCGGTCGTTCTGCGAGTGGCCCATCGGCACCACGCCGGGCACCGGCACGCCGGTCTGCCGCACCGACGAACCCACGCCCGGCGCGGTCGCGGCGGTCGGCAGCGGCGGTGACTACCTGTCCAACGAGTCCATGTACCGGGCCAACCGGGTCCGCCTCGGCCTGGGCTCGACCGCCGCCGGCGGGCACCTGCACACCCCGGTCCTCCGGCAGCCGGTCGACCCGACCGCCCTCACCGACGCCGCCTTCGAGGCCGAGCGCCGGGCGATCGCCGATCAGGTCCGCGCCCTGGTTTCAGTAGTCTGACCACCGTGCGGCGCAGGCGGGCGGCGGTGGGTGTCGGACTGCTGTCGCTCGCCCTCCTCACGGGCTGCACCACCCCCGTCCCGGGCACGCCGGACGGCGAGGTGGTCCGGCCGTCGATCACCCCGAGCCCCGAGGAACTCCCCCAGCACGGCCAGTGCACCGACGGCGGGCTGAAGACCGTCCCGTGCACCGAGCCGCACGAGGGCGAAGTCGTCGCCATCGGCCAGTTCACTGGACTGGGTGACGCCTACCCGAGCGAACGGGACCTGCGCCGCAGCGCCCTCCCCGCGTGCCGCACCGCCCTGGCCGTCTACCTCGGCAGCACCGACCACGACGCGACCCGCCTCCAACCGCAGGTCCTGTGGGTGAGCCGGGACGGTTGGGCGCGCGGCGACCGCTGGCGGTTGTGCACGGTCGTCGAGATCGGCCCCGACGGTCAGCGCAAGAAGCGCACCGCACCGCTGAAAAGCCTGCTCAAAGCCGAAGGCTTCGCCCAGGTCCAGCTCTGCGCACAGGGCTCACCCGGCGTCGACGAACAGCTCAAGATCGTCACCTGCGACGCCCAGCACAAGGCGGAGGCCGTGCCCGGCGTGCTCAACCTCGGCGCGCACACCTCCCCCACCCCGTCCAAGGACCAGGTCGACGCCAAGGCCAAGGACCACTGCGCCAAGGCCGTCACGGGGTACGTCGGCGCGGAACGCCCGGACGTCTTCGCCTCCTGGCGCGCGTTCGGCAGCCAGGCCTGGTCCGAGGGCAACACCACGGTCGTCTGCTACGCCGAGGCGACCCGACCGTTCACCGGACGCCTGTGGGGCCTGGGCGACAAGCCGCTCCCCAGCTGACCCACAGGCTGTGCACAGCTCCATCCACAGGTTGTGGACAACTACCGCCGACGCAGGGCCACGACCACCAGCAGCACCCCGACCGCGACCGGCGCGCCGCTCTCCAGCACCGGCCTGAGCACGGGCAACGCCGGGAAGTACCCCAGTTCGTAGACCACCGACGCGCCCACCGCGGTCAGTCCACCGACCAGCGGCGCGCTTGGGGACAGCCGCCCCAAGGTCATCAACCCCACCAGGAGTCCCGCCAGTCCCAGGCCCACCAGCCCGCGCCAGCGCAACTCGTCGAACTGGTCGATCCCGTACCCCCACGCGAACGCACCCGCAGCAACCAGAGCGGGTCCCAGGATCACGCCGAGGACGTGCCACCACCACCTCGTGCGCGGGCGGTCAGGTGCTCGCGGCGGCACCGGCGACCCGTTCTCGGGCGGCGAGTCGCCCGGCGCCACGGGGTAGTACCGCACGATGCCGGTCTGCGGTCCCACCTGCACGTCCCGCGGCCCGTCGAAGTGGAGGCCGCCGGGCAGATCCTCCTGCTGGGTCACACTCCATTGGTACCTCCGGACCAGCCGGAAATCACGGGGAGTCACCAAAAAGAGACCCGGTGGACGCCGTTGTCCACCGGGTCTGTGCACTGTGTTGGCTGGTGCCGCCTCCGGAGTCGCGGCGAGGCCGCCTGGAAGTCGGCCCATCGCGGCGCGTTTCGCTCCGATCGAAGAGCGTGATCGGAGCGAAACGCGCCGCGACAGGCCGACGCGGCCTCGCCCCGAACGACCTCAGCCGAGGCGCTGCTTCAGGGCCTCCAGCTCGTCGCGCAGCGAGGTCGGGACCTTGTCGCCGATCTTCGCGAACCACTCCTCGATCATCGGGATCTCGGCGCGCCACTCGTCGGCGTTGAACTCCAGCGCCGCCTCGACGTCCTCGCGCGGCGCGTCCAGGCCGGTCAGGTCCAGTTCGTCGGCGGTCGGGACGTGGCCGATCGGGGTCTCCTGCGCGGCGGCCTTGCCCTCGATGCGCTCGATGGCCCACTTCAGCACGCGCGAGTTCTCACCGAACCCGGGCCACAGGAAGCGCTTGTCCTCGCCCCGGCGGAACCAGTTGACGTAGAAGATCTTCGGCAGCTTGTCCGCGTCGGCCGACTTGCCGGTGTCGATCCAGTGCTGGAAGTAGTCACCGGCGTTGTAGCCGATGAACGGCAGCATCGCCATCGGGTCGCGGCGCACCACGCCGACCTGGCCGACCGCCGCCGCGGTGGTCTCGCTGGACAGCGTCGCGCCCATGAACACACCGTGCTGCCAGTCGCGGGACTGGGTGATCAGCGGGACCGTGGTGGCGCGGCGGCCGCCGAAGAAGATCGCCGAGATCGGGACGCCGTTCGGGTCCTCCCACTCGGGGGCCTTGATGTCGCACTGGGCGATCGGCGTGCAGTAGCGCGAGTTCGGGTGCGAGGACAGCTCGTCCGAGTCCGGCGTCCAGTCCTGCTTCTTCCACGAGGTCAGGTGGGCCGGCGGCGCGCCCATGCCCTCCCACCACACGTCGCCGTCGTCGGTCAGCGCCACGTTGGTGAACAGCGAGTTGCCCTTCTCGATGGTGCGCATCGCGTTGGGGTTGGTGTGGTAGTCGGTGCCCGGCGCGACGCCGAAGAAGCCGTTCTCCGGGTTCACCGCGTACAGGCGGCCGTCCTCGCCGAACCGCATCCACGCGATGTCGTCGCCGAGGGTCTCGACCTTCCAGCCCGGGATGGTCGGCTCCAGCATGGCGAGGTTGGTCTTGCCGCAGGCGCTCGGGAACGCGGCGGCGATGTAGTACGCCTTGTTCTCCGGCGAGGTCAGCTTGAGGATCAGCATGTGCTCGGCGAGCCAGCCCTCGTCGCGCGCCATCACCGAGGCGATGCGCAGCGAGTAGCACTTCTTGCCCAGCAGGGCGTTGCCGCCGTAACCCGAGCCGAACGACCAGATCGTCCGCTCCTCGGGGAAGTGGGTGATGTACTTCGTCTCGTTGCACGGCCACGGCACGTCCGCCTGGCCGGGCTCCAGCGGCGCGCCGATCGAGTGCAGCGCCTTGACGAACTCGGCGTCCTCGCCGAAGCGCGCCAGGGCCTTGGTGCCCATGCGGGTCATGATGTGCATGGAGACGACGACGTACTCGGAGTCGGTGATCTCGACGCCCAGCATCGGCTTCTCGGCGTCCAGCGGGCCCATGCAGAAGGGGATCACGTACATCGTGCGACCGCGCATCGAGCCGCGGTACAGCTCGGTCATGATCGCCTTCATCTCGGCCGGGTCCATCCAGTTGTTCGTGGCGCCGGCGTCGGCCTCGTCCACGGAACAGATGAAGGTGCGCTCTTCGACCCGGGCGACGTCGGTCGGGTCGGAGGCGGCCCAGAACGAGTTGGGTTTCTTCTTCAGCGGGACGAACGTCCCGGCGTCCACGAGTTTCGCGGTGAGGCGGTTCCATTCGTCCTGGGAACCGTCGGCCCAGACCACCTCGTCGGGGCAGGTCAGCTCGGCGACCTCCCGCACCCAGGACAGCAGGCGCGCGTGGTTGGTGGGTGCCTGGTCGAGACCGGGAATGGTCACTGCCGTCATCTCGTCTCGTCTCCTAGCTGAGCGCCAGCCCACGTGGACGCCGTTGTCCTGGTGGGACGTCCTCGGGAATGGCTCCGCCCGCCCGGTGGAGGGCGTGCCGTTTAAGGGGATAGACGGAGGTTAGCCGGGTTAATCCTCGGTAACGCACATCTGACCTGTCGGCTCTCTCACAAAACCGATTCTGGAATCGATTCAGCACCCGATCATCACAAACCCGGCTGTGACCTGGGCTTTAGTTCCCGGAATGCAAGGGCATGGGGGTGCGGCGGTGACCACACGGTGAGGTTGCGACTTCGTAACGTTGTGAGAGCGCTCTCATGTTGCGGCGCAAGAATTGCACGAAGAATGTCCGACTTTGCCCACTGCTGTTCGGCGGGTCGGTCGCGCGGTTCAGCGGGCGAAAAAGTGGTGGTGCACGGCCGAGATGGCCTCTTCGGGATCGATGCCGAACGCGCGGGCGTGGGACGCGTAACGGGCGGCGGCGAGGTCGAGCGATTCGACCGGCACCGGGGGCGGCGCGGGGAGTGGCGCTGGGAGTGGCGCGGAGGCCGGCGGGTCGGGCGCGACCACAGGCGGCGGGGCGGGCGCGACCACGGCGGACGAGCCGGCGGATCGGCGGCAGTGGCGTGCCCACCGGCAGTTCGCCGGTGCGGACCAGGTGCTATACGCCGCTTGGGAGCGGGTCGTCCGGCGGTGTGCAGGTCGCGCTGTTCAGCGGGGTGGGCACGGTCAAGTGCGCGCGGGAGCAGTTCGCCGGGGTCGGCGTCTACGCGCCCCGGCTGACGTTCGACCGGGCCGGCGACATCACCGAGATCACCGGCCGCTAACCGCCCCTAGTTGGGGCTGATCCACTGCCCGGTCACGGAATCGATGCGCACGACCCCGCTGACCGTCACCTTGCGCTCCTCGGCCGCCGCCCACACCTCGTCGCTGTCCTCGGCGACGCCGTCGCGGCCGTCGGGCACGTACTTGCCGTTCTCGTCGATGCGGCCGTGCTCGACCTCGGTCCACTCGTCCTCGCCGGTGTGCTTGGACATCGTGACCTCGCCGGCGGCGGTGATCTCGGTGGCCAGGTCGGCCTCGCCGTCGCCGTCGACGTCGGTGAACAGCCAGGTGTCGCCCTGCTCGTCCTTCACCACCGCGGTGTCGGCGGTGCCGTCGCCGTCGGTGTCCTCGGTGGCCGGGCCGACGTTCTGGTCCGCGCCGTCCTCGACGTCCACGACGATGGACTTGCCCGCGTTGGTGTTGGTCTGCTGGGAGTGGTCGTCGGACGGCTCGACGGCGATCCACTCGCCGGAGCCCTCGTCGAACCGGGCCTGGCCGACCAGCTCGCCGTCCTTGTCGAACGTGCTCATCAGGTCCGCGTCGCCGTCACCGTCGGTGTCGCTGAACGCGAGGTGCCCGCCGTCGTCGGTCTCGACCACGGCGCTCTCGTCCACGCCGTCGTCGTTCAGGTCGTAGTTCGCCTCGGCGGTGTACTCCTCGTCCTCGACGGTGACCTTCAGCTCGCCGTCGGAAGCGCCTGTCTCGTCGACGTACACCGGATCCCACCCTCCTGCTGCCGCACAAGTACCGGTAGGACTCACGTTATGCCTGTTCGGTTCCGCTGCGGAACCCGCATCACTCTTTGTCGGGACGTGAACCGATGAGGAGCAGGCAGAACGTCGTCACCGCCGCAACGAGGCCGGCGAGCAGGAGCATCGGGTGCAGACCGGACGGCGTGGCGGTGCTCGCGGCCTGGGGAACGGTGGTCGTGGGCGACACGGTTTCGGTGGTGACGGCCGGGGTTGTCGCAATCACTTGCGGTGACTGGATCTGCGGTGGTGGCGGTGCCTGCGGGGCTTGGGGCTCGGGGGTGTCTTCGGGCAGCACGGTGATCTGCGCGCGCATGTCGGGGTGGATCGAGCAGTAGTACGAGTAGGTGCCGGCGACGGTGAAGGTGTAGGTCCAGGACTGGCCCGTTTCGAGCATCGGCGACTGGAGCGCGGCGGGACCCGCGGAGGTGACCACGTCGTGCGGGGCCTGGTCCTCATTGGTCCACGTCACGGTGTCGCCGACCCGGATGGTCATGGTCGCGGGCTGGTAGGCGTACTGGCGGATCGGGACGGCGTGGGTCCCGCCGGCGTGCGGCTGGACGGCGTGCGCGGGTGGGGCGGACAGTGCCAGGAGCAGGGCGACGAGCGCGAGCATGGCGGGTTCTCCGGGGAGGTGGGCGACCCGGGCGTCGTCGGCCGGGTCGCGGCGCGATCAGCAGGTCGCCTGCTCCAGCAGCGGGGTGAGCATCTGGTCCAGGAGCACGGTGTGCTGCTTGACGTAGTTGTCGAACGCCAACGCGTCGTTCATCTGCTGCAACGGGGACGTCTGCAGGTGCGCGGCCTTGAGGTGGGCGATGAACGGTTCGAGCACCTGTGCGTGGGTGTCGCTCGCGAGCAGCGGGTCGAGCACTTGGCCCAGCATCACCGTGTGCTGCTTGACGTAGTTGTCGAACGCCAACGCGTCGTTGACCTGCTGGAGGGGCGAGGTCTCCAGGTGCGCGGCCTTGATGTGCGCGAGGAGCGGTGCCAGGGATTCCTTGGGCACGCAGTCCGCGGGCGGTGCGGTGGTCGTGGTGGTCGGGGCGGTGGTGGTCGTCGGCGGGTGGGTCGGGTGGCCGGTGGTGGTCGTCGTCGGGGGTGCGGTGGTCGTGGTGGAGCCGGTGACCGTGACGCTCGCCTTCATGTCCGGGTGGACCGAGCAGTAGTACTGGTAGGAGCCGGGCTTGGTGAAGGTGAAGCTGAAGGACTGGCCCTTCTGCAGCGTCGGCGAGGTGAACTTCTCCGGGCCCGAGGTGACCACCACGTTGTGCGGCGCGGTGTCCTGGTTGGTCCAGGTGACCGTGTCACCGACGTTCACGGTGATGCTCGCCGGGCTGTAGGCGTAGCCCGAGATGGCCACCTGGTGCGCGGCCGCCGCGGCGGGTTGGGCGCCTTGCGCGTGGCCGGCCCGCGCCGCGAGGCCCACCTCCGCGGCCACGGGCGGTGCGGTCGGCGCCACCGCCGCCGCGGCGAGGCCGAACACCGCCCCCGCGATGCCGAGCGCGGCGAGCGCGAGCGCGAACCCGCCGCCCCGCCGGTTGTTGTCATCGTCCACAGTGGACTCCTTGGTTCTCGCAGGGATCACCGGCCGGGACTGGCGGTGACGAGGAAGGCCGCCGCGCCGAGGACGGCGACCGCCAGCACGGTCTCCAGGGCGACCGAGCGGGCGAAGGGCGCGACGGTGGTGGCGGTCGCGAGCCGGCGGTCCACCCACCGCTTGCTGAACAGGCCCGCGGCGAGCAGGACGCCGAAGAGCGCGAGCTTGACCAGCAGGATCCGGGCGTAGTCGGTGGCGACCTGGAAACCGTTGAGGCGCCAGGCGAGCAGCGCGCCGGCGGCGGTGAGGGCGGTGACCGAACCCAGGGCCAGCGTCGAGTACTTCGGCACGACCGCGCGCAGGGTGTCGGGGTCGCGGCCGGGCAGGACGCCGGTCAGCAGGACGGCCAGGCCGCCGACCCACAGGCTCACCGCGACCAGGTGGACCAGGACCGCGGCCTCCGCCCACCAGCCCAGGTCGGGGGCGTGCCCGGTCATGCCGCTGGTGCGGACCAGCCCGAACGCGACCGCGCCCGTCCCCACCCGCCACGGCAGGGACGTGACGGCGGTGCGGCCCCGGCGCAGGAGGTCGACCAGGACCACGGCGGCGAGGACCCAGAGCAGGGTGCGGGCGGTCCACGCGCGGCCGAAGGGGATGTCGAGCACCGCGCGGACCGTGCCCGCGGTGAGGTCCTGGGGTGCGGCGCGGGCGATCCAGGCGGCGGTCAGCAGGAGACCCGCGACCGTGCCCGCGGCACCCAGCAGCCAGGCGACGGTGAGCAGGCGTTTCGGGCGGCGTTCCTGCGCGCCGTCGGGCCAGGGGAACGCGAGGAACGCGGTGCCGCCGAGGAAGAGGACTGTGCCGGTGTAGTCGACGAGGCGGGCGAGGGTGAGCCAGGAGCGGGTCGGTTCGGCGGATGCTGCGGCCAAGATCGTGGGATTCATGGATTGCTCACCAATCCGACGATCCGACCGTCCGGCTGGACGAGCAGGCCGCAGCCGCCGAGGAGGTCGTTGAGCTGCTGGTTGTCGGTGGTCGTGACGAGAGCGGGTGGGGCGGCGGTGGGGAGGACACCGGTCAAGCCCGACGGCAGCGGGAGGTTCGTCACCAGCGGGAGGTCGCTCACGGCCGGCAGGGGCAGCGGGAGGTCGGCCAGCAGCGGCAGGTCGCCGACCAACGCGCCGAGTTGAGCGAGCAACGCGATGATCGCGTCGGTGTCGCACGGCGGAGTGTTGCCCGGCGGGGTCGGCCTCGGCGGGGTGGTGTCCGGGTGTGACGGCGTCGGGTGGGTCGGCGAGGGGTGGCTGGGCGACGGGTGGGTTACCGGCAGGCCCAAGCGGGGCGGGTTCCGCGGCAGTGACTGTCCGATGTGGACGATCGGTGGCGTGGTGGCCGTGGCGTGCTCGGGCAGGACGGCCGGTGGTCGGATCGCCTCCTGTTGGGTGGAGACCGGTGTCGGCACGCGACCCAGGCCCGACGCGTAGCCGAGCACCACCACGACCGTGCCCACCAGGCTCGCCGCGACCACCTGGTCCCTGTTCACCTTCACCGTTGCCCCCGCGGACCTCGCCGGAATCAATCTCCGGATCAGCGAATCAGCCCCGCGTGAACGGGCATGTCGTAATCGTGTATCGGCCGTTAAGTGGGTCGCCGAATACACCTCCCGGCACCGGGCAAGAACGGCAACACCGAATTTAATTTCCTCAACAACGAGCGCTGACCAGCACTAACGCTGTCGATCTTCGACCATCCGGGTGACACCGCGCACCCATTTCGGACAGCGGTCGTTGTGCCTTTTCCAGGCCACCGCAATACGTCTCAAACGCGGTCGCGGAGCGCCCGGATGCGGGACAGCAGGTCGTCCACCTTCGCCCGGCCGGCCTTCAGCTCGGTCACCTGCCGGGTCGCCGCGGCGAGCGCCTTCGACCGTTCGCCGGCCTCCATCCGCAGCGCCTTGTCCACCTCGCGCAGCTCCGCTTCGATGGCGTCCACGCGCTTGCCCAGCGCGTCGTCCAGCGCCAGCGACAGCGCCTGCTCGGCCTCGATCAGCTGCTCCGCCACCAACTGGTCCACTGTGGACCGGGCGTCCGCGATGGCGTCGGACAGCCACTGCTTGAGGTGCTGCTTGTCCGCCGAGTGCTTGCGGGTGCGGGCCATCCACCAGCCCGCGCCCAGGCCCAGCACGATGGTCACCGGCAGGACGATCGGGTTCAGCGCGGCCACCCCGAGCCCGGCCAGCGGCAGCGCGGCCAGCCGGCCCGCGCCCAGGCCACCGGTCACGCCCATGAACACCAGCAGCTTGTCCTCGGCGGTCGGCGCGCGCTTCTCCGGCGGGCGCAGCACGACCGGCGGCGTGGCGCCGCGCGCGAACTGGCCCCGGATCACGGCCAACTCGTCGGGCGCGAACAGGTCCGCCAAGGCCGCGTCGGCGACCCGCTGCAAACGGTGCGCCAGGCCCGCGCTGATCCGCCCGGACACCATCTGGAGCGCCGCGTCGACCTGCTGCGGCAGCGCCGCCAGCTGCTCGCGCGACGCCGCGTCGATCGCCGACCGGAACCACGTCTGGACGTCGCGCATCTGCCGGCTGACCTCGTGGCTGCCCTCGACGCGCGCCCGCTGCACCTCGCCGCGCAACTTGACCTGCCAGCTCCGGGTGGACGACCGGCGCTGCGAGTTCAGCTCGTCGCGCCGCACCCGCAGCGCCTCGGCCTCCTCCTCGCCCGACGACAACGCCCGCCGGTCCGCCTCGGTCCGCGCCACCAGCTCGTCCAGCACGGTCGCGAGGGCGCGCAGCGAGTTCGCCTCGCCGAGCATCGCCGCCCGGCCGACCACCATCTCCTGCAACGCCGCCTGCAACTCGCCGATACCGGACCGCTCGCGCAGCATCGCCGCCGCGTCCGGGTTCGGGGCCTTCGCGGCCATCTCGAACACCCGCGACGACACCGGGTGGAACACCGCGCCCGCGAACCGCGGCGCGTGCTCGGCCAGCAGGGCCTGGTCCGCCTCCAGCACGGTCCGCCAGCCGCGGAACTGGTCGACCTTGGTCAGCGCGAACACCACGGTCTCGACCCGCTCGCCCACGGTGCGCAGGAAGTCCAGCTCACCGCGGGTGAACGGGGCGGACGCGTCGACCACGAACAGCAGTGCGGTCGCGGAAGCCGCCGCCTCGGCCGCCAGCTCCCCGTGCACCGAGTCCAGCCCGCCGACCCCAGGAGTGTCCACAACGGACAGTCGTTCGAGCAGCGGGATCGGGGCCTCGACCTCGACGTACCGGGGCGGCAGCATCCCCGCCGGCAGCTCGTGCGCCGCCGACACCCAGTTCACCAGCTCGGCCCGCTCGAACGGCACCGGCGACATCGACCCCGCGTAGCAGGCGCGGGCGGCGAACTGCTCGCCGTGCCGGAACACCAGGTACGCCGCAGTGGCCACCTCGGCGTCCACCGGCGACAGGCCCGGTGTCGCCAGCAACGCGTTGACCAGGGACGACTTGCCCCGGTTGGTCTCGCCGACGACCACCACCGAGGCCGGACCGCCGCGCCGGGTCTCCACGAACGACGCCGCCGACGGGTCGATCGAGCGCACCAGGGCGGTCAGCCGCTCGCGGGTCTGCCGGACGGTCTGCGGGAGCGTGCTCATCGGGCCGTGTAGACCGTGACGATCGGCGCGCGCAGGGTGCGCCCGCGGTCGACGAACCCCACCACCTCGGTCTCCGCGACCACGCCGTCCAGCGAAGCGTCGTCGGTGGGCACCGTGCCGCCCGCCTCGTGCCGGGACGGGTCGAACCGCTCGCCGTCGGGCCGCACGGCGGTCACGCCGATGCCCGCGAGCCCTTCCTCGATCCGCTCGACCACGCCCGACGACCGGGCGCGGTCCAACGCGTACAGGCAGAGCTGCACGAGGGCGCGCCGCTCGGCCAGCGCCTGGTCCAGCAGCTCACCGGCGATGGTCTCCACACCCGGGTCGGACGAAGCCTGCGCCGGTTGGGTTCCGTCCGTCATCCCCGCCCCCGGAGTTGTTGCCAGATCAGGAAGTACGCCCGGTGCACCACGTGCGCGACCCGGCTCTGCGCCGGCGTCGCCCCGAACGACGCGAAGGACCGCCACCAGCCGGCGCGCTCCAGCGCGTACGCGATCAGCTCCTGCGGCGGGCGTCCGCGCAGGCCGAGCTGTTCGGCCGGGTCGGGTGACGTGCCGAACCGCAGGACCTCGTCGGCCAGGTCCGCGGGCAGCGCGACCGCGCCGGACGCCACCAGCGTCAACGCCTCCAGCAGCCGCAACTGGTGCGCCTCGGGCTTGGCCAGCAGCACCTCGATGGCGTCGTGCACGCGCTGCCGCTCGCCGGGGTCGCCGGACGCGGCGGCCAGCGCGGTCACCGACGCCAGCGCGGCGGCGGCCTTGATCCCGTCGGCCCGGGACCGGAACACCGCGTTCAGCTTGCCGCGTACCCCGGCCAGGCCGGACGCGTCGAGCAGCTTGCGCCGCAACGCACCGGCGGTGATCGCGGGCTCCGCGTCGAGGGCGTTGAGGGCACAGCGGATGCCGTACAGGTCGAGCTTTTCCAGCAGCCGGGTGCGCACGCCCACCGGCACGTCGCAGTCCCAGCTCACGAACAGGTCCGCCGAGATCAGCATGGTCTCGCGGGTCGCGTCGTCCAGCTCGGCCAGCTTGCGCAGCGCGTCGGCGTCGGCCGAGGTGAACCCGCCGGTCTCGGCCGACTCCGCGACCAGGCCGATCACCGGCAGCACGTCCGCGACCCGCGGCTTGAGCGTGTGCGCCTGGCGTTCGGCGAGCAGCACCGCGGCCTTCCAGGTGTCGCCGTCCGCGCCGTCCACGGTCTCCGCCGCGATGGTGTCGGCCTTGTTCAGCACCGCGATCGCGTTCACCGGGCCGGCCTCGCGGCTGGCGGTGGCGGCGGTGAACGCGGCCAGCGCCTGCTGGTCGTCCTGCCGCACGCCCTGCGTGACCACGTAGAGGACGGCCTCCGCGCCCGCGACCGCGCTGCGCGACACCGGGTCCAGCTCGTTGCCCAGCAACGCCTCCGTGCGCGCGACCGACGCGGCGTCCAGCGAGCCCAGGCCCGGGGTGTCGATCACGGTCAGGTCCCGCAGCACCGCGTTGGTCAGGTAGGCCTCGATGTGCGACACCTGCTCGACGTCCACGCCGAGGTCGGCCGGGATGGCGCCGTTCGCGTCGAACGGCAGCACCTGCTTGCGCCCGTCGGTGAACACCACCTCGACGCGGTCGACGGTCCCGTACTGGAAGCGGGTGACCAGGCGGGTGCACTCGCCCACGTCCGTCGGCGCGACCCGGCGGCCGATCAGCGCGTTGACCAACGTCGACTTGCCCGACTTGATCCGCCCCGCCACCGCCACCTGCAACGGCGCGGACAACCGGCGCAGCACCTCGCGGAACCCGGCGGCGGTGGTCGGCGACACCTGCGGTTGCAGCCGCACGCACAGGTTCGCCACGGCCGCCGAGAGCGGCCCGGCGAGCTGCTGCGCCTGGGCTGTCACGACGGAGATCGTGCCACGCGGGGTCGGGCCCCGGTTTCCGAACGGGCGCCTCGGGGTATTGCCAACGGCGAAGAGGGAGGTCACGTCATGGAACAGGGTTATGCGGTCTTCCTGCTGCTCGGCGTGGTTCTGGTGCTGATCGACGGCCAGTTGATCTACCGCAGCGGCCGGGCCTACATGAACCGGGCGTACGGCGACCCGGAAGCGGCCCGGTCCATGACGGCCCTGGCCACCGTGCTGTTCCACCTCGTGGTGCTGGGCCTGCTGGCGCTGGTGTCGATCATCACCGTGAACACCGGTGACCCGGTGAAGGACGTCGTGGTCAAGCTCGGCGTCGTGCTCCTGCTGCTGGCGCTGGTGCACGCGGTGACGATGATCATCCTGGGCCGCATCCGGGACCGGCAGCTCCAGCAGCAGCTGGCCGACGAGATGGCCGAGGAGCACCGGCAGTACGAGCGCGAGCACGGGGTGCCGTCCCAGGCGGTGCGCGTCGAGCCGGTCCCGCCGGTGGACACGAGCCGGGTGGATCCCACGCGGATCGACCCGAAGCAGATCAAGACGACCCGCTGACGCGAGGCCGCGACGCAGTCGCGGCCATCAGATTCAGCCCAGAGGATTAGGTCGAGGTCAGACCGTGGCGCGACGCGCCCGGTCTGGCCTCTCTTTAGGCTGGTGGCGTGCGGCGGCTGAGCCTGTGGATGCGTGCTCACCCGGTGTTCGGGGACTCCCTGATCGCCGGGCTGCTGTTCTTGTTCGACCTGGGCGCGATGGTGTCCTACAGCGACGTCGTGACGCCGCCCACGCTGTTCTTCGTCGCGCTCATGCTCGTCGTCCCGGTGGCGTTCCGGCGCAAGTACCCGGTCGGGTCGAGCTACACCATCCTGGCCGGCGGGCTCATCCAGCTGCTCACCCACGGCAACCTCGAGGACGGCCTGGCCGCCCGGCCGGCGGACTTCGCGTTGGCCGTAGCGCTGTACACGATGGTCGCGTTCGTCGGGCGCAGACCGGCCCTGCTCTACGCCGGCTGGCTCGCGCTGGGCACGGTCGTGTGGACCTTGACGCAGGTCGGCGCGGTGCCCGAGGCCGTGTTCCTGGTCTTCCTGATCGTCGTGATCTTCGGGTTCAGCTGGGCGCTCGGCGAGTTCGTCGGGGCCCGGCGCGCCTACCAGCGCGAACTGGAGCAGCGGCTCAAGCTGCTGGAGACCGAGCGGGACCAGCAGGCGCGGATCGCGGTGGGCGAGGAGCGGTCCCGGATCGCGCGCGAGCTGCACGACGTGGTGGCGCACGCGGTGTCGGTGATGGTGGTGCAGGCCGACGGCGCGGGGTACGCGATCAAGTCGCAGCCCGAGCTGGCCGAGGCCGCGGTGCGGACCATCGCCGAGACCGGCCGGCAGGCGTTGACCGAGCTGCGCCGGCTGCTGGGCGTGCTGCGCCAGGAGGACCAGTCGGGCACGCAGTGGGCGCCGCAGCCGGGTGCCGCCGACCTGGCCGACCTGGCCGAGAACCTGCGCGCGGCCGGGCTGCCGGTGCGCCTGGAGACCTCCGGCGACCTCACCGACCTGCCCGCTGGGCTGGGGCTGGGGCTGTACCGGATCGTGCAGGAGGCGCTGACCAACACGCTCAAGCACGCCGGGACGGGCGCGTCGGCCGTGGTCCGGATCGCCCGTGCGGGTGAGCACGTGGCGCTGGAGGTCGTGGACGACGGGTTCGGCACGCCGCACGACCTGGTCGCGGTGTCCGGGGGCAACGGGTTGATCGGCATGCGCGAGCGGGCCGGTGTGCTGGGTGGCACGTTGGAGGCAGGTCCGAACCCCGGTGGTGGCTGGCGCGTCCGGGCCGTGCTGCCGGTGGTGCCGTCATAGGGTGGAGAGCGTGATCCGAGTACTGCTTGTGGACGACCAGGAACTCATGCGGATGGGCTTTCGCATGGTGCTCGGCGCACAGGAGGACATCGACGTGGTGGGCGAGGCCGGCGACGGTCTCGACGCCGTCCACATGTCCGAGTCGCTGAAGCCGGACGTGGTCCTGATGGACGTGCGGATGCCGGTGCTGGACGGGGTGGAGGCGACCAAGCGGATCGCCGCGGCCGGCACGGCGAAGGTCCTGGTCATGACGACCTTCGACATGGACGAGTACGCGCTGTCGGCGCTGCGCAACGGGGCCTCGGGGTTCCTGCTCAAGGACACCCCGCCCGGTGACCTGGTCTCCGCGCTGCGGGCGGTGGCGTCCGGGGACGCGGTGGTCTCGCCGTCGGTGACCAAGCGGCTGCTGAGCCGGTTCCTCGGGGAGAGCGGCGGGGAGCTGCGGGACGCGTCGGTGCTGGAGGTGCTGACCGAGCGGGAGCGCGAGGTGCTGGTGCTGATCGCCAAGGGGCTGTCCAACACCGAGATCGCGCGCAAGCTGTTCCTGTCCGAGGCGACGGTGAAGACGCACGTGGGGCGCATCCTGGCCAAGCTCGACCTGCGGGACCGGGTGCAGGCCGTGGTGCTGGCCTACGAGACCGGCCTGGTCCGGCCCGGCGACGTCTGACCGGGCCGGACGCCCGCCCGTCAGACCTTCTCGATCAACGCCCGGCGGATGAGGAACTTGCCGGGCTCGCGGACCTGCTCGAAGGCCGCGTTGTTGAGCAGCGCGCAGCTGCCCGATGGGCCGACGACCGGGACCGTGGTGGACTTGCCGTTGTCCAGGTTGGTGATCTTCAGCTTCGTGCCGACCGGGAACTGGTTGCTGGTCGCGCCCGGCGCGCCGCCGTCCCCGGACAGGGTGACCGTGCTGCCGTTGCACACCTGCTGACCAGACGGTGCGGCTTGGTTCGACGTCGTGGCGGGGCGGGCCTGCGAGACGACCTCGACGGTGTTGCGGCGGATCAGGTTCTTGCCGGGCTCGCGGAGCTGCTCCATCGCCGCGTTGTTCAGCAGGGCGCAACTGCCCGAGACACCGACCACGGGCAGGGTCGCGGACTTCCCGTTGTCCAGGTTGGTGATCTTGAGCTGGGTGCCGGCGGGGAACTGGTTGCTGGTGACCCCGGGTGCTCCGCCCTCGGCGGAGAACGTCAGCGCCTGGCCCTGGCAGGCCGTTCCCGCCGATCCGCCGCCCAAGGCGAGGGCGGTGCCCGCGCCGGCGGCGACCACCGCGACGAGTCCCGCCGCGATGGTCCACCGCCGAGCACGACCCTGGTCTGGCATCCTGCGGCTCATCAGGTTCTCCCTTCGTGACCTGCTGAGCCGTACGGACCGGCGGAACGCGGTGGTTCAGCCAATAGGGGCCGACCGGGACCCCTGACTCGGGTCAGCGGTACTTCGACGCGTCCACGGTCGTCGGGTCCAACTTGGTCTTGACCACGTCCTCGTTCCAGCGGCCCCAGTCGGGTTGCGTGCCGTCGAGGTCGGTGAACCCGTACTCGCGCATGAGGGTCCAGGACGCCAGCGCCTGCCCGGTGAACCGGTGCCGGTCCGGGTCGGCGGCCAGCGCCGCGATCCCGCGACCCACGTAGTGCGGCGTCTCGGACATCACGAAGTGCGGCTCCTTCCGCACCGCGTCCCGCCAGTTCGCCTCGGTGACGCCGAAGCCCTCCAGCATCTCCTCCGACCGCAGGAACCCCGGCGTGACGGCGACGGAGGTCGCGCCGTGCTTGCCGATGTCCTTGGCCAGCACGCGACCCATCCGCCGGACCGCGACCTTCACCGAGTCGTAGGCCAGCATCCCCGAGTAGTACTCGTCGTCCTCCCCGTCGGTGACCTCGACGACCAGCCCGCCCGGCTCGCGGATCACCAGCGGCAGCAACCGGTGCAGCGCCACCAGGTGCGCGCGGACGCTGTTGTGCCACATGCCGAGCTGCTTCTCCAGGTCCACCTCCCAGAACGGCTGGAAGTCGACCGCCTGCTCGCCGCCCCACACGTCGTCCACCAGGACGTCCAGCTGTCCGTCCACTTCGGACTCGATGCGGTCGCGGAACGCGTCCACGTCCTCGATCACGGTGAAGTCGCACCGCACCGGGATGCCGCGCCCGCCCGCCGCGGTCACCAGTTCCGCGGTCTCCTCGATCGTCTCGTCCCGCCCGATGGGCGACTTGCCGGCACGCGTCGACCGGCCGCCGACGAACACCGTCGCCCCCAACGCCCCCAGTTCCACCGCGATGGCCCGACCCGCGCCGCGAGTGGCCCCCGTGACCGCCGCGACCTTGCCCTCCAAAGACATTCATCTCCCCTTCCACGCGTCCAACACCGCGTCCACGTCCTCCGCGAGCCGGTCGGCCAGCGCGCCGCGCGGCCGGACCGACCAGTCCATCGAGACCCCGAAGACCACCACCGTGAGCACCCGCGCCGCCCGTTCCGGCGCCGGCGCGTGCGGCAGGTCCGCCGCGCGCACCAGGGCGAGCACCGTGCGCTCGGTCGCCGCGTAGTGCTCGGCCAGCAGCGCCCGCAGGTCCGGGTCGATCAGGTCCACACCGAGTTGGGCGAGGTGGTTGCCCGCCTCGACCGGGTCGGTCATGCCCTCGAACCAGGTCAGCAGCGCCCGGCGCAGGCCCTCGACCGGGTCCGGCCCCTGCGCCGCCGCGCGCATCCGGCGCTCGACGTCGGCGGTGGTCTGCCTGGTCAGCGCCTGGAGCAGGCCGGCCTTCGACCCGAACCGCTGCGCGACCGTGCCAACCGACACCCCGGCCTCGGCGGCGACGTCGGCGATGGTGAACCCGTGCCCCTTGCGGCCGATCACGGTGCCGGCGGCGGTGAGGAGCCGTTCGTCGGTGATGGTCTTCGGTCGTGGCACACGAGTTATTGAACCATGATTCATTAATGTCGTCCATTAGGGTGAGACCAGTGAGTTGGAGACCTCGCCTCATCGCCCTGGACATCGACGGCACGATCACCCGCGTGGGCACCGAGGAGGTCGCCCCCGCCGTGCGCGCGGCCATCCACCGGGCCGTCGACCACGGCGCGCACGTCGTCCTGTCCACCGGCCGCAGCCTCATCGGGACCCGGCCGATCGTCGACGACCTGGACCTGCGCGGCACCACCGCGATCTGCTCCAACGGCGCGGTGTGGTGGGACACGACGACCCGCGAGGTGGTGCGCCAAGTCGCCTTCGACGCGCGACCGACCGTCGAACTGCTGCGCGAACTGTTCCCCGGCGCGGTGTTCGCCACCGAGGTGACCGGCGAGGGCAACCGGTCGCTGGGCCGGTTCCCCGAGGGCGACCTGTGGGGGCACGTGCGCGAGGTGGACCTGGCGGAGCTGACCGCCGAGCCCACGTCCCGGCTGGTCATGCGGTGGATCGACCGCACGCCGGAGGAGGTGTCGCTGCGGCTGGCGGACGTCTCGCTGGGCGACGTGGCGTGGTGGGTGGACAACGCCGAGCCGTGGCTGACCGTCGCGCCGATGGGTGTGAGCAAGGGGTCGGCGCTGGAACTGCTGCGCGTGCGGCTGGGCGTCGCCGAGTCGGACACGCTGGCGATCGGCGACGGGCACAACGACGTGGAGATGCTGCGGTGGGCGGCGCACGGCGTGGCGATGGGCCAGGCGCCGGCGACCGTGCAGGAGGTGGCGGACTCCGTCACCGGGACCGTGCTGGAGGACGGCGCGGCAGCCGTCCTGGACCGGTGGTTCGCGGCCTAGCGCGGGTCCGCGACCTCCGCCGGCACGGCGCAGGCCACACCGACCGACGCCAGCCGGTCGACGATCGGAACACCGTCGGCGACCGGGGGCGTCCACACCGGGGCGCGCCCGGCGGCCAGGTCGTCGGCGTACCGGGCGCGTGCGTCGACCAGGGTGCGCCAATCCGTCAGCCACGCGGCGGTCGGCTCGTCGCGTGCGATGAGGTCCGGCCCGAGCGCCCGAACCGCGTCGACCATCGCCACGACGGCGTCGTTGCGCGCGCGGATCACCGCCACCGGGTCGCCGACCGCCGCGCGCACGTCCCGCGCCATCACGGCGCACGCCTCCTCCACCGCCGCGGCGACCTCGGAGTTGTCGACCAGCTCGGGCCGGTCGTGGTTCGCGTAGGAGACGAAGCCGAACACGGTCAGCGCGCCCAGCACGCCCAGCACGAGGGGTCCTGATCCCATTCAGCCTCCGTGGTGGGCGTGGCCGGCACCGGTGAGGGACAGGGTGCGGGACGTGCGGTCTTCGGTGCCCGGTTCGACGATCACGAACTGGCCCATCATGCCCTTGTCCTCGTGCTTGAGGATGTGGCAGTGGTACATGTACGGCATGGTCGGGTCGGTGTGGTGGCCGAATTCGACGGCCAGGCGCACCTTGGTCTTGCCGGGCACGTAGACGGTGTCCTTGGGGCCGCGCAGGTGGGGAGGGGGTTCCTCGCCGTCGATGTCGAGGATGCGGAACGCCACCTCGTGCACGTGGAAGTTGTGGTCGTAGGTGATGTTGTCGATCTCCCACACCTCGCGCGCGCCGGCCGGGACGACCTCGTCGATGCGGGCCATGTCCATGTCCTGCCCGTTGATGTTCGTGCCGCCCAGCTCGAACGTCCTGGTCTTCGCGCCGGGCTCGATGCGCGGCCGGGCGGACAGGGTGGCGGGCAGGACCGGGCTCGGGGCGAGGGTGCCGGCGGCGCGCAGTTCCAGCAGGTCGTACTCGCCGTCCTCGATCGCCGAGTCGCCGTCGAAGCCCTTGAGCAGCGCGGTTTCGCCGGGCTTGAACTCCACCACGACCTCGAACCGCTCACCGGGGCTGATCTTCACCCGGTCGACGGTCACCGGTTCGGGGAGCAGGCCCGCGTCCGACGCGATCACCTGGAACTCGCGGTTGTCGGCGAAGCCCAGGGTGAAGACGTGCGCGTTGGCGCCGTTGAGAATGCGGAACCGGATTCGGGACGCCTTGACCTCGAAGAACGGGCTGTGCGTGCCGTTGACGAGGATCTGGTCGCCGAGCAGTCCCCAGGTGCCGCCGAAGTCCTCCTTCAACTGACCGTCGGCGTCGAAGACCTTGTCCTGCACGATGAGCGGCACGTCGTCCACGCCGTAGGTGTGCGGCAGTTCGGCGGAGTGCTCGTCGTCGATGATGAACATGCCGGCGAGGCCCCGGTAGACGTGCTCGGCCGTCGCGCCGTGCGGGTGCGGGTGGTACCAGGTGGTGGCGGCGGGCTGGTCCACCGTCCACTGCGGGGTCCACGTGCCGCCGGCGGAGATCATCTGGTGCGGGCCGCCGTCCATCGCGGCCGGCAGGCGCATGCCGTGCCAGTGCAGGGTGGACGCCTCGGGCAGCAGGTTGGTGACGGCCATGGCGACGCGGTCGCCCCGGCGGGCGCGCAGGGTCGGGCCGAGGTACGTGCCGTTGATGCCCCACGTGCGGGCGGGTTTGCCCGGCAGGAACTCGGTCTCCCCCGGCCGCAGCGCGAGCGGGTAGCGCTTCACGCCGTCCGCGCCGGGCTGCGGGTCCAGCACCGGCGGGATGCGCAGCGGGTTGGTGAACTTCAGGGTGCCGGTGTTGCCTTCGGCGCCGCTGCCGCAGCCCGCCAGGGCGGCGAGGGCCATCAGTCCGAGGAAGCCGCGTCGTCTCATGCCCCGGAATGCTGCTGGTCAGCGGCTTTCGAAGCGTCGGCCCGGGACGGTAATCCCGGACCTGCGCCCACGGCGGTACGACGTCAGCCCAGGGCGGTAGCCCGGCGCACGGCCTCCTCGACGTTCGCCTGGGCCGCGGGCAGCAGCGGCAGGCGGACCTCGGCGGTGGGGATGCGGCCCTGCGCGTGCAGGACGCCCTTGATCACGGTCGGGTTCGGCTCGGCGAACAACGCCCTCGACAGCGCGCTGAGCGGGCCGGTGAGCGCGCGGGTCGTGGTGCTGTCGCCCTTCTCCCAGGCCTGGACCAGCTCGACGAACCGGCTGGTCGCGACGTGCGCGGAGGCCACGATGCCGCCGTGGCCGCCGAGCGCGAGCAGCGGCGAGAGGAACGCGTCCTCGCCGCCGAGCACGGCGAAGCCGGCGGGCGGGTCGGCGAGCAGGTCCACGGTGTCGTCGGTGACGCCGCCGGGCGCGTGCTTGACGCCGACGACGTTCGGCAGCGCGGCGATCCGGCGCAGCGTCGCGGCCGACAGGTGCTGGCCGGTGCGGTAGGGGATGTCGTAGACGACCAGGGGCACCGGGCTCTCCGCGGCGACCTTGGTGAAGTAGGCGACCACGCCCTCCTCGCCCGGCCGCAGGAACGGCGGCACCAGGGTCAGGGCGGCGGTCGCGCCCCGGCCGGCCGCGTCGCGCAGGGCCTCGGGGGTGTTCGCGCCGATCAGCAGCTGCGCGCCGCGCTCGTGGCAGACCCGGGCGGTGAGGTTGAGCACCGCCCGCTGCTCGGCCGGGGTGAGCGCGCCGGGCTCGCCGGTGGTGCCGAGCGCGACCAGGCCCGTCGCCCCGTCCGCGAGCACCTGGTCGGCCAGGGCCTCCAGCGCGTCGAGGGCCACTCGGTCCTCGCGGTCGAACGGGGTGATCAGCGGGACGAACAGGCCGGTCAGCATGGTGCCAGGATGCGGTCCGCGAACGTGTAGCACCAGTTCGCGTTCCTCAACGGAAACGTAAGCTGGACTGATGCTCGACGTCCGTCGCCTGCGCCTGCTGCGCGATCTGGCCCACCTGGGCACGATCGCGGCGGTCGCTCAAGCTCATGCCTACACACCCTCGGCAGTCTCCCAGCAATTGGCGGCGCTGCAACGCGAAGCGGGCGTGCCCCTGCTGGAGCACACCGGTCGGCGGGTGACGCTCACGGCCGCCGGGACGGAGTTGGTCCGGCACACCGAGTCGATCCTGGCCACCTTGGAGGCGGCGTCGGCGACCTTGTCGGCGGCCCGCGAGGGCGTGTCCGGGACCGTTCGGATCGGGGCGTTCCCCACCGCCGTGCGCACCCTGCTGCCGACCGCGCTGGTGTCGCTGGCGCGCGACCACCCGGCGCTGGACCTGATGGTGAGCGAGCTGGACCCGGTCGAGATGCCCGACGCGCTGCGCGACGGCAGGTTGGACGTGGCGCTGGTGCACGACTACGACATCGCGCCGGTCGCGCCGGACCCCGGGCTGGACTCCGTGCCGCTGCTGGACGAGACGGTGTTCCTGGCGGTGCCGTCGTCGTTCGAGACGGGGCCGGCCCCGGTGGCGTCGGCGCGCGAGGCCGCGTGGGTGGCCGGGACGCCCGGGACGCTGTGCCACACCATGGCGACCCGGGTGTGCGAGGCCCACGGGTTCACCCCGCGGGTTCGGCACCACGTGGACGACTTCACTGCGGTGTTGGCCCTGGTCGCGGCCGGTCAGGGGGTGGCTCTCGTGCCGCAACTGGGTGCCGCGCAACCGTTTGCGGGGGTGCGCTTGGTGCCGCTGGACGTGTGCCGGCGGACCGCCATCGCGTACCGCCGGGGCGGGGGCGGCCACCCGGCGATCGCCGCGTGCGTCGCGGCCCTGCGGGAGGCGGTGGACTGAGCCCCGGGTCGCCCGACGGCACTGGGACCGCCTACATCCCGTGCGGTAGTTCTCGACCCGGGGCGGTACGTGCGCGGTGTCGGCGGTGGGCTGACGCGGGGGACGGGGGTGGCCGAGCAGGGTTCTCGGCATGAAGCGACTCGTTGTGGCGGTGCTGGCGGCGGCAGGTGTGGCGGTGGCGCCCGGGCAGGCCGTGGCCCATGAACAGCAGCAGGTGGACATCGCGGTCGGGGTCGGGGGCTTCGCCGCGCCCGACACGATCCGGGCCGGTGCGGTGAGGTTCAAGGTGTCCAACACCGATCCGGCCGGGGCGTGGCTGGGGATGGTGCGGCTCAAGGCCGGGGTTTCGCGGGAGCAGTACCTGGCCGATCTCACCCGGGCGATGGGGCCCGACCCGGTCGAAGGCGGCAAGGCCGTGGCCAAGGACGCCGAGATGTTGGGCGGGGTGGCGGTGGCGCGGGTGCCGGCCTCCGTGACCATGCGGGTGTCGCCGGGCGACTACCTGTTGGTCGACTTCCGGGACGTCGGACTGCCCGGCCTCGCCGAGCGCATCCGACCCGTGCGGGTCGTGGCCGGCCACGGGCAAGCACCGCCGCGCGCCGAACAGGTGATCATCGTGTTGGACGGGCGGTATGTCGCGCCCGCGGTGATCAGGGGGTCGGTGCGGGTGGTCAACCTGTCGCCGCACGTCAACGAGGCGATGGTGATGCCGGTACGGCCCGGCACGACCGACGCCGACCTCGAAGCGTTCTTCCGGCGGACCGGTCCCGCGCCCTTCACCGGCGGGCCGACCGGCGTCGTGCCGCTGTCGCCCGGCCGGTCCGCGGTGCTCGACGTCGACCTCCCCGCCGGCGACTACGCCCTCGTCACCTGGGTCACCGACACCCGGACGGGCAGGATGTTCGCGGCGGACGGGATGCGTGCGCTGGTGAGGGTGGAGGGCTGACGTGTCGCGGGTGCCACTGGCCGACGTCGCGCTGGGCGGCGGGCTCGCCGTCCTCGTGCTGGGGACGAGCTTCCTGGAGGTGGGGCCGCCCGGCCCGGCCGGGTCCACCGGGTGGGGCGCGATCGGGTTGGCGGTGGTGCTCGGCGCGGCCCTCGCGGTGCGCCGGCGGATGCCCGTGCTGACGCTGGTCGCGGCCAACGCGGTGACGGCTCTGTGGTTCGCGCTGGACTACCACGGCCGGCTGGTCACCACGTCCGCCCTGATCGGCTGCTACACCCTGGCCGCCTACCGGGGCTGGAAGGCCGGCGTGCTCGGCGGGATCGGCACGGCGGCGGTCACCGTGCTCACCGTCCGGTTCACCCTCGGCGGCCAGTGGTTCTCCGACCAGGTCCTCAACGCGATCCCGCTGGAAGCGGCGGCGACCGCCCTCGGCGCGGCGGTCTTCTCCCACCGGGCCTTCGCGGCCGGCGCGCGGGAACGGGCCGAGCGCATCGCGCAGGCCCGGTCCGACCAGGCCAAGGCGCAGGCCGCCGAGGAACGCCTGGTCATCGCCCGCGAACTGCATGACGTGTTCGGGCACACCATGGCCGCGATCAGCGTGCAGGCCGGGGTGGCGGTGCACGTCATGCAACGCCGACCCGAGCAGGTCGTGGAAGCCTTGAACGCCATCAAGCGGATCAGCGACGACGGGCTCGCCGAAGTCCGCGTGCTGCTGGGCGTGATGCGCTCCGACGAACCGCGCACCCTCACCGCGTCCGGTGGCCTGAAGCACCTGGACAAGCTGCTGGACGTGCCCGGCGTCTCGGTCGACCTCGCCGCCAACGACCCCCGACCGCTCCCGCTCGCCGTGGACCTGGCCGCGTTCCGGATCATCCAGGAGTCCCTGACCAACGTCCGCCGACACGCCCGCGCCACCCGCGTCCGCCTGGAGTTGACCTATGGTGCGTCCGAACTGGAGGTCGTCATCAGGGACAACGGCACCGGGGCGGGCACCGGCACCGGCCACGGCATCGAGGGCATGACCGCGCGGGCGCACGCCCTCGGCGGCACCCTCACCGCCGGACCGGTCGAGGGCGGCTTCGAGGTGCGGTGCGTGCTGCCGGTGGAGGGGGACGCGTGATCAGGGTGCTCATCGCCGACGACCAGGCACTGGTCCGCGGCGGCTTCCGGGTCCTGGTGGACAGCGAACCGGACATGACGGTGGTCGGAGAGGCCGCCGACGGCGGCACGGCGGCGGCGCTGTGCGCCGAGTTGAAGCCCGACGTGGTCCTGATGGACATCCAGATGCCCGGCGTGGACGGCTTGGAAGGCATCCGTCGCATCGCGGCGGACCCGGAGTCGACCGGCGTGCGGGTCCTGATCCTCACCACGTTCGACGAGGACGACTACGTGGTCGAAGGCCTCACGGCGGGCGCCAGCGGCTTCCTCCTGAAGAACACCGACCCGGCCCAACTACTGCACGGCATCCGGGTAGTGGCGGGTGGTGAGGAACTCCTGTCGCCGGGCCTGACCAAGCGCCTGCTGTCCCGCAACGCACCGAGGTCCACGGTCGACCACGACACCTTCGCCCAGCTCACCGCCCGGGAACGCGAGGTCGTGGCGCTGGCCGCGCAGGGGTTGAGCAATGAGGAGATCACCCGGGAACTGGTGATCAGCCCGGCCACCACCAAGACCCACATCAGCCGTGCCCTGGCCAAGCTCGGGGCGCGGGACCGAGCCCAACTGGTGGCCCTCGCCTACCAACACGGCCTGGTGAAGCCCTAGCTGTCCACCACGTGCACCGCTCTTCCGCGCACAGCGCGTCGTCCTTCGGCGCGCAGCGCGTCGTCCTTCGGCACGCAGCGCTCGTCCTTCGGCACGCAGCGCTCGTCCTTCGGCGCGCAGCGCGGCGCTTTGGGCGCGCAGCGCCGTCGGGCAGTGCCGCCGGGGCACACACTTCAACTTGGGCTTCTTGCTTGTGTCATCCCCGTATGGCCCGCCCGAAGGGCTACCACATTTTCGGCCGGGTGCAGCCGAAAATTTTGTGAGGAACGAGCAAAATTTTCAGCGGCACCCGGCCGAAAATGTGGTCGGCTTTGCCGGGTCATGCGGGGATGGCACAAGCAAGAAGCCCCCGCAGTTGTAGTTGTGTCATCCTTGGCGGCTCGCCCGCCGGCGAGGCTCTTTAATCTTTAGACCGGCGCTTCGCTGCTCAAGTCCACGCTTCGCGCGTGTAGACGCAACGCGCTCCGCACTGCTGGAGAATGAACGCGCTTCGCGCTCTTGAACAGCGCTGACGCGCTCTCAAGCTTGAACGCGCCGGCGCGCTCTCAAGATCAAAAGCGGCCTGGAGAACCACCAATGGGGGAGGGAAGGGCGTCGGTTCCCCACCGTATGGCCCGACAAAGCCAACCACAGATTCACCGGGTGCCGCTAAAAACTTTTGCTCGTTCCTCGCAAAACTTTTTGGCTGCACCCGGTGAATCTGTGGTAGCCCTTCGGGCAGGCCATACGGTGGGGGAACCGAAGCCCCGCCGTGGCTGGGAGCAGCCCGCCGCGCGGAGCGCGGCCTAAAAGCAGCCGCTGCGCGGCGAAAAGCGGAGAGCGGGGTTGCGGCGGCACGAAGGTGTGGTTTGCGTGAGGGTGTCCGTGGCGTGGGTGGCGGGATGCGGGTGGGCGGCTCGTGTGGGCGGTGTGCGGCTCTCGGGTGGGCGGTGTGCGGCTCGGACGGGCGGTGCCGGTGGCCGGCTGCGGGGGCGGTCGTGACTTGGCGGACACTGCCCGGTCCCCTGAGGGGTAGCGGGTGAAGTCTCAGGGGACCACTCAGGGTGATCACGGATTACTACACCCGAGGTAGCGCCGACGATAAGACTGAAGTCGCACCCACGAGTCAACTACAGACCGATGTGGTCGACCCCCTGAACCGGGCAGAGTTCTCGCCGAGATCGGGGGATGTGCCAGTCCAGGGGAGAAACCATGATCGAGGCGATCGGCCTCACCAAGCGCTACGGGAACACGGTGGCGGTGGACAACCTGTCGTTCACCGTCGCGCCGGGCCGCGTCACCGGGTTCCTCGGGCCCAACGGCGCCGGCAAGTCCACCACCATGCGGATGATCCTCGGCCTCGACCGGCCGACGTCGGGCAAGGTGCTCATCGACGGCAAGCCCTACACGCAGCTCGACCGTCCACTCCGGACCGTCGGCGCGCTGCTGGACGCCAAGTGGGTGCACCCCAACCGGTCCGCGCGGGCGCACCTGGACTGGCTCGCCAAGTCCAACGGCCTGCCCGGCAAGCGGGTGGACGAGGTGCTGGACCTGGTCGGCCTGACCAAGGTCGCCAAGCGGCGCGCGGGCGGGTTCTCGCTGGGCATGTCGCAGCGGTTGGGCATCGCGGGCGCGCTGCTCGGCGACCCGAAGGTGTTGCTGTTCGACGAGCCGGTCAACGGCCTGGACCCGGAGGGCATCCTCTGGATCCGCCAGTTCATGCAGGGCCTGGCCGCCGAGGGCCGCACCGTGCTGGTGTCCAGCCACCTGCTGTCGGAGATGGCGCTCACCGCGTCCGACCTGGTCGTGATCGGCCGGGGCAAGCTGATCTCGCAGTCGACGACGACCGAGTTCGTGGAGCGCTCGACCGAGAACGCGGTGCGGGTGCGCAGCCCGCACGCCGACAAGCTCGGCGCGATGCTGGTGGACAAGGGGTTCACCGTCCGCGAGGGCGAGGACGGCGCGCTCACCGTGACGGGTGCGACCAGTGACCAGGTGGGTGACATCGCGGCCTCCGCCGGCGTGGTGCTGCACGAGCTGAGCCCTCAGCGAGGTTCGCTGGAAGAGGCGTTCATGCAGCTCACCGGTGATTCTGTCGAGTACCACGCGGCCGAGACGGGGAAGTGACGACCGAGATGACTCTGCTCGCTGTCGAACGGATCAAGCTGTTCACCACGCGCTCGCCGTGGTGGTGCATGGTGCTCGCGCTGGGCCTGTCGATCGGCTTCACCGCGATCATCGCGGCGAACTCGACCGAGGGTGCGATGCCGGTGGTCGCGTCGGCGTTCACGCACCAGTTCGGCCTGATGGTGATCATGGTGATGGCCGCGCTGGCGATCACCACCGAGTACCGGTTCGGGACGATCAAGGCGACGTTCCAGGCGGTGCCCGACCGGATCTCGCCGCTGGTGGCCAAGGGCGTCGTGGTGGCGCTGCTGTCCGCCGTGGTCGGCCTGCTGGTCGGGTTCGGCTCGTGGGGCCTGAGTTGGCTGATCGTCTCCGACCGCTCGCAGCTCGCGCTGGAGAGCGCGAACGACTGGCGGCACGTCCTGGGCGTCTCGCTGGTGTTCGCGGCCGGTTCGCTGCTCGCACTCGGTGTGGGCACGCTGGTCCGCCAGACCGCCGGCGCGGTGTCGATCATCCTGGTGTTCGCGCTGCTGGTGGAGAACCTGGTCACGCTGATCCCCAAGATCGGCGACGACATCCAGAAGTGGCTGCCGTTCACCGTGGCCAACAAGTTCGTGCTGGGCGAGGCGGACAGCAGCGGCCTGCCGGAGGGCGCCGGCCCGCCGGTGCCGGGCGAGCTGTCGCCGTGGGGGTCGCTGGCCTACTTCACGGCCATCGCGCTGGCGTTCTTCGTCGTGTCCCTGGTGGTCGCGAAGCGCCGGGACGCCTAGTCGTTCGACCCCGTCCGGCCGGAATCGGGGCCGGCCGGGCGGGTGCGGGGGAAGGGGGAAGCTCGGGTCGCCTTTCGGGGAGGTGACCCGAGCTTCCGTCGCTTACGTTCGCCGTAGCGGATCGGACAGGAGCTGTCATGATCGAAGCGACCGGACTCACCAAGCACTACGGCACCACCGTCGCCGTGGACGACCTGTCGTTCACCGTCCAGGCCGGCCGGGTCACCGGGTTCCTCGGCCCCAACGGCGCGGGCAAGTCCACCACCATGCGGATGATCCTCGGGCTCGACCGCCCGACCCGCGGCAAGGTCCTCATCGACGGCAAGCGCTACCACGAGCTGCACCGGCCGCTGCGCACCGTCGGCGCCCTGCTGGACGCGAAGTGGGTGCACCCCAACCGGTCCGCGCGGGCCCACCTGCTGTGGCTCGCCCGGTCCAACGGCATCCCCGCCCGGCGGGTGGACGAGGTGCTCGACCTGGTCGGCCTCACCCAGGTGGCCAAGCGGCGCGCCGGCGGGTTCTCGCTGGGCATGTCGCAGCGGCTGGGCATCGCGGGCGCGCTGCTCGGCGACCCGCGGGTGCTGCTGTTCGACGAGCCGGTCAACGGGCTGGACCCGGAGGGCATCCAGTGGATCCGGCAGTTCATGCACCGGCTCGCCGACCAGGGGCGGACCGTGTTCGTGTCCAGCCACCTGCTGTCGGAGATGGCGCAGACCGCCCAGGAGCTGATCGTCATCGGGCGCGGCCGGCTGATCGCGCAGACCAGCACCGAGCAGTTCATCCGGGACGCCACCGAGGACGCGGTGCGGGTCCGCTCACCCCAGCTGGACCGGCTGCGCGAGCTGCTGCCCGGCGGGGCGCGGGTGACCGACGGCGACGGCGCCCTGCTCGTGCACGGCCTGGAGCCCGCCCGCATCGGCGAGCTGGCCGCCCTCAACGGCATCACGCTGCACGAGCTGAGCCCGCAGCGCGGGTCGCTGGAGGAAGCGTTCATCCAGCTGACCAAGGAATCCGTCGAGTACCACGCGCACGAGTAGCCGCCGAATTCACCACCGCGTGCGTTTCCAGAATTCTTCCGGGGGCGGTGGAATTTCCGCGGGTACCGGCGGCGGAGGCTCCGGCCGGCGCGTTCTGGACAACAGCAGACCGGCGACCGCGGTGCCGACCAGAATCGCCAGCAGGCCGCCGAACGCGATACCGGCGCGGGCGCCGCCGCTCCACGCGGGGCCGTTGAGCGCGCGTTCGGCGACCGGCGGGGCGGCCGTCGTCGGGACCGGTGCCGCGGTGGTGCGCGGCGGCGGGGCGAGTGGGTTGCGCTCCACGTCGGCGACGTCCGCGGTGATCGCCGCGACCGGGTCGACCTGGCCGAACCCGGTGGCGTCGTCGCGGCCCGGCACGCCGGCGTCGGTCGCGGTCGTGATCAGCCGGTTCACCACGCTGGCCGCGTTCATGTCCGGGTAGGTGGCGCGGACCAGGGCCGCCGCGCCGGAGACCAGGGCGGTCGCCGCGGACGTGCCGTCCATCTCGGCGTACCCGGTGTCGACCACGGACTTCGGCACCGCGGACACGATGCCCTTCGCGGGCGCGGCCAGCACCGCCTCCGGGCCGGTGTTGGACGAGCCCCACGGCACCAGGTCCCGCTCGGTCCCCGCGACGGCCAGCACGCCGCGGATGTTGGCGGGCGCGCCGATGTGCTCGACGCCGTCGTTGCCGGTGCCCGCGACCACCACGACGTCGTGGTCGAACGCGTGGTTGACCGCGCGCAGCAGGTCGGGGGTGAGGGTGGCCTCGGTGGTCAGGGACAGGTTGATTACGTCGGCGCCGTTGTCGACGGCCCAGGTGATGCCCTCGGCGACCGCCGCGGTGGTGAACTTCGCCCCGTCCGACCCCACCGAGACGGGCAGGATCGTGGCCTCCGGCGCGACGCCCAGCGCGCCGCCGTCGTGGCCCCGGCCGGCGATCAGGGCGGCCATCGCGGTGCCGTGCCCGTCGGTGTCCTCGGTGCCCTTCGTGCCGGTCGCGGACGCGAAGCCGACGCCCGGCAGCACCGCGCCGCCGGCCAGGTCGGGGACGGTGTCGTCCACGCCGGAGTCGACGACGGCCACCACGACGCCCCGGCCGCGCGAGTACTCGTGCGCGGCGGGCACCGCCAGCGCGTCGAGGTGCCACTGCTGGTCCCGGATCGTCTGCGCGTGCGCCGCCGGCGGCGGGGCGCAGAGCGCGATCAGGATCGCGGCGAGCAACGCCCGGCGGGTCATCGCCCAATTCCCCCTGTGGTCGAGGTCACAAGATATTCCATGTCTGCGATGTTTCGACGGAGTTCCGTCCGGCAATCGGAGTAAGGGCCTCGTTAAGAGCCCGTGAACTCCCGCACAGCACCATGACAGGAACGGCTGAACCCGGTCAGATGGAAAGCAGGGAATCGTGAGGCGGCGAAGGTCCGCACGCGAATTCCCATACCCCCGTCAAGGAACCCTCCGGAGGTGAACCCGTGACGGTGCTTGATCCGGACCTGAACGCCGACTCGTCGGCGGCCGGGTCGAAGAAGCTGCCACGGCAACGCGACCACGCCCTTCGCGTCGAACCGATGATGGCACTGGAATGGTCGCACGCGATCGAACCCGCGGGCGGCGTCGGCATCGCCACCACCCCTGCGCAGAGCCGCCGAGCCTGGATCCACCGGGCCGACGAGCAGCAGGTGCTGGCGTTGTTCCGGGCTGTGGGCGCGGACGCCCCGGCCCCGTGGTGGCTGCGGGCGCTGGCCCGCGGCAAGCTCGCGTCCAGGGCGGCGGGCTTCGCCGTCGAGGACGAGGTCACCGACCTGCTGGCCGACCGGCCGGGCTGGGTCTTCGTGCCGTGGGCGGCCGACGGCGAGGTCGGCTACTGGGAGTTCGTGCCCTCCGAGAGCGGCGTCTACGGGCCCGCCGAACCCACGACCGTGCAGTTCACCGACCGGCACCCCGGCTGGGTCGACCTGCTGCCGGTGCACCGCGGACCGGGCACGCGGCAGCCGATCGCCTTCACGCCGGCCGCGCTGCGTGAGCAGATCGAGGACCTGGAGAACATCGCGTAACCGGTCGCTGCTTAGGCTGTGCGCCTGTGACGTCCAGCCAGCGCCCGCCGCACCACCGTTCCGTCGTCAGCTACGTGCAGCGCGGGGAGCGGATGACCGTCGGGCAGCAGCGCGCGTGGGACCGCCACTGGGAGCGCTTGGGCCGCGAGGTCAAGGCGCTCCCGGCCGGTCCCGTCGACTTCGCCGCGTGGTTCGAGCGCGACGCCCCCGTGCTGCTGGAGATCGGCTCGGGCATGGGCGAGACGACCGCTCAGCTGGTCGCGGCCGCGCCGGACGTGAACTACGTCGCCGTCGAGGTCTACAAGCCGGGCCTGGCGCAGCTGCTGATGCGCGCCGAGGCGCTGGGCGCCACGAACCTGCGGGTGCTGCGCGGCGACGCCGTGGACCTGCTGACCGAGCACGTCGAGCCGGACTCGTTGAGCGGCGTGCGGATCTTCTTCCCCGACCCGTGGCCCAAGAAGAAGCACCACAAGCGGCGGTTGGTGCAGCCGGAGTTCGTGCACCTGGTGGCCACGCGGCTCAAGCCGGGCGGCACGCTGCACCTGGCGACGGACTGGGAGCACTACGCCGAGCAGATGCTCGAGGTGTGCTCCGCCGAGCCGCTGCTGCGCAACCGGTACGACGGGTGGGCGCCGCGGCCGGAGTGGCGACCGGTGACGAAGTTCGAGCAGCGGGCGGTCGAGGAGGACCGGGTCAGCCACGACCTGATGTTCGACCGGATTGAGACCACCTGACCGTGTCATAAAGTCACGTCATCGAGTGGTCGATACGGCGACGGTCGGTCGTTTCGTCACTCCATCGAGTGGGCTTTGTTGATCACCCGATGTGCCCCGTCTGGCAGTGACGGGTGACGCCGTTCCGCAACTACGGTTGCCGCCCGTGACCGTCGTAGACAACGAACCGATAACGCTCGACATCGACGCGGCGGAGGGCTTCCTCCGCATGTTCCACATCGCCCACCCCGAGGCCGGCCCCGTCGGCCCCCGCCTGTCGGAGGTCCGCGACGAGATCGCGGAGACCGGCACCTACCGGCACACCACCGCCGAGCTGGCCTACGGCGCCCGCATCGCCCTGCGCGACAGCGGCTGGTGCACCAGCGGCGTCCCGTGGCGCCGGCTCAAGGTCCGCGACCTGCGCGGCTACCGCAACGCCGCCGCCGTGGCCGGCGAGTGCGTGGAGCACCTGCGGCTGGCCACCAACGACGGCGAGGTCCGCCCGCTGGTCACCGTGTTCGCCCCGGACACCCCCACCGCGCCCGGCCCGTGCATCTGGAACGAGCAGCTCGTCCGGTACGCGGGCTACGCCGACGGCACCGGCGACCGGCGCTACGCCGCGTTCACCGACGTCGTCCAGGGCATGGGCTGGCGGCCACCGGAGAAACCGGGCCGCTTCGACGTGCTGCCGCTGGTCGTGGAGACCGCGCACGAGGGGCCCAAGCTGTTCACCATCCCGCCGGACGTGGTGCACGAGGTGTGCCTGGAGCACCCCGAACTGCCCTGGTTCGGCTCGCTGGGCCTGCGCTGGCACGCCGTGCCGCTGATCACCAACATGAAGCTGTGCATCGGCGGCGTCACCTATCCCGCCGCCCCGTTCAACACCTGGTTCGTCGGCTCCGAGGTGGGCACCCGCAGCCTCGCCGACGAGGGCGGCTACGGCGCCGCGCGGCCCGTCGCCGAGGCGCTGGGCCTGGACACCTCCGCCGAGCGCACCCTGTGGCGCGACCGCGCCGTCGTCGAGCTCAACCGGGCCGTCCTGCACTCCTTCGACCTCGCCGAGGTCACCATCACCGACCACCACGCCGAGTCGCTGCACCGGCTGTCCTGGCTGCGCTCCCGGCAGCGGGCGTCGGCCAACCGCCCCGCGTTCCGCCTCGAACCCGCCGCCGCCCGGCGGGCCCGCACCGGCGGCCCCGCGCGCTTTTCCGGCGCGGCGGTGGAAACCACCCAACCGCATTCCCCGAGCCGCCTCGCCGAACTGCTGCGCAGGCGTGCCGAGGGCTAGCCCGGCTCACCGCTGGGAATCGACCAGCACCCCGGCGATCGCCATCAGGACCAGCACCAACAGCCCCAACACCGCACCGGCCCACGTCGCCACGACCGTGAACATCCCGTTCCTCCGTTCCCCGACCCGCCCTTCCAGAGTCACCCCCGGAATCGTCATCCGACATCGGCCACCGGGGTATTTCGCCACGCGTTCGGGTCAGTCCCGCGGATGACGCGCCACCCCGACCGGGGGAGGACGCGGGATCAGCCGCGAGGACATACGGTGACGTCCCGTGGACAGCACTCACCTCGGCTGGCGCACCCTGGCCAAGCGCCAGTGGCCGCTGGCGTGCGCGCTGCTCTTCTTCGCGGGCAGCGAGACCCTCAGCGAGGCGACGTCCTGGTGGCAGCTGCCCGGCACGGCCGTGGTGTGCGCGCTGGCCGTGCTGTCCCCGCGCCGGCCGTTCGACGCGGCCCTGGCCGCGGCCACCGCGCTGGTGGCGTCGTCGGTGGTGCTGGACGTGGTGGACCAGACCGCCGGGCCGGCCGTGCTGGTGTCCGGCGTGACGCTGTCCGAGGGCGCGGCGACGATGGCGCTGACCGCGATCCTGGTGCGCCAGGCGTCGCTACCGCGCGTGCTCGTCGGCGTCGTGGCGCTCGTCCTCGCGGTGGGGTTCACCCAGCCACTCCGGCCGTCGTACTGGGAGCGGTACTACGCCGACGTCGACTACTCCGGTCCGACGTTCTGGCAGCAGGTCCTGGCGGGCGCGGTCCTGCTGGTGCTCTCGGTCGGCACCGGTCTGTACTTCCGGGCCCGCGACCGGGAGCGCGCCACGACCCTGCGGGCCGAGGTGGCCGCCGCCCAGCACGCGGAGCGGATGGCGCTGGCCCGCGAGCTGCACGACGTGGTGGCGCACTACGTGACCGGGATCGTGGTCCACGCCCAGGCCGCGCAGGCGGTGCCCGCGGCGGCGCAGGAGGTGCTGCCGATCATCGCGCAGAGCGGCAACGAGGCGCTGACCGCGATGCGGCGCCTGGTCGGCACCCTGCGCGGGGCGGAGACGGATGCGGCGCCGGCCGCGACCAGCGACCTAGCCGACGACGTGCGGCAGGTGGTGGCGCAGTCCGGGCAGCCGGTGCGGTTGTCGCTGGAGCTGCCGTCGGAGGTGCCGCCGTCGCTGGGGCGTTCCGTGCTGCGGCTGGTGCAGGAGTCGCTGACCAACACGCGCAAGCACGCCGAGGACGTGACCCGGGTGGACGTGTCGGTGGCCGTGCAGGGCGGGGCCGTGCACGTGGTGGTCGCGGACGACGGGCGCGCGTTCAAGGCGGCGCCGGTGGGCGGGTCCGGCGGGTTCGGGCTGGTGGGGATGCGGGAGCGGGTCGAACTGCTGGGCGGCACGTTCTCGGCGGGGCAACGGCCGACCGGCGGCTGGGAGGTCCGCGCGGCACTGCCCATCGCCGAGTGAGGTAGGTGCGGCAGGATCGGGGCATGTCGTTGCGCCTGCACGCCCCCGTGGTCCTGCCCTGCGATCCGTCCTGCACCGTGCTGCGGGACGCGGTGGTCGACGTCGTGGACGGTCGGATCACCCACGTCGGCCCGGCCGCCGACGCGCCCGCGTTCGACGGCGAGGTCCGCCGGCTGTCCGGCATCCTCATGCCCGGCCTGGTCAACACGCACGCGCACAGCCCGATGGTGGTCCTGCGCGGCCTTGGCGGCGACCTGCCGCTTCTGCGGTGGCTGCGCGAGGCCATGTGGCCCGCCGAGGCGAAGATGTCCCCGGACGACATCGGCGCGGGCATGCTGCTGGGCGCGGTGGAGATGCTGCGCAACGGCGTCACCACCAGCTCCGAGATGTACTTCCACGGCCCCCAGCTGACCCAGGCCGTGCTCGACGCCGGGTCGCGGGTGGTGTTCGGCGCGGCGATCATGGACCTGCCCGGCCTGCCGTGGCGGCCGATGACCGACGAGATCACCCGGTGGATCGACGCCGACGGGCTGCGGTTCGGGCCGCACGAGCGGATCGAGCTGTCCTACGGGCCGCACTCGGCGTACCTGATCGCGCCCGAGGCGCTGGGCGAGATCGCGGGCCTCGCGCGGGACCGGGGCGCGCTGCTGCAGATCCACGTGGCCGAGTCGCCGGAGGAGGACGTCGACCAGCGGGCCGCGTTCGGGTCGGTGCCGAAGCTGCTGGAGCAGGCCGGGGTGCTGGGCGGGCGGGTGCTGTCGGCGCACTCGGTGCACCTGTCGCCCGAGGACGTGGAGATCTACGCGCGGCACGGCGTGGGTGTCGCGCACTGCCCGGGGTCCAACACCAAGCTGGCGTCCGGGATCGCGCCGATCCGGTCGTACCTGGACGCGGGCGTGTCGGTCGGGCTGGGCACGGACGGTCCCGCGTCCAACGACGACCTGGACCTGTTCGAGGAGGCGCGGCTGGCGGCCCTGCTGGCCCGCGTGACCACGCTCGACGCCACCGCCATGCGGGCCGCCGACGCCCTGCTGCTGGCCACCCGCGGCGGCGCGGCGGCGCTGGGGCGGGACGACATCGGCGCGCTGGAGGCGGGGCGCTGGGGTGACTTCGTGCACGTGGACGTGGACGACCCGGCGTTCGCGACCGGCTTGGACGCGCCGGACGAGCAGGTGCTGGCGAACCTGGTGTGGGCGTCGGGCACGCGGCGGGTCAAGGACGTGTGGGTGGCGGGCGAGCAGGTCGTGGCCGACGGCGAGACGACCCGCGTGGACCGCCGTGCGGCCCAGGCGGGCGTCGCGGCCGTCTCGAAGCGCCTCCGCTAGCTCGGGGTTCTGTTGGCGCGGTAAAGGCGCGGTGCTAGCGCGGTCGGGGGCGGATGACGATCTCTGTGACGTGGGCGTCGTCCGCCGCCGTGACCGCGGTGTGCACGGCCTCGGCGACCGATTCCGGGCGCAGGTAGAGGTTCGGCTGGTAGTCGCCGGCTTCCTGGTCGCGGACGCCGCGCTGCATGTCGGTGTCGGTGCGGCCGGGGTAGACGGTGGTGACCCGCAGGTCGGTCTCCTCGGCGCGGAGCACGTCGGCGTAGGCGCGCAGGGCGAACTTGCTGGCCGCGTAGACGCCCCAGTTGGCGTTGGCCTGCCGGCCCGCGCCGGAGTTGATCAGCACGACGTGCCCGCGGGCGGCGCGCAGCAGCGGGAGGGCGAGCCGGGTCAGCTCCGCGACCGCGACGACGTTGAGGTCGAGGGTGCGGCGCCAGGTGTCGGTCGTCGCCTCGGCCAGCGGCCCGAGTTCGGCGATGCCCGCGCTGTGGACCAGGACGTCGAGCCGGTCCAGCTCGGCGACGGCTTCGGCGAGTTCGTCGTGGTCGGTCAGCTCGACGAACCACGGCGTGCCGACCCCGGCGTCGGCCAACGCCTGCTCGTCCCGGCCGCCGAGCAGCAGGTCGTGGGTGTCGGCGAGCCGGCGTGCGACGGCCAGCCCGATGCCTCGGGACGCGCCGGTGATCAGGGCAACGGGTCGATCGGTCATGCCCCAGACCCTAGGTCGTGCCCGACCCGGACGTTGGGTTCGAGGTCGCGGGCGCGCAGCCAGTGGTCTTCGGAGAGGCCGTCCGGGCGGCGGCGGGCGAGGAAGTCGTCCATCGACAGGTGCGGGTGCAGGGCTTTGGTGGTCGGGCGGACCGGGATGACCAGCTTGCCGGTTTGTCGAGCGGAGTGAGGGTGGTGGGGTAAGCGGGCCCGGGTGAGTTGCGCCCGGGCCCGCTTCACCTCAGCCGCAGATGCGGCCCTTGTCCTTCTTCCACGTCACCACGACCGACGGGCGCGGCTGGGTCGTGCCGCCGTCCGGCCAGTGCGACGCCGGGTTGTTCGCCGACGCGCCGTCGATCTCGCCCGGGTGCTGCACCGACACCAGGACGAAGTCGTCCTGCACGACCGGGCCGCAGGTCTCCGCGCCCTTCGGCACGGTCAGGAACTGCTTCACGCGGCCCCGGTACCGGCCCTCGACCGGCACCGCGAACAGGCCGTCGTTGGACTTCAGGGCGTTGCCGTCGGTGGAGATCCACAGGTTGCCCTGCGAGTCGAACGCGACGTTGTCCGGGCACGAGATCGGCGACACCTGGGTCTTGTCGTACCCGCCGAAGTACGTGTCCGCCGAGTTCGGGTCGCCGCACACCAGCAGCAGCTTCCACGAGAACGTGGTCGCCGTGTTGTCGCCGCGGCGCTCCTCCAGCTCCAGGACGTGGCCGTGGCGGTTGTTCAGGCGCGGGTTGGGCTCGGTGGCGCCTTCCTTGCCCGCCTTGCCGCGGTCGGAGTTGTTGGTGAGCGCGGCGTAGACGCGGCGGTTGCGGGGGTTGGGCTCGACGTCCTCGGGGCGGTCCATCTTGGTGGCGCCGACCTTGTCCGCGGCCTGGCGGGTGAAGATGTAGACCTCTTCGGCGGTGAAGCCCTCGACGAAGGACTTGTCGCCCGACGCCAGCGGGATCCACACGCCCGAGCCGTCGAACTCGCCGTCGGCCGGGAGCTTGCCGGTGCCGTCGATCTCGGCGGCCGGGCTGTCGCCGGTGAACTTCGCGACGTACAGGGTGCCCTTGTCGAGCAGCTTTTTGTTGTGCTCGCGGGCGTGGCGGCTGTTGCCCGGCTTGTACCGCTCGTCGGAGACGAACTTGTACATGTAGTCGAACCGCTCGTCGTCACCCATGTACGCGACCACGCGGCCGTCGCGGGCCACGATGACGTTCGCGCCCTCGTGCTTGAAGCGGCCCAGCGCGGTGTGCTTGACCGGGGTGGAGTTCGGGTCGAGCGGGTCGATCTCGACGACCCAGCCGAACCGGTTGGGCTCGTTGGGCTCCCGCGCCACGTCGAACCGCTTGTCGAACCGCTCCCACTTGCGGGTGCTCGCGGCGCCGGACAGGCCGTAGCGGGCCAGGCGCGCCTTCTGGACCGGGTCGGTGACGGAGCCCGCGTTGGCGAAGTACTGGTTGAAGTTCTCCTCGCCGGACAGGATCGTGCCCCACGGCGTCACGCCGCCCGCGCAGTTGTTCAGCGTGCCGAAGACCTTGGTGCCGGTCGGGTCGGCGGAGGTCTTGAGGTACTGCGAACCGGCGGCCGGGCCGGTCAGCTCGAACTCCGACTTCACCGTGATGCGGCGGTTGAAGTGCTTGTCCACCTTGGGCAGCAGCTTGCCGCTGCGGTGGTCGCGCTCGACCACGACGACCGACAGGCCGTGCGCGGCCCACGCGATCTCGGTCTGCTCCTTGGTCGGGTTGTTCGAGTCCCAGTTCTTGAACAGGAACTCCTCGGAGGTGTACTCGTGGTTGGACACCATGAGCCAGCGGTTCCAGTGGTTCAGCGGGACCAGGCCGCAGAAGTCGTTGTTGAACCCGAACTGCTTGGCCTGCGCGGCGGCGGTCTGGTTGTCGAAGTCGAACTCGGGCGCGCCCGGCAGCACCGGGTCGCCCCAGCGGATCACGACCGCCGACTCGTAGCCCTCGGGCGTGACGATCCGGTCCTCGGTGTTCGGCGCGACCGGCTCGAAGTTCAGCCCGTCCCGGCCCCACCGGCGGCCCTGGGCCTCGACGTCGGCCTCGGGCTCGGCGGCGGCCGTGCCCGCGCCGGCCAGCCCGACGCCCGCGCCCGCGACGGCGAGCACCGCGCCGGCCTTGAGCAGGCCGCGCCGGCGCACGACCTCGCCGACCACGTCGCCGAAGTAGGCGTTGTCGGACGTGTTGGGTGCCTCGTGCGCGCAGGCGTCGCCGCAGCGGTACTTGCAGGTGATCGCCGACCGCCCGAGGGGGTGGTTGGGCAGCAGGGGCAGCAGGCGCCGGCCCCGATCGGTGGACGAGGACACGCGGACCTCCGAGATCGCTTCAGGTGGGAACCTGGGCGAACGTAGGTTCACAACCACTCTTCCAGGGGACGGGAAGGTGAACGCGAAGCGAACACCTCCCGCCCTTGCCGACCGGAACCGGCTGGTCACGGGGTGTGTTAGTCCCCGATGAACCCGTCGCGCCACACGGCTACGACGGACGGCCGAGGCTGGGAGTCGCCGCCGTCGGGCCAGTGCGACACCGGGTTGTCGGCCGACGCCCCGTCGACCTCGCCGGGGTGCTGCACGCAGACCGTCACCACGCGGTCCCCGATCACCGGCCCGCACGTCTCCGCCCCGCGCGGCACGGTGAGGAAAGCCTTGAGGTGACCGCGTTCCGGGCCGTGCAGCGGCATCGCGTACAGGCCGTCGTTGAGGCCGTTCAACGCGCCCGCCGAGTCGCTGGAGATCCACAGGTTGCCGTGCCGGTCGAACGCCACGTTGTCCGGGCTGGAGATCGGCGACACCTTGGTCTTGTCGTAGCCCGCGAAGTACGTGCTCGGGTCGGCCGGGTCGCCGCACACCAGGACCAGGTTCCAGGAGAAGTGCGGGGACAGCGCGTCTCCGCCGCGCTCGCGCAGTTCGAGGACCTGGCCGTGCTTGTTGAACGTGCGCGGGTTGGGTTCGGTGGCGCCTTCCTTGCCGGGCTTGCCGCGGTCGACGTTGTTGCTCAGGGCGCAGTAGACCGTGCCGGTGTGCGGGTGGGTCTGGATGTCCTCGGGGCGGTCCATCTTCGTGGCGCCGACCTTGTCCGCCGCCACCCTGGTGAACACGTAGACCTCTTCCGCGGTCATACCGTCCACATAGGACTTGTCGCCGCGGGCCAGCGGGATCCACTCGCCGCGGCCGTCGAACTTGCCGTCCGCGGGCAGCTTGCCGGTGCCGTCGATCTCCGCCGGGTCGCTGTCGCCCGTGAACCGGGCGACGTAGAGGGTGCCGTCGTCGAGCAGGGTCATGTTGTGCCGGCGGGCGGATTTGCTCTTGCCGGGGCGGACCTTGCCGGTGGAGACGAACTTGTAGATGTACTCGAACCGCTCGTCGTCGCCGGAGTAGGCGACCACGCGGCCGTCGCGCGCGATGCGGACGTTGGCGCACTCGTGCTTGAACCGGCCCAGCGCGGTGTGCTTGACCGGCGTGGACTCCGGGTCGTTCGGGTCGAGTTCGACGACCCAGCCGAATCTGTTGACCTCGTTGGGTTCCCGCGCGAGGTCGAACCGCTCGTCGAACCGCTCCCACTTGCGGGTGGTGGCGCCGGCGGGGATGCCGTAGCGGGTGCGGCGCGGGTCGGTGCCGCCGTTGGCGAAGTACTGGTTGAAGTTCTCCTCGCCGGACAGGATCGTGCCCCACGGCGTCACGCCGCCCGCGCAGTTGTTCAGCGTGCCGAACACCTTGGTGCCGGTCGGGTCGGCGGAGGTCTTGAGCAGGTCGGACCCGGCCGCCGGACCGCGCAGCTCGAACGGCGTCATCATGGTGATGCGCCGGTTGTAGCGGGAGAACGCCGGGGTCAGCCGGCCCCCGCGCTGCTCGACCTGGACCACGGACAGGCCGTGCGCGGCCCACGCGATCTCGACCTGCTCGCGGGTCGGGTTCGCCGGGTCGTAGCCGCGGAACATGAAGCTCTCGCTGGTGTACTCGTGGTTGGTGACCAGGAGGTTGGTGCGGGCCAACGAGTCCAGCGGGAGCAGGGCGGCGAAGTCGCAGTTGAAGCCGAACTGGCGGGCCTGGGCGGCGGCGGTCTGGTGGTCGAAGTCGAACTCGGGGGCGTCGGGGAACAACGGGTCGCCCCACCGGATCACGACGGCCTGGCGGTAGCCCTCGGGGACCACCACCTCGTCCCGGGTGTTCGGCTGCACCGGGGTGAAGTTCAGACCGCGGGGGTGCCCGGCGGTCTCTGCCTCGGTCTCCGCCTCCGCGGACGCGATCACCGGGACGCTCGCCAACGCGGTCGCCACGACGCCCGCCCGGATCGCCGCACGCCGGCTGAGCAGGTCGCCGAAGTACGGGTTCGCGGAGGTGTTGGGGGCGTCGTGGAAGCACGCGTCGCCGCAGCGGTAGCGGCAGGTCACCGCCGCGCGGCCCGGGGAGTGGTTGGGCAGCAGGGGAAGGTGTCGCACGGTCTGGGTCCTCCGGGTCGGTTCGGGTCCACTGACCGTAGGCCGGCGTTCACCGGTTGTTAACCCACCACTTCTTCACCGACCAGCACGTCCGCGGGTGTGATCGGGCGGTCCTTCGTCCGGCCGATCGCGAGCAGCCCCGCCGCGAGGACGCACGCCACCGCCGCGACCACGAACGGTTGCGCCAGGTGTCCCACGAACGTCGCCGCGAGCGCGCCGCCGAGCCACCGCAGGAAGTTGTACCCGGCGCCGGCGACCGGGCGCGGGGCGGGGCTGATGCTCATGGCGGTGCCGGTGAACAGGGTGTTGAGCAGCCCGCTGACCAGGCCGCTGACGATCACCGCGACGACCAGCAGCGGCTTGTTCGGCACGGCCATGACCAGCATGAGCGCGGCGAACGCGAGGACGGCGGCGATGGTGGCGCGGCGTTCGCCGAACCGGTCGGCGAGCCGGGGCGCGAGCCACGCGCTGGACACCGCCACGCAGACACCCCAGCCGAAGAAGATCAATCCGATCGCGACCGCGCTGTAGTGCAGCACGAACGGCGACCACGCGAGGACCGCGAAGAAAGCGCCGGTGTAGGGGGCGGAGCCGAGCGCGGTGCGCAGGAGTCCGGGGTGGCGCAACGCTTTCAGCACCTGCCGGGGTTGGGGTCGGCTCCGGCGTCGCGGTTGGGCTGCGATTCGAGTTGGCGCCGGGGCCGGCGTCCGGTCTCGGGTTCAGGTCGATGTTCGAGTGGGCGCTCGGGTTGGCGTTGGGGTTCGGGTTGGCGTTCGGGTCGGCGTGGACGTTCGGGCTGGCGTTCGAGCTCGGCTTGGTGTTCGGATTCGGCCGGAAAATTTCACTTCACCATACTAAATATTTTTGCTTAGCGTCACTAAGTAAGTGCGCTCACACTAGGGTGGTCGGCGTGGAAGCGGTGGTGCGGGTGGAAGCGGTGGTGTTCGACCTGGACGGGGTACTCGTGGACTCCGAGACGGTGTGGGACGAGGTGCGCCGGTCCTTCGCGGCCCGCCACGGCGGCACGTGGTTCGCCACCTCGACCCGCGACATGCAGGGGATGAGCACTCCGGAGTGGGCGTCCTACCTGGTCTCGGACGTCGGTGTCCGATTGAGAACCGACGAGGTCGCCCGGGGTGTGGTCGCCGAGATGGCCGCCCGTTACGAGGCCGGGCCGCCTGTGCTGCCGGGCGCGGTCGCGGTGGTCCGGGAGGTGGCGGCGCGGTACCCGGTGGCCATCGCCAGTTCCTCGCCGCCCGTGCTGATCAGGTCTTTCCTGGAGGCCACCGACCTGGTCGACGTCGTCCCGGTGGCGCTGTCCAGCGAGGAGGCCGGCGCGGGCAAACCCGCTCCCGACGTCTACCTGCTGGCAGCCTCGAAGCTCGGCGCGAACCCGACCCGCTGCGCCGCCGTCGAAGACTCCACCAACGGCCTCCGCTCCGCCCTGGCCGCCGGCATGACCGTCTACGCCGTCCCCAACCCGCACTTCCCGCCCGACCCGAAGGTGCTGGCCGAGGTCACGGTGTTGCGGACGCTCTCCGACCTGCCGAGCGCCCTGTCGGCGGACTGACCTGCCGGCCCCGTGAGCGTTGCTGGTGCTGAGCGACAGTTCCGCAGCGCTGGTCTCGCCCGCATGATCCCGCCGACCTAGCCTCTCCGCCATGGATCAACCGGTTGCGGTGGTGAGTGGGGCGGCTCAGGGGATCGGGGCCCGGGTGGCCGAGGTGTTGCGGGAGGACGGGTTTCGGGTTGTCGGGTTCGACCTCCGGGAGACGCCCGGTGGGGTTGTGGGGGACGTCTCGTCGGAGGCGGACGTCGAGCGGCTGGCGGGGCGGCTCGACCGGGTGGACGTGTTGGTCAACAACGCTGGTATCGCGGGGATCTGGGCGTTCGAGGAGACCTCCGTCGAGCAGTGGCAGCGGATGCTCGCGGTCAACCTCACCGGGCCGTTCCTGCTGACGCGGGCGTTGGGGCGGAAGATGCTGGACCAGGGGTCCGGGGCAGTGGTGAACATCGCCTCCGTCGCGGGATTGCGGGGCGTGGCGGATCGGGCCGCGTACAACACCACCAAGCACGGGTTGATCGGCATGACGCGCACGCTCGCCGTCGAGTGGGGTGGGCGAGGTGTCCGGGTCAACGCGGTCTGCCCCGGCTGGGTCAAGACCGAAATGGACGTCGAGTCGCAGGCCGGCGGGCACTACGGGGACGCCGACATCACCGACCACGTCCCGATGGGCCGGTTCGCCTACCCCGACGACATCGCGCAGGCCGTGTCGTTCCTCGCCGACGCCAGGCGCAGCGGCTTCATCAACGGGGTGGCGCTGCCCGTGGACGGTGGGTGGACCGCCGACGGCTCGTGGCAGTCCTTGCGTCTCAGCAAGCGCTGATCACACGCTGAGCAGCGCGAACGCCCCTGTGCCAAGAGAAAGGCACAGGGGCGTTCGTCGACGAGGTCAGCGCTCGACGTCGCCGCGGATGAACGCCTCGACCGCGTCCCGCGCCTCGGAGTCCGAGTACTGCACCGGCGGCGACTTCATGAAGTACGACGACGCCGACAGGATCGGCCCGCCCACGCCCCGGTCCAGGGCGATCTTCGCCGCGCGCACCGCGTCGATGATGATGCCCGCGGAGTTCGGCGAGTCCCACACCTCGAGCTTGTACTCCAGGTTCAGCGGCACGTCGCCGAACGCCCGGCCCTCCAGCCGCACGTACGCCCACTTGCGGTCGTCCAGCCACGCCACGTAGTCCGACGGGCCGATGTGCACGTTCCGCTTGCCCAGCTCGCGGTCGACCTGCGAGGTCACCGCCTGCGTCTTGGAGACCTTCTTGGACTCCAGCCGCTCCAGCTCCTTCATGTTGAGGAAGTCCATGTTGCCGCCCACGTTGAGCTGCATGGTGCGGTCGAGCTGGACGCCCCGGTCCTCGAACAGCTTGGCCAGCACGCGGTGCGTGATGGTGGCACCGACCTGGGACTTGATGTCGTCGCCGACGATCGGGACCTCGGCCTCTTCGAACTTCCGCGCCCATTCGGGGTCGGACGCGATGAACACCGGCAGGGCGTTGACGAACGCCACCTTCGCGTCGATCGCGGCCTGCGCGTAGAAGCGGTCCGCCTCCTCGGAGCCGACCGGCAGGTAGGACACGAGGACGTCGACCTCGGCGTCGCGCAGGGCCTGGACCACGTCCACCGGCGCCTCGTCGGACTCCTCGATGGTCTCCCGGTAGAACTTCCCGAGGCCGTCGAGGGTGGGCCCGCGTTGCACGGTGACGCCCAGCGGCGGCACGTCCGCGATCTTGATCGTGTTGTTCTCGCTGGCCACGATCGCCTCGGACAGGTCGACGCCGACCTTCTTGGCGTCCACGTCGAACGCGGCGACGAACTCGACGTCGCGGACGTGGTACTCGCCGAACTGGACGTGCATCAGGCCGGGCACGCGCGTGGCCGGATCCGCGTCGCGGTAGTACTGGACGCCCTGCACCAGCGACGCCGCGCAGTTGCCGACCCCGACGATGGCCACTCGAACGGTGCGGCGGTTGTCGCCCATGCCGAGTCCTCCTTTGTGTTCTACGTCTGTCATTCGTCCCGCTCGCGCTGTTCGGCCTGCTCGTGCGCGATCAGCTCGTTGAGCCACCGCACCTCGCGTTCGGTGCTCTCCAACCCCATGCGGTGCAGCTCGCGCGTGTAGCGGTCGATCCGCTCGCTCGCGCCCGATAAAGCCGTCCGCAGCCCTTCCCGCCGCTCCTCGACCCGGCGCCGCCGGCCTTCGAGGATGCGCATCCTGATCTCCGCGGGGGTCCGCGAGAAGAACGCCAGGTGGACGCCGAACGAGTCGTCGTCCCACGTCTGGGGGCCCGCGTTGGACAGCAGGTCGGCGAACCGCTCCTTGCCCTCCGCGGTGAGCTTGTAGACCTTGCGCGCACGACGACCCCAGCTGCGGGTCTCCTCCGGCGCCTCCTCGACGATCCACCCGGCGCGTTGCAAGCGGCGCAGCGTGGGGTACAGCGTTCCGTAGGAGAACGCTCGGAACGCCCCCAGCAGCTCGTGCAAGCGCTTGCGCAGCTCGTACCCGTGCATGGGCGCCTCGTGCAGCAGCCCGAGGATGGCGAACTCCAGCACGCGTCACCTCCCGCACTACGCTGCCCGATGGGTGTGCTCAGTATATCGGTGCGATACATCTGTCCGCGCGTTGAGATGTGGCCGGGCGCACAAGGTCACAACGTGATCGCGAGCACTGCCCTGAACGGCCCATCGAAGGGGTTTTGCCGCCCCGTACTCTGGTCCCGTGCTGACCCAACGGCAGGTGGTGGACTACGCCTTGCAGCGACGCGCGCTGCTGGCGGAGGTCTACGCGGGCCGGGTGGGCACGATGGAGGTCTGCGACGCCAGCCCGTACCTGCTGCGAGCTGCGAAGTTCCACGGCCGGCCGAGCGAGGTGACCTGCCCGGTCTGCCGCAAGGAACCCCTGACCCTCGTGTCCTGGGTCTACGGCGACGAGCTGAAGCACGCGGCCGGGTCCGCGCGCACCGCCGAGGAACTGACCCGCATGGCGAACCTCTTCGAGGAGTTCACCGTGTACGTGGTCGAAGTCTGCCGCACATGTAGTTGGAACCACCTGGTGCAGTCATACGTCCTGGGAACGCGCGGGGTGAACTCGCGCAAACCGCGCAGGAGGACCGCGGCGGAGTGAACGTGCTGCTCCCGCCACGGGCGTCGCTGCCGAAGGCGACGGCGTACGACCACCGAACCGCGTGCGACCGCACGCCGGTCTGGGAGGCCATTTCGTGAACGACCAGCATGACGACAGGCACCGTGGCGCGGAGCCGCAGTGGCCGACGGGTGAGGACCCGGACGCCCGCCTGGCACCCCGCCACGGGGCAGGGGATCAGCCGGACCGTCCGAACACGCCACCGGGCGGTTTCGAGCGCCAACCGCGCCACGGCACCCCGCCGGGCGGCTTCGCGCGCCCGCCCCAGGGCACCCCGCCGGGCGGCGTCCCGCGCGGTGGCGGCGCGCCGCCCGGGGGCGTCCCCCGCGGCGGCCCGGGCACACCCCCGGGCGGCGTCCCGCGCGGCGGCACCGGCACCCCGCCGGGTGGCATCCCCCGCGGCACCGGCACGCCCCCCGGTGGCATCCCGCAGTCGGGTGGTCGACGTCACGCCCCCGAACCCGGCCCCGGTCGCGGCCCAGCCGACGGTCCCGGTCGCGGTGCGCCCGGCGCACCCGGTCAGGGCGGCTTCGGCGGCCCGCCCCCGCGCGCGGGCGGCGTGCCCGCCGCGGCGAACGCCGACCCCAACGCCACGCGGCACGTGCCGCGGAGCGGTCCCAGCCGCCCCAACACGCCTCCCGGCGGTATGCGCCGACCCGGCCCCGGCACCGGCCCGGGTGGTCAGCCCCCACGGCCCCGGCCCGGCGAGGAGCCGACCGACCTGCTCCCGCCCGTGCACCAGACCGTCGCCCGCGAGCCCGAACTCCTCACGCACCGCGAGGACGAGATCGAGCTGGAGCCGTTCTACGAGGACGAGTACGACGACGAGCTGACGCCGGAGGAGGAGAAAGCCTTGCGCCGGAAGAAGATCTGGCGCCGGGTGCGCCGCATCTCGTACGTCGGCCTCTTCCTGATGATCCTCGGTCCGATCGTCGCGTTCGCGATCGCCTACCAACTGGTCGAGGTCCCCAACCCGCAGGAGACCGCCTCGAAGCAGGACAAGGCGATCACCATCCTGTACTCCGACGGCTCGGTCATGACCAAGATCGCCCCGTCCGGCGCCAACCGGACGATGGTCACCTACGACCAGATCCCCGAGGTGGTCAAGCAGGCCGTGTTCGCGGCCGAGGACCCGACGTTCGAGACGAACCCGGGCTTCGACTTCCGCGCCATCGCCCGCGCCGGCTGGTACCAGGTCACCGGCCGCAAGAGCGGTGGTTCCGGCCTGACCCAGCAGTACGTCAAGCAGGCGACCGACGAGGACGACGAGACGCTGTCGCGGAAGTTCACCGAGGTCGTCAAGGCGTACAAGATGTCGGAGCAGCAGGACAAGAAGGAGATCCTGACCTCCTACCTCAACACCATCTACTTCGGTCGGTCCGCGTACGGCATCAAGGAAGCGGCCAAGGTCTACTTCAACCGCGACGACCTGAACACGCTGACGATGTCCGAGGCCGCGCTGCTCGCCGGCATGATCCAGAACCCGGGCAAGTCCGAGAACCAGGCGTACAGCAAGGAGCGCTGGGAATACGTCGCCGGCAACCTGGTGAAGTTCGGGTTCATCGACCAGGCCGCGCGCGAGCAGCTCCAGTACGTGCCCCCGGTCCCGCTGGCCGAGGTGAACAACAACGGTCTGGACGGCACCCGCCTCTTCATCCGGATGCAGGTCGAGGCCGAGATGGAGCGCAACCAGTGGGGCCTCGAACGGGCCCAGAAGCTCGGCGTGACCGTGCACACCACCATCGACCCGGCCATGCAGGCCGCCGCCGAGGAGGCGGTCAACGAGGTGATGAAGGGCCAGCCGGAGGTGCTGCGGACCTCGATGTCCGCCATCGACCCGGCCACCGGCGCGGTCCGCGCCTACTGGGGCGGCAACGGCCAGGGGATCGACTACCAGATGGGCACGCTCCAGGAGCCCGGCTCGTCGTTCAAGCCGTTCAACCTCGTCGCCGCGCTCCAGAAGGGCGAGGGCGCGGGCAAGCTCTACGACGGCAGCTCACCCCGCACGTTCCCGGGCCGTGGCCCGGAGAACCCGGTGCGGAACTCGCCTGGTGTGAAGTGCGACGTGCCCACGCAGTGCAGCGTGCGCGAAGCGATGATCAAGTCGGTCAACACGGTGTTCTTCGACATGGCGCTGAAGATCGGCACCGGCAAGGTCGCGCAGGCGGCCCACCAGGCGGGCATCCCGCCGAAGGTCGACGTCGGCGGGAAGACCTACACGCTGCTGGAGGACGAGAACGGCAACGCGCCGGACGCCAACATCTCCATCGGTGGTGGTACGACGCAGGTCCGGCCGTTCGACATGACCTCCACGTACGCGACCTTCGCGGCCCGCGGCGTCTACCACGAGCCGTTCTTCATCACGAAGATCACGAACTCGCAGGACCAGGCCGTCTACACGCACACCGACGTGACACGGCCCGCGTTCGACCCGGACCCGCAGAAGAGCCAGGACATCGCCGACAACGTCACCGACGTCCTCAAGCACATCCCGGGCAAGTCGAACATCCCGTGCGCCAACGGCCGCGAGTGCGCCGGCAAGACCGGTACCCACGAACTCCCGAACAGCCAGGAGAACTCGAAGGCCTGGATGGTCGGCTACACCCCGACGCTCGCGGCGGGCGTGTGGATGGGCACGGACTCCGGCACGGTCGCGTTGAAGAACGCCAAGAACGAGATGATCTACGGCTCGGGCCTGCCGGGGCAGATCTGGAAGAAATTCATGGACAAGGCGCTGGCGAACGCCCCCAAGGAGACGTTCCCCAAGCCGAAGCCGATCGGTGAGACGGAAGCGCCGAAGCCGACGACGACGACGACCACCACGACCAAGGACGACGACAAGGACGACCGGACGACCACCGGCCGGTCGACGACGACGCGCGACGAGCCGACGACCACCACGACCAGGGCCACCAAGCCCTCGGGCTGCGGCATCATCGGCTGCCCGTCCACCACCACGCAGCCGAACGATCCGGATCCGATCGGCGGCGACAGCCCACCGACGAGATAGCCACCGTGAGGCCCGGCCGCAGCGCCGGGCCTCACGCGTTTCCGGCCCGTCGGACACTGGCTCGGGCAGCCGTCACACGACGACGCTCGCGACCCCGTGTTCATCCGGCAAACAACCGGAGAACCGCGCGAACCGTTCAGCTCTTCACGTGACGGCGGTTGACACGCCGTGATCACCCAGTTTGACTGCTGGTGGAGCCGCACTTGTCGGAGTGCCGCAACCCGGGGGTTGGCGTAATGATTTCCGACCGTTCGATGGCGGTGCCCGAAAACTCGCGGGCACCGATCGACACCCAGATCCACGCGCATCGATGCGTCGACCTCTGCCGCGCTGGTGCAGATCGCACTCACCGCCGGGTGAGCGCTCAATAGCGGCGCGCGCCGAGGTTCACAGCTTTCCACACACTTCCGTTCAAGCGGCCGGGGATTCATTTCCAGGCCGCCATGCGGCGCGCCCAAAAGCCGAAGGGAACCCATGGCGAGGAAATGGGCGGCACGCAGGGCAAGGTGTTCCTGACCGGCACGCCGGTCCGCCTGGAGGCGCTGCCGAGTGCACCGGCTCGACGTGCCCGCGAACGCACAGGTGTCCACCCTCGGCGAGTCCGCCGTGACCGGCGTTCGCGCCGCGCGGTACGCCGAAGGGGCGCGCCCCCCGGCCGTGCGCTTGGCCGGAGCCGCGGGAGCAGTCGTTTTGGCCGCGGCCGGGCTCCTGGCGGGCAGCGGCACGGCCAACGCGGCCGTGTGGAAGTGCGCCACCGGCGGGTGGTGCACCAGCGGGTCTACAGCTCGCCCGTCTGGAGTCCCTCCCGGTGCACACCAACGGCGGGCTCGGCACCGGCTTTCGGGGCGGACCGGCTCGCTTCACGCCACGCGCACCTCGTGGCCGTAGCATCCGGCACGTGGCCAGCCCATCACAGCACACGGACGACGACGACACGGACTCGCTCAGCCCGGCGGAGCGGGTCTACCCGACGTGGACCGAGCCGCTGGCGCGGGCTGCCGCGCGGCCGTTCGGGGGGCCGGTGGGGCGGCACGCGTCGGTGGGGCGGCAGTGGTTCTGGACGCCGTTGCGGGTCATCCTGCTGTTGGGCGTGTTGACGCTCGCGCTCGCCTACCTGCAGAAGTCGCCGTGCGTGCAGCAGTACGTCGACACCAACGGGGTGGTGCAGCTCGACTGGCGGGGCAGCAAGCAGTTCACCGCCATGTGCTACTCGGACACCGTGCCGCTGTACACGGCGGAGCGGTTGGACAAGCCGGGCACGTTCCCCTACAAGACGTCGTGGATCGACGACGAGGGCAAGCCCACCGCGCACGTCCGGTACATGGAGTACCCGGTGGTGACGGGGCTGTTCCAGTGGCTCAACGCGCGCATGGCGCAGGGCTGGACCCGGATCGCCGAGAGCGGCTGGCTGCCGAACCCGATGACGGTGATCGTGTACTTCGACATCACCGCGCTGTGGCTGGCCTTCGCGTGGCTGGTGACCACCTACGCGGTGGCCCGACTGGCGCGCCAGCGGGTGTGGGACGCGGCCATCGTCGCCGTGTCGCCCTTGGTCGTCGTGCACGCGTTCACCAACTTCGACACCCTGGCGACCGCCTTCGCCACGGCGGGCATGCTGGCGTGGGCGCGCAAGAAACCCGTGCTCGCGGGCGTCCTGCTCGGGTTGGGCGGCGCGGCGAAGCTGTACCCGTTGTTCCTGCTCGGACCGTTGCTGCTGCTGTGCTGGCGGGCGGACAAGATGCGCGCCGGGCTCACCACGCTGGGCACCACCCTGTTCACGTGGGCGGCGGTGAACGCGCCGATCGCGATCCTGTACCCGGCGGGCTGGCGCGAGTTCTTCCGGCTGAACACCGAGCGCGGGGTCGACCCGGACTCGCTCTACAACGTGGTCGCCCAGTGGACCGACTGGAAGGGCTTCGACCCGGGCCTGGTGCAGGGTCAGGCGCCCGAGGTGCTCAACACCGTGAGCGCGGTCCTGTTCCTGATCTGCTGCGCCGCCATCGGCTTCGTCGCGCTGTCCGCGCCGACCCGGCCGCGCCTGGCGCAGCTCGCGTTCCTGGTGGTGGCGGCGTTCCTGCTGACGAACAAGGTGTGGAGCCCGCAGTACTCGCTGTGGCTGGTGCCGCTGGCGGTCCTCGCGCTGCCGCGTTGGCGGCTGCTCCTGGCGTGGATGACGGTGGACGCCCTGGTCTGGGTGCCGCGCATGTTCTTCTACCTGGGCGTGGACAACAAGGGCCTGCCGATCGACTGGTTCCTGGGCGCGGTGGTGGTGCGGGACGTCGCGGTGGTCGTGCTGTGCGTGTTCATCGTGCGCGAGATCTACCGGCCGGCGCAGGACCTGGTGCGCAGGGCGGGCGACGACGACCCGTGCGGCGGCTTCCTCGACGGCGCTCCGGACAAACGGGTCCTCCGCTTCGGCCGCCGCGCACCGGCTCACGCGGCCTAGCGGCACGCTCTTCCGCCCTTTTGCGGAATTGCCGAGCACATTCACGAGCATCAGGCGCCGCTCTGCTGTGCAGTGAGGACAAGCCACACCACTGCCACCGCAGGTTGGTCGCGGAGCACCTGGCGCGCCGGTGGGACGACGTCACGGTGGAGCATTTGGTCTGAGCGATCGGAGAAGTTCTGCCGTGTAGACGGCCGAGTGGCCGCGGTGGCAAGTCAGCGGTCGGTCAGGCGGCGGACCAGTTTCAGGGCGGACCAGGTCTCGTCGACCGCGCACACCTTCACGTCGACCAGGCCGTGCGCCAGGGCGTGGTCGCGGACGCCGTTCTCGTCCAGGTCCGTGGGCACGCCCGACGACTTCTTCGGCCAGGAGATCCACAGCGCGCCCGCCGTGGTCATCCGGGCCACCGAGGCGTCCCACTGGCGGATCAGGGCGGCTCGGTCCGGGCAGAACACGAGCTGGACGTCGTACGGGTCGCGGCCCGCCCTCCGGTGGAACGGGCAGTCCAGGCCGAAGTCCTTCGGGGAACCCGCCAGCAGGACCCGGTGACCCGGCTTGACGCCCAGCTTCACGTGCAGGGGCTTGCCCGAATACCCGGTCACCGCCGCACCAGGACGTAGGCCTGCGGGGTCTTCTCGTACTCCTCCAGCGGCTCGCGGACCAGGGTCGTGTGCGGGGTGAAGCCCGCCCCGGCCAGGTCCGCCGCCACCTTGTCCACGTTCAGCCGGTACGCCATCGCGTCGAGACCGCTGTGCCCGTACGCCTCGGTGATGTGCTTGGCCTCGTCACCCACCTGGAACCCGAGCAGCAGGTGCCCGCCCGGCGCCAGGACGCGGTGGAACTCGGCGAACACGGCCGGGTGCTCGGCCGGCGGGACGTGGATGACCGAGTACCACGCCACCAGGCCGCCCAGCGAGCCGTCCGGCAGGTCCAGAGCCGTCATGGAACCGACCTCGAACCGCACGTCCGGGTGGGTCCGGCGGGCGATCGCGACCATCTCCGGCGACAGGTCGACGCCGAACACGTCCAGGCCCAGCGCCGCCAGGTGACCGGTGATCCGCCCCGGACCGCAGCCGACGTCCGCCACCCGCCCGGTCACCAGCTCGGCGAACGCGCCCAGCATGGCCCGGTCCAGGACGCTGCCCGCCCGGTTCTCGGCCAGCACGTCCTTGAGCGCTTCGTGGTAGGACTCGGCGACCGTGTCGTAAGCGGCACGGGTGGGTTCGAGGAAGGTCACGAAGCCACTTTAGGCAGGAAGCGCACGCGTTCGGGGAAGGTCACCCGGGCTTTCAGGAACACGACGAACAACGCCACCAGCAGCGCCGCCCGCCCCCACACGCCGATCACCACGGCCTGCGCGGAGAACCCGTCGTAGATGCCCGACGGCTGGGCGAACTCGATCGCGTAGTACCAGCGGAAGATCCCGATGCCCATCGCGAGGTCGGCCGCGAAGTACGCGAACGCCCAGCCCAGCGGCACCCGCAGCAGCACGAACATCGGCACCAGCCACAGCGTGTACTGCGGCGAGTGGACCTTGTGCAGCAGCAGGAACCCGCACAGCATGGCCGCCGACACCGGCACCCACGGGTACACGCCGTCGCGCTGGAACCGCCGCCAGCCCAGCCAGCACGCCAGCGCGAACGACGCCAGGATGCCCACCGGCGACAGCACGCTGACCACGCCCTGCATGGTCTCGTCGGCCATGAACGGCCGCATCGACCAGAACCAGATCGAGTTGGTCGTGATGTCCACGCGCCGCAGCTGCTGGAACGTGAACGACGCCTGCCAGCCCTCGAAGCCTGCGATCGCGAACGGCAGGTTGACCAGCACCACCGTGACGATCGAGGCGAACGCGACCTTCACCGCGCCCGCGACGTCGTACCGCTCGCGGTTCTTCAGGCCCTCGTGCCCGCCGGTCAGCACGTACAGGCACAGCGGCAGCACGAACGCCGCCGGGTAGATCTTGAACGCGAAGCCCAGGCCGAGCAGGACCGACGCCACCACGGCCCGGTCCACCAGCGGTTTCGGCGTCCGCCCCCACCCCCGGTGCACCACGTAGACCGCGGCGACCGCGCAGAACACGACCGGCAGGTCCCAGTTGTGGAACGCGTAGAGCACCATCGGCGGGCCGACCGCCCACAGCAGCGCCCGCCACCGGCTGAGCTTGCCCAGCAGCCACGCCGTCGCCAGCCCGAACGGGGCCATCAGCAACGCGCTGAACAGCAGGAACGCCGCGTCGGTGTGGGCGAAGATCGCGCCCGCCCAGATCAGCAGGCCGGTCAGCACCGGGTACTCGACGGTGCCGCCGATCAGCACGCCCTTGCTGTTGATGCTGCCGTGCACGTACGGGAAGACGTGCCGGTCGACGTCCCGGCCGATCCACAGGTGCTGGATGTCGGAGTAGCAGACCTCGGACTTGTTGCGCTCCTCGTAGTCCGGCGCGCTGCGGCCCCACTGGTCGAACTCCGGGCCGGTGCAGCGGTCCTTGTTGGCGAACCCGAGCAGCAGCGTCACCCCGCACAGGAGGACCAGCGCGGCCAGCGCGGCCCGGCCGAGCCGGTGCGACCGCTCCCCGCGCGCCCGCTCGGGCACGGCCGACACCTCCCGCGTCACGCTCATCGGCCCAGGTGCTCGCGGAGGAACGCGATGTCCTCCGCCTGCCCTTCGTCCGGTGTCTCCACCAGCGCCGGCGACCCGGCCGCGGCGACCACCGCGACCAACTGCTCCGGGTCGATCGTGCCGGTGGCGATGTTGGCGTGCCGGTCGCGGCTGGAGCCGAACTCGTCGCGCGAGCTGTTGAGGTGGACCAGGTCGATGCGGCCGGTGATGGCCTTCACCCGGTCGACGATGCCCACCAGGTCCTCGCCGGAGGCGAACGCGTGGCAGGTGTCCAGGCAGAACCCGGCGTCGAACTCGCCCACCGCGTCCCACAGCCGGGCGAGCATGTCGAACGTGCGGGCCATGGCGTTCTCGCCGCCCGCGGTGTTCTCGATCAGGATCGGCACCGCGAACCCGCCCTCGGCGGCCTGCCGCTCGAACATCTTCCGCCAGTTCGCGATGCCCTCGGCCGGGTCGTCGCCCTTGCCGACGTGGCCGCCGTGCACGATCAGGCCCTTCGCGCCGACCTTGGCCGCGCCCTCGGCGTGCTGGAGGACCATCTTGCGGGACGGGATGCGGATGCGGTTGTTCAGCGACGCCACGTTGGCCAGGTAGGGCGCGTGGATGAAGACGTCGAGGTCCGAGGCCAGCAGGCCCTCGGTCTGGGGGTGCGGCTTGGGCGCCTTCCACCCCTGCGGGTCGGCGAGGAAGAACTGGACGACTTCGGCCCCGCGAGCAGCCGCGGCGCCCAGCGGGTCGTCGTCGCGGACGTGGGCCCCGATGCGCATGGTTGTGCAGAGTAGCCGGGTGCTGCAACGAGTCAGGAGCCGACGCCGATACGGGTTTTGTGAAAAGAGCGCATGACTCGCGTCACCCGAAGGCCTTACGCTCGTTACTTGTAAGTAGGTAACGGCGTGGGGCACGGCAGGAGGACAGCCATGCGGACCCGACTCACCCGGCTGTTGGGCGCGGCGGCCGTGGTGCTCGCGGTCGCGGCGACCGGCTCGGGCACCGCGCAGGCGGCCGAGCCGGTGGTGGTCGGCAGTTGCGCGACGAGCGTCCAGGGTGCTCCCGGCACGCCCGTGTCGCTGAGCCCCGGCGCCGTGGTGCAGCCGATCACCGACCTGATCCGGGCGATCCCGCTGCTCGGGCCGCCCCTCGCGGAGCCGTTCAAGACGACGTTCAACGCCCTGCCGCCGATCCCGATCGGGGCCATCCCCACCGGGTCGGGCGTCATCACCGGCGGGCACATCGCCAACCAGGTCAACGCCGAGCTGAACAAGATCCCGCTGCTCGGGCCGGTCATCACCACGCTGACCGGCCGGGTGCAGGAGACCCTGACCAAGCTCTGCGGCGTGACCGTGACCGGCGTGAACGCGGCGGCGGCCCCCGTCCAGGACGGGTCGAAGGCGGTCGCGGACACCTCCCAGCAGGTCGTCGGCCAGGTCCTGCCCGGCTCCCAGCCCGGTCAACCGGGCACGGGACAGCCGGGGACGGGCCAGCCCGGCACCGGCCAGCCCGGTGGCCAGCCGGGGACCCAGCCCGGCGGTGGTGAGAACGGCTTCACCCCCGTCGGCGGTGTGGGCGGGTTGGACCTGCCGCTGTACGGCAGCAACCCGTTCAGCGGGAACTTCGGCCGCGTGCCGCTGTTCAGCTACGGCTCGCTGCCGTTCGCGATGCCCGGCCGGTTCTCCCCGTCGCCGGGCATCCGTTACGGCGGGAACGTCACCGGCTACCGCCCCGGCTACGGCCTGCCGACCCCGTCCAACGACGGCGTCCAGACCGCCGGCCGCGCCCAGGCCCTGCCGGGTGGCGGCGGTCTCGGCGGCGGTGTGGCGGCCCCGGTGCTGCTGGCGGTGTTGATGCTCTCCTTCGTGACAGGTGCTCTAGTAAGGACCTGGGTGCTCAGGCGCGCGGTCGCCTGACCCGCGAGGCCGCGTCGGCTTGTCGCGTCGCCTTTTCCGACGATCATGCTTTCGATCGGCGAAACGCGGCGTGACGAGCCGACCTCCAGGCGGACTCGCCGCGACGCCGGAGGCGGCGCAATCGAGCACGGCCCCCGGCGGCACGGCCCCCGGGGGCCTCCTGCTAGCCTTCCCGGGTTGCTGACGCGACGACCCTCCTGCCACGGAACGTCCGTGGCCGCCGAGTCCACAGGAGGTGAGTGGTCTTCATGCGTCATTACGAAGTGATGGTCATCCTGGACCCCAGTCTCGACGAGCGCACCATCGCGCCGTCGCTCGACACGTTCCTCAACGTCATCCGCACCAGCGGTGGCAACGTGGAGAAGGTCGACGTGTGGGGCAAGCGCCGGTTGAGCTTCGAGATCAACAAGAACACCGAGGGCATCTACGCGGTGCTCGACCTGACCTCGACCCCGGACGCGGTGAAGGAGCTGGACCGCCAGCTCGGCCTGCAGGAGACGGTGCTGCGGACCAAGGTCCTGCGCCGCGAGCCCGCCAAGGCTTAGGAGTCCTCCACATGGCAGGCGAGACGACGATCACGGTGGTCGGGAACCTGACCGCCGATCCGGAACTCCGCTTCACCCAGTCGGGTGCCGCGGTGGCGAGCTTCACGGTCGCCTCCACGCCCCGCACCTTCGACCGCCAGTCCGGCGAGTGGAAGGACGGGGAGGCGCTGTTCCTGCGGTGCAACGTGTGGCGGCAGGTCGCGGAGAACGTGGCCGAGTCGCTCACCCGCGGCTCGCGCGTGCTCGTGACCGGGCGCCTGCGCCAGCGTTCCTTCGAGACGAAGGAAGGCGAGAAGCGCACCGTCATCGAGCTGGAGGTCGACGAGATCGGCCCCTCGCTGCGGTACGCGACCGCGAAGGTCAACAAGGTGAGCCGGGGTGACGGCGGCGGCGGCTTCGGCGGCGGCGGCGGTCAGTCCCGCGGCGGTGGCGCTCCGGTGGACGACCCGTGGGGCTCCGCGCCCCCGGCGGGCTCCGGCGGCGGCTTCTCCGACGAGCCCCCCTTCTAGACCCGCACCCCCCTTCACTTCACCGCTTCATCCAGGAGTACCCACATGGCCAAGCCGCCTGTGCGCAAGCCCAAGAAGAAGGTCTGCGCCTTCTGCAAGGACCGCAACGCCAACCTGATCGACTACAAGGACACGACCCTGCTGCGGAAGTACATCTCCGACCGCGGCAAGATCCGTGCCCGCCGGGTCACCGGCAACTGCTCCCAGCACCAGCGCGACGTCGCCGTGGCCGTGAAGAACGCCCGCGAGATGGCGCTGCTGCCCTACACCTCGACCGCTCGCTGAGAAAGGGGGACACACCGTGAAGCTCATCCTCACCGCTGACGTCAGCGGCCTCGGTGGCCCCGGCGACATCGTCGAGGTCAAGGACGGCTACGGCCGCAACTACCTGCTGCCCCGCGGCCTGGCGATCGTCGCCACCAAGGGCGCGGCCAAGCAGGTCGAGGTCATCCGCCGTGCGCAGGAGACCCGCCGGGTCCGCGACCTGGACCACGCCAAGGAGATCAAGGCCGCGCTCGAGGGCCTCGGCTCCGTGACGCTCAAGGCCAAGGCCGCCGTCGGCTCCAAGAAGCTGTTCGGCTCGGTCACCACGTCCGACGTCGTGTCCGCGGTCCGCTCCGCGGGCGGCCCGACGCTGGACAAGCGCGCCGTCGAGATCGCCGGCCACATCAAGACCCTGGGCAAGCACACGGTCGCCGTGCGCCTGCACCCCGAGGTCACGGTGTCGCTGGCCGTCGAGGTCGCCGCCGCGAACTGACGTTCGCCGCTTTCGAGAGGCGCCGTCCGACCGGTACTCCGGACGGGCGGCGCCTTCGCACGTCCGGCTGTGGACAACCCGGTGTGACAGCCCGTGCGCGACACGCCGTAGACGCGGTTACACGCGACACGCCGAAGGTGTGACGAAGGACTTTTCCACATCTCTATCCACAGGGTCTGACGTGGGAAAACTTCTGTCATGGCCGGAGTTGTACCCAGGTTGTCCACAGCTTTCCCCGGCGTTGTGGCCAACCCGCCGGAACCATCCCCAAGCTGTCCACCGGTCTGTCCCCAGGGCCGTTTGCCTGCGCCATCCGGGGGTCACTAGCGTCCGCGAAGTCGCTGAGCGTGGCTCGCGGAAATTGTCGTACCCGCGGGGTAGAAAACAGGGCACGAGCGGATTGGGGTGAGTGCGCGGTGGCGCTGGTGGACGACCGGGGGATGGCCGACCCCGGCTTCGAGCGGCAGCCGCCCCAGGACCTAGCGGCGGAGCAGTCCGTGCTCGGCGGCATGCTGCTGAGCAAGGACGCCATCGCCGACGTCGTCGAGGTGCTCGCGCCCAACGACTTCTACCGGCCCGCGCACCAGGCCATCTACGACTGCATCCTCGACCTGTACGGGCGCGGCGAGCCCGCCGACCCGATCACCGTGTCGGCCGAGCTGGAGCGGCGCGGCGAGCTGCTGCGCGTCGGCGGCGCCCCGTACCTGCACACCCTGATCGCGACCGTGCCGACGGCCGCCAACGCCTCGTACTACGCGGAGATCGTCGCCGAGAAGGCCGTCCTGCGCCGCCTGGTCGAGGCCGGCACCCGCATCGTGCAGCTGGGCTACAACGGCGCCGAGGGCGCCGACGTCGACGAGGTCGTGGACCGCGCCCAGGCCGCCATCTACGAGGTCACCGAGCGCCGGACGACCGAGGACTACGTGGTGCTGGAGGAACTGCTCCAGCCGACCATGGACGAGATCGACGCCATCGCCTCGCGCGGCGGCTCGTCGCTGGGCATCCCGACCGGCTTCGCCGACCTGGACGAGCTGACCAACGGCCTGCACCCCGGCCAGATGATCATCGTCGCGGCCCGACCGGGCGTGGGCAAGGCGCTGGCGCTGGACACGCCGCTGCCCACCCCGACCGGTTGGACGACGATGGGCGACGTCGCGGTCGGCGACCAGCTGATCGGCGCGGACGGCGTGCCCACGACGGTAGTCGCCGCCACCGACGTCATGCACGGCCGACCGTGCTACGAGGTGGAGTTCTCCGACGGCACCGTGGTCGTCGCCGACGCGGAGCACCAGTGGCTGACCGAGACCCGAGCCTCCCGCAAGTCCGCCGATGCCGCCGCCGCCGGGCGCAACCGGAACCAGAGGACGTTCGCCGAGGTCCGCACCACCCGCGAGATCGCGGCCACGCTGCGCTGCACCACGGCCGACGCGCGCCTCAACCACTCGGTCACCAACGCCCGACCGCTCGCCCTGCCCGACCGACCGCTACCGCTCGCGCCGTACGTCCTGGGCGTCTGGCTCGGCGACGGCCACTCGGCGTCCGCGCGGTTCACCACGGCCGACCCCGAGATCACGTGCCATGTCGAGGCCGAGGGCTACGACGTGGTCCCGCAGGGACCACTGCTCTACGGCATCCGGCTCTCGGCCGAGCAGCCCGCCGAACGCGAGTGCGCTGTGTGCGGCGAGCGGTTCACACCGCAGACCAGCCAGGTCCGCACCTGTGGCCGCGGCTGCGGCGGCAAAGCCCGCTTCACCTCCGCGCCCGTGCCGGCACCGACGTGCCCCGACTGCGGCAAGCCGTCCACCGGTATGCGCAGGTGCCGGCAGTGCCACAGCCACCACGGCACGGTGCAGGCGGTCCTGCGCAGCCTCGGCGTCCTCGGTGCCAAGCACATCCCGGCCGAGTACCTGCGGGCGGCGGAGGCGCAGCGCCGGGCCCTGCTCGCCGGTCTCCTCGACACCGTCGGCACGGTGACCACCGGCGGGTCGGTGCAGTTCAGCGTCACCAACCGGCGGCTCGCCGAGGACGTGCGCGAACTGGTGGTCAGCCTCGGCTACCGGTGCGGATTCTCGACGAAACGGGTGCCTGGCCGCGATGAGGACTCCTCGACCGCGTACACCCTGACCTTCGGCACGGACGACGACGTCTTCCGGCTCGAACGCAAGAGGCTCGTGCTGAAGGAGCGGCGGCGCACGGCGAGCACGGCCCGCACCGGGTCCCGGTACATCGTCGACGTCCGGCCGGTCGACAGCGTCCCCGTGCGCTGCGTCGAGGTGGACAACGCCGATCACCTGTACTTGGCGAGCCGGTCGATGATCCCCACCCACAACTCGACGCTGGGACTGGACTTCGCCCGGTCGGCGTCGGTGAAGCACGGACTGACCAGTGCGTTCTTCTCGCTGGAGATGAGCAAGACCGAGATCGTCATGCGCATGCTGTCCGCCGAGGCCCGCATCCGGCTCGGCGACATGCGCGGTGGGCGGATGAGTGACGACGACTGGACGCGGCTCGCGCGGCGGATGAGTGAGATCAGCGAGGCGCCGTTGTTCATCGACGACTCGCCGAACCTGACCATGATGGAGATCCGGGCCAAGGCGCGCCGGCTCAAGCAGCGGCACGACCTGCGGCTGGTGGTGGTCGACTACCTCCAGCTGATGTCGTCGGGCAAGCGCAGCGAGTCGCGCCAGCAGGAGGTCTCGGAGTTCTCCCGGAACCTGAAGCTGATCGCGAAGGAGCTGGAGGTCCCGGTGATCGCGATCTCCCAGCTGAACCGCGGTCCCGAGCAGCGCACCGACAAGCGCCCCCAGCTGTCCGACCTGCGCGAGTCCGGCTCGCTGGAACAGGACGCCGACATGGTCATCCTGATCAACCGCCCCGACGCGTGGGAGCGCGACGACCCGCGCGCGGGCGAGGCGGACCTGATCATCGCCAAGCACCGCGCCGGTCCCACGGCCACCATCACGGTCGCCCACCAGCTCCACTACAGCCGCTTCGCCGACCTCGCCCAGGGCTGACCCTCAGCCGGGTTGGAAGAACGCGAGCATCCGCTCGGCGGCGTCCGGCGACATCAGCAGGTCCTGGAGGTCGGCGGACATCCGGGCGGCGGCGCCGGTGCGGTCGAACATCTCGCGTTCGTACTCGCGGACGGCGGTGGGGACGTCGTGCGCGGCCAGGGCGCGGCCCAGGACGGCACCGTCGAGCAGGGCCATGTTGGCGCCCTCGCCGACCGGTGGCATCAGGTGCGCGGCGTCGCCGACCAGGGTGACGGCCGGGTTCGGCGGCCAGGTCAGGCCGACCGGGAGGGTGGTGATCGGCCACTGCCGGATGGTGTCGTCGCAGGCCTCGATCAGGGCGGTGAACTTCGGGTCCCAGCCGGCGAGCAGGTCGACCAGCGCGGCCCGGGTGGCGGCCGGGTCGTCGAACGGGATGCCGCCGGCGGCGAACCAGTCTTCTCCGGTGTGGTAGACGCTGAGGCCGATGCGCACGCGGCCGTCGCCGTTGCGCTGGGCCGCCAGGGACATGCCGTCGCCGAGCACCCAGTAGTTGCCGCGGCCGACCATCGCGGCGAGGTCGGGGTGGGTGCGGTCGATGTCGGGGATGCCGAGTTCGACGACGTTCTGGCCGATGTGCGTGGGCCGGGCGTCGGTGAGCAGTGCGCGGACGCGGGAGTTCGCGCCGTCGGCGCCGACCAGGAGGTCGTACCGGGCACTGCTGCCGTTGGCGAAGTGCGGCACGCCGTTGTCGGCTGACTCGAACGCGTGCCCCCAGCGCACCGTGTTCTCGGGGAGGGAGTTGAGGAGCAGGTTGCGCAGATCGGCGCGGTCCACCTCGGGTCGCAGGAGCGGTGCGTCCTCGGGTGTGTCCTCTTGGAGCAGGAGGGTGCCGTCCGGCTTCAGGAGGCGCATGTCCTGGCCTTCGCCCCGGGCGATCGCGTGGAACTGGTCGAGCAGGCCGGCCTCGCGCAGCGCTTCCTGGCCGGAGTGGATGTCGAGCATGCCGCCCTGGCTGCGGGCGTCGGGCGAGGTCTCACGTTCGTAGACGACGGCGTCGATGCCGTTGACGTGCAGGACTCGGGCAAGGGTCAGGCCGCCCAAGCCGGCTCCGATGATGGCGATGGTCATGTCGCGGCTCCGATTCGCCGTATCGGTCGATACAGTGTATCGCGACGCGCACTGTATCGTCGGCGCATGTTGGTGTGGGAGCGGCCGGAGCCGCCGGACCGGCCGGTGCCGGCCCCGCTGAGCCGGGAGCGGATCGTGCGCGCGGCGATCCGGCTCGCCGACGAGGACGGGCTGGACGCGGTGTCGCTGCGCAAGGTCGCCGCGGAGCTGGACGTCGGCCCGATGCGGCTGTACGGCTACATCGCCACCAAGGAGGAGCTGCTCGACCTGATGGTCGACGCCGTGCACGCCGAGATCCGACCGACCGGCGACGGGTGGCGCGAGGTGCTGCGGTCCCTGGCCGACGCCACCCGGCAGGCCGCGCGCCGGCACGAGTGGCTGGCCGACCTGATCGGCGGGCGACCCCAGCTGGGACCGCACACGCTGGCCGCCGGCGAGGCCGTGCTGGCCGCGATGGGCGGTGTCGACCTGGACACCGTCGTGCCGGCGGTCGCGGCGGTCAACGCGTACGTGGTCGGGGCGGTGCGCCGGGAGATCACCGAGCGGCGCGCCGAGCGGGCGTCCGGGATGGACCAGGCGCAGTGGCAGGCCGCCTACGGGCCCTACCTCGAACGGACCTTCGCCACCGGCCGGTTCCCCGCGCTGGCGAGGATGGTGCACGACGGTCCGCACCTGGACGCCGACGAGAACTTCCGGACCGGCCTCGAATTCCTCCTCGACGGCATCGAGGCCCGCATCGCGCGCTGATCACCGGAAGCGCAGGAGCCACCACCCGAGGACGGCGTACCAGAGCATCACCGGCAGGTGGAGGGCGTACCCGATCCGCTCCAACTCCGGCGGGAAGCCCGCCGTCCCGGTCGTCCACGGCAGGACCACCGCGGCGAAGCCCGACACGGCGGCCACCACCCCGGCCAGGCGGAACCACCGCGGGGCGAGCAGGCCCGCGGTCGTGGCGACGGTGGCCGCCACCCACAGCAACCCGGCCAGGTTGACGCCCCACTTGGCGGTCAACATGGCCGGCGCGGCGACCTCCGCCGACGCGGCCGACGGCTCGGCGGCCAGCCGCGTCACGGCCAGGTTGCCCGCGTCGTGCAACAGCCCGGCCAGACCGGCCGCCGCCAGCAACCCGCCGGCGAGCACGGCGAGGCGCCCCCGCCTGCCGGCCGCGTCCAGTCCGGCGGTGGTCAACGCCAGGTGACCCCGTCCGCCGGCGATGACGAGTCCGGCGCTGGTTAAAGCCAGCCAGCCGAGCACGTCGAGCGCCAACTCGGTCATGTGCAAGCCGACCTGGTCGTGGACCGCGGTCAAAGCAGCCAACGGGTCGGTCGGGTTCAGGGTCAACCCCGATGGTGCGGCGACGGCCGCACCGGCCACCATCGCGGCGAAGGAGATCAGCAGCAGCACGCCGGCGAGACGGGTGCCGGGGTTCGCGTCGGTCATGGCCGGCGACGCTAGGACCCTGCCCCAGGGAGAAGGTCAACGTGTGGCGGATCGGGCAGCTGGCCCGCATGGCCGGGACGACCGAACGGACCCTGCGCCACTACGACCGGATCGGGCTGCTCGCCCCGGCCGCGGTCGACCCGGTGTCCGGCTACCGCTGGTACGGGGTGGCCGAACTCGTGCGGCTGGAACGCATCCGCGCGCTGCGCCGGCTGGGACTGCCGCTGCGCCTGGTGGCCGACGTGGTGGACGCCCCGGACGCCGAGGTCCGCCGGGCGCTGCGGGACACGCTGGCCGACCTCGACCGGCAGGTCGCCGAGCTGACCGCGGTCGCCGAACGCGCCCGCCGGCACCTGGCCGCGCCCACGTCGTTCCTGCCGCACGTGACCACCGCCGCGGCCCGGCGACTGCACGTGCGGCACCTGACCGTCGAGCACCCGAGCGAGATCGCCGCGGCCTGCGCCGACGAGCCGTCGGTCCTGGTGACCTGGCTGCGGGAGCGACCCGACGGCGCGTTCGCCGCCGCGGTCGGCACCCGCGCCGGCGATCCGCTCACCCTCTCCGCTCGCACCGTGGCGCGCGTGACCGTCACCGCGCAGGAGGTCGTCCGGGCGGGGTGCGAGCTGTTCGACTGGCTGGTCCGGCACGGGCTCACCGTCAGCGCCCCCACCGCGGAGACGCGCCTGGTGGACGGGGACGGCGTCCGCGCCACCGTCCTGGAGATCCCTTTCGAGGCACCCGTGTCACCGCGGTGACCGGGTGGTGTCAGGGCGCCCAGCGAACGTGATCTCCATGACGAACACACCGAACAAGCTGTTCCGACGCGCAGGTGCCGCCGTGCTGGCGGTCGCGCTCCTGGCCGGGGCCGCGGCACCCGCCGGCGCGGAAACCCTGCCCGGCCCGCACGCCCACGGCTACCACCGCCACCAGGACGGCGGCGAGTGGAAGGTCGTCGACGTGGTTGACACGGTGTTCTGCGGCAAGCCCGCGAACTGAGTGTCAGCGGTCGTGTCAGCCGTGGAACAGGGGTGTGTCAGCGCGGCCGATGACAGTGGGCGCATGACGGATTCCGCGATCGTGGCCTCAGGGCTGCGCAATGGCCGACGGCATGACGATCTTCCTCACCACCCAGTACCTGGAGGAAGCCGACCAGCTCGCCGACCGGATCGCGGTGCTCGACCAGGGCCGCCTGGTCGCCGAGGGCACCGCCGCCGAGCTCAAGCGCCAGGTGCCGGGCAGCCACGTCCGGCTCCGGTTCGCCGACGCCGGGACCCTCGGCGCGGCGGCCCGGGTGGTGGTCGGCGCGACGCCGGACGAGGAGGCTCTGACCCTGCGCGTCCCCGGTGACGGTGGCGTGAAGTCGTTGCGGGCGCTGCTGAACCGGCTCGACGAGCACTCGATCGAGGTCGAGGAGTTCTCCGTGCGCACGCCGGACCTCGACGACGTCTTCCTCGCCCTCACCGGTCACGCGAGCACGGGGGTCATCGCGAAATGAGCACCACCGATTCGGCGATCATGCTGCGCCGCAACGTCAAGCACTCGATCCGCAACCCGGTCACCGTGTTCAACGCGATCCTGCTGCCGATCGTGCTGATGCTGATGTTCGTCCACGTGTTCGGCGACTCGTTCAACGTCGGCGGCGAGTACATCGACTACGCGACGCCGGGGATGGTGCTGATGGCGGTCAGCTACGGGTTGAGCGCCACGTCGCTGGGCGTGAACTCGGACATGACCAAGGGGATCATCAACCGGTTCCGGGTCATGGACGTCTCCCGCGCCGCGGTCCTGACCGGGCACGTCGTGGTCACCGTCGTGCGCACCTCGATCGCCGTCGCGGCGGTCGTCGGGGTCGCGTTCCTCATGGGCTTCGACCCTTCCGCGACCTTCGGGCACTGGCTCGCCGCGATCGGGATCATGCTGCTGACGGCGTTCGCGCTGGCCTGGCTGACCGTCGCGATGGGACTGGCGGCGAAGACGCCGGAGTCGGCCGGGTTCGTGACCGTGCCGCTGATCATGCTGCCGTTCTTCAGCAGCGCGATCGTGCCGGCCGGGCAGATGGGTCCGGGCGTGCGGGAGTTCGCCGAGTACCAGCCGTTCACGCCGATCATCGAGAGCCTGCGCGGGTTCTTCGCCGGCACGCCGTCCACCGGGGACACGGTCGCCGCGATCGCGTGGTGCGTCGGGATCGCGCTCGTCGGGTACGTGTGGGCGAGGGCGACCTTCACCAGGCGAACGTGACCTCGGCCAGGTCCCGCCAGTCCGCTCGCGAACCCTCCTCGACCGCCTCGGTGAACCCCGTGTCACCGAGGCGGTCGCGCGCTTCGCGCTCGATGCGGGCCACGTCCGGGTGGGACCGGTCGAGCAGGCCGACCACCGCGGCGCTCGCCCCGAGCAGGCGGGCGGCCTGGTCGGGCAGGTCCCGGCGCAGCGCCAGGTCCGCGACCCCGATCAGCACGTGGGCGAGGGAGAGCGGGATGCCCGACTCGGCCGCCGCGTGGAGCGCCGCGACGCGGTGTTCGCGGGCCTCGTCGAGCCCTTCGGCGAGGTGGGCGAGGAGGTCGTGCGTGGCCGCGCGCATCCCGGCGTGCTCGGCCAGTTCGCCCAACAGGCTCCGGGCGACGTCGAGCTGGCGGTGGGACTGCTCGGCGTCGCCACGCCGGCGGGCCAGCTCGGCCTTGGCCATGGCCAGGTCGGTCAACGCCTCCGGCCAGGAGACCCGTTCCGCGAGCCGCTGCGCCTGGTCGAGCGCGGCGGCGCTGGCCTCCCGGTCGCCGGTCAGCCAGTGCAGCTCGGCCTGCCGGGCCCGGATGCGCAGCAGGTCTTCGGCGGCGCCGACCTGGCTGATCGCCGTGGCCGCGTCCTCCAGGTGCTCGCACGCGCGGACGAACTCGCCGCGCATGGCGATCCGGTTCGCCAGCTCGGTCAGCGCGAACGAGGTCCCCCACCGCTCGCCGATCGCGCGGAACTCGGCGAGCGCCGTCTCCAGGCAGGCGTCCGCGTCCCGCCCGCCGTGGCCGTGCAGGATCGCCATCTTGCCCAGTTGCAGCCGGGCGAGCGCGCGCACGAAGGGTTCCGGGTCGGCCAGCAGCGGTTCGTAGGCGGCCCGGTAGTCGCCCTGCTCGACCAGCATGTGCTCCAGCGCGACGACGAGCTTCACCACGGGGTGCAGGCCGTCGACGCGCCGGCTGATCTCGGCCGCCTTCCGGATCCACTCCTCGGCCTGGAACTCGTCGCTGCCCCGGCCGGCGGTCAGCAGGGTCGTGACGAACGTGTACACCAGGGCACGGACGTCGTCGGTGACCTCGCCGGGCATCCGGGCCGCCGCGATGATCAGCTCGCCGCCCTCGACCTTGTGCCCGTTCAGCCACCAGTACCAGCCGGCCGCCGCCGCGAGCCGCATCGCGCCCTGGGCTTCACCGGCGGCGAGCGCACCGCGCATGGCGGCGACGACGTTGTCGTGCTCGACCTCCAGCGCGGCGAGCCACTCCACCTGCTCCGCGCGCCGCAGGTGCGGCTCGGCGGTCTCGACGAGTTCGGTGCACCAGGCCAGGTGGGCCTGCCGCGCGGACTCCGCCTCGCCCGCCTCGGCGAGGCGCCGGCCGGCGTACTCCTTGATCGTGCTCAGCATCCGGTAGCGCGGTGCCGCGTCGCCGCGGGTGACCACCAGGGACTTCTCGGTCAGCGCGGTGAGCAGTTCGAGCACCTGCCACGGCTCGACGCCGTCGCCCGCGCAGACCCGTTCGGCCGCCTCCAGGCTCGCGCCGCCGGTGAACACGGAAAGCCTGCGCAGGACGACCCGTTCGGCGTCGTTGAGCAGTTCCCAGCTCCAGTCGATCACCGCGCGCAGCGTCCGGTGGCGGGGCAGGGCGGTGCGGCTGCCGCCGGTGAGCAGGCGGAACCGGTCGTCGAGCCGGTGGGCCAGTTGGTCCAGGGACATCGTGCGCAGCCTCGCCGCGGCCAGTTCGATGGCCAGCGGCATCCCGTCCAGCGCCTGGCACACCCGCGCCATGGTGTGGACGTCCGCCGCGAGGTCGTTGCGGACGGCGGCGGCCCGGTCCCGGAGCAGCCGAACGGCCGGTGAGGCTTCGATCTCGCGCGGGTCGGCATCCGCCGCGGGCAGGGCCAGCGGTTCGACGTGCCACAGCGCCTCGCCGGTGATGCCCAGCGGTTCGCGGCTGGTCGCGAGGATGCGCAGCCGCCGGCACTCGCCGAGCACGCGGTGGGCGAACTTCGCGGCCGCGTCGATCACGTGCTCGCAGTTGTCCAGGACCAGCAGCGCGTCCCGCTCGCGGAGCGCGGCGACGACCCGTTCCGCCGGTTCGGCGTCCGACGCCCCGCCCAGCAGCGCGTCGCGCAGCCCGAGCACGGCGAGGGTCGCCCCCGCCACGTGGCCGCCCGCGCCGACCGGGGCGAGTTCGACCAGCCAGGCCCCGTCGGGCAGGTCGTCGAGCAGGGTGCGCACGGTCTCCGCGGCCAGCCGGGTCTTGCCCGAGCCGCCCGGCCCGATCAGGGTGGTCAGCCGGTGCCCGGTGACCAGGTCGCGGACCGCGGCGACGTCGGCATCCTTGCCGACGAAGCTGGTCAGCTCGGCGCGCAGGTTGGTCTTCCGGGTCTCCTCGCGCCGGCCCAGCTCGCCCCGGAGCAGGGCGACGTGCAGTGCGGACAGCTCCGGCGAGGGGTCGACGCCCAGCGCGTCGGCGAGCGCTTCCCGTGCCCGCTGGTAGACCATCAGCGCCTCGGTGCTGCGGCCGGCCGCGCCCAGCGCGCGCATCAACGCGGCGACGAGCCGTTCCCGCACCGGGTGGGCGGCCACCAGCCCGGTCAGCTCCGCGACCAGCTCCGGCCCTTTTCCGAGCGCCAGTTCCGCCTCGAACCGGTCCTCCAGCGCGGCCAGCCGCAGCCCTTCGAGCCGGGTGACCGCCGCGTCGAACGCCTCGCTGTCCTGAAGACCGACGTCCTGCATGGCCGGGCCGCGCCACAGGCCGAGGGCTTCCCGCAGCAGACCCGCCTGCCGGGTTTCGTCGGCGCCGCGCGCCTGGCCGACGAGCCGTTCGAACCGCACGGCGTCCACGGCGTCGGGCGCCACGTCCAACCGGTAGCCGCCCACCTGCCCGTCGACCACCCCGTCCGGCAGCACCCGGCGAAGTCTGGATGCCAGGCGTTGCAGGGCGTTCGCCGCGTCGGACGGCGGGTGCTCACCCCACACCCAGTCGACCAGCACGGCCTTCGGCACCACCCGACCGGGTTCCAGCGCGAGGGCGGTCAACAACGCGCGCAACCGCGCACCCGGCACGTTCGCCAGGCCACCGTCGTCCGCGCGGACCTCGAACGGCCCCAGCACCCCGATCTGCACCCGCTCGATTCTGCCGTCACCGTCCCGCCGGCCAGACCGGAACGGGTGATCAGCGCCCGTCCCACGCGGCGGCGGTGGCCGCCGCCCAGGCCCGGACGCGGTCCGCGAAACCCTCGGCCGGGAACGTGCCACCCGCGGCCACGTCACCGATCGTGACGGCGAACCCGGTGGGTGGCGGGCCAAGCGCGGTGCTCACGTGTGACGGACCCCGGCCGCGGTTCGCACGGCGTCTGGCCCCGGTCAGGGCGGTGACCGCCCGGAGGCCGCCGTCGACGTAGGCGCGCAGGAGTTCCCGGGGCGGGCCGCGGTGCCCCTCCGGCAGGCGGCTCGGGTGTTGCAGCAGGTAGCAGGCGACGGTGACGCCGTGCAGGGGTCCCCACGGCGGCCGGCGCGAGTGGTCGAGCGCCAGCACGGCGTGGAACAACTCCTCGCACGGCTCGGTCGTCCCGCACTCCGGGCAGCTCACGGCGCGAGCGTAGGGCTTCCAGCCGGTGGAGGGTCCAGGCTTCGGTTGCGATGCGCAGGCACTTCGGGTCGGTGCTACACGGAAGTGTGAACGTCTCGGGTCGGCGCGTTTACGATCAAGGGATGCCACCCGACGCGGCGCGGCGCAGCGAGCGGTCTCGGAGGGCCGTGCTGGCGGCCGCGCTGGAGCTGGTCGAGGCGGTCGGGTACGCGCGGCTGACCATCGAGGCGGTCGCCGCCCGGGCCGGGGTCGGCAAGCAGACGATCTACCGCTGGTGGGAGTCCAAGGGTCCGCTGCTGTTCGACGCGCTGGTCGAGTTCGGGCCGGCCGAGGACGAGCCGCCCGGCTGGGGCGCGCTCGGTGACGACCTGCGCCGGGAGCTGCGGGAGGCGGTGCGGCAGCTGGAGGAGCGGCGGTTCGACCAGGTGTGCCGGGTGCTGGTGCACGAGGCGCGGACCGACCTGGTGACGCTGCTGCTCACGCCGCGCCGGATGCGGCTGGAGGAACGGCTCGGGCTGGCGCAGCGCTCCGGCGAGATCCGCGGCGACGTGGACGTGCCGGCCGCGGCCGAACTGCTGCTGGGACCGGTCTACCAGCGGTGGCTGCTGCGGACCGGACCGTTGACGGGCACGTTCTCCGACACTGTGGTCTCGCTCGCGCTCCGAGCGCTGCGTGCGTGATCGCGGGCCGCGTCGGCCTGTCGCGGCGCCTTTCGCTCCGATCACGCTCTTCGATCGGAGCGAAACGCGCCGCGATGGGCCGACTTCCAGGCGGCCTCGCCGCGACGCCGGAGGCGGCGCCATCCAACACAGCCCCGAAAGATCACCGGACTGGGTGTCGTAAGGCCTATTGAAATGCCTGCGACCTGCGGGGAGGCTCTTCACGGACAGGTCGGTCCGGCGAAGGGCACGAGTCCTATGCGCACCGTGCAGACAACGCGTCCTGTGTGGGACGAACTCGTCTCCGAACTGCCCGTCGGCGTGCTGCTCCAGGACGAGCGCGGCACCGTGCTCGCCGGCAACCGCCTGGCCGCCACCCTGCTGGGTGTCCCGCCGACCACCCTGCCGGGTTACCGCCTGCCCGTCGCCTGGGACGAATCCGGGGCCCAACTGCCGACCTGCGCCGAACTCGCCGCGCAGGTGCTGCGGACCGGGGCGCCGCTGACCATCCCGGTGGTCCTGCCGCACACCCGGGTCTGGGCCGACATCCACCCGCTGTCCGAACGCGGTCAGGTGCTGGTGCTGCTGCGGCCGGTCCAGCAGGACGTCCCGCACAGCGCGAACCTGCTGGACGCGCTGACCGGGCTGCCCGGCCGGGCGCTCCTCCTGGACCGCCTCGACCAGGCGCTGACCCGCGCCCGCACGCACGGCACGCTGGCCACCCTGGTGCTCCTCGACGTGCACCAGCTCGCCGAGGTCAACCGGACGCACGGCTTCCAGCGCGGCGACGAACTGCTCGCGGTGATCGGCGGACGGCTGCGGGAAGGGCTGCGCGCGGACTACACGGTGGCCCGGTACGGCGGGGACGAGTTCGCCGTCGTCGCCGAACACCCCAGCGGCAACGGCGAGGCCGTGGCGGCGCGGGCCCGTGAGCTGGCGGGGCGGGCGGTGCGGCTGGGCGGGACGCGCATCCAGCCGGGGGTGCGGGTGTGCTGGGTGACCAGCGACGGCGACGCGCCCCTGCACTCGGTGATAGCCCACGTGGAAGAACGCCTCCGCCACTGAAACGAAAAGGACCCCTGGCACCGGATGTGCCAGGGGTCCCGTTTCACACCGAGTGGATCAGATCTTCGGCAGGACCTGGGTCACGTCCATCGCGCCCATCGCGTCGAAGATGCTCATCGCGTCCAGACCGGCCAGGGCCGGGGCGGAGGTGCGCTCCTTCGGGCCCTCGACCTTGCCGTTGAGCGGGTTCACGTTCAGGCCGGACAGCGACGCGCCGGACAGCTGCGGCACGGCGGGCGCGGCCGGGACGCCCGGCAGGGCCGGGGCCGCGGTGCGCGGCTGGGCCACGCCCGGCACCGGCACCACGAACGGCAGCGGCAGCGGGGACGCCAGGCTCGGCAGGTTCCGCGGGGAACCCTTCTGCGGGCCGGGCAGCAGCGGCAGGCCCTGCACCACCGGGGTCACGCCCAGGGTGCCGCCGAACAGCGGCAGGGTGCCGCCGAAGGACCGCTCGTCCTTGTCCGAGTCGTTGACGATCTTGTGCTGGTCGGAGGCGTTGACGATGGCCTCCGGCACCCGCCGCAGCTCCTGCAGGCGGCGCAGCTCGTTCAGCTTGCCCAGCTCGGGCGACCGGGTGAGGCCGGTGACCTTCGACAGGTTCGACAGGCCGGGGACGTTCGCCACGCCGGGCACCTTCACGTCCGTCAGGCCGCCGGTGGGCAGCTTGCCGGGCAGCGACGGCGTGGGCAGCTTCTTGTCCGCGACGCTGGTGGCCGGGGCCTTCGAGGGCAGCTTCGTCGGCAGCTCGTTGGGCGCCACCTTGGTCAGGTCGACCTTGGGCAGCCCGGCGGCCTGGCCGGTCAGCAGCTCCAGGACCAGCTTCGGGTTGGGGATCTGGTTGACCGGCATGTCCTCCAGGTCGACCACGTCGGACACGGCGGGCAGCTTCGGCAGCGACTTGCGGGTCAGCGACAGGTCGCTGGCGCGGGTCAGGTCCATGCCGCGCACCTGGGGCGCGCCCAGCTCGCGGACCTTCGACAGCTCCAGGCCGCGCAGCACCGACAGGTCGAAGTCGCGCAGGTCGGACAGGTCCATCGCGCCCAGGCCGGACAGCTTGTCCAGGCTGGACAGGCTCGGCAGCTCCGTCGGCTTCATCAGGCTGTCCACGCCGGCCGGCAGGTTGATGCCCCGCGGCACGGTCTTGCGCGGGCCGCCCTGGCTCTCCGGCTCGTCGCCGGTCCGCTCGACCGAGGCCTCGGAGAGGTCGGTCCGGGCGTCGCCGAGCACGTCGGCGGGCACGTCGAACACGGCGGGCCGCGTCTCGGCGGGCACCGACAGGTCGTGCGAGGTGAGCGCGCCCGAGCCCTTGGTCTCGGAGTCGCCGCCGGCCTGGGTCAGGCTCAGCGAGTCGGCGTTGGCGTCGGACAGGCCGCCCGCGGTCGCCGCGTCGCCGAACACGCCGGGCTTGGCGTTGGCCGGCAGGTTGACCAGGTTGCCCGACAGCGAGCTGTTCCAGGCCTCGGTCTCCTGGTCGCCGCCGGCGACCACCGCGGACTGGTCGGTGACGTCCGAGCGGCTGTTGCCGACGGCGGACACCGAGTCGGCGAAGGTCTGCAGCGCCAGGGCGGGCTGCGCGGTGACGCCGTTGCCGGACACCGAGCCCTGGTTGCCGCTGGTCTCGATGTCGCCGCCGGAGAACGAGGTGAACTCGTTCTCGACCGCGCTCTTGGCGTTGCTGCCCGCGGCCAGGGTCGAGCCGAACAGCTGCGGCGAGGACGCCTGCGGGGCCGACACGATGTTGCCGGTGAAGGCGCCGTGGTCGCCCTCGGAGGTGGCGTTGCCGCCGGAGCGGGAGTGCAGCTCGTTGCTCAGGTCGGACGCGCCGTTGCCGACGGCCACCACCGTGTTGCCGGGCACCTGGGCCGGGTTCGAGGTCGGGGCCTCGACGATGTTGCCGGACATCGAGCCGTGCCGGCCGGTGGCCGACGCCGGGCCGCCCGCGACGATCGCGGTGTCGCTGTCGGTCTTCGAGGTCGGGTTGCCGACCAGCGCGCCGGCGTTGCCGAAGCCCTGGCCGCCCAGGGCGGTGGGCGTGGTGATCACGTTGCTGGAGACGGTGCCGTTGTCGTCGCGGGCGTTGGGCGCGCCACCGGCCCGGATCTCCTTGTCCTCCACGGCGTTGCCGGTGGCCAGGCCGCCGACGCCGCCCGCGTTGCCGAAGCCCTCGGCGGGCAGGGCCAGCGGGGCCTGGCCGATGTTGCCGGACAGGACCGCGTCGTTGCCGGTGGTGCCGTTGTAGCCGCCGGCGCTGGAGTCGACCTCGTTCTCGCACTGCGAGGCCGCGATGCCGCCGCCGGACAGGCCGTTGCCGCACGCGTCGATCGCGCCGGCCGGGGCCGCGTTGGTGGAGTTCGCCGACAGCACCGAGCGGTCGCCGTCGGTGAACGTCGAGCCGCCCGCCTGGACGTCGGTGTCCGCCGCGTGGGTCGACGAGGTGTTGCCGAGCAGCGAACCCGAGTTGCCCGCGCTGCCCACCGGCAGCGCGACCGGCGCGTCGCCGAAGTTGCCGGACAGGGTCGAGTCCTGGCCACTGGTCTGCGCCCAGCCGCCCGCCTGGGCGTTGTTGTCCGACCGGGTCTCGGTGTCGGCGTTGCCGACGCCGGCCAGGGCGTTGTTGTTCACCGTGGCGGGGCCGGCGAGCTGCGGCTGGAGCGCGTTGCCCGCCATGGTGGCGTTCTCGCCGCTGGTGGACAGCCACGACTCGTGGTTGCCGCGGGTCGGGCCGGTGTCGCCGGCGACCGCGGTGGTGCGGTGGTCGGCGGTGGAGTCGGCGTTGCCGGCCGCGCCGACCGCGTTGCCCTCGACCGAGGTGATCGGGGCGAGCGGGATGCCCGCAGTGTTGCCGCCGAGGGTGCTGCGGTCGCCGTGGGTGGCCAGCGAGCCGCCGGCCTCGGCCTCGGTGTCGGCGTGCGAGGCGCTGTTGGCGATGCCGCCGCCCGCGACCGCGTTGTTGCTGACCCGGAACGGGGTGGCCTGCTGGACGCCGAGGATGTTGCCGGACAGCGAGCCGTCCGAGCCGCCGGTGCTGACGTCGCCGCCGGCGGTGGCGTCCTGGCGGGCGTAGGACTCGGAGTAGGCGTTGGCGCCGACGCCGGCGGCGTTGCCGGTGACGCCGACCGGGCTGGCGTTGTGGACCGCGGCCACGTTGCCCGCGAACGAACCGCGGGAGCCGTCGGTGCGGGTCTTGCCGGTGCTGGGCGTGTACTGCGCGCACTCGCCGTCGGCGTGGGCGTCGCCGCCCGCGCCGACCGCGTTGCCGCAGGCGTGGACCGGGGCGACGACGTCGCCGTCGAACGCGTTGCCGCGCGTCACCTGGGTGGTGTCGACCTGGCGGACGCGGGCCTGCGTGTCGCGGACCAGGGGGTTCTTGGTGACGGCTTCCGGCTGCGGCACGTTCTCCGTGCCGATCTCGCGGTGGATCTCCGGCAGGTCCCGGTTGCCGACCGGGGTGCCCAGGTTGTTCTCCTCGACGTCGATCGGCACGCGGACGCGGGCGTCCAGCGGCGACGGCGGGGCGTCGGGGTTGACGTTCTCCTGGGCTGAAGCGATGCCCGTGCCGAGCATCAGCAAACCACCCGTGACAAGTGCGGTCTGGAAACCGCGCTTGGCCCAGGTTTGCATGGGTTCTCCTTCTTCTGTGTCCCTTGAGCGGGAGGTGAAGGGCGGTCGACGCGGCACCGCGTCGTGGGCGACGACCACCCGGATCGGGGGTGGGGCGCGGCGTTTCGACCGGTGTCGGGCGCGACGGGGGCGCGTCGGTCGATTACCGGGACGGCGGAGGGCCGCCCGCGGACCGCGCGCTGGGATCAGTCGGGGGTGGTGCCGGGCTGCTTGCCCGGCAGCACGGAGTTCCGCTCGGTGCCGGGCAGCAGCGCCCGGAGCACGGCGGCGTCCGTGCCGTCGGCGGTCACGCCCGTGAACGGGCCGTTGCCGCCGGCGGCGGAACCGGAGCCGTCACCACCGCACGAGCAGTGCACCGGCACCCCTGACGGCGGTGCGAACGGCGTGCGCGTGGGGGCGGCCGGGTCTCCCAACGGGGAGGTGCGGTCCTCGTCGGACGACGCGTCGGACGACGGCGCCGGCGAGGAGGCCCAGCTCTCGCTGAGCTTGCCGAACGGGCCCCGCACCACCGGGGTGCCGATGGAGACCGGCACGGCGGTGGCTTCGGAGGCGGGCTCGGTGTGCCGGTTCACCGCGCGCCCCGACAGGGACGAGGCGATGACCGACTGGCCCAGGTTCGGCTCGAACCGGGCCACGGTGTGGCCGAAGGTGTCGCGGATGTCCTCCGCGACGCGGCCGAGGTCGGGCACCCGGGGGTGCTCGTGCTTGGCGCGCACCTTCCGGTCGAGGTCGCGCACGGTCTCGCGGACCGGTGCGACGGCCTCGCCGACCGGGCCGGCCGCCACCGCTTCGGCGACGGACGTGACCGCGTCGGGCTGGGCGGCCCCCTGCGCGGAGGCCGGGGCGGAGGACAGCGCCCAGACGGCGGCAGTGCCAGCCAGCACACCGCCGGCGACCAGCAGGGCGCGGGAGAGCAGCCGCCGGACGCGGCTCACCCCCGTGCCCGATCGCTGGTCGGCCGACGACACCGCTGGTACCTCCACCTGAACGCTGGGGAATCGTCGGCGCGAGACGTCGAAGGTGATCAAGCCGACGCCGTCGAGCGTGCCAGCCCGCCGGGCCGGTGCGCACGCGTTCGCGGCCTGGTTCGCCGGATCGTGTGATCGACACTCCGTGTTGTCGAATTTAACCCTGGGTAGCCGACACTGGTCAGACCCGCTTCAGCACGCGGGCCGCGCCGGCCGCCGCCGTGGAGGCCAGGATCCAGCCCACCGCGATCAACGCGCTGGAGATCCACTGGGAGGCGCCGGAGAACTTCCACTTGCCGTCCTGGCCCAGGTCGACGATGGGGATCAGCAGGTCGACGGCCAGCAGCCACGGGTTCCAGGACGGCGACTCGTCGTCGTTGAGCTTGGGCATCTCGTGGCCGAGGAACCACAGCGCGCCCGCCAGCCAGAACGCCGCCAGCCACGCGATCGCCAGCCAGGGCCGGTACCCGTAGCCCACGGTCCAGCGCTGGAGGAAACCCCACGCCCGGCCCGCCCGGCCCAGCTCGGAGTAGCGGCGGTGCTGCTTCTCCAACTGGACGTGCTGCGCGAGTTCCTCCTCGCCGCCGTCCCGGTACACCGCGGCGAGCTGCTCGTACGGCCCGGGCGCGAAGTCCGGCTGGACCTCGCGCAGCCACCGCAGCCGGGTGTGCACGTCCACCGGCGGGGTCGAGGAGATCGCGCTGAAGGTGAAGTCCTCCACGTCCACCCCGCCGGTCGCCGCCCACAGCCCGGGCCCGTCCTGCACGGCGGTCGCGCTCACCCGCCGCAGCACCACGCGGCCGACCGGGATCACATCCTCGGCCATCCGCAGCACCAACTGGCTGACGGTGAGCCCGTAGGCGTTGAGCGCGATGTCGCTGCCCGGACCGCCCAGCCGGGCGCCGGTGAAGGTGGCCATCTTGCCGACCTCGGCCAGCCGGATGCGGACGCCGCCGGTCGCGGTGAACCCCTGGCTGCACAGCAGGTCCTTGCCGATGGTGGCGACGCGGGCGTCGAGCGAGGGCTTGACCCCGGTGCCGTCGGATCGGCGGCGGGGTTGGACCAGGGTGGCGCCCGAGCAGTCGAGGGTGGAGCCGATCGCGGCGTTCTGGAGCCGGAGCGAGCCCTTGGCGTGCAGGTCGCGGAGGAAGAGGGTGCCGCCGACGGTGAGCCGGTCGGCGAACAGGACGTCGATGCCGGGGCCGTGGAGCTGGACGCCGGACAGGCTCGCGCTGCCCCGGACGTGCGCGTCGACCAGGCGGACCTGCCCGTAGGCGCGCAGGGCGGACTCCCGCGCCCCGTCCCCGCGGAACCCGCCGTTGACCGCGCCGCGCGCTTCGAGGTCGCCGCGCACCCGGATGCCGTCGGCGTGGAGTGCGACGGGAACCCGGTCCACCACCTCGCGGGCTTCGAGTTCTTCGACCACGTCCCGCTGCCCGATGGCCGCGCCGGACAGCCGCAGGTACCCGCCGATCTCTGCGTTGGGCAGCCGCACGGTGCCGCTGGAGGTGAAGCCGTCGTCGAACTCGACGTTGCCGTCGACCCGGATGCGGTCGGCGACGAGGGCGGCGGACTCGTCGGCCGTGCCGCGCGGGATGACGAGGACGGGCCGGTCCACCACGCCGGCCTTGAGGCGGGCGCCGGAGAAGACGACGTTGCCGCCGACCCGGGCCCCGTCGAGCAGGATGCGGCCATCCGCGGTGAACCGACCGCCTTCGGCGTCGCAGAACAGGTTGCCCGCGATGGTGATGCCGGAGCCGTCGAGCGCGTTCTGGCCGGGGTTGAGCAGCCGCGCGCCGCCGAGGTGCACGGACCCGCCGATGTTCGCCCCGCGCATCCGCACTTCTCCGCCCGCGCGCAGGGCGATGGCCTGGAGCGACCCGGAGAGCCGGATGCGGGCGGCGAGGAGGGCGTGGTCCCCCTTGGCCTTGAGGACCGCGCCGGCGAGGCGGAAGGTGCCGTCGACGGTGGCGTCGGTCAGGTCCACCACGCCCTCGCTGGTGAAGCCGGCTTCGAGGACGAGGTCGCTGCCGACGCGGAGGTTGCGCGCCCAGAGGCCGGGGACCTTGCAGCCCCGCATGCGCAGGCTCGTGAGGCGGGCCATGCGGAGGTCGGGCACTTCGTCGAACGTGCAGTCGACGAGGTCGACGACCTGGGTGACCGTGAGGCCTTCGAGCGCGAAGGGACCGGTGACGTGCGCGCCGACCAGGCGGAGGGCGGAACCGGGGAGGGGTTCGGTGAGGAGGGCGGAGAGGAGTTCGCCGCGAACGGTGCGGTCGACCTTGGGTTTCCGGGTGTCGAAGGCGGTGCGGCGGCCGACGGCGAAGGCGGCGCGCAGGGTCTCCTCGTCGGTCACGGGCTCGATCCGATCATCCCGACGAGGGTGTCCGCCAGAACTTGTCGGCTGGACCTCGTGGCCTCCGGCCCCCGGTTCCATTGTCCCACGGGGGTATGACATCTCGGCGGGCTCGCGCGTTCCCGGGGTGACCCGACCGGCGGAACCTTCCCATGGGGAAGGGGAGCCCCGCCGGTCACGGTGGCGGGGCTCCTCCTTCGGGTCACTTCTTGTAGGAGTACTTCTTCAGGCCCTTGCAGAGCGCCTCGCCCGCGTAGTCGACCAGGCACTTCGGCGACACCAGGGCGTGCGAGAAGATCAACTTCTGGGTCTTCCTGCCGTCCGAGTAGGTGTCCTGCCGCCAGAGTTCGTGGTTCGGCATCTTGTCGTGGCTGCCGACGACCTCCGTCCGGCCGTCGCGGTGGACGTCGATGACCATGGTCCAGTCGATCGCCGCGAAGCCCGTGCACCACGGGTTGGTCACCTTGTGCGACACGGCCATCCCGCCCGTCTTCGCGCTGATCTTCGGCTCGCCCTCGACCCGGATGCCGTCGTCGTTCGCGGTCCGGCTGTCCTCGTAGACGAACTTGCCGCCCACCTTCTTGTACCGGCTCGTCGGGTGGACGGTGTGCCGCTCGCCGTACTTCTTCTTCTTGAAGTCGAACGTCAGCACCACCTGCGTCCGGAACTGGCCCGTGCCGAACGCGGGACCGGTGCGGTTGTCGACCCCGTTCCACCAGTCGGCCTTGGTGCGGCCGTCCTTGCCGAAGTTGTGGCAGCCGACGTCGGGGGTGTCGATGTAGCCCTGCGGCGCGACGGTCGGGTGCCGCGGGATGTAGGTCTCGTAGAAGATCTCCGACTTGACGATCTTCGCCGCCTTCGCGGCCTTCGACGACGCCACCGGCTGGATGCCGACCCCGGCGGCGCCGCCCGCGGCGGCGATCCCGAGCACCGCGGCCACGGCGAGGGCGATGCGCGCCCCGGAACCCTTGAACAGCCTCTTCACGATGTTCTCCTGGACGGGGTGGTGGTTCAGCCGACGACGAAGCCGTACGCGTCCTGGAGGTGGTCGCCGTTGACGATCGCCACCTGGGACGGCTGGCTGCCCTCGATGAAGCCGGGCTCGTCCGACTTCGACTTCTTGGTGTCCTGCTTCTTGGTCTCGGTCTTCTTCTTCGTGTCCGTCTTCTTCGTATCGGTCTTCTTCTTCGTGTCGGACTTCTTCTTGGTGTCGGACGTCTTGGTGTCGGACGTCTTGGTGTCGGAGTTCTTGGTGTCGGTCTTCTTCTTGGTGTCCGTCTTCTTCTTGGTGTCTGTCTTCTTCGTCTTCTTCTCGACGGGGGACGCGTAGCCGGTCACCTGCGACTTCTTCGGGTCGATGGTGATCTTCGAGACCTTCTTCGACCCGGGGCCGCTGTTGCCGGAGATCACGGTGATCTTCCCGGTCTTCTTGTTGACCTTCGTGACGATGCCGACGTGGTCGTTGCCGGTGTTGCCGTCGTTCAGCCGGTACGTGACCGCGTCGCCCGGCTTGACGTTCTTCACGCCCGCGCCGTTCTTCCACGTCCCGTACTTCACGCCGTAGCTGCGGAAGCTGTTGGCCATCGACGTGGCGCCGTCGGTCTTCACGCCGGCCTTGTTCCAGACCCACTTGGTGAAGTCCGCGCACCACGCCTGGCACTTGCCGCCCGGGCTGTACGCGTTGCAGTTGTCGCCACCGGACTCGTGGTTGCGCTTGGGGTTGTTCAACTCCTTCTGCGCGATGTCCACGATCTTCTTGCGGGACTCGTCGTCCGCCGGCTTGGTCGCGGCGGCGACCAGCTCCATCTCGACCGGGGCGGCGTGCGCGGACATGCCCATCAGGGCGATGCCGGCGGCCGCGGCGACACCGACGACGAGGCGGGCGGTGGTGGTTTTGAGCAGGGTGAATCGCAACGGGATCTCCTCTGTCAGGGATGTGCGGGCGTCAGCGGCCCGCGGGAACGACCACGAAAGGACCATCGCTGTCCGGACCGACGTGCACGGCGTACGGCTCGGACGGGGTGTGCGGCTCGACGGTGCGCAGTTCGCGGTGCTCGGTGAACTCGCCGAACTCGCGGAATTCGGGGGACCTGGGGGATTCGGGGTACTCGGGGAACTGCGGGGCGATCGGCTCGACGGGCATGGTGCGCAGGACGCGGTCCGACGGCTCGGGGACGTAGGGCGGGTACGGCTGGTACGGCTCGATCACCGGCGGCGCGGGCTGGGGCTCGGGACGGACGGTGAAGGTCTCGGTGAACTCGGGCTCGGACACCTGCGGCTCGAACCCGCGCGGTTCGGACGCCTCCGGCTCGACGGACTGCGGCTGGAACACCTCGGGCTCGACGACCTCCACCGGCTCGACGACCTCCACCGGCTCGACGACCTCCACCGGCTCGACGACCTCGACCGGCTCAGCGGGCTCGGCGGGCTCGGCCGGCTCGGCGGGCTCGGCCGGCTCGGCGGGCTCGACCGGCTCGGCGGGCACGGCGGGCTCCTCGGTGGGACGGGTGGCCGCCTCCACGGACACCGCCACGGCGGGCGGCTGCACGGGCGCGGGCGTCTGGGCCGGCGCGTCCTCCACCGGCACCGCCTGACCGGCCGGCTCCTCCTCGGACACCGGCTCCTCCGACGACGAAGGCTCCTCCGCGGGCGACTCCTCGGAGGGCGACTCCGCAGGCGACTCCTCGGCAGGCGCCTCCGAGGACGGCGCGGTGGGCGTCTCCGGAGCGGGCGTCACGGACTCCTCCGGCTCCTCCACCGGCACCTGCCCGACCGGCGCCTCGGCCACCGGCGGCTCCGCGACCGTCGCCTCGCCGCCCTGCTGGTGCCCCAGCAGGAACGCCGCCACGACCGCCAGCGCGAACGCCGCGAACACCAGCAGCGTCTTCGGCTCCATCCGCCCGGGCTTCTGCTCCCCGGCGGACCGTGCGGACCCGGCGGACCGAGAAGACCGAGCGGACCCAGCCGGCGCGGCGGAAGCGCGCTTCTCCCGCGCTGCGGCTGGTGGGGTGACTCGTCGGCGTGGCATCGGCACGGCCCTTCCTCGTCGGGATCGCTCGACACCGGACGCAATCCGTCCGAACGGGTGTCCGACAAGCGCCGACGACCGGCCGGGACTGTCCCGGACGTCCGACGTCCCCGTGAGCGGGAGTTGGCCGCGTGTTCGACTCGCGCGGCCCGTGCGCGGGCTACGGTGATCGTGTGAAGGGGAGCGATACGGAAACCAGCGTCCCGCGCCTGCTGCGGGTCAGCGCCGCGCTGAGTTGGCGGTTCGTGGCGGTCGTCGCCGCGCTGTACGTCATCGGCGTGGTCGTCGGGTACCTGACGACCATCGTCATCCCGGCCGGGGTGGCGCTGCTGCTGGCGGCGCTGCTGTCGCCGGCGGTGGCGCAGCTGACCCGGGTCGGGGTGCCCAAGGGGCTCGCGACCGGGCTGGTGCTGGTCGGCGGCATCGCCGTGGTCGGCGGGGTGCTCACCTTCGTCATCACCGAGTTCTCCAAGGGCCTGCCGGACCTGCAGAAGCAGGTCAGCGCGAGCCTCGACACGATCCGCGGCTGGCTCAAGGACGGCCCGCTGCACCTGAGCGACGTGCAGCTCCAGCAGTACCTCGACCGGGTCGTGCAGACGATCAAGGAGAACCAGGCCGAGATCACCTCCGGCGCGCTGACCACCGCCGCGACCGTCGGCGAGCTGCTCACCGGGCTGATCCTCGCCCTGTTCACGCTGATCTTCTTCCTGCACGACGGCGACGGCATCTGGCGGTTCCTGATCCGGGCCGTCCCGGCGGACGTCCGGGACCGGGCGGACGTGGCGGGACGGCGCGGTTTCGCGTCCCTCGTCTCCTACGTCCGGGCCACCGCGCTGGTGGCCGTGGTGGACGCGCTCGGCGTCGGCATCGGCCTGTGGATCGTGGGCGTCCCGCTGGTCGTGCCGCTGTCCGCGCTGGTCTTCCTGGGTGCGTTCATCCCGATCGTGGGCGCGGTGATCACCGGTGCGGTGGCCGTCCTGGTGGCGCTGGTCGCCAACGGGTGGGTGGCGGCGCTGATCGTGCTGGCCATCCTGATCGGCGTGATGCAGCTCGAATCCCACGTGCTCCAGCCGCTGCTGCTGGGTCGCGCGGTGAAGCTGCACCCGCTGGCCGTGGTCCTCGCGATCACCGCGGGCCTGGTCGTGGGCGGCATCTCCGGCGCGCTGCTGTCCGTGCCGCTGCTTGCGGTGCTCAACTCGGGCATCCGGTCGCTGCTGTCGGAGTCGGACAAGGCCGTCGAGCCCGCGCAGGTGGACGTGCACGAACCGCAGGAGACCGGTCCGCCGGACACCGGCGGCGAACGCGTCGAGGACCTCGACGGCAAGCCCTAGGCCATCTCCACCAGGTTCCGGCCGTACCCCTTCGCGGCGAGCAGCGCGGCGTCGGCGGCCACCAGCAGGTCCGGCAGCTCGTAGCCGTAGCGCTGGGTGGTCGCCACGCCGATGCTCACGGTCAGCCCGGTCAGCAGGTGCTCGCGGCCGTCGGTGCCGACCGTGGTCACCGCCAGGCCCGCCACCGCCAGCCGCACCCGCTGCGCCACGGACCGGGCGACCGCCGGTTCGGCGTCCGGCAGCAGCACCACGAACTCCTCGCCGCCGAACCGTCCGACCAGGTCACCGCGCCGGACCGTCCCGGACAGCAGCAGGGCGATCGCGGACAGCGCCGCGTCCCCGGCCAGGTGCCCGACCTCGTCGTTGACCTTCTTGAAGTGGTCCAGGTCGAGCAGCATCACGGCCATCGGCCGGTTGCGGGCGCGCGCCTTGGACAGCTCGTAGCGGGCCTTGCCGTCCCAGTGCACGGCGTTGGCCAGGCCGGTCTTGGCGTCCCGCTGCGCCGACCGCCGCCAGTGCGGCAGTTGAGCCGCGCGTTCCAGCAGGGCCATCGGGGCCGCCGCCATCAGCGCGTGCACGGGGGTGGCCGTCGCGACGAACCCCATCAGCCCGCCGATGCTCACCGCGACGATCCCCAGGACGGCGTCGATGGGTTCGCCGACGACCTCCTCGGCGGGCGCCTGCGGGCTGCGCAGCTTCAGCCCGAGCGCGATGATCCCGGCCCGCAGGATCAACAGCACCGCCGCGCCGAGCACCATGACCAGCAGCTCGCGGTTCGGGCTCATCCAGCCCAGCAGCGCGCGGGTGGCGAACACCGAGACGGCGGTCGCGGACAGGGTGAACACCCAGCGGTGCGACTCCGGGCGCTGCGCCAGCACGCCGTGCAGGGCGGGCCCGAACAGCAGCAGGACCAGGAGGTTGCACGGCAGCGCGATCAGGCCGGCGGTCAGGTAGGTGAGGTGCGCGGCCCACGGGTTGCGCTCCGTCTCGCCCATCCGGTGGCTGTAGATGGAGCTGACGATGATCACCGCGCCCGCCGTGCCGGCGATGGCGCCGAACCGGGCGATGGCCTCGGAGTCGGGAGTGGGCGTGGAAGCTATTACGTACACAACTATCCCGAGCGCGATGGCGTCGACGGCCAGCCAGTAGGCCAGGGCGGAGCGCCGCAGCGTCCACAGTGGCCAGTCGCGCACGTCCACCCCACCCCTCGTGCCAGGAGTCGAATCGCGCGGTGTCCCCCGAGAGTCACACCCAGTAGTGCCGGCAAGCCTTCCACACCCGCCGGCCGCCGAACAGACGGCCACCTGGGGGTTAGCTGCGCCACTCCGACACGGCAAAATCACCGGTGAAGGGAGCACACCGTGCACACAGAGCCGGGCCGGACGGGTCCATCGGTGACCGGAGACCCGGTCGCGCACCTCTGGCGGGGAACCGTCGCGCTACGCATCGTGACGTTCCTGTTCGCACTGGGCAACGCCGCGGTCCACCACAGCACGTACGAACGGCCGTGGCTGGCGTGGACCGTGATCGGCGTGATGGCCGCGTGGACGGTGTTCACCAGCGTCGCCTACAGCCGGGAGAACGGGCGGCGGCCGTGGGTGGTGTCCGCCGACCTGGGGCTGGCGTGCGCGCTGATGTCCCTGTCGCCGCTGATCATGACCGATTTCCAGTTCCTGTCGAACGTCCCGCTGATCACCACGATCTGGGCGTCCGGGCCGCCGGTCGCGGCGGGCGCGCTGGGCGGGTCGGTGGCGGGCGCGCTGTCCGGGCTGGTGGTCGGGCTGTTCACCTACCTGAGCCGGGGCGTGCTGAGCGTGGACCTGGTGCGGGACGTCGTGCTGCTGTCCGGCGCGGGCCTGGTCGTGGGCATGGCGTCCACGACCGCGCGCAAGTCGGCCGTGCGGCTGGAGCAGGCGTTGCGCACCGAGGCGGCCACGGCGGAACGCGAGCGCCTCGCGCGGTCCATTCACGACGGTGTCCTCCAGGTGCTGGCGCGGGTGCGCAAGCGCGGGCTGGAACTGGGCGGCGAGGCGGCGGAGTTGGCCGAACTGGCTGGAGAGCAGGAGATCGCGCTGCGGTCGCTGGTGGCCGCCGCGCCCACCGAGTCCACTGTGGATGGTGACGCGGACCTGCGGCCGGGGCTGCAGCTGCTGGCCACGCCGCGGGTGCAGGTGTCCACTCCGGCCACCCAGGTGATGCTCCCGGCCTCGACGGTCGCCGAGCTGACCGCGGTGGTCCGCGAGGCGCTGTCCAACGTGGACAAGCACGCGCCCGGCGCGAAGGCTTGGGTGCTGCTTGAGGACCTGGGCGCGGAAGTGGTGCTCAGCGTCCGCGACGACGGTCCCGGCATCCCGGAGGGGCGGCTGGCGTCGGCCGAGGCGGAGGGGCGGATGGGCGTGGCGAAGTCCATCCGGGGCCGGGTCGAGGCGCTGCGTGGGACGCTGGAGCTGCAGACCGGCCCGGGGGAGGGCACTGAGTGGGAGGTGCGGGTCTACCGATGAGCGTGTCCGTGATGGTGGTCGACGACCACCCGATCTGGCGGGACGGGGTCGCGCGCGACCTCGCCGAACGCGGGTTCGACGTGGTCGCCACCGCCGGCGACGCGGCGTCCGCGGTGCGCATCGCCCGCGCCGTGCGGCCGGACGTGGTGCTGATGGACCTCAACCTGGGCGAGTCGACCGGGGTCGAGGCCACCACGATGATCACCGGGTCGCTGACCGGGACCCGGGTCCTGGTGCTGTCCGCCAGCGGCGAGCACGACGACGTCCTGGAGGCGGTGAAGGCGGGCGCGTCGGGCTACCTGGTGAAGTCCGCGTCCGCGGAGGAGCTGGTCGAGGCGGTCAACCGCACCGCCGCCGGCGACGCCGTGTTCACCGCGGGCCTCGCGGGCCTGGTGCTCGGCGAGTACCGCCGCATGGCCGCTACCCCGGACGAGGACAAACCGCAGCTCACCGACCGCGAGACCGAGGTGCTGAGGCTGGTCGCCAAGGGCCTGACCGCCCGCCAGATCGCCAACCGCCTGGTCATCTCGCACCGCACCGTGGAGAACCACGTGCAGTCGACGCTGCGCAAGCTCCAACTGCACAACCGGGTCGAGCTGGCCCGGTACGCCATCGAGCACGGCCTGGACGTCGAGCCGGAGGGGACATGACCGATCCGAGGCAGTGGCGGGTGTCCGACGCCGAGAGGGAACACGTGGTGGGGCTGCTCCAGAAGGCGATCGGGCGCGGCCTGATCACCCTGGACGAGTTCACCGAGCGGGCCGACACGGCGCTGGCCGCGAAGACCCGCGAACAGCTCAACGCCGTGCTGCTGGACCTGAGCGGCGTGGTGCACACCGACCAGACCCGGGTGGCCGCGTCGGTCGAGCCGCTGGAGCTGAAGTCGACCATGTCGTCGGTGCGCCGCAAGGGCCAGTGGACGGTGCCGAAGACCGTCGTCGTGCGCAACCGGATGGGGTCGACCGAGCTGGACTTCCGGGAGGCGTCGATCCTGACGCCGGTGGTCGAGGTGGAACTGGACGTGCTGGCCGGCTCGGTGAAGCTGGTGCTGCCCGACGACGCCACCGTGAGCACCGAAGGGGTGGACCTGGCGGCGTCCTCTTTGAAGGACAAGGTGGGCGGCACCGGCGGCCGTCCGCACTTCGTCCTGCGCGGCCACGTGACGGCGGGTTCGGTCGAGGTCAAGCGCAAGAAGAACTGGCTGCGCAGCGCCTGATGCGGCACGGGGAGCGGGTGCGCCCGCGGGGCGTCGAGCCCGGGGACCGGCAGGCGTTCATGCGGTTCGACCAGCACGTCTCGGACATGCGGAACGTGGACCTCGTGCACCCGCCCCGGTCCGCGGCCGGTTACCGGGCGTGACCACGAGTTCTTCGCCGGCCGCCACCATTACGTCGTCCTGAGGGGTTTGACGACGGCCGAGTTCGCGAAGCGCCACCCGTTCCCGGGGGTCTGGTCAGCCGGCGCATAGCGCGGGCGGTTGCCGCGGTTGCGGGTGCCCCGGGCCGGCGTGGCCGGCGCTCCGGGTGGCGGCGGCGGGCGGGGGCGGGTCCACTTACGGCAGCGCGCGGTGTTCGTGCCGCGCGGCTAGTGCAGCGGAGCTTACAAGCGAGTTCAGAAAGTCCTGATGGACTGCACAAGCGTGACGGGAGCACACTGCCGGCATGAAGGCTCTGGTCAAGGCGACCGCCGGGCCGGGACTGTCGCTGACCGACGTCCCCGACCCGACCCCCGGCTCCACCGACGTGGTCGTCCGGGTGCTGCGCACCGGCATCTGCGGCACCGACCTGCACATCGACTCGTGGGACGAGTGGGCCGCCCACAACATCCACGCGCCCCTCGTGCTCGGCCACGAGTTCGTCGGCGAGGTCGTCGAGACCGGGTCCGCGGTGACCGGGGTGCAGGTCGGCGACCTGGTCAGCGGCGAGGGCCACCTGGTGTGCGGCACGTGCCGCAACTGCAAGGCGGGCCGCCGGCACCTGTGCGCCCACACGCGCGGCCTCGGCGTGCACAGCGACGGGGCGTTCGCCCAGTACGTGGTGCTGCCCGAGCAGAACGCGTGGGTGCACCGCGCCCCCGTCGACCTGGACGTGGCGGCGATCTTCGACCCGTTCGGCAACGCCGTGCACACCGCGCTGTCGTTCCCGGTCATCGGCGAGGACGTGCTGATCACCGGTGCGGGCCCGATCGGCATCATGGCCGCGGCCGTCGCCAAGCACGCGGGCGCGCGCAACGTCGTGATCACCGACGTCAGCGAGCACCGGCTGGACATCGCCCGCAAGGTCGGCGTCGACCTCGCGCTGGACGTGACCAAGCGGTCCATCGCCGAGGCCCAGGGCGAACTGGGCATGACCGAGGGCTTCGACGTCGGCATGGAGATGTCCGGCAAGCCGGTCGCCCTGCAGGACATGATCGGCAACATGGCGCACGGCGGCCGGATCGCCATCCTCGGGCTGCCCGCCGAGGAGTTCGCGGTGGACTGGAGCAGCGTCGTGCTGAAGATGCTGCACATCAAGGGCATCTACGGCCGCGAGATGTTCGAGACCTGGTACTCGATGTCGGTGCTGCTCCAGCGCGGCCTCGACCTCACCCCGGTGATCACGCACCGGTTCGACTACACCGAGCACGCCGAGGCCTTCGCCACCGCCCGCGAGGGCAAGTGCGGCAAGGTCATCCTCGACTGGACGGGAGCCCACTGATGTACGGCGCGATGCGCGACGACCTGCGTTCCGGCCTCGACGAGATCCGCGCGGCAGGCCTGTACAAGGCGGAACGGGTGATCGGCACACCGCAGAACGCCGCCGTGCGGGTCGGCGCGGGTGACGAGGTGCTGAACTTCTGCGCCAACAACTACCTGGGCCTCGCCGACCACCCGAAGCTGATCGCCGCGGCCAAGGACGCGCTGGACCGGTGGGGCTTCGGCATGGCGTCCGTGCGGTTCATCTGCGGCACCCAGGAACCGCACAAGGAGCTGGAGAAGCGCCTGTCGGAGTTCCTCGGCACCGAGGACACCATCCTCTACAGCTCGTGCTTCGACGCCAACGGCGGCCTGTTCGAGACGCTGCTCGGCGCGGACGACGCGATCATCTCCGACGAGCTGAACCACGCGTCGATCATCGACGGCGTCCGGCTGTCCAAGGCCCGCCGGTACCGCTACAAGAACCGCGACATGGACGACCTGGAGCGGCAGCTCAAGGACGCCGCGGACGCCCGCTACCGGCTGATCGCCACCGACGGCGTGTTCTCCATGGACGGCTACCTGGCGCCGCTGGACGAGATCTGCGACCTGGCCGACCGGTACGACGCCCTGGTCATGGTCGACGACTCGCACGCCGTGGGCTTCACCGGCCCGACCGGGCGCGGCACGCCGGAGCTGTTCGGCGTGCAGGACCGGGTGGACATCGTCACCGGCACGCTGGGCAAGGCGCTGGGCGGGGCGAGCGGCGGTTACACGTCCGGGCGGGCGGAGATCGTGGAGATGCTGCGCCAGCGCTCCCGGCCGTACCTGTTCTCCAACTCCCTGGCCCCGTCCATCACCGCCGCCGCGATCGCCGCGCTGGACCTGCTCAGCTCGTCCGGCGAACTGCTGGGGCGGCTGCGCGCGAACACGGCGCTGTTCCGGTCGCGGATGACCGAGGCGGGCTTCGACCTGCTGCCCGGCGAGCACCCGATCATCCCGGTGATGATCGGCGACGCGGCCGAGGCGTCCCGGATGGCCGACCTGCTGCTGGAGCAGGGCATCTACGTGATCGGCTTCTCCTACCCGGTGGTCCCGCACGGCAAGGCCCGCATCCGCACCCAGATGTCGGCCGCGCACTCGACCGACGACGTGAACCGGGCCGTGGACGCCTTCATCGCCGCACGCGAGGTCATGCGGCAGACGGCGTGACCGGCTCGCCCTCGGCGCCTCCTCCGACCAGGGCAAGCGGACGACGACCCCGGTGAAGACAATGTCCGGGTGATCGATCCCCGACGGCTGCGCGTGCTGCGGGCGCTCGCCGACCACGGCACGGTGACGGCGGCGGCGCAGGCGTTGCACCTGACGCCGTCCGCCGTCTCGCAGCAGCTGGCCGCCCTGGAGTCCGAGGTCGGGCAGGAGCTGCTGCGCCGGCGTGGTCGGCGGGTGTCGTTGACGTCCGCGGGCGAGCTGCTGGTGGGGCACGCGAACGCGGTCGCCGCCGAGTTGGAGCGGGCCCAGGCGACCCTGGCGGGGCTGTCGTCCGGGGTCGCGGGTCGGGTGGAGGTGGGCAGCTTCGCGTCGGCGATCACGCAGGTCGTGGCGCCGGCGCTGGCCCGGCTGCGGGTGTCCGCGCCGGGGGTGGTGGTGCGGGTCCGGGACGTGGAGGGGCACGCGAGCGTGCCGCTGCTGCTCGACGGCGAGATCGACCTGGCGATCACCGAGGAGTACCGGCCGCGCCGCGACGACGGCCGGCTGACCCGGTTCCCGCTCTACACCGAGCCGTTCGACGTGGTCCTGCCGCCTTCGCACCCGTTGGCTTCGCGGGCGGAGGTGGACCTGCGGGACCTGGCCGAGGAGGACTGGGTGGCGACGCTGCCCGGCAACCCGGTGCGGGACGTGGTGGAACTGGCGTGCGGCGACGCCGGGTTCGCACCCCGGATCGTGCACACGTCCGACGACTTCAGCGCGGTCGGGGCGCTGGTCCGGGCCGGTGCGGGCGTGGCGCTGGTGCCGCGGCACGCCCTGCGCGGCATCCCGGTCCGGGGCACCGCGCCGCTGCGCCGGGTGTTCGCGGCGGTCCGCAAGGGCAGCGAGGACCACCCCCTGATCAGGGCGGTCCTCGACGCGGCCCGCTAGTGCGGCGCCCGGGCGGCCAGCTTGGCCGACGCCGGGTCGTGCGCTCCCAGTGCGCCACGCGCCGCGAGTTGGCACAGGTCGAAGCTGGTGGAGGCGAGCTTCGCGCCGACGACGGTGAGCGCCGTGTGGTTCATGGACAGGCTGGTCACGCCCATGCCGATGAGCACGCACGCCAGCAGCGGGTCGGCCGCCGCCTCGCCGCACACGCCGACCGGTTTGCCCAGCTCGGTGCCGGCGTCGCCGACCAGCTTGACCAGGCGCAGCAGGCCGGGCTGCCACGGGTCGTTCAACGCGGCCACCGCGCCCACCTGGCGGTCGGCGGCGAAGGTGTACTGCGCGAGGTCGTTGGTGCCCAGGGACACGAAGTCCACCACGGCCAGGATCTCCCGGGCGACCAGCGCCGCGGCCGGGATCTCGATCATCACGCCGGCCCGCTCGACGCCGGCCTTGCGGGCGCGTTCGACGAACCACGCGGCCTCGGCGGCGGTCGCGACCATCGGCGCCATCACCGACACGTCCGCGCCGGTGTCCTTGGCGGCCAGCGCGATGGCCTCCAGCTGCCGGTCCAGCACCTCGGGCCGGTCGAACGCGACGCGCAGGCCGCGCACGCCCAGCGCCGGGTTCGGCTCGGGGTCGGGTTCGAGGAACGCGAGCGGCTTGTCCGCGCCGGCGTCCAGCGTCCGGACGACGACCGGCTTGCCGGCGAACGGCGCGAGCACGGCGGCGTAGGCCTTGCGCTGGTCCTCGACGCTCGGCTCCTGCGTCGAGGACAGGAAGCAGAACTCGGTGCGGAACAGGCCCACGCCCTCCGCGCCGGCGGCCGCCGCGGCGACCGCGTCGGCCGGGGAGCCCACGTTGCCCAGGACCTTCACCCGGTGCCCGTCGCGCAGCACGCCCACGCCGTTCCACACGGCCTTGCCGGCGACGTGCGCGGCGCGGACCGTGCCGTCGGACGCCTGCACGGCGCCGGTGTCGCCGTCCACCAGCAGGGCGGCGGCGTCGGAGGCGAGGATGCCGCGGCACGCGACGACGGCCGGGATGCCCAGCGAGCGCGCGAGGATCGCGGTGTGCGAGGTGGGGCCGCCCTCCTCGGTGACCAGGGCGAGGACCTTGGTCGGGTCGAGGCCGGCGGTGTCGGCGGGGGCGAGGTCGCGGGCGACCAGGACGCTCGGCGAGGCCAGGTCGGGCACGCCCGGCGGTGCGACGCCGAGGAGTTCGGCGACCAGGCGGTCGCGGACGTCCTGCACGTCGCGGGCGCGTTCGGCCATGTACCCGCCGGCGGCTTCGAGCGCGGTGATGAACCCGGCGGCGGCCTGGTGGACGGCGCGCGCGGCGGGCAGCCGGCGTTCGGTGACGAGCTTCTCGGCCTGGCCGAGGAGGGCCGGGTCGGCCGCCATCGCGGCGGTGGTCTCCAGGACGGCCTTCGCGTCGCCGATGGCCTGGGCGGCCCGGGCGACGAGCCGTTCGGCGACGACGTCCGCGGCGGGCCGGATGCGCGCCGCCTCCGCTGTCACGTCGGCGGGCACCGGCTCGGCCGGTGGCTCCCCCAACGGCTCGGCCACCCGCACCACGGGCCCGGAGGCTCGACCGGAACTGACACCGACACCGCTCAGCCGCGCGCTCGACATGGTCTAGACCATACCCTTCGGGTAGCAGGGACGTGAACCAGCCAACGCCACTACCCGCGAGTCCGCTACCGCAGGAAACGCACTCTTAACCGGTTTCGATCAACCGCAGCACGTCCGCGAGGGGTTGGACGTCGCCGAACGAGTGGGAGAGGGGTGCCACGTCGAGTTGTGGTCCGGCGGCGGAGTGCGGCGCGCGGGTCGGGTTCGGGGTCCGGACGCGGGACGACCCCACGGCGGGGCAGCGCCGTGGGGTCGTGGGGTGCGCCGGTGCGGTCCGCGCGGGAGGTGGGGGCGGACGGCTTGGCGCGGGATCGACGGCTTGGGCACGGGACTGTCGGGCCGGCGCGGGAAGATCGGCATCAAAGGCGCCGAAGGCCCGGTGTCGCACCCCTCTGGGAGAATGGAAGTCGGGGGCCTGCTCAGAACGGGACGCCGCAGCGGAGCACGACGTTGGCGTACGGGGTCGCCTCGCCGGTCCGCACCACCAACCGCGCGCCAGCGGTCCTCGCCTTCAGGGCGTCGTGGCTGATCCGGTCGATGATCGGCAGTCGGTCCGCCAGGGCCTGCGCGCACGTCGGGTTGCGTTCGTCGATCTCCGCCGCCACCACCGCGCGCTCGACCACCAGCTCCGCCAGCAGCCCGTCCACCACCTGCAAGAACGTCGGCACGCCGAACGTGAACGCCAGGTCCACCACCGCCGGACCCGGCGGGATCGGCAGGCCGCAGTCCGCCACCACCACCTCGTCCGTGTGACCCAGGCGCGCCAGTTCCGCGTTCAGCGTCGCGTGCAGGATGCCCGTCCGCTTCACCCGAGCACCTCGGCCGGCCCCGGGTAGGACGGCTGCGCGCCCGGCCTGGTCACCGACGTCGCGGCCACCCGGGCGGCGAACTTCGCGGCCTCCACCAGGGAGTCCCCGCGGGACAGTCCGAAGGCGAGAGCGCCGGCGAACGCGTCACCGGCACCGGTCGTGTCGACCACGTCCACCGCAGGCGCGCCCACCTCGACAACCCCGTCCGAGGTCACCACGGCCGCGCCCCGCGCACCCAGCGTCACCACAGCCGACCGCGGCCCCAACGCCAACAACCCCTCGAACGAGTCCGCCAACGCCAGCGCCTCGTGCTCGTTCACGATCAACGGGTCGAGCAACGCCATCGCCTCCGCCGACACCGAGGTCACCGGCGACAGGTTCAGCACACAACGCACTCCGTGCGCAGCAGCAACCGAAAGCGCGTGCTCCACAGTGGACAGAGGAACCTCAAGCGAACACACCAGGACCGAAACCCCGTCCCACACGAGAGCGTCCACATCGGACGGAAAAACGTCCGAGTTCGCCCCCGGCGCCACGACGATGGAGTTCTCCCCGTCCGGCGTCACCGTGATGTACGCGAGCCCGGTCGGCCGGTCCGAGGTGCGCACCGACTCCACGCGCACCCCGGCCGACACCAGCGACTCCCGCAGCAGCGAGCCGTACTGGTCCGCGCCCACGGCACCCACCAGCGCGACGTCGCACCCGAGCCGCCCGGCGGCGACGGCCGTGTTGGCGCCCTTGCCGCCCGGCATCACCACCGTGTCACCGCCCAGGACCGTCTCGCCGCCCGCCGGACGGCGGTCCACCGCCACGACGAGGTCCGCGTTGGCCGAGCCCAGCACCAGTACGCCCACTGCCCGACTCACTTCTTGAACTCGGCGACGTTCTTCTTCGTCACGACCTTGACCTCGACGTCGACGACCTCCTGGACCGCCTCGCCGCGCGCCGCCTTCACCGCCTGCTCGACGGCCTTGCGCCCGAGCACGTCGGGCTGCTGCGCGATCGTCGCGGCCATCGTGCCGTCCTCGACCGCCTTGAGGCCGTCCGGCGTGCCGTCGAACCCGACCACGGCGACGTCCTTGCCCGCCCGGTCGCCCAGCGCCTTGATCGCGCCCAGCGCCATCTCGTCGTTGTCCGCGAACACGCCCTTGATGCCCGGGTTGGCCTGCAGCAGGTTGGTCATCACGTCCAGGCCCTTGGCGCGGTTGAAGTCCGCGGGCTGGCTCGCCACGACCTTGATGCCGCCGGAGTTGAGCCCCTGCTCGAAGCCCTGGCCGCGGTCGCGGGCGGCCGACGCGCCGGGGATGCCCTGCAGGTGCACGACCTCGCCGCTGGCCGCGCGGCCCAGCTCGATCGCCGCCAGGGTGCCGCCCTGGACGTTGTCCGAGGCGACCTCGGACACGACCTTGCCCCCGTCCACCGACCGGTCCACCGCGACCAGCGGGATGTTCGCGTTCTCGGCGGCCTTCGCGGCGGGCGCGGCCTGCTTGGAGTCGACCGGGTTGATGATGATGGCCTTGACGCCCTGGGTGGTGAACGTCTGCACCTGGTTGATCTGGTTGGTCGCGTCGTTCTGCGCGTCCACCACGGTCAGCTTGACGCCCAGCTCGGCGGCGGCCTTCTCGGCGCCTTCCTTGAGCGCCACGAAGTACGGGTTGTCCAGGGTGGAGATCGCCAGGCCGACGGTGATCTCGCCACCGCCACCTGCCGGGGACCCCGAACCGCACGCGGTCAGCGCCGCGAGGGCGACGGCCGACAGCGCGGCGACACCGCGGAACTTCATCTTGGTCATTCCTTTCATCGGGTACGGCGGCGAAGCGTGTCGAGCAGGACGGCCAGCGCGATCACCGCGCCGATCACGACCTGCTGCCAGAACGGGGACACCTGCAACTGGTTGAGTCCGTTGCGCAGCACGGCCAGCACGAGCGCGCCGACCAGCGTGCCGGTGGCGCGGCCGACGCCGCCGGACAGCGACGCGCCGCCGATCACCACGGCCGCGATCGCGTCCAGCTCGTAGCCCACGGCGGCCTGCGGCCCGGCGGAGGACAGCCGGCCCGCCAGCAGCATCCCGGCGACGGCCGCGAACAGGCCGGACAGCGCGTAGATGACGAGCTTCTGCCGGCGCACGTCGATGCCGGACAGCCGCGCGGCCTCCTCGTTGCCGCCGATCGCGTACATGGCGCGGCCGGAGTACGTGCGGGACAGCACGAAACCGGTGATCCCGAAGAACACCAGCATCACCAGCAGCGGCACCGGCAGGTACGGGGTGAGGTTCGACCCGAGGAAGCTGACGACGTCGGGCGTGGTGGTCGGGCTGCCCTGCGACACCACCAGGGTCAGACCGCGGGCGACGCTGAGCATCGCCAGGGTCGCGATGAACGCGGGCAGCTTCCCGTAGGACACCAGCGCGCCGTTGACCAGGCCCGCGACCACGCCGGTGCCCAGGCCCAGCAGCAATGCCACCGGTCCGGGCAGGCCCGCCTCGGCCGACGACCACGCGCCGACCATCGCCGACAGCGCCGCGACGCTGCCCACGGACAGGTCGATGCCGCCGGACACGATGACGAACGTCGACCCGAACGCGAGCACCGCGACCACGGCCGCCTGCACGCCCACGTTGAGCAGGTTCTGGGTGGTCAGGAACGACGGCGCGAGCAGCGACAGCGCCACCACCAGCACCAGCAGGCCCGCGAGCGCGCCGTTGTCCGACAGCACCTTGACGTTCTTGCGACTGGCCACCGTTGTCATGCCGGGAACTCCTGAACCGCCAACGCCATCACCTTGTCCTGGGTCGTGCCGCCGGGCAGTTCGCCCGCGACGCGGCCGTGCGCCATCACGACGACCCGGTCGCTCATCCCGATCACCTCGGGCAGGTCGGAGGACACCAGCACGACCGCGCGCCCGGCCGCCGTCATCCGGTTGACCAGCTCGTAGATCTCGACCTTCGCGCCCACGTCCACGCCGCGGGTCGGCTCGTCGAGCACCAGCACGCGCGGGTCGGCGAGCAGCCACTTGCCGATGACGACCTTCTGCTGGTTGCCGCCGGACAGCTCGCGCACCTGCTGCCCCAGCCCGGACGCCTTGACCCGCAACGACTTCGCCATCCCGGCGGCCCGCTCGCGCTGGCCGCGCCGGTCCACCAGGCCCGCCCGGGTGCTCGCCTTCATGGTGACCAGGCCGAGGTTGTCGGCGACGGTCGAGGTCAGCACCAGGCCCTGGCCCTTGCGGTCCTCGGGGACCAGGCCCAGCCCGGCGCGCACCGCGGCCTGCACGTCGTGCCGGGGGACCTGCCGCCCGGCGACCTCGACGGTGCCGGAGTCGTAGGGGTCGACGCCGAACGCGGCGCGCACCACCTCGGTCCGGCCCGCGCCGACCAGGCCCGCGACACCGACGACCTCGCCCGCGCGGACGTGGAAGGACACGTCGTGGAACGCGCCGCGCCGGGTCAGGCCCTCGACCTTGAACAGCACCTCGCCGGGTTCGGTGCGGCGGCGCGGGTACTGCTCGTCGATGGTGCGGCCGACCATCAGCTCGATCATGTGCTCGACGGTGGCCGTGCCGGGGAGGGTGCCGACGCTGCGGCCGTCGCGCAGGACGGTGATCCGGTCGGCGACGCGGCGGATCTCGTCGAGGTGGTGGGTGATGAACACCAGGCCGACGCCCTGCGCGCGCAGCTCGGACATGATGTCGAGCAGGCGGTCGGTCTCGGTGTCGGTGAGCACGGCGGTCGGCTCGTCCAGGACCAGGAGCTGGGCGTTCAGGCTCAGCGCGCGGGCGATCTCGACCATCTGCTGCCCGGCGATGCCCAGGTCTTGGACAGGTGTGGTCGGGTCGACGTCGAGGCCGACGCGGTCCAGGAGCGCTTTGGCGTCCTCTCGCATTCGCGCTTTGTCGACGATTCCGAAGCGGCGGGGCGGGCGGCCGAGGAACAGGTTCTCGGCGACCGAGAGCTGGGGGACCAGGGTGAGTTCCTGGTGGATCACGGCCAGGCTGCCGCGGCGCTCGACCGTCCCGGTGTCCGGCGCGTGCACCCCGGCGAGGACCTTGACCAGCGTGGACTTGCCCGCGCCGTTCTCGCCGAGCAGGACGTGCACCTCGCCGGGGCGGACGTCGAAGTCCACGCCGTCCAGCGCGCGCACGCCGGTGAAGCTCTTGCCGATGTTCCGCGCCTCAAGCAGCACCGGTCGCCTCCCCGCAGGAACCCCGCACGACCAGGCGCGCGGTGAGCTGGACGTCGGCCGGCTGCTCGCCCGCGACCAGCGCCAACAGGCTGCGGGCGGCGGCGTGGCCCATTTCGACGGTGGGTTGGGCGATGACCGTGATCGGCGGGTCGAGCAGCGGGAACCACGGCTGGTCGTCGTACACCGCGAGACCCACGTCCGCGGGCACGGTCAGACCGCGGCGGCGGAGTTCTTCGAGCGCGCCCAGGCCCATCAGGTTGTCCATCGCGACCAGGGCCGTGGGGCGGTCCGGCGCGTCGAGGAGTTCGGCCGCGGCGCGGGCGCCGCTCTCCCGGCGGAAGTCGCCGTGCACGACCCGCAGGTCCAGGCCGCCGCGCGCGAACTGCTCCAGGCGCTCCCGGCCGGTGCTGGTGTCGGGCGGACCGGCGATCACGCCGACTCGCTGGTGACCTGCGGCTTTCAACGCTTCGGCGAGGTCGGCGAGCGCTTGCGCGCCGTCCGCGCGGACCACCGGGCAGGACGCGTCGGGGACCGTGCGGTCCAGCAGGACCAGCGGGACCCCGCGCTGCTCGACCTCCGCGAGCCACGACGGGTCGTCGGTGGCCGGGCACACCAGGAGGCCGTCGACGCGGCGGTCCAGCAGGGTGCGGACGTAGGTGAGGAGCTGGTCGGCGGACTCGTCGGCGTTGGCGACGATCACGCAGTAGCCATGCGCCCGGGCCTCCTCCTCGACCGCGCGGGCGATCTCGGCGAAGAACGGGTTCACCAGGTCGCTGATCACCAGGCCGAGGGTCTTGGTCGAGGTGGTGCGCAGGGAGCGGGCCAGCGCGTTGGGGCGGTAGCCGAGTTCTTCGACGGCGGCGAGGACGCGGGTGCGGGTCTCGGGCGTCGGGGCGGCGTGGCCGTTGAGGACGCGGGAGACGGTCGCGGTCGAGACGCCGGCGTGCTGCGCGACGTCTTTGATCGTGGTCACGCTCCGCACCCCCTCGATCACGTGGTATCGATTACAGGGGCGTAGTTAATCGGTTACACGGGGGGCGCTGTCAAGTTTCTCGATTCAGCGGCGTGACCTGTTCGGTACGCGGAGGTGAGTAGAGGTACGGATCCGCCAGGCGCGCGGCGGGGGCGATCCTGGTCACATGACCGGACAGGACCCCCTCATACGGCTGGCGGACGAACTCGCCCACCTCGGCCGGCGACTGGAAGCGGTGGGCGTCGAACTCCGCAACACCACCCTCACCGCTGCCTCCCAGCCGACCACGCCCACCCAACCCCCGGCACCCCAGCCCTCGGCGGCCCAACCCGCGGAGCCGCAGCCGCATTCGCCGGGCTGGAGCGCGCCCGCCGCCCAAGCCGCCGGCCCACCGGTCGCCGCCACGCCGCACCTCCCGCCGGCCGCCGCGCCGACCGCGCCGCAGGTGCCGCCGGCCGCCACGCCACCCACGCCGCACGTCCCGGTGCCGGCCGCGCCGCCCCCGCCGGCGCCGTGGGCCGCCCAGCCGATGCCGCACATGCCGCCGACTCCCCCGCGCCCGTCCCTGTTCGACCGGCTGAGCCAACCCGGCGCCGGCAGCAAACTGCTCGCCTGGGTCGGTGGCGCGGTGACCCTCCTCGGCGTCGTCCTCCTCCTCGTCCTCGCGGTGCAGCGCGGCTACCTCGGCCCCGTCCCGCGCGTGGTCGGCGGCGCGCTCCTCGGCGCGGCACTCGTCGGCATCGCCCTCCGCCTGCACCGCAGCGAGCACTCCCGCACCGGCGCGTTCGCCGTCGCCGCCACCGGGTTCGCCGTGCTCTACCTCGACGTCGTCGCCGCCACCTCGATCTACGCCTACCTCCCCGAAGGCGCCGGTCTGGCCGCCGGACTCCTGATCGCCGCCGGCGGCCTGCTGCTCGCCATGCGCTGGGACTCCGCCCTCTTCGCGGCCGGCGTGGTGGGCGCCTGCGCGGTGTGCGCGCCGGTCCTCACCGACGGCTTCACCCCGTTGCTGGTCGGGTTCCTGCTGGTCCTGAAGATCGCCGCCAGTCCCGTGCACCTGCGCAAGGACTGGCCGTCGCTGGCCGTCACCGCGGGCATCCCGCCGCTCCTGGCGACCCTCCTGGTCATCGGCCACACCCGCGACCCCCGCGCCCTCGCCGGACTCGCCCTGCTCGCCGCCCTGGTCGGGGTGGCCGCGGCCGTCGTCACGGTCCGGGTCCGCCCCGGCGACGTGACCGCGCTCGGCCTGGCCGTCGGCTCACCCCTGCCCGCCCTGCTCACGACCGTCGTCCTCGACAAGACCTGGGGAGCCGGGCTGGCCGGGGCCGTCGCGGTCGTCGTGCTCGGTCTGTGGGCGGTCGGCCGGCGTGCGCTGCCGTCCGCGTTCACCGCCGGGGTCGGCGCGGTCGGCGTGCTGGCGCTGTTCGTCGCGACCGCCCTCGCACTCGATGGCAGTGCCCGCGCCGGCGTCGTGCTCGGCGAAGCCCTGGTGCTGGCCGTCCTCGCCGAACGGCTCCGGTCCCGCGGGTCCCTGCTCGGTTCGACCGCGTTCGCCGGCATCGGCCTGGTGATGACGCTCGCCGACGCGGTCCCGCTGGAGTGGCTCCTCGACGAACCGCGGCACCCGATCACCCGGGGCGACCTGGTGACCGGGCTGCTCGCGGCGCTGGTCCTGGCGCTGACGGCGATCGCGCTGCCGTGGGCCGCCGTGCGGCTCGGCGTCCTGGACCGGCACCCGCTGCCGTGGATCACGGTCGGCCTGGTCGTCCTCTACGCGACGGCCGGGGTCGTCCTGTGCTCCGCGCTGCTGGTGTCGCAGGACGAAGCCGGGTTCCTGTTCGGCCACTCGGTCGTGACGGTCTCGTGGACGGTGGCCGCCCTGGTGCTGCTGGTACGGGGCATCGACGTGCGGTCGCTGCGGGTCGCGGGCCTGGTGCTGGTCGGCGCGGCGGTGGTCAAACTGCTGCTGTTCGACCTGGCCGCACTGGACGGCATCGCCCGCGTCCTTGCGTTCATCGGCGCAGGCCTGGTGCTCCTGACGGCGGGCACCCGTTACGCCAAGCTGGTGGCCGCACGACGAATTTCCGCGAATTAGGGCCGGTCGGGATCCAAAACCCGGCGCCGTGCGTCAACCTGGTGTAGTTCTACGTCGTCGGGGAACGACCACCGGTGCAGCGCACCGGCAGGGGCCCGGCGTCGGTCGTTTCGCCCCCCGAGCGACCGGCGCCGGGCACACCATCGCCGCGTGCTGCCGCCCGCCCCGCCGTCGCGGGCGGCAGTTCACTCGCTCCGGCAAGAAAATCACTCGTCCGTAGGACTTGGACTGGATCGGCGCGGGCGGCAGGTGCTCCCATTCGCGCATGGTCCGACGACGAACCGCCCTCTTGTGCGCGGGGCTGCTCGTCGCCACCGCGCTCGTCCCGGCCTTCGGTGAACGCCCCCGGCGCGCCGTCGTCACCGCCGCCGGCACGCCCGTCCCGCTCGCGTACGTGATCTCCAAGAACGGCCAGGTCCAGGTCCTCGACACCGCCGCCGGCAAGGTCCGCACCGAGGTCGACACCGGGGCGTGGATTACCGGCGCCGCGGTCGCCCCGGACGGCACCCGGGTCTACGTCGTCAACGGCTACGCGGGCGTCATCACCGCCGTCGACCCGCTCGTCGGCAAGGTCACCGGCCGCATCCACACCGGCGCCCAGCTCGCCCGCGCCGCGCTGCACCCGAACGGCGAACGCCTGTACGTCACCGGCAGCGGCGTCGTCGTCGTCGACACCCGCGATCTCCACCTGATCGCGGCGGTCCGGGTGGGCCGCCAGCCGCAGGGCATCGCGGTCGCACCGGACGGCGATCTGGTCTTCGTGGCCAACTCCCAGGACGGCACGGTCACCGTGATGGACACGAAATTGTCGTCCGCGGTCGCCACGATCCCCGTCGGCGGACTCCCGCAGAACGTGGCGGTCAGCCCCGACGGGAGCGCGGTCTACGTCAGTTCCCTTGAGGTCTCCGACCGCACCGGCACGATCACCCTGATCGACCCGCAGACGAACCGCGTGCGCCGGCACCAGAAAGTGGGTCGGGGCGCGGGCAGCGTCGCCGTGACCCCGGACGGCGAACGGGTTTACGTCGCCCTCGACGGCGAAATCGCCGTCCTGGACACCAGCACCGACGAGGTCACCCGCGTCCGCCACGACGTCCGCGGCCTCGCCATCCCGCCGGGCGACCGCCGCGTCTTCCTGGCCTGCGGCAAGACCACGACCGTCATGGACAGCACCGACAACACGGTCCTGACCACCTACCACCACAGCGCCCCGTTCAACGACAACGGCCGGCGTTTCGACGCCATCGCAGTGGTTTTCGCCCAACAACGCTCATGAAAGCGGCCCCCGGACACGAAGTCCGGGGGCCGGCACAGCGACTAGACCCGCGCGGGAACCCGCTCGTCCTCCACCGGCGGCGCCTCCTCGTGGATGGCCATCCGCTCCTGGATCCGCTTCAACGGCCCGGGCGCCCACCAAGCCGCCCCGCCCAACAGCTTGAGCACCGCCGGCACCAGGAGCATCCGCACGACCGTGGCGTCCAGCGCCAGCGCCAGGATCATGCCCACACCGACGAACCGCATCATCGCGACCTGCGAGAACGCGAACGCCCCGGTCACCACGATCAGCAGCAACGCCGCCGCCGTGATCACCCGACCGGTCTTGGCCAGCCCCGTCGCCACCGCCTCCTCCGTGGACGCGCCGCGCCCGCGGGCCTCGACCATGCGGGACATGAGGAACACCTCGTAGTCCGTGGACAGCCCGAACACCATGGCCGCCATCAGCACCACGATCCCCGACTCCAGCGGCCCCGGCGTGACCCCCAGCAGCGAAGCGCCGTGGCCCTCCTGGAACGCCAGCACCAGCACGCCGAACGTGGCCGACAGCGACAACGCGCTGACCACGACCGCCTTGAGCGGCAGCAGGACCGACCCGAACGCCAGGAACATCAGCAGGAACGTGGCGCCGACCAGCATCAGCACCATCCACGGCAGCTCGGCGCGCACCGCGTCCAGGCTGTCCGACACCACCGCCGTGTTGCCGCCGACCAGGACCTCGTCACCCGGCCCGTCCAGCGCCCGGACGTCCTTCATCGCCTGCTTGGCCTCGTCGGACAGCTGGTCCACGTCCAGACCGGCGTTGACCAGCCACACCCCGTTCTTCGGCTCGGCCGCGATGACCGCCTCGCCGACCCCGGGCACCGCGCCGACCCGGGTCGCGAACGCCTGCACGTCCGCAGGCGTCGGGTCGCCGGTGATCACGATCTTGATGCTGCCGGACGCCAGCCCGGGGAAGTCGTTGTTGATCGACTCGGCCGCGACCCGCACCGCGTTGCCCTCCGGCAGCACCTTCTCGGTGACCTGCCCGAACTTCACGCCGAGGAACGGCGCGCCCAGCGCCACCAGCACCGCGACGATCGGCAGCGCGAACAGCACCGGCCGCTTCATCACCACGCCGGCGAGCTTGCGCCAGCCGCGCTCGGACGGCTCGCCCTTCTTGCGCCACGGCATGGCCAGCTTGTCCACCCGGTGGCCGAGGATGCCCAGCAGCGCGGGCAGCAGGGTCAGCGACACGACCATGGCGATCGCCACCGCGGACATGCCGCCGTAGCTGAGCGACTTGAGGAAGCCGTGCGGGAACAGCAGCAGCCCGGACAGCGCGATGACCAGCAGCGTCGCCGAGAACACGACCGTGCGGCCGGCGGACATGACGGTCCGCCGCACGGCCTGCTCCGGGGTGCGGCCGGCGGCAATCTCCTCGCGGAACCGGCCGACGATGAACAGGCCGTAGTCGATGGCCATGCCCAGGCCGAGCAGGCTGGCGACGTTGACCGCGAACGAGTTCACCTCGGCGCCCAGCGAGATCGCGTGCAGCACGCCCAGCGACCCCATGATCGCCAGCCCGCCGACCAGCACCGGCAGGGACGCGGCGACCAGGCCGCCGAAGATGACGATGAGCAGGAGCAGCACGATCGGCAGCGAGACGGCCTCGGCGGTGGCCAGGTCCGACGACGACATGTCGTTGATGGCCTTCTGGGTCGGGATGAACCCGCCCACGACCTCGTTGACGCCGTCGACGTGCAACTGGTCCTTGATCTGCTCGTACTGCTTGACGTGCGTGTTGGAGTCGCTGCCGCGCAGCGTGATGGCCACCAGCGACTTGCCCGCCTCGGCCGACGGGAACGGGTCCTGCACGGTCAGCACGGCGTCGGACGGCAGGCCCGACAGCTGGTTGTCGATCTTCTGCAGCATGGCCGGGTCGACCGTGTCGTACACGACGACCACGTCACCGCCGGTCCGCCCGAACGCCTGCTCCGCGACCTTGTTGGCGCGCGCCGACTCGCTGTCCGGGGCGTCGTAGCCGCCCTGGCTGAGCTTGTCGAAGACCCCCAGACCCCACACGCCGCCCGCGACGGCCAGCACCACCGTCGCGATCAACACCACCCATCGGCGGCGGTACGCCAGCGATCCCCACTTCGCGAACAAAGCGTCCTCCCAGGCTGATGCGTTACGGTGGCGTGAATGGCGTGAACTTCGTAAACACCGTTCACTGAGATCCCCGCCCGACCGTACGCCCGGTGAACACCGTTTACAACCCGATGGGGTGACATATGACCGAGGCCACGCGCCGCGAACGGCTCCGGGCCGAGACGGAGCGCGACATCCGGCGGCAAGCACGTGCCCTGTTGGTGTCGCATGGTCGCGATGCTGTCACGCTTCGTGCCATCGCCCGGGAACTCGGCATCACCGCACCCGCCCTCTACAGGTACTACGACTCGCGCGAGGACCTGCTCCGCCGGCTCGCCGACGACATCTGCACCGACCTCGCCGTCGAACTCGACGCCGACCTCGCGGTGATCGCGTCCGACGACGTCGCCGCGCAGGTCTACGCGGTGTGCCGGGGCTTCCGCCGGTGGGCGCTGGCCCACCCGCAGGAGTTCGCGCTGGTGTTCGCCAGCACCGAGGACACCCTCGGCGTGTGCAGCCCCGACCAGCGCGAACAGGTCGGTGACCAGTTCGGCCGGATCTTCCTGGAGGTCGCGGGCCGGCTCATCGCGAGCCATCCCGCGCCGACGCCACCGCACACCGACGTGCCGGAGAGCCTGCACGCCGACCTGGAGGCCTTCCGCCGGGTGCTGCTCGACACGGTCGCCGCGCAGGGCGTGCCGGTGGACCCGGAGGTGCTGCCGCTGACCGCCGTCTACCACATCACGCAGTCGTGGGTCCGCCTCTACGGCCACGTGGCGCTGGAGGTCTTCGGCCGCTTCCCGTTCGCCATCGGCAACCCCGAGCCCATGTTCGACTCGATGCTCCGCGAGATCCTGGCCGAGATGGGCTTCACCGACTGACCCGCAGACACGAAAGGGGCCGCTCCCCGTTGTCGGGAGCGGCCCCTTCCAGCGTTGCTACAGCACCACGTTGACCAGGCGGCCCGGCACGACGATCACCTTGCGGGGCTCACCGCCGCCGACCAGTTCGGCCACCTTCGGGTCGGCCAGCGCGGCGGCCCTCACCTCGTCCTGCCCGGCCGACGCGGGCACGACCACGCGGGCCTTCACCTTGCCGTTGACCTGGATCGGGTACTCCACGGTGTCCTCGACCAGGTACTTCTCGTCGGCCACCGGGAACGGCCCGTGCGCCAGCGACTCGGCGTGGCCCAGCTTCGCCCACAGCTCCTCCGCCACGTGCGGGCACAGCGGGGCCAGCAGCAGGACCAGCGGTTCGGCGATCGCGCGCGGCGCGCCGCCCGGGTGGTGCTTGGTCACGTGGTTGTTCAGCTCGATCAGCTTCGCGCCCGCCGTGTTGTAGCGCAGGTTCGCGTAGTCCTCGCGCACGCCCGCGACCGTCTTGTGCAGCAGCCGCAACGCTTCCTCGGTCGGCTCCTCGTCGGTGACCCGCAGCGCGCCGGTCTCCTCGTCGACCAGGTTGCGCCACAGGCGCTGCAAGAACCGTTGTGCGCCAACGACGTCCTTGGTCGCCCACGGGCGGGACACGTCCATCGGGCCCATCGACATCTCGTACAGCCGGAACGTGTCCGCGCCGTACCGGTCGCACATGTCGTCCGGCGTGACGACGTTCTTCAGGCTCTTGCCCATCTTGCCGTACTCGCGCTTGACCTCTTCGCCCTCGAAGAAGTACTTGCCGTCGCGCTCCTCCACCTGCTCGGCGGGCACGTACACGCCGCGCGCGTCGGTGTAGGCGTACGCCTCGATGTAGCCCTGGTTGAACAGCCGCCGGTAGGGCTCGTCGCCGGACACGTGGCCCAGGTCGAACAGCACCTTCTGCCAGAACCGCGCGTACAGCAGGTGCAGCACCGCGTGCTCGACGCCGCCGATGTACAGGTCGACGCCGCCCGGGTCGTCGGCCCCGTGCTCCTCGGTGCGCGGGCCCAGCCAGTAGCGCTCGTTCTCGGCGTTGACGAACCGGCTGTCCTCGGTCGGGTCCACGTACCGCAGCTGGTACCAGCAGGAACCGGCCCAGTTCGGCATGGTGTTGGTCTCGCGCCGGTACTTCTTGCGCCCGTCGCCCAGGTCCAGCTCGACCTCGACCCAGTTCTCCGCGCGCGACAGCGGCGGCGACGGCTCGGAGTTCGCGTCGTCCGGGTCGAACGTCCGCGGCGAGTAGTCGTCCACGTCGGGCAGCTCGATCGGCAGCATCGACTCCGGCACCGCGACCGGCACGCCGTCCTCGTCGTAGACGATCGGGAACGGCTCGCCCCAGTACCGCTGGCGGGAGAACAGCCAGTCGCGCAGCTTGTACTGCACGGTCCCCTCGCCGCGGCCCTGCTCCTCCAGCCACGCGATGATCGTCTTCTTGGCCTCGTCGACGTCCAGGCCGTCCAGGAAGCCCGAGTTGATCGCCGGGCCGACGCCGGTGAACGCCTCGCCCTCGAAGTCGGCGGGCGGCTGCACGGTCCGGATGATCGGCAGGTCGAACGCCTTGGCGAAGTCCCAGTCGCGCTGGTCCTGGCCGGGCACCGCCATGATCGCGCCGGTGCCGTAGCCCATCAGGACGTAGTCCGCGACGAAGACCGGGATCTCCTTGCCGTTCACCGGGTTCACCGCGTGCGCCCCGGTGAAGACGCCGGTCTTGTCCTTGTTCTCCTGGCGGTCCAGTTCGGACTTGCGGGCCACCTCGCGCCGGTAGGCCTCGATCGCCTCGGCGTGCTCGGGGGTCGCGATGACGTCCACCAGCGGGTGCTCGGGCGCCAGCACCATGTAGGTCGCGCCGAACAGCGTGTCCGGGCGCGTGGTGAAGACCTCGATGTCGGTGTCCCCACAGGCGAACTTCACCCGCGCGCCGTGCGAGCGCCCGATCCAGTTGCGCTGCATCGACTTGACCTTCTCCGGCCAGTCCAGCCGGTCCAGGTCGTCGATCAGGCGGTCGGAGTAGGCGGTGATCCGCATCATCCACTGGCGCAGCGACCGGCGGAACACCGGGAAGTTGCCGCGCTCGCTGCGGCCGTCGGCGGTGACCTCCTCGTTGGCCAGCACGGTGCCCAGGCCGGGGCACCAGTTGACCGGCGCCTCGGACAGGTAGGCCAGGCGGTAGCCGCCCAGCACCTTCTGCTGCTCGGCGCGGGTCAGCTCGCACCAGCCGCGACCGTCCGGGGTGGACCGCTTGCCCTGCGCGAACTCGGCCTCCAGCTCGGCGATCGGCCGGGCCTTCTTGGCCTTGTCGTCGTACCAGGAGTTGAAGATCTGCAGGAAGATCCACTGGGTCCACTTGTAGTACGCCGGGTCGATCGTGGAGATCCGGCGGCGCTCGTCGTGGCCCAGGCCCACCCGGCGGATCTGCCGCAGGTAGGTCTGGATGTTGTCCTCGGTGGTCTTGCGCGGGTGCTGGCCGGTCTGCACGGCGTACTGCTCGGCGGGCAGGCCGAACGCGTCGAAGCCCATCGTGTGCAGGACGTTGCGGCCCGTCATCCGGTGGTAGCGGGCGAACACGTCGGTGCCGATGAAGCCCAGCGGGTGGCCGACGTGCAGCCCGGCGCCGGACGGGTACGGGAACATGTCCTGCACGAACAGCTTGTCCGCGGGCACGTCACCCTTGAGCGGGCCGACCGGGTTGGGCGCGTGGAACGTGCCGCGCTCCTCCCACTCGCGCTGCCACCGCCGTTCGATCTCCCCCGCCAGTGCGGCGGTGTAGCGGAAGGCGGGCGTCTCAGCCGCCGCGTCGGTGCTCATCTGGGTAGTCCCTTCCGGTTGCCGGCCCCTGACATGACGAAACCCCCCAGCCCCGATGGGCATGAGGGGTTGCCGCGCCGACCCTTTCGTGCGGGTCCGCGCGGCTAGATAAGGAGCAGGCGGGCCGTGCTCATGCCTCCACGGTATCAGCGGACCGCAAGCAGGATGAACCGGGTGAACTCCTCGGCGGCGAAGTTGTCGTCGCTGACCAGCACGACCGTGCGCGCGCCGGACGGCAGGCGGGGTCCCCAGGCGATGCCCTCGACGTTGTCGATCACCGGCAGCGGGAAGTCGGACAGGTCGGCGAGCAGGCGCTTGCGCACGGGCTTGTAGTCGGCGTCGACGAGGGAGGCCACTTCTTCCACGTTCGTCGCGCCCCGCACGTCGATCTCGAACAGCCGCACCTCGTAGTCGGAGCCCGGCACCCAGGACCGCTCGACGGTCAGGTAACGGCCGGGGTTGCGGGGGTCGGCGAGGATGCCCGGGACGCCGGTGTCCGGGCCCCACGGTCCGGGTTCGGGCGCGGCGAACAGGGGTTCCAGCGGGTAGGCGTGCTGGCTGAGCACGTCGCCGGAGCGGTTCTGCACGGTCAGGCGGGCGACCGAGCCGCGGTCGACCGTGGACTCCTCGCCGTCCTGCACCAGCGGACCTTCGACGACGCTGGTCAGCAGCGAGCCGGTGCGGTCGAACGTGATCGCCTCCAGCGCCCGGTTGCCGCGCGGGCCGGCGTTCTCGGTGATCGCGTAGTTCGCGGGCAGGGGGAGTTGCCCGGCGTAGGAGCCGTCGCGTTCGCTGCGCTCGATGGACGGCTGGACGACGGTGGTCGACCGGTTGCCCTCCTGGCTCCACCAGTATTGGCCGGTCAGCGGGTCGACGCGGACGTCCTCGGGGTCGACGGCGTTCGGCGGGTAGGGGACGCCGTCCGGGTTGGTGAGCGTGCGGACGCCGGTGATCGCCACCCCGTCGACGGCCACCCTGGCCGTGTACACCCGAACGGGGTTGATGTTCGACCGGTCGTCGCTGATCAGGACGTACTCGCCGGTCTCCGGGTCGCGGTCGATGCCGGAGAGGCCGCCGACGGTGGTTCCGGCGTACTGGAGCTCGTGCGGGAGCACGTGGTGGCCCAGGAAGCCCACCTCGGGCGTGGCGTGCGCGGTCGTCGCGTGCGCGGCGACGAGGGCCGCCGCGACCAGGAGTGAGCGGGTAATCACGGGTTCGACCCTGCCGCCCGGTCGGCCGGCACCGGAACTCCCACTTCGGGTGACCACGTTCGGAGGACCTGGTTCGACCTTGATCGAAGGACGCGCCTACCCTCGACAGGGTGAACATCGTGCTGCTCGTGGTGCTGGGCTTGGTCGGCGTGGCGTTCGGGACGACCGGCGTGCTGGGTCTGCGCGGCCAACTGCGCCGCAACCGGTTCTTCGGCGTCCGCACCGCGGCCACCCTCCGCGACGACGAGACCTTCGCGATGGCCAACCGCGTGGCGGCCGTGCCGACCGCCGTGGCGGGCGCGATCGCCCTGCTCAGCGCGGTGGCGGTGCTCCTGAACCCGGAGACGGCACTGGTCGTCGGTCTGCTGGGCCTGGTCGGTTCCCTCGTGATCGCCGCCGCCGGCGGCGTCGTGGCCCACCGGGCCGCCGAGGCCATGCCCGCACCGGAGCCGGCGGGTTGCGGCGGCTGCGCCTGCGCCGGCGCGTGCGGCGTGCTCCAGCGCGCCTGACCGACAAGAGTTCACGGCCCGGACGCCCACCACCGTCCGGGCCGTTTCTGCTTCACGGCCGCGGCCTCCGGCCCCCGTCTCCATTGTCCCGCGGGGGTACGACAATCCGGTTCGAGCGCCCCCTGGGGCTCATTCTTCCAGCGGGGTACGACACGGTGGGCCGTCAGTTGCGGCGGACGTCCATGGGGAAGGTGGCCAGCAGTGCGGTGGGCATGCCCTGGCGGCGGAGGACCCGGCCCCACAGGTCGGTGTTCGGTGGGGTCAGGACGTCGTCGGGCAGGCCCGGCACCACGATCCAGTCGCCGCGGTCGATCTCGCGCGCCAACTGGTCCTCGCCCCACCCCGCGTAACCCGCGAACACCCGCAACCCGCGCACCTTCGGGACCAGGGCGTCCGGGTCCGAATCCAGGTCGATCAACGCCACCGGTCCGTGCACGCCGACCACCCCTTCGAGGGAGCCGTGGTCCTCGCCGGCCCGCAACGCGGCCAAGCACAGGGCCGTCTTCTGCTCCACCGGACCGCCGATGTACACCGCCTGCGGCCGGGACACGTGCGGCCCCCACGCGGGCAGGACGTCGTGCACCGCGACCTCGCTCGGGCGGTTCAGGACCACGCCCAGCGTGCCCTCGCCGCGGTGGTCGATGACGTAGACCACGGTGCGGCGGAAGTTCGGGTCGGTCAGGCTCGGTGCCGCGACCAGCAGGGAACCCGGTTCGACTTCGGCATCAGGGCGCACCGGCCCATGATCCCAGACGACGCACATCACACCCGGAGCGGAACATCCGGGTTACCGTGTTCGTTGCAGTGACCGTCAGGTGCCATCGAGTCCCCCGGGCCCAACACAAACCGCCTTCGCGGAATACCGCACGGCTGGAGCCGCGAAGCGCAATCCGCCGAGAGGCGACCGGGCACCTGGCGCCAGGGAGGCCGGATCCGTCACGGGTCCGGCCTTCGTGGCACTCACGCCCCTGATTCCCCCGACCGTTCACCCGAGCGGCCCACCCCAAGGCATAGGCTCGTGGCGTGACCACTGCCGGGACCACGGCAAAGCACCACCTCGGAATCCGGAAGCTCCTCGCCGTCGCCGACTTCCGCAGGCTGCTGGCCTCCCGGCTCGCGGCCCAGTGGGGTGACGGTCTGTTCCAGGCCGGTCTCGCGGGCGCGGTGCTGTTCAACCCGGAGCGGCACGCCGACCCGCTCGCCGTCGCCGCCGGGTTCGCGGTCCTGCTGCTCCCGTACTCCGTGGTCGGGCCGTTCGCGGGCGCCCTGCTGGACCGGTGGGACCGCCGCCGCGTCCTGGTCGTCGCCAACCTCACCCGGGGCGCGTTCATCCTGCTCACGGCCGCCGCCGTGGGGCTGGGCCTGGACGGCGTCCCGCTCTACGCGTCCGCGCTGTTCGTCACGGGGGTGAGCCGGTTCGTCGGCTCCGGCCTGTCGGCGTCCCTCCCGCACGTGGTGGACGACGACCACCTGGTCGAGGCCAACGCCTTCGTCACCACCCTCGGGGCGCTGACCGCCGTGCTCGGCGCGGCCTGCGCGGTCGGGCTGCGCCAACTGCTCGGCGCGGGGGACGGCGGTTCGGCGTCGACCACGGCGTTCGCCGTCGTCGGCTCGCTGACCGCCGCGTTCCTGGCGTCCCGGTTCGCGCGCGGCGTGCTGGGCCCCGACGAGGTCGACGAACCGTCCCGCACGGTGACCGCCGTGGCGCTGGGCCTGGTCGACGGCGGACGGGCCGCGTGGCACGCGCCCAGCGTGTCCGCCGCGCTGCTCGCCCTGCTCTCCCACCGCGCCGCGTTCGGCATGTCGCTGCTGATCACGCTGCTGCTGATGCGCAACTCGTTCACCGACTTCGGCCCGTTCCGGGCGGGCCTCGCGGGACTCGGCGAGGTCGCGGTCTTCGGCGGCGCGGGCATCCTCGTCGCCGGCCTGGTCACCGACCGGGTCGTGGACGTGCTCGGCCGGCGCGGCACGGTGTGCGGCGCGCTCGGCCTGGCCGCCGCGACCCAGCTCGGCCTCGGCCTGCCCATGACCCTGCCGACCACGCTGGCCGCGTCGTTCCTGCTGACCTTCGCGGGCCAGGTGGTGAAGCTGTGCGTGGACGCGGCCGTGCAGCACGACATCGGCGACGAGGTCCGCGGCCGGGTGTTCGCGCTGTACGACACGCTGTTCAACGCCACGCAGGTGGCGGCGGTCGCGGTCGCCGCGGCGGTGGTTCCCCTGGACGGCCGGTCACCCGGCCTGGTCGTCGCGGCGACCGTCGCCTACCTGCTCGGCATCACCGGCTTCCTGGCGCTGAACCGCCGCACTCACACGCCATAAGGCACCGGTAGCCGGATCATCCCTATCTCGTGCGCGTAGACCACGGCCGCCATGCGGTCGCGCAGGTTCAGCGCCCGCAGGATCTCGCCGACGACCACACCGACCTGGCGCTGCGTCACCGCCAGCACGCGGGCGATCTCGTGGTCGGCCAACCCCCTGGCCAGACACCTGAGCACCGCCCGCTGGTGGTCGGTCAGCACCGCCAGCCCGTCCGCCCGAGCGCCCCCTTCTGTGGACAACCCCCAAGCGTTCATTCGACACCACCCCCAAATGTGCGCCTGCCCCCGACGCACACAGTCATGGTGTCGCAACCGCCTGTCACTTGGCTAACGGAAAGCGGGTGATTGTTTCACCAGGAGTCACCCGGGCACGTCGATCCCCTCGGCACGCGCCCACGCCATCAGCTCCGCCACGGCCTCGTCGTGGTCCAGCGGACCGCGGTCCAGCCGCAGTTCCTTGAGGAACTTCCACGCCTTGCCGACCAACGGCCCCGGCGGCAGCCCGAGCAGCTTCATGATCTCGTTGCCGTCGAGGTCCGGCCGCACCCGGCGCAGGTCCTCCTCGGCCGCGATCCGGGCGATCCGGCGCTCCAGCTCGTCGTAGGTGCGCTGGAGCGTGTTGGCCTTGCGCTTGTTGCGCGTGGTGCAGTCGGCGCGGACCAGCTTGTGCAGGCGCGGCAGCAGGTGACCCGCGTCGGTCACGTACCGGCGCACCGCCGAGTCGGTCCACTCGCCGGAGCCGTAGCCGTGGAAGCGCAGGTGCAGGTACACCAGCTGGGAGACGTCCTCGACGACCTCCTTGGAGTACCGCAGCGCCCGCAAGCGCTTGCGGGCCATCTTCGCGCCGACCACCTCGTGGTGGTGGAACGAGACGCCGCCGCCCTCCTCGAACTTCCGCGTGTCCGGCTTGCCGATGTCGTGCAGCAGCGCCGCGAGCCGCAGCACCAGGTCCGGCTCCGGCCCGTCCTCCAGGTCGATCGCCTGCTCCAGCACGACCAGCGAGTGGTGGTAGACGTCCTTGTGCTGGTGGTGCTCGTCGATCTCCAGCTTCATCGCGGGCAGCTCGGGCAGCACGACGTCCGCCAGCCCCGTCTCCACCATCAGCTCGATGCCGGCCTTCGGGAACGCGCCGGTCAGCAGCTTGGACAGCTCGGCCTGCACCCGCTCGGGCGTGATCCGGGACAGCTCGCCCGCCATCGCCCGCATCGCCTCGACCACCCGCGGCGCGGGCCGGAACCCGAGCTGGGACACGAACCTCGCCGCGCGCAGCATCCGCAGCGGGTCGTCGGAGAACGACTGCTCGGGCGTCGCGGGCGTGTCCAGGACCTGCTCCGCCAGCGCCGCGCGACCGCCGGTCGGGTCCACCAGCTCGCGCGCGACCAGGTCGAACGCCATCGCGTTGGCGGTGAAGTCGCGCCGGACCAGGTCGCCGTCGATGGTGTCGCCGAAGGTGACCTCGGGGTTGCGCGTCACGCCGTCGTAGGTGTCCGCGCGGAACGTGGTGATCTCCAGCGTCAGACCGCGCTTGGCCGCGCCGACCGTGCCGAACGCGATACCGGTGTCCCACACCGCCTCGGCCCACCCGGACAGCAGCTTCTCCACCGCCGGCGGCCGGGCGTCGGTGGTGAAGTCCAGGTCGTAGGAGCCGGTCAGCCGGCCCAGCAGCGCGTCACGGACACTGCCGCCCACGAGGTAGAGCCGGTGCCCCGCGGCGGCGAACCGCTCGGCCAGCTCGTCGGCGACGGGGAACGCGCTGAGCAGCTCCACGACGTCATCTGGGGACAGCTTCGATCCGGACACGAAAGGCCAGCCTTCTATCAGCGAGGGTTTTGGTCCTAAGTCAAGTCGTCTAAGTCAAGCATGCGACGATATCCGTTACTTCGGGCAACGCCGGGGTCACGACCGGTAATCAAGGTACGTGACTACCATCAGGTCATGCCCCACTCGTCCGGTCGCTCCGGCGGTCCCAAGCCGAGGCGTCGGAACCGACGTCGCGGCCGCCGCCTGAAGACGGTGGACGAGACGTCGGCGGGCGGCCTCGTGCTCGACCGCCTGCGCGGCGCGGCGGCGATCATCGGCCGGCTCGACCGACGTGGCAGGCTCCTGTGGTCGCTGCCCAAGGGCCACATCGAGGCCGGCGAGACCGCGGAGCAGACCGCGGTGCGCGAGGTCGCGGAGGAGACGGGTATCCATAGCAGGGTCCTGCGGCCCCTCGGCTCGATCGACTACTGGTTCGTCGCCGAGGACCGCCGGGTGCACAAGACCGTCCACCACTTCCTCCTCGAAGCGCTGGGCGGCGAGTTGTCCGACGAAGACGTGGAGGTCACCGAGGTGGCGTGGGTGCCCCTTGGCGAACTGGACGAGCGGCTCGCCTACGCGGACGAGCGGCGGCTGGTGCGCCGGGCCGTCGACCTGCTCGCCGGGTCCGAACTGCCCGACCTGGTCAACGCGGCCCGCACCGAGTTCCCGGTGCCCCGCGAACTGTCGCGCGAACGGACCGCGCCGCGAGAACTGTCGGTGCCCCGTGAGATGATCGACTCGGGGGCCGGAGGCCACACGGCCGAGGACGGGGCGGAGCGCGCGTGAAACGGCTGCTGTCCGCTCTAGCGGCGGCCGGGCTCCTGCTCACCGGCTCGCCGGCTTTCGCCACGCCCGTCGACGGCGCCGCCCCGGCCCACCCGGGCGCCACCGGCCAACCCGAGACCGCCCCTCAGCCCGAGACCGCGGGCCAACCCGAGAGCGCAGGCCAACCCGGCGGCCAGGTCGACGGCGCGCTGTCCCCGGCCCAACCCGGCCCGGTCGGCGGCGTGATCGCGGGCCGCATCCCGGTCAAGCCCGCGCCCGCCACCCAGGTCTGGTCGACCCGCGCCCTGTCCAGCCAGCCCGGCCAGAACGCGCCCGCCCGGCTCCGGCTCGACATCGAGGCGCTCACCCCCCGCGTCGTCACCGCCGACACCGAGTCCGTCACGATCACCGGCAAGGTCGTCAACATCGGCGACCGCCCGCTGTTCGACCTGGAGCTGCGCCTGGAGCGCGGCAAGGCCCTGGAGTCCGAGGACGCCGTCCGCCGCGCCCTGCGCGAACCCACCGACGCCGAGTTCGTCCAGCCCTGGTTCACCCCGATCGTGGACGAACTGGGGGAGAACGAGAGCAAGCCGTTCACCCTCACCGTCCCGGTCCGCGGCACCGGCACCACCTCGCTGCAGATCGACCAGCCCGGCATCTACCCGGTCCTGGCCAACATCAACGGCCGCCCGCAGGACGGCGGACGCGCCCGCCTGGTCGCGCTGAGCACCCTGCTGCCGGTGCTCGGCGTCCCCGGCGGCAGCCCGCTCGGCGCGCCCGCCGACCCGGCGAAGATCACCCTGCTGTGGCCCCTGGTGGACCGCCCCCGGATGATCTCCGGCGGCCTCGAACCGGTGCTCGCCGACGACGAGCTGGCCGGTTCCCTCGCGCTCGGCGGACGCCTGTACGGCCTGCTCATGGCGTACGAGTCCGCGCTGGACGGCCCGCTGGGACCGGCCGTGTGCCTGGCCGTGGACCCCGACCTGCTGCGCACGGTGTCCGCGATGGCCAAGGGCTACCAGGTGCGCGGTCAGGGCGCGGGCAAGGGCTCCGGCGCGGCCGAGCTGTGGCTGTCCCGGCTGAAGCTGCTCGCCGGCGGCCGGTGCGTGGTGGCGCTGCCGGACGCGGACGCCGACCTGGTCGCGCTGTCCCGGGCCCGGCTGACCGACCTGGCCGCGCTGGCCGGCAAGGGCGTCGACGTGGTCCGCCAGGTCCTCGACGTGCAGGCCCAGGCCGGCCTCGCGTGGCCCGAGGACGGCGTGGTGGACGAGCAGACCCTCGCCGACCTCACCGCGCTGGGCGTGACCTCGCTGGTGGTCGACCAGTCCGCGGTCGCGGGCACCGCCGGCACCGCGCCGGTCCGCCTCGACGCGCCCGGCGGCAAGCCGGTGACCGCCGTCCGGATCGACGACATGGTGTCCGACGCGCTGCGCGGCGGCCCGAACCAGGTCACCGCCGGCATCACCACGCCCGCCGAGAGCCGCCCGGTGTCGGTGCAGAACGCGCTGGCCGCGCTGGTCTACCGGACCGCGTTCCAGGGCGCCGGCCGGCACCTGGTGGTCACGCCCCCGCGCCGCTGGAACGCGCCGACCGGCGAGGTCGACACGTTCCTCCAGCAGACGAAGTCCCTGGTCGGGTCCGGGTTCGCCACGCCGGTGGGCCTGCCGACCCTGCTCGGCGCGACCCCGCCCGAGCAGCGGGCGAGCTTGAGCTACCCGGTCGAGTCCGGCGCGCGGGAGGTCTCGCCCGCGGTCACCGCCGACGTGTCCGCGACCTGGCAGCAGCTCCAGCAGCTGTTCGGCGCGATGGCCCAGCAGGACGCTGAGTCCACCAAGCCCAACGACCTCGTCGAGCCGATGCGCCTGAACCTGCTGCGCGCGGTGTCCGGGTCGTGGCGGGGCAACGAGTCCGGCGCGCGCGCCACCCTGGACACCGGCCGCGAGCAGCTCGACGGGCTGCGCGGCCAGGTCACCGTGTCCGAGCCGAGCAGCCCGATCCTGCTCGCCTCGGGCGACAGCCCCATCCCGGTGACCATCCGCAACCGGCTCGACGTGCGGGTCACCGTGCGCATCCTGGTCGAGGACACCCCCGGCATCCTGGTCGAGCAGCAGCCCGACGTGGTCCTCCCGGCCCGCGGCGACCGGCAGCTCACCGTGCCGGTCGAGGTGCTGCGGTCCGGCCGCTTCCCGGTGCACGTCCGGCTGACCACGCCGGACGGCGTCGAGCTGGGCGAACGGGCCCGGCTGGAGGTGTCGTCGTCCGCGTACGGGACCATCACCGTCGTCATCACCGCCCTCGCGGGCGCGTTGCTCGTGCTGCTGTCCGCCCGGCGCATCTACCGGCGGGCGCGCGCGGCGAAGTCCGCGGCGGCGGTGCCGAGCACAGCAGGCCCCGGGCAGCCGGAAGCGGTCAGGCCGGAGAGGTCGAGCGCGAGTTGAGCGGAACGAGCACGGTGGTCGAGCAGCAGAAGCCCCCGTCGGTGGCGCGTGCCTCCGGCTCGATGGCCATCGCCACGATCGTCAGCCGGGTCTCCGGCCTGCTGGCCAAGCTGCTGCTGGTCACGCTGGTCGGCACGACCGTCCTGAACGACTCCTACCAGGTCGCCACGACGCTGCCGACGATGATCAACGAGCTGCTCCTGGGCGGCGTGCTGACCAGCGTGGCCATCCCGCTGCTGGTCCGCGCCGAGAAGGAGGACCCGGACGGCGGCGAGGGCTACGCGCAGTGGCTGATCACCATGTCGGTGGTCCTGCTCGGCGTCGGCACGCTGGTCGCGCTGCTCTGCGCGCCGCTGCTGACCGCGCTGTTCATCGGCGGCTCGGACAAGGCCAACCCCGAGCTGACCACGGCGTTCGCCTACCTGGTGCTCCCCGGGATCGTCTTCTACGGCCTGTCCGCGATGCTCGGCGCGATCCTGAACACCCGGCACGTGTTCGGCCTGCCCACCTGGGCGCCGGTGCTCAACAACGTCGTGGTGATCCTGACCCTGGGCGTGTACTGGCTGGTGCCGGGTGAGATCTCGCTCGACCCGGTCCGGATGGGCGAGCCGAAGCTGCTGGTCCTGGGCCTGGGCACGATGCTCGGCGTGGCGGTGCAGGCGTCGGTGATGGTGCCCGCGATGCGGCGCACCGGCTTCCGGTTCCGCTGGCGGTGGGGCTGGGACCGGCGGCTCGCCGAGTTCGGCGGGCTGGCGTTCTGGGTGCTGCTCTACGTGGCGCTCGGGTTCGTGAGCATGGTCGTGCTGACCCGGGTCGCGGCCCACGACGAGGGCGCGATCACCGTCTACAACTACCAGTGGCTGGTCGCGCAGGTGCCCTACGGCGTGCTGGGCGTCTCGCTGCTGACCGCCCTGATGCCGAAGATGTCCCGCGCGGCGGCGGCGCACGACACCGGGGCGCTGGTCGGCGACCTGGCGTTCGGCAACCGGATGTCGTCGATCATGCTGATGCCGTTCAGCGCGCTGATGACGGTGGCCGGCGTGTCGATCGGCCTCGCGGTGTTCTCGTGGGGCGAGTCGGGTGTGGTGGGCGGCGAGCGCATCGGCACCGCGTTGGCGCTGTCGGCGTTCGGGCTGGTGCCCTACGCGATCACGCTGTTGCAGCTGCGGGTGTTCTACGCGCTCAAGGACGCCCGGACGCCCACGTTGATCCAGGCGATCATCGTCGTGGTCCGGATCGGGCTGCTGTACGCGTTCCTGGCGATCTCGCCGCCGGAGAAGCTGGCGGTGGGCGTGTCGGTCGCCATGTCGCTGAGCTTCGTCGTGGGTTGCCTGGTGGGGCAGCTGTGGTTGCGCATCCGGTTGGGCCGGCTGCGGACCGGGTACACGGCGTGGACGATCTGCCTGAGCGTGGTGGCGTCGGCCCTCGGGTTCGGGGTGGCCGCCGGGGCGGCGTGGCTCGCCGTCCGGCTGCTGGGCACCGAAGGTCCCGTCGCGACCGCCTGGGTGGAGATGACCGTGCTGACGATCGTGGGACTGCCGCTGAGCTTCCTGCTGATGGCGGTGTTCCGGGTACCCGAGGTGAAGCCCGTGGTGGACAGGATCAGCCGTCTGGTGCGGCGGCGGTGAACGTGCCGACAGAGCCGAGTCCCGTACGCTCGGGCGCGTGAGCAGCGGCCCGATCCAGAACACCTCGCTGGTGCCCGGCGGGGTCATTGGCGACGGCCGCTACCGGCTGCTCGCCTCCTCCGGCGTCGACCAGCGCTGCGACGCCCAGCTGTGGCGGGCGCGCGACGGCCAGCTCAACCGGGACGTCGCCCTGACCGTCCTGGTCGGCGACCCGGCCGACCAGCAGGCGCTGGCGCGGGCCAAGCGGACCGCCGAACGCGCCACCCACGCGGCCAGCTTCACCCATCCGGGCGTGTCCCGGGTGATCGACGTCCTGACCCCCGGCACCGGCGTGAAGCTGGACGAGGGCATCCTCGGCATCGTCGTGGCGGAGTGGACCCAGGGCACCGACCTGATGGACCTGATCGCCGAGGGCCCGCTGCCCGCCGGCGCCGCCACCCGCCTGCTCGAACCCCTCGGCGCCGCGATCGAGGGCGCCCACCACGCGGGCCTGGTCCTCGGCGCGGACCACCCCCAGCGCATCCGGGTGACCTCCGACGGCCGGCTGCGGCTGGCGTTCCCCGGACCGAGACCGGACGCGATCGCCCGCGACGACGTCAAGGGCCTGGGCGCGATCCTGTACCTGCTGCTCACCGGCCGGTGGGCGCTGCCGGGCGGCCCGGAGGGCGTGCCGGTGGCCCCGACCGGCCCGGACGGTTCCGTCGTCGCCCCGAGCACGCTGCACCCGTACGTGCCGCACGAGCTGTCGTCGGTGGCCGTGCGGTCCCTGGAGGACACCAGCGTCGGCGGCATCCGCACGTCCGCCGCGATCCTCCAGGTCCTCGACCAGATCGCCGAGTCCGAGGCCCAGACCGCCCTGATCGAGCCGGTCCACCCCGAGGACGACGGCGCGGTGTGGACCACCCAGCGCCCCCAGCGCGGCCGGGACCACAAGCGCAAGCTGTGGATCAGCGTGGCCGTGCTCGCCGCGGCCACCCTGGCGGTGATCGTCTGGCTGGGCGTGCAGATCGTCAGCTTCTTCAGCGACGAACCCACCAAGGGCGGCGGCCCCACGGTGGTGATCGGCCAGACCACCCCCGCCACCTCCGGCCAGCCCGCCCCACCCGCGCCGACCCCCGCGGGCCCGGTGCAGCCGGCGTCGATCGGCGTCTACGACGTGACGAACCAGCCGGACAACGCCAACCGCGCCAACCGGGCCGTGGACAACAACCCGGCGACGGTGTGGCAGACGGAGAACTACTTCCAGCCGTTCCCGGCGCTCAAGCCGGGCATCGGGCTGATGGCCTCGTTCGCCGAGCCGGTGAAGCTGGCGTCGGTCACGATCACCTCGCCGAGTGAGGGCACGGTCGTCGAGATCCGCGTGGCGGCCGCGGAGAACGCCCCGCTCGAGGAGACCAAGGTCATCGCGACGGCCACTTTGTCGCCGGGCCAGACCCAGATCCAGTTGGGTGAGCACGAAGCCACGCAACACGTGCTGGTGTGGGTGACGAAGCTCGCGGGCGGCGGCCGCAACCACAAGTCCGAGATCGCGGAACTCCTCTACACCCGCGCCCAGTGATCGACACTGCGCCGAACGGGTGATCGAAACGTCACAGGGGAGTGCCGATACGCTCTTCCGCGTGACCGCCGCAGCCAGCTCGGACGCAGACCTCATCGCGGCACACGCCGCGGGTGACCCGCACGCCTTCTCGGAGCTGGTCAGACGGCACAGGGACCGGATGTGGGCCGTCGCGCTGCGCACGTTGCGCGACCCCGAAGAGGCGGCGGACGCGTTGCAGGAGGCGTTCATCTCCGCCTTCCGCGCCGCCGCGAGCTTCCGCGCGGAGTCCCAGGTCACGACATGGCTGCACCGAATAGTGGTGAACGCCTGCCTTGACCGGATGCGCAGGCGGCAGACCCGACCCACCGTGCCGCTGCCCGAGGCCGGGCCCGGCGAGCCGGTCGCGCCGCGGGACGCGATGGCCGAGCGGGAGACGCGGCTGGTCGTGCAGGCCGCGCTGAACGAGCTGCCGGAGGAGCAACGGGCGCCGATCGTCCTGGTCGACGTGGAGGGGTACTCGGTCGCCGAAACCGCCCAGTTGCTGGGCATCGCCGAGGGCACGGTCAAGTCGCGGTGTGCCCGGGGTCGCGCGAAGCTGGCCAAAGTTCTCGGGCACCTCCGGAACCAGAGTGCAGATGCGAACGTCCCAATGAGCGATGTGCAGGTGCAACAGGGACGTCAGTTGGAGGAACGATGACCGGCAATGTGCGGCGTTCAGGGCCGCCGTGGTCCGTCGACCTGCTGGCTGACCTGCACGCGGGTGTGCTGGACCCGCAGGACGAGGCCGAGCTGCGGGCGGCCGTGGCCGACGACCCGGAGGCCCGGGAGATCCTCGCCGCGCTCGACGCGACCGTCGCCGACCTGCGCGACCTGCCGCCGATCCCGGTGCCGCGCGAGGTCGCGGACCGGATCGACGCGGCGCTGGCAGAGGAGTTCCGGCGCGCCGGCGCCTCGCCCGCTCCGACGCACCAGCCGGCCGCCGAGCACGTAGCCCCGGTGGTCGACCTGGCCGCGCGGCGGCGGAAGAAGCAGCTCGGGTGGGGTGCCGGTCTCCTCGCCGCCGCGGCCGTCGCGGTCGGCGTGGTGGTCGTCTCGACCCAGGGCACCCCGACGTCCGACCCCGGCGACAACGTGGCCCAGCCGACCTCGAACACCCCGGTCACCCACCGTCCACTGGCGGTGAAGGGCAACGACTTCGGCCCGGTCTTCGGCGACGTGCTCAAGGCGCAGAACTACGGACCCCTGGAGAACCAGGACAAGCTGGCCGGCTGCCTCCAGGGCGCGAACATCGCCAGCGCCAAGCCGCTGGGCGTCAGCCCGATCACGCTGGACGGCAAGGACGCGGTGATGGCGATCCTGCCGGGCGGCAAGCCGGGCGCGTTCAAGATCGTCGTGCTGGACCCGGACACCTGCGGCCCGGACAACCCGAACGGCGTCCTCGCGACCAGCCAGATCACGCCGTGACGCAGTAGCCCACCTCACCCCGCAGATCAGGAATTGCGGCACCCTACGATCCGTTGAGCACAAGTGCAGGCCCCACGCCTGTCACGACAAACGGAGGTCGAGGGTGTCGGACGTTCGGAACCTGATCGTCGTGGGATCGGGGCCCGCCGGGTACACCGCGGCGGTCTACGCGGCACGCGCGCAGCTCGAACCGCTGGTGTTCGAGGGCTCGCAGTACGGCGGCGCGCTGATGACCACGACCGAAGTCGAGAACTACCCCGGCTTCCGCGACGGCATCATGGGGCCCGACCTCATGGAGCAGATGCGCGAGCAGGCCAAGCGGTTCGGCGCCGAGCTGCGCGCCGAGGACGTGGAGCGGCTGGAGCTGGAGGGCGACGTCAAGTACGTCACCGCCAACGGCGTCCGCTACGCGGCCAAGGCGGTCGTCCTCGCCATGGGCGCGGCGGCCCGCTACCTGCACATCCCCGGCGAGCAGGAGCTGCTCGGCCGCGGCGTGTCGGCCTGCGCCACCTGCGACGGCTTCTTCTTCCGCGACCAGGACATCGCGGTGGTCGGCGGCGGCGACTCGGCGATGGAGGAGGCCACGTTCCTCACCCGCTTCGCCCGGTCGGTCACGGTCATCCACCGCCGCGAGGAGTTCCGCGCGTCGAAGATCATGCTGGAGCGCGCCCGCGCCAACGAGAAGATCAAGTGGCTGCTCAACGCCGAGGCCGTCGAGGTCGTCGGCGAGGGCGGCACGATGTCCGCCCTCAAGGTGCGTGACACCCGGACGGGTGAGATCACCGAGCACCCGTTCACCGGGTTCTTCCTCGCGATCGGCCACGACCCGCGCAGCGACCTCGTCCGCGGCCAGGTCGACGTGGACGAAGACGGCTACGTGAAGGTCAAGGGGCAGAGCACCTACACCAACCTCGACGGCGTGTTCGCGGCCGGCGACCTGGTCGACCACACCTACCGCCAGGCCATCACCGCCGCCGGCTCCGGCTGCGCCGCGGCGATCGACGCGGAGCGCTGGCTGGCCGAGCACGGCGCGTCCGAGGCGCACCTGACGCCCGAGTTCGTGGGCGGCGGCTACGGCGACTCCGCCGACTGACATCCCCCAGCACATCCCCACGTTTCCCGCCACCAGAGGAGAGAACATGGCAGGCGCCACCGTCGCTGTGACCAGCAGCGACAGCTTCACCGAGAACGTGCTCCAGAGCGACAAGCCGGTCCTGGTCGACTTCTGGGCCACCTGGTGCGGCCCGTGCAAGATGGTCGCCCCGGTGCTGGAGGAGATCGCGGCGGAGAACGCCGAGAAGATCACCGTGGCGAAGCTGGACATCGACGCCAACCCCGGGATCGCGCGGGACTACCAGATCATGTCGGTGCCGACCCTGATCGTCTTCCAGGGCGGCCGCCCGGTGAAGCAGATCGTCGGCGCCAAGCCGAAGGCCGCGCTGCTCAACGACCTCGCCGACTACCTCGGCTGAGTGCAACCCGAAGCGTGACCCGTCCGTCTTCACGGTGAGACGGACGGGTCACGCTTTTGTGGGTGGGTAACCACTCGCAGTAGCCCAGCGAGGAGCATCGGCTCAGGCAAGGCACAATAGGGCGTCAACCTCAGCGTCGGCGGCTGTCGACGCCTTAGTGAACGAGGGGTACATGCTGCTACTCCGCCGCGGGGATTTCGGTCCGGACGTCGCCGAGGTGAGGGCCACGCTGACCCGGCTCGGCCTGCTGTCCGATCCGCAGCCGTCTCAGGTGTTCGACCTGCCGGTCGAGCACGCCGTGCGCGCGTTCCAGCAGCAACGGGGTCTGATCACCGACGGCGTCGTCGGCCCCGCCACCTACCGCGCACTGCGCGACGCGACCTACCGCCTCGGCGACCGGCCGCTGGCGTACCTGATGTCCCAGCCGGTGACCGGCGACGACGTGTTCGCCCTCCAGGAGCGGCTGCTGGAACTGGGCTACGACGCCGGTCGGCCCAACGGCGAGTTCGGGCAGCAGACCGAGCAGGCGCTGCGCAGCTTCCAGCGCGACTACGGCCTGATCGTGGACGGCATGTGCGGCCCGGACACGGTGCGGGCGCTGCGCCAGCTCCAGCCGAAGGTCCGCGGCGGCCGGCCGGTGTTCCTGCGCGAGCAGGAGCGGGTCCGCAAGGCCGGGCCGAGGCTGTCCGGCAAGCGGATCATCATCGACCCCGGCCACGGCGGCGAGGACCGCGGTGTCGTGGTCGGTGGCGTGTCCGAGGCCGACGTCATGCTGGACCTGGCCCGCCTGCTCGAGGGCAAGATGGCCGCGACCGGCATGGAAGCCCTGCTCACCCGCGGTCCGCACAACTGCCCGGACGAGAGCGAGCGGGCGCGCTTCGCCAACGAGGCGGGCGCCGACCTGATCCTGTCCCTGCACAGCGACGGCAACAAGTCCCCGCTGGCCAACGGCGTCGCGAGCTTCCACTACGGCACCGGCAACGGCACGTCCTCCACGGTCGGCGAGGCCCTGGCGGGCTTCATCCAGCGGGAACTGGTCGCCCGGACGGGGATGCTGGACTGCGGCACCCACCCGAAGACCTGGGACATGCTCCGCATGACCAAGTGCACCGCCGTCCGCGTGGAAGTCGGCTACCTGACCAACGACCAGGACCGGGCACGGCTGGCGACGCCCGCGTTCCGGGACGTCGTGGCCGAGGGCATCCTGGTGGCCGTGAAACGCCTGTACCTGCTGGGCAAGGACGACCAGCCCACCGGCACCTTCACCCTCGACGACCTCATGCGCCACGAACTGGCCACCGGCCAGCGCTCAGCGGGCTAGCTGATCCGGTTCGAGTCGGCGAACACCGCTCGATCCTCGACCCGGTCGAACTGTCGATGGTCGTCGCCGACCGCGACCGCGAGGAGGCCCGACCCGCGCCGAACATCGGCGGGAGCCTGCTCCCGGTCGCGGCGGTGTTCGGCCCCAACGCCTCCGGCGAGGAGGCGCTGCTTGCGGGCTAGTAGAGCAGGAGCAGGTAGAGGCTGACCAGCAACCCGCCGGCCAGGGTGTGGGCCACCGGGTTGCGGGTCAGGATGGCGACGAATTCGCGCAGGAACGCGCTCGGCAGGAAGTAGAACGCCGTCCGCGACCCGATCACGCCCATCTTCAGCCGCAACCTCCGCGCGATCACCGCCGTGCGGAACACGTGGTAGTTGTTCGTCACCGCCACGGTCCGGCCGCTGTGCCCGGCCGAGTCCAGCACCGCCCGGCTGTACCGCAGGTTCTCCTCGGTCGTGGTCGCCCGGTCCTCCAGCAGCACCGCCTCCGCCGGCACGCCCGCCGCCACCAGCCACCGCTGCATCGCCAGCGCCTCCGAGACGGCCTCGTCCGCCCCCTGACCACCGGAAACGACGATCACCGGCGCACCACCGGCCGCCACCTCCCGCCGGTACAGCTGCGCCGCCCGGTCCAGCCGGGACGCCAGCAGTGGTGGGACGCGGTCGCCGAGCAGGCCCGAGCCGAGCACGACCACGGCGTCGAAGCCCGTCCGGCGGCCGGTCTTGCCGTAGAGCACCGAGTACAGCAGCAGGCTGACGAACAGGAACGCCAGGTACGCCGACACGATCACCAGCGACCCCACCACGGCGTGCACCCACGTCCGCGGGTCGTCCAGGGCCAGCAGGAAGATCACCACCAGCCCGACCACCGCCAGGCCCGCGAGCAGCGACAACAGGTTCCCCAGCGCACGCCCCTCGCGCCGGAGCATCAGCAGCCCGTTCCCGATCAGCGCGATCGGCAGCACCAGCCCGCACCCCAGCACGGCCACCGCGACCGCCCACCCCAGCAGGTCGTCCAGCCACCACGGCAGGTCGTCCTTGGTCAACAGCCACAGCAGGGCCGCGACCAGCGTCAACCCCAGCCACACGGCGTTGGCGACCCGCCGCCGGTCGCGGCGCACCCCCAGCACGAAGAACACGGCCGACACCAGGCCGAAGATCGCGAACACCACGCCGTGAAACCTAGACCGCGCAGGTCACTGCGGCATCTCCCACGGGATGCCGGACAGCGTCCGCCCGGTCTCCAGCAACGACTTCAGGTTCGACAGCACCGCCGCCCACCCGGCCGCCGCCTGGGCGCGCTCGGCCTCGTCGGCCAGGTTCTCGTGGGTCACGGTGAGCCGCACGATGCCCTCGTACGGCTGGATCAGGAACGTGACGGTCGACGACTCCCGCGGGTCCTCCGGGTCCCGCCACGTCGTCACCAGGCGGTGCGGCGGGTCGCTCGCCAGCACCTCGCCCACCACGTCGTCCACGTCCGAGTCGACCCGCCGGTGCGCCCACGTCGACCCGACCTGCCAGTCCGACACGTTCCGGTGCCCCCAGTAGGCCGCGGTCGTGTCCGGGTCGGTGAGGGCCTCCCAGACCTTCTCCGGCGTGCTCTCGATGTACGTCACGTACACGAACTCGGGCTTCATCGCGTTCTCCGCTCGTCGTTTGACCTCGGCGAGCACCCGCAGCCGGGGGCGCTCGAACTTGTCGATCCACCGTTCCTGGATCTCGTGCAGCGGCACCGGGTTGAGGTAGTGCAGCTTCTCCCGGCCCCGGCGGACGGTGCTGACCAGGTTCGCGGCCTCCAGGACGGCCAGGTGCTGGGTGGCGGACTGGCGGGTCATGCCCACGCGTGCGCACAGCTCACCCAGCGTCTGGCCGTTCTCCTCGTGCAACCGGTCCAGCAGGTAGCGCCGGGTCGGGTCGGCGAGGGCCTTGAACACCTTGTCCACGCGGTAAACGTTATGCAGGCAAATACCTGCATGTCAACCCGCGCTGAAGAAACCACAGGTCAGAGCAATGAATCAGACGGGACGGAAGCTGGGCTCGGCCGTCGACACGGTCACGGAGCTGAGCAGCCGCTCCAGCGCCGCCTCCACGTCTTCCTTCCACGAGGACGCGCTGCGCAGCTCCAGCCGCAACCGGGGCCAGCGCGGGTGGGGCCGCACCGTCTTGAACCCGACGCTGGTGAGGAAGTCCGCGGGCGTCACGCACGTCCGCTCGCCCTCGATCGGCTGGGCGTCGCCGAACGCCTCGATCGCCTTCACGCCGCGGCGGGTCAGGTCCTTCGCCACGGTCTGCACGAGCACGCGCCCGAGCCCGCCACCGCGGAACTCCGGCAGCACCTCGAGACCGGTCATCAACACGGCGTCGGGGCTCGCGGGAGAGGTGGGGAAGGCCAACGACCGGGGCACCGCAGCCGGGGGCGCGTAGAACACCGAACCGGCGGGAATCCCATCGCAGTAGATGATGCGACCGCACGAACCCCACTCGAGCAGGACGCTGGAGACCCAGGCCTCCTTCTCGAACTCGGTGTCGCCGAACTCCTCGGCCTGCTCCTTCAGGTGGGGCGCCAGCTCCCAGAACACGCAGGTCCGACTGTGCTTGGAGAGGTGCTCCAGGTTGTCCAGAGTGACGCCCACGACGCGTCGCGACACCCCGACCTCCCAACCCCCGAATGCAACCCCTACGAGGATAGGCGGATGTGACCCCCGCCCGGAAGGCACATGCCCCGAACGGGACGGCGGTTACACTCAGCCGGGAACAAACCCGCCGGTAACCACTACTACCTCGGAGTTCCCCGTGAACCTACCCGGACAGCCCCCGAAGCAGGGTGCCAGAAGCCTCGATCCCCACCTGCGCCGGTACGCGGCGCGCACGGCGGGGATGACGGCCTCGGAGATCCGGGCGCTGTTCGCGGTGGCAAGCAGGCCCGAGGTGGTGTCCCTGGCGGGAGGGATGCCCCACCTGGCGGCACTGCCCCTCGAGTCGCTGTCCGCCGAGGTCGCGGACGTGGTGGCCACGGACGGCCTGGTGGCGCTCCAGTACGGCTCGGCCCAGGGCATCCCGGAGCTGCGCGAGCAGATCTGCGACATCATGGCGCTGGAGGGCATCAACGCCCACCCCGACGACGTCGTGGTCACCGTCGGCTCCCAGATGGGCCTGGACATGGTGACCCGGATCTTCTGCGACCCGGGTGACGTCGTGCTGGCCGAGGGCCCGTCGTACGTGGGCGCGCTCGGCTCGTTCTCCGCCTACCAGGCCAACGTCGTGCACGTGGCCATGGACGCCGACGGCCTGGTGCCCGAGGCGCTGCGCGAGGCCATCCGGGCGGTCGAGCAGGCCGGGCAGCGGGTCAAGTTCCTCTACACGATCCCGAACTTCCACAACCCGGCCGGCGTGACGCTCGCCGTCGAGCGCCGGGCCGAGGTGCTGGAGATCTGCCGGCAGCACGGCATCCTCGTGGTCGAGGACAACCCGTACGGGCTGCTCGGCTTCGACGGCGTCACCTACCCGGCGCTGCGCTCCACCGATCCGGACAACGTGGTCTACCTGGGCTCCTTCTCCAAGACCTTCGCCGCCGGCCTGCGCGTGGGCTGGGTCCTCGCGCCGCACGCGGTGCGCGAGAAGCTGGTCCTGGCGGCCGAGTCGGCCACGCTGTGCCCGCCCACGTTCAACCAGCTCGTCGTGTCGCGGTACCTGTCGACGCACGACTGGAAGGGCCAGATCAAGATCTACCGCGAGGCCTACCGGGAGCGGCGCGACGCGGCCATCGAGGCCCTGGAGCAGCACATGCCGCTTGGCTCCACGTGGAACAAGCCCAACGGCGGGTTCTACGTGTGGCTGACCGTGCCCGAGGGCATCGACACCAAGGCCATGCTGCCCCGTGCCATCACCCAGCGGGTGGCGTACGCGTCCGGCACCGGGTTCTACGCGGACGGGCTGGGCAGCCGCCAGCTGCGCATCTCGTACTGCTACCCGACGCCGGAGCGCATCCGCGAGGGCGTGCGGCGGCTGGCGAACGTGATCAAGGACGAGCTGGAGCTGCACGAGACGTTCGGGCCGTCGACGCCCCGCCCGGTCTCCGGTCCGCAGACCCCCTCGCCCGACACCGCCTGATTAGGAGAGAAGTTGTCCGACCACTGGGTCGCAGTGCTGTCCGGGGGCCTGTCGCACGAGCGGGAGGTGTCCCTGCGATCCGGTCGCAGGCTGTCCGCCGCGCTGCGTTCGGCCGGTCTCGTCGTGGAGGAGTGGGACGCCGACGCCCAACTCCTCACGCGGTTGCGCGAGCACCGGCCGGACGCCGTCGTGGTGGCGCTGCACGGCGGCGAGGGCGAGAACGGGTCGGTGCAGACCGTCCTGGAGATGCTGGACGTGCCGTTCGTCGGCACGGACTCGCGGGCGTGCCGCCGGGCGTGGGACAAGCCGACCGCCAAGGCCGAGCTGGCCCGCGCCGGCCTGTCGACGCCGGACTGGGCCGTGCTGCCGCACGCGACGTTCCGCGAGCTGGGCGCGCAGCCGGTGCTGGACGCGATGGTGGACAAGCTCGGCCTGCCGCTGATGCTCAAGCCCGACCAGGGCGGCTCGGCGCTGGGCGCCCAGGTCGTGCGCGAGGCCGCCGAACTGCCCGCCGCGATGGTGGGGTGCCTGGCGTACGGGGACACCGTGCTGGCGGAGCGGTACGTCGAGGGCGTCGAGGTGGCCGTGGCGGTCGTCGACGGACCGGACGGCCCCCGCGCTCTGCCGCCGGTCGAGATCGTCCCGGAGAGCGGCGTCTACGACTACACCGCCCGCTACACCGCCGGCCTCACCGACTTCCACGCCCCGGCCCGGCTGGACGAGAAGGCGGCCCAGGCGGTCGGCGAACTCGCCGTGGCCGCGCACCGGCTGTTGGGCCTGCGGGACGTCTCGCGCACCGACGCGGTCGTGGCGCCGGACGGGACCGTGTACTTCCTTGAGGTGAACGTGTCGCCGGGTCTGACCGAGACATCGCTCCTGCCGATGGCGGTGGAGGCGGCCGGCCAGTCGCTGGGGGAGATCTACGCGGGCCTCGTGGAGCGCGCGGTCAACCGCTGAACCAACCTCGCAACGTGGTGACGGCCCGTATCCTTTCGGATGCGGGCCGTCATCGTCACCGTGACATAAGTGCCGTGGGTGATCACACGTCCGTCGAACGTGTCCGATTTGTCGCTTCTGGCGCCATGAGGTGGATGATGCGTTCAAGATCATCCACCGACCCGAACTCGACCACGATCCGACCCTTCCGCTGACCCAGTTCGACCTTCACCCGGGTGTCGAAGCTGTCCGACAGCCGCTCCGCCAGCTCCTGCAACCCCGGCGCCTGGATCGGCTTGCGCCGCGCCTGCTTCGCCTTGGCCGGCTCGGCCGACTTCGCCAGCGTCACCGCCTCCTCGGTCGCCCGGACCGACATGCCCTCGGCCACGATCCGGGTCGCCAAGTCCTCCTGCGCACCTGGGTCGTCCAACCCGAGCAACGCCCGCGCGTGCCCGGCCGACAGCACGCCCGCCGCCACCCGCCGCTGCACGGGGAGGGGCAGCTTCAGCAGCCGGATCGTGTTGGTCACGACCGGGCGGCTGCGGCCGATGCGGTCGGCCAGCTCCTCGTGGGTGACGCCGAACTCCTCCAGCAGCTGCTGGTACGCCGCCGCCTCTTCCAACGGGTTGAGCTGGACGCGGTGGATGTTCTCCAGCAGCGCGTCGCGCAGCATCACGTCGTCGGCGGTCTGCCGCACGATCGCCGGGATGGTCTTGAGCCCCGCCAGCTGGGTCGCGCGCCACCGGCGCTCGCCCATCACCAGCTCGTAGGAGTCCGGGCCGATCGACCGGACGACGATCGGCTGCATGAGCCCGAACTCGCGGATCGAGTGCTCCAGCTCGTGCAGCGCGTCCTCGTCGAAGACCTGCCGCGGCTGCTTCGGGTTGGTGCGGATCGAGGTGACCGGCAGCTCCTGGTACACCGCGCCCGCCACCTCACCCGACGCCGACGGGGCGGGGGAGGGCGCAGGGGTGGCGCCGTTCGGCACGGCCCGGATCGGGGTCGGCGCACCCACCGGGGGTCCGCTCGGGATCAGGGCCGCGAGGCCGCGGCCGAGTCCACCCTTGCGCTGCTCCGTCATGCCGACTCCATCTCCGCGCCGCGCTCGGCGATCTCCCTCGCTGCGTCCAGGTAGCTCATCGCGCCCCGTGAGCCGGGATCGTAGGTGAGCACCGTCTGACCGAATCCTGGTGCCTCGGAGACCTTCACGCTGCGCGGGATCACCGTTTTGAGGACCGTGTCGCCGAAGTGGCCGCGCACCTCGCTGGTCACCTGGTCGGCCAGCTTCGTGCGGCCGTCGTACATGGTGAGCAGGATGGTGGACACGCTCAGGGTCGGGTTCAGGTGCGCCTGGACGAGTTCGATGTTGCGCAGGAGCTGCCCCAGGCCCTCCAGCGCGTAGTACTCGCACTGGATCGGGATCAGGACCTCCTGCGCGGCGACCATCGCGTTGACGGTCAGCAGGCCGAGCGACGGCGGGCAGTCGATGAACACGTAGTCCGGGCGGATCGGGTCCAGCGCCTCGGGGCTCAGCGCCTCCTTCAGGCGGGACTCGCGGGCCACCATCGACACCAGTTCGATCTCCGCGCCGGCGAGGTCGATCGTGGCCGGGACGCAGTACAGGTTGGGGGACTGGTTGCTGACCTGGGCGGCCTCGGCGACCGACATCTCACCGATCAGCACCTCGTAGACCGACGGCGTGCCGGAGCGGTGCTCGACGGCCAGGGCGGTGCTCGCGTTGCCCTGCGGGTCGAGGTCGATCACGAGGACCTTGAGGCCGTGGATGGCGAGCGCGGCGGCCAGGTTGACCGTGCTGGTCGTCTTGCCGACGCCGCCCTTCTGGTTCGCCACGGTGAGGACGCGGCGGTGGGTCGGCGGGGGGAGCTGGAGGGAGTCGGGGTGGAGGACGCGCGTGGCGCGTGCCGCCTCTTCCGCGATGGGGGTCCACACGGTGCTGTCTCCTGCGTTGTCGCTCACGGTCGGCTCGGTCGGGGCGGGGCGCAGGACCTCGTCCGCGCCCACCGCGCCCTGTTCTGTTTCACGTGAAACACCGGCAGCTTGGAACACCGGTTGCAGGGGGTCGGGGTACACGGTCACCGATCCTTCCGTGGTCTGGTTGCCGCCTTCACCGGTCGGCGCGCCCCGGCCCGGCGGCTCGTGTCGTCGCGCTCCACCAGCACGACGGTCGTTGGCACTTCGAGGACACCAGCGCCGCAGGTGGTCACGGAGGGCTGGACGCCCCCGGCCCTCCGCACCGCCTCGGCGTCACGTTCGACTTCTTCGGCGGCACTCTCACCCTTGAGCGCCACCAGCCGCCCACCGGGTCGCAGCAGCGGCAGGCACCACCGGGCGAGCCGTTCGAGCGGTGCGACCGCGCGAGCGGTCACGGCGTCACTGCCGGACAGCCGCTCCCGCACCGGCCCCTCCTCGGCTCGCCCGCGCACCACGTCGACGTCGAGCCCGAGCGCGTCCACGACCTCGGTCAGCCACGCCACCCGTCGAGCCATCGGTTCGAGGAGGGTCAGGTCGAGGTCCGGTCGCGCGATCGCCAGGGGGATGCCCGGCAGGCCCGCCCCCGAGCCTACGTCCACCACCCGACTCCCGGCGGGAAACAGCTCCGCCACGACGGCCGAGTTGAGGATGTGGCGGTCCCACAGCCGGTCGACCTCACGCGGCCCGATGAGCCCGCGCTCGACGCCCTGCTCCGCGAGCATCTCCGTGAAGGCGACCGCCTTGGGGTAGTGGTCACCGAAGACCCGCTTCGCGCGGTCTTCCAACTCTCCGGCCATGTCTCCGTCGTTTCACGTGAAACCACACGGCGGGTGTCGAGCCGGGTGGGTGGATGGGGGCGCCCACGGGGGCGTCACGCGCCCCGCAAATGTGCCGACGCCCACTATGACGGATCACCCCGGCGACACGCCAAATCGACGTGACCAGAACGACCGTGTTTCACGTGAAACGAGCAATCCGGCCGTCATCGGGGCGGTTCCGGAACATCTCCAGCCCCACGTCGACCGACTCCACGTGATCGAGTCCGGGGACCTCGTCGAGCGGAAACCACCCGGCCTGGTCGGTCGACCCACCCACTTCGAAGGTCAGCTCGCCGCCGACGACCTCCGCTTCGTAGAGGATCCGGATCCGGTGGTAGTCCACGTCCACACCGTCCCGGTTGAGCGGCCCGTGGACGTTCTGGATGCCGAGCAGCCGACGCACCTCGGCCTTGTACCCGGTCTCCTCGAACACCTCCCGGATGACGGCGTCGTACGGATCCTCCCCGTGGTCCACCCCACCGCCGGGCAGGATCCACATCGGCCGCTCCGGCCCCAGCCACCGCGACAACAGGATCTGGTCCTCACGAACGATGACCGCGTACGCGGCGACACGGAGCTTCCGGATGATCTCAGTCATGCCCGGACCGTTTCACGTGAAACACGACGAGGGGAAGAGCTTTAGATGTTCACCATCCGCCCCGGCCGCCTCAGCACCTCCGCGCACCCCGAGGACGTCGCGGAAGTCGAGGAGTGGACCGCCGCCGGCGTGGACATCGTCGTGTGCGCCCTGACCACCCCGTAGATCGCGGAGCTGTACCTGGAGGACTCCCGCCGCCGCCCGCGACCACCGCCACCTCCCCATCCCGGATTTCGGCGTACCCACGACCCTCGACCCCGAACTCCACCGCCTGGCCGCCGACCTCCGCACCGGCCGCCACATCCTGATCCACTGCTGGGGCGGCATCGGCCGCTCGTCCCTCTTGGCGGCGGCACTGCTCGTCCTCGACGGCGCGAGCCCGGCGGCGGCGTGGCAGGCGATCGTCGAGGCGCGCGGCCGAGAGGTGCCGGAGACCGACGAACAACGCACCTGGCTCGACACCTTCGCCACCCGCCAGTTCCGCGACACCCGGCTGGAGACGTTCAACCACGAGCCACACGAACTTTGAACGACCGCACCACAGCGCAGCCCCCACAGCGCAGCCCCCACAGCGCAGCCCCCACAGCGCAGCCCCCACAGCGCAGCCCCCACCCTCCCGGGGGGCGGCCCTGTTCCAGCCTATCGGCGGCGGGCGGCGGTGGGCGGCTTGGCGGCGCATCTGTGGACAACCTCGGCGCTGTGGACAACGGGCAGCCACCAGCGGGCCGGAGCTGTTCTGCGGATTCGGGTCCATGCTGGTCGCGAGGTCCGGTTCGGAGGAGGCGGCTCAGGCAGGGGAGGCGCTTTCGCTGGAGGCGGCGAGGGATACGGGTCCGGGCGTGGGTGGTCGAACCCCGGCATGGCGTACGGGCCGACCCGCGAGGCGAAATGGGATGCGGCTGCTGACCCGCCAGGCAGCCGTGCCGGGCCAAACGCGAGTGGCGTGACCTCGGGCAGGGCACCCGCCCACGCGAGCGGGTCCGTGGATGTGGTGCTCGCCCGGCACGCGCCGAACCGCGCAGCGCGATCCCGGCGCGGCGCTCGCGCGGTTGGTGGGGCTGCTCAAGGCGGGCAGCTGCTGCGCTCTTCAAATGCGTGCTCGTCGAAGTCCGCTGGCAAAACCGAATCGCCACCCGGACCGGAGCGCTCGTCCGCCAGCACCGGACCCAGGTGAAGGTCTCTGACCAACCCGGGCGCTGGGACGGTCCGATCACCCACCGGCGAGCACACAAAGCGGCCCTCGGTTTCACGTGAAACCGAGGGCCGCTCCCACAACGGGCCGAACTCAGGGCTTGGGCAGCACCACGACCCGGCGCTGCGGCTCCTCGCCCTCGCTCTCGCTGTGCACGCCCGCCACCGCGGCGACGGCGTCGTGCACGACCTTGCGCTCGAACGGCGTCATCGGGTGCAGCCGGACCTTCTCGCCCGACGCCGCCACCTTCTCCGCCGTCGTCCGACCCAGCTCGGCCAGCTCGGCCCGGCGGTTCGCCCGCCAGCCCGCGATGTCCAGCATCAGCCGGCTGCGGACGCCGGTCTCCTGCTGCACCGCCAGTCGGGTCAGCTCCTGCAAGGACTCCAGCACGGTGCCGCGGGGGCCGACCAGCTTCTCCAGGTCGTCACCGCCGTCGATGCTGACGATCGCCCGACCGGCCTCGACGTCGAGGTCGATGTCACCGTCGTAGTCGAGCAGGTCGAGCAGCCTCTCGAGGTAGTCCCCCGCGATGTCGCCCTCCTGGACGAGCAGGTCCTCCGAACTCCCCGACCGCGCCGGCGGGGCCTCGTCGGCCTCCGGTGCCGCGTCCACGTCGGTCGCCTGCAACGTCTCCGACACGATGTCTCCTCTCCAGGGTCAACGACGCTTCTTGTTGCCCTGCTTCTTGCCCGGGGATCGGTCTGGGCTCAGACCGGGGATCTCGGTGGACGGCTTGCCGTTGCCGGCCTGCTCGTCCGACGGCGGGGTGTCCTGCACGGCGGGCTTCTTCGCGGCGCCGGCGGCGGGCTTGGCGCCCGGCTTCGGCTTCGCACCGGGCCGCGGCGCGAGCGCCTGGCGCTTCTCGACGACCGCTTCCTTCTTCGCGGCTTCCTCGCGGTCGATGCGGTGGTACACGACGTACTGCTGGCCGAGGGTCCACATGTTGTTGCTCAGCCAGTACAGCAGGATCGCGATGGGGAAGAAGAGACCACCGACGAGCACACCCAGCGGGAAGATGTACAGCGTCAGCTTGTTCATGATCGCCGTCTGCGGGTTCTCCGCGGCGGCCTGGGTCTGGCGGGCCACCGAGTGCCGCGCGGTGAAGTGCGTGGCGATCGACGCGACGATCATCAGCGGGATGGCGACGTAGAGCACGGACGTCCGCTCGGTCGCGAACTGCTCCAGCTCGTTGCCGGGCATCGTGATGAAGGTCGACAGGTTGACGCCGAACAGCTTGGCGTTGACGAACGACTCGACGCCCTGCGCGTCGAAGAAGTACACCTCGCCCCAGCCGGGCCTGAACGAGCGCAGCACGTGGAACAGGCCGATGAACACCGGGATCTGCACCAGCATCGGCAGGCAGCCGCCCAGCGGGTTCACCCCGTGCTCGGCCTGGAGCTTCTGCATCTCCTGGGCCTGGCGCTGCTTGTCGTTCGGGTACTTCTTCTTGATCTTCTGGATCTCCGGCGCGAACTCCTGCATCTTCCGCATCGAGCGCACCTGGCCGACGAACGGCTTGAACAGCAGCGCGCGCAGCGTGAAGACGAGGAACACCACGGCCAGCGCCCACGCGAACCCGCTCGACTCGCCGAAGACGTGTCCGAACACCCAGTGCCAACACCACAGGATGAAGGACACCGGGTAGTAGATGAAGTTGAGCACTTGCTACTCCTCGGCAGAAACGTCGGGGACCGTGGTTCGCCTCGGCGGAACGGGGTCCAGGCCACCAGGGTGCCAGGGTCCGCAGCGCAGCAGCCGGCGCAGGGCCAGCCAGGAGCCGCGCAGCGGGCCGTGGACGGTCAGCGCCTCCACCGCGTACGTGCTGCAACTCGGGTGGAAACGGCAGGTCGGGGGCAACGCGGGGGAGATGAACCGCCGGTAGAAGTGGATCGGCAGCAGCAGCGCCCGCGTCACGGGGCTCACTCGGGTCCCGGTCATCGCAACAGCCTGCGCAACGCCGCGTCGAAGTCGGCGGCCAGGTCGGCGCTGCTCGCCGTCGCCGCCGGGGCCAACGCCCGCACGACCAGCGAGGAGCCGGGGGGCAGGCCGGGCAGCCGGTCCCGCACCACGTGGCGCAGGCGGCGGCTCACCCGGTGCCGGACCACGGAGTTGCCCACGGCCTTGCTCACGACGAAGCCCACCTTGGACTGCACGTCCGAGGTGGGCTGCGCCGACGTACGTCGCCCGGCCGGGGTGGCGTCCACCACGACCGGGGTGCCTGGTGCAACACCCGGGGAGGTCGGCACGAGGGCGTGCACGACCAGCCGGGGCCGGCCGGCCCGGCGGCCTCGGCGGACCACCAGGCCGAAGTCCTGGCTGCGGGTCAGCCGGTTGGCCGCGGGGAGCACGGCGCTGCGGCGATCAGGCGGAGAGCTGCTTGCGGCCCTTGCTGCGGCGCGCGGCCAGGATGGCGCGACCGGCACGGGTGCGCATACGCAGCCGGAAGCCGTGCGTCTTCGCGCGGCGGCGGTTGTTGGGCTGGAAGGTGCGCTTACCCTTGCTCACGGTCGGACTCCCGTTGCTGAACGTCTGTGGTGGTCCCCGGCCGTCCATAGGGCGCGCCAAGAGCACGCCTCGCAAGCGGAGACCGGTCCAGGGTACGCGGCCCCGGGGGCGGGACCCAAATCGGGGTCCTCGCAGGCACACCCGGCGGCCACCACGGCCACGCTGCGCGACGCATCGGGCACGTAAAACGCTTGCGACGACCGACGTCTTGTGGCAGAGCCCGCCTCTTGTTAGCGTGCTGCCTTCGCGGGCAGCCGTGGCCGACGCAGCGTCGCACGGACCGCATCGGTGTCGGGTAGGCAACGGGGGGAACCGCTGCGCTCCGGCGCGCGTTCGTGCACAGTTGTGGATAACTCTGTGGATGCCTCTATTCTCCGTGTCCACGTCGTGGAAGTCCCCCGGGGCTGACCGCGGGGGAGTCACACCGAGGGGAGGGGAGCGCGGAGGTGTCCGACCACCAGGCCGATCTGGGTCTCGTGTGGGAGCAGGTCGTGCAGGAGCTGGCTGCCAGCACGCTGTCACCGCAGCAACGCGCCTGGATGCGCGTGACCCGTCCCATCGGCCTGCTCGACGGCACCGCGCTGCTGGCCGCGCCGTCCGAGTTCGCCAAGGAAGCGATCGAGCGGGCGCTGCGCGACCCGATCACCGCCGCCCTGTCCCGCCGCCTCGGCCGGGCCGTGTCGCTGGCGGTGAAGGTCGACTCGCCGGAGCCGGTCAACGGTCCGCCGACCACGCCCATCCCGGTGCCCGTTCCCCCGAATGGGGTACCCACCAACGGGGTGGTACCGCCGGACCTGCCGTCCGTCCCCGGGGCCGGGGGCGTCGTCGGCGAGGAGACCGAGACCGACGAAGAGGTGGACGAGGAGGGCGACGCCCTCGCCACGGTCACCGAGATCTGGCCGACGTTCGGCGGCGGTGGCGGCGCGCCCAGCGGGATGCCGTTCACCCGGCCCGCGAACCCGGCGTCCTCGCAGACCCGCCTGAACGAGAAGTACAACTTCGACACCTTCGTGATCGGCGCCTCGAACCGGTTCGCCCACGCGGCGGCGGTCGCGGTCGCCGAGGCGCCGGCGCGCGCGTACAACCCGCTGTTCATCTGGGGCGAGTCGGGTCTGGGCAAGACCCACCTGCTGCACGCGGTGGGCCACTACGCCCAGCGGCTGTTCCCCGGGATGCGGGTGCGGTACGTGTCCACGGAGGAGTTCACCAACGACTTCATCAACTCCCTGCGCGACGACCGCAAGGTCGCCTTCCAGCGCCGCTACCGGGACATCGACGTGCTCCTGGTGGACGACATCCAGTTCCTGGAGGGCAAGGAAGGCACGCAGGAGGAGTTCTTCCACACGTTCAACACGCTGCACAACTCGAACAAGCAGATCGTGGTGTCCTCCGACCGGCCGCCCAAGCGGCTGGAGACCCTGGAGGACCGGCTGCGGACGCGGTTCGAGTGGGGCCTGATCACCGACATCCAGCCGCCCGAGCTGGAGACCCGGATCGCCATCCTGCGCAAGAAGGCCGCCCAGGACCGGCTGGCCGCGCCCGCCGAGGTGCTGGAGTTCATCGCGGCGCGGATCGAGCGGAACATCCGCGAGCTGGAAGGCGCCCTGATCCGGGTGACGGCGTTCGCGTCGCTGAACCGGCAGCCGGTGGACGTGCAGCTGGCCGAGATAGTGCTCCGCGACCTCATCCCGGACTCGCACGCGCCGGAGATCACCGCGCCGACCATCATGGCGGTGACGGCGGAGTTCTTCGGCGTGACGATCGACGACCTGTGCGGCCCCGGCAAGACGAAGGTGCTCGCCCAGGCCCGCCAGATCTCCATGTACCTGTGCCGGGAGCTGACGGACCTGTCGCTGCCGAAGATCGGCCAGACGTTCGGCGGCCGGGACCACACGACGGTCATGCACGCGGACAAGAAGATCCGCAAGGAGATGGCCGAGCGGCGGCGCGTGTACGAGCAGGTGCAGGAGCTGACCTCCCGCATCAAGCAGCGGGCCCGCCACACCCCCTGACCCTCACACCCCCAGCGCCGGCAGCAGGGCCTCGTCCACGATCGCGGTCGGCTCGTCGGCCGTCGGCGGTCGGCCGAGGTCGATCGACAGCTTCAGCACCAACGCCTCGCCGATCTGCGTCGTGATCGGGGTGAGCCGCGCGGGGGCGATGCGGCCCTTGTCGGCGTAGTGGCGGAGGACCGTCGCGGTGAACGTGCCGCCGCGGGTCGAAGAGCGGCGGTAGAGCGCGTCGGCCAGGTCGGGGTAGCGGGCGCGCTCGGTCATCACGGCGAGGACCGCGCCGGCGGCGGGCGTCCGCATCCACTCGGTGAGCTGGGTCAGCGCGGCGAGCAGGTCGCCGCGCAGGTCGCCGGCGGCGGGGGTGGGCAGCTCCACGGGGTGGGCGCGGGCCAGGGCGTCGACGAGCAGGTCGTGCGGACCGGACCACCGGCGGTAGAGCACGGTCTTCGCGGTCGAGGCCCGGCGGGCGATGCCCTCCATGCTCAACTGCCCGAGGCCGGTCGCGGCCAGTTCGGCCAGGGCGGCCTCGTGGATCGCGCGGACCGGGTTGGGCGGCGGGCTGAGGTACGCGGCGCTGGTCGGGCTGGTGGCGGTCCGGGAGGAGGGGCCGGTGGTGACCGCGCTCGCGGCGTGCGGGCGGCGGTCGTTGAGCTGCTACCTCGCGCAGTCGGTCGTGTTCGTCGCGGTGTTCGTGCCGTACGCCGGTGGGCTCGGGGACGACCTGGGGACGGCGGCGTCCTCCGGGGTCGCGGTCGTGACGTGGGCCGGCACGGTGGCGTTCGCCGAGGCGCTGCGGCGCGCGGGCCGGGCCGGCCCCGCCGAGGCGCTGCGGCGCCGGCTGACCGGACGCCCCTCCTGAACCCACGCCGGTCCGCCCGGGGCGCGCGGTCGACGCGAGTCCGAGTGGGCGCGCCTTGGGACGTAGCGCCGGTTCGAGCGGTGGGCGCGCCCCGGGGCGGGTGCCGGTTCGAGAGCGGGGCGCGCGCCCTGGGCCGGGTTCGCACCCGGGGGCGAGGTGCGCGGCGGGGGCGCGCCCGGGGGCGAGGGGTGCGTCCCCGGGGGTGGCGGGAGCGGCGCGGCGGTCGCGCCCGGGGGGCGGTCGAGGCGGGTTCGAGGGCGGCCGGGGCGGTCGCGGGAGGACTGCCGGAGGGCTGCCGGAGGCGCCCGCGACCGCCACCAGGGCGGCACGACCGGCGGGTGCGGGCGAGTCAACCGGCGGGAAAAGTTGTCCACAACGCCCAGGAACCGCCTCGTTCGGGGGAGATCCAGGCCACGATCACCCTGTGCAGCACCCGGGGAGAACTCGACCCACACCCGGGGATGCACCCGGGGACAACTCGGCCGATCTGTGGACCGAACGGACCACCGCGGTAGTTCTCCCCGGGGGCGGCGATCTGTCCCCGGGTGACAACCCGTGTCCGTCCACACCGCCAACCGGGCGACGAGCAGCGGGAACGGACGTTGTCCACACAATCCACAGCCCTTACTGCTGTTGCGGTTGTCTTCCCTTGAAGAGATGAACAAAGAAAAAACAGCCGGCGTGGACACCCGGGGACAGGGCTCGCCCCCAGGGCGACACCCGGGTGCGCCCCGAGGTGACGAAGTACCGGAGGAAGCTCTACGGTGGAGCCTCCGCGCCGAGGGTCGGAACGATCCGGCGAGGGACGCGGCTCCCCGAACCCCACCGCAACGCACGCTGCTGTGGGTCATGCCGACTTGAGGAACTTGAGAAAGGACGCCTCATGAAGATCCGCGTCGAGCGCGACGGCCTGGCCGACGCCGTCGCCTGGGTCGCGCGCAGCCTGCCGTCCCGGCCGCCGGTCCCGGTGCTCGGCGGCGTGCTGCTCGATGCCGGGGCCGAGGACGGGTCGGGCGACGCGCTCACCGTCTCCGGGTTCGACTACGAGGTCTCCGCCCAGTGCGGCGTGCCGGCGACGATCGCGGACGGCGGCAAGGCGCTCGTCAGCGGCCGGCTGCTGGCCGACATCACCAAGGCGCTGCCCAACCACCCCGTCGAGATCGCGGTGGACGGCGCGCGCATGACGATCAGCTGCGGCAGCGCCCGGTTCAGCCTGCCGACCATGCCGGTCGAGGACTACCCGCAGCTGCCGTCCATGCCGCAGCTCGTCGGCGAGCTGCCGGGCGAGGTGTTCGGCGAGGCGGTCAACCAGGTCGCGGTCGCGGCGGGCAAGGACGACACGCTGCCGATGCTGACCGGCGTCCGGCTGGAGATCGGCGAGGGCAAGCTGACCCTCGTGGCGACCGACCGGTTCCGGCTCGCGATGCGTGAGTTCGAGTGGGCGCCCAACGCCGAGCTCGGCGAGGTCGCCGTGCTGGTCCCGGCCAAGACGCTCAACGACTCCGCCAAGACGCTCGGGGCGTCCGGCGCGAAGGTCGAGCTGTCGCTCGCGGCCAACGACGGGCTGCTGGGCCTGTCCGGCACCGGCCGCCGCACCACCACCCGCCTGCTCGACGCCGACTTCCCCAAGTACCGCCAGCTGCTGCCGACCGAGCACTCGGCCGCCGCGGTCATCGAGGTCGACACGCTGGTGCAGGCGATCAAGCGCGTGTCGCTGGTCGCCGAGCGCGGCACCCAGGTGCGCCTGGAGTTCGTCGACTCGGCCCTGCGCCTGTCCGCCGGCGGCGACGACGAGGGCAGCGCGGAGGAGGAGCTGCCGGTCGAGTACACCGGCGACCCGGTGACCATCGCGTTCAACCCGACCTACCTGCTCGAGGGCCTGCAGGCGGTGCGGACCCCGCGCGCCCACCTGTCCTTCACCACCCCGAGCCGCCCGGCGCTGCTCAAGCCGGTGGACGAGGATGGCAACGTGGCGCCGGGCTACCTCTACCTGCTCATGCCCGTGCGCCTGCCCGGCTGATCCAAGAACTTCCAGGGGAGAGGAACCACCGTGCAGCTCGGACTCGTCGGCCTCGGCAAGATGGGGTTCAACATGCGCGAGCGGATTCGCCGCGCGGGCCACGAGGTGGTGGGCTACGACCGGAACCCGGACGTGACCGACGCCGACTCGCTGGCCGACATGGTGGCGAAGCTGGAGTCGCCGCGCGTCGTGTGGGTGATGGTGCCCGCCGGTGACATCACCCGGCAGACGATCGCCGAACTCGGCGAGCTGCTGTCCCCGGGCGACCTCGTGATCGACGGCGGCAACTCGCGGTTCACCGACGACACCAAGAACGCCGAGGGGCTGGGCGCCAAGGGGATCGGCTACCTGGACTGCGGCGTGTCCGGTGGCGTGTGGGGCCTGGAGAACGGCTACGGCCTGATGGTCGGCGGCGAGCCCGAGCACGTCGAGCGCGCCATGCCGATCTTCGACGCGCTGCGCCCGGAGGGTCCGCGCGAGGAGGGCTTCGCGCACGCCGGCCGGGTGGGCGCGGGCCACTTCGCCAAGATGGTGCACAACGGCATCGAGTACGGCCTGATGCAGGCCTACGCCGAGGGCTTCGAGCTGCTGGAGGCCTCGAAGGTCGTCGAGGACGTGCCGGCCACGATCAAGGCGTGGCAGCGCGGCACCGTCGTCCGGTCCTGGCTGCTGGACCTGCTGGTCCGCGCGCTGGAGTCGGACCCGGAGCTGGACGACCTGCGCGGCCACGTCGAGGACTCCGGCGAGGGCCGGTGGACGGTCGAGGAGGCGATCAACCACGCGGTGCCCGCGCCGGTGATCTCCGCCGCGCTGTTCGCCCGGTTCGCCTCGCGCCAGGACGACTCGCCGGCGATGCGGGCGGTGGCGGCGCTGCGCAACCAGTTCGGCGGGCACGCGGTGGTGTCGGCCGGTCCGTCGTCGGGCACCGGAACCACGCAGAGCTGAGTTGTACGTCAGACACCTCCAGGTGACCGACTTCCGGTCCTGGGAGCAGGCGGACCTGGCGTTCGAGCCGGGGGTGAGCGTCCTGGTCGGGCGCAACGGCCAGGGCAAGACCAACCTGGTCGAGGCGCTGGGCTACGTCGCGACCCTCGGCTCGCACCGGGTGGCGACCGACGCGCCGCTGATCCGGCACGGCGCGCCGCGCGCGGTGGTGCGGGCGGCCGTGGTCAACGAGGGCCGCGAGCTGCTGGTCGAGCTGGAGATCACGGCGGGCAAGGCGAACCGGGCGCGGATCAACCGCGGCCCGGTGCCGCGCCCGCGCGACGTGCTGGGCATCCTCCGGACGGTGCTGTTCGCGCCGGAGGACCTGGCGCTGGTGCGCGGCGACCCCGGCGAGCGGCGGCGGTTCATGGACGAGCTGCTGACCACCCGGTCGCCCCGGTTCGCCGGGGTGCGCTCCGACTACGAGCGCGTCCTCAAGCAGCGCGGCGCGTTGTTGAAGAGCGTGAAGGCGGCGCGGTCGGCGGACATCTCGACGCTGGACGTGTGGGACGGGCACCTGGCGCGGCACGGCGCGGAGCTGCTGGCGGGCCGGTTGGACCTGGTGGCGGACATCGCGCCGCACGTGGCGCAGGCGTACGCCGAGGTCGCGCCCGAGTCGCGGCCGGCTCGGATCGCGTACCGGTCGAGTCTGGGCGATGCTTTCCCGGGAACGCATGATCGGGACGCGTTGGAGGAGTCGTTGCTGGTGGAGCTGCGCCGGGTGCGGTCGCAGGAGGTCGAGCGGGGCGTGTGCCTCGTCGGGCCGCACCGCGACGACCTCGACCTGGCGCTGGGCGACCTGCCCGCGAAGGGCTACGCCAGTCACGGCGAGTCGTGGTCGTTCGCGCTGGCGCTGCGGCTCGGCGGGTACGAGCTGCTGCGCGCGGAGGGCGCCGAACCGGTGCTCGTGCTGGACGACGTGTTCGCCGAACTCGACCGCGGCCGGCGGCGGCAGCTGGCGAAGGTGGCGGCCGGCGCGGAGCAGGTGCTGATCACCGCGGCGGTCGCGGAGGACGTGCCGGTGGAGCTGGACGGGGTCCGGTTCGAGGTCGGCCACGGGGAGGTGCGCCGTGTCTGACGCACTACCCCAAAAGGGTGTGATCGGTGGCACATCTGGGGACAACCCTGTGGATGGTGTGGATAACTCCGGCACGGACAGGGATTTGTCCACACCTGAAGTCACCCCAGAGGGTGGTTTGCGGGGGTCCGACCTGGCTCGCGCGGCACTCGAAGCGGCCCGCGCGTCGGCCAAGGAACGCGGCGCGCGCGTCCGGAAGGGCGGTCGGGGTGGTGCGGGCGCACGCCGCCGGCGCCGCTCGTGGTCCGGCCCCGGGCCCGACGACCGCGACCCCCAGCCGCTGGGCCGGCTCGCGTCGCGGATCGCCGCCGACCGCGGCTGGACCGAGCGCCTCGCGGCCGGCCAGGTCTTCGCGCGGTGGGGGAAACTGGTCGGCGAGGACGTGGCCGAGCACGCCCAGCCCATCGCGTTCAGCGAAGGCGAGCTGACCGTCCAGGCCGACTCGACCGCGTGGGCCACGCAGCTGCGGCTGCTCCAGCGGGAACTGCTCAAGAAGATCGCGGCGGGGGTCGGCAACGGGGTCGTGCTGCGGCTGAAGGTGCAGGGCCCGGCGGCGCCGAGCTGGCGCTACGGCCCGCTGCACGTCCCCGGTCGCGGACCGCGTGACACCTACGGGTGAGTCGCACCAGGCGCTCAGCGGCGATCCTGTGGCGCGGTGAGCGCTCACCAGGCGATTCGCACCCCGTCAACGGCCGTCCGGACCCATCCTCGTTCACTTCGGCCCGTCTGTGAGCAAACCAGGGGTGTCCTTGGTGGGTTTCTGCGCACCCCGCCCGGTAGAATCGAGGGGTAGCGTGACGCCAGCGTCACAACCTCCCGTGGCGAGTCGCCCGAAGCTCGAGGAGACACCAGGCCCGTGGCAGCCAAGAAGAATGAGTACAGCGCGTCCTCGATCACCGTCCTGGAGGGCCTGGAGGCGGTCCGCAAGCGGCCCGGCATGTACATCGGGTCCACCGGCGAGCGCGGTCTGCACCACCTGATCCAGGAGGTCGTGGACAACTCGGTCGACGAGGCGATGGCGGGCTACGCCACCCGGGTCGAGGTGACCCTGCTGGCCGACGGCGGCGTCCGGGTCAAGGACGACGGCCGCGGCATCCCGGTCGACATCCACCCGGTGGAGAAGCGGCCGACGCTGGAAGTCGTCATGACCGTCCTGCACGCCGGCGGCAAGTTCGACAGCGACTCCTACGCGGTGTCCGGCGGTCTGCACGGCGTCGGCATCTCTGTGGTCAACGCGCTGTCGACGGCGGTCGACGTCGAGGTCAAGCGCGACGGTTTCACGTGGAACCAGCGGTTCGAGGCCAGCAAGCCCGCCCACGAGCTGCGCAAGGGCGCGCCGACCGACGAGACCGGCACGACCACCACGTTCTGGGCCGACCCGGACATCTTCGAGACCACCGAGTACAACCTGGAGACCATCTCCCGTCGGCTGCAGGAGATGGCGTTCCTCAACAAGGGCCTCACCATCGTGCTGCGCGACGAGCGCGTGCGCGAGGAGGACGAGCAGGCCGACGCCGAGGGCCACGTCGCCCGCGTGCGCGAGCGCACGTTCCACTACCCCGGCGGCCTGGAGGACTTCGTCCGCCACATCAACCACACCCGCGAGGCCGTGCACCAGAAGGTCATCGCGTTCGAGGCCAAGAGCGACGAGCTCGAGGTCGAGGTGGCGATGCAGTGGAACACCGGCTACACGCCGTCGGTGTACACCTTCGCCAACACGATCAACACCCACGAGGGCGGCACCCACGAGGAGGGCTTCCGCGCCGCGCTGACCCGCGTGGTCAACGAGTACGCGCGCGACAAGAAGCTGCTCAAGGAGAAGGACGCCAACCTCACCGGCGACGACATCCGCGAGGGCCTGGCCGCGATCATCTCGGTCAAGCTCAAGGAGCCCCAGTTCGAGGGCCAGACCAAGACCAAGCTGGGCAACAGCGAGGCCAAGTCGTTCGTGCAGAAGTCGACCAACGAGCACCTGGCCGACTGGTTCGAGCGCCACCCGAACGAGACCAAGACCATCGTCACCAAGGCGGTGTCGTCGGCGCAGGCCCGCATCGCCGCCCGCAAGGCCCGCGAGCTGGTCCGCCGCAAGGGCGCGCTGGACATCGGCGGCCTGCCCGGCAAGCTCAAGGACTGCCGCTCCACCAACCCGGAGGAGTGCGAGATCTACATCGTGGAGGGCGACTCCGCGGGCGGCTCGGCCAAGGAGGGCCGGGACTCGATGTTCCAGGCGATCCTGCCGATCCGCGGCAAGATCATCAACGTGGAGAAGGCGCGCATCGACCGCGTCCTGAAGAACAACGAGGTCCAGTCGCTGATCACCGCGCTGGGCACCGGCATCCACGAGGACTTCGACCTCGCCAAGCTGCGCTACCACAAGATCGTGCTGATGGCCGACGCCGACGTCGACGGCCAGCACATCCGCACGCTGCTGCTCACCCTGCTGTTCCGCTTCATGCGCCCCCTGGTCGAGCACGGCCACGTGTACCTCGCGTCGCCGCCGCTGTACAAGATCAAGTGGCAGCGCGCCGAGCCGGAGTACGCCTACTCCGACAAGGAGCGCGACGGCCTCATCGAGCGCGGCCTGGCCGCGGGCAAGAAGATCGGCAAGGACGACAACATCCAGCGCTACAAGGGCCTCGGCGAGATGAACGCCGAGGAGCTGTGGGAGACGACGATGGACCCGGCCAACCGGGTGCTGCTCCAGGTCACGATGGACGACGCGGCCACCGCCGACGAGCTGTTCAGCGTGCTCATGGGTGAGGACGTCGAGGCGCGGCGCAGCTTCATCACGCGCAACGCCAAGGACGTCCGCTTCCTGGACGTGTGACCCCCTCCACCCGCAGGCCGGAAGTCGAAGAGGAAGAAGGACCGTGACCGAGACGACCCTGCCCCCGGAGGGCGACCGCACCGAGCCGGTCGACATCCAGCAGGAGATGCAGCGCTCCTACATCGACTACGCGATGAGCGTGATCGTGGGCCGCGCGCTCCCGGACGTGCGCGACGGCCTCAAGCCGGTGCACATCCGGGTGCTGTACTCCATGTTCGACTCGGGGTTCCGCCCGGACCGCAGCTACAACAAGTGCGCCCGCGTCGTCGGCGACGTCATGGGCAACTACCACCCGCACGGCGACTCGGCGATCTACGACGCGCTGGTCCGCCTCGCCCAGCCGTGGGCGATGCGCTACCCGCTGATCGACGGCCAGGGCAACTTCGGCTCCCAGGGCAACGACCCGGCCGCCGCCATGCGGTACACCGAGTGCCGGCTCACCCCGCTGGCCATGCAGATGCTCGCGGACATCGAGGAAGAGACCGTCGACTTCCGCGACAACTACGACGGCCGCATCCAGGAGCCGACGGTCCTCCCGGCGCGCATCCCGAACCTGCTGATCAACGGCTCGTCCGGCATCGCGGTCGGCATGGCCACCAACATCCCGCCGCACAACCTCCGCGAGGTCGCGGACGGCGTGGTGTGGGCGCTGGACAACCCCGAGGCCTCCGACGAGGAGACCCTCGAGGCGATGATCGAGCGGATCAAGGGCCCCGACTTCCCGACCTACGGCCAGATCCTCGGCACCTCCGGCATCCAGGACGCCTACCGCACCGGCCGCGGCTCGGTGAAGATGCGCGCCGTCGTCGAGATCGACGAGGACGCCAAGGGCCGCACCATCCTGGTCGTCACCGAGCTGCCCTACCAGGTCAACCCGGACAACCTGGTGGAGAACATCGCCGCCCTGGTCCGCGACCAGAAGCTCACCGGCATCGCGAACATCGCCGACGAGTCCAACAAGCGCTCCGGCATGCGGATCGTGGTCACGCTCAAGCGGGACGCGGTCGCCAAGGTCGTGCTGAACAACCTCTACAAGCACACCCAGCTGCAGTACTCGTTCGGCGTGAACATGCTGGCCCTGGTCGACGGCGTGCCGCGCACGCTGCGCCTGGACCAGATGATCCGGCACTACGTGAAGCACCAGATCGAGGTCATCGTCCGGCGCACCCGGTTCCGGCTGCGCAAGGCCGAGGAGCGGGCCCACGTCCTGCGCGGCCTGGTCAAGGCGCTCGACCAGCTCGACGCGGTGATCGCCCTCATCCGCCGGTCGGAGACGCCCGAGGTGGCGCGCACCGGCCTGATGGAGCTGCTCGACGTCGACGAGATCCAGGCCAACGCGATCCTGGAGATGCAGCTGCGCCGGCTGGCCGCCCTGGAGCGGCAGAAGATCATCGACCAGTTGGCCGAGATCGAGGTCGAGATCGCCGACCTGAAGGACATCCTCGAGAAGCCCGAGCGGCAGCGCGCCATCGTGCGCGAGGAGCTGCTGGCGATCGTCGAGAAGCACGGCGACGACCGGCGCACCAAGATCGTCCCGTTCGACGGCGACGTGTCGATGGAAGACCTCATCGCGGTCGAGGACGTCGTCGTCACGATCACCCGAACGGGCTACGCGAAGCGCACCAAGACCGACCTGTACCGCTCCCAGAAGCGCGGCGGCAAGGGCGTGCAGGGCGCGCAGCTCAAGCAGGACGACATCGTGGCGCACTTCTTCGTGTGCTCCACCCACGACTGGATCCTTTTCTTCACGAACAAGGGCCGGGTGTACCGGGCCAAGGCGTACGAGCTGCCCGAGGCCAACCGCAACGCGCGCGGCCAGCACGTGGCCAACCTCCTCGCGTTCCAGCCGGACGAGGAGATCGCCCAGGTCATCGAGATCAAGAACTACGAGGTCGCGCCGTACCTGGTGCTGGCCACCCGCAAGGGCCTGGTGAAGAAGTCCAAGCTGTCCGACTTCGACTCCAACCGATCGGGTGGTCTCATCGGCATCAACCTGCGCGAGGACGACGAGCTGGTCGGCGCCGTGCTGTGCTCGGCCGACGACGACCTGTTGCTGGTCTCCAAGGACGGCCAGTCCATCCGGTTCCACGCGAACGACGAGGCGCTGCGCCCGATGGGCCGGGCCACCTCCGGCGTCCAGGGCATGCGGTTCAACACCGGGGACGAGCTGCTGTCCATCGGCGTGGTCCAGGAGGGCCTGTTTGTTTTGGTGGCCACCGACGGTGGGTACGCCAAACGCACGCCGATCGAGGACTACCCGGTGCAGGGTCGCGGTGGCAAGGGCGTGTTGACCATCCAGCACGACCGGCGCCGTGGGAGGCTTGTCGGCGCGCTCATCGTCGACGTCGACGACGAGCTGTACGCGATCACGTCCGCGGGCGGGGTGATCCGCACCAGCGCCGCGGAGGTGCGCAAAGCGGGGCGGCAGACGAAGGGCGTCCGGTTGATGAACCTCGGCGAAGGGACCACTCTCATCGCGGTGGCACGCAACGCCGACGAGGCCGGAGACGTCACCACTGGTGACGGCGGTGACCAGGCGGAGCCTGCCAACTAGCGCGACGAGAGGTTGAGGACTGCTCGTGACTTCACCCGACAAACCAGAGGACAAGACCGCGGTGATCACCCGGCCCGGTGCCGAGAAGACACCCGGTGAGGAGCCGACGGTGCAGACGTCGTCCGGCCAGGGCACGTCGGGTGGTGACGCGCCGGCGCCCGCCGAGCAGGAGGCGCCGGCCACGCCCCCGCCGTGGGCGCGGGTGGCCAGTGACGCGCAGTACGCCGAGGCCAAGCAGGTCGGCCCGGGCGACCCGCCGCCCGAGCAGCCCGCCGAGGAGGCCTCCGGGGCGCAGCCCGCGTACCCGGCCCAGGACCCGGACACGGTCGCCGTGGCGCGGCCGGTCATCACCGGCACCGCGGCACCCCAGGGCGCCGCGCGGACCTCGGTGAACCTGGGTGCGGCCAACGGTCGCCCGGCCGCGGCGGCGCCGTCCGCGCGCCGGCCGGGCCGGGGGCCGCGGCGGGCGAGCCTGCAGGTCAAGCGGGTCGACCCGTGGTCGGTGCTGAAGCTGGCCCTGGTGCTCAGCGTGGCGCTGTTCTTCGTGTGGCTGGTGGCGGTCGGCGTCCTGTACGGCGTGCTGAACGGCATGGGCGTGTGGGACAAGATCAACAACACCGCCAACGACCTGCTCCAGGGCAACGAGGCCTCCGGCGACCCGCTGATCAGCGCCGGGCGCGTGTTCGGCGTGGCGGCGATCGTCGGCGCGGTCAACATCGTGCTGTTCACGGCGCTGGCCACGGTCGGCGCGTTCGTCTACAACGTGTCGGCGGACCTCGCGGGCGGGCTGGAAGTGACCCTCTCCGAGCGCGAGTAGCACCCGATTTGGGGCCGCGACGGGCGATCGTGTACTGTTGCCGTCGTTGCCCCGAGGGCCTATAGCTCAGGCGGTTAGAGCGCTTCACTGATAATGAAGAGGTCGGAGGTTCAAGTCCTCCTAGGCCCACCGGAAGTTTCACAGGATTGCAGAGGGGAACTGCTGTGAAGAAGATCATCGCACTTGTCGCCGTCGCCGGTGCGGTTCTGTTCTTCGTCAAGCGCAGCCGCTCGGCCAAGGCCGACGCTGACCTGTGGCGCGAGGCCACCGCCCCCACCGACTGATCCCGCGAGGGCGGTGCTGCCGCCCCTCGCGAGGGGGACGTAGCTCAATTGGCAGAGCACCGCCTTTGCAAGGCGGGGGTTAGGGGTTCGATTCCCCTCGTCTCCACTCGACCGCCGGCCCCGTCTGCTCGGCGGAACGCCTTCGCACTTGTCGGTCATCGTCTTTCCTGTGGGGGCCGAGCCCCCACACCCCAGCCGGGGGCACGCCCCCGGACCCCTATCCCGGGGTTGGCTCGCGAAGATCGCGGGCCTTTTGGCGTTTCCGCGATCGGGGGGACCGCTGTGGGCATCGTCACGTGCGGCATCACGGTCTCGGTCGACGGGTTCGTCGCCGGGCCGGACCAGACCGTCGAGGACCCGCTGGGCGTGGACGGCGAGCTCCTGCACCGCTGGATGTTCGAGCAGGCCGAGCAGCACCCGGCCGAGCTGGCGGCGATCACCGACGCGGGCGCGTTCGTGATGGGCCGGAACATGTTCGGCCCGGTCCGCGGCGAGTGGGAGGGCGACTGGCGCGGCTGGTGGGGCGACGACCCGCCGTACCACGCGCCGGTGTTCGTGCTCACGCACCACCCGCGCGAGCCGGTCGAGATGGTCGGCGGCACCACGTTCCACTTCGTCACCGACGGTGTCGAGGCGGCGCTGGAGCGTGCGCGTGAGGTGGCCGGTGAGCGGAACGTCGCGGTCGCGGGCGGTGCGTCGGTGGTCAACCAGTGCCTGGCGGCCGGGCTGATCGACGAGCTGTGGCTGCACGTCGCGCCCATGACGCTCGGCGGCGGCGCCCGCCTGTTCGAGGGCGTCGGCCGGTTGGACCTCGAACCCCTGGAGAGCCGCGGCACCGACCTGGTCACGCACACCAGGTACCGCGTGCGGGGGTGAGGTGGGGCGTCGCGAGGACGCCCCACCCCGTGCCCCTAGACGTGCGCGGGCCTCGTCGACCCGGTGTCCTTCCGGGAGGAGATCACCCGGTCGAGCGCCCACGCGCCCGGCCCGGTGAACACCAGCAGCAGGAACACCCACGAGTACACGGCGGCCAGCTCCCCGTGGTTCTCGATCGGCAGCAGACCCTGGGGCTGGTGCACCACGAAGTACGCGTACGCCATCGCACCCGACGAGACGAAAGCGGCGACCCGCGTCCCCAGTCCGAGCACGATCAGCGCGCCGCCGACCAGTTCGATCACGCCGGCGGGTCCGGACGGCCAGGACGTGATGGACACCGCGCCCTTCGAACCAAGCACCCCGAACAGCTTCTGTGCGCCGTGGCACACGAACAACACTCCGACGACGATCCTGAACAGCGCCAACGCGTGATTTCGGCCGCGGTCCAACACGTTCATAACGAGTCAGTCCTCACGTTGCAGGGCGGCCTGGCAGGGTGAGTCCAAGCTAGCGCCGTGCACGCGGTGTGCCTAGGTGGTTTCGGATTCAATCAAGTGGCCGCCGTTGGGCCGAAAAGCCCATCTGGTTGACTCTCGGCCCTATGAACCGAGTGCTGCGAACCGCCCTGCCCAGCCTGCTCGCCCTCGGCGCCCTGGCCGCGTGCACCGCCGAGCCCGCGACCGTGGCGACCACCGCACCGCCGACTTCCGCGGCCGCGCCCACCACCGCCGCGCCCGCCGGGCCGCCCCCCGAGCCCCAGCCCACCGCCGACGGCCAGTGCCCGTACCTGGAGTCCTCGTACGTGGCCGAGGCCAACGGCCAGCTCGTCCGGAAGGTTCGGCTTTCCGCCGACAAGCCCGACCCGGCGTGCTTCTTCTACGCGAACGCGACCGACGTGCAGCTGACCGTGTGGGTGTTCCACGGCACCCCGGAGACGGCGAAGGCCGTGGTCGACCGGGCCGCGCCGGTGGACAAGTCCAGCCCGGCGAGCGCGCCGGACGGCTGGAAGGGCGGCTCCCTCGTCCTGCCCGAAGGGGCCGTCTACGCGGTGGCGAAGGGCGGTGACGCGGTCGTCGTGACCAGCAACCAGAAGCAGAGCATCAAGGCCAAGCGGGTCGCCGAGACGGTCGTGGCCAACCTCGGTCTTTAGGACGTGCTTCGCGCCCGCTCACGCGAGGGTGAGCGGGCGCGACGTGCCGGGGTCAGCCCCGGTCGGAGACGCGGCCGTTGCGGGTGGCGTGCGCCTCGGAGTCCGACGGCGTCGTGGTGGGCGGCGTCGTGTCCTGGGGAGTCGGCTCGACGGTTTCCTCCTCTTCCAGGTGGACCTCCTGCGGCCGGCGGGTCAGGGCCACGTACCCGGCGATGGCGCCGGCCACGAGGATGCCCAGCACCCACGGCCACCTGCGGTGCGACGGCCGCTTCGCCGCGGCCATCTCCTTGCGCGCCTGCTTGGCCGCCTTGCGCACGTCCTTGGCGCGCACCTTGGCCTCCTTGCGGGCGCGGTCCGCGGCCTTGGCCAGGTCCTTGCGGACGCCCTTGGCCTTCTTCGCGAGCTGCTTGCGGGTCTTGCGGGTCGACTTCTCGACCTCTTCCGCCTTCTCCACCAGCAGTCCCGCGCGGTCCGCGACGATGCCGCGGATGTGGTCGGCCGTCACGCCCCGCTCGGCGAGCCGCTCCTCGGCCCGTTCGGCCCAGGTCGCCGCCGCGTCGGCGCCGACGTGACCGGCGCGGACCGCACCGCGGCGGACCGCGCGGATGCCCGTGCCGACGGCCTTGCCAACCGACTCCCCGGCTCGGGTCATGGCAGCTACCTCATCCATTTCTGCTCCACAAGACGTCGGTCAGTCACGGTTTGGCAATACCCATCGTGCCCCTTCCCCAACCACCCCGCCCGGCGGATGGCACGATGGTGTGCGTGGCAGACAGCAACGACTCGCTCGTCGGGACCAAGGTGACGGCGACCCTGCACACCTCGCAGGGCGACATCCGCATCAACCTCTTCCCCGACCACGCTCCCAAGACGGTGGCGAACTTCGTCGGTTTGGCGGAGGGGACCAAGGACTACAGCGAGGCCAACGCCCGCGGCGAGAACAGCGGCCCGTTCTACGACGGGGCGATCTTCCACCGCGTCATCGCGGGCTTCATGCTCCAGGGCGGCGACCCGACCGGCACCGGCCGCGGCGGCCCCGGCTACAAGTTCGCCGACGAGTTCCACCCGGAGCTCCAGTTCAACAAGCCCTACCTGCTGGCGATGGCCAACGCCGGGCCCAACAGCAACGGCTCGCAGTTCTTCATCACGGTCGCGCCGACGACCTGGCTGAACTTCAAGCACACCATCTTCGGCGAGGTCGCCGACCAGGAGTCGATCAACGTGGTGAACGCGATCGGCAACACGCCGACCGGCGCCGGCGACCGGCCGGTCACCGACGTCGTGATCAACAAGGTCTCGATCGAGCGCTCCTGACCCAGCGCGATGAGCACCCCAGTCGCGCCGGGTGACCCGGTCGGCGCTGTCGCCTGCGTGCGGCACCCCGGCCGGGTCACCGGGTTGCGCTGCAACCGGTGCGACCGACCCGCCTGCCACGAGTGCCTGCGCGAGGCGGCGGTGGGCTACCAGTGCGTCGACTGCGTGAACGAGGGCCGGCGCACGGTCCGCCGCGCCCGCAACTTCGTCGGCGCGGAGGGTCGCGGGCGGCTGCTGGCGACCCCGGTCCTGGTCGGGCTGAACCTGCTGGTGTTCGTGGCCCTGGCGGTCCAGGCGGGCAACCCGCTGAACGTCGAGCGGGCCCCGCTGTTCGGGGACTTCGGGCTGTGGCCGTGGGCGGTGGTCGTCGACGGCGAGTGGTGGCGGTTCGCCACCAACGCGTTCACCCACTTCGGGTTCCTGCACCTGGCGCTGAACATGGTGTGGCTGGGCATCCTGGGCTGGCTGCTGGAGCCCGCGTTCGGGACGGTCCGGTTCCTCGCGGTGTCGGTGCTGTCCATCCTGGGCTGCGGCGCGGCCGTGTTCCTGTTCGGCAACCCGGGTTCGCTCGGCGCGGGCGCGTCCGGCCTGGTCTACGGGTTGATGGGCGCGGTGCTGGTGGCGATGCGGCCGATGGGGTTCAACCCCGGTGTCGTGCTGCCGGTGTTCGTGCTGAACGTGGTGTCCAGTTTCACCCTTCCGGGTGCTTCGCTCATCGGTCACGCGGGCGGTTTCGTGGCCGGCGCGCTGGTGACCGCCGGGCTGGTGTTCGCGCCGCGGGAGAAGCGCGAGTGGTACCAGGCGGCGGTCGTCGCGGCCGGGTTGGTGCTGTTCGTGGTGCTGGTGGCGGTGCGGGCGGGTCAGCTTGGCTAGGGGCGCAGGGCGTGCAGGACGTCCGCGACGTCGCGGGGGTCGGCACCCAGGTCGGTGGGGGTGAGCACGTAGAGCTGCTCGTCGTCGCCGCGGTGCCAGTCCAGTTCGAGGGTGGTCACCTCGCGGCCCAAGCGGCGGGTGTGGACGAGTTTGACGTGGACCTCGTGCCAGGGCAGGTGGCGGGGGCCGGTGAGGGTGCGGACCGTGAGGCCCGTGTCGTCCACGGTGAGGCGGGGGCGCACGAACGTGCCGTACGCCGCCATGCCCAGGACCAGGGCCGTTCCGGTGCCCATGAGCAGCCGGGTGGCGGCGTCGGGGCCGAGGACGGTGAGCACGAGCGCGACTGCGGCCAGGACCCAGGCCAGGGCGACGGCGGCGGGTCTGGGCGACCAGGAACGGTGAGGCGTCACGCCTTCGAGTGTTCCGCATGTGGACAACTGAGGGGCTCTACCGGCGCTTGTGCAAATTGGCGCAAAGTTGTCCACAGGAGTTGTCCCCATTGGGGATGAGTTACATCTCTGTGCTTCGGTGACCCGCCGGTGAACGGGGTGAACGAACGGCTAACGCGCGACGGCCCGGACGTGTAGCGCGTCCGGGCCGTCTGCCACGTGGCGTAGCGAGGTGGTCAGCGCCACCGCATGGTCATGAGCAGACCGATGATCATCAGGGCGAACCCGATACCGAAGTTCCAGCTCCCGAGGTCCATCATCACCGGCACCTTGTCGCCCGCGATGTAGTTGACCACGAGCCACGCCAGACCGAGCAGCATCATGCCGAGCATCACGGCGATGTAGACCGGGTGCGACGGTCCCGCCGCCTTGACCTTCACCGGGGTGCGGCGATCGGCCGGCGCCGTGTAGACGGCCTTCTTGCGGACCTTGGACTTGGGCATTCTGTCCTCGCCTGACGGGTGGATGAGCCTCCAGTGGCGCGAGTTTACGTCCACTGCTGGATGAACACGTTAACGTAACCGAGCAGGTCCCTGAAGCACCGTGTAGTTCTGGAACGTTCGGCCCGGGAGGTTTTTCGGTGAGCTACGACCCGCCCCCGCCGCGAGGCGGCCCGTCGGGCCCGCCGCCACGTCCCCGGCCGCACGCCCCCATCCCGCCGCCGGGCCCGGAGGAGGTCACCCGGGTGTCACCCGCCTGGGAGGACCACGCGCCGCGTCGCCCGGCCGGTTCCCGCCACCACGATCCCGGCTACGACGACCCGGGCCACGACGGCATGGGCTACGACTTGGGCTACGACGCCACCCCTGCGCCAGGACCGCGCGGGTACGACCCGGAGACCCGTTCGGGCCGGCTCGACGTCGGGGCCGGCTACGCGGCCCCCGAGTCGGGCGGTGGTCGACGGCGGCGGCGCGACGAGGACGACGACGACGTCCCGTACGAGCGGGCCGGTGGGCGCAGGCGGGCGCGCGAGGAGGAGCCGGAGCCGAGCCTGGGCGGGTACATCGAGCCGGGCGGGCGGCGTCACGCACCGGAGGAACCGCCAGTGCTTCCGCCCGGTGGTCACCCTCAGCCCGGCGGAAGGCGTCGCGCACCGGATGACGTGCCCGAACCCGGTGGGAGGCGTCGCGCCCCCGAGCCTTTGCCGCCGCGCGGACCCAGCACGCCGCCCGGCGGAATGCCCAGCACGCGCGCACCGATCACCCCACCGGGTGGAATGCCGAGCACTCGCGGACCGGGCACGCCACCCGGCGGTCTGCCGGGGTCCGGCGGGCCGAGCACGCCCCCCGGGGAGATGCCCGGCACGCGCGGACCGGGCACGCCACCCGGCGGGCTACCGAGGTCCGGCGGACCGGGCACGCCGCCCGGAGGGATGCCGAGGACTGGCGGGCCGGGCACGCCACCGGGCGGGATGCCGAGCACTCCGCCCCGTGGGCCGGGCACCCCGCCCGGCGGTGCGCTTGGCCGTCCCCTGAACGGCGACCCCGAGCCGCAGACCCCCGGCCGCCGACCGCACCCCGGCCCACCCCCCGGCGCCCCCCAAGGTCCCCCCGGAGCGCCGCCGGACGCCACGCGGTACACCAGCGCGTTCTCCGGCAGCCTCCCCCCGGCCGGTCCCGCCCGTCCGCCGCGCCCCCCGCGCCCGCGCCCGGTCGACCCGCCGACCGAGATCATCAAGTCGGTCGACGACGACTACGACGACTACGAAGACGAGTACGACGACTACGAGGACGACGACTACGAGGACGACGAGCCTCCACCACCCCCGCCGGACAGCGCCGCCCGCAAGACCGTCCGCACGGTCGGCGAGCTGCTCATCACGCTGGGCCTGGTGATCCTGCTGTTCGTGGTCTACGAGGTCTACATCACCGACCTCATCTCCGCGGGCAAGCAGGACGACGCCACCTCGGCCCTGGACGACAAGTGGGGCGCGAACACCGTCCAGGGCGGGGACCCGCAGCGGCAGGCGCAGTACGACCTGGTCGAGGGCGAGGCCTTCGCCAAGATGTACATCCCGGCGTTCGGACCGGACTACAAGTTCTCCGTCGTCGAGGGCACCAGCGACAAGCACCTGGAGATCGGGCCCGGCCACTACGTGAACACCGCGCTGCCCGGCGCGCCCGGCAACTTCGCGGTCGCCGGCCACCGGGTCGGCAAGGGCGCGCCGTTCAACGACCTCGACCTGCTCAACGCGTGCGACGCGATCATCATCGAGACCAAGACGGAGTGGTTCGTCTACCGGATGCTGCCCAAGGCGAACGAGGTCGCCGGGTGGGCGCAGAGCGACAAGGCGAAGGACCCGAAGTGCGGCAAGGTCTCGCCGCTGGGCGCGCCGTACGACAAGACGGTGGGCCAGGAGATCGTGCTGCCGACGCAGGGCGAGGTCATCGACCCGGTCCCGCACTTCGAGGGCGAGGTGCCGCAGGCCCAGCAGGTCGCGCTGCTCACGCTGACCACGTGCCACCCGCGGTTCTCCGACAAGCAGCGGCTCATCGTGCACGCGGTGCTCACGCAGGGCTACCCGAAGGCCGAGGGGTTCGTGCCCGAAGAGTTCAAGGAGCAGTGATGTACGGCTGGATCTGGCGCCACCTCCCCGGCCCGCTGCCGGTGCGCATCCTGGAGGCGACCGTGCTGGCGGCCGGGGTGGTGGCGTTGCTGCTGTTCGTGGTGTTCCCGTGGATCGAGCCGAAACTGCCGTTCAACAACGTGACGACCCCGCAGTAGGCCCGGCCTCCGGCCCCCGCTTCGATCGTCTCACGCGACACCGACAACCCCGGCCGTGCGACGAGCGAAGCGCATCGCGCGGCGGACGATCCGGGGCCGCGCGGCGGCGGTGACCCGGGCCGCGCGCGGCGGCGGTGACCCGGGCCGCGCGGCGGCCCGGATCGTGCGAGGTCACTCGTCTCGGCAGATCGCGGTCATCTCGGTGCGGTCGACGACCTTGATGCGGGCGCGGGATTGCTCCTGGCCGAGGGCGATCTCGTGGGCGTCGAGCTTGAGCCAGCCCTCGTTCGTCGTGAACGGCACGGCGCGCTGCTCCAGGAACCGGACCACCGCGTCCGGGTCGGCGACCGGCGGTTCGGGGAGCAGGGGTGCGTCCGCGAGCAGGCTGGTCACCGTCTCCAGCGCGTCGCCCTTGGTGTGGCCGATGAGGCCGATCGGGCCGCGCTTGATCCAGCCCGTCACGTACACGCCGGGGATGGCCTGGTCGTCGAGGTCCAGGACGCGGCCCGCCTGGTGCGGCACGGTGCCCGACTGGTGGTCGAACGGCACGTCCGGCAGGTGCGACGACAGGTAGCCGACGGCCCGGTACACCGCCTGCACCGACCAGTCCGTGTGTTCGCCGGTGCCGCGCACGCCGCCGTCGCCGGTCAGCTCCATCCGCTCGGTGCGCAGGCCGACCACCCGGCCGTCCTCGCCCAGCACCTCGACGGGCGCTTCGAGGAAGTGCAGGTGCAGCCGGCGCGGGCGGTCGCCGGCATCCCTGATCGCCCACTCCTGGAGGGTCTTGACGACCATCTCGACCTGCTTGTTCGACCGGATCGCGGCCATGCCGGCCTCGTCGAAGTCGATGCCCTCCGGGTGCACGATGACCTCGACGTTGGGCGAGTGGTCGAGTTCGCGCAGCTCCAGCGGGGTGAACTTGGCCTGCGCCGGCCCGCGGCGGCCGAACACGTGCACGTCGGTGACCGGGCTCGCCTTCAGGCCCTGGTACACGTTGTCCGGGATCTCCGTGGTCAGCAGCTCGTCGGCGGTCTTGGCGAGGATGCGGGCGACGTCGAGCGCCACGTTGCCGACGCCGAGCACGGCGACCTGCGACGCGCGCAGCGGCCAGGTGCGGGGGACGTCCGGGTGGCCGTCGTACCAGGACACGAAGTCCGCGGCGCCGTACGAGCCGTCGAGGTCGATGCCGGGCACGTCCAGCGGCCGGTCCTTCTCGGCGCCGGTGGAGAAGACGACGGCGTCGTAGAACTGGCGCAGGTCGTCGAGCTTGAGGTCGACGCCGTACTCCACGTTGCCGAAGAACCGGACCTCCGGCCGGTCCAGCACGCGCTGGAGGGCGTTGACGATGCCCTTGATGCGCGGGTGGTCCGGGGCGACGCCGTACCTGATCAGGCCGTACGGCGCGGGCATCCGCTCGAACAGGTCGATGCGGACGTCGGCGTCGGACTTGATCAACGTGTCGGCGGCGTAGATGCCCGCGGGGCCCGCGCCGACGACGGCGACGCGCAGAGAACGTGTCATACCTCTAGGTTAGGTTAGCCTAAGATCACTTCTTGCGAGAGGTTGGTCACGGCTACGCTGGCGGGCATGCGCGTGCTCGTGGTCGACAACTACGACAGCTTCGTCTACAACCTCGTCCAGTACCTCGCCCAGCTCGGCGTCGAGTGCGTCGTGCGGCGCAACGACGCCGTCGAGCTGGACGAGATCGGCGAGGTCGGCGGCGTGCTCGTCAGCCCCGGGCCCAGCACGCCCGACAAGGCAGGCTCGAGCATGGACGTCATCCGCCACTGCGCGGACACCGGCACGCCGGTGTTCGGCGTGTGCCTCGGCCACCAGGCCATCGGCGCGGTGTGGGGCGGCACCGTCGACCTCGCGCCCGAGCTGCTGCACGGCAAGACCAGCGTGGTGCACCACACCGGCGCGGGCGTCCTGGCCGGCGTGCCGAACCCCTTCACCGCGACCCGCTACCACTCGCTGACCGTTCTCCCGGACACCATCCCGGCCGAGTTCGAGGTCACCGGCCGCACCGAGTCCGGTGTGGTGATGGCCATGCGCCATCGCGAGCTGCCGGTGGAGGGCGTCCAGTTCCACCCCGAGTCCGTGCTCACCGACGGCGGCCACCGGATGCTCGCCAACTGGCTGAAGGTGTGCGGCTTCGAGGTGCCCGAGACCACCGTCGCCCGCCTGGAGAACGGCATGCGCCAGCTCGCCGCCGCGGCTCAACGCGCCTGAATCGAACACCCGTTCGAGTTGTCCACCCCTGTGGGCAACCCTGTGGACAAACGACAGGCCCCCGGCGCGCAGCCGGGGGCCTGTCGTCTTCACGAGCCCTACCTGGTGGTCGTCGTCGCGCCGACCTTGAACTCCGCCAGGACCACGTTCACGCGGCCGTTCTTGGCGATCGCCTGGTTCGGCTTGACCTCCTGGTCGATGATCTTCTTGTCCTGCGTGATGTCGTTGGTCGGCGACTTCGAGGACACGTTCAGGTCACCGGTCCACCCGAGCTGGCTGAGCCTGCTCCGCGCCTGGTCCACGGTCATCCCGGTCAGGTCGGGCATCAGGATCTGGTTGCCCTTGGAGACGCTCAGCGTGATCAGCGAGCCCTTCTCCACCCGGCCGGGGCCGGGGTTCTGGGCCACCACCTCGCCCTGCTTCTCGGGGCTGTCCACGTCCTTGGACTGCACCTTGAAGCCGTTGCCCTCCAGCGTCGCCTTGGCGTCGGCGAAGGTCTGACCGGTCACGTCCGGCAGCTGCACGGTGTCCGGGCCCTTGCCCAGGGTCACCGTGATCGTGCTGCCCTTGGGCGCCTTCGTGCCCGGCGACGGGTTCTGGTTCGCGACCTTGTCGATCAGCTTCGGGTCCTCGACCTCGACGGTCGCGGTGTCCTGCTTGAACCCCCACCCGGCGTCCTGGAGCTTCTTCTGCGCGTCCGCGGCGCTCAGGCCGCGCACGTCCGGCACCTCGACCGCCTCCGGCGCGGCGCCGACCAGGATGGTCACGTTGGCGAACTTGTCCAGCTTGGTGCCCGAGCGCGGGTCGGTGTCCAGGACCTTGCCGATGTCCTCGTTGGTGCACTCCGGCTGCGAGCCCGGCTGGCACGGCACCTGCTTGACCAGCGGGTTGAACCCGAGCCGGCTCAGCTCCGCGCTGGCCGCCGACTGGGTCTGGCCCTTCAGCGGCGGCACCTCGATCTTCGCCGCGCCGGTCCCCTTGTCGTCGTCGAGCAAAGACTTGGTGATCCAGGCGGCGAGGCCGAGCACCGCGATGCACAGCAGGACGACCAGCGTGATCATGATCGTCTTCTTGCGCCGGGCGCGCCGCTCCTCCTCCTCGTCCGCGATCGGGTCGTAGTCGGCGGGCTCCTCGCGCAGCGCCGACGGCCGGTGCCGCCCGCCCGGCGCGACCTCGGTGCGCGGCGACTGGTTGAGCACCGCGGTCCGGTCCTCGGGCGTCATCACCGCGGGCGCGGACGGGCGCTGCCCGGACAGCACGCGCACCAGGTCCGCGCGCATCTCGGCGGCCGACTGGTAGCGGTTGGCGGGGCCCTTGGCCATGGCCTTGAGCACGATGGCGTCCAGCGCCGGCGTCACCTTCGGGTTCAGCGCCGACGGCGGCTTCGGGTCCTCCCGCACGTGCTGGTAGGCCACCGCCACGGGCGAGTCGCCGGTGAACGGCGGCTCGCCGGTCAGCAGCTCGAACAGCACGCAGCCCGACGCGTACACGTCCGACCGGGCGTCCACCGCCTCGCCGCGCGCCTGCTCCGGCGACAGGTACTGGGCGGTGCCGATCACGGCCGCCGTCTGGGTCACCGCCGCCTGGCCGTCGTGCACGGCCCGGGCGATGCCGAAGTCCATCACCTTCACCGCGCCGGATCTGGTGATCATCACGTTGGCGGGCTTCACGTCCCGGTGCACGATGCCGTGCCGGTGGCTGAAGTCCAGCGCCGCCGAGACGTCCGCCATGATCTCCATGGCGCGCTTGCCCGACATGGGGCCCTGCGTCTTGACGATGTCGCGCAGCGTCCGGCCGTCCACGTACTCCATCACGATGTACGGCAGCGGCCCGTACTCGGTGTTGGTCTCACCGGTGTCGTAGACCGCGACGATGGCGGGGTGGTTCAGCGCCGCGGAGTTCTGCGCCTCCCTGCGGAACCGCTCCTGGAACTGGGCGTCGCGGGCGAGGTCGGCGCGCAGCACCTTGATCGCCACGTCCCGGCCGAGCCGGACGTCGCGGCCCTTGTGCACCTCCGACATGCCGCCGTATCCGAGGGTCTCGCCCAGCTCGTAGCGGTTGGAGAGCAGTCGCGGAGTGCTCATCAGTGCTTCGTCCCGCTCCTCGTCAACGGTCCTGCCATCGCTTCCGTCCGCCTTCGTACCGTTCCGCCGTCACGTCGGTACACACGTCACCGTCACCCGTGAGCCGATCGCAACCTCACCGGTCGGGCTCACGTCCGACACCAGGCACCGCTTCGCGTCCCGCGGCGCGCCGCCCTGGTCGGCGTGCACCTCGGGTTCCAGGCCGTACCCGTGGAGCTTCCTCGCCACCTCGTCGGCAGGCCTGTCGACGAAGTCGGACTCGGTGATCGTGACCTTCGGGGTGCCGGGTATCCGATCGGTCGAGTCCGGCGGCGAGGTGCGGGCGCTCGTAGCGCCCACCTGGTTCGTCTCGCCGGCCCTGGTCGTGCCCGTGCCGACCGGCACCTCGTCGTCACCACCCAGCGCACGCAGGATGACCACGCCGAGCACCAGCAGCACGGCCACCAGCACAGCGACCATAACCCACAGCAGGGCGCGGTTGCGCCCCGGTGGTCGCGGCGGCGGCGGCAACGGACCGAAAGCGCCCGTGCGCGGAGTGTTGACCTGCGGCACCGGCTGCATCCCGGGCCGCGAACCGGGGTGGGTGACCGGGATGCCCGGGTGGGTCACCTGCGCGCCGGTGAACACCGGCGGCGGTGGCGCCACCGCCATGGCCAGGCCCGTGGGCACCGGCAGCGGCTGGCCGCTGCGCACCGCGCTGACCGCCGCCGCGAACTCGCCGCCGTTGCGGTAGCGCTGCCGCGGGTCCTTCACCAGGGTTGCCTCGATCAGCGCGCGCGGCCCCGGCGGCACGTCCGGCGGCAGCGGCGGCGCCACGTCCCGGATGTGCATCATGGCCACGGTCACCGCGTTCTCGGACAGGAACGGGCGGTGCCCGGTCAGGCACTCGTAGCCGCACACGCCCAGCGCGTAGACGTCGCTCGCCGGTTCGGCGGCGTGGCCCAGGGCCTGCTCCGGCGCGATGTAGTGCGCGGTGCCCATCACCATGCCGGTGTGCGTCACCGGCGCGGCGTCGGCGGCCTTGGCGATGCCGAAGTCGGTGATCTTCACCTTGCCCGCCGGGGTGACCAGGATGTTGCCCGGCTTGACGTCCCGGTGCACCAGGCCCCGCTCGTGCGCGGCCTGCAGCGCGTTGCCCGCCTGCTCCAGCAGGTCCAGCGTGCGGTCCGCGCCGAGCCTGCCGCGGGCGATGATCGCGGCCAGCGGCTCGCCCTCGACCAGCTCCATCACCAGGTACGCGGTGTCCTCCGGGCCGTCCGGGATCGACGCGGTCTCGCCGTAGTCGTGCACCGCGGCGATGCCCGGGTGGTTCAGCGACGCCGTCGTGCGCGCCTCGATCCGGAACCGGTTGAGGAACTCCGAGTCCCCGGACAGCTCCGCCTTGAGCACCTTCACCGCGACCTTGCGGTCCAGCCGGGTGTCGGCGGCCTCCCAGACCTCGCCCATGCCGCCGACCGCGATCCGCCGGGACAGGCGGTACCGCTCGGCGAGCAACTGGCCCGAGGTCAGCATCAGCGGCTCCCGAGGTACGCGCCGATGACCGCGCGGCCGATCGGCGCGGCCACCCGGCCGCCGGTCGCGGACAGGCCCTGCTGGCCGCCGTTCTCCACGATCACGGCGATCGCGATCTCCGGCTTCTCGGCCGGCGCGAACGCCACGTACCAGGCGTGCGGGTTGTTCTCGCGCACGTTCGCGCCGTGCTCGGCGGTGCCGGTCTTCGACGCGATGGTCACCCCGGACAGCTTGCCGGTGCCGCCGGTGTTCTTCTCCGACTCGACCATCATGTCGCGCAGCAGCGCCGCCTCGTCCGGGGCCATCGCCTCGTCGAGCTCGTCGGGCTTGGTCTCGCTGATCACCGACAGGTCCGGGGCGAGGATTTTCTGCACGAAGTGCGGCTTCATCCGGGCGCCGCCGTTGGCGATGGTGGCGGCCATCATCGCGTTCTGCAGCGGCGTGACCCGCACGTCCCGCTGGCCGATGCCGCTCTGGTACACCGACGGCTTGTCCGCCATCGGGCCCATCGTCGAGGTGGCGACCGACAGCGGGATGGTCAGCTCGCTGTCGTCGAACCCGAACTCGCGCGCCTTCTTGCGCAGCTTCTCCGGGCCGAGCTGGTCGGCGAGCACGGCGAACGCGGTGTTGCACGACTTGGCCAACGCCTCCTGCAGGGTGGCGGTTACGCCGTTGCCGCACGTCGTGTCGTTGAAGTTGGGCAGCGTCTGGGTGGTGCCCGGCAGGGTGATCACCGGGCGGCCGTCGACCTGGGTGTCCTTGTTCGCGCCCTCTTCCAGCGCGGCCGCGGCCACGATCAGCTTGAACGTCGACCCGGGCGGGTAGATCTCGGCCACCGACCGGTTGCGGGTGGGCTGCGGGCCGTCCTCGGCGGTGTACTCCAGCCACGCCTTCTCCTGCTCCTCCACGTCGTGGCTGGCGAGCAGGTTCGGGTCGTAGGACGGGGTGGACACCATGGCCAGGATCTCGCCGGTCTGCGGCCGGATCGCCACCACCGAGCCGGTGACGCCCTGGAGCTTCTCGTAGGCGACCTGCTGGAGCGCGGCGTCGATGGTGAGCTGGAGGCTGCCGCCCTTGGGGTCCCGGCCGGTGATCAGGTCGGACACCCGGCGCGCGAACAGCCGGTCGTCCGAGCCGTTGAGCAGGTCGTCCTCGACCCGCTCCAGGCCGAACGTGCCGTAGGTGGTCGAGAAGAAGCCGGTGACCGGCGCGAACGCCGGGCCGTTGGCGTACTTGCGCAGGTACCGCAGGCGGTCCGTGGTCTTCTCCACGGTCGCGATCGGCGTGCCGTCCGCGGCGATGATCTGGCCCCGCTCCCGCGAGTACTGGTCCAGCAGCACCCGCCGGTTCAGCGGGTTCTTCCGGTAGTCGTCGGCCTTGATCACCTGGACGTAGGTGGCGTTGCCCAGGAGCAGCAACATCATCACCATCATGGCGAGGCCGACGCGGCGGAGCGGTGTGTTCATTTGGGACGCTCCACCATGACAGTGAACTGGTCGGCGATCGCGGGCTGCTGCGGGCGCGGCTTCGGCGTCGACTTCGGCGCGCGCGCCGCGTCCGATATCCGCAGCAGCAGCGCGACCAGCATGTAGTTCGCCAGCAGCGACGAGCCGCCGTAGGACAGGAACGGCGCGGTGATGCCGGTCATCGGGATCAGCTTGGTGACACCGCCGACGACGATGAAGATCTGGAACGCGACCGCGAACGACAGGCCGCCGCCGAGCAGCTTGCCGAACGTGTCCCGCACCGCGAGCGAGTTGCGCATGCCGCGCAGCGCCAGCACCGTGTACAGCACCAGCACCGCGGACAGGCCGACGAAGCCCAGCTCCTCACCGATCACCGCGGTGATGAAGTCGGTGTTCGCCTCCGGGATCTCGTCCGGCCGCCCGCCGCCCAGGCCCGCGCCGAAGATGTTGCCGGTGCCCAGCCCGAACAGGGACTGGAGGATCTGGTAGCCCTTGCCCGACGGGTCGGCGAACGGGTCCAGCCAGTTCTGCACGCGGATCTGCACGTGGCCGAACAGCCGCCACGCCACCACCGCCCCGACGCAGAACATGCCCACGCCGAGCACCACCCACGCCGCGCGTTCGGTCGCCACGTACAGGAGTACGAGCACGATGCCGAAGAAGAGCAGCGACGACCCGAGGTCCTTCTGGAGCACCATGATGCTCACGCCGACCGCCCACGCGGCCACCAGCGGCCCCAGGTCGCGGGCGCGCGGCAGGTCCAGGCCCAGCACCCGGCGCCCGGCGGCGGTGAACAGCTCGCGCTTGGACACCAGGAACGCGGCGAAGAACACCATCAAGAGGATCTTCGCGAACTCACCCGGCTGGATGGAGAACGCGCCGAAGCTCAACCAGATCTTCGCGCCGTTGATCTCCGGCGCGATGAAGCTGGGCAGCACACCGGGCAGCACCAGCGCCACCAGGCCGAGGAAGCCGAACGTGTAGCCGTAGCGGGCCAGCGTGCGGTGGTCGGACAGCACCGCGAGCACGATGCAGAACAGCACCAGCGCGATCGCCGTCCACAGCACCTGCTTGGGCGCCGCGGGCGACCACACGCCGCCGCCGGGCAGCGTGTCGCCCTCCTTGGCCAGGTCGATGCGGTGGATCATGACCAGGCCCAGGCCGTTGAGCAGGGCCACGCACGGCAGGATCACCGGGTCGGCGTACGGCGCCCACTTCCGCACCGCCAGGTGCGCGACGGTGAGCACGCCCAGGTAGGCCAGGCCCAGCCACACGATCCGCATGGTCAGTTCCTGCTCCTGGTTGGCCTCCACCAGGATCAGCGCGATCGTCACCAGGCCCGCCGCGAACGCGAGCAGGAAGAGTTCGCTGCTCCGCCTCGTGGGCGGCTTCAGACCCGGCGAGGTGCTGCTCGCCGCCGAGAGCGGCGTGCCCTCCGCGCCGGGGACCGGCGAACCCATGCGTCTACTGACCCTTCCGGCAGTCCGTGCCCGGCTTCTGCACGGGCGTGGGCAGCGGCGTGCCCTCCTGAGTGGTGGACGTCGTCGGCGCCGTGGTGGTTGCGGACGGGTCCAGGCCCGGCTGCGGAGCGGTGGTCGTCGTGGTGGTCGGCTGCTCCTTCGGGCACAGCGGCAGGGTCTGCTCGGTGCGCAGGCGGCGGATCGCCTCGCGCGCCCCCTCCAGGCCGTCCACGTCGGTGATGCCGTTGCGCACCACGTCCCGCGTGGCCACCTTCAGGTCGTCCACCGTGATCGGCTCGCACGCCTGCGCGCCCGGCGGGCACGAGCCCTCCACCAGGCTGTGCAGGTCGATGCCGAAGACGCTGCCGGTGACCCCGCGGAAGATCGACACCTGGCCGTCCGGCGCGGCGCCCACGTAGTACTGGCGCAGCACGTACCAGCGGGTGCCCAGGCCCGCCGCGACCAGCAGCAGGAGCACGAACACGACGAGCAGCACGGCCTTGACCCGCCCGCCGCGGGACCGCTGCGGCGGCGGTGGCTGCGGCGGCTCGATGCGCTGCGGGATCGGCCGGGGCCCGGTTATCGAACTCGCCCGCGAGGCGGGCGAGTCGGGTGGTGGTGGGTCTTCGCTGCCGTCTCCGGCCGCGCCGCCCACTATCGGGGCGTCCTCCCCGAAGTCGATGTCGACCACGTCGGCGACCACGACCGTCACGTTGTCCGGGCCGCCGCCCTTGAGCGCCAGCTCGATCATCCGGTCCGCGCAGGCCTGCGGGTCCGGGATGCGGATGGCCTCCTCGAGGGTCTCCATGCTGACCACGCCCGAGAGGCCGTCCGAGCACAGCAGGTACCGGTCGCCCGGCCGGGCCTCGCGCACCATCAGCCGCGGCTCCACCTCGTGCCCGGTGAGGGCGCGCAGCAGCAGCGACCGCTGCGGGTGGGTCGCGGCCTCCTCCTCGGTGATCCGGCCCTCGTCGATCAGCGACTGGACGAACGTGTCGTCGTGCGTGATCTGGGTGAACGTGCCGTTGCGCATCATGTAGGCGCGCGAGTCGCCGATGTGCACCATGCCCAGGCGGGTGCCCGCGAACAGGACCGCGGTGAGCGTGGTGCCCATGCCGTCCAAATCCGGGTCGGACTGCACGAGTTCGGAGATCGCGCCGTTGCCCGCGATGACCGCGTCGCGGAGCTGGCCCAGCAGGTCGTCGCCCGGCTCGTCGTCGTCGAGCGGGGCCAGGGCGGCGATCACCACCTTGCTGGCGACCTCGCCCGCGGCGTGGCCACCCATGCCGTCGGCGAGCGCGAGCAGGCGTGGGCCCGCGTACACGGAGTCCTGGTTGTTGGAGCGGACCAGGCCCCGGTCGCTGCGGGCCGCGTATCGAAGGACGAGGGTCATGTGCGCAGCTCGATCACCGTTTTGCCGATACGGATCGGGGTGCCGAGCGGGACCCGGAGTGGGGCCGTGACCTTCGCCCGGTCGAGGTAGGTGCCGTTCGTGGAGCCCAGGTCCTCCACGTACCAGTCGGTGCCGCGCAGCGACAGGCGCGCGTGCCGGGTGGACGCGAAGTCGTCGTCCAGCACGAGCGTCGAGTCGTCGGCGCGGCCGATCAGGATCGGCCTGCCGTCCAGGGAGATGCGGGTGCCCGCCAGCGCGCCGTGCGTCACGACGAGCTGCCGGGGCGCCTTGCCGCCCTTACCGGCCTTGCCGGTCCCTCTCCGCAGACCGGGCGTCGGAACGCGCAGTCCCGACGCCGCGTACAGGTCGGAGCGGACCACTCTCAGCGCAGCCAACACGAACAACCAGAGCAGGACGAGGAAACCCGCTCTGGTCAGCTGCATCACCAGCTCTGGCACCGGTTGTAACCGCTCCTGACTCTTTCCGCCGTCACCCGCCCGCTTCGACCCCTAGCCCTGGGTGCGGAAGACCAGCGAGGAGTGGCCGATGCGGACGACGTCGCCTTCCGCGAGCTGCCAAGTCTGCACTGGAGTGCCGTTCACCGTGGTGCCGTTTGTCGAACCGAGATCAGCGAGCATGGCACTGTGCCCGTCCCAGGTGATCTCCAGGTGCCTCCTGGACACGCCGGTGTCGGGCAGCCGGAAGTCCGCCTCCTGGCCGCGGCCGACGACGTTGCCGCCCTGCTTGAGGTTGTAGGTGCGGTTCGAACCGTCGTCCAGGTGCAGCGTCGCGTTCAGCTGGCGCGGACCGGACTGCACCGCGGGCGGGGCGTAGCCCTGGGACGGGTCCGGGTAGCCGCCGGGCTGCTGCCCGTAGCCCTGCTGCCCGTAACCCTGGTCGTAGCCCGGCTGGCCATAGCCCTGGTCGTACCCCTGCTGGCCGTAACCCTGGTCGTAGCCTGGCTGGCCGTAGCCCTGCTGCTGGCCGTAACCCTGGTCGTAGCCTGGCTGGCCATAGCCCTGGTCATAGCCCTGCTGGCCGCCGTAGCCGCCCTGCTGGCCGTAGCCCTGGTCGTAGCCCTGCTGCTGGCCGTAGCCCTGGTCGTAACCCGGTTGCTGCTGGCCGTAGCCCTGGTCGTAGCCCTGCTGGCCGTAGCCGCCCTGCGCGTAGGGGTCGTAGCCGGGCTGGCCCTGTTGTCCGTAGCCGGGAGGCTGGCTCATCGATCCGTCTCCTGTGCGAGGTGGTGCTGACCGTCGGCTGGCAACTTTCACGTCGGGGTCGACGGACGAGCTGGTTCGGAACTGTCCGGTGTGCAGCGCGTCGGAGCGCTCCAAGGAGACTACGACGTCACCATAGGTATCCCATCCGCTCTCCTCGAGGTACTCCCGGATGGAGTCCCCCAGTGCACGGGTGATGCGTAGTTCATCCTGGCCGTCACCGGCAAGCCGATCGTGGTCCTCTGGGCCCAGCAGGACCATGTAGTGGTTCGGGGCGAGGAGCCGGCCGCCCGCCAACTCGCGGATGTTGACCTCCGCCTCGCGCTGGAGCGCGGGGATCACTTCCTCCTGGACGACGTTCCCGCCGAACACACGCGCGAAGGTGTTGCCCACGATGCCTTCGAGACGGCGCTCAAAGCGCTCCACGAGGCCCACGGCAACCCTCCGACTCGGTCGACTTCTGCCACCGATCGTATCCGGGGTGACGTGCCGGTACACGGGGCAATTGGTAACCCGGACGGAGGCCGTGCTAGTGTTCTCCACGTCGCTCCGGGCGAGTGGCGGAATGGCAGACGCGCACGGTTCAGGTCCGTGTGTCCGAAAGGACGTGGGGGTTCAACTCCCCCCTCGCCCACTCAAGGGAATCCCCCGTCTCCGAGGTTTCGGAGGCGGGGGATTTTCGTTGTGCCAAGGTGGCTGCCGGGGCGGCCTCCACCGGTGATCTGCGTCACTCGAACGGCCGCGTCCGATCGCCTTCCGGTAGCCCGCCGTAGTGATCTTCGTCGCACCGTTCGCCGGTCGTCGCCGTCGTGCGGGAGCCCGAAGCGCCACCCCATCCACCCTCTGCCGCCGCCCCTCTCCCGCGGCCTTTGCCGCGTCCCTCGCCCTGCCCCCGCCGCCTCCGTCCACGCCGCGCACGGCCATCTGTCGTCCGCGCCTCTCCTCCCGCCGTCCGTCGGTCGATTTCGATCGGTGAGCGGTCGGTCGAGCGGTGGGTCGTGCGGTGAGCGCCGTCACTTCCGTGGCCGACGCGCGCGTGGCCCGTGCACGCTGAGCACGTTTTTCGCCGGTTCCGGCCGGTGGACGTCACCCGGACGGCAGCATCGCCGGGCCGAACTCCCGGTCGGGGGTTTCGACCGGTTACCGACCGCTCGGCGCCGTCGATCGCAGGGGCCCGTCGAGCCGGGGAGCGGCGGGGTGCCCGGGTGGTAGGCCTTATGCAGAGCACGAGTCGAAACGCGGCGGTCTTCCCGCCGTGGTTGCCGAGGAGGCCCTGGCGTGAGCAGCACCCCAGCACGGATCGCGGACACCGGCGACGCACGGGCGCTGTCGGCCACGGCGATCCCGGTTCCCGAACTGCCCGGTGACGCGGCGGACCTCGCCGCGGCGGCGGCGGTGCGCCTCGGCTGGCACGGCGTGGTCCTGCCGGAGATGGTCCTGATGGGCCGCAAGGTGATCGTGGTCGCCGAGCTGCTGGCGGACGCGCACGCCGAGCGCGTGTGCCTGGGCGCGGGTCCGGAGACGGACCGGACCACGGTGTCCACGTGGGTGTGGCCGGAGATGGACGGCCGCGTGCCGCCCGCCGCGGTCCGGATCATCGGTGTTCTCGCGGTGGCGCGGCACTGGCGGACCGCGCTGGCGTCCGCGGTGCCGTTCGCCCGGTTCGGCAACGCGGCGGCCGTGTTGCCGTCGTCGGTCGCGCTGACCCACGACTACCTGTCGAACTGCCTGCCGCGGGTGCGGCGCTACGGCGTGTCGGTGCTGCTGGCGGACGAGGAGTCGGCCCTGACGATGGACGTCGCCGGCCGCAACGAGACCGTTCCGGTCGAGGACACGGCGACCACGCGGTGGGTGAACGAGCTGGTGTACGAGCAGGTTCTCGCCACGGTGCCGGACCCGGTCGCGTGATCTAGGTTTGCCGTCATGCGAGTGGTGATCGCGGGCGGGCACGGCAAGATCGCACTGCTGACGGCGGAGTTGCTGACGGACAGGGGCGACGAGGTCATCTCCCTGGTCCGCAACCCGGACCACTTCGAAGACGTGAAAGCGGTCGGAGCCGAGCCGGTCCTGTGTGATTTGGAAGCAACCGACCCGGATTCACTCGCGGAACACCTCAAGGGAGCCGACGCAGCGGTCTTCGCCGCCGGCGCGGGCCCGGGTAGCGGCGCAGCCCGCAAGGACACGGTAGACCGAGCCGCGGCGGCATTGTTCACGACAGCCGCCCAACAATCCGGCGTGGCCCGCTTCGTGCAGATCAGCACAACCGGCATCGGCCGCGTAACAGGTGACGAGGTCTTCGACGCCTACCTGACCGCCAAAGCGGCAGCCGAAACCGACTTGAAATCCCGCCCTCTCGACTGGACCATCCTCCGCCCCGGAAGGCTCACCGATGCGCCCGGCACCGGTCGGGTAGAACTGTCGGAGTCTCCTCTACGAGGCGAAGTCCCCAGGGCCGACGTGGCAGCAGTACTGGTGGCCCTCTTGGACCACCCCGCCACAGCTGGTCACACGTACGAGCTAATCTCCGGGTCCACGCCGATCGAAGAAGCCCTGTAACCTGGGCAAACGGGGTGCAGGGCACATGCACCCGATCGAGCGACATGCAGTATCCGCAACTTTCCGCCATCTCACGCGATTCCGTAATAAGGAACGGCGGACACCACGGGGCAAGGACCTAACACCCCCGCCCCACACACCACCCCACCCCCAAGTCCCCGCCGAACCGACCGCCACCCGGAACCCGGCCGCCCTGTCGGTGCCGGGAGCGCCGGCGCCGGCCATCGCCCGCCCAGTCGCAGCCCGGCCCGCCCGGCCCGGCCTGGGTTCGCCGCCTGGCCCGCCCGGCCCGGCCCGGCGCCGCCTGGGTTTGGCGCGACCCGGCTCGGCCCGACCCGGCGCGGCCCGGCCCGGCGCGGCCCGGCCCGGCGCGGCCCGGCTCGGCCCGGCTCGGCCCGGCGCGGCCCGGCTGGGCGTGGCCCGGCCTGGCCCCGGTTGGCTTGGCGCAGCCCGGCTTGGCGCGGCTGGTCTGGCGCGGGCGAGCGCGGCGCGGCCCTGCGAGCGCGGCCTGGTCCGGCCCGGCGAGCCGTGCCAGGTGCGGCGCATCCGGCGGCGAATCCGGTGCGGTGGTAGGTCTGGCGCGGTAGGTCTGGCGCGGTAGGTCCAGCGCGGTGGGGTCCGCGCGGTGAGGCTGGATTGCCCGCCCTGATCGCCTGGCTGGCCGCGGGCCCCGCTTCCCTCGACTTGCCGGCTCGCAGGGGCGGGCTCGTTCGGCCCGCCGCCCCCGCCGACCCGGTCGGATCCGCACCGCGATCGTTCCGGCTCTCCGCTCGCCGATCCCCGCCGAGTCGATCGGTCCCGCGCCTGCCGGCCCTCACCCCGGACCGCAATCGATTGGCTCCCCGGCATCCGGCAGCCCGGCATCCGGCAACCGAGTGCTCAGCCTAGGACGCGGTCGAGGTAGGGGTTGGTGAATTTTTGGGTTGGGTCGAGAGTTTTGCGCAGTGTGGTGAAATCGGTGAAGTGGGGGTAGCGGGTGGCCAGGTCGGCGGCGGCCTGGGTGTGCATTTTGCCCCAGTGGGGGCGGCCGTTGGCTGTGGTGGCGATCTTTTCGAAGATGTCGAAGTATTGGCGGTACGGCATTCCCAGGTACTGGTGCACGGCGATGTAAGCGGTGTCGCGGCCGTGTGCTGTCGAGAGCCAGATGTCGTCGGCTTGGGCCACGCGCACTTCGATCGGCACGATCACACCATGGTCCAGGCGAGCCACCGCTGATCTGAGTTCGCGCAGCACGTCGTGCAGAGCCGAGCGGGGGATGGCGTATTCCGATTCTACGAACCTGACTCGGCGTGGCGTCACGAACACGCGGTGGGAAGTGTCCTGGTAGACGCGGGCCGAGATCATGTTGCCGCAAAATCGATTGAGTGTGCGAGTTGTTCTTGGCAGGGTGCGGGCCACTCGGCAGACCAGGCCGAAAGCACCGTTCTCCATTACCTCGTACTCGTAAAAATGCCGCAGTTTCGACAAAGGCGCGGCCGGCTCGTCAGTGCGGTTGTTGCGCTTGAGGATCACGTTGTCGCTGTGCGGGAACCAGTGGAACTCCACGTGGTCCTCGACGGCCGTCAGGTCGTCGAACTCCTCCAGCACCCGGTCCAGCCGCTCCGGCGTCTCCCGGGCGTGCAGCACGAACGCCGGCACGCAGCGGAGGGTGACGGTGCTGATCACGCCCAACGCACCAAGGCCGACGCGCGCCGCGTTGAACAGGTCGGGGTGTTCCGACTCCGAGCAGCGGACGGTCTCGCCGGTCGCCAGGATCAACTCCAGCGCTGTGACCTGCGTCGACAGGCCACCCAGCTTGGCGCCTGTGCCGTGCGTTCCGGTGGAGATGGCGCCGGCGATGGTCTGGGCGTCGATGTCGCCCAGGTTCGCCAAGGCCAGACCCAGGCCGTCCAGCAGGGCGTTCAACTGACGGAGGGTGGTGCCGGCGCGCACCGTGACCAGGCTGCCCGACACCTCCGTGATGCCGGTGTACCGGTCGAGGTCCAGGGCGACGGCGGGCGCGGACGCGATGGCGGTGAACGAGTGGCCGCTGCCGCGTGGCCGGATCGCCTCCGCGCGCGCCACCACCTCGGCGATCTCGTCGGCGCTCGCCGGGTGCTCGACGTGGTGCGGGCTCGCGGTCGCCGTGCGCGCCCAGTTCCTCCACGGGGTACCCAACGCCCACCTCCGGTGTGACCTGTTGCACGCACCGTAGGTGAAACCCTTTCACCTTTCAAGTACGGTGAGCGCATGCAGCCACGCAGCCGTCTCGACACCGCGACCAAAGCGCTCGACGCGCCCTTCGCGATCGTCGACCTGGACGCGTTCGACCACAACGCGGCCGACCTCGTCCGCCGCGCCGGCGGCAAGCCGGTGCGGGTGGCGAGCAAGTCCGTGCGGGTCCGCTGGTTGCTCGAACGAGTGCTCGGACGCCCGGGATACGCCGGCGTGATGTGCTACTCGCTCGCCGAAGCCCTGTGGCTGTCCGAGTGCGACCTGTCCGACGACCTCCTGGTCGCCTACCCGACCGCCGACCACGGGTCGCTGCGCGCGCTCGCCTCGGACGAGAAGGCCCTCCGCCGGGTGACGATCATGGTCGACTCCGTGCAGCACCTCGACCTGGTCGACGCCGCCCTCGGCACCGGCCACCCGCCGGTCCGGGTGTGCCTGGAGCTGGACGTGTCGTGGCGGCCTTTTCCCGGACTGCACGTCGGCCCCCGCCGCTCACCCGTGCACTCCGCCCGGGACGCCGCGAAACTGGCCTCAAAGATCACCAAAAGACCCGGATTTTCACTCGTCGGAGTGATGGCCTACGAAGGTCAGATCGCTGGACTGGGTGACTCCCCGATCGGCAAGCCACTGCGGGCGGCCGCGGTCCGGTGGATGCAGAGGAAGTCCTCGGCGGAACTGGTCGAGCGGCGGGTCGAGGCCGTGTCCGCCGTGCGGCGCGTCGCGGACCTGGAGTTCGTCAACGGCGGCGGCACCGGCAGCCTGGAGACCACCGGCGCCGACCCGTCGGTGACCGAACTGGCCGCCGGGTCCGGGCTGATCGGCCCCACCCTGTTCGACGCCTACCGGGCGTTCCGGCCCCGACCCGCGGCGATGTTCGCGCTCCCGGTCGTGCGGCGGCCCGGCGCGAACGTGGCCACCGTCTTCGCGGGCGGCTACCTGGCGTCCGGGACCGCCACCGCCGACCGGCTGCCCTCGCCGTACCTGCCGGTCGGGCTCAAGCTGACCCCGCTGGAGGGCGCCGGCGAGGTCCAGACGCCGGTCGTCGGCCGGGCCGCGGACGTGCTCGCGCTGGGCGACCGGGTGTGGTTCCGGCACGCCAAGGCCGGTGAGCTGGCCGAGCGGTTCACCCACTACCACGTGGTGCAAGGGGACGCGGTCGTGCACACCGCGCCCACCTACCGCGGCGAGGGCAAGTCCTTCGGCTGACGGCCCGGTCGACCCCTCAGTCCGGGAGCCTTGTCGACAAATACCCCCGCACCAGCGCCTTCGCCTCGTCCAGGATCTTCTGGTCGCCCGCCGGGTCGGTCCGGAACGCCAGGTTCAGCACGCCGTCCGCCGCCTGAACCGCGATCGAGATCGGCAGTTGCAGCTTGTCCAGCGGGATGTCGAACTTGGTCGAGATCATCTCGGCGATCCGGTCGGAGATGACCGTGTTGTTGTCCCGCCGGTCGTCGAGCAGCCGCATGTCGACGACGTCGCCGAAGTGCAGCTTGCTGAACGCGGGCACCTCGCGGTGCATGGACACGTAGACGTCGAAGATCGTGTCGACGGCGTCCCACCAGTGGTCCAGCGTCTTGGACGTGAACCGCCCGTCCACGGTGCTGATGAACTTCTCCAGGTTGCGCAGCGTCAGCGCCTGCACCACCGCGCGCTTGTCCGGGAAGAACTGGTAGAGCGACCCGACCGCCACTCCGGCCCGCTCGGCGATGAGTGTCGTTGTCACGCCGTCGTAGCCGACCTCCTCGATGAGCGAGGCACAGGCCTCGAGCATCCGCTCGACGCGCTTGGCGCTGCGCTGTTGCACCGGCTGGCGGCGCAACGGGGTCGTACTCGTCACGGCGACTCCTGCTGGGTGGGTTGCGGGTCTCCATAGTGCCCGGTCCCGGGCGCCAGTACTTCCCGTTGGGGGCCAACACGCCTACGATCCGAATCACTTTCACGTTCTGGGAGGCTCGCGTGACCTTGCCCGACGACTTCCTCTGGGGTGTCTCGACGTCCGCGTTCCAGATCGAGGGCGCGTTCCACGAGGATGGCCGCGTCCCGTCGGTGTGGGACGACTTCCCCGCCTTCGAGGGGCAGACCGCCGCCGTCGCGTGCGACCACTACCACCGCTACCGCGAGGACGTCGCCCTGATGCGGGACCTCGGCGTCGGCGCCTACCGGTTCTCCGTCGCGTGGCCCCGCGCGGCCGACCTCGGCTTCTACGACCGGCTCGTGGACCTGTTGCTGGACAACGGGATCGCCCCGGTGGCCACCCTCTACCACTGGGACACGCCCCGGTCCGTCGAGGACGCCGGGGGCTGGCTCGCCCGCGACACCGCCTTCCGCTTCGCCGAGTACGCCTCGACCGTCGCGGCGCGCCTGGCGGACCGCGTCGCGATGTGGATCCCCATCAACGAACCGGCGATCCTCACTCTTCTGGGGCACGCCATCGGGCAGCACGCCCCGGGCAAAGCGCTCCTCTACGACGCGCTGCCCGTCGCCCATCACCTCAACCTCGCGCACGGATTGGCCGTCCAAGCCCTGCGGTCGTCCGGCGCCCGCGCGATCGGCACCGCGAACAACCACACGCCCGCGTGGCCCGCGACCCCGGACGACGTCGAAGCCGCGCACGCCTACTCCGCCCTGCACAACTGGCTGTTCACCGATCCGCTGCTCGCCGGCACGTACCCGGCCGAGCTGGCCGACCGCTTGCCGATCCAGGACGGCGACCTGGCGATCACCGCCGAGCCGCTCGACTTCTACGGCGTCAACTACTACAACCCGACCCGCCTGCGGACGCCGTCCGAGGGCAACCCGTTGCCGTTCGAGCTGGTCGACATCGACGAGTACCCCAAGACCGCGTTCGACTGGCCGGTGGTGCCGCACGGGTTGCGCGAGATGGTGGCGGCGCTGCGCGAACGGCACCCGAACCTGCCGCCCGTCTACGTCACCGAGAGCGGGTGCAGCTTCGGCGAGGCGATCGAGGACACCGACCGGATCTCCTACCTGGACGGTCACATCGAGGCGGCGCTCGAAGCCGGTGTGCGCGGGTACTTCGTGTGGTCCCTGGTGGACAACTTCGAGTGGGACTCGGGGTACTCGCAGCGGTTCGGGCTGGTGCACGTCGACTACGAGACCCAGAAGCGCACGCCGCGCGCGTCCTTCGCCTGGTACCGGGATCGGATCCGCCGGTGACCGCGGTCGACCCGTGGGCCGAGCCGGTCACCCCGGTCCGGCGGTCGTGGATGGGGTGGCTGTTCCTGGCCAACCTCGGGTTGTGGCTGGGCATCTACGCGCCGATCCAGGTGCTGCTGCCGCAGCAGGCCGAACTGCTCGCGGGCACGTCCAAGGAGGCGGTGTTCGGGCTGGTCACGGGCGTGGGCGCGGCGGTGGCGCTGGTCGCGAACCCGCTGATCGGCCTGTCGTCGGACCGCACCACGTCCCGGTTCGGGCGGCGGCACCCCTGGACGCTGGGCGGTGCGCTGGTGGGTGCGCTCGGGCTCGTGGTGCTGGCGTCGGCGTCGTCGGTCGGGGTCATGGTCGTCGGGTGGTGCCTGGTGCAGGCCGGGCTGAACGGGATGCTCGCCGCGCTGACCTCCGCCGTGCCGGACCGGGTGCCGGTGCGGCAGCGGGCGAAGGTCGGCGGGCTGGTCGGGACCAGCCAGATGCTGGGGACCGTGCTGGGCGCGGTGGTCGTGACGGTCGTGGTGTCCGGGCTGGTCGCGGGGTACCTGGCGTGCGCGGTCGTGGTCCTGTTGGGTGCGGTGCTGTTCGTGGTGCGCACGCCGGACGCGCGGATCGTCGTCCGGCCGGAGCTGCGGTGGCGCGAGCTGTGGGTGTCGCCGCGCCGGCACCCGGACTTCGCGTGGGCGTGGTGCGCGCACTTCATGATCAACCTGGGGAACGCGTTCGGGACGCTCTACCTGCTGTACTTCCTGGACGACGTCGTCCGCCACCCGTCGCCGGAGGACGGTCTGCTGGTGCTGATGCTGTTGTACGGCACGGCTTTGGCGCTCGGCGCGTTCGCCGTCGGGGTGTGGTCGGACCGCAGTGGACGGCGCAAGCCCTGGGTGTACGCGTCGGCGTTCGTCATGGCGCTGGCGGCGCTGCTGCTGGCCGCGTGGCCCACGTGGACCGCCGCGCTGGTCGCCGCGCCGCTGCTCGGCGTCGGGTTCGGCGGGTACTGGGCGGTGGCGCTGGCGCTGCTGACCCAGGTGCTGCCCGCCGCGTCCGACCGGGCCAAGGACCTCGGGGTGGTGAACATCGCGAACTCGTTGCCGCAGGTCGTCGCGCCGCTGCTGACGACGTTCGTGCTGGCGTCCCTCGGCGGGTACCGCGGGCTGTTCGCGGTGTCGGCGCTGGCGACCCTGGTCGCGGCGGTGTTGGTGACCCGCGTTCGCGCGGTGGGATGAGGAGGGAACGTGCGTTTGGCAGGACGGACCGTCGTGGTGACGGGGGCGTCGCAGGGCATCGGCGCGGCGACCGCGTTGACGCTGGCACGGCGTGGTTCGGTTGTCGTACTTGTGGCACGCAGCGCCGAAGCGCTCGAATCCGTCGTCCAACGGGTCGAGGGGTTCGGCGGCCGTGCGGTCGCGGTGCCCACCGACCTCGCGGACGTCGACGCGATCGGCACGCTGGCCGAACGGGTGCTGGGCGAGTTCGGCGCGCCGGACGTGCTGGTGAACAACGCGGGCGCCGGCCGGTGGCTGTTCCTCGACGACACCCCGGCGGCCGAGCTGGACGCCATGACCGCGCTGCCGTTCGGCGCGGCCCTGCACGTGACCAGGAGTTTCCTGCCGGCCATGCGGGCGCGCGGGGCGGGGCGGATCGTGAACGTGAACTCGCCGGTGTCCCGCATGCCCATTCCCGGCGCGACGGGCTACGCCGCGTCCCGCTACGCGCTGCGCGGCCTGACCGCGGCGCTGCGCCAGGACCTGCGCGGCACGGGGATCGGGGTGAGCGAGGTGGTGCCGGGCAAGGTGAGCAGCGAGTACTTCCGCAACAACCCGGGGGCGGAGGAGCGCATCCCTTCGATCGCGCGGCTCATCCCGACCGTCACGCCGGAGCGGGTGGCGGAGGAGATCGCGCGGGCGGTGGAACGGGGGCGGTCCGAGGTCGTGTTCCCGTGGCAGCTCAAGGCGTTCGACGTGACCAGCCGCCTGCTCCCCGGGCTGACCGAGTACCTGACCTGGCGCACCGGCACCCACCGCTGACCTGCGGTTCGGCGGGTTCGCGGGTGCTCGGCCGTGGCCTCCGGCCCCCGTCTCCATCGTCCCACGGGGGACCGACATTCCCGGTCGAGCGCCCCCTGGGGCTCATTCTCCCAGCGGGGTACGACAGTCCGGTGCGGCGCGCACGCCGGCCAATTTCCGCTGGATTCAGCCCATCGGATGTCCCCATACTGCCGCCCGTGCACGCAGTCCGCAGCAGACCCGAGCTGGTCGACGCCATCCGCGCCGGCGCGCGTCCCAAGTACCTCTTTTTCTGGAACCAGAACGCGCCGGGCGGGTCCGTGCACAAGGGCTGCCTCAGCCAGTGGTACCCGTCGCCCTTCACCGCCGACGGCCACGTCTTCGCCACCGCCGAGCACTACATGATGTGGCGCAAGGCCGTCCTGTTCGACGACCTCGACACCGCGGCGCGCATCCTCGCCGCGAAGCACCCCCGCCAGGCCAAGGACCTCGGCCGCGAGGTGCGCGGCTTCGACCAGGAGACCTGGGACGCGCAGCGGTTCGCGATCGTCGCCGACGGCAGCGCGCTGAAGTTCGGCGCGGACCCGGACCTGCGCGACTACCTGCTCGCCACCGGCGACCGGGTCCTGGTGGAGGCCAGTCCGCTGGACCGGGTGTGGGGCATCGGGCTCACCGAGGACGACCCGCGCGCCACCGACCCGGAGCAGTGGCAGGGCCTGAACCTGCTCGGCTTCGCCCTGGCCGAAGCCCGCTCCCGCCTCCGCCCGGC
>NZ_JAPSLK010000001.1:475157-864736 GCF_031180885.1 Saccharothrix sp.
GTGACCGCCAAGTCGCGACCGCCCGGCGTGACCGCCAAGTCGCGACCGCCCGGCGTGACCGCCAAGTCGCGACCGCCCGGCGTGACCGCCAAGTCGCGACCGCCCGGCGTGACCGCCAAGTCGCGACCGCCCGGCGTGACCGCCAAGTCGCGACGCCCCGGCCTGACCGCCGGGTGGCGACCGCCCGGCGGGACGATCAGCGGCAGCGGACCGGAAAAGCTTCCGCGCGCCGGTGTGCACAGCGCTGTGGAGGTCGGGCTTCGTGTGGTGGACAGCGGTCCGCGGGTCGGCAGAAGGGTGGAAGCGTTGAGCTGAAGTGCTTGTGGCGGCTCGCCCGACCAAGCGAGCCCGTTGCGGCTGAATGCGCGTGGCCACAGCGTCCGAATGCGACAGTCGCGTGCGTCCGGATGCGCGTAAAGGGCTTGGTTGCGCGGATTTCGGAGGTCGGGTGCCGTCGGTCGAGTTCGCTGGGCGTGGCCGCTGGCCCCCGATTCCATTGTCCCACAGGGGTACGACAACGCGGATCTTGCGCCCCCTGGGGCTCATCCTGCCAGGTGGGTACGACAGTCCCTCGTGGCGACAGCGTGGCAACGACAACGTGGAAACGGCCCCCGTTGTCCGCGCGGGAGGGGCGGGCAACGGGGGCCGATGTGGTGCCCGCGGACCAGTGCCGGTCGGGGAGGGAAGGTGCACAGCACCGGCCCGCGGATGTCTGTTGAGTTGTTAGCCGGCCGGCGGTCCGTTCGTCGCGGTCGGGGGTTCGCACGTCCCGGACCGCCGGCCAGTAGGCGGGTGCTCGACCGTGTCGCGTCGGGGGAACGACAGGTCGGGGCCGCCCGTCAGTGGGCTCGGAGCACCGCGCGTCTGGTCCGGGTGACCGGAGGGGTCACCGGGGCCGAGCGCAGGTGTCGAGCCGGGCGCGGGGCGAGGCCGCCCGCGACCAGGTGTTCGTACGCGGCGCGCCACACCGAGCAAGGGCTCTTCTGCTGCCGCCAACGACCGGAGCACTCCGGGCAGTTGCCCTTCTCGTCCGGTTCGTGCGCGGCGAGCAGTGCCCGCCAACCCTCGGTCAGCCGAGGGAGCTCGGACCGGGCCACCGACAGGAGGGACGGGGCGTCGGCCTCGTTGGCCAGCTCGGTGAGCAGGTCCAACCTTTCCCACACCGCGTTGCGAAGAACTTGTCCGAGGATCTCGTCCACCGAAACGTCACCGTCACCTTTCCGCCTGCTCGGCGGCCTCGCGCAGCGCGGCCCTGAGCTGTACGAGCTGGTCGGCCGACAGCACCGCGGTCTCACCCGGCGGACCGACCAGGACCACGCGGCCCTGGTCGACCAGCACGGTGAGGCAGCGCTCCCGGTCGACCACGTCGCTGCAGCGGATCCGCCACCAGCGGCGTTGCCCGGTCGAGCCGCGCCATCCGGAGTCGAGGTCGGTCGACTCCCGGACAGTCGGGGAATCCGGAGAAGGGGCCGTGGCGACGGCGCGCGCTGCCGACCCACCCGTGGTGGTCACCGCCCGCTCGATCAGGTCCACTGCCGGTTTCCTCTCCGTGTTCGCTCGCTTACCGAGACTCAGATTGCGATGATTCAACCCGGATCGGGACGTCACAGCGCTAGCCGGTGGCCGTTCCACGGTAAGCGGTCATCGGAGTTCGGCAGGGCCGATCAGCCTCGCCGATCGACACTTCCTGCGGTTGGGGGAGTGCCCCTACTCTGCCGTTGACGCCCGAAGGACTGTGAGGGGGCGCAATTGAACACCATCGGTTCGCAAGGCTCTCCTGTTACACCCGACGTGTGGGACCAGCAGGAGATGCGGGACGCGCTGGCCAAGCGCGAGATCAGCTCGGTGTACCGGCTGCTCCGCAGGCACGGCGTGTCCCAGCGCCAGATCGCGGCGCTCACGGGCCAGTCGCAGTCCGAAGTCTCGGAGATCCTCAAGGGACGTCAGGTCATGGCCTACGACGTCCTGGCGAGGATCGCCCAGGGCTTGGGTGTCCCCAGGGGATACATGGGCCTCGCCTACGACGAGGCCACGGCAGTGCGGGTGGCCGCGACCGCGGAGGCACCCCAGTCTGAGGAGGACGAGTCGGTGAAGCGAAGGAAGTTCCTCGCGCACGCCGCCGCCATCACCGTCGGCGCGGCCGTGTTCGGTACGGACTCCGGGTCTTGGGCCTCGTCGCCCGCGCAGACGCCGGCTCCCGGCCGGATCGGCATGACCGACGTCCGACAGGTGGAAGCGGCCACGAGGGCGCTCCGCACATTGGACTACCAGTACGGCGGCGGCTCGTGCCGCGACGCCGTGGTCGCGCAGCTGTCGTGGGGGCAGCAGATGCTCGGCGCCAACGCGACGGACCTGGTGAAGGAGCGGCTCTACGTCGCCCTCGCCGACCTGCACAACCTGGCCGGCTGGACCTCGTTCGACACCGGCCTCTACGACTCCGCGCGCAACCACTTCGGCCAGGCCCTGGGGCTTGCCAAGCAGGGCCGCAAGGAGGAGCTGGTCGCCAACATCCTGTACCGGATGGGCCGGGTCTACCTGCACCAGGACGCCCCGGACGACGCGTTGAAGGTGTTCCAGCTCGGCCAGCTGGCCGCGCAGAACTCCGGTTCCGAACTCGCGGTCGGCATCTTGTGCGCCAACGAGGCCTGGGCCTACGCGAAGATGGGCTCCGACGACCAGGCGCTGAAGCTGCTGGGCCGGGCGCGCGACGAGTTCGCCCGGGCCAACCTGAACGAAGCGCCCGCGTGGGCGAAGTTCTTCGACGCCAACGACCTGTCCGCCATGATCGGCACGGTGCACACCGAGCTGGCGCAGACGGTGGACGCCCGCAAGTACACGCGCACCGCGATACCGGCGCTGACCAAGGCCATAAACGGTTATGGCGAGGACATGAGCCGCAGCCGCTCGTTCAACCTGACGTCGCTGTCGATCAACCACCTGCTGGAGGGCGACATCGACCACGGCGCGAAGATCGGCCGCCAGGCGATCGACCTGTCCGAGGGCCTGAAGTCGGTGCGCACCAAGGACCGCATGCGCCCGCTCCAGCTGGAGGCGGAGAAGCGCAGCAACAACGCCGACGCGCGCGAACTGGCCGACCGCCTGGCCAAGTTCACCGGCAACGACAGCGCGGCCTGACCCCGGGGAGTCTCGCCTGGACGGCAGGTTCAGCCCGGCCGCGCTCACCGGAGTGCTGGAGCGGCTGTGCGCCCAGCTCGGGTTGACGCACCAGTCGGCGCGGCTGGTGAAGTTCACCTCCAACGCGGTGTTCGACCTCCCCGCCGACCGGGTCGTGGTCCGGATCGTCGGGTCGATGGCGTTGCGGCACCGGGCGGAGAAGGTGGTGCGGGTAGCGCGGTGGCTCCAGGCCCACGACGTGCCCGCGGTGCGGCTGGTGGAGCAGTTCCCGCAGCCGCTGGCCGTGGGCGAGCACCTGGCCACGATCTGGCACACCGTGCGTTCCGACGGCCCACCCGTGGACGGCCGCGACCTCGGCAGACTGCTGCGCCGGGTGCACGAGCTGCCGCCGCCGGACTTCCCCTTGCCGCGCTGGTCGCCGCTGGACGACGTGCGCAAGCGCATCGCGGACGCCGAGGAGCTGTCCGCGCCGGACCGGTCGTTCCTGGAGGAGCGGGTCGCGCTGCTGGAGGACCGGCTCGACGGGCTGCGGACTGTGCTGCCCGAGGGCGTCGTGCACGGCGACGCGCACCTGGGCAACCTGATCCCGAGCCCGGAGGGGCCGGTGATCTGCGACTTCGACTCGACCAGCGTGGGGCCGCGCGAGTGGGACCTGAGCACCCTCCCGGTGGGGGTGGCGCGCTTCGGCCACCCGGACCGCTGGTACCGGCAGCTGGCCCGGGAGTACCGGTTCGACGTCACCCGATGGGTTGGTTTCGGGGTGTTGCGGGACGTGCGGGAGCTGAAGCTGACCACCAGCGTGCTGCCGATCCTGCGCAGTCACCCCGACGTGCGGGGCGAGTTGCTCCGACGCCTCGCGGCCCTGCGCGCGGGCGACACCACCACCCCGTGGACCCCTTACCGCTGAAACCGGGGGGCTTGGGGGAACGAAGCGGTAACGCCCGGGCCGGTTTTTCCGACGCACGCAGCGACGACAGATGCGGGACGTGCGGTGAGGTGCGCGTGATCGGACGGCTGGTGGGTGCACGGCTGGGCGCCTTGGGCGGCGCGCGGCGGTGGAAGGGCAAGCGCGCCTTGGAGGCCGCGCGGATGCTCGACGAGGTCGTGGACACCCAGTTGCCCCTCTTGGCGTCGTTCGACGAGGAGCGCCGCCGCAGGTCCGCCGACTACCTCGCCGAGCTGGTGAAACTCGCCCAGGACTACCGCTACTACGCCCACGGCTGGATCGACGCCCGCGAGCTGGACCGCCGCGGCCACGCCGCCATGGCGACGCTGAGCAAGCTCCGCGAGGACCCGACCGCGCGACTGATCACCGACTAGACCGTTCGGTGCAGCTCGCCGCACCGAACGGTCCACTCACCGACGAGCCGCGTGGCGAACCCGGCCGCGCGCCGTCACGTCATGTCGCCCACGCCCTCGTCGCGTAGGTGGCGAAGTCGACGGCCGCCCGGCCGGTCACGTTCGGCACGTCGTCGGTCGCCTCCCCGTCCTTGAGCTGCGCGAACGCCTCGATCTCGGCTTCTGTCCGCTCCCGGGGCATCCCGATCGCGTCCTGCTGCGCCCGGTACTCGTCCGGGGTGCCGCCGAACCGGATGGGCCGCCCCGACGCGTCGCTGATCAGCGCCAACGCCTCCCCGAAGCTCAACGCCCGCGGCCCGGTGACCTCGTAGGTGCGCCCCGCGTGCCCGTCTTCGGTCAACGCCACGGCGGCCACGGCCGCGATGTCGTCGGCGTCGACGAACCCCTGCCGGATGTCGCCCACCGGCACGGCCAGCGCCCCGGCCTCGATCGCGGGCCGGAAGAACCCCTCGTCGAAGTTCTGGTTGAACCAGTCGGCCCGCACGACGGTCCACTCCACACCGGACTCCCGCACCAGGGCCTCGGCGCCGAGCAGCCGTTCGTCGCCCATCTCCTCGATGCCGCGGCTGGAGAGCAGCACGATCCGCCGCACCCCGTGGGCCACCGCCTCGTGCACGAACTCCGGGTCGACCGGCAGTTCGTGGGGCGCCATCAGGTAGACCGCGCCGGCCCCGGCCAGCGCGGGCCCCCACGTGTCCCGTTCACCCCAGTCGAACCGCACCCGTCCACGCCGCGAGGCCGCACGCACCGCGAGCCCCCGAGCTTGCAGTTCCCGCACCACCCGCTTGCCGGTCGTGCCCGTCGCGCCCAACACCAAGATCTCGTCCATGGTCCGAGTAGACCACCGGGGTACGACATTTTCAGTGCGGCCGGATCGCACCGACTTGGACCAATTCACGAAGGTGTCCCGGTCGGCCTGCTCCTTGATGCCGGTGTAGGTCCTGGCGCACTCGGCGACGAAGATGCTGATGGTCGACTTGGTGTTGGCGACGATCGACGCGAACGACTCGACGCGCGCTCCAGCATCGGCCGGTCGGACGGGACGCGGGCGGACGTGGCCGGCTGCGGCCTCAGGCGACGGGTGCGCGGGACAGGACGACGGCCAGGCCGAAGGCGATGCCCATGATCGTCACCTCGACGGTGGCCCAGCCGACGATCGCGGTCGCCTTGTGCTGTGCGATGTGCGGCAGCAGGCGCCAGCGGATGTTCGCGCCCAGCAACGCGAGGATCACCGCGCACACGACCTTTCCCAGCAGCACCAAGCCGTAGGAGGTGGTGAACAGCGAGCCGGGCAGGGCCACCACCGGGTTGAGGAACAGTTCCAGCAGGCCGTTGAACAGGCCGGTCACCGAGACCAGCACCAGGCTGATCGTGGCCAGCTTGGAGAACTTCGGCAGCGCCTCGGCCAGCAGGCCCCGGCGGTGGGCGACGAGCACGACCAGCGCCGCCAGGCCGCCGGTCCACGCCGCCGCGCCGAGGACGTGCAGCTCCATCGAGATCATGGAGTAGTCGTGGTACTTCCAGTTCGACGCGTGCCCGGTCACCGGCAGCGGCAGCAGGCCGAACATGGAGATCAGGATGCGCAGCTCCGCCGGCACGGACTCGCCGCGCCGCACCGCCATCACCCCGACCACCAGGTACGCCAGCGCGCACACCGCGCTGAACAGCAACCCCTGACCCGCGCCGACCCGTTGGACGTAGTCGACCACCGAACCCATGGTCACCGGCACGTCCGGCCGCGTCTCGTACGCCCTGATCACGATCGACATCAGCGCCGTGAACGCCCACACCGCCGCCGCGACCACCGCCGCCGGCCGGGCGACGCGCATCACCGGCTCGGTCACCGCGGGCCGGCCGAACCCCAGGAGCTTGGGCAGCAGCGACAAGCCGACGACGACCGTGGCGGCCAGGTCCAGCAAGGTCCTGACCAGCGGATGCGCGAACCGGACCACCGCCCCGGGCTCGGCCACGCCCACCGCTTCCGGCGTGGTCGACAGCCCCAGGCCCAGGAACACCCCGGCGAACCCGCCCGCGAGCAGGCCGCCGACGACCCAGGCCCGGGAGGTCGGGGTGGTGGTCCGGTTCACGGTCACCGCCTGGCGCCCGTCCCGCCGCGCAGCGCGAAGTACACGCCGCCGCCCAGCAGCACCACGGCCCCGGCGATCCACACCCAGATCGGCACGCCGCCGTCGTCGGGGCCGGAGCCCGGGGACGGCGCGGCGGCCGTGGACGCGGGCGCCGGGGTGCCGTTGCCGGCGGTGGTGAGCGTGAACTTCAGCGACCCGGTGACGGGGTGGCCGTCGGCGGACAGGATCCGGTAGCCCACCTTGTACTCGGCCGCCGGGCCGAGCGGGCGGACCTTGAAGATCACCGAGTTGTTCTTCACGGTCGGCTCGTCCGGGGCTTCCCAGTGCGTCTCGTCCGGGCCGATGACCGTGATGGTGTTGAACTTCTCGCCCGCCTGGACCGGCTGGTCGAAGGTCAGGGTGATCTCCGCCGGACCGGTCGCCAGCGCCTCGCCGTCCTTCGGGTTGCTGCTGACCAGCACGTTGTGCGCCAGCGCGGTGCCGGACGCGGCCAACGCGAGGCCGCCCGCGAGCAGGGCGGCCAGCAGGAGGGAGAGCGCGCGCCTCATGCCGAAGGAGTACCCGTCGAACGGCGGGACCGCAGGACGGCGCCGATGCCGATGCCCAGGCCGAGCGCGCCGACGGCCAGGCCCGCGCCGCCCAGCCAGCGGGCGGTCTTGTCCGAGGACGGGGCCGCGGCCTGCGGCTCGTCGTGCGAGGCGGCGGTGACGGGGCTGCCGTGCGCGTCGCCGCCGGACTTCTTCACCAGCTTGAGCACGGGCGCGGGCTTGTCCGGCTCCGCGCCGCCCTCGGCGGGCGGCGGCGCGTTCCAGTCCACGACCTCGCCGCTGTCGTAGGTCTGCTTGGTGGGCAGGAGCAGCTGCTCGGTGTTGTCCGGCAGCGGCCCGATGGACAGGTCGAACTCGTTGAACTGGCCCGGCTCGATGCGCACGCCCGGGTCGGCGGTCCAGATCACCGTGCGGACGGCCTCGGTGACCTCGCGGCCGTGGCTCTTGACCGGGGTGTCGAGCTTGGCCTTGATCGCCTCGACCTTCCAGCCCGGCGTGGGCTTGGTGCTGACCGACGCCAGCGGGTACTCGGCGGGCAGGGTCAGTTCGAGCTTGACCGTGCCGTTGTCGGGCCGCTCGTTGGGGACGCGCAGGGTGACCTTGGTGTAGCCGCCCTGGACGGCGTCCTTCGGGGTGGAGGCGGTGACGTGCGCGGACGCCAGGCCCGCGGTGCCCGTGAGGGCGAAAGCGGCGGCGGCCAGCACGGCGCCGCCCTTGGCGAGCGTGCGCACGCCAAAGCGATTTGTCGACATGAAGATGTGGCTCCTGGTGCCAGAGGGATGTGGGTGTCCGTCGGTTCAGGAGCGGTGAGGAGGACCTCGTCGGCCGTGCACGCGTCTGAGCAGCACCGACATCCACACGTCCGGGACGGGGGCCACCCGGACGGATGCCGTCGGCGCGCCGGCGGGCGCGAACGACCACAGCACCGGCAGCAGCCGCGACACCGCCCACACCAGGGCGTCCAGCACGGCGTCCGCGCGGACCAGCAGCAGGCCGGTCAGCAGCGCGGCGACCACGTGGGCGGCGGTCATCGCGGCCGGGCCGAAGCCCAGACCGGTGCCGACGTCCTCGTGGTGACCCAGGTTGAGCAGCGTGTGCTGGGCCACCTGCGCGATGCCGAGGGTCGGCAGGAGCGTCCACGGCCCGCGTCCGCGCATCGCCGTGCTCGCCAGCGCGATGAGCACGGTGAGTGGCAGAGCGGGCGCGAACTCGGTGACCTCGCCGCCCGCGGCGCCGTGTGCGGCCACGCTCAGTGCCGCCGACGTCACGGCCAGCAGCGAAGCCCGCGCGAAGCGGGTCGGAGCCGGACGTCGGGTCATGCACAGAGCGTAGGAGACCGCTGCTCGAAGGTGTGAGTCGCCGGCGTTAACCGCATGTTTGGATTGCTCCACTAGGGGGAACAGGCGTCCGGTGAAAACCGCACAACACTCCATCGACCAGTCGCTGCCCGGCGAGCCCCGCGCGGACCGACCCGGCCGCACCGATCCCGTCGTGTTCGGGGTCGCGGCGGCCGTGGCCCTCGCGTTCGTCGCGTGGGGCGTGTTCGGCACCGACTCGCTCGCGGGTGTGTCGAAGACCGTCCTGGACCGGGTCATCGGCCACCTCGGGTGGGCGTTCGTGCTGGTGGCCTCGGGTTTCGTGGTGTTCGCGCTGTGGCTCGCGGTCAGCCGGTACGGCCGCGTGCCGCTGGGCCGCGACGACGAGCAACCCGAGTTCCGCACGGTGTCCTGGGTCGCGATGATGTTCAGCGCGGGCATGGGCATCGGCCTGATGTTCTACGGCGTCACCGAGCCGCTGTCGCACTTCGTGAACCCGCCACCGGGCACCGCGCCCGCGCAGTCCGACGAAGCGTTGCGGACGGCGATGTCCACCACGTTGTTCCACTGGACGGTCCACCCGTGGGCGATCTACGCCGTGGTCGGCCTGGCCATCGCCTACGGCAGCTTCCGGCGCGGTCGCAGCCAACTCGTCAGCGCCGCGTTCGCACCCCTGCTGGGGACGCGCCGGGCGAACGGTCCGGCGGGCCGCGCGATCGACGTGCTGGCCATCTTCGCCACCCTGTTCGGCTCGGCCGCGTCACTCGGGCTCGGCGCGCTCCAGATCGGCAGCGGCCTCCAGGCGGCGGGGCTCGGCGGGGTCGGCACCGCCGTGCTCGTCGGCGTGATCGCCGTGCTGACCACGGCGTTCGTCGCGTCCGCGGTGTCCGGGGTGGCGCGCGGGATCCAGTGGCTGTCCAACACGAACATGGTGCTGGCCGTCGTGCTGGCGGTGTTCGTGTTCGCGGTGGGCCCGACGGTGTTCGTGCTGAACCTGGTGCCCGCCGCGATCGGCGGCTACTTCGGCGACCTGGCCGAGATGGCGGGCCGGACGGCCGCGTCCGGTGGGGACGCGACGGCGACCTGGTTGTCCGGCTGGACGATCTTCTACTGGGCGTGGTGGATCTCGTGGACGCCGTTCGTCGGCATGTTCATCGCGCGGATCAGCCGCGGCCGGACCATCCGGCAGTTCGTGGCGGGCGTGGTCGGCGTGCCCAGCCTGGTGAGCCTGATGTGGTTCTGCGTGTTCGGCGGCACGGCGGTGTTCCTGCAGCGCGAGGGCGTCGACGTGGCGGGCGCGGCCACCCCGGAGAGCCGGCTGTTCGCGGTCCTGGAGCACTACCCGCTGGCGGGGGTCGCCGTGGTGGTGGTCATGGTGCTGGTCGCGATCTTCTTCGTGTCCGGCGCGGACGCGGCCTCGGTGGTCATGGGGACGCTGTCGCAGCGCGGGTCCATCGCGCCCACGAAGGGCGTGGTCGTGTTCTGGGGCGCGCTGACCGGCGCGGTCGCGGCGGTGATGCTCCTGGTCGGCGGCTCGAACGCGCTGACCGGGCTGCAGAACCTGACGATCATCGCGGCACTGCCGTTCGCCCTGGTCATGGTCGGCCTGTGCGTCTCCCTGGCCCGAGACCTGCGCAGCGACCCGCTGATCCGGCGCGAGGAACGGGTCGCCGAGGTGATGGAGGAGGTCACCGCCCAACTCGGTCCCGAGGAGACGGCGCTGCGCACGGTCGAGCAGCTGGTCAAACCCCGAGGCGTTTGAGCAGTTCGGCTTCCAGCGCGTCGAGGTCGGTGGAGACCGCGCGGTGGGCGGCTTTGCGGCGCGGTGCGGGCATCCGTTCGGAGGCCCGCACCGCAGCCAGCAGCTGGGCCAGCCGGGTCTCGGTGGCCTCGACGAACGGCCGGTCGGTGGCATTGAGCTGGTCCAAGGCTTCCGTGAAGCCGGCGATGCGGGCGTGCAGCCGCGCGCCCCGGCCCGAGTAGCGGGTCAGCTGGTCGACCGGCACGCCGAGCCGGCGGGCGCGGTAGTGGTCGTAGCGGTCGCTCACCAGCGCGGCCGCGCGAGCCGCGAGCGGCGCCACCACCGGGATCAGCGCCGGTGCGACGACCTTCGCCACACCGACCAGGTTCTTCGCCCTGCCGGGGGTCAAGCCCTTGCTCCGTTCGCGTGCCATCGCCCGCGCCACCTCCTGGGAAGTCCCCCCGAACCCTAGAGGTCAACGGGTGCCCGCGCACAAAAGATCCACTGCCGTCCACGAGGTTGCCGGTACAAGTGTCGGTGCGTCGTCATACGCTTCAGCTGTGACTTCCCAGGTGCAGCTGGACGCCGGCGTGGTCACTCGTTGCCGGCGGCGGGTGCACCTCGAACACGATCCAGCGATGCGGGACGCCCCCAAGGCGGCCCCGGACCCCACCGGCCAGCTCCGCAAGGCCGACGCCACCGAACACCGGCGCGCGGTCGCGACCGCCCTCGGCCGGGTCGTCGGCTCGGACCTCATGGAGATCCCGCACGACGTCCCGACCGCCGACCGCGAGCGCGTCACCGCGTCCGCGATGCGGGCGGGCGTGCCCTACATCTGGGGCGCCGCCCTGCCCCGCGACGAACGCGGCGGCCGGCGCGGCGGGATCGACCTGCTGGTGAAGGACTCCACCGGTTACGTGCCGGTGCTCGTCGTGCGGCACAAGGTCACCGACCCCGGTTCGGGCGCGCGCACGTCCCCGCTGTCCCACCCGCTGCCCGGCGGCGCGCGCGTGGACCCGCTGCGCAAGGTCCGGCCCCAGCCCCGCGACCAGCTGAGGTTGGCGCACGCCCAGCGGCAGTTGCAGGCGTCCGGGTTCGCCGCGCGCGGGCGGTCGTACGGCGGCGTGGTCGGCATGGACGGCGACGTCGTGGTGTGGCACGACCTGGAGGCCCCGACGTGGCCCGGCGGCCGGACCGCGCTCGCCGAGTACGACTCCCGGTTCTCGGACCGGTTGGCGGTGGCCGCGGCGGCGGTGTCCGGCGCGACCCCGTTGGCGCGGCCGTCGCGGATCGTCGAGTGCCGGAGCTGCCCGTGGTGGCCGGTGTGCGAGGTCGACCTGCGGTCGGCGCGGGACGTGAGCCTGGTGGTGCGGGGCGAGGACGCGGTGGCGCTGCGGAAGGTCGGAGTGTCCACAGTGGACGAACTGGCGGCACTGGACCCGCAGGACGAACCCGCGACACCGCTGGTCGGGATGCTGTACTCGGACGCGGTCATCCTGGCCCGCGCGTGGCTGCGGGACCTGACCGTCGTGCGGCGCGTGCCGTACATGGACGTGCCGCGCGCCGACGTCGAGGTGGACGTCGACATGGAGAGCTTCGGCGACCTGGGCGCGTACATGTGGGGCTGCTGGCTGTCCGGGGAGGACGTGGGCGAGGAGCACGGGTACCGGGCCTTCGCCACGTGGGACCCGTTGCCGTGCGACGACGAGGCCCGGTCGTTCGCCGAGTTCTGGGGCTGGCTGACGGGGATCAGGCTGCGCGCCCGCGCGCGTGGTTTGACGTTCCGGGCCTACTGCTACAACGAGCTGGCCGAGAACCGGTGGCTGATCGGGTCGGCGGAGCGGTTCAAGGGGCGGCCCGGGATTCCGACGGTGGGGCAGGTGAAGGAGTTCATCGCGTCGGACTCGTGGGTGGACCTGTTCGGCATCGTGCAGGACCAGTTCCTGTGCGCCCACGGGAAGGGCCTGAAGACGATCGCGCCGGTGGCGGGTTTCGCGTGGCGCGACCCGGAGGCGGGCGGCGAGAACTCGATGCGCTGGTACCGGGATGCCGTCGGCATGGACGGCGCACCCCCGAACCCGGCCCAACGCCGCCGACTGCTGGAGTACAACGAGGACGACGTCCGAGCCACCCACGCCCTCCGCGAGTGGATGACCTCGGACGCCATGAACAACCTCCCCTTCGCGGGCGACCTCTGAGGCACGGCGCTGCTGCCGGAGCCCGGATGCTGCTCCGCGCGGAGACTCCGGTTTCGGGCGTTGTCGCTGGTAGAGTGGTTACTGGGTGATCTTCCGACATGTCACCCCATCGTGTGACATGTCGGATCGGGAACCGATCGCCGACTCGCGCATCCCGTAAACAAGGAGCGCGGGACCACGGCAGGCAACGCCCTCCGGAGACCCGGCCGGCGCGATGCCGGAGAAACCGGCCGGCGCAACCCGGCTCCGGCCCGGCCCGGCTCCGGCCCAGCCGCGGCCCGGCCCAGCCCAGCCGCGGCCCGAGACCAGCGTGTCCGCGGCCGTGGCCCGAACCCGGCACGCCCGGTCAGGTGTCAGCCCACTCAAATCGGGCTGGCCCGGATAGGACCGGCCCACCTGGGGGCCAGCGCGTGCCGGGAGCCCGGGCTGGCGGGAGCGCCCGGCCTCGCGGGAGCCCGGCCTCGCGGGAGTCCCACCAGGCGCGGGGAGTGCGTGAGCCGCGCCGGGGGGACATGCCGGCGCGGGTCACCTGGGTGTGAGGGCTAGCGGGGGGCCATGCGGAGGGCGCCGTCCATGCGGATGACCTCGCCGTTCAGGTAGTCGTGTTCGACGATCGACACGGCCAGCTGGGCGTACTCCTCCGGCAGGGCCAGGCGCTTCGGGAACGGCACGCCCGCCGCCAAGCCCGCGCGGAACTCCTCCGAGACCGTGGCCAGCATCGGGGTGTCGACGATGCCCGGCGCGATCGTCATCACCCGCACGCCCACCGACGACAGGTCGCGCGCCGCCGGGAGGGTCATGCCGACGACCGCCGCCTTCGACGACGCGTACGCCACCTGGCCGATCTGCCCGTCGAACGCCGCGATCGACGCCGTGTTGATCACGATCCCGCGCTGGCCGTGCTCCAGCGCCTCCGTCTTGCCCATCGCCGCCGCCGCCAGGCGCAGCACGTTGAACGTCCCCACCAGGTTCACGTCGATGACCTTGCGGTACAGGTCCAGGGGGTGCGGGCCGGACTTGCCCACCGTCCGCGTGGACGGGCCGATGCCGGCGCAGTTCACCACGATCCGCAGGGGGTGGCCGGAGCCGGCGGCCGTGTCGACCGCGGCCTGGACGTCCTCCTCCGACGTGACGTCGGCCGCGAGGTACGTGACGCCCTCGACCGCCGGGGCGTCCTCCACCTTGAGGTCCAGGGCGTACACCGACGCGCCCTTCGCGGCCAGCGCCCGGGCCGTCGCCAACCCCAGGCCGGACGCGCCGCCGGTGACGACCGCCGCGGTTCCCTCGATCTTCATGCCAACCTCCATCACCCGGCCGCAGTGCCGGAAAGGGAGGTTAACGGTCGTTCAGCGGTTTGTGCTCGGAGAGGTGCAGCAATGCGACCAACGGCACGGCCGCGAGCAAGGCCAGTCCCGCGAACAGCAACGTGATCAGCAGGAGTTCCATACCTGCACGATGCCCCGCCGACCCGCATAACCGCGTCCGCCGCGAGTGGGGTCTCCATGTACACCCAGGGGACTACCCACCTCACTCTCCGCATACAACTGTTGTTTGACCCACGGCAAACTTCGGCTGCGACCGTCACAAGCATGTTCGTCCGACGGATCGCGGTCGTGGGAACGGGTTACGTGGGCCTGACGACGGGGGCCTGCCTGGCCTCCCTCGGTCATCGGGTCGTGTGCGCCGACGTGGACGTGGTCAAGGTCGCCCGCCTGCGCGCCGGGCAGGTGGACATCCTCGAACCCGGCCTCACCGAGCTGGTCGGGGAGGGCCAGGCGGCCGGCCGCCTGCGCTTCACGCCCGACGTCAAGACCGCCGTCGCGAACGCCGAGGTGGTGTTCCTCTGCCTGCCGACGCCCATGGGCGCGGGTGGCGCGGCGGACTTGTCGGCGGTCGAGTCGGTCGCCCGTGACCTGCGCGAAGTGCTCCCCTACGGGACGGTCGTGGTGTGCAAGTCCACGGTCCCGGTGGGCACCTCGCAGCGGGTCGCCGAGCTGCTGGGCCGCGAGGACGTGGCCGTCGTGTCGAACCCGGAGTTCCTGCGCGAGGGCAGCGCGGTGCGCGACTTCCTGCACCCGGACCGGATCGTCGTCGGCTCGGACTCGCCGCAGGCCGCCGAACGCGTCGCGGCGCTGTTCGCCAAGCTGGGCGCGCCCACCGTCCTGATGGACGCGGCGAGCGCCGAGATGGTCAAGTACGCCGCCAACTGCTTCCTGGCGATGAAGCTGTCCTACGTCAACGCGGTGGCCGAGCTGTGCGAGCTGGTCGGCGCGGACGTGTCGTCGGTGACCGACGGCATGGGCTACGACCGGCGCATCGGCCAGTCGTTCCTCAAGCCGGGACCGGGCTGGGGCGGGTCGTGCCTGCCCAAGGACACCCACGCCATGGTCCGGATCGCCGAGTCGGTCGGGGTGGACTTCGCGCTGGTCAAGGCCACCATCGACACCAACCACCGGCAGCAGCGCCGGGTCGTGGACAAGGTCCGCGAGGCGGTCGGCGGCACGTTGGCCGGCGCGCGGATCGGCATCCTGGGGCTCGCGTTCAAGGCGGGCACGAACGACCTGCGCGACTCGCCGGCCCTGGCGGTGGCCGAACTGCTCGCGTTCGAGGGCGCGGAGCTGGTGGCCTACGACCCGGAGATCCGCGAGCCGCTGGTCGGGATGACCGTGGTGGACGACGCTTACACGGCGGTGCGGGACGCGGACGCGGTCGTGCTGCTCACCGAGTGGCCCGAGTTCCGGACGCTGGACTGGGCGCGGGTGGCCGGCCTGATGAACGGCGTGCTGGTCCTGGACACCCGCAACCACCTCGACGAGGACGCCCTGCGCCGGGCGGGCCTGCTGCGCGAAGGCCTCGGCCGGAAGCTCCCGGCGGCGGCGAGCTGACCGGGAGCGAACTGCGCGACCGGCTGACCGGCGCCGGCCGCCTGGCTGAAGGTGGACTGAACCGTCAGGACACAATTTAGTTAGCCGGGTTAACCAACCGGGTGACGCCAACGTAGGTTGTGGCCCGTGTTCACCACCCGACCCGAACTCGTCGGCACCCACGGCATGGTCGCCTCCACGCACTGGCTCGCCTCCAGCGCGGGCATGGCGGTCCTGGAGGACGGCGGCAACGCGTTCGACGCCGCGGTGGCGGCGGGCTTCGTGCTCCAGGTCGTCGAACCGCACCTGAACGGGCCGGGCGGCGAGGTGCCCGTGCTGTTCGCGGCGGCCGGCGAGTCGACGCCGCGGGTGCTGGCCGGGCAGGGCGTCGCGCCCGCCGGGGCGACGGCGGAGCACTACCGGTCGCTGGGCCTGGACCTGGTGCCGGGCAGCGGGCTGCTCGCGGCGACCGTCCCGGGCGCGTGGGACGGCTGGCTGACCCTGTTGCGCGACTACGGCACCAAGACGCTGCGCGAGGTGCTCGACCACGCCATCGGCTACGCCCGCGACGGATTCCCGCTGCTGGAGCGCGTGTCGGCGATCGTGGACACGGTGTCGGACCTGTTCCGCGACCACTGGACGTCCTCCGCCGCCCTCTGGATGCCCGGTGGCGCCCCGCCCAAGCCCGGTTCCCGCTTCCGCAACCCGAAGCTCGCCGACACCTGGGAGTGGCTGCTTGCCGCCGGCGAGGCGGCCGGGTCGGACCGCGAGGCCCAGATCGAGGCGGCGCGGCGGGCGTGGTCACAGGGGTTCGTGGCGGCGCAGGTCGACGAGTTCTGCAAGACCGCGTTCCGCGACGAGTCCGGCCGCGACCACGCGGGCGTGCTGACCGGCCAGGACATGGCGTCGTGGCAGGCGACCTACGAGGACGCCGTCGCGGTGGAGTTCGGCGAGTGGACCGTGGCCAAGGTCGGCGGCTGGTCGCAGGGACCCGTGCTGCTGCAGCAACTGCTGCTGCTGGAAGGTTTCAGCGACCGACTGTCCTATGTGGACGGTGTGCCGACGGCGGAGACCGTGCACATCGCGGTGGAGTGCGCCAAGCTCGCGTTCGCCGACCGGGAGGCCTGGTACGGCGACACCGGCGAGGTGCCGCTGGACGTGCTGCTGTCCCGCGAGTACGCCGCCGAACGGCGCAGCCTGGTCGGCGACACGGCCTCGATGGAGCTGCGGCCCGGTTCGCCCGGCGGGCGGGAAGTCCTGCTGCCCGAGCACATCCGGGCGGGCCACGCCGCCGCCGGCCGGGAGCGCGGCGGCGGCGCGCTGGGCGAGCCGACGGTCGAGCGGACCGGGGTGTCGCGCGGGGACACCGTGCACGTCGACGTCGTGGACCGGTGGGGCAACATCGTCTCGGCCACCCCCTCGGGCGGCTGGCTCCAGTCCTCGCCGACCATCCCGTCGCTCGGGTTCTGCCTGGGCAGCCGGGCGCAGATGTTCTGGCTCGACCAGGGCCTGCCGAACTCGCTGGTGCCCGGCCGCCGGCCGCGGATCACGCTGTCCCCCTCGCTGGCGCTGCGCGACGGCCTGCCCGCGCTGGCCTTCGGCACCCCCGGCGGCGACCAGCAGGACCAGTGGCAGCTGGCGTTCTGGCTCGCGCACACCGCGGGCGGGATGAACCTCCAGGAGGCGATCGACTCGCCGATGTGGCACACGAACGCGTTCCCGAGTTCGTTCGCGCCACGGGGCTGGACGCCGGGCGAGCTGGTCGCCGAGACCAGGATGGGCACCGCGGCACTGGCGGAGCTGAGCGCGCGCGGCCACCAGGTGGTCGAGGCGGGCCCCTGGACGCTCGGCCGCATGTCGGCCGTCGCCCGGGACGCCCGCGACGGCTTCCTGCGGGCCGCCGCCAACCCGCGCGGCAACCAGGGTTACGCGGTCGGCCGCTGACGGGAGGGGTTCCGGTGGGGGACGGGGTTGGAACGGCCCCGACCCGAGGGGGAGGGGGCCGGGACCGTTCCGGCTCTAGGGGTGCGGCGGGCTCAGATGCCCAGGCCGGTGTCGATGTGCGACGTGGCGTTGTCCTTGCCGTAGCCCAGCATCGAGGCGACCTGCTGGGCGTCGAGGTCGGTGACGACCGCCTTGACGTCCGGCTGCTGCTGGTTGACCAGCTGGAACTTGCCGTGCGGGTCGTCGGTGTCGACGCTGGCGAGCTTGCCGACGCCGCCGACCTTGCCCAGTTCGGTGTCGAGAGTGGGGTCGCTCTGGAGGTCCACACCGGACGCGTGCGCGGTGCCGCCCAGGCCGAGCATGACGGCGGTGCTGCCGAGGGCGACAGCGGCCCCCGAGATGGTCTTCCTGAGGTTCATGGGCGGGAAAGTTTCGTAGTTCGGGTGTCCGGTTCAAGCTCGCTAACTCCAGCGAGTGGATTTCTTCACCCGTCCCGGTGGCGCGTACGTCGGCTGACGTATGCCGGACGCCCGCCTGCGGACCGATGTCCCGGGCGGTCTCCCTCCCGTACGGTCGGCTCGTGGATTGGCTGGCGTGGGTCTGGTTCGCGGCGACGTTCGTGCCGCTGCTCCTGCGTCGCCGCTTCCCGATCGCGGTGGTGGCCGTGACCGGGGCGTCCACGTGGCTGTACTACGTGACCGGGCACTGGGGTCCGCTCATCGCCGCGCCGGCGATCGCGCTGATGTCCCTGGGCCGGGTCCGCAACGCCGAGCGCCGGGACCGCCAGGTGGAGGAAGAGCGGTTGCGCATCGCGCGCGAGGTGCACGACGTGGTCGCGCACAGCCTCGCCATGATCAACGTCCAGGCCGGGGTCGCGGCGCACGTCGCCGACCGGCGCCCGGAGGAGGCCGTGAAGGCGCTCAAGGCGATCAAGGAGGCGTCCGGCCACGCGCTGGAGGACCTCCGCGCGACCCTGGGCGTCCTGCGCACCGGCGAGGGCACCGCCCCCGTGCCGTCGCTGGCCAGGCTCGACGAGCTGGTCGGGCCGGTGCCCAAGGCGCGCGTGGTCGGCGAGCCGGGCGAGCTGCCCGTGCCGGTCGACGCCGCCGCGTACCGGGTGGTGCAGGAGTCGCTGACCAACGCCCTGCGCTACGCGCCCGACGCCACGGCCGTGACGATCACGTTCACCCGGTCCGACGACGCGTTGACCCTGTCCGTCCGCGACGACGGGTCGGGCGCGCCGGGCGGTCGGCAGGGCGCGGGCACCGGGCTGCGGGGCATGCGGGAACGGGTGGAGGCGCTGGGCGGCCGGTTCGACGCCGGTCCCCACCCGGAGGGCGGGTTCGAGGTCCGTGCGGTTCTGCCGTGGGAGGGCAGTCGTGATCAGGGTGCTGCTGGCCGACGACCAGGTGCTGGTCCGGGCGGGTTTCCGGCTGCTGCTGGACACCGAGGACGGGTTCGAGGTGGTCGGCGAGGCGGGCGACGGGGCGGAGGCGGTCCGGCTCGCGCATGAGCACCACCCGGACGTGGTGGTGATGGACATCCGGATGCCCGGCACCGACGGCTTGGCCGCCACCCGGCAGGTGAAGGCCGAGCTGCCGGACGTGAAGGTCCTCGTGCTGACCACGTTCAACGTGGACGAGTACGTCTTCGAGGCGCTCAAGGGCGGCGCGTCCGGGTTCCTGCTCAAGGACACCGACCCGGTCGAGCTGCTGCACGCCCTCCGCGTCGTCGCGGAGGGTGACGCCCTGCTGGCCCCGAGCGTGACCAGGCGCCTCGTCGAGGAGTTCGCCGCCCGGCCCGAGCACCGCCGCCCCGACCCGGCCGCGCTGCGCGAGCTGACCGCCCGCGAGCGGGAGGTGCTGGTCCTGGTCGCGGGCGGGCTGTCGAACGAGGAGATCGCCGATCACCTGGTCATCAGCCCCGCGACGGCGCGCACGCACGTGTCCCGGGTGATGACGAAACTGGGCGCCCGGGACCGGGCGCAGCTGGTCGTGCTCGCCTACGAATCCGGATTGGTGACACCGCGCAGGGCATAACCGGATGGTATGAGCAATTGTTATCGCCGCGGTAACCGGGCGTATTGGTCGCGTCGGACGCAACATTGTCTTGTGCGCAGTGAAAGGGTGCATATTCTCGTCACGCAAGGCAAGCGAAAGTCCACGAAAATGTACGCTCAGTCACCACGACGAAGAGCCCCGCGTTCTCCACGCGGGGCTGCGCAACTGTTGCGTGCTGCCTAGGCGATGGCGCCCGGGGGCAACTTCAGCTTGAACGGCAGCGTTGTGACGACGGCCAGGTCGGACGCCGTCCGCTTCATCAGCGTCGGCGCGTTGCGCGTGCCCGGCTCCGGCAGGTCGAGCAGCCGGTCGACCGCCTCCACGAGCGGACCCTCGTAGATCCAGACCGCCTGCGCGCCCCGCGTCGAGTCCCGAACCGCAGGTAGACGCCCCGCGCGGGCCTCGGTCTCGGACCAGAACAGGATCGAGTCGATGAACCCTCTGCGCTGCTTGAACGCCATGATGCGATCGAGCTGCCCGTCCTCGTCCCGGAGGTGGAGGAACTGGAAACCGCTCTCGCGCAGCTCGATCACCTTGCTCAGTGCGAGATCCATGACGCACCTACCTCTGTTGTGAGGTCCCCTAGCAGGCACAGGTCGTGCGACCCGAAAAAGATCGTACGGCATTCGCACAATCCCCCATAGGGCCTAGGTGGACGTTGTTGTCCCAATGGGCGGGTGGCTCCGGTCGGTTTTCTGTACGGACCGCAGCACCCGAACGGTTCGCACGGAAAATGCGACCGCTCCCAAAGTGACCAGGCTCACAGCGAACCACATGGCCGCTCTCCGGGTTCATCGGGTGGTTCGGGGTCACCTCTACAGACGCCGCGCATGGCGCGGGGGTTGCCGCGGCGGGCCATGATCCAACCCCTACCTCGGCGAATCCGCCGCATCGGGTGAGGGGGCGCGGGTAAGCGGGCCGGCCGCGCGTGGCATCCTTGCGCGGTGGCGCGTGCATTGATCACCGGTATCACCGGTCAAGACGGCAGGTATCTCGCCGAGCTGCTCAACAGCAAGGGCTACGAGGTGTTCGGCCTGGTCAAGGGGCAGAACAACCCCCGGGTCGAACTCATCCAGCAGGAGTTGCCGTTCGTCGAGCTGGTGTCCGGCGACCTGCAGGACCTCCCGAGCCTGGTCGCGGCGCTGGAGCAGACCCAGCCCGACGAGGTCTACAACCTCGCGGCCATCTCGTTCGTGGCGCTGAGCTTCAAGCAGGCCGAGCTGACCGCGAACGTCACCGGCCTGGGCGTCCTGCGGATGCTCGAGGCCATCCGCATGGCGGGCGGCAGCCAGAACAACCCGATCCGCTTCTACCAGGCGTCCAGCTCGGAGATGTTCGGCAAGGTCCGCGAGACCCCGCAGCGCGAGACCACCCCGTTCTACCCGCGCTCGCCCTACGGCGTGGCCAAGGTGTTCGGCCACGACATCACGGTCAACTACCGGGACAGCTACGGCCTCTACGCCTGCTCCGGCATCCTGTTCAACCACGAGTCCCCGCGCCGCGGCCTGGAGTTCGTGACCCGCAAGATCACCAACGCGGTCGCGCGCATCAAGCTGGGCCTGCAGGACACCCTCGTGCTGGGCGACCTGGAGCCGCGCCGCGACTGGGGCTTCGCCGGTGACTACGTGCAGGCCATGTGGCAGATGCTGCAGCAGGACGAGCCCGACGACTTCGTCATCGCCACCGGCAAGACCCACCGCGTCCGCGACTTCGTGGCCGCCGCGTTCACCCACGCCGGCATCGAGGACTGGGAGAAGCACGTCACCCAGGACCCGCGCTTCTTCCGCCCGGCCGAGGTCGACCTGCTGGTCGGCGACGCCACCAAGGCGCACGAGAAGCTGGGCTGGAAGCCCGAGGTCGACTTCGACGGCCTCGTCGCGATGATGGTCGAGAACGACATCGAGGTGGAGTCCCGCAAGGCCGGCCTGGCGTGACCCGGGCCGCCCCGCGGCGAAACCGGCTCACCCCGTGACCGCGCCCCATTACCCTCACGGGGTGAGCACCGACCAGGCGGAGTCCTCGAAGCGGACCACGACGTCCCTCCCGGCCCTGCCCGAGTCCTTCCTGCCCGTCGAACACGCCCTGTACCGGCCGCGGCACAGCGCCCGCCAGCGCACGGCGCGCTACGCCGCGGTCCTGTACTTCTTCCTGCCCCTGGCCATGCTCGCGGTCGGCCTGCGCCCCGCCGAGTTCGAGAACCGCAAGCTGGCCGAGTTCCCGTCGATCACCGACGGCTGGGGCTTCTTCACGGGCCTGGAGAAGTGGGCAAGCGACCACCTCCCCCTCCGCGACCGCGCGGTGGCCGCGGCCGATGGGATCAGTCGCGGCATCTTCGGCGAGGCACCGAAGTTCGAGCGCCCCCAGGGCCCGGTGGGCCCGGTCCAGACGACCCCGCCCAAGGACCCGTCCCTGGACAAGCCGGAGCCGACCGCGTTCGTCCCGGTCGTGGAGGGCAAGGACGACTGGCTGTTCCTCGGCTCGGACGTCAAGCACGCGTGCCGGCCGCTCGTGCCGCAGGCGGACACGCTCGCCCGCATCGAGCAGCTGCGCACGGCGGTCGAGGCGTCCGGCCGGAAGTTCATCCTCGCCGTCGCGCCGAACAAGAGCACGATGGTCGCCGACTACCTGCCTTCCCGCTACTTCGGCAAGGACTGCGCCCAGACCGCGCGCGACCAGTTCTGGCGGGACATCGTCACCAACCCGAGCACGCTCGACCTGCGGCCGGGGCTGCGCGAGGCGGAGAAGCGCGAGGGCCGGTCGGCGTACTCCAAGACCGACAGCCACTGGACGCACGACGGCAGCCTCGTGGTGGCCGAAGCGGTCGCCGAGGCGGTCGAGCCGGGCACCACGAAGACGTGGCAGACCAAGCAGGTGGCCACGCACGACCGGCCGGGCGACCTGTCGGCGCTGCTCGGCCGCCAGACCACCGACCCGGTCCCGAACTTCTCCATCGCGCCGGACGGCGACAACGGCCGCGTCATGCCGCCCCCGTTCGGCGACCGCGACCCCAAGCACCTCACCCAGGACCCGGGGCGCGGCGTGCTGTCCATGAAGGCCGGCGTGGTGGGCGACTCGTTCGGCTACTACTCGGCGCCCTACGTGGCGGCGGCGTTCACCGACGTCCGCATCCAGCACGTCGAGGGCGCCGCCAAGGACCCGCACGCCCTGGGCCGGCTGCTCGCCGAGACCGACGTCGTCGTCGTGATCGCCGCCGAGCGCAACCTGGTCGGCGGCGTGTACCCGATGTTCCGGCCCGCCGCCGTCGAGGCGATCTCGGCGGAACTGGCCGCGAAGCCGCGGCGCTAGCGGCGGTCCCGGTTCTCCCGGGCCCGCTCCGCGAGCAGGGACTGGACCGTCACGGTGGCGTTGCCGTCGTTGCGGCGCCGTCTTCGGGGCTCCGGCGGCTCCACCACCGCGTCGATGACCTGCGTCGGGTGCTCGACCGGCGGGGCGACGCGGCGGGGTCCCCGGATCTCGTCGGTGCGTTCCTCCGGGGCCTCGTCCAGCGCCACCGCGCGGGCGACCGGACGCTCGCGAGCGTCGTCGTGGTCCGGCCACTCGACCGGGTCGTCGCGGACCTCCACCCGGGCCTCGTGGACCTCGGTCCGGTCTTCCCCGGTCCGGTTGTCGCGCCGTTCGGCGGCCTTGGCCTGCTCCGCCCGCAGTTCGGCCAGTCCCCGCTCGACCTCGCGCGCCACCGCCTCGGGCCGGGGCGCCGCAGGCCTCGGTCGGGACAGCTTGCGGGCCAGCACGTGGCTCGGCCGTTCCACGAACCGGTAGCTGACCTCGACCGCGCCGAACGTCGCCGCGACCGCCACCGGGATCGCCAGCGCCAGCGGCACGGCCGGCCGCAGCAGGTCCAGGGTCGCGAACGCCACCAGCCCGTGCAGGAGGTAGATCGAGTAGCTGCGCTCGGACAGCGCCACCCAGATCCGGCGCTCCTTGAGCTTCGGCTCGGCGAACATCCCCAGCAGGAAGAACAGCACGGCGCAGGCCAGGGCCAGGCTGTAGGACCGGTCGAGGCGGCCCATGTCCGGCTCGTCGGCGAACACGTAGAGCACCCAGGCCAGGCCGCCGAGGACACCGCCCAGCCACAGCGGGATGCGTTTGGCGGTCGTCGCCCAGACGATCATGCCCAGGATCGGGATCGGCAGGTAGGACACGTTCACCGAGAACAGGAACCACGACGTCCCGAACTCCCGCGCGCTCATCAGCACGACGAACACCAGGGTGAGCTGGACCAGGATCGCGAACCACACCCACCGCCGCAGCACGGGCAGCAGCAGCACCAGCAGCGCGTAGAAGATCAGTTCCACGATCAGCGTCCACGCGACGCCGACCAGCGCCACCTGCGGGACGATCACGTAGTTGATCACCAGCATGTTGGTCAGGATCGTCCACCAGGACAGCTCCGGCCGCTGCCCGGTCAGCGGCTCGACGCCCAGCCACAGCGCCAGCGCGGTCAGCAGCACCACGAAGAACATCGGGATGTAGACCCGGATGAGCCGGTTCACCGCGAACCGCCGCTGCCCCATGCGCATCGCGATCGGCGTCACCACGAACCCGCTGACCAGGAAGAAGAACGGCACGCCGATCTGGCCGATGCCCTGCGCGCCCATGTGCATCGCGTCGCTGCTGACCGAGTCGACGGCGTCGATGACCGGCGTCGGGCCGACCTCGCGCTTGGCGACCCACTGCTCCGCGATGTGGCTGTAGAAGACGAGGAGAGCCGCCACGGCGCGGCCGATGTCGATGAACGCGATGCGCGTCTTCTGCTCGGCGTCCAGGGGTCCGCCCCTCTCCAGTCGCCCCCGAGTGACTGTCAGCACCGGAGCGTAACGGAACGGACTCGGACGCTTGGCCGATTCGGACCTAGCCCACTCGGCCGGCCTCCCGCCGCTCGCGGTGGCGGCGCTCCCACTTGCGGATCGCGCGGTCGGCCGGCGCTTCCACGAACCGGTGCATCACCTCGGTCAGCAGGGCGACCGACACCAGCCCGAGCACGACCAGCAGGGTGCCGTCGACGTGCGGCAACAGCAGTTGGAAGAGCGGGTACATGGCGAGCATGTGCACCAGGTAGACCGCATAGGTCCGCTTGGCCCAGTTCTTGATGAACGCCGACCGGCACACCGGACCGTCCATCCGCACCAGGAGCACCGTGAGCAGGATCGCGATCAACAGGGTGCGCGGGATCGCTTCGCCCATCCCCGCGTAGCGGTACAGCTTGTCCACCCACACGACCACGGCGAAGTGCGCGGCGCCGATCGCGGTGCCCACCAGGGGGCTGATCTTGCGGGAGTGCACCAGGGACACCAACTGCCCGATGCACAGCAGCGGCAGGTAGCCGATCAGGCCGCCGATCTGGCCGAGCGCGGGGACCTCGAGGTCGAAGGTGGACAGGATGACCACGAAGCACAGGGGCGCGGCGGCCAGCGGCGGGATCCAGGGCTTGCGGCGCAGCACCGGGATGGTGGCGGCCACGTAGGCGTAGAAGCCGACCTGGATCAGCAGCGTCCAGGTCACGCCGATCAGGATCACCGGCGGTTTGATGAAGAACGCGGCGAGGACCATGTTGCTGAACAGGTCGCCGATGCCCGCGGCGGCCGGCTCGACCGTCGAGTAGTGGGCGCCCAGCTTGAGGGCGATCCAGGAGACCAGCGTGACCGCCCACAGCAGCGGGATCAGCCGGACGACCCGCCGGCGGAGGAACTGCCCGGGCGCCTCGCGGTCGGCCACGTGCGTGACCACCACGCCGCTGACCACCAGGAAGATCGCGACGCCGAGGAAGTGCATGTCCTCGTTGATGTGCAGCGGTCGCACGATGGCGTGCTCGGTCCACGAGACCAGCCACAGGTCCCGGTCGTAGACGCGGAACCACGCGATCAGGTGGGTCAGCACCACCGCGCACGACCCGACGACCCGCAGCAGGTCGAGGCCGTGCATGTAGTTGTCCTTGCGCGCGGCGGTCACGGGCCGCTCCGCGGTCGCGGTCACGCCGACCACCCCACCCTCCGGTGCAGAGCTTCGGCGGCCGCGCCGGTGGCGGCCACGGCGACCGGCAGCGCGAGCGCGAACGGCAGCGCGGCGAGCAGGCCCAGCACCGGGTACCCGACGACGGGCACCGCCAGGGCCAGCGGCCACGCGCGATCGGCCACCCACCGAACCGGCCGGGTGGCGGCGAACGCCTCGCCGCGCGGCAGGGCGATCAGGAACAGCAGGGCCGCCACCACCCCGCCGAGCGGGCGCCAGAACCCGGTGTACTCCGGGAACAGCAAGTCCGAGGGCACGGTGAGGGCCAGGCACAGCACGCCGAGCGCGACCCCGTGCGCGGCGGGCAGCCGGTTCGCCCGGAACAACCAAGAGAGCTGGCCGAACGCGAGCAGCGGCACGAGTGCCGCCGCCGCACCGGCCGCGCGCGCCGCCGCGGACCCGCCGTCACCGCCCAGCCACCCACCCACCAGGGCGATCACGCAGGCGACTTCCAGCAGCACGAACACGGCCAGCACCGGGTGCACGCGCAGCAGCGGCAGCACCGCCGCGGTCAGCGCGGTGAACAGCAGGACCGCCCCGACGGGTGCGGCCACCGCGACGTCCACCAGGGGTTGCGCCCCGACCAGGAACAGCACGCCGCCGAGGGCAGCCGCGGCCACCAGCGGCACGGCCGCCCGGACCAGGAGGGCACGCCGGCCGGTGCACAGGGCGCCGGTGATCGCGTACCCGGCGATCAGCACCAGCAGGGCGGTGCCCAGGTACCCGAAGTCCTCGCCGAGCCCGGTCGGCTTGTTCAGCCAGGCCCGCACGACCGCGACGAACTCGGGAGTCGAACCATGGCGGCTCGGCCACAGGCCGGCCAGGTAGCTGTAGGCGACCAGGCACACGCCGGCCGCGGTGGCGACGCGGAGGCCGGGCGTGGTGAGCGCCGGGGCGCGGGTGGGGGTGGCGGTCTCAGCCATGGGCGGGCAACGCCTTCGTCTGCCGCTCGAGCAGCCCGTCGAACGCGGCCAGGCCGTCCGGGGACTTGGCGTCCCACTGCAGCCGCACCAGCAGGTCGCCGTTCGAGTAGTGCGCGCGAGCGGTCGGCCGGGTCGGCTCCTCGGACCCGGCGGGCGTCGACACCGCCCTGGTCACGCCGTGCACGGCGGGCCTGCGCTCCAAGCCCCACCGGAGCTGCACCTCGTCCAGGCGGTCGGCGGCCCGGCGCGCGGCGTCCGGGTCGGCCATCCGGACCACGGCGGCGATCACCCGTCCCTGCGGCAGGTCGGAGCCCATCGTGAGCCGCGCGGGACCGGCGCCCTCCTCGGTCAGGATCGCGATCTCCGCCTCGTGCAGGAATTCCAGCCGGACCAGGTCGGGGAGGGCGCGGACGCCGGCGTCCACCCCGGGGTGCGCGTGGAAGTCGCCGAGGGCCAGCACCAGCGGGTCGTCGGCCATCCGGCCGGCCTCACCGGTCGGTGCCACGTTCCACGCGCTCGCCGGCACCGGCTTGCCCCACACCGCCCACGCGCTGACGCACACCGCCGCGAGCACGACGACGACGAGCAGCGAACTCAGCTTCGAGGCGCGTTCGTCCGCCACTCGACCCCCCTCAGGACCAGATCAAGGCGCACGCGGAAACCGGCGCCGTCGGGATTGTCGCGATCCCGACGGCGCGCGTTACACGTTTCTGCTGATCAGAGTGGGCGAAGCCACAGTGTGACGAACTTCGTCCCCGACTCGTTGGCGATGGCGACGAGGTCCTCGTCGGCGTGGTCGCCGGACACCGGGCCACCTTCGAGGACCGGGGCCGGGGCGTAGCCGAGCTTGCGGTAGCCCAGCAGGACCTCGGTCGGGTCGTCGCCCAGTTCCGCGATCGCGTCCGGCGCGAACTCGCACACCACGTGCGGCCGGTCGCGGTCGAGGATCGCGGTCAGGCCGGCGATGGCCCGGTGGTCGCGGCCCTGGAGGTCGACCTTCACCAGGGAGACCCGGCGGTCCTGGAGTTCCGGACGGCCGTCCAGGCGCACCGCCGGGACGACGACGCCGCCCGCCGTGCCGTCGGACAGCTCGTGGGCGCGGTGGTCGCCGCTGTTGTCGCCCTCAGGCACCAGGCGGATCTCGGTGTCGGTGTCCCACGCGGCGATCGGGAGGACCGTCACCAGGTCCGCCGCCGCCGGCGGGAGGTTCGCGGCCACGTTGCGGCGCAGGTAGTCGGCGTTCACCGGGTTGGCCTCGACCGCGACCACGGACGCGACGCCCGACGAGCGCTGGAGCAGGCGCAGCGAGTGGTAGCCCACGTGGGCGCCGACGTCCAGGAACGTGCCGTTGCCGACGAGTTCGGCCATCAGGTCGGCCTCGGACTGCTCCCAGCTGCGGTAGTAGGCGAGCCACGGCAGCATCACGCGGTCCACGGGCAGCAGCAATGCGCCGGCGTCGCACACCACGACGTCCGCGCCTGCGGGCACTGGGGCGTGCTTGAGCCGCGCCGCGTCGCGCACCGCCGCGAGGTCCCGGGTCAGGTCGGCGATCCGCTGGTCGCGGGCGTCGTGGGCGCGGTCGCGTTCCACGAACATGTCGAAGGACTTGCGCTCGCCCTCGTCCAGGCGCGCGGTCAGCCGGTCCAGGCTGCCGTCGAGCTTGCGCTCCAGGCCCGACAGCGCCTCCTCGACGCCGTCCAGGTCCTTGACCTTGCCCTCGACCGCGGCGAGGCGGGTGCGCACGCCGTTGTCGGCGTAGCGGGCCGCCTGCTGCGCGGTCTCCAGCGCGGACAGGCGGGCGACCACGTCGCTGAGCGTGCCCTCCACGCCGTCCACGATCGCGCCCATCACCCGGCGCTGGTGGACGTCGTAGTGGTCGATCGCGCGCAGCACGGCCTTGCGCAGCGCGGGCGCGAGGGGCGTGCGGGACGCGGTGCCCGCGTCGGCGCGCCACAGCAGGGCCTGGCGGGAGTCGTGCAGCGGGCGCAGCGGGTTGTTCACCCCGGCGGCCGGCGCCACGCCCGCGCGGGCGGTGGTGCGCTTGTCGTAGGCGAGCTTGAGCTGCTCGCGCATCCACTCGGCGCAGTTCGCCATCGAGCGGGTGCGCAGGATGTGCTCGCGGGCCGCGCGGCCGCGCCGGTCCGCCTCGGCCGGGTCGTCGGCGACCTCCCGCATGGCGCGCGCCGCCGCGTCCAGGTCGGGGTCGGCCCACAGCGAGGTCGCCTCGTACGGGTCGTTGCCCTTGCCGACCGGGACCAGCTCGTACGGGATCGGCCAGCCGGTCGTGGCGTCCACGAACTCCGCGGTGCTGGAGTAGTCGGTGGAGATCACCGGCATGGCGCGGGCCATCGCCTCGGCCACGGTCAGGCCGAAGCCCTCGCTGCGGTGCAGCGACACGTAGGCCATGCTCGACGCGTACAGGTCGTTCAGCTCCTGCACGGTCAGGTACTTCTCGACCAGCTCGACCCGCGGGTCCTCCATCGCGCGGACCCGCAGCCGCTCGGCCACGTCCGGGCGCTTGTTGCCGTTGATCGCCTTGATCACCAGGCGGACGTCGTCGCGGCCCGGGAACGCGCGCTGGAACGCTTCCAGCACGCCCCAGGGGTTCTTGCGCTCGCCGATGCTCAGGAAGTCGAACGCGAACAGGAACCGGACCGGGTCACCGGGCTTGCGGGCCGGGCGGTCGACCTCGCCCGGGTCGCGCACCGGCATCGGGATCGCCTTCACCGGCTTGTCGGTGTGCTTGGCGATCGCCTCGCGGCAGAACTCGCTGATCGTCCACACCTCGTCGACGAGGTGGAACGCCGAGTGCATCCAGCCCGGGAACTCCTCCAGCTCCCACGCCCACAGGCCGATCCGGTACCGGTGGTGGCCGACGTGCGGCCGGTTCTCCAGCACGGCCTGCGTCTGGTCGGCGTTCACGCACAGCAGCGTGATCGGGTAGTGCGGGTCGCCCTTGGTGCCCGGCTCCGGCATGCCGGTGCGGCTGGACACCAGCCGGTCCTCGACCACGGAGCTGATCGGCACGCCGGCGCGGGCGATCGCGTCGTGCGCGATCCGGCCCAGCTCGCCGACGCCCAGCTCCGCGGTCAGGTAGCCGACGACGTTGACGCCGAACTCGTCACCCGGCTCGGCCGGGTCGACCGGCTCGCGGGGCAGCGCCCAGTCCGGCAGCGACTCCTCGGTGACCCCCGAGGTCTGGCACCACGCCCGGAACGGCTTGGCGTCGCGGCCGTGCGGGCGCGGGAACGCGGTCTTCAGGTCCGGCCGGCCCTCCCACACGGCGGCGGTGAGGCGGTTGAGCACGGTGCCCGCGGGGGCGTCGTCCGGCGGTCCGGCCAGCCACTCGCGCAGCGCCCGGCCACCGTCCGGCCCGAAGGCGTGCGGCGGCAGCGGGTCGCCCTTGCGCTCGGCCTTCACCCACGCCTCGCGGAACAGGGTCCGCACGGTCGGGGTGACGCGGGTGCCGTCGGCCATCTTCGCGAAGCCGTACGGGATCGACTCCAGCGACTCGGCGTACCCGTTGTCCTGCAAGGACTTCCGGTACGAGTCGCAGAGCTGCTTGACCACCGGGTGCTCGGACAGCACCACGCGCGGCTTGGCCGGCGTGTGCACCGACAGCAGCCACGGGCGCTCCGGCCGGTAGCCGGAGAAGTGGAAGAACCGCAACGGTTTCCCGTCCGCGGTGAGGTTGCCGTCGGCGTCCCGCGCGACGGGGCGCTCGTGCACGTTCCAATAGGCGACGTTGAACCCGGGGTCGCGCAGCACGTGGTTGTCGAACAGCGCGGGCACCTGGTCCACCCACCGCTGGTCGGTGAACAGCTGCTTCTCCGGCGCCACCACGGCGTCGTGCCGCAGCCGCTCGGCCCAGAAGTCCAGGAACGGCTCCGAACCCGGACCGGTCGCCACGAAGCCCAGGTTGAAGATGCCCGAGCCCATGATCACGGCTTCGCTCGGGTCCTTGCCGTCGCGCGGCAGCGGGCGCAGGTGGTGCGGCGTGAGCACGATGCCGTGCGCGGACGCCAGCTCGGCCAGCTCGGGCATCGGGGCGAACACCTCGATGTCCGGGTCGAGGTAGATCACCACGTCCGAGGTCTTGCGCTGCTCCCGCAGCAGGTACGGCTTCACGGCCGTGGCCAGCTCGGTGACGTTGTAGGAGGTCGCCATCCGGAGGTAGTCCTCGGGGTCGATCCCGAACGCCTCCGGGCCGACCGTGCGCAGGCGGCCCTGCGTGGTGCCGGAGTCGCGCGGCGCGTCGATCACCGCGATGACGAAGTCGTGGTCCTCGTGGTGCGCCAGGTAGGAGGCGGCGAGGACGCGTGCGGCGGGCAGGTAGTTGCGCGCGACCACGGTGCACGTGGTCACGGTGGGGCGGTCAGCCATCGGCCTTGAGCACCTTCAGCTGGGCGTCGAGGACTTCCTTGAAGCCCTTCTGGGCGGCGGCCAGGTTCGGGGCGGCCACGTCCACGCGGACGATCAGGCCTTCGCTGCCGTAGTGGCCGCGGACCCGCGCGTTGCCGCCGTTGGCGGCGTCGATCTGGCCCGCCAGGACGGTGGCGGGCGCCTCCGCGAACGGCGTCATGCTGTTGCCCAGCTGGATGTCGTGCAGCGCCGTGGCGGCGGCGTTGGCCGCGGTGGCGTCGGAGGCCTCGACGATCAGGATCACGCCCGTCGCGCCGCCGTCGAGGGTGAACTGGGCGAGCTTGGCCTTGCCCGCGCCCGCGGTCGTGTAGGCCTGGACTTCCGAGTCCAGCAGGTACTTCAGGTTCGGGACGGCGGAGAACGCGGTGACGTTCTTGTTCTGGTTGACCTTGCCGGAGAACTTGCCGATCGGCATCGGGTCCGGCGGCGCGCTCGGCGTGGTGCTGGTCGACGTGGTGGACTGCGCGGTCGTCTGGTCGCCGCCGGCCGTGGGCGACGAGCCGTCGCGGCCCCAGATCATGTACGCGCCGAACGCGATGCCGGCGAGCAGCACCACGGCCAGCACGATGCCGATGACCTTCTTCTTGCCGCCGCCGCTGTCCTCGTCGAAGACCTCGGGCCCTTGGGCGATCCAGGACGGGTTCGGGTCGCTGTACCCGCCGAAGCCGTCACCCGAGCCCCACGGCGTGCCGCCGGCGGGAGCACCACCCTGGGCGCCGCCCGGCCAGCCCGGCTGGGCCTGCTGCGGGGGCATGCCACCGGGCGGCGTGACGGGGCGCACGTACTGGGTGCGGTCCGAGTCCACGGGCGGGCGGACGCCTCCCGAAACCACCTGGGTGGCGTCCGGGTTGGCGGGCTTGCCGCCCTGGACGACCTGGGTCGCGTCCGGGTTGGCCGGCTGCTGCTGGGGCGGGGTGGCCTCCCACCGGAACGGCGGGGCGAACGGGCTCTGCCCCTGCTGACCCTGGGGCTGCGCCGGACCGCTGCCGCTGCTCGCGGAGGCCAGCAGCTCGTCCCGGCGACGGCGGTAGTCGTCGGCGCTGATCCGACCCTCCGCCAAGGTCCGGTCGAGTTCCGACAGCTCGTCTTGCCAAGACATCCCTGCTCCTCCAGTGTCAGCGCGCGAGCGCCATTGTGACGCATGGCCGTCGTGGGCCCACCGGGATCGGTCACTTGTGATCCGGTCGTTGCCGCTGTGCGGTTCGGTCACGTGGTATGGACCGGTGCGGGCGCACTGAGAGCATCGCCGGGACACGGGTCGACGGTTACAGCGGCACTGCTCAACCGGGGTTCGGGGAGCCTTTCGCCCGTACCGCGCCGTCCCGCAGGCTACCGGGGGCCGCCGTTCGGCCGACAGGTGAGCACCGCGGAGAAGCGTCGAGGACGCGGGGTCGAGGTGTTCGGCACGGTACGTCGTTGCCGGGGGCGGCGCCGGGGGATGACGCCGCCCCCGAGGGGTCACTTCTTGGTCAGGATCGTCGGGCCGACGATCCGCCGCGCGAGGCGGCGCAGGGTGCTCTTCTTCGGCTGCTGCGGGGTGGGCTGCTGCTTGGCGGGGGGAGGGGTGGTCGCGACGGGGCTGATGCGGAGGGTCGGTGCGTCGTCGCCTGGCTGGGACTGGGGGGAATCCTGGCTGAACGTCACGCGGCGATCCTGCCAAACCACGCTCCGTGAGCGCGTAGGGGAGATCAGCAGAAGATCAAACCGCAGGGCTTGGTCGTCGTGGTGGTCGTGGTCCGCGACGTGGTGGGGGGTCTGGTGGTCGTCGGCGGCTTCGTCGTGGTCGTGGTCGGGGCCGCGGTGGTCGTGGCGGACGACTCGGTGGTGGTCGTGGCGGACGACGACGACGACGTCGTGGTGGTGGACGACGCGCTGCTGGACGACGACTGCGTGGTGGTGGCGGCGGTCGTGGTGGTGCGGCCGGGCTGGGACGCGCCGGTGACCACGACGATGTCCGCGCCGTCGGCGGGCAGGCCCGAGGGCGGCAGCGGAGCGTCCGTGGTGCCGTTGGCGAACAGGGCGGCCATCACGACGCCGATCAATGCCCCGACGGCGAGTCGCGCCGGGCCACCCGCAGCGGTGAGCATTGACCTTGACTACCGGCCTCACTCAATCGGGTCAAATCGTTCGGCACATTTGGTACCGGGTCGGTACGCGTGGTACCTGCCCGGTACCGGTCCGTGCCTACGCCAGTTCGGCGGTCAGCGTGATCGTCGTGCCCGCCAGCGCCTGGCTGACCGGGCAGTTCTTCTTGGCGTCCTCGGCCGCGGCGGCGAACTGGTCCGCGTCCACGCCCGGCACCGCGCCCCGCACGGTCAGGTGGACGCCGGTGATCCCCTTGCCCGGCTGGAAGGTCACCTCGGCGGACGTGTCCAGGTGCGTCGGCGGCGTGCCGGCCTGGTCCAGGGCGTGCGAGAACGCCATCGAGAAGCACGCCGAGTGCGCGGCGGCGATCAGTTCCTCGGGGCTGGTCCGGCCGTCGGCCGCGGTCTCCGTGCGCGCGGGCCAGGACACCGCGTACGAGCCGAGGCCCGACGACTCCAGCGCCACGGTGCCGTTGCCCTGGAGGAGGTTGCCCTCCCAGTGGGTGCTCGCCTTGCGGGTGGCGGACATGGGAACTCCGTTCGCAGCGGGAGGAACCGGTTCGGGGCCAAACCTATCGGCGCCGGCGCGAACCCGCCCGCTGGAGGAAAGCGAAGAGGCGGGCACCCGATGGGTGCCCGCCTCTTCGGCAGCGAGCGGATGACGAGACTCGAACTCGCGACCCTCACCTTGGCAAGGTGATGCGCTACCAACTGCGCTACATCCGCCGACACGAAGAACTATACAGGAGGCTCAAACCGCGTTTCGACCGGGGGGTCGAACCCCCTCCAGCAGGCGGTCGACCTCGGCCAACCGCTCCGCCGGCCACCGCCACTCCCACAGCGGCCGGACCCGGTCCACGACCTCGCCCGGCAGCCACGGCGCCACCAGGTGCCGCAGCTCCCACTCGTCGAACACGTGCTCGTAGAAGCTGACCACCGACGCGTTGGACAGGAACTGCTCCTGCTGGAAGCACCAGTGCGCGAAGCCGTACACCCGGGTCAGCGTGTCCCGGTCGTCGTCCCGGTGCGCCTCGAGGGCGAGCTGCCACAGCTCCGACAGGAACACGTGGCACGACCAAGACTCGCGCTCGATGACGGCGCCCAGCTCGGGGAGGAGGGCGGAAGCCCTTGTGCGCCAATCGACCACGCGGCAGGAGACTACTCGTCGCAACGGCCCGCGGGACGGGTTCCGCAGCCACCTGACGCCTTCCCGTAACCGGCTCGTCACCGACCGCGATCCGGTGGCCGGCGGCGCGGACTGCTCCGAACGGCCCACGCCGACCGTCTGGTCTTCGGTATCGGGTCGCTATCGCTTCGGGGCGGGTCGAGCCGGCTGTGGCATCTTGACCGGGTACGACTGAAGGCGGGCGGGAGGTGCCGGGCGGGATGGCAGGAGATGCCGATTTCGACCGGGAACTGCTCGCCAGGGTCAGGGCGGGCGACGACGCGGCCTTCGGCGAGCTGTTCAGCCGACACGCCGACGCCGTTCGTCGGTTCGCCCTCCGGCACGTCCGTGAACACGCGGAGGCCGACGACCTGACCGCCGAGGCGTTCTTCCGCGTGCTCCAGGCGATCCGCCGCGGCACCGGCCCGACCGACCACGTCCGGACCTACCTGCTGACCGTCGCGCGCCGGGTGGCGTGGGAGTGGAGCGGGCGCCGCCGGGACGTGCCGGTGGAGGACGAGGAGCTGTCCCGCCGGGTCGAGCCGTCCCCCGACCTGACCGCCGCGCGCGCCGAGCACACCCTGATCTCGCGGGCGTTCACCAGCCTGCCCGAGCGGTGGCGCAGCGTGCTGTGGCAGGTCGAGGTCGAGGGCGCGCGGCCGGCCGCGGTGGCCCCGAGCTTCGGCCTGAGCCCGAACGCGATGGCCGCGCTGGCCCGCCGGGCCCGGGAGGGGCTGCGCGCCGCGTACCTCCAAGCGCACCTGGCAGAGGACTCCGGGCCGCGCGCCTGCAGCTCGGTGCTGTCGAAGCTGGGCACCTACACCGCGGGCGGGGTGCAGGGCGCCGAGCAGCGCCGCATCCGCAAGCACCTCCAGACCTGCGCCTCGTGCAACGCCCTGCACGCCGAGCTGACCGAGGTGTGCTCGTCGCTGCGGGCGCACGCGGCCTCGATCGCGGTGCCGGTCGCGGTGACCGCCCTGGCCGCCCCGGTGGTGCTGGGCAAGGCCGCGTGGCTCACCGGACGGGTGAAGCTGGTGCTGGCCGCCACCGCGTCGGCCGCCGCCGTGGGCCTGTTCGGGGCGCTGGCGGGCGCGTTCACCGGCGGTCCGGGGCCGGCGCTGGTGGAGTCCGGGCCCAACGGCACCGACGGCGAGAACGTGCTGGCCCTGTGCTCGACGAGCGCGACCGTGACGGGTGCGGCGACCAGCGCGCCGTCGCCGTCGCCGTCCGCGCCGCAGGTCCACCGGGTCGACCACACGCGGGTGGTGACCAGCGTGGTGACCGAGACCGTGTCGGCGCCGACCACGACGTCCCAACAGGTCCTGGCCGTGCCGCTGCCCTCGGGGGTGCCCACGACCTCCAGCGGCGTCCGGCTGTTCCAGGACCCGCCGAGCGAGCCGGTGACCACCAGCACGACCACCGCCGAGCCGACCAAGACGGTGTTCGTCAGCACCACCTCGCCCACGCCGACGGTGACACCCACCACGGTGACGCTGACCCCCACCTCGTCGAGCCTCAAGCCCACCTGACCACGAACCGCGACCGCCCGGTTCACCCACTGGATGCAGGGGTTTGCCGGTAGCGTTGAGATCGTTGAAGGTCAGGCGCTGGCATAGGAGACGGTGATGACGCGGCTGGTGCGCGGTGCGGACGGCCGGATGTGGACGGTGCGCAGCCAGATCGAGTGGCGCAACCCGGCGAAGGACGCCGACTTCGAGCACGACGTCAGCGGCGGGCAGGGTCCGGGCGTGCTCATGCTCGCGATCATCATCGTCATGGCCGTGGTCCTGGTCGCGTGGACGCCCGAGCAGGTCGTCGTCCCCGGCTGGCTGATCTTCGCGCTGGTCCTGCTGTTCCTGTTCTTCCCGGCCCGGTGGGCGGTGCGGCGGCCGTGGCTGGTGGCGGCGGAGTCGAAGAAGACCGACGAGCTGCCGCCCGAGCGCTGGGTGGGCACCGTCCGCGGCTACCTGACCGTGCGCAACGAGATGGCGAACGTGGCGCGCAAGATCGAGATGTACTCGCTGCCCGACCTGGAGGGCCCGCTGCAACCGGTCGACTGATCGCGGCGTTCGGGTGACACTGGTCGGGTGCCGGAACTACCCGAGGTCGAGGCGCTGGCCGAGCACCTGCGCGAACACGCCGTGGGGCGCGTCGTGCACCGCTTGGACGTGGCGTCACTCCAGGTCCTGAAGACGTTCAGCCCGCCGTGGACGGAGTTGCAGGGCCGCACCGTGACCGGCGCCGGCCGGCACGGCAAGCACCTGGACCTGGACTGCGACGGCCTGCACCTGGTGGTCCACCTGGCCCGCGCGGGCTGGCTGCGCTGGTCGGACACCCTGTCAATGGCGCCGCCCAAGCCGGGCAAGGGGCCGTTGGCGCTGCGCGTGCACCTGGGTCCGCCGGGCGAGGGGCCGGGGTTCGACCTGACCGAGGCGGGCACGAAGAAGGGCCTGGCGGCGTGGATCGTCACCGACCCGGCCGACGTGCCCGGCGTGGCCCGGCTGGGTCCGGACGCGCTGTCGGTGTCCCGGGAGCGGCTGGAGGAGCTGTTCAAGGGCCGCACGGAACGCCTGAAGACCGCGTTGACCGACCAGACCCTCATGGCGGGCATCGGCAACGCGTACTCCGACGAGATCATGCACACCGCGAAGCTGTCCCCCTACGCCACGGCGGGCAAGCTCGACGCCGACGCCCTGGACCGCCTGCACGTCGCCATGCTGGACGTCCTCAACGACGCCGTCGCCCGCTCGGTCGGCCAGTCGGCGGCCCGGTTGAAGGGCGAGAAGCGCTCGGGCCTGCGGGTGCACGCCCGCACCGGCCTGCCGTGCCCGGTGTGCGGTGACACGGTCCGCGAGGTCTCGTTCGCCGACAAGGCGTTCCAGTACTGCCCGACCTGCCAGACCGGCGGCAAACCCCTGGCCGACCGGCGGCTGTCGCGCCTGCTCAAGTGAGCGGGCTCAGCGGATGATCAGGACTTCCAGGCGGCGGGGGCCGTGGACGCCTTCGACGCGGTCCAGCTCGATGTCGCTGGTCGCGGACGGGCCGCTGACGAACGTCAGCGGTCGGAGCGGGTCCAGGCGTTCGAGGGCTTCCGGGACGGTGCCGGCGATCTGGTCCGCCCGCACCACGCACACGTGGTGGTCGGGCAGCAGGGTCAGCGCTCGCCTGCCCTGGCCCGGGCCGCCGTCCAGGACGATCGTGCCGGTCTGGGCGATGGCCACCGCGCACCCCGTCAGCGCGCCGTCCGCCGCGTCCAACTCCGCCACGGTGAGCGGGTCGCGCAGGGCGGTCATGCCGGGCACGTCCCACGCCAAGCCGTCCGGCACGACGATCCGCTTGCCCGCCAACAACTCCCCCAGCAGCGGCACCACATCGGGCTCCGCCACCACGTGCACGGTCGCGCGGTAGTGGGCGACGCGTTCGGCCAGCAGTTCCACCGAAGCCTCGCCGGAACGGACGTAGTCGCGGGGCACCGGAGGCGCAGTGGGCTTGTCCCGCAACGCATCCCGCACCCGACCCAGGATCTCCGCACGGGCACTAGCCACGGTTCTTCCTCCACCACTCGCGGAACGGCTCACGGGCCGGCACCGGCGCGTCCCGGGACGACGTCCACGCCGCACCCGGCCCCGGCAGCCACGAGATGCGGCCGTCGCGGGCGAACAAGCGCGCCAGCGAGCCGAGCTTCTGCGCCTTCTCGTACCGGGACGCCGACGCGAACACCCACGCTGCGGCGGCCATCGCCACCGACTCGGCGCTGCGCCCCTTGGCCTCGACCGCCTGCGCCCGCAGGTGCGTGAGCACGGACGGGATGTCGATGCGCACCGGGCACACCTCGAAGCACGCCCCGCACAGCGAAGACGCGTAAGGCAGTGACGCGGCCTGCTTGTCGTGCGGGTCGTCGACCAGTTGCGGCGTCAAAATCGCGCCGATCGGGCCCGGGTACACCGAGCCGTACGACTGGCCGCCGGTGCGCTCGTAGACCGGGCACACGTTGAGGCACGCCGAACACCGGATGCACCGCAGCGCCTGCCGCCCCACCGGGTCGGCGAGGGTCGCGGTGCGCCCGTTGTCCAGCAGCACCAGGTGGAACTCCTCCGGGCCGTCGCCGGGCGTCACGCCGGTCCACACCGACGTGTACGGGTTCATCCGCTCCGCCGTCGACGAACGCGGCAGCAGCTGGAGGAACACCTCCAGGTCCTGCCACGTCGGCACGACCTTCTCCAGCCCCATCACGGTGATCAGCTTGCGCGGCAGGGTCAGGCACATCCGGCCGTTGCCCTCGGACTCCAGCACCACCACCGAACCCGTGCCGGCGACGGCGAAGTTGGCGCCCGAGATCGCGACCTCGCAGGACAGGAACTTGCGGCGCAGGTGGGCGCGCGCGGCCTCGGCGAGCACGCGCGGCTCGTCGGAGGCCGGGTCGAGCCCGGCCGCGCGGAAGATCTCCCGGATCTCGCTGCGGTTGCGGTGGATCGCGGGCACCAGGATGTGCGACGGCCGGTCGTCGCCGAGCTGCACGATCAGCTCCGCCAGGTCGGTCTCGACGGCGTGGACGCCCGCCTCCGCGAGCGCCTCGTTGAGCCCGATCTCCTGCGTGGCCATGGACTTCACCTTCACGACCTCGCGCGCGTCGCCGCACAGCCGCAGCACGATCTCGTTGGCCTCGGCCGCGTCCCGCGCCCAGTGCACGACCCCGCCGCGCGCGGTCACGGCCTCTTCCAGCTGCTCCAGGTAGCGGTCGAGGTGGTGCAGGACGTCGTCCTTGATCGCCTCGCCGGCGCGGCGGAGCTGTTCCCAGTCGGGCAGTTCGCCGACCGCGTCGCGGCGCCGGCCGCGGATGGTCGTGGTGGCGTTGCGCAGGTTGCGCCGCAGCTGGGTGTCGGCGAGGGCGGTGCGGGCCGCCTCCGGGAACGCGGGACTGCCCAGCCAGGTCACCGGGTTTCGGGTGCCCACGGCTCCTCCTCGGTGCTCGCCAGGATCTCGGCCAGGTGGACGGGGCGTACCCCGGTGCGCAACCGGGACAGCCCGCCGCCGATGTGCATCAGACACGAGTTGTCGCCCGCCGTCAGCACCTCCGCGCCGGTGTCGAGCACGCAGCGCATCTTGTCGGCGAGCATGGCCGTCGACGTGTCGGCGTTCTTCACCGCGAACGTGCCGCCGAAACCGCAGCACTGCTCGGCCTGGGGGAGCTCGACGAGTTCGAGACCCCGAACCTCCCGCAGCAGCGCCAGGGGCTTGTCGCCCGCACCCAGCATGCGCAGAGAGTGACAGGTCGGATGGAAGGTCACCCGATGGGGGAAGTATGCACCCACGTCGGTCACGCCGAGCACGTCCACCAGGAATTCGGACAACTCGTAGGTGGGCGGCGGGACCGTCCCGAGGTCGGGCTGGACGTGCCGCACCATGCCCGCGCACGACCCCGACGGCACCACCACCGCGTCTTGCCCGGCGAACACCGAGGCGAACCGTTCGGCCAGGTCAACGGCGTGCGCGCGGTAGCCGGTGTTGAAGTGCACCTGCCCGCAGCAGGTCTGGTCGAGCGGGAAGTCCACGGTGCAGCCGAGGCGTTCCAGCAGCCGCACGGTCGCCCGGGCCGTGGCCGGGAACAAGGTGTCCGTGAGGCAAGTGGCGAACAGGGCGACCTTCTTCACGGCGCTCACTCTGACCGGATATTCATCGGATGTCTACCCGATCCGGTGGACGCCCCCTTGCCGAGAGGGCACGACACGGAACAGCATGGACGCCGTGCGTGACCTCCTGACCGAGCGCGCGGTCCTCGGTGTCATCGCGACCCTGGCCGTCTTGGGCCTCTTCGTGATGCTGTGCCGCGCCCGCAGGGTGAGCACCAGCGTGGAAGACGCCGTGATGGACATGCTGCACCGCATGTCCAAGGCGTCCGCCGACCTGCGCGAGGGCCTGACCCAGGAAGCCGCCGACAAGGCCACCCCGCACCTGCGGGAGATGCTGCGCTGCGTGGCGGTCGGGATCACCGACGACGAAGGCACCCTCCTTTCGTGGGACGGGGGTGCCAACGACCACTACGAGTTCCTGCTGCCCTACATCGAGCGCGCGATCGGTGAAGTGCACAAGGAGCACGTCGAACACCGGAAATTGGACTGCGAACTGCCGGGGCCGTGTTCGTTGCACTCGGCGGTGATCGTTCCCCTGATCGTGGAATCAGAGGTCGCCGGTACGCTCATCGTGGTCAGCGGCGTGGCGAACAAGAGGCAGATCCGGATGGCCGAGGAGACGGCGAGGTTCGTTTCCACGCAGTTGGAACTGGAAGTCCTCCAGAAGTCCCGCCAAGCCCTGGCGCAAGCCGAGGTGAAGGCGCTGCGCGCGCAGATCTCGCCGCACTTCGTCTACAACGCCCTGAACACCATTTCGTCGTTGATCCGCACCGACCCGGCCCACGCGAGGGAACTGTTGCAGGAATTCGCCGAGTTCACCCGCTACTCCTTCCGCACGGACGGCTTCTTCACCACGCTGGCGGACGAGCTCACCAACATCCACCGGTACCTGACCATCGAGCAGGCCAGGTACGGGGCCAGGCTCAACGTCCGGCTGAAGATCGCCCCCGAGGTGCTCCAGGTCGTGATGCCGTTCCTGGTCCTGCAACCCCTGGTGGAGAACGCCGTCCGGCACGGCCTGGCGAAGAAGCCGGGCGGCGGCCTGCTCACCATCATCGCCGAGGACAACGGCGCCGAAGCCCTGATCTCGGTCGAGGACGACGGCGTCGGCATGGACCCGGACCGCCTTTTCGAAGACCTGAAGGACGCCCACCAGACCGGCGCGCACGTCGGTTTGGGCAACATCAACCACCGCATGCGCGCCGTCTTCGGCGACGCCTACGCCCTGGTCGTGGAAACCGCTCCCGACGCCGGCATGAAAATCATCCTGAAGGTCCCGAAGTACGCGCCGGGTGTTCGCACCAACCTGCCGCTCGTCCCGCCCAGGCTGGACGAAACCGCCGAGCAGCCGGTCGTTCGCGCGTGATCCGCGCTCATGAAGCGGCGAGGGAAAGCGTGGCGAAAGCCATGACGGCGACGACGGCCCAGATGATCCACATCCAGTAGATGTGCATGGGCGAGGGGCCGTCGGCGTTGCGCCGACCCCGCTCGTCCCACCACTCGACGTACCGCTCCAGCCACCGGATCGGGTTGAACGTCACCGACCGATGTTAGCTCTACCACCAGGGGTCCTGGGCACACGTAAGGTCGTGGCATGAGCGTGACCGACAAGATCGCCGCCCGCCTGCCGAAGATCGTCGCCGACCGGGCCGACCGCGGTCCCGTGGTGGCCGCGGTGCGCCTGCACGGGGTCATCACGCCCACGCCGACGCCGATGGCGCGCAACACCATCAACGTCCAGAACGTCGAGAGCGCCCTCACCCGCGCGTTCGACCACGACCGGCTGGTCGCGGTAGCGCTGCTGGTCAACTCGCCGGGCGGGGCGCCGACGCAGTCCGCGCTGGTGGCCGAGCGCATCCGCGAACTCGCCGCGAAGAAGCGGGTGCCGGTGCTGGCGTTCTGCGAGGACGTCGCCGCGTCCGGCGGCTACTGGCTGGCCTGCGCGGCCGACGAGATCTACGCGCACGGCACCTCGCTGGTCGGCTCGATCGGCGTGGTGAGCGCCGGGTTCGGCCTCAACGGCCTGCTGGAGCGCCACGGCGTCGAACGCCGCGTCTACACCGCGGGCGAGCACAAGGTCCGGCTCGACCCGTTCAAGCCGGAGAAGCCCGAGGACGTCGAGTGGCTGAGCGGGCTGCACCAGGACCTGCACGGCCAGTTCGTCGACTGGGTCAAGCAGCGCCGCGGCGGCAAGCTCGCCACCGACACCGACCTGTTCTCCGGCGAGGTCTGGACCGGCGCCAAGGCCGCCGAACTCGGGCTCGTGGACGGCGTCGGCACCCTGCGCAGCGTCGTCGCCAAGCGCTACCCGGACGCCGACGTGTCGATCGCCGAGCCCCGCCGACCCCTCCTGGCCCGCCTCGGACTGGCCGGCAGCGCCACCCGATCGGGGGACTTGGTGCTGGAGGGCCTGGCGGCCCTGGAAGAGCGGGCGCGCTGGTCGCGATTCGGCTTGTGAACGTTAACCCAGGTCATTGAGGGGTCGGACGCCGCGACCCCGCGTAGACACGGCCCGGCGCGACTGGGCAAGATGCGCTGCACAGTGAGTACCCAGGACAACGCCGGCCTCCTCGTTCTGGCGGTGGACGACGAGGCGCCCGGTCTGAGCGAGATCAAGTACCTGCTCGAGAGCAGCCCGCACATCCGCCGCGTGCTCACCGCCTTCGACGCGGCGGAGGCCCTGCGCATCCTCCGGGGTGACTACGACGTCGAGGTGATGGACCGCACCCGCGCGGGCCGCCCGCCGGTCGACGCGGTGTTCGCCGACATCAACATGCCGGGGTTGTCGGGCACCGACCTGGCGCGGGTGCTGGGCGCGTTCAGAGCGCCGCCCGCGCTGGTGTTCGTCACCGGCGTGGAGCACTCCGAGGCGGTGGTGGCCTTCGAGGTCGGCGCGCTGGACTTCGTCACCAAGCCGATCAACGAGGACCGCATCAACAAGGCGATCTCCCGCGTCGTGGAACGCGTCTCGGCGACCCCGGTCGCCCAGCCGGAACCCGCGCCGCAGGAACCCGCCGACGAAGAGGTCATCCCGGTCGAGTTGGGTGGCACCATCAAGCTCGTGCCCCGAGCCACCGTCCGGTACGTCGAAGCGCAGGGCGACTACGCGCGCCTGCACACCAACGACGGCCAGAGCCACCTCGTGCGCATCCCGTTGGCCCAGTTGGAGGAGCGGTGGGAGAACGCGGGTTTCGTGCGCATCCACCGGTCGTTCCTGGTGGCGCTGCCGCTGGTGACCGAGCTGCGGATGACGTCCAACGGCTACGCGGTGGTGATCGGCTCGGGCGACGACGCGAAGGAGCTGCCGGTCAGCCGGCGGCACACCCGTGAGCTGAAGGAGCGGATCGTGCGACCCCCCAAGAGCAGCTGGGGATGAGCAGGCACTCCGGGCCGCCGGGCCAGCCGGACCAGCCGCAGCCAGGGGAGCGGGACGCCTGGCCCGCGGTGTCGGCGCGCAAGAACCGCCGCCGGCGGGTCGTGCTCGCCGACCCGCGGGGCCGCGGCCGGGTGCTGCGCACGATCATCGAGCTGGAGGAGCAGACCAGCGTCGGGGAGAAGCTGATCCGCGACCTGATCAAGCAGCAGCTCAAGACCGCGTTCCTGCTCGGCGGCGGCACGTTGCTGCTGCTGGCGTCGCTGCCGGTGCTGTTCTACCTGCTGCCGGGCCTGGCGGACGTCGAGCTGCTGGGCGTGCGGCTGCCGTGGGTGCTGCTCGGCCTGCTGCCGTTCCCGCTGCTGTACGGGGTGGGCTACGCGTACCGGAGACTGGCCGAGAGCCACGAACACGACTTCGTCAGCTCGGTGGACCGGTGACCGGGAACCTGTGGAGCCTCGGGCTGGTGGTCGTCGTCGCGGCGCTGACCTTCCTGCTGGGCTACGTGGGTTCCCGCCGCGCCAACACGACACCGGACTTCCTGGTCGCCCGCCGCGCGATCCCCGCGACCCGCAACGCCGCCGCGATCTCCGGCGAGTACCTGTCCGCCGCGTCGTTCCTGGGCGTGGCCGGGCTGGTGCTCAAGGACGGCATCGACGCGCTGTGGTACCCGATCGGCTTCACCGCGGGCTACCTGGCGATGATGCTGTTCGTCGCCGCGCCGCTGCGCCGGTCGGGCGCGTACACGCTGCCGGACTTCGCCGAGGCGCGGCTGGGGTCGGCCAACCTGCGGCGGTTCTGCACGTTCTTCGTGATCTGCATCGGCGTGCTGTACCTGGTGCCGCAGCTGCAGTCCGCGGGCCTGACGCTGAACACGATCACCGGCCTGCCCACGTGGCTGGGCGCGGTGGCGGTGACCGTGATCGTCGGGGTGAACGTCCTGGGCGGCGGGATGCGCGCGATCACACTGGTGCAGGCGTTCCAGTACTGGGGCAAGCTGTTCGCCATCGCCGCGCCGACGTTCGTGCTGTTCACCGTGTTCCTGGCCAGTCCGGGCAACGGGGCGAAGAGCGTCGACGAGGGCGGGGTGCTGCGGTTCCACCAGGACGTCGAGGTGACCACCGCGGAGCAGGTGCGGGTCCGGGTGGTCGAGCCGATGGAGCTGACCGCGGTCGGCACGGTCAACGGCGCGCCCGCCGACGGCCACGCGCTGTGGGGCCCCGGCACCTACACCCTGGGCAAGGGCACGACGCTGAGCTTCGCGGAGGGCTCGCCGGTCCCGGTCGTGGAGGGCTCGCCGACCGGCAACGAGCAGTGGCTGCGCCCGCAGACCGGCGGCCTGGGCGGGCTGTTCGAGACCTACTCGCTGATCTTCGCGACGTTCCTGGGCACCATGGGCCTGCCGCACGTCCTGGTCCGCTTCTACACCAACCCGGACGGCAAGGCGGCCCGCCGCACGGCGCTGCACGTGATGTACCTGCTGGGGTTGTTCTACCTGTTCCCCACGGTGCTGGGGGTGATCTCCCGCCAGTATCTGCCGCAGCTGCTGGTGACCGGCAAGACCGACGCGGCGGTGCTGCTGCTGCCCGGCACGATGCAGCCGAACCTGCTGGGGCAGGTGCTGGGCGCGATCGTGGCGGCGGGGGCGTTCGCGGCGTTCCTGTCCACCTCGTCGGGGCTCGTGGTGAGCGTGGCCGGGGTGGTGTCGACGGACATCCTGCCGGGCAAGGTGCGCGACTTCCGGTGGGCGACGGTGTTGACCGGCGCGGTGGCCATCGGCTTGGCGCTGCTGCTGCCGCGCGGTGACGCGTCGCTGACCGTGGCGATGTCGTTCGCGCTGGCCGCGTCGACGTTCTGCCCGTTGCTGCTGCTGGGGATCTGGTGGCGCGGCCTGACCTGGGTGGGCGCCATGGCGGGGATGCTGGTCGGCGGTGGGCTGGTGCTGACCGCGCTGGCGGTGAACGTGGTGAGCACGCTGTCCGGCTGGGTGGCGCCGGCGCTGTCCACGCAGCCGGCGCTGGTGACGGTGCCGGTGGCGTTCCTGACCATGATCATGATCAGCAAGCTGACCGGCCGGCGGCGGCCGGACGACGTGAACCAGATCCTGCTGCGCCTGCACGCCCCCGACCCGCTGGGTTTCATGCGGGACCGCGACGTGCAGCGGTTCGGGTCGGCGGAGGAGAAGCCGCGGGAGGACTCGCGCGACAGCGCCCGGCCGTGGAACTAGTCGAGCGCTTTGACCGTGCGCAGGACCGGTGACGTTTGGACGGCGTGGACGTGTTCCAGCGCGCCGAGGCGTTCGGTGAGGTAGCGGTGCAGGGCGGCCGGTGTCGGGCACAGGGCTTGCGCGCACAGGTTGGTCGGGCCGGTGGTGGCCACGACGACGGCGAGTTCTTCGTGCTCCGCAAGGGTTTTGGCCACGGCGTCGAGGTGCGCCGGCGCGACGGACATCCACAGCAGCGCGTGCGCGGTGGGTTCGAAGAGGTCCGGGTCGACGCGGACGTCGAAGAAGATCGCGCCCGCGGCCTGGAGGGCGTTGAGCCGCCGCGCGACGGTGACCGGTGACCACCCGGTGGCCTCGGCGAGCGCGGCCTGGCCGGTGCGGCCGTCTTCGGCGAGTGCGGCGAGCAGCGGGGCGTCGGTGTCGGCGAGCGGACGGCCGGGGTCGTCGGTGCGCGGGGGCGAGAGCGCGACGATCTGCTTCCGGGCAAGGGCGTTCGCGCGGCCGTGCCACGCGGTCGGGCCGCCGAGGTAGGTGTTGAGGACCAGGTGCGCCGACACGGCCGTGATGCTGGACGGGACGTGTTGGAGCACCGGCGAATCTCCGGTCACGACCGCGAACACCTCGGTGCCGCCGGACGCGGTCTTGACCCACGACGTGTCGGCGCGGCGGGCGAGCGACCCGGCGACGTCGCCGGCGGTCGCGGGATCGGCGGTGACCCGGGTGAGCCAGCGCGGACCGCCGGCGTCGGGCCGCCCGACCACCCGCAGGCCCGCCTCGGCGCGCAGCCGGCGGTAGCGGCGGATCACGGTCTGCGTGGACACGCCGAGCACCGCGCCGAGCCAGTTGAACGGGGCGCGGCCGTTGACGTGCAGCGCGTGCACCAGCGCGCGGTCGAGGTCGTCCAGCACAAATCCGCATCGTAGCGGGGTCGGATGGAAAATATCCGCACGTCGACGACGTCTGGTGGAACGGGTTCGGCGGTTCGGTCCAGTGGTCCGCGATGGGGTCGGGCGTGGAGCCACGAAAGATCTCGATCGGGTGACGTTGTGTCCGCCTATCCGGTCATCGGTGAGGTCCGTCACCCGAACGGCGCTTCGTCTCAGCATTCCTACCGCTCATCGCATCACTCGACTGTTGAGCGCAAGTCCACGTCCGGGGTCTTTCAGGCGTGACCCACGTCTCCCTACGGTGCTGCGCGTATCAGGAACGCACCAGGAGGGTTTCGTGCCGTTCACACCGCCGACAAGTGCGAGGAGGGGAAAGTGAGCACCACTGAAGACGCTTCAGGGGGCGCCACCCCCGCTGGGGCGACCCACGACTGGGTCGCAGTGCAGGACAGCGCGGACTTCAAGGAGTTGCGCCGCAGGTTGCGCACCTTCGTGTTCCCCATGGCCGGTCTCTTCCTGGCCTGGTACCTGCTGTACGTCCTCCTCGCCGACTACGCGCACGGCTTCATGTCGCAGAAGGTCGTCGGCAACATCAACGTCGGCCTGATCCTGGGGCTGCTCCAGTTCGTGTCCACGTTCGCGATCACCACGCTGTACGTGCGCCACGCCAACAAGAACCTCGACCCCCGTGCGGAAGCCATCCGCGAGGAACTCGAAGGGGGCCAGGCGTGACCAACAACAACGCCCTGCTCAACATCGCCATCTTCGGCATCTTCGTGGTCGCCACGCTGTTCGTGGTGATCCGCGCCAGCCGCAACACCAAGACCGCCGCCGACTACCTGGCCGCCGGCCGCGCGTTCACCGGTCCCCAGAACGGCATCGCGATCGCGGGCGACTACCTGTCCGCCGCGTCGTTCCTGGGCATCGCGGGCGCCATCGCGGTCAACGGCTACGACGGGTTCCTGTACTCCATCGGGTTCCTCGTCGCCTGGCTGGTCGCGCTGCTGCTGGTCGCCGAACTGCTGCGCAACACCGGCAAGTACACGATGGGCGACGTCCTGAGCTTCCGGATGCGCCAGCGCCCGGTGCGCGCGGCGGCGGCCACGTCCACCATGGCCGTGTCGTTCTTCTACCTGCTGGCGCAGATGGCGGGCGCGGGCGGTCTGGTCGCGCTGCTGCTGGGCATCACCGGCAAGGGTGGCCAGGCGGTCGTGATCGCCGTGGTCGGCGCGCTGATGATCGCGTACGTGCTGATCGGCGGCATGAAGGGCACCACCTGGGTGCAGATCATCAAGGCCGTCCTGCTGATCGTCGGCGCGGGCATCATGACCCTGTGGGTGCTGGGCAAGTACGGGCTCAACCTGTCCGGCCTGCTCGGCGCGGCGGTCGAGAACGCCCCGAAGGCGGGCGAGAAGCTGCTCGGCCCGGGCCTGCAGTACGGCAAGACCGCCACGTCCCAGCTGGACTTCCTGTCCCTGGCGCTGGCCCTGGTGCTGGGCACCGCCGGCCTGCCGCACATCCTGATGCGCTTCTACACCGTGCCCACGGCCAAGGAGGCGCGCCGCTCGGTGGTCTGGGCGATCTGGCTGATCGGCCTGTTCTACCTGTTCACGCTGGTCCTGGGCTACGGCGCGGCGGCCCTGGTGGGTCCGGACAAGATCCTGGGCGCACCCGGCAAGGCCAACTCGGCGGCCCCGCTGCTGGCCGAGGCGCTGGGCGGCCCGCTGCTGCTCGGCCTGATCGCGGCGGTGGCGTTCGCGACAATTCTGGCGGTGGTGGCCGGTCTGACGATCACCGCGTCGGCGTCGTTCGCGCACGACATCTACGCCAACATCATCAAGAAGGGCGAGGCCGAGGACAAGTCGAACGAGGTCAAGGTCGCCCGCATCACCGCCATCGTCATCGGCATCGTGTCGATCCTCGGCGGCATCGCGGCCAACGGCCAGAACATCGCGTTCCTGGTGGCCCTGGCGTTCGCGGTGGCGGCGTCGGCGAACCTGCCGACCATCCTGTACTCGCTGTTCTGGAAGCGGTTCAACACCTCCGGCGCGCTGTGGAGCATCTACGGCGGCCTCTCGGTGACGATCGCGCTGATCGTGTTGTCGCCCGCCGTGTCCGGCAACGCCAACGCGATGTTCCCCAAGGCCGACTTCGACGTGTTCCCGCTGTCCAACCCGGGCATCGTGTCGATCCCGGTGGCGTTCTTCCTGGGCTGGCTGGGCACCGTGCTCTCCAAGGAGGACAACAAGGCGAAGTACGCCGAGATGGAGGTGCGCGCGCTCACCGGCGTGGGTGCCGAGAAGGCCATCTCGCACTGAGTTGATTGGCGCGACTCCGTCGCGCGGCTCGGCTGTGTTGGATGGCGCCGCCTCCGGCGTCGCGGCTCGGCTGTGTTGGATGGCGCCGCCTCCGGCGTCGCGGCTCGGCCGCCCGTAGGGTCGGCTCATCGCGCCGCCTTTCCCGACGATCGGAAAAGCTGATCGTCGGGAAAGGCGGCGCGACAAGCCGACGGCGGCCTCGCGGTGTTGGGTGGCTCGGCCGGCCCTGGGGTTGGCTCGTGGTCTGTTCTCGTCTGGGCCGCCTCCGCTGTTCGCGGGGGCGGCCCTTTGGCGCTTATCCCCTGTTTACCGGGGGCATGGCAGCATGGTGGGCGTGATCCCGAGCGTTGAAGTGTCGTCCGTGCCGGCCGAGTTGCCGGAGGGCCAGGTCCTGCTCGACGTGCGCGAAGCCGACGAGTGGGAGGCCGGGCACGCCCCCGGCGCGCTGCACATCCCGATGAGCGAGCTGGCCGGGCGGCTGTCCGAGCTGCCCGAGGCCGAGCTGCTGGTGGTGTGCCGGGCGGGTGGCCGGTCGGCGCGGGTCACCCAGTACCTCAACGCCAACGGCTGGGACGCCAAGAACGTCGACGGCGGCATGCAGGTGTGGGCCGCCGAGGGTCGTCCGCTGGTGAGCGAGAAGGCCGGCGCGCAGCCGGAGGTCATCTGACGTGGCGTTCCAGCCGATGCGCGTGGACTGGGTGGCGAGCCCGCCGCCCGGCGCCTACCCGCACCGTCGGCTGGCCCCGCCACCGCGCCCGTACGCCGGTCCGCCGTCCTACCCGGTGCCGCCGCGGTGGGGGTTCCCGCTGCTGGCGTGGCGCTGGCCCACGTCCGTGGCGGGCGAGGCCGCCGAGGACTCGGTGGAGCAGGTCCAGCGGCTGGCGCGCACCGCGTTCCACGTGCTCGGGCTGGCCGCGCTGACCCTGCTGTGGGCCGCGGGCAGCGAGATCTGGCGGTACGCGCTGCTGTTGCAGAGCCGGTACGGGGCGTTGTCGCCCACGACGGTGAACGTGTCGGACGCGATGCTGCGGTCCGCGTCGATCCTGGCGCTGATCATGGTTTTGGGCGGCGTGGTGTTCACGTTCCTGTGGCTGCGCCGGGCGCGGGCCGCCGCCGCGTCGGCCGCCGGGTACGCGCCGTCCCGGTCGGACGCCGAGGTCCTGGTGGGCCTGCTGGTGCCGGGGCTGAACCTGGTGATGGCCGGGTCCATCGCGGCCGAGCTGGAGCACGCGGCGCTGCGGCTGCCCGCTACGGCGCGGCCCTCGCCGTCGCGCCTGGTGCGCTGGTGGTGGGGGCTGTGGGCGGCGGCCGGCCTGTGGGCGGTGTTCACCGTGGCGTGGTCGTTCCGGACGAGCGTGCAGGCGCTGGCGGACGGTGTGCTGCTGCACGCGGTGTCGGACCTGCTGGCCACCGCGGTGGTGGTGCTGACCATGGTCCTGGTGCGCCGGATCACCACGTTGCTGCTGCCCGTCGCGCCGTCGACGCTGCGCCGGATGCGGGTGGTGGAACTGCGCGACGCGCCCGCTCCCGAGCTGAGGGCCGTCCGCTCGCACGCTTCGCCCAGGTAGACCGGGTTCGAGGACGGGCCGGCCGCGGATCGCGCAGCCGGCCCGTTTTCGGTTCTAGCGCCGCGGGGACGTGGTGGTGGTCAGCGGCGGCCGGGTCGTGGTCGGCCACTGCGGGGTCGTGGGCAAGTGGGTCGTCGTGGTCGGGCGCTGGGTCGTCGTCGGGTACTGGGTGGTGGTCGGGTATTGGGTGGTCGGGTACCCGGTGGTCGGGTACGGCGGCGTGGTGGTGGGTCGCTGGGTGGTCGTGGGCCACTCGGTCGGCTCGCCCGGCCGCGTGGTGGTCACCGGCGGGGCGGTGGTGGACGCCGGGCTCGTCGTGGTGGTCGTCGGCTTGGTCGTGGTGCTGACCACCACGTCCTGCGGCGACCCCGACGCGAGCGCGGTCCAGGTCACGCCCCCGGCGGCCACCACGCCGAGCGAGAGCGCGGTCGCGACCGCGGCCCGGCGGGAACGCAAGGTGAAGCGCATGGAGTCCTCCTCGTGCTGGTGGGCCCTCCTGCCCACGTGATCTCCATGCGTCCCGGCCCGGATCCGTTGCACTTCACCGGGTCGTGGTGGGCGTCGGGTAGCCGCTGCCCGGGTCGGGGCTGGTCGTGGTGGGGCGGAACGTCGTCGTGATCGTCCCGGTCGTCGTGGGCACGAAGGTCGTCGTAGCCGGGTTCGTGGTGGTGCCGTGGCCCGTCAACGTGGGCCACGGGGTGGTCGCCGGCGGGGTCGTGGCCGTCACCGTCGTGGGGCGCGGGTCGCCGCCGGCGGGCACGCTCGTCGCCGGCCGGTGCCCGCCGCCCGGCGCGCGCGCCAGCAGCAGGCTCGCCACCACGACCGCGAGCACCACGACCACGCCCGTCACCAGCGGCGCGAGGCGGCGCAGGGTGTGCGGGCGGGCGGCGGCCCGGGCGCGGATGGCCGGGCCGGACAGGTGCGAGTGGACCAGGTCGGCGCGCGCGGCGAGCACGCGGCGCAGCTCGTCCTCGGTGTCAGTCATGGCCCCTCCACGCGGTTTCCGGCATCGCCGACCTCAGCGCCGACAGCCCGCGGCTGACGTGCGCGCGGACCGTGGGCAGCCGGCACCCGAGCACCTCGGCGATCTCCGCGTCGGCCAGGTCCTCGTAGTACCGCAGCACGACCGCCGCCCGCTGCTGCCGCGGCAACCCCTGGAGCAGCCGCCACAGCCGTTCGTCCCGCTCGTGGTACGGCGGGTCGTGGTGGGCGTGGTCGGGCAGGTCGTCGCCGGCCGGCCGGACGTTGCGGGTGTGCCACCGCCGCCGCCACGACAGGTACTCGTTGGTGACCGCCCGGCGGACGTACGCGTAGACCGGGCCGTCCAGCGAACCCCACCGCTGGTAGACCCGCACCAGCACGTCCTGCACCAGGTCCTCGGCCTCGGCGCGGCTGCCGGACAGCAGCGCCGCGTACCGGACCAGACCCTGCTGGTGCTCGTGGACGAACTCGTCGAAGGACGCCCCTTCGCCCAACACCGACCCCGTTCCTGTCGTGACACACCCCGGCACCACCTACACGCGGCCCGCACCGTTCTTGTTGCACCGCTCGCTGACCAGCCGAAATACACCCGTTGCGGTGAAGTTTTCGGACGATCACGCCGGCATACTCGTGTTGTGAGTACGCAACCACCGTTTCGTAGGCGCAGGCTGGGCCGCAAGCTGGCCCGGATGCGCGCCGACGCCCGGCTGACCCTCGACGGCGCCGCCACGGCCCTGTTCAAGACCAAGTCCGCGCTCCACCGCATCGAGAAGGGGGAGACCCTGGTCGACCCGCACCTGGTGAAGTCGATGATGGACCTCTACGACCACTACGACCCGGACATCGTGCTGGAGGCCCTGCGCGCCCGGGAACGCGGGTGGTGGACGGCGCTCGGGGTCGAGGACCAGGGCTACATCGACGTGGAGTCCGAGGCCGCGGAGGTCCGCGACGTGTCGCTGCTGCTGATCCCCGGCCTGCTCCAGACCGCGGACTACACGCGCGCCCTGTGCGCCGCGCGGCCGTTCGCGGGCACGAAGGAGCAGGACGAGCAGAACGTCCGGGCGCGGCAGGTCCGGCAGCGAAGGCTCACCGACCCCGACCACCTGCTGCGGCTGGAGGCGATCGTCGACGAAGCGGCGCTGCGCAAGGGGCCGGGCGGTCGGGAGGTGATGCGCGCGCAGTTGGAACACCTGCTGGAGGTGGCGGAACTGCCGAACGTCAGCTTCCGCGTGCTGGCCCACGAGTGCGGGGCGCACGGCGCGATGGGCGGCGGGTTCGCGCTGCTGAACTTCCCCGACCCGGCCGACCCGCCGGTGTTGTACGTGGAGCACCCGTTCGGCGCCGTGCACATGGAGGACGAAGGGCTGACCATCGAAGCCAGGCTCGCGTTCGAGCACTTGACCACCCAGGCGCTGGGGCTGGACGAGTCGGTGGCCCTGGTCCAGCGGATCCTGGCGGAGTGAGGGGGAATGCTCGTGTCCACTGTGGACTTCACCGGCGCGGTGTGGCGCAAGAGCAGCCGCAGCACCGCGGCGACCAACGCCAACTGCGTGGAGGTCGCGCGCGCGGGGGCGGCCGTGGGTGTGCGCGACTCGAAGAACAAGGCCACACCGCTGACGTTCCCGGCGGTGCGCTGGGCGTCGTTCCTGCGGTCGTTGGGCTGATTTTCCTGCTGTTCAAGCACACTTCGCCGGGACGGCCTTGGGGCGCGCGGCGGGGGCGTGCCACGGTGGTCGCATGCGGGCACTCGTGGTGGCGGTCGTCCTGTTGCTGGTCCCCTCGGCGTTGCTGGTGCCTGGCGTGGCGAACGCCGGTGGGCACAAGAAGTTCGACCTCCAGGCGCACCGGGGCGGGATCGGCCTGACCGTCGAGAGCACCCTGGCGGCGTTCGCGAAGGCGCTCGAACTCGGGGTGAGCACGCTGGAACTGGACGTCCAGATCACCAAGGACGGCCGCGAGGTCGTCACGCACGACCGCAAGACCAACCCGAACAAGTGCGTCGACACGGCACCGGCGTTCCCCGGCGACCCGGCGTTCCCGTACGCGGGCAAGTACGTGAAGGACCTGACCTTCGCCCAGGTCCGCACGCTGGACTGCGGGTCGCGCCGGTGGTCGCAGTACCCGGACCAGGAACTGTCCCCGGGCGCGAAGATGCCGACCCTGGCCGAGGTCTTCGCCCTGGCCCGCGAGTACCGCGCGTTCGGCGTGAAGTTCAACATCGAAACGAAGGTCGAAGCCGCCGCACCCCACGAGACCGCGCCACGTGAGCAGTTCGTCGAGGTGACCAGGCGCGAGATCCGGAAGTCGGGCTTCTACCGCAACGTGACGATCCAGTCCTTCGACTGGGGCACCCTGATGCTGTGGCGCAAGACCGAGCCGGGCCTGCCGTTGGTGGCCCTGACCCAGCCCGAGTTCCTGCGCCCCGGTTCCCCGTGGACCGGCGGCCTGAACCTGGCGGACTTCGACGGCAGCATCGTGAAGGCGGTGAAGTCCTTCGGCGCCTCGGCCCTGTCCCCGGTTCACGGCAATCCGCAAAACGGCAAGGTAGGCGACCCGAACTACATCCCCTTCACCACCAAGGCCCTGGTGGACGAGGCCCACGCCCACGGCCTGAAGGTGGTGCCGTGGACCATCAACGACCCGGCCACTATGCACAAACTCATCGACGACGGCGTAGACGGCATCATCACCGACTACCCAGACCGCCTCCGCACGGTCATGTCGGACCGCGGCTTCAAACTCCCCAAGCCCTACAAGCGCCACTGACCTACTCCACGCGCTCGCCGCCGTCGTTTGTCGGTGCCCCGTGAGATCATGGAACCGGGGGCCGGAGGCCGGACCGCGCTGAGCCGCAAAGCCTCCGCAACCGGCCCACCTGATCGCCCGGCACGCTCCCAAATCCGCCAGCCGACAAGGCTCCGCTCGACGCGCCTCGCCCAAGCGCTCGTCCGGCCTTCCAGCGCGGCTCGGCGTGGCTTGGCTCGGCGCGGGGCGGGGCGGGGCGGCGCGGGGCGGGGCGGGGCGGGGCGGGGCGGCTCTGTCCAGCTCGGCCTAGCCCGGCCCGCCCTGCCTGCCCGCCCGCCCTGCCCGCCCTGCCCGCCCGCCCGGCCTGGCTCGGCCCGCCCAGCCCAGCCCGCCCGGCTCAGCTCGACCGCCCAGCCCGGCCTGCCCAGCCGACCTGGCCCAAGCCCGCCCGGCTCAGCTCGGCCTGGCCAGGCCCGCCAGGCGCAGCCCGACTGGTCCGGCCACCCCCACCCTCCCTCCCGCGCTTTTTCCGCGACCCGTGCAACGGTTCAGGCTGTTGCAGCGTTGAGGGGCGTGATCACGAGTCGGGAGTGTGCCGATGGAGTTCGCTGAGTACGTCGCGCACCGGCGTCCGGCGTTGATGCGGTTCGCCACCGTGCTGACCTGTCAACCCTGGCTGGCCGAGGACCTCGTCAGCGACGTCCTCGGCCGCGCGTTCGAACGGTGGGACCGGATTTGCCGGTTGGACGAGCCGCACGCCTACGTCCGGCGGATGGTCGTCAACGAGTACATGTCGTGGCGGCGGCGGTTGGCGCGCACCTCACCGCGGGCCGAAATCACCGACACCGGGCTCGGGGACGGCGCCGACGAACGTGCCGAGCGGGACGCGATGATCCGGCGGCTCGCCGGGTTGCCGCGTCGCCAACGGGCCGCGGTGGTCCTGCGCTACTACGCCGGGCTGCCGGACGCGGAGATCGCCGCCGCGCTGGGCTGCCGGGTCACCACCGTGCGCAGCCAGATCTCCCGGGCACTCGCGAGCCTGCGGGTCGACCTGACCGCCAACCCCCACGTCTACCAGGAGACGACATGAGCGACCTGCGTGCCCTGAACGACGCGTTCGGCGAGTTGGAACGGCGTGCCGACGCCGTGACCGCCGGCCTGCCGCCGAACGTGCCGCCCCGGACCAAGTCCCGGCTGGTGCCGGTGGCCGTCGCGGTCGCCGTCGTGGCCGGTCTCGCCACCGCGACCGCGTTGCTGGTGCCGGGCAACGAGCCCTCCACCCAGCAAGTCGCGGCACAGCCCACCACCACCACCACGACCATGACCACCGAAACCCCGAAGCCCGCCCCGCCCGCCACACCGGAAGAGCTGGTCGAGCGGTTCAAGGCGGTCCTCGGCGGCACAGCGACCTTCACCGTCACCGAGAGCGGCCCCGGGGTGTACCGGATGACCGCGCCGCCGCCCCCGCCGACCGTGGCCAGGCCGACCGACGTCCCCCTCGGCAAGGGCGAACCGGCGGGAGCGGCCCTGGTCGGCCAGTTGACCGCGGGCGGGGTCACGGGCGGCTACGACCTCGTCGTCTACCCCGGCAGCCACCCCGACCAGCACGCCCAGTGCGACCTCGAGACGCCCACCTGCACCACCCGCACCCTGCCCGACGGCTCGACGCTGGCCACCGACACGACCCCGCTCGAAGGCGGCGGCGTCACCCACCTCGCCCGCCTGCAGCGCGCCGACGGCCTCTCGATCACCATCCACGTCAGCAACCGCCAGAACCCCAAGGGCATGGGCGGCCTCACCGCCGACCAGCCCCCGCTCACCGTCGACCAGCTCGTCCAGATCGTGACGTCCGACCGCTGGTGACTACGCGGACGTGAGCGGCAGTTCGTGCAACCCCCGGATCACGAACTCGGCCCGCCGCCGGGGCACGGCCGCCGCCTCCGCCTTGGGCAGCTTGCGGGTCAGCGACGACAGCGCCGCCTGCACCTCGATGCGCGCCAGCGGCGCCCCGAGGCAGTAGTGGATGCCCATGCCGAACCCCAGGTGCGGGTTGCGCACCCGGCCCACGTCCAGCACGTCCGGGTCCGGGAACACCAGCGGGTCGCGGGCGGCGGCCCCGAGCAGGGCGGCGATCTTGGTGCCGGGTTCGACGGTGAACCCGGCGATCCCGACCTGCTCGGTGGCCGTCCGCTCGAACAGCTGGAGCGGGGAGTCGTAGCGGATCAGTTCCTCGACCGCCGTGGAGAGGAGGGACTGATCCGCTACGAGGCGTTCCCACTGCCCCCGGTGGGTCATCAGGGCGTTGACGCCGTTGCCGATGACGTTGACCGTCGCCTCGTGGCCCGCCATCAGCAGCAGGACGGCGGTCGCCACCAGCTCGTCCTCGGTGAGCTTCGCGCCGTCGGTGTCGGTGACCGCGACCAGGTCGGACACCAGGTCGTCGCCGGGGGACCGCCGGCGCAGCGCCACCAGGTCCCGCAGGTAGGCGACGAACTCGCCGGCCGCGCGCTCGGCCGCCGCCCGCTTGTCCGCCGGCAGGTCGTACTCGTACATCTTCACGATCGCGTTCGACCACGGCTGCAGCAGCGGCCGGTCGGCGGTCGGCACGCCGAGCAGCTCGGCGATCACCTCGACCGGCAGCGGCGCGGCGACGTGGGACAGCAGGTCCGCCCGGCCCTCGTCGGCGATCCGCGCGCACAGCTCGTCCACCAGCCGGTCGGCCAGGTCCGCGATCCACGGCCGCAGCCGCTCGACGTGCCCGCGCCCGAACGCCGCCGCGACCAGCCTGCGCAGCCGGCCGTGCGTGGGCGGCTCGTTCTCCAGCAGCGAGTTGCGGTGCAGCAGGTTGAAGTTGGTGAACTCCTCGACGGGCTTGGCGTCCGACCAGATCCGGCCCAGCGAGCGGTGCTTGAGGACCGCCGAGGAGGCCGCGTGCGACACGGCCAGCGCGATGCCCATCTCCTCGTGCCAGTGCACCTCGCCCTCCGCCCGTAGCGCGGCGAAGACGGGGTACGGATCGGCGATGAAGGCTGGATCGTGCTGGTCGAAGGGTGCCACGGTCACGGACGGTAGGTCTTGAGGTCGGTTCGCGTCCATCCGAGTGTGGTTCGTCTGGCAAACATTCAGGCAGCTGTGACATCAGGTAGCCGAGTTGACCCGTTCGGTGCTCCGCCAGGACCATTGCCCGTTGTGCCGCCCGAAGTCGTCGCCCACCGCGGGGCCTCCGCCGCCCGTCCCGAGCACACCCTCGCCGCCTACGAACTGGCGCTCGCCCAGGGCGCGGACGGCGTCGAGTGCGACGTCCGCCTGACCAAGGACGGCCACCTGGTGTGCGTGCACGACCGCACCATCGACCGCACCAGCGGCGGGTCGGGCGTGGTCAGCGCGATGACGCTGGAGGAGCTGCGCCGGCACGACTTCGGCAGCCGGCTCGGCGGCGAGCCCGCCGACGTGCTGACCCTGGAGGACCTGCTGGGCCTGGTCGCCGACTCCGGGGTTCGCCTGTTCGCGGAGACCAAACACCCGGTCCGGTACGGCGGCGACGTCGAACGGCGACTTGCCGACATGTTGTCGAAGCACCGGGTGGACGCGGTGATGATGTCGTTCTCGCCGTGGGCGGTGCGGCGGTTCAAGGCGCTCAAGCCGGACGTGCCGACCGTGCTGCTGTTCAACCGGATCTGGCCGAAGCGGCTGCCGCGCTTCGCCGACTACGCGGGCCCCGGCGTGCACCTCCTCCGGCGGTACCCCGACCGGGGCGCGGGCAGCTACTGCTGGACGGTGGACGCGGTGGAGGACGTCGTCCTGTGCGTCGAGCGGGGCGTGCGGTTCCTCGCGACCAACAACCCGGCGCGGACGCGCGGGATCGTGGGGGATAACTTGACGCCCGACCAGCCCTGAGGAGCTTTGAGGAGGCGGCGGTGGCGAAGCGGACGGCCGTGAAGACCAAGCCGGCGGACGGCGTCAACCCGCGTCAGCCCTGCCCGTGCGGGTCGGGCAAGCGCTACAAGGCGTGCCACGGCGCGGCGGGCGGCGCGGCGGACGTCATCGTGTCCCGGCCGTTCCAGGGCCTGGCGTCGGAGACCGAGCTGATCGCGCTGCGCGAGTTCGTGCCCTCGGCGACGGTCAAGCTGCCGCTCAAGGACGCCCCGCGCGAGGTCGTGCTGGCCTCCGTGCTGCCGATGGCCGCCGCCGCCCTCGTGCGCGCCGACGGCACCGCGTTCGTCGGCCTCCAGGTGCAGACCCGGTCCGGCGACCTCAGCCGCGACCTGGCCCGCGCCGTCCAGTGGGCGCTGACCGCCGAGACCGGCGACGCGCTGCCCGTGGTCGGCGTCGACGACGGCTCGAACCCCGGCCGGCTCCAGGACCTGCTCGACGTGGACGCCACGATCACGCCCGAGCTGCACAAGGACTTCGCCTGGTGGATGCCGCCGGACCACGAGCCGACCGGTGACGTCGCCCTGTCCCTGGAGCGCGCCAACGCCGCGATCCTGCCCACCGAACGGGTCGACGCGCCCGGCGTGCACGCCGCCTACTGGGTCGACGCGGGCGACAAGGCGCACCTGCGCTGGGTCCGCCCGGAGCCCGAGGAGCAGCTGCTCGCCGCGCTCGCCCGGCTGTCCGTGCGGGGCGAGCTGGACCTGGGCGAGGGCTCCCGGTACGCGGGGTCGTTCCGGGCGCACGGCCTGCTGGTGCCGGTGTGGGACCTCGACCGCGAGCTGCACTCCAGCGAGTGGGCCGGTCCCGCCGAGGCCCTGGGCAAGCGTTTGCAGGACGCCCTGACCAGCCTCGACGCCGAGCCGCTGACCGAGGCCGAGCGCCGGGCGCGGGACGGTCTGCGCGGCCGCCAGATCACCCTGCGCTGAGTTGTCCACAGCGAAGTTGTCCCCAACGAGTTGTCCACAGCCGTCCACACGGTTGTCCACAGGAGGTTGTGGATAGATGCTGCTGCGGATCGCGTCGCGCGAGGAGTGGGCGCAGGCCCGTGCGGACGGCGCCATCCCGCTCGACCCGGACGGGTTCGTGCACTGCTCCGACCCCGGGACGGTGCACCTGCCCGCCAACCGGCTGTACCGCGGCCGGCACGACCTCGTCCTGCTGATGATCGACCCCGAGGGCCTGCCGGTGCTGTGGGAACCGGGCGACGGCGACGAGACCGGGCCGTGGTTCCCGCACGTCTACGGCCCGGTCCCGGCCGACGCCGTGGTCGCCGTGCACGAGTTCAGCCCCGACTCGGACGGCTCGTTCCGGCCGTTGCCCGTTCTGTGACCTTCCGGCGGGCAACCGGTCGGGGCACCACCGCGTGAACCCACCGACAGCCGATCGGGGGAGGGGAACGAGGTGACGGCGGTACTGCCTGCCGGGGTGGCCGACGTCCGGGCCGACTTCGGGGAGTTCGTCCGGACCGCGCTGCCGGGCCTGCTGCGCTACGGGCACGCGCTGACCGGCAACCCGCACGACGCGGCCGACCTGGTCCAGTCCGTGCTGGAGAAGGTCGGCTCACGGTGGTCCGCGGTGCTGCGCAAGGACGTCGACCCGCTGGCCTACACGCGGCGGGCGATGGCGAACACGCACGTCAGCGTGTGGCGCAGGCTGCGCCGGGAACGCCTCGTGGCCGAACTGCCCGACGTCGGCGTGGAGTCGACCGACCGGCTGGAGCACGAACCGCTGTGGCAGGCCCTGCGCGACCTGCCGCCGCGGCAGCGCGCCGTGGTGGTGCTCCGGCACTACGAGGGGCTGTCCGAGCGGGAGATCGCCGACGCGCTCGGCATCTCGCCGGGCACGGTGAAGAGCCAGCACAGCAAGGCGATGGCGGCCTTGCGCAAGAAGGTCGGGGAAGGCCGGTGAGCACGGTGGAACTGGACGAGCGGTTGCGCGAGCTGTTCTCCGACGAACGGCTCGACCTGCCGGCGGCGAACGACGCGGTGTCGAGGATCGTGGGCGGTGCCCGGCGGCGCCGGCGGGTCCGGGCGGCGGCGACCGGTGCGCTGGTGGTGGCCGCCGTGGTGGGCGGTGTGGTGGTGGCGCAGGGCCTGAACGCGCGGGTGGCGTCCGAGCCGGGGGCGCCGCCGACGTCGGTCACGACGGTCCGGCCGCAGGCGCTGGAGCCGTCCGGGTACGGGCCGTTCCGGCTGGGGATGACCGAGGGCGAGGCGTCCGAGCGCGGGAGCTTCGAGGTGGTGCCCGCCGGGCCGTGCCGGCGCTACGAGGGCAGCGAGACCAGCTTCTCCCTGCTGGTCTCCCCGGAGGACGGGGTGGTGGCGATCCGGCTGCCGATGTTCGCCAAGACCCCGTCGGGGGTCGGTCACGGCAGCACCGTGGACGAGTTGCGCGGGCCGTACCCCGGTCTGGTGGTGGACGGGGACCGCGCCGCGGTGGCCATGGGGTCAGACTGGGGGTACGTGTTCCGGTTGGCACAGGGCAGGGTGTCGGTCACGTGGATCGAGAAGACCGGCGGCGAGTGCGGACAGGGTGGCTGATGAGGGCGTTGGCGGTGCTGGTGGTCGGGTCGGTGCTGCTGGCCGGGTGCACGACCGCGCAACCGTCGCCGAGTTCGACCACCGCCGCCCCGGCGCGCACCGTGGTGGTGGACGACGTGCCGGTGCTCAGCCCGGGCGGGCTGGGCAAGGTGCGGCTGGGGATGACGCTGGAGGAGTTGCAGGCCACCGGTGAGGTCGGCGGGCAGCTCGACAACTGGCCGCAGGCGAACTGCCCGGTCTACGAGCTGAAGCGGGCCAGCGGCTGGGTGGGGATCGAGGGCGGCGTGGCGGTCGACCTGCGGCTGGAGGGCGGGGCGCGCACGCCCGAGGGGTTGCGGTTCGGCGACTCGCAGAAGCGGCTCAAGGAGCTGTACCCAGCCGCCGAGCTGACCCCGCACGGGTACACGCTGCCGGTGGCCGAGGCCCGCTTCTACTACTTCGGGTTCGGCAACGCGGGCGACACGCTGAGCGTGATGGGCGTGCGGGACATCGGCTGCTTCCTCTGACGGCTTGGTCCGCCGGGCGGTTACCGTCGCCCAATCGGGTGAAATTCGAGCACCGCGTATCCGTCGTGGTCGTCGATCCGGGTCAGTCCGGCGCGTTCGGCGACTTTGATGGCGGCCGTGTTCCACGGTCGGGTCTCACACCGCACGACCCAGTCCGGTCGGACCTCGCCGGCGGTCGCGACCGCCTCCCGGGCCATCTCGGTGGCGATGCCGAGGCCGTGGCGGGCGGGGTCGACGCGGAAGTAGAGGTTCCAGGCGTCGCCGTGCGGCTGGACGCCGCCGAACCCGACCACCCGGCCGGTCATCTCGATCGCCCAGCACCCGAGATCGCCCCGGTCCCACACCTCGGTGAAGCGCCGGAGGTACTCGGCGGACTCCGCTTCAGCCGGCGGGCTGCGCTTTTCGGTGGCGCGCAATGCCCTTTCCAAGGCGACGAAATCCGGCAGGTCGGACATCCGCACCCGCCGCAACGTGAGCCGTTCCGTGGTCCGCTCGAAATGCGCCATGTGCCGAAGGTAACGACTCCGGTGCGCCTCGTCGGCGGAATTTCCGGCCCCGGACGGCACCGCACCGCCCGCCGGGAGTGGCGAGCGGTGCGGCGGTGGCCCGTGGCTGCTTACAGACTGCCGCCGGCGACCCGGGGGGCGGTCGGGTCGGCGTCCTCGCCGACGTGCTCGCGGGCGAGGAAGGTCTCCACGTGGAACAGGTTGCCGTCGGCCCGGTCCACCACGTTGAGCAGCGTGTTCATCGACGCGACCTCCTCCACCTGCTCCTTGAGGAACCACTGGAGGAACTGCTCGCCGAGGTAGTCGCCCTCGTCGCGGGCGGCCTTGGCCAGCGCCACGACCTGGTCGGTGACCGCCTTCTCCTGCTGGAGCGCCAGTTCGACCGGCTCGCGGGCGGTGGAGAAGTCGTTGCGGACCTCGTCGACGCCGGGGATGGCCAGTTTGAGGTCGTTGTCCATCAGGTACTGGACGATCATCATCGCGTGGTTGCGCTCTTCCAGCGCCTGCTTGTAGAAGTGCGAAGCCAGCCGCGGGAGGTCGTTGTTGTCGAACCACACCGCGATGGCCACGTACTGCTGGGACGCGGTGAACTCGTTGCGCACCTGCGCCTGGAGCAGGTCGTGGAACTTGGAAGTGCGCGAGGGAATCTTCTTGACGTTGAGGGCCATGCCCCGAGATTAACCGAAACGCGTTGTTCCCGCATTCAAGGTAAGGCTTATGAATGTTTGGAAAGGGTTGCCTAAATTAGGCGACCCTTTCCAAAGAATTCACACCAGCGGGGCGCGGTCGATCGGGCACGACATGCACCGCGGGCCGCCCCGGCCCGAGCCCAGCTCCGACCCGGAGATCCGCAGCACCTCGATGCCGGAGTCCTCCAGCCGCGCGTTGGTCTCGACATTGCGTTCATACGCCACCACGAGCCCCGGCGCGACCGCGAGCGTGTTGTTGCCGTCATCCCACTGCTCGCGCTCGGCGGTCACCGCGTCCAACCCGGTGTCGATCACCCGCAGCCGCTCGATGCCCATGGCCTCGGCCGCCGCCTCCAGGAACGGCCGCCGGTCGTCCACCAGCACGCCGCCGTTGCCGTCCGAGCGCACCGGGTAGGCGAACAGGTTGTCCCGCACCGCCGGGTACATCACCACGGCGTCCCGGTCGACCATCGTGCACACCGTGTCCAGGTGCATGGTCGCCCGTTCCTGCGTGATCGGCACCGCCAGCACGGTGTGCGCCAGGCCGTCCGCCAGCGCCGACCGCGCGAACGACTCCGCGCCCGCCGGCGTGGTCCGCTCGCCGACGCCGATCGCCAGCACGCCCGGCGCGAGCAGCAGCACGTCACCGCCCTCCACCGGCGCGGAGTGCGCCCCGTACGCCCGGCCGGTCTTGCGGAAGCGCGGGTGGTAGGCGTAGATCAGGTCGGTCAGCGCGGTCTCGCGGTCGCGCGCGGGCAGCGCCAGGGACGTGATCGCCACCCGGTCGCCCACCCACACCGACGAGTCGCGGGTGAACAGCAGGTTCGGCAGCGGGTCCACGGCGAAGTCGATCGGGTGGTGCATCTTGCGCACCAGCGACGCGCCCTCGGCGGCGGGCAGCTCCTCGAACGTCATGCCGGTCATCAGCGCCGTCGCGAGCTGGTCCGGGCCGATGGACGACAGGTGCGACCGCAGCGCGTCCGCCAGGTCGATGCCCAGCCGCCGCTCGTTCACCGCGCTGTGGATGCCCGCGATGCGCGCGCGGTCGTCGTGCAGCGCCGCCACCAGCAGGTCCGCCAGCAGCAGCACCTCGACCCCGCGCGAGCGCAGCACCTCGGCGAACGCGTCGTGCTCCTCCTGCGCCCGGTCCACCCACGGCACGCCGTCGAACAGGAGCTGGTCGTTGTTGCGCGGGGTCAGCCGCTTCAGCTCCAGGCCCGGGCGGTGCAGCAGCACCGTGCGCAGCGGGCCCACCTCGCTGTCCACCCTCGGCGCCGGGAACGGCGCGGCGTCGACGGACTCCGTCTGAGTGATGTGCGCAGTCACGTAGGCGAGGGTAACCCGACGGCGGCGAAACATGCAGCTCTAAGTGGCCTAGATCAGCGAAACTCGATCGTATGAACGGCTCAACGCAGCGAATCGTTAAGCACTCGCGCGCTTGTGGGCGTGAAACGTTGCGTTGTGACGTGGACTGGGTCTGTCCCGATGATCGGGGTGACTGGGATGATCGACGTCCTAACCGGGGAGGAAACGCGTGTTCCACTTGACGATCGACGCGCCGGGCAGTGCGGCGTCCGCGACGAACCTGCTGCTGGAGGAGTTGGTCCGGGGCGCCCGCGTGGACGCCCGGCACGCGCCGACGGAGCTGCCGGACGGTGCGAAGAGCGGCACCGGCATGGCCATCGCCGAACTGGTGGTCAACGGCGCGCTGCCCGCCGCCGTGGCCGCCGCCGTCGCGTCCGTCATCACCGCCTTCGTGCAGCGCGGCAGCGCGCGCAAGGTGACCATCAAGGTCGGCCAGGACTCGATCACCGTCCAGGGCGGCAGCAAGGCCGACCAGCGGGCACTCGTGCAGACGTTCCTGGAGAAGCACGGCTCCACGGACGCCTGACGTGGGCCGTTACGCCTTATTGGTGGCCACGGGGGAGTACGAGGACGCCCGGCTGAGCCGGTTGCGCGCGCCCTCGCAGGACGTGGAGCGCCTCGCCGCGCTGCTGGAGGACCCGGACGTCGGCGGCTTCGCGGGCGTCCGGGTCCTGCGCGACGCCACCGCCGACGAGATCCGCCGCGCCGTCGAGGACGTGCTGGCCTCGCGCACCCCCGACGACCTGGTCCTGCTCTACTTCTCGTGCCACGGCCTGACCACGCCCGCGCGCCGGCTGTACTTCGCCGCCGCCAACACCCTCCAGGACCGGCCCGCCGGCACCGCCATCCCGCGCTCGTTCGTCAACGAGCAGTTGGAGGACTGCCGGGCGGCGGGCCGCATCCTGGTGCTGGACTGCTGCTTCAGCGGCGCGTTCGTGGAGGGCTTCAAGGACGCCTCGGCGACCGTCCTGGACGACACCGCGCAGGGGTACGTCGTGCTGACCGCCTCGAACGCCTACGAGTACGCGTTCGAGCAGGACACCCTGTCCCTGGAGGCGCCGCGGGCGTCGCTGTTCACCGACGTGCTGATCGAGGGCCTGTCCAGCGGGGCGGCCGACCTCGACGGCGACGGGTGGGTCGACGTCAACGAGCTGTTCGGCTACGCGCACCGCGAGGTCCGGCGGCGACGCCCCGACCAGACCCCGCAGTTCTTCGCCCAGGCGGGCGGGCCGCCGCTGCGGGTCGCGCGGGCCGGGCGGTCGGTGCCGACGACGGTGCGGCGGTCGGCGTCCTACACGTCCGGGCAACTGCTGGTGGCACGCGGGTTCCGGGCGGCGGCCGAGCCGGTGTGCCGCACCCTCGGGCCGTTGGGGCGGCGGTCGGTGCTGTTCGTGCGGGGCGTGCCGGTCGAGCTGTCCGACGCCGCCGCCATCGCGGGCGCGTTCCAGCCGGACGACCCGCGCGACACGCTCGGCGCCTCCTACGTGCGGGAACTGATCGAGGAGGTGCACCGGGTGGCCGGGGACGGCGCCGCGTCGGCGGTCGCCGTGGCGCAGGGCGCGATCCTGCGGCTGGTCGAGGCCATGCGCGACGGCCACAACCCGGTCCGGCTCATGCACGGCGTGCGTGCGGCCGGTGCCCGAGCGGCGGACCTGATCGCCGAAACCGCGCAACCGCTGGAGAAGTCGGACACGGCACGCCTGGCCACCTCGTCCTCGGGCAGCGCCGAGATCGGCGAGGTCGTCGGGCAGGTGATGGCGGTGACCGGCAGGCGGGGCGCGCTCCTGGTCGAACCGACCCGGCGGTTCGGCCTGGACTACGAGATCACCCGCGGCCTGCGCTTCGACGGCGGCTACGCCTCGCCGCAGTCGATCACCGACCGGACCCGCCGGGAGGCGGTGCTGGAGTCACCGCAGGTCTTCCTCCACGCGGGCCGCCTGGCCGCGGTGCCGGACACGCTCGCCGCGGCGCCCGGGAAGGTGCTGGTGGTGTGCGAGGAGGTGTCGGACGAGGTGCTGAGGCACCTGGACACCGGCAAGGTCGTGGTGACCGCGGGCCGGGAGGTCCTGCTCCCGCTGGCCGCCGTGGTGGGCGGACGCGTCCTCGACCAGGACCTGCTCATGTTCCGGGTGGGCCAGGCGGACATGGGCCGGGCGGCGAAGGCAGTGATCTCGGAGCACTCCACCACGGTCATCGGCCTGCCCGACGTCGGCGCGCCCGGTGCGGAGGCGGCGGGCATCATCCGCGCACCCGCCGAGGACGTCGGACGGGTGAGCGCGGCGGTCCGCACCGTGCGCGGCGCGGTGACGGCGGGTGTGTTGCGCGGCGCGGCGGTCGGCCTGCGCGAGGTCGGCGAACTCCTGGCCGCCGAAGCAACGGGGAGCGCGGCGGAGGTCGCGGGCTGGCGGGCCCTGGCGGGCGCGCTGTCCGAACCGTCGAGGTGGATCGCCGAGAACGCGGCCGTGGAGATCACCGACCTGGACCCGCTCCTGATCGACTCGGCCGAAACCGCCCGCGCGGTCGTCGCCGCAGCCACCGCGACCACCGCCCGCTTCCTCCTGGTCGCCTGACCCCGGCGGACTGTCGGTCGCCGACGGGACAATGAGCCCCAGGGGGCGCTCGGACTCGATTGTCGGTGGTCCGTGGGACAATGGAACCGGGGGCCGGAGGCCGCGGGTCAGCTGGTCGGCCGCGGGTCAGCTGGTCGGCCGCGCGTCAGCTGGTCGCGGCGGGCACGATGGCGGCGACCATCATCACCGACACCGCCACCTGCACCTCCTCGATCGCCTTCCGGGTCGCCTCGGCCGCCCACTCGCCCTCGGAGATCTCCTTCAGCCGCCGCTTCACCACGTCCCGCGGCTGGTCGGCGAACACCTGCCGGTCGAACTGGACGGCCCTGATCAGCGCGCACAGCGCCGCCGTCCGCGGGTCGACCGGCCTGCCCGAGCCGACCGCCAGCGCCAGCCGCGCCCGGACCTCGGTCTCCAGCGGCGGCTCGACACCGCCGGGGGACGGGAAGCGGGTGCGCGGGAAGACCAGCAGCACCTTGTCCTGCTCGCGGCGCAGCACGCCGGACTCCGCCAGGCCGTCCAGGACCCGGTCGGTCAGCCCTTTGCTCAGCTTCTCCACCCACGCCTTCGGCTTGCGCAAGCGGTCGTCGGCGATCCGGGTCAGGGCGTCGTCCAGCACGTCGTGCCCGATGCGCTCGGTGCTCAGCGCCACGACGTTCTTGTCCGCCACCTCGACCCGGCCGGCGATCGCCAGCTCGACCAGCACCGCGCCGGCCAGGCCGTACCCGAGGGCGGGCTGACCCAGCCGGCGCGTGCCGTCGTCGTCGTAGGCCAACAGGGCCAGTTCGTCGGCGAGCGTCAACATACGACCACGATAGGCGCTGATCAGGTGATGAAGCGGGTGTCCGGGTGGCGCACCGGGCCGTGGTCGAACAGCCAGCCGCCCCGGTGCTTCAGGTGCAGGTCGAAGAACCCGCCGAAGTAGGCGCGCTGCGCGTCCATCGACCGCTCGGCGTCGATCCAGCCGACGACCTGGCGCCGCCTGTCCGGCGCGACCAGGTCACCCAGTTGCGGCACGGCGAACTGGAGGTCGGTGAACCCCAGGTGCGCCGCCCCGTCGAAGTGCAGGTCGCGCTTCCACCCCCGCTGGTTGAGCCAGAACTGGTGCCACGTCGGGTCGAGCTCCGTCTCCACGTGCGAGTGCGCGACCAGCCGGCCGTCGACCTCGAAGTCCGCGCCGACCAGCATGAACGGCCGGTCCAGGCCGTGCTTCACGACTTCGCCCACCTGGTCGGAGCGCATCGCGCCGTCGATGTTGATGCCCGCGTCGACCCGCCGGTCGTGGTGCATCGTCTCGCCGGACGTGAACCCGCCGTACGAGTGCCCGTACATGCCCACGCGGGACAGGTCCAGCGCCCCGGCCAGGCCGCGCGGCAGCGGGTCGCGCTCCGCGTCCGGGTTCTCGCCGCGCTCCAGGCGTTCCAACTGGTCGAGCACGAACCGCGAGTCCGCGACCCGCGCGTCCAGCGCGGTGCGCAGCGCGGCGGCGTCGGGCTCGGTGACCGACCCGATCACGAGCCGCCCGCCCGGGAACTCGACGACCCCGGCTTCGTGCGTGTGCGAGATGGACACCACGACGTAGCCCCGGCTGGCCAGGTCGTCGGTGAGGCCCGCGTTCAGCTCGCGCAGGCCGCCGAAGCCGTGCGAGAACAGCACGACCGGCCAGTCGCCGCGCAACGCCTTGGCACCCGTGCGGGTGTGCCGCTTCGTCGCGCCCCAGTCCACCGCACCGGGCGGCACGCCCAGCTGGTCCGGATCGGCCGCGAACTGCTCGATGGCCGATCCGACGGCGGGCGTCAGCCACGGGGCGCGGTCGCCGTCGCGGTGCGCCGGGTAGGTGACGGTCACCATCAGTTCGCGCTTCTGGGCCGGGAACCACGGGTCCGGGCGCGAGTCGACGAGGTGCAGGTCGGTGGTGCCGACCGGGTAGTGGCCGGTCGGCGCGGGCATGGTGATCCGCGCGGGCGCGGCTTCGGCCGAGGCCGGCGGCGCGAGCAGCGTGGCGGCGATCGCGACCCCCGCGAGCAGGGCCGGCACGCGTCTGTGCGTTGTGGACATTTCCCCTCCTTGCCGGATGGCGGCAGGCCCATGCTGGCAAGGGGGTTCGCGGTGGCGCGTCAGTCCGGCGGAGGAGTCGACGTCCACCGACGGGGTGATCTACGGCAGCCAGGAGACGGTGCCGCGCAGGGCCGTGTACCCGACGAAAGCCACCACGTCGAGGAGCGTGTGCGCGATGACCAGCGCCCACAGGCGGTTCGTGCGCTGCCAGACCTTGCCGAACACCAGGCCCATCACCACGTTGCCGATGAACCCGCCGAAACCCTGGTAGAGGTGGTACGAGCCGCGCAGCACCGCGCTGGCCAGCAGCGCGGTGTTGTCCTTGAGCCCCAACTGCTTCAGTCGCGTCAGCAGGTAGCCGACGACCAGCACCTCCTCGGCCCACGCGTTGCCCGCGGCGGCGAGGATGAGGACGACGCTGCGCCACCACGACTCGTCCAAAGTGGACGGAAGGACGGCGAGGTTGAGGCCGAGGTTCCAGGCGATCAGGTAGAAGACCAGGCCCGGGATGCCGATCACGGCGGCCAGTGCCGTGCCGCCGAGGAAGTCCTTGCCCGGCCGGGTGCGGTCGAGGCCGATGGACCGCAGCGCGATCCCGCCCCGCCACAACAGGTACGCGCCGAGCCCGCCCCACGCTGCCAGCTGCACCACGCTGAGCAGCTGCGCGATCATGTCGAGCAGGTCGAAGCGGGCCTGCGGGACGTTGATCGCGACCGACTGCTCGTTGAGCGGCTTGGGCTGGAGCAGGCTGTCCAGCAGCCGCACCAGGCTCCGCAACCCGGACAGGCCGAGGGTGACGGCGAAGACCAGCAGCAGCTCGACCTTGTGGGCGGTGCGTTCCTCCGGGATCACCCGCGCAGGTTAACGGCGCTGCGCGAGGAACGGGCAGCCCATCAGCCGGCGCAGCTCCACCGCCAGCTCGTTGGACGTGGACACCGGCCGGGAGAACGCGATGCGCACGTCGTGGTCGGAGTCCGCGGCTTCCACGCGCAGCCGCAGCCCGAACCGGTCCAGCCCGAGCGGCCGGACGTGGCCGCCGCGCAGGTCGTCCGGCAGGTGCTGGGCGAGCAGGCCGACGACGTCCCGGTGCGACAGCTCCAGGTGCCGCAGCCAGTGGTCCTCCTGCCGGTGGAACGGGTCCGGGTCGGCCTGCGCGAACAGCTCGGGACGCAGCGAGGTGGTGCCCTCCGCGTCCGCGACGACCAGGCTCGCCGGGCACAGCCGGAGCGCGGACGCGCCGTGGCCGACGTCCAGCAGGCGGGGGTCGGGGCGTTCCTCGGCGACTTCCAGGCAGGCGGCGCGGGCCTCGTGCGGGTCCATCGTGCGCAGCCAGCCGGTCACCCAGAGGAGGCCGCGCACCGGTTCGCGCAAGGGCACGGGGGCGTGGTCGGCGACCTCCAGCATCGCGGTGATCTCACCGCCCTCGGCGGCTCTGGTGAGCGGGTGGTCGTCCGGCAGCAGGATCGTCGCGTCACCGCAGGCGTGCACGTGGTGCAGCAACGGCGTGATGCGGTTCTCCGTGCCGTCCGACGGCAGCAGCGCGGCGCGGCCACCCCGCGCGGCGATCGTCCGCGCACGCTCCGCGGGGTGCGGCGCGGGCGGTCGGCGGTTGTCGGTCACCGTTCACCTCCCCGAGTTAGGGCAGCCTAACTTGGAGGTGCGGGTAGGGGAAGTCCCACGAACGGATGTCCCGCTTCGTGGTTGCCCGCAGACGCGGAGTGCCCGGAGGTCGTAGCCTCGTCGGTCGTGTCTCGTGGGTAGTGGCCTCGGCGATGGCGGAGGTGAGCCGTGGTCGTGCCGAACAGGCCCTCCACCGAGGGCTCGGCCCTGGATGACGAGTGGACGCGGCACTGCCTGGAGATCGCGAGCCGACGCGCGTTCGGTTGGGTGGTCTTGGGCGTGTTGGCGTTCGTGGGGCAGCTGTTGTTGGTCTTCCTGGCTCCCGTCCCAGACGTGCCTGTGGTGCTCTTGGCCTTCTCAACTGTCGTCTTGCTGGCCGCCTTACGCCGCCGCCGCCCAGCCGCCCGGCTCTTGGCGGATCGCGAGTGGCACTACGTCCGAATCCACTGGCGGCACGGCTTGCTGGTGGTGCACGGCGAACGCCCCCTGGTCCTGGACATCACCGCCGGCCCGTTGGTTCGGGGCCGAATCAGCCGCCACCGCCGAGCCTGGCTCGTGCCGCCGGACAGGGCGGGCAACACAGTGGTCACCTTCCGCGGCATCCCCCACCTCTTCCCCGCCCAAACCCGCCGCCGCTGACCCCAACCGAGACTATCGATGCCCCGACCGAACCCCGCCGCCCGCGCCCCCCGGACCGCCCGTCCCGCCGGCTGCGCCCCCGAACCGCCCGCCCTGCCGCCCGCGCTCCGGACCGCCCGCCCCGCAGACCGCCGCACTCCGCCAACCCGCCACCGGCAAAACCTGCCCCGCTCGCCGTCGAGCCAGAACCACCTGGTGCAGACGGTGCCCGGCGAGTCGGGCGGGTGCAGTGTCCGCCGGTGCGCGTCGGGTCGGCCGCGTCGATCGTCGCGTCGGATGGGTCGCGTCGGATCGGTCGCGGTTGAGAGGTATCTCTCGCGGGTTTCGGTGATCATTTGTTCGGCTATCCCGGCTGGAAGAGCTCGTTTCTGGTTGTGTGGGAGCAGTGGTGGGCGAGGAGTGGACGCGGCGGTGCCTGGTTCGGGCGGACCGGCGGGCGGTCGGGTTCGTGGGGCTCGCGGTGCTCTCGTGCCTCGTGCTGTGGCTGGTGTCGGTGTGGACCGGGTCGAAGTGGGTCTTCGTGCTGGTCCCGCTGTGCGTCGAGTTCGCGGTGCCGGGGCTGCGGCACTTCGTGTGCCGGCGCAAGGTTCGGCGGCTCGCCGAGGACTACGCGTGGCACCCGGTGAGCGTGTCGTTCGTGCCGGGACGGTCGCGGATCGGGCGGCAGGCGTACCTCGAGACGGAGGGGTCGGACCGGACCTTCCTGCGGTTGCCCGAGATGCCCGAAAGGGCGCGTGAGGACGTCCGCCGCACCGGGAAGTTGTGGCTGGCCGGTCCCGACGACCGTGGGCGCACGGCCGTGCTGACGCCGGAGACGCCGTTCGTCACCCTTGGTCGCGTGGTGATCCGCTGACCGCATCGACCGTCGTGGGCCGCGAATCTCGCCTGACCAGAGGGGATCAGCGGCCGACGGGGATTTCGTTGCGCTCGGCCCAGGCTGTGACGTCTTCCTTGCGGAGTGCGGTCGCCAGCAGGTCCGGGAAGCGGTCCGGGGTGCAGGCGAAGGCCGGTGCGCCTAGTTCGGACAGCTTCGCGGCCAGCTCGTGGTCGTACGCGGGGGTGCCGCTGTCCGACAGCGCCAGCAGCACGACGACCGTCACCCCGCTCTGCACCAACTCGCGCACGCGGCGCTGGAGTTCGCGGGCGACGCCGCCCTCGTACAGGTCGCTGATCAGCACCATCACGGTGTCGGTCGGCCGCCGGACCAGCGATTGCCCGTACGCGACCGCGCGGTTGATGTCCGTGCCGCCGCCGAGTTGGGTGGCGAACAGCAGGTCCACCGGGTCCTTCAGGTCCTCGGTCAGGTCGACGACCTCGGTGTCGAACACGACCAGCTTCGTGTCGACGGCCCTGAGCGACGCCAGCGACGCGCCCATGACCGCCGAGTAGACGATCGACTCGGCCATCGACCCCGACTGGTCGACCAGCAGGATCACGTCCTTGAGCGACGCCGCCCGGCTGCGGCGGGTGTTGCCCTTCAGGTCCTGGACGACGACCGTGCGCTGTTCGGGCTGGTAGTGCTTGAGGTTGGCGCGGATCGTGCGGGCCCAGTCGACGTCGCTCAGGCGCGGGCGGTTGGTGCGCTTCGCGTGGTCGATGGCGCCGTGGACGGCGTTGAACAGGCGTTCGGCCAGGCGGCGCTCGATGTCCTCGACGACCTTCCGCACGACCGCGCGGGCCGTTTCGCGGGTGCGGGCGGGGATGGCGCCGGACAGCGAGATCAGCGTCCCGACGAGGCTGACGTCCGGCTCGACGCTCTTGAGCAACTCGGGTTCGAGCAGCAACTGGCGCAGGCCGAGGCGGTCGACGGCGTCCTTCTGCATGACCTGGACGACGGAGGTCGGGAAGTACGTGCGGATGTCACCCAACCACCGGTGGAGCACGGGTGATGAGCCACCCAGACCGGCGCTGCGCCGGCCACTGCCGTCCGGCGCGTCGGTGGCCGCCGTCGGTGCGCCGCCGCCGTAGAGGCCGGTGAGGGCGGAGTCGCGGCGGCGGTCGTCCTCGTCCAGGGCTCCCAGGTCGCCGGACGCGCCGCCGAGGAGGAGGCGCCAGCGGCGCAGGCGTTCTTGGTCGGGGCCGGTGTCGGTCATCGGGTGTCGCTGCTCCCTGTCGCAGGGTGGGGCCGGGGAGGAGAGGAGGGCGGGGAGGAGAGGGCCGGGTCGGGCGGCGGGGCTGGGTCTCAGGGCGGGGCGGCGGACGGGTGTGGCGGACGGGTGTGGCGGACGGGTGCCGAGGGCGGGCACCGGGGCTGCGGCAGTGCGGCGTCGGAGGCTGTGCGGGCAGGAGGCGGTGGGCGTCGAGAGGTGGGGTGTCGGTTCCGGGGGGCGGGGGTCGGTGGAGTGTGGGTGTCGGTGGGGTGGGCGGTGGGCCTGGGTGTTGGGGGCCGTTGACCGCGCTCCTTGTTTACGGGACGCGTGAGTCGGCTAAAGGTCGCAGATCCTGTATGTCGCTCGATTGGGTGATGTTCGGGGGCGGGGTGCTCAGGAGGGCTTTGACGTGGGTGGTTAGGCGGGTCGCTAGGGGTTCGTCCCAGGTGGTTTCGGTGGTTGTCGATCTGGTTGAGCCTTTTACGCGGTCGCCGAGCATGCGGCGTTCGGCTGGGCTGAACTCCGTGATCGCTCGGCGCAGGAGGGGGAGGGCTGCTTCGAAGTCCGTTGCCGCCAGGTCGGTCAGCCAGTCGTCGACCACGGCGAACAACCTCGGGTCCGCGGTGAGCAGAGCGGCCGAGCCGCGGAGGAAGCCGGCTACGAAGGCCGTTGCGCCCGCAGCTTGGGTGGTTGCTCGGTGGAGTCTGGTTGCGACTGCCTCGGAGTCCAGGACCCCCGTTTCCCACAGCAGGCGAGTTGCCCGTCCACCGGGGAGACCGTGGGCGTCTTGCATGTTGACGAGCGCTTTCAGGGCCTGTTGCCAGGTTTCCTGGTGGTCTTCGTCTGCGGCCAGGCGGGTGGCGTCCTCGGCTCCGTTGATGGCTGCCAGGGCGCGTTCGGCGGTGTCGTCGTCGATAGCGCGGCAGGCAAGGGGTAGGCCAACGGCACCGCGGGTGAGGAGGCCGTGGAGGGCTACTCGGAGGAGGTCTGGGTCGGTTCCTCGGACCGAGCCGTAGCGCACCGTGGTGGCCAGGTCGGGGAGGGCGGACAGGAGTTCCAGGGCGTCTGTGGCTGCTGCGGCGCAGCGGTCGAGGGCGGTTCGGGAGGCGGTTACGGCCTCTGGGAGTTCGCAGCCCACTGAGCGGCTCAGGGTTTCGGCGGCTTCGACCACTCGGGTCGCGGTGGCGGCCTGGGTGGTGAGGACTTGCCTGGCTGCGGCTTCGACCGTGGTGCCGTGGCGGGCGGCGGTTGCCAGGGATACGGCGAATTCCGGGCGCCAGTGCAATTGCCATGCCTCGGCGAACGTGCCGATGCTGCGGGTGGTGTCCGGGGTGCCCCACGGGACGTCGAGGACTTCCAAGCGGCGCAGGAGTTTCGAGCGTTCGCGGTCGGTGTCCTTGCGGAGGTCCAGGCGGATCTGCTTCGGCTCCGCGTTCAGGGGCAGGCGCAGACGTCTGGTCAGGCGGTTCAGGTCGGCGGCCAGCGGTGAGGTGGGGACGTTCTCGCCCACCTCACCCAGGCGTTCGCCGACCACCAGACGGGTGTGGATCAGGCGCAACGGGGTGTCGTCGCCGTTGCACAGCACCGCGCGGGCCGATTCCATCACCTCGGACAGGCCGGGGGACGGGCGACCGCGTAGCGCTGCGAGGGTGTCGGCCAGGCGGACCGCCTCGACGGCGCCGGCGGTGGAGGCTGGGAGGTCTTCGGCGCGGAGCACTGTGCACGCTCGTGCGAACCAGCGTGGCACCGCGTCTGCAGCGGGTGCGCACTCCCAGAGGTGGGCGTACCAGCCCGGGGAGTCGATGCCGGCGCCGTAACCCGAGGCGGTGGCGAGCTTGCCGTGGCTCCACGGGACCCAGGTGCCGGAGATCTTGCGGCGGGGCAGGCCTTTGAGCAGGGCGTTGTCGGCGGAGGCCGGGGGCAGGGTGCGCAGGGCGGGGACGTGCCACGCACCGCAGACCACGACGATCGGGCCGTCCGTGTCCTTCAACGCCTGCCGGAGGTTCCGGCGCATCGCCGCCTCGCGGCGCAGTGTGCGGTCGTCCACCTCGTCGGCGAACTCCTCGCGCAGGGCGGTCATCGCCTCCGCCACGGCTTCCGCCAGGTCCGCCGGGTCGGTGTGGTGTTCGACCACGTCCTCCCACCAGCGTTCCGGGTCGTCGAAACCGGCTGCTGCGGCGAGGGTGCCCAGGGGGTCCAGGGAAGCCCGGCGGGGTTCGTCCGGCGACGCGGGATCGGTGGCGGGGCTGGTGGGGTCGTCGTCGGAGAGGGAGGCGGCGGCTGCAAGGTCGAAGAAGCGGACTGGGACGGTGGAGGTGTTGGCCCACACCATCGCTCGCCATTCCGGGGAGAACTCGGCGAAAGGCCAGAAGGCGGCACGGGACGGGTCGGCCTCGTCGTGGAGGAGCAGGGCGACTGGGGGCACGAGGTCCGGGACGTGGTCCAGCAGCGCGTCGCCCTCGGGCGGACCCTCGATGAGGACCAACTCGGGCTGGACCCGTTCCAGTGCCTCGGCGACCATGCGGGCCGAGCCGGGGCCGTGGTGGCGGATGCCCAGCAGGGTCACCCGCTCCGGGAGGTCCGCCATCACCACCCCTGGCACGCCCGGTAGAGGTCGCGCCAGTCGGCGCGTTCCTTCACGACCGCCTCCAGGTACTCCTGCCACGCCGCGGTGTCGGACACGCGGTCCTTCACCACCGCGCCTTGGAGGCCGGACGCCAGTTCGTCGGCGGTGATCGTGCCGTCGCCGAAGTGACCGGCCAGGGCCATGCCGCTGGTCACCACGGAGATCGCCTCCGCCGTGGACAGGCTGCCGCTGGGCCGCTTCAACTGGGTTCGACCGTCCACTGTGGACCCGTTGCGCAGCTCGCGGAAGATGCGCACGACCCGGCGCACCTCCTCCAGCGCGGGCGGTTCGGCGGGCAGTTCCAGGGCGCGGCCCAGTTGGGCGGCCCGCGAGGCCACGATCTGGACCTCGTCGTCCTCGGTCGCCGGCGGCGGGAGCACGACCGTGTTGAACCGCCGGGCCAGCGCGGACGACATCTGGTTCACGCCCCGGTCCCGGTCGTTGGCCGTGGCGATCACGGTGAACCCCGGCACCGCCTGCACCTGCAAACCCAGCTCCGGCACGGGCAGCGCCTTCTCCGACAGGATCGTGATGAACGAGTCCTGCACCTCCGCGGGCATCCGGGTCAGCTCCTCGACCCGCGCCACCGCACCGGTCCGCATCGCGGTGAGCACCGGGCTCGGCACCAGCGCCGCCTCGCTCGGACCCTCCGCGATCAGCCGCGCGTAGTTCCAGCCGTACCGCACCTGCTCCTCGCCGGTGCCCGCGGTGCCTTGCACGACCAGTGTCGAATCGCCGCTCACCGCCGCCGCCAGGTGCTCGGACAGCCACGACTTCGCCGTCCCGGGCACACCCACCAGCAACAGCGCCCGGTCGGTCACCAGCGTGCCCACGGCGATCTCCACCAGCCGCCGGTCGCCGACGTACTTGGGTGTGATCACGGTGCCGTCGGGCAGTGTCCCGCCCAGCACGTACCGGACCACGGCCTGCGGGGACAGCCGCCAGCGCGGCGGGCGGGGGCGGTCGTCGGCCTGCGCGAGCGCCGCGAGTTCGGCGGCGTACTGCCGCTCCGCGGCGGGGCGCAGCACGGTCTCGGTGGTCACGGCAGTGGTCCTTCCGGTCGGATGGTGAAGGCTTCGCGCAGTTGCACGCGCAGGCGGAGCACGTCGAGGTCCACGGTGTGCTCGGGCCAGCGGGCGGTGATGCGGTCCCAGTTCGCGCCCAGCACGCCGGCGTCGCCCCGGGCCAGCAGCACCGCGGGCGGCCGGCCCGCGCGCCACCTCGGGTCCCGCATCTGCGCGTAGCGGTCCAGCAGGGCGGCGGTGGCCTCGGGTGTCCACGGCGCGGGCAGCTGGGAGCACGCGTGGTCGAGCAGGTCGTAGTTCCAGTTCCGCGACACCTCGGCGACGGTGCGCGCCCCGAGGTCCGCGGGCAGGGTGGCGAGCATCTCCAGCTGCTCCATGCCGGTGAGCGACCGGGTGGCCGCCACCGCCCACGGACCGGCGTCGACCGCCAGCCGCAGCCGCTGCGCCACGCCCCGCAGCAGCGACGCCGCCCACGGGCTGCGCTCCAGCTCGCGAGCCGCGCCCAGGTCGTCGGTGCCCAGCCGCTGCGTCCAGTGGCTCGGCGGGACGCTCGCCGCCGCACCCCGGACGCGGCCCGCCACGCCCGTCTCCGAACCGTCCCGCAACAGGTCGCGGGCCTCCTCCGGCTCCGGCTCGGGCACCGCCCACAGCTCGTCGCTCTGCACGTCGAACCCGTCCGCGGTCAGCCACAGCCCCCGGTAGAGGCGTTCGGCGGCGCGCTGGGACAGCCGGGACGACGGCAGGGCCCGCAGCAACCGCACGGCCTCGTCGTGCACACCGATCGCCCGGTCGTCCAGGGCCTGCTCCAGCAGCGGCTCGTCGTCCTCGGACAGCCCCGCCTCCAGCGCGCCGACCAGCACCTGCCGGTCGGTCGCCCGCCGCTGCACGGCCAGTTGCTCCGCGATGAACGCCCGCGTGCCCGCCGGATCGGCCCGGCGTGCCCGGCGCAGGGCGGTGAGCCGGCTCTGGCCCGGCAGGTCCAGCACGTCGGCCAGGTCGACCTCGGCGGGTGTCGCGTCGGTGGCCCACGACCAGCCCGGCCGCAGACCCGCCAGCCACCGGCCGCGCCTGCCCAGGACGGTCGACACGGCCTGCCGCAGCCCGGGGTGGCCGGTGGCCATCGCGAGCAGCGCGGGCAGCACCTTCGGCTCGGCGACGAAGCCCCCGGCCGCCGCCAGCCCGCACCACTCGGTGAGCAGCACCTGGTCGTCCAGCGCGACGACCTGCGCCAGCACACCCCGCGCCGCCGGACCGGGGAGCCGCTCGCCCGAGCCCGCCGCCGACGCTGAACCCGACGCCGATGCCGCCGTTGAGCCCGATGCTGCCACTGCCGGGCCGGATGCCGACGCCGCTGAGCCGGATGCCGCTGCCGCCGGGCCGGATGCTGCCGCCGGGCCGGATGCTGCCGCCGCCGGGCCGGATGCCGAGGCTGCTGGGCCGGATGCCGCCGACGCCGATGCCGCCGAGGATGGTGCCGGTGCCGGTGCCGAGGTCGAGGTCGAGGACGGTGTCGGTGCCGGGGCCGGTGTGAGGAGGGGTTTGTCGATCAGTGGTGGGAGTTGGGCGCCGTGTGCGGCCACCCCCAGGGCGGCGCAGCGGTCCAGCAACTCCGTAGGGCTCATGTGAGCCCGGTGGGCGCCTATCAGCAGCGCCTGCACGGTCTCGTCCCACTCGGCTCGCGTGCTCATCCCAGCACCTCCGGCACCCCGCCCGGCGACGCCACCGCGCCCACCCGGAAGTCGCGGCCGTTCCACAGCCCCCAGACGTCGAACGGTTCCCCACCGGTCACCGCCGCGGCCTGCTCCACGGCCAGGTCCGCCCGCACCGGCAGGCCCCGCCCCGAAGCGTCCACCACGTGCCCGAGGTCCGCGGTCAGTCGCACCCCGCCGCAGCCCACGGGGTGCAGCCGCAGCCACGGATCACCCAGAAGTCGCGGCTCCAGCCCGGCCAACGCCTCCCGCCACGACCCGGGCACCGGCACCGGCCCCGACGCGCACGGCTCGACCTCGCCCACGGCCACCCGCTGCGGCGCCGACCCCGGGTACGGGTGGACCACCCCCTGCACCTCGATGCCGTGCGGCAACGCCGGCACCGGCCTCGCCCCACCGGCCGCGTGCCGGATCGCGACCACCCAGCCGTGCTCACGCCCCCACAGCCACTGCCGGACCGTGCGCACCAGCCCGTCGTCGGACTCCAGCCGCAGCAGCGGCAGCCAGCGGTCCGCCCAGGCCGCACCGGCCCGGACCTCCTCCTCCGCCACGGAGAACCCCAGCCGCCGGCGCACGACGTCCGACGGCGTGTCCGCCAGTCGCGCCAGCAGGTGCAGCCCGCCCAACCGGTCCGCCGCGTCGTGCGCCCACGACGGCCCGCCGGCCGCCACCACCGACCGCAGGTCCTCGATCGCCGACGCCAGGCCCTTCGCCTGCGCGTCGACCATCCGCGCCCCGATCGAGTGCCACCACGCCGAGTCGCGCGCGGGCAACCCCGCGATGCCCGCGCCCGCCACGTCGGCCAGCCAGTCGGTCAGCCCCGCGACGCCCGCCCGCACCGCCTCGGCCCGGTTGCGGGCGGTCTTCTCCTTCGCCCGCGCCCGCCGCTCCACGGCCTCCGGCGAGGTGTCCAGCTCGCGGGCCGCCTTCTGCCGCCGCGCCAGCCACTCGCTCACCCAGTCGGGTGGATCACCGGCCGGGAAGGGCTCGCGCGCGTCCCGCAGTTGCAGCGCCAGCGCGTGCTTGCACGGGAACTTCCGGGACGGGCACGAGCACTTCGACGCCCGGTCGCCCAGGTCGACGCACACCCGGTACGGGTTCTGCCCGCTGCCCGCGCACAGGCCCCACAGCGCCTCCGCGCTGCGGCCGGTGCCCTGCCAGCCGGACGACCCGGCCAGCCGGGTGGCGCTGCCCGCCACCCGGCTGTCCGGGGCCAGTCCCAGAACCGCCTGTGCGTCCATGGCACACGACGCTAGCGGCGACCACCGACAAAAAGACGATCAACCGGGCGGAAGGCTCGCCCAAAAGGCCATCAGCCCAGGTCAGGACCCCGCTTCGCCCACGACCACGCGTACTTGCGGTCCTCGGACGCCAGCGCCGCCTCGCCCAGGTCCAGCGGCCGGAACGTGTCCACCATGACCGCGGTCTCGTCGAAGTACTCGACGCCCAGCGACGCCTCCACCGCGCCCGGCTGCGGCCCGTGCGTGCAGCCCGACGGGTGCAGCGACAGCGACCCGATGCCGATGCCCGAGCCCTTCCGGGCCTCGTAGTTGCCGCCCACGTAGAACATCAGCTCGTCGGAGTCGACGTTGGCGTGGTTGTAGGGCACCGGGATGGCCAGCGGGTGGTAGTCGACCTTGCGCGGCATGAACGAGCACACCACGAAGTTCGGGCCCTCGAAGGTCTGGTGCACGGGCGGCGGCTGGTGCACGCGGCCGGTGATCGGCTCGAAGTCGCGGATGTTGAACACCCACGGGTACAGGCACCCGTCCCAGCCGACCACGTCGAACGGGTGATTGGCGTAGGTGAACCGGGTGACACCGGCGCGGTGCCGCACCAGGACCTCGACGTCCTCGCCGTCCACCAGCAGCGGCTCGGCCGGACCCCGGATGTCCCGCTCGCAGTACGGCGCGTGCTCCAGGAACTGGCCCTTCGCCGACAGGTAGCGGCGCGGCGGCCCGATGTGCCCCTTGGCCTCCAGCACCAGGATGTTCATCGGCTGGGACGGCACCACGCGATAGGTGCAGGACGTCGGCAGCACCACGTAGTCGCCCTCGGCGACCGGCAGCGCGCCGTAGATCGTCTCCACCACGCCCTCGCCGGTCTGCACGTACAGCAGCTCGTCGCCCGCCGCGTTGCGGTACAGGGGGCTGGGGGCGGTGGCGCGGACGAACCCGATCGTCACGTCCTGGTTGCCGAACAGCCGCCGCCGCCCGGTGACCGCGTCGACCTCGTCGGGCCAGGTCAGGTCTTGCGTCTTGAACGCGCGGGGCTTGAGCGGGAGGTTCGGCTCCAGCACGCCCCGGTCGTCCTCGACGGTCTCCGCGTTCACGATCGCGGTCGGCAGGTGGCGGTGGTAGAGCAGGGCGGAGTCAGCCGAAAAGCCCTCCACGCCCATCAGCTCTTCCGCGTACAGGCCGCCGTCCGGTGTGCGGAACTGCGTGTGGCGCTTTCGGGGGATCTCCCCGACTTGGCGGTAGTACGCCATCGTTCTCTCCGGGCGTTCGATAAACGGACATCTTTGTTCATTGACCGGTACGCCACTAGCGTGTCAGCCGTGTCAAGCGCCTTCGAACTCCGTGCGCCCGGTCCACGCGGCACTCCGCCCCTGCTCGCGAGGCTCGTCGACGACGCCGCGCTGTTCCCGCCGGGCAACGCGACCATGCCCGACGCGGTCCGCGGCCACCTCGACGCGCGGGCCGGCGAGTGGGCCGGCGCGGTGGGGCTCTTCCTGTGTCCCGCGTCACGCCTGGCCGAGCTGATCACCGAGTTGATCAAGGTCAAGCCGGTGAAGCCGATCGCCCTGTCCCTCGTGATCGACACCGGTCTGGGCGGCGTGCCCAAGGCGGTCTCGATCGTGGAGTCGCGCAGCGAGCTGCTCGCGCTGCGCATGGTCGAGATGCCCGCGCCGTCCGACGTGGACGAGGTGTGGCTGGAACGCGTCTCGGAGTTCGTCCCCGAGGACGTGATCCGGGTCGTCGAACCGCGCCGGGGCGGCCCCGAGTGGCTCGACGGCGTCCGCCGCGTCATCGAGCACGGCAGCTGGCCCAAGCTGCGCTGCGGCGGCCTGAGCAAGGAGAACTTCCCGAGCGTGGACGAGGTCGCCGACTTCCTGTCGGTGGTCTCCTCCGGCGGGGTCGCGTTCAAGGCGACCGCGGGCCTGCACCACGCCGTCCGCTACACCGACGCCGAGACCGGGTTCACCCACCACGGTTTCCTCAACCTGCTGGTCGCCACCGCCCGCGCGCTGTCCGGCGGCGACGTGCGGGCCGCCCTGTCCTCCTCCGACGGCCAGGCGCTGGCCAAGGAGGCCGGCGAGCTGTCCGACCAGGCCGCCCACGCGGTGCGCGGCGTGTTCGCCTCCTACGGCTCGTGCTCCCTGGACGAGCCCATCACCGACCTGGAAGAACTGGGCCTGCTGTGAGCTGGATCGACGACCCGGCGTTCACGCCGGACGCGCCCTTCGGGCCGCAGACCCTGCCCTACGGCGTCGTGCCCGGCGGCATCGCCGTGCGCGTCGGCGACCGGGCGCTGCTGCTGCGACCGCTCGCCGACCACTTCGGGGAGCGCCTGGCGCCCCTGCTGACGGCCCCGACGCTCAACCCCCTGCTGGCCGCCGGCCGGCCGCTGTGGAGCGAGCTGCGGGCCAAGCTGGTCGAGCTGGTCACCGCCACCTCGGCGCCGCGCGGCGCGGAGCTGGTCGGGCTGGACGGCGCCGTGCTGCCCTTCGAGGTCGCCGACTACGTGGACTTCTACTCGTCGCGCCACCACGCGGAGAACGTCGGCCGGATGTTCCGCCCCGACGGCGACCCGCTGCTGCCCAACTGGACCCACATCCCGATCGGCTACCACGGCCGCGCGGGCACGGTGGTCGTCTCGGGGACGCCGGTGGTGCGGCCGGAGGGCCAGCGGCGCTCGTCCGACGGGCCGGTGTTCGGCCCCAGCCGGCGGCTGGACATCGAGGCCGAGGTGGGCTTCGTGTGCGGCGGGCCGGTGGCGACGCGGCTGTCCCCGGCCAAGGCGGTGGACCACGTGTTCGGCGTGACCCTGGTCAACGACTGGAGCGCGCGGGACATCCAGGCCTGGGAGTACCAGCCGCTGGGGCCGTTCCTGGGCAAGTCGTTCGCCACCTCGGTGGGCGCGTGGATCACGCCGCTGGAGGCGTTCGCGACGGCCCGGGTCACCCCGCCGCCGCTGGGCAACGACGTGCTGCCGTACCTGGTCGAGGACCGGCCGTGGGGCCTGGACATCCGCATCGAGGTCGAGTGGAACGGGGTGCTGGTGTCGCGCCCGCCGTTCCGGACGATGTCGTGGACGTTCGCGCAGCAACTCGCGCACCTTTCCTCCAACGGCGCTACCGTCAGGCCGGGTGACCTGATCGCGTCGGGCACCGTGTCCGGCCCGAACCGCGACGAGCGCGGCTCGTTCCTGGAGCTGAGCTGGGGCGGGCAGGAGCCGGTCGCGGTCGGGGACGCCGAGCGCACGTTCCTGGAGGACGGCGACACGGTGCGGATCACCGCGACGGCCCCCGGCGTGAACGGGTCGGTCGTGGGCCTGTCCGAGGTGGTCGGCACCATCGCGCCCGCGATCTCGGAAGGGTAGGGACGCCTGGTGGCCAGACCTGACCCGCGCGGCAAGCTGCCGCTGCCCGCCGGGTCCAAGGAGAGTTCGCTGACCCTGGAGCGGGGCCTGGCCCTGCTCCAGGCGGTGGCGGACGCCGAGTCGGAGGCGCCGTCGATCAGCGAGCTGGCCGCCGCGATCGGCGCTTCCCGGGCCGCCGTGTACCGGTTGCTGGTGCCGTTGCAGTCGCGCGGGCTGGTGCGCCGGGAGGGGTCGAAGGTCCGGCTGGGCCTGGGCGTCCTCCGGCTGGCGTCCAACGTCCTGCCGCAGCTGCGCCTGGCCGCCCAGCCCGCCCTGCGGACGTTGGCCGAGCAGGTGGGCGCGACCGCGCACCTGACCGTGGCGGACGGGACCGAGGCGCAGGCCGTGGCCGTGGTGGAGCCGTCCTGGACGGCGTACCACGTGGCGTACCGGGTGGGGTCGCGCCACCCGGTGCACCGGGGCGCGGCGGGCAAGGCGATCGGGCTGTCCCCGGAGGGGCGGCAGTGGGTGCACTCGACCGGTGAGTTGCAGCCGGGCGCGTTCGGGGTGGCGGCGCCCGTGCGGGGCGTGCCCGGGTTGCGGGCCAGCGTGGGCGTGGTGGCCCTGGAGAAGCTCGACGGGGATGTCGTCGGGCCTCAGGTGGTCCGCGCGGCCCAGGAGGTCGCTGACGCCCTGCGCTAGGCGAGGGCCTGCCACAGGGCCAGCGCGGCGAAGACCGCGAAGATGGTGCCGCTCACCCGTTGGATCAGGTGCGTCGGAATGCGCGCCGCGATCTTGCGGCCGACCAGGACCGCGATGCCGGCCACCGTCACCAGGGCCAGGAAAGCGCCCAGGCCGACGAACACCGGGGTGCCGTAGCGGGCGGCCAGGGCGGCGGTGCCGAGTTGGGAGGCGTCGCCCCACTCCGCGGCGAACAGGACGCCGAAGGACGTCAACGCGGCCCGGCCGAAGGAGACGGGGCTCTGGGAAGCGGAGCCGTCGGTGGATTCGTCGTCCTTGGCGAAGCTCTCCTTGAGCAGCAAGAAAGCGCCCACGCCGAACAACACCGCCACGACGCCCGCCACCACGCGGTCCGGGAGCAGGGTCAGCACCCCGCCGAACGTCGCCGCCACCACGCACTGGATCGCGAACGCCACCGTGACGCCCACGAACACCGGCAGGGCCCGGTAGCGGGTGGTCAGGACGAGGGTCGCGACCATGGTCTTGTCCGGCAGTTCGGCCAGGAAGATGATGCCGAACGCCGTTGCCAACGCGATGAGTTCCGGTGCCACGAGTACCTCCACGTCCGTGAACCCGGACGGAGGCAGCACGACCCCGACCGGGCGTGATGCGCTGCCCGGCCGGAGGTCTCGTTCGCCCGTTCACGAGAACGGGTGAGGGACCGGATCCGCTCGAAGGCGGGATCAGTGTGTCGATCACCTCGCCGTGATCGTCCGAAGTGCACGATCGCGGGAACTACTCCCCTCTGGCGGAACCTACTTTAGGCGACGCGTACGCGCAGGTCGACGTGACGCCGGACGCACCGGGGAGGACCTTGGTCCCGGGCCGGACGGGACCGTCGTACCTGAGCGGGGCCACCCGCCCCGACTTACCGTCGTCGCCGTGGACGTACTCGACCTGGCGCGGTGGCAGTTCGGCATCACCACCGTCTACCACTTCCTGATGGTGCCGCTGACGATCGGCCTGTCGCTGCTGGTCGCCGGCATGCAGACGGCGTGGGTCCGCACGGGGGACCGCAAGTACTACAAGATGACCAAGTTCTGGGGCAAGCTGCTGCTGATCAACTTCGCCATGGGCGTGGTGACCGGCATCGTGCAGGAGTTCCAGTTCGGCATGACCTGGAGCGCGTACTCCCGGTTCGTCGGCGACGTGTTCGGCGCGCCGCTGGCGATGGAGGGCCTGGTCGCTTTCTTCGTCGAGTCCACGTTCCTCGGCCTGTGGATCTTCGGCTGGGACCGGCTGCCGCGCAAGGTCCACCTGGCCTGCGCGTGGGCGTTCTCGACGGCCACCATGGCCTCGGCGTACTTCATCCTGGCCGCGAACTCGTGGATGCAGCACCCGGTGGGCGCCGAGCTGGTCGACGGCCGGCCCCGGCTGACCTCGATCTGGGCGGTCCTGGGCAACAACACCGTGCTCGTCGCGTTCCCGCACACGATCTTCGGCGCGTTCGCCGTGGCCGGCTCGTTCCTGGTCGGCATCGCCGCCTGGCACCTGTGGAAGCGGTCGGCCGAGGAGCCGGTGTGGCGGTCGTCGGTGAAGCTGGGCACGTGGGTCGGCGTGGTCGCGTTCGCCGGGCTGGCGGTCAGCGGCGACCTGCAGGGCAAGCTGATGTTCGAGCAGCAGCCGATGAAGATGGCCGCCGCGGAGGCGTTGTGCCACACCGAGCGGCCCGCCGCGTTCTCGGTGTTCGCGATCGGCGACGTGTCGCGGCCGGACTGCGAGAACGTCAAGAGCGTCACCGTGCCGGCGCTGCTGTCGTTCCTGGCGCACAACGACTTCACGTCCGAGGTCAAGGGCATCGAGGAACTGGTCCCGATGTACCAGGCCAAGTACGGCACGAACTACCCGGTGGACGAGCGGCTGGGCGAGCTGTCGGGCAAGCCCATCGACTACGTCCCGCTGCTGCCGGTGACCTACTGGGGCTTCCGGCTGATGATCGGCTTCGGCGCGATCGCGGCCGGCGCGGGCCTGCTGATCCTGTGGCTGACCCGCGGCGGGCGGGTGCCGACCGGGCGGTGGTTCCGGCTGCTCGCGCTGGGCAGCATCGCGACCCCGTTCCTGGCCAACAGCTTCGGCTGGATCTTCACCGAGATGGGGCGGCAGCCCTTCGTCGTGGTGCCGAACCCGAGCGGCGTGGACGGGGTGTGGATGTTCACCGCGCGCGCCGTGTCGAACTCGACGCCCGGCGAGGTGCTGACGTCGTTGATCGCCTTGACGCTCGTCTACGGGGTGCTCGCGTGCGTCGAGGTGTTCCTGGTCCGGCGGTACGTCCGCGGCGGTGTCGCGGGCGTGCTGCCGGACCACGGGCCGGGTCCGAAGCCCGACCAGGCCGATCGCAAAGACGACGACGTCCTGTCGTTCGCGTACTGAGGGGTTGTCGTGGAGACGTTCTGGTTCTGCGTGATCGCGCTGCTGTGGCTGGGCTACCTGTTCCTGGAGGGCTTCGACTTCGGGGTCGGCATGCTGCTGCCGGTGCTCGGGCGCGACGAGACCGAGCGGCGGGTGCTGATCAACACCATCGGGCCGGTGTGGGACGGCAACGAGGTGTGGCTGCTGGTGGCGGGCGGTGCGACGTTCGCGGCGTTCCCCGGCTGGTACGCGTCGCTGTTCAGCTCGGCCTACCTGCCGCTGGTGCTGTTCCTGCTGGCGCTGATCGGGCGCGGGGTCGCGTTCGAGTACCGGGGCAAGGTGGACTCGGTGCGCTGGCGGCGGGTGTGGGACACGGTGATCTTCGTCGGCTCGTGGGTGGCGACGCTCGGGGTCGGGCTGGTGCTGACGGCCAACGTGTTCGGCCTGCCGCTGGACGCCAACGGTGACCGCGTGGGTTCGCCGTTCGCCGCGGTGACGTTGGAGTCGCTGCTGGGGGCGCTGGCGATCGCCGGGTACGCGTTGGTGCACGGCGCGGTGTTCCTGTCGCTGAAGACCGAGGGCGAGGTGCGGGAACGTGCCCGTGCGGTGGCGTTGCGGATCGCACCGGTCGCGTTGCTGCCCCTGGTCGTGCTGCTGCTGTTGGTGCAACTGCGGTTCGGGACGGTGTGGACGTACGCGGCGGCGATCGGTGTCGCGCTGGCGGCTTTCGGCGCTCTGGCGCGGTTGGCGCTGCGGCGCGAGGGGCAGGCGTTCGCGTTGATGGGCGTGGCGATCGCGTGCGCGGTGGCGGCGTTGTTCGGGGCGCTGTACCCGAACGTGCTGCCGTCCACTTTGGACCCGGCGTTCTCGTTGACGGTGGAGAACGCGGCGTCGAGCCCGTACACGTTGACGGTGATGACGTGGGTCGCGGCGTTCGGTACGCCGGCGGTGCTCGTGTACCAGGGGTGGACGTACTGGGTGTTCCGCAAGCGCATCGGGACGCGGCACATCCCGCAGGTGCACGTGCCCCAGTAGGTGGCTGGTAGTCGAGTTTCGGAGTCGCGGTGGTCGTCGGGTCGACCACCGCGACGAGCTTGTTCCCGGGGTTGATCGAGGTGCGCCCGGACGGAGGACGACGGGAGGGGACCTAGGTCCCGCCGGCGAGGGGACCCTCGTACCTGAGCGGGATGCGGTCCGGGGACCTACGGTTCGTGGTGTGGACGTCCCCGGAACCCCTTCCGCCAAGAAGCCGGGGAGGGGTCCGCTCGGCGCGCTACCCGCCCTTTCGCCTTCGGCGCGCCGAGCGTTGACCCTCTGCGGTGTGCTGGCCGCGTTGTCGGCCGGCGCGTTGGTCTTCCAGGCCGTGACGCTCGCGTCCGCGCTGGTGTCCGGCGGGTCGTTGTGGCTGCTGGGCTGCGCGGTGGTGGTGCGGGCCGTGTTGGCGTGGGCCACCGAGACGGTCGCGGCGCGGGCGGCGGCGGGCGCCAAGGAGGAACTGCGGGCCGCGGTGCTGGACCGGGCGCTGGGGCTGGGGCCGGCGTGGATCGTGTCGCGGGGTCCGGCGGAGCTGGCGGTCCTGGCCACCAAGGGCCTGGACGCGCTGGACGCCTACTTCACCAAGTACCTGCCCGCGCTGGTGACGACGGCCGTGGTGCCGGTGCTGGTCGGGGCGTGGATCTTCTGGACGGACCCGACGTCGGCGGTGCTGATCGCGGTGACGCTGCCGTTGATCCCGATGTTCGCGATCCTGATCGGCAAGTTCACCTCGGCGCGGGTGGCCGCGGCGGCGTCGGCGTTGGAGCGGCTGTCGGGGCGGTTGGCGGAGCTGGTGCGGGCGCTGCCGGTGCTGACGGCGTTCGGGCGGGCTTCGGCGCAGGCGCGGGCGGTCGGGGAGGTGGGGGCGCGGTACCGGAAGGCGACCATGGGGACGCTGCGGGTGGCGTTCCTGTCGGCGCTGGTGCTGGAGGTGGCGGCGTCGCTGTCGGTGGCGCTGATCGCGGTGGGGATCGGGCTGCGGCTGGTGTCGGGGGAGCTGACGCTGCTGACCGGTCTGGTGGTGCTGATCCTGGCGCCCGAGTGCTACCTGCCGCTGCGGGCGGCGGGGGCGGCGCACCACGCCTCGGAGGACGGCGTGGAGGCGGTGCGCCGGGTCGCGGAGATCCCCGAGGTGCGGCGGACCCGGGGTGGGCCGATGCGCGGGGAGGTCGTCGGCTCTCGGCTCGACGCGGTTCGCGGGGTCTTCACCGGTCGGCCGGTCGGGATCGAGGTGCGGAACCTGCGGGTGCGCCGGCGGGGGCGGTTCGCGCCGGACGGGGTCAGCTTCGTCGTGCGGCCCGGCGAGGTGCACCGCCTCGACGCGCCCAGCGGCGCGGGCAAGTCGACCCTGTTCGACGTCCTCCTCGGCTACGTCGAGCCGGACGGCGGCGAAGTCGTCGTCGACCGGGACGCCATCGCCTGGGTCCCGCAGCGGCCCGCCTTCGCCGGCCGCACCGTCGCCGACGAGCTCGAGCTGACCACCGGCCGCGTCGACCTCGACGTCCTCGCCTCGATCGCCGCCGACCACCTGGTGGATCGTCGGATCGTCGACCTGTCGACAGGTGAACGCCAGCGGGTCGCCATCGCCCGTGCGCTGACTCGCGTGAAGGATGGTTCAACCACCCTCTTGCTGGACGAGCCCACCGCTCATCTCGACCCGGCGACGGCCGCCCTCGTCATGAGCGCTGTGCAGGCCGCCGCCGACGCCGGGGTCGCTGTTCTCCTGTCCACTCACAGGGTTGTTGAGCAATCCGACAACCCTGTTCCGGTGGCCGCTGTGGACCACGAGGTCGGCCGGGCGTCGGCACCGAAGACGCCACGGCCGACCGGTCGGGTGCTGGCCGGGGCGGCGTTGGGGATCGCCGCCTCGGCCAGCGGTGTCGCGCTGACCGCCGTCGCCGCGTACCTCATCGCCAAGGCCGCGACCCAGCCGCCGATCCTGACGCTGTCCGTGCTGGTCGTGGGCGTGCGGACGTTCGCCCTCGCCAAGGGCGTCCTGCGCTACCTGGAGCGGCTGGTGTCGCACGACGCGGCGTTCCGGTTCGCCGAGGACCTCCGGGTCCGGCTGTGGCGGGCGCTTCGTCCCGGCCGCGCCGAGCTGACCCGGCTGGTGGACGACGTCGACACGGTCCGCGACCTGGTGCCCAGGGTGCTCCAGCCGCCGCTGGTGGCGGCCGGGGTCGGGCTCGCCACGACCGTCCTGTTCGCGTTGATCGACCCGTGGGCGGGGGTGGCGGTCGGGCTCGCGGTCCTGGTCGGCGGGACGCTCGCGCCGCTGGTCGCGGTGGTCGCCGAGCGCCGGGCGAGCACGGTGCTGGCGCGCGGTCGGCGGCAGGTGTCCGAAGAGGTGCTGACCCTGCTGACGGCGGCCCCGGACCTGATCGCGTTCGGCGCGGACCGGGTGGTGCGGGCGCGGCTGGCCGAGCACGACGCCGAGCTGGCGCGGATGGCGCGCCGGCAGGCGTGGGGCGCGGGCGCGGCGACCGGGTTGGTCCACCTCGTGCTCGGGGGCGCGGTGGTGGCGTGCACGGCGATCGCGGCGGGCGTCGACCCGCTGTTGGCGCCGTTGCTGGGGCTCGTGCCGCTGGCGTTGGCCGAGGTGTTGGGCGCGCTGCCGGCGGCGGCCCAGCACCGGCAGGCGTTGCGGGAGGCGTACGGGAGGGTCGTTGAACAGGACTCCGCGCGGGTGATTGTTGAACAATCCGACGACATCGTGGTGCAGGGTGTCACCGCGCGGTGGCCCGGCGCGGCGCGGCCGGTGTTCGAGGACGTGAGCGTGCGGGCGCCCGCGGGGGCGAAGGTGGCCGTGGTCGGGCCGTCGGGGGTGGGCAAGTCGACGTTGTTCGCGGTGCTGCTGGGGTTCGTGGCGCCGACCGAGGGGACGGTGCGTCGGCCGGCGCGGGTCGCGTGGTGCCCGCAGGAGCCGATGCTGGTGTCCACGACGCTGCGCGAGAACCTGCGCATCGGTGACCCGGCGGCCGACGACACCCGGATGCGGGAGGCGCTGGCGCGGGTCGGGCTCGACCTCGACCTGGACACCGTCGTCGGACCGACCCTGCTGTCCGGCGGCGAGGCGCAGCGCGTCGCCCTCGCCCGCGCCCTGCTGCACGACGCCGACGTCCTCCTCCTCGACGAACCCACCGCGCACCTGGACGAGGAGTCGGCCCGCCGCCTGCTGGACCTGGTCGACGGGCTGGACCGGATCGTCGTGCACATCACCCACCGGCCCGACGAGGCGCGGCGGGCGGACGTGGTGTGGGAGGTGTCCCGGGGGCGGGTGGGGGTCGGGGCCTACCGTTGACGGCCGTGGACCCCGCCCTGGTGCTCGCCGCGTCGACCGAGATCACCTCCGCCGCGCTCGCCGGCGACGACCCGGACGCCGTGCTGCCCCTGGTCGTGCGGCGCGCGGCCGAACTGGCGGAGGCCGACCTGGGGCTGGCGATGGCCACCGGCGACGACGGGACGCTCACCGTCGAGGCGTCGTCCGGCGACGTCGACCCGGTCGGCATCGTCCTGTCCCACCGCTCGTCCGCCGCCCGCGCCGCGCGGACCGGCGTCGCCGTGGTCGCCGACGACTTCACCACCGACCCGCGCACCGCCCCGTTCGTGCCGCAGTCGCTGCGCGGGTACGGGCCGTTCGCGGTGGCGCCGTTCGGGACGCGGGAGCGCAAGATCGGCGCGCTGGCCGTGTACCGGCGCAAGGGCGCGCCGCCGTTCAGCACGGACACCGTGGACGTGCTGACCGCGTTCGCCGCGCAGGCCGGGCTGGCGGTCGTGCTGGCGGAGGGTTCGACGGCGCGGCAGCGGATAGCGGTGTACCAGGAGCGCGAACGGATCGCGCGCGACCTGCACGACGTGATCATCCAGCGCCTGTACGCGACCGGTGTCCAGTTGGAGCTGCTCAACCGGCGGCTGAAGCTGGACGGCCGGGAGGCGAAGCGGCTGGCGGACTGCGTGGACCAGCTCGACCAGACCATGGCGGAGGTGCGGGCGACCGTTCGCGCGCTGCGCAGTGCCGATCCGGGGAAGCCCGGCGACGCTGATCTGCGCGCGTCGGTGGTGGCGGAGGCGCGGACCGCGGGGGAGTTGCTGGGGTTCGAGCCTGAGGTGCGGGTGGAGGGTGACCTGGCGGATGTGCCGGCTGACCTGGCCGACCACGCGCGGGCGGCGTTGCGGGAGGCGCTGTCGAACGTGGTGCGGCACTCGGGGGCGGGTCGTGTGGAGATCGCGCTGACCAGGGAGCCGGGGCGGTTGGAGCTGCGGGTGGCCGACGACGGCTGCGGCATCCCGCGGGGTGTGGCTCGGCGGGGGTTGCGGCACCTGGAGGAACGGGCTCTGGCGGCGGGCGGCGGCTGCGAGGTCACGTCGTCACCGCGGACGGGGACGACGATCACCTGGCACGTGCCGCTGACCTGACGCCTGGCCTCGGGGTGTCGTGAAGCGCGACCTGCGGCCCGGGCCCGGGCGGCGGCCAGGACCAGGCGGCGGGGCTGGGCTTGGGGCGCGGCTGGCTCGGCTGGCGGCTCGGGTCGGGCGGCTGGGGCTGGCCTGGGCGGCGGGGCTGACCCAGCTGGCGGCCCAGGCTGGGTGCGGCTGGTTCAGGCGGCGACGGGCGAGCTGGGCATGCGGACTGGCTGGCCCCGGGCGGGTCGTGTGGCGGGGTGTTGTGCGGCGGGTGTTGTGCGGCGGGGTGTTGTGCGGCGGGGTGTTGTGCGGCAGGGTGTTGTGCGGCAGGGAATGCCGTAGGCGGTAAGGGTTTTCGTGCAGTGCGCGCTGGGTCGAATTTTTGGGGCGCGGCCTCCGGCCCCCGTCTCCATTGTCCCACAGGGGTACGACAATTCGGGTTGAGCGCCCCGTGGGACATTCTCCCAGGAAGCACCGACAACAACGCCTCAACGGGAGCGGCGGGCTACCCAGGCGGCGGCCTGAGTGCGGCGTTCCATTCCGAGTTTCTGCAGAACCGAGGTCACGTAGTTCTTGACCGTCTTCTCCGCCAGGAAGAGCTGTTCCGCGATCTGCCGGTTCGTCAAACCCTCGCCGATCAGGTCCAGCACGCGCCGCTCCTGGTCGGTCAGCGCGTCCAGCACGTCGACCTCCGGTGGGCGGCGCATCCTCTCCAAAACCCTGGCCGTCGTCTGGGGGTCCAACAGGGACCTGCCTGCCGCCACCTCTCGCACGGCGTTCACCAAGTCCTGGCCGCGGACCTGTTTCAGCAAGTACCCCGACGCGCCGGCCATGATCGCGCCGACCAGGGCCTCCTCGTCGTCGAACGCGGTCAAGACGAGGCAGCGGACGTCCAGGGCGCGCAGGCGGCGGCACAGGTCGACTCCGGTGCCATCAGGCAGGCGCACGTCGACCATGGCCACATCCGGCCGGGTCGACGAAGCGAACACCAGGGCCTCGTCCACCCCACCCGCCTCGGCTACGACAGTGATGTCGTCCTCGTCGTCGAGCAGCTCGCGCAGCCCCCTGCGGACGATCTCGTGGTCGTCGACCAGCAACACGCGCACCGGCACGCACCCACCATAGGTCGAATGCCGGTACCGGTTGCGCGCGGACCTCAAGACAGTGCAAGACATGCTGGTACGCGCGATCGAGGAAGCCGACCGGATCGTCGTCGGCCGACTGGTGCTGGAGCTGTGGGGCGCCCACACCTCCGTCGCCCACGGCCAGGTGTTCTTCCCGGCCAGCCTGCCCGGGTTCCTGGTCGAGCAGCAGGACCAGGTGGTCGGCCTGCTCACCTACGCCGCCACCGACGGGGTCCTGGAGATCGTCACCATCGACGCGCTGCGAAGAGGCCGGGGCGTGGGCAGCTCCCTGGTCGAGGCCGCGGTGCAGCGCGCGCGGCAGCTCGGCTGCTCCCGCGTCCGGCTCACCACCACCAACGACAACCTCGACGCCCTCCGCTTCTACCAGCGGCGCGGGTTCCGGCTCACCGCGTTGCGGCCCGACGCGGTCCGGGAGTCACGCCGGCTCAAACCGGAGATCCCCTCGGTGGGGGACTACGGCATCCCCATCACCGATGAGCTGGACCTGGAGCGATGGGTCGCGCCGAGGTAGTTGTCCACAGGCTGCACGGGGGTTGTCCACAGAGTTGTGCACAGGTCGTCAGCGCCGGGGCAGGGAGCTGAACACCTCGTCCCACGCGGCGGCGACCTGGCGCGCGCACGTCTCCGGCGCGACCCCGCCAACTCCGGTCCCCAACCCCGGCATCGCGATGGTCCGCACGGCCGACCGCACCGGGCGGCCGTCGTCGAGCCGGCCGTCGCGCCACACCCGCAGCACGGCCCGCGCCGCCAGGTACGGGTGCACGGTGTCCTCCGGCAGGTGCTCGCCGGCGGTGCGCATGGTCGGCGCGCTGATCAGCCACTCCGGCTGCGGCTCGCCGGTCGGCACCACCAGCGCCTCGCCCACCGGCAGCTCACCGCCGTGCAACGCCAGCACGGCGCTGCGCACGTGCGCTTCGACGTGGGGAAAGGCTCGGGCGTACACGGCGTCTATGCCGCCGCGCATCCAGCCCGACGAGTTGGCCGGGCTCACCACGGCCTCGGCCACGATGTCGAGCACCGAACCCCGGTGCACCTCGACACCGCTGCGGCCGTCGGCGACACCCAGCCACGCCGTCGCGAGGGGCTCGTCGACGGCGCACAACACCAGACGGGGAACAGCTACCGGAGCGTTGATCTCACCCTCCGTATCGGCGGACACAGCCGCAAGCATTCCAGGACACAGGGGTCCGGCGGAACGGGGCCGGGCACCCGCCGGCCGGGTGATCCTCGCCTCAGCGACGATCACCGGGCGTGGTGCTCGTATCGTTGCGGCCGTGCTCGCCTACTTCGGACCGCAGGGGACGTTCACCGAGCAGGCCGCCCTCGGCCTCGGCGCCTCCCCGGACGAGCTGGTCCCGTACGACACCGTGCCCGCGGCCCTCGCCGCGACCCGCCGCGGCGACGCCGAGGCCGCGTGCGTGCCGGTGGAGAACTCCGTCGAGGGCGCGGTCCCGGCCACGATGGACGCGCTGACCGAGGGCGAACCGCTGGTCGCCGTCGCCGAGGCCGTGCTGGACGTCCGGTTCAGCGTCCTGGTGCGGCCGGGCGGTGGCGAGGTGAAGACCGTCGCGAGCCACCCGCACGCCCTGGCCCAGGTCCGGCACTGGCTCGCCGAGCACCTGCCGAACGCCGACGTCGTGGCCACCACGTCCACCGCCGCCGCCGCGCGGGCCGTGCTGGCGGGCGAGTTCGACGCGGCGGTGAGCGCGCCCGTCGCGGTGCGGCACTACCCGCTGGAGGTCCTGGCCACCGACGTGGCCGACGTCCGGGACGCCAAGACCCGGTTCCTGCTGCTGCGCCGCCCCGGCCCGCCGCCCGCGCCCACCGGCCACGACCGCACGTCCGTCGTGGTCACCGCGACCGACCGGGTGGGCGCGCTGTCCGACCTGCTCAGCGAGCTGGCGCTGCGCCGCATCAACCTGACCCGCATCGAGTCGCGCCCCACCAAGGGCCGGCTGGGCGAGTACCGGTTCTACATCGACTTCGACGGGCACGTGGCGCAGCCGCGCGTGGGCGACGCGCTCGCCGCGCTGCGCCGGCACTGCCCGGACACCAGGTTCCTCGGCTCCTACCCGAAGGCGGAGCCCGGCGGTTCGGTCCCGGGCGACGAGGAGTTCGTGGCGGCGGCCGAGTGGGTCGCCGCGGTGCGGGAAGGGCGGGAGGCGTGAAGCTGATCCTGGTGCGGCACGGGGAGACGGCGTCGAACCTGAAGATGGCGCTGGACTCGCTGCCACCCGGCCCGCCGCTGACCGACGCCGGCCGGGCGCAGGCGGCGGCGCTGGGCGAGGCCCTGGCGGACGTGCCGGTCAGCGCGGTGTACGCGAGCGCGGCCGTGCGGGCGCAGCAGACCGCGGCCCCGGTCGCCCGGGCGCACGGCCTGGACGTCGAGGTGCTGGACGGCGTGCAGGAGATCTTCTGCGGCGACCTGGAGGGCCGGCACGACCGCGAGGCGTTCGACCTGTTCCTGGCCGCCGCGCACGAGTGGGCCGCGGGCAACCTGGACGCGCCCGTCCCCGGCGGCGAGTCCGGCCGGCAGGTGATCGAGCGGTTCGTCGCGGCGGTGGACGAGGTGTGCGCGCGGCACTCGCCCGACGACACGTTCGTGCTGGTCAGCCATGGCGGGGCGATCCGGCTGGCGGCGCTGGCGATGGCGAAGAACGTCCAGCCGGCGCTGCTGGAGGCGGGGCTGCTGCCCAACACCGGTCAGGTCGTGCTGGAGCACGACGGCGCGGGCTGGGTGTGCACCTCGTGGACCGGCGTCGACCGGATCGACTAGCGCGCCCGGTCAGCCCCAGCCCAGTTCGTGCAGCTTGTCGTCGTCGATGCCGAAGTGGTGGGCGATCTCGTGGATCACGGTGATCGCCACCTCCTCCACCACGTCCTCCTCGGTGTCGCAGATGTCGAGGATGGCCTCGCGGTAGATGGTGACCCGGTCGGGCAGCACGCCGCCGTAGTCGGTGGTGCGCCGGGTCAGCGCGATGCCGGTGTAGAGGCCCAGCAGGGACGGCTCCTCAGGGTTGCGGTCCTCGACCAGCACGACCACGTTGTTCATCGCCGCCGCGAACTCCGGCGGCAGCAGGTCCAGGGCGTCGCCCACCAGTTCCTCGAACCGCTGCCGGGTCATCTCCGCGGGCACGGCATCACCTCGACGGCTTGGGTTCGGACGAGTTGGAGGTCGGCGTCACCGACGCCGAGGACGACCCCGACGGCGCGCTGCTGTTCGACTGGGAGTGCAGCGGCGCGCCGGTCGGCTCGTCCTGCTGCACGGTCGTCGTCTGCGGCGGGTTCGACGTGGTCAGGGGCGGCGCGTTGGGGTTGCGGACGCTGCCTTCCCACGGGTTGAGGCCGGTGCCGTCGGTGGCCGCGCCGACCTTGCAGTTCGCCCGGTGCGAGCCCGCCGCCCAGCTCTCCGGCGCCCGGGTGTCCCAGGTGACGACCAGGCCGCGCGCCTTGAAGTCCAGGCCGCCGGAGTACTCGGCGGCGATCCGGGCGCACTCGCCGGACAGCACCTCGTCCTGCCGCTCGACCGGCGGGAAGTCGCCCGCGGGCAGCGTCACCACGCCGACGACCTCGAACGCGTGCGGCTTGACGCACTCGACCGGGTCGCCCACGCCGCGCGCCTCGGTGATGCCCAGGCACACGCCCGGGTCGTAGACGTCGGACTGGTCCTGCGTCTTGGCCGACCCGTACGCGGGCAGCAGCCCGCCGGCCGGTCCCGCGACCTGGAGCCCGCAGCGCAGCGTCCGCTGGCCCTCGGCCCACAGCCGCTCGCCGGGGTTGAGCGGGCCGACGGTGTACTTGCCGAACGGGTCGAACCGGCCGCCCAGGTAGTCCAGGGACGTCTTGGCGCAGTACTCCTCGCTGATCTTCTGCCACTGCTCGTCGGTCGGGAACGGCGCCTGCGGCCCGTACCCGGCCCCGATGTCGGCCACGCCGGTGACCTCGAACATGTGCTGCGCCGCGCAGTCGACCTTGGTCACGTCGGACAGGTTCGCCCTGGTCCAGTTCAGGCAGTCGCCCGCCTGCGAGGTGTAGACCGGGTTCACGGCCGCCTCGGTGGCCCCGCCGACCGGTCCGCCGGCCACCGGCCAGGAGGTGAACGTGCTCAGGGCGAGCAGAGCGAGCGCACCGGCGAACGCGCCGAGCATGACCAAGTGGTCACCTCGACGAAACCAGCGAGCGCTCATGGACATCTACTCCATGATGCCTGTGCCGACCGCGCTGCCAACCGGGCGGGTGGACTGTGTTGCTTTTGGGACACTCGTCACCCATTCGGCGGCCGATCTCTGTACCGTCCCCGCCGGGAGTGGCTGATGACTGAGAACGACCGTAACGACGAGACGACGCCGCAGGCCGGCGGGCCCGCGAACCCACCGCCCTACGTGCCGCCGCCGGCGCCTCAGGGCGGGCAGCCGCCTGCGCCCGGACAGCCCGCGCCCGGACAACCCGGTGGCGCGCACCCGGCGCAACCCGGGCAGCCGGGCTTCGCGCCGAGCGGGCCGCAGCCGACACAACCCCTGCCGGGCCAGGGCGGTCCGGCTCAGGGTGGTCAGGGCCAGCCGGGGCAGCCGGGCTTCGCGCAGAGCGCGCCCCAGCCAGGCCAGGGCGGTCCCCAGGGACCCGGTGGTCCGCAGGGGTCTGGCGGTCCGCAGGGCGGCAAGCCGGTCAAGCGCGGCGAGATCCGGCAGCAGCAGCCCGGCGTCACACAGCCCCGGCCGCCGTCGGTGGCCGAGCAGCGCGCCCGCCAGCAGGCCGCCAAGCAGCAGCGCGAGGCCGCCGAAGCCGCCGCGGCCGAGGAGGCCCGCCGCCGCAAGCGGCGCAAGCGGCTGCTCATCGGCGGTGGCGTGGCCGTGGGCGTGGTCGGCGTGGTGGCCATCTGGTACGCCGTGGCCAGCCCGGACGAGGTCGAGGCGCAGTGCGTCCGCGACGACGTGGTCGTCGAGGACCAGTACTGCGACGAGAACTACGCCCGCACCCACGGCGGCTACCACAGCAACGGCTTCATCTACATCGGCGGCAGCTCCTACCGCTACTACTACGGCGGCACGAGCGTCCCGGTCGGCCAGAAGGTCAGCGGCGGCAGCTACACGATCCCCAAGGGCGCGAACGTCACGACCAAGTCCGGCACGACGATCCAGCGCGGCGGGTTCGGCGTCTCCGGCGGCAGCAAGAGCGGGGGCAGCTGAGTGCGCCGGGAGACCTCCGCGCCCCGGCCGAACTGGCAGCGCACCGTGTCCGAGCAGGGCCTCGTCTTCGGCGCACCCGCCCGCGCGGCCGACGGCAGCCCGCGCCCGTACTGGGACGAGTCGGCGCACTACGTCTTCGACATGAGCGACGTCCTGTCGCTGGAGGCGGACGTCGAGCTGCTGCACAGCATGTGCCTCGAAGCCGTGGACAACGTCGTGCTGACCGAGCGGTTCCGGGACTTCGGCATCCCCGAGTGGACCTGGCCCGCGATCGCCGAGTCGTGGAAGCGCCGCGACCCGCACGTCTACGGCCGGTTCGACCTGCGCTACGACGGCCGCGGCCCGGCCAAGCTGCTGGAGTACAACGCCGACACGCCGACGTCCCTGCTGGAGGCCTCGGTCGTCCAGTGGAACTGGAAGACCGACGTGCACCCCGACGACGACCAGTGGAACTCCATCCACGAGAAGCTGGTCGAGCGGTGGGCCGAGATCGGGGCGAAGCTGCCGTCCAACGAGGTCCACTTCACCTGGTCCGGGGCCGACCCGTCCGGTGAGGACCACGTGACGGTCGCCTACCTCCAGGAGACCGCGGCCGAGGCGGGCATGAACACCGTGGGCCTGGCCATCGAGGAGATCGGCTGGGACTCGCTGCTCAACCGGTTCGTCGACCTCGAAGAGGCCCCGATGGGCACGGTCGTGAAGCTGTACCCGTGGGAGTGGGTGGTCGACGAGCAGTTCGGCCGCTTCGCGGTGGAGAGCCTGCCGGGCACCCTGTGGATCGAGCCGCTGTGGAAGATGCTGCTCTCCAACAAGGCGCTGCTCGCGGTGCTGTGGGAGATGTACCCCGGCCACCCGAACCTCCTCCCCGCGTTCCTCGACGAACCCAGCGTCCTCACGGAGTACGTGCGCAAGCCCCGGTTGGGTCGGGAGGGCGCGAACATCCAGATCGTGGCGCCGGGCTACGAGACCATGACCGGCGGCGTGTACGGCAAGGAAGGGTTCGTCTACCAGGCGTTCGACCCGCTGCCCGAGTTCGACGGCTACCGCCCCGCGCTGGGCGCGTGGGTCGTCGGCGACACGGCGGCCGGGCTCGGCATCCGCGAGACGGTCGGCCTGGTGACCGACGATGGCGCGGCGTTCGTCCCGCATCGGATTGTCGAATGAATGGAGTGGCAGTGATCAGCGAACTCGCGTTGGACCCGGGCTTCGGCTCCGCGATCGGCCGGGGCATCGGCGCGATCGCCCTGTACGCGGTCGTCGGCCTCGCGCTGATGGTCTTCGGCTTCTACGCCATCGACTGGACGACGCCCGGCAAGCTGTCGACCCTGGTGCGCACGGGCGCCCCGAACGCGGTCATCGTGACGGCGGCGGGCCTGGTCAGCATGGCGCTGATCGTGGTGGTGGCGATCTACAGCTCCGAGGGCAAGCTGGACGAGGGGCTGCTGTCGGCCCTGATCTACGGCCTGGTCGGGATCGTGGTGCAGGTGCTCGCGGTGCGCCTGCTGGAGTGGGTGACCCGGCTGGACATCGGTTCGCTGATCGAGTCGGAGCGCTTCGCGCCGGCCAGCGCGGTCGTGGCCAGCGCCCACTTCGCCCTGGGCCTGGTGGTGGCGGTCGCCATCTCCTGACCGTTCGGGCCCGCCGGGCAGCACTCCGCGAGTCGGAGCGCTGCCCGGTGTGCTTTCGGGCGGCTTTCCGGCGCGGCACACGCTCCGGCGTCCGGCCTTTGCCGCCGCAGGCGGCCCCGCCGAAGGCGGGTGCAGTTGGGGCTTTGCGGGGTGGCCTGGGAGGGGGTGGGCGGGTGGACACCCACCGGCGGCAAAGCCCACCCGCGATCCGCCACCCGACCAACTGACCCAGCCCCGGCGAACCCCGCCGCCCCCGAGCCGCCACCGCCGAGCCGCCACCGCCGAGCCGCCACCGCCGAGCCGCCCACCGCAGTTCCAGCCGTCGCAGCCACGGCCTAGGTCCGGCGCTCAGGCCCGCGCTCCTGTCCCGGGCGTGGCCTCCGGCCCCCGTCTCGATCGTCCCACGTGGCACCGACAGAAACCGCCCCTCGGAGTCCGCTCGACAGTCGGCAGGCGGTTCGTTTCCCCCGTCCGGGTATGGTGGGCGCGCCGGAGGGCGACCGCGTCCCCCGGCGGCTCGCGCTTGGCAGCGCAACACCTGCCTCTCCGCACCGGACCAGGGAAGATAGGGGGGTCACCGCGATGACCGAGGTCGCGGACACCAGTCGACACGCTCTGCTCGAAGACGTCCACCGGATGATCGCCGACCGGTCGTGCGAGGTTCTCTCGCTGGACATCTTCGACACCGTGCTCTGGCGTCGGGTACCCCGTCCGGCCGACGTGTTCGGCATCCTCGGGGCCCGGCTGCGCGCCGCGGGCCTCTGCCCGGACTGGGTCACCGACGCCACCTTCCGGCGCATGCGGCACACCGCCGAGGAGAAGTCCCGGCACGGCCGCGACGCCCTGGGCACCGAGGTGTCGCTGTTCGACATCTGGCGCGCCATGCCGACGGACGTGTTCGACAAGGCGCTGCTCGAAGAGCTGGTCCAGGCCGAGATCGAGGTCGAGCGCGAGTTCACCGTCGTCGACCTGGACATCGCGGGCGTCATCGCCCAGGCCCGCAAGCACGACGTGCCGATCATCCTGGTCTCGGACACCTACTTCACCGCCGAGCACCTGTCCTACCTGCTCGACCGGCCCGAGCTGGACGGCTTGAAGGACGCCCAGGTCTTCCGGTCCCACCAGCACGGCCTGGACAAGGCCAACGGGCTGTTCGAGATCGTCCTCAAGCAGCTCAACCTCAGCCCCGAGCAGGTCCTGCACGTGGGCGACAACGAGGTGGCCGACTACGAGGTGCCCACCGAGCTGGGCCTGCGCACCGTCCACTTCCGCCGCCTCGACGAGCCCTACGCCGTCGTGCTGGAGCGGGAGAACGAGTCGCTGCACCCGTTCGGCCCCTACGCCGAGAACCTGCACACCACGCACGGCGACTTCGGCATCACCAGCCTGCGCGCCAAGACCCTCGCGACCGCGGCGGCGGACAGCGGGTCCGGGCGCGACACCGCGTTCCGGTTCGGCGCGGCCGTCCTCGGGCCGGTGCTGACCGGGTTCGCCGAATGGGTCGCGTGGCGGGCGCACCAGACCGGCACGCGGGTGCTGTGGTGCCCGATGCGCGAGGGCGAACTGCTGTCCAAGCTGGTCAACAACGCCGCCCAGGTGCGCGGCTGGGACGTCGAGGCCAAGCCGATCTGGCTGTCCCGCCACGTCACCTCGCTGGCCGCGCTGGAGCACTTCGACACCGACTCGGTCCACGAGTTCATCCGCCGCAGCTACCACCTGTCCGTGCGGCAGCTGCTGTCCGTGCTGACGCTGCGCTCCGGCGAGGTCCCGAGCCTGGCCAACGACCTGGACACGATCGTCGACAACGGCGGCATCGCCGAGCGGGTCGCGATCGCGCTCACCGAGACCCCGCACATCCAGAACCGCCTCAAGGCCACCTTCACCGCGGCCCGCGAGCGGCTCATCCGCTACCTGCGCACCACCGGCGCCCTCGACGGCGACGACCTCACCCTGGTCGACCTGGGCTGGGGCGGCACCATCCAGCTCCAGCTGGCCAAGGCGCTGCGCATCGCCGAGATCGACCTGCGCCCGGCGGGCCTGTACCTGGCCACCGACGACCGGTCCGTGCGCACCTACCTGGCGGGCCTGCGCGCCGAGGGCTACCTGGCGCAGGCCGGCCACCCGGTCGACGTCGCGTCGACCATCGTGCGCAGCCCCGAGGTGCTGGAGCAGTGCGTCAACGCGCTGTGCGGCTCCCTGATCGGCTTCACCGAGGACAGCCAGCCCGTCCTGGGCCGCGTCTCGGAGTCGCAGACCCAGAACACCGAGCGCCTGGCCGCGCAGGAGGGCATCCTCGCGTTCCAGCGCCAGTGGAACCGCTACGTGCGCACCAACCCAGGCTGGCCGGAGCTGGTCAGCGAGCCGGCCGCCAAGGACCGCCTGGCCAACATCCTGGTGTCCGCCCTGAAGGCGCCGACCGCCGAGGAGGCCTCGGTGTTCGGCAACTGGGCGCACGAGGACAACTTCGGCTCGTCCGTGGTCACCATGGTCGTCCCCGAGGACCTGCGGGCCGCGATCCCGTACCTGTCGCCGGCCGACCTGGAAGACCTGCACATGCGCGACTCGTTCTGGCCCGCCCTGCTGGCGGCGTCGGACACCGGTCTCGCCGCGGCCAGCCGCGCGCTCAACCTGGGCGCCGTGAGCCGGGACGTGTTCGAGTCCTCCGGCGAGCCGTTCGAGACCCGCCTGCGCTACCGCACCGTCGACGACCGCTGGCGCGACGCGGGCCGCAAGCGGGTCCGCATCAACCACAACGGCCTGTCGTTCGCGCGCCTGCGGTTCGAGCACCACGACACCGTCGACGTGTCGCTGGCGATCCCCGGCCGGCCCGCCGTGGTCCGCGTCGACTGGATCGAGGCGCGGGTCATCGCGAACGGCCGCCACCGCGAGGAGCCGCTGCGCTGGGAGACGCCGGAGGACTTCGCCGGCCTGACCTTCGCCGAGTGCCGCTGGCTGGGCGGCAACCTGGTCGAGTTCGACTCGCCGCACGCCGCGATCTGGCTGCCGCTGGCCTCGCGCGCCGGTGGCCTGGTGTCCTCGGGCACGGTCACCGTGGCGTTCTCGATGCTGCCGCAGTCGCTGTCGAACCTGGCGCCGAAAATGCCGCCCGCCAACCGGATCGCGCGTATTACGGGGCGTTTGCGGGAGGAGTACCGTGCCCACGGCGCCACGGGTGTGGCGGCCGGGGCGGCGCGTGTCGCCATCCGCAAACTGGGAGGCAGTTGATGAGCCTGCTCGTGGACATTATCGGCAGCCGGGAAGACCCGCACTCCCAAGCGCGTGCGGCTCGCAAACAGCCGTTGCTGCTGCACTCGATGTCGACGTTCCGCGAGCTGTTCGCCGTCGTGTTCGCGCACCGCGAGATCGAGACGGTCGTCGAGGTCGGTGTCGAGTCGGGCCAGGTCAGCTCGATCTACACCGACCTGGGCGCGTCCGCGGTCCACTGCGTCGACCCGCACCCGACCGACGAGCTGCGCGCCACCCTGTCGGGCAACGACAAGCTGCACCTGGTGGAGAAGCGGTCGCCGGAGGTCCTGGCGGAGCTGCCGCACGCCCAGCTGTACGTGCTCGACGGCGACCACAACTACGCCGTGGTACGCGCCGAGATCGGCTGGATCATGCGCAACGTGCCGGACGCGGTCATCGCGATGCACGACGTCCTGTGGCCGTGCGCGCGCCGCGACCTGTACTACGAACCGTCCCCGCTGAGAGGCGAGGACAAGCACGAGTCGTCGTCCGACGGCCCCACCATCAGCCACGACGGCCTCACCCCGGCGGGACTCGTCGGCCTGGGCGCGTTCACCTGGGCGGAGAAGGCGGGCGGCGAGCGCAACGGCGTGCTGACCGCCGTCGAGGACGCGATCGCCGAGGAGGAGGGCGACTGGCGCTTCGAGGTCGTGCCCGCGGTGTACGGGTTCGGCCTGCTGATGCGCGCGGACGCCCCCGGGGCGGCGAAGATCCGCAAGGACCTCAAGCCGTACACGTCGTCGGAGCTGATCGCGAAGCTGGAGAACAACCGGGTCGCGCTCTACACGCGCGTGCTGGAGATGCAGTACGAGGCTGTGGCGCACGCGGACGATGCCGATCGACTGGCGGAGACCATCGCGGCCCAGCGGCACGAGATCGCGGCCCTGAGGGGCGAGGTCGAGCACCTGCGTAGGGAGACCGACCACCTGCGGGACGCGAACGCGCGGTTGGAGCAGGAGCTGCGGGACCCGCTGTCGGTGCGGGAGCCGAGTTTCGGGTCGGCGATCAACCACTTGGGGCGGGCTACGGCGGCTCGGCTGCGGAAGGCCCGGCAGTGAGGCGAGCGTTGAGTCCGGCATTGAGTCGGTAGTGGTGATGGAACGGCCGGTGGTCCTGGGGACCACCGGCCGTTTTGTGTGTGCTGGGCGCGACGGGCGTGAGGTGAGCGGCGGGTCGGCCCTGGGTCGGTCCTGGGGCGGCGCGTGTGGGGCTTGTGGGGCATGTGGGGCGTGTGGGGTGGAGCGGGTGGAGTCGAGCGGGTGGAGTGGGTGGTGGCGTTGGGTGGTTGGGTCGCGTTGGGCATCCCCACCCACCACCCCCGCCAAGCCACCCCAGCAAAAGCCACCAAGAGCACCCGCCTGCGGCGGCCGGCACGGCCCGGCTCCGCCGGGGTCGTGCGACCCGAGCGCGCAGCGCTCGGGTCAGCGCGCGAAGCGCGCTTGGCGCGCAGCGCCTGGCTTGTGCCAGGGTGGCCTGGCGGGGGTGGTGGGTGGGGATGTCCAACGCGACCCAACCACCCAAACCCTCAGCCCACCCCACCCAGACACCCGCCCAGGGCACGCGACCGAGCAGCCCCGCCTGCGCAGGCCCGCCCAAGGCCGGCCGCTCCGAGGCCTGCACGCCCCTGCTCCAGCCCTCCCCGGCACCCCGCGCCTACTGGCGGGCGGTCTCCGGGACCCGGGTCTCGCCGTTGTCCGTGTGCGGCACAGCCTCGATCGTCGTCGTGTCGTCCGAGACCGGCTCCGCCTCGACCTCCGCCGCCGGCTCCGTCGGCACCCGCGACGCCCACCAGAACATCGCGAACAGCACGATCACACCCAGCGTGGCCGCCGCCAGCGGGAGCACGTGACCGCCGTACGGCTGCACCCAGCTGCCCTTGAACGGGTTCATGATCGCGAGCCCGGACTGCCACCGGATCATCGTGAACGCCACGCACACCAGGTGGATCGGCAGCAGCAACAGCGCGAACACCCGCGTCGCCGACCGGAAGTGGGCCGCCGTCAACGCGTTCTTCGCCAGGATGTGCGCACCCAGCAGCGGCAGCACCACCGCGCCCGGCAGGAAGTAACGGCCCTGGTTGAACCAGCCCGTCTGGTTGATCAGGTACAGCTCCGCCGCCAGCAGCGGGGTGAAGGTGCCGAAGAACAGGGCGATCATCCGCCACCGGTCGACCCGGCCACCGACGATGAACCCGCCCAGGATCAGCACCCCGAGCGCCGCGAACCACACCACGTAGATCAGGCGCGGCATGAGCGTCTCGGCCCAGCCCATGACACCGACCATCTGGTTGGCCAGGTTGGGCCAGAAGTCCAGGAGCGCGACCTTGAGGACGTCCTTGTACTGGTAGTCGTACCGAGGCGGCGCGACCTCGGCCGTCCCATTCGTGAACGTCCACAGCACGGACGCGATGCCGGCCAGCACGACCGCGCCCAGGCCCACCTGCACGGCCCGGGTCCGCACCAGCTCCTTCACCCGCTGCCACCGCACCGGCACGAGCAGCGCGAACGCGATGACGCACAGCCACATCACCCCGCTGAACCGGGGCGTCACGATCACCGCCGACGACACGGCGGCCAGCGCAACCGCCGCCTTGTTCACCGGCCCGCCCCCGCGTTCGTGCAGCAGCGCTATCAGGGCCACGCCCAGGCACAGCCCGGCGGTGATCTCGATGCCGTTCGGGTTGATCGACCCCGCCAGGTGCGCGGTCATCGGGGTCACCGCCACGACGATGCCCGCGAGCAGCGCCCGGTGCCTCGTCCAGCGCACCGCGCCGACCACCGCGCACGCCAGCATCGCCGCCATCAGACCGGCGCTGATGAGCCGGGACAGCATGATGCCGCGCCATTCCGGCCAGAACTTCAGCGGCCAGCCGACGACGGCGTAGTAAACAGGGTTGAAACGCGCTTCTGACACGTAACGAACAACAAGGGTCCGATCGCCGCCCGGCTCTTCGGTGCAACTCGCGGGCACCGTGACCTGCATGGGGAAACAGGAGCGGTGGCGCAGTACGCCGTTCTCCAGCTTGTTGTTCTTGTCCAGGCTTTGCGGGACGAGCTGCCCGTTCCCCTCACGCGAGAAGATGTCGCCGTTCATGATGGCGGCGGCGCGCAGGGCGTGTTGTTCCTCGTCCGGCGGTCCGTCGAAGGGCGCGGCAAAGGCCCAGCCCGCGTGCAGCAGCCAGAATCCGATGAAGGCGAGGAGCCAAAGCCGTGCACCCGAAGGCCGGTTCGTCACGGGCGCGTAGTCTATGCCACGCTGGCGCGGTCTCCCGGTTCAGCCCCGGGAGGCGGGGACGCCCGGTCGCACCGGTTACAGCGCAAGATCGAGCAAATCGTAGATCCCACCATAGGGGAGCACGCGCGGTATGACTCTGTCGAACCAGTCCGTGGAGACGCCGTCCGGGACGCCCACGGAAGTCGTCGAGCTGTCGATCGTCCTGCCGTGCCTGAACGAGGCCGAGACGCTCGAGGTCTGCGTCCGCAAGGCCAAGCGCTCGCTGGAGGAGCTGGGCGTGGTCGGCGAGGTCATCGTCGCCGACAACGGCTCCACCGACGGCTCCCAGGACATCGCCCGGGCCAACGGGGCGCGCGTGGTGGACGTGCCGCGCCGCGGCTACGGCGCCGCGCTGATGGCGGGCATCGAGGCGGCCGAGGGCACGTACGTGCTGATGGCCGACGCCGACGACAGCTACGCGCTGGACGACATCGGCGGGTTCCTCGAGGGCCTGCGCGCGGGCAACGACCTGGTCATGGGCAACCGGTTCAAGGGCGGCATCGCGCCGGGCGCCATGCCGTTCCTGCACAAGTACCTGGGCAACCCGGTCCTCTCGCTGCTCGGCCGGCTGTTCTTCCGCATCCCGGTAGGCGACTTCCACTGCGGCATCCGCGCCTTCCGCCGGGACCGGATGCTCGAACTGGGCCTGCGCACCTCCGGCATGGAGTTCGCCAGCGAGATGGTGGTCCGGGCCTCGCTCAACCACCGCAAGATCGCCGAGGTGCCCACCACCCTGCGCCCCGACGGCCGCAGCCGCGCCCCGCACCTGCGGACCTGGCGCGACGGGTGGCGTCACCTGCGGTTCCTGCTCGCGTTCAGCCCGCGCTGGCTGCTGTACTACCCGTCGCTGCTGCTGCTGGGCGTGGGCTGCCTGGGCCTGCTGTGGCTGTCGTTCGGCCCGCAGGAGGTCGGCGGCATCGGGTTCGGCCTGCAGAGCATGCTCGGCTTCGCGACCATGCTGTTCGTCGGCCTCCAGGGCGTCGGTCTGGCGGTCATCGCCCGCTCCTACGCCGCCCACCTGGGGCTGCTGCCGCCGCCGTCCGGGCGGCTCATCGGCCGGGTCGCGCGGGCGTCGCTGGAACGCGGCCTGTGGATCGGCGGCCTGCTGATCCTGGTCGGCATCGGGTGCTTCATCGGCGCGGTGGCGACGTGGGGCGCGGCCGGGTTCGGCGCCCTGGACGTGGTCGACACCGTGCGCGTGCCGATCCTGGGCATGGTCGCCATCGTGACCGGGTTCCAGATGATCAGCGTCAGCTTCACCCTGAGCCTCACCAAGATCGGCGAGGACTAGTCCCCATCCCTGTCGCGAAGAATGGTGTTAAGTGTGGGTTACCACGAGTGGCACGCGAAACCGGGCTATTACAACGACATCGTGAGGCACTTCCGCCCCGGTTCGCGCATTCTCGACGTGGGGTGCGGGACGGCCTGGGTGTCGGAGTTCTTCCCGGACTACGTGGGCCTGGACAACTTCCAGTCCACCGTCGACAAGGCCAAGGAGCAGGGGATCGACGTCCGGCTCGCCGACCTGGAGGAGGACCTCCCGGTCGGTGACCACGAGTTCGACGGCGTCGTGCTCAAGGACGTGCTGGAGCACCTGCTCGACCCGGTGTCGCTGGTCAAGGAGGTGCGCCGGGTGCTCAAGCCGGGCGGGCGCGTGTTCGCGTCGTCCCCGGACGCCCAGCGCTGGTCGTGGAACGACTACACCCACCGCCGGCCGTGGACCCGCACGTCGATGCGCCGGCTGTTCGCCGACCAGGGCTTCGACGTCAAGAAGGTGTCCTACGAGTCGGTGATGCCCGGTTCCAGCATCATCTCCGGCATGCTGCCGGCCAAGCGCCGCCCGGCCCCGCTGGTGGCGGCCGCGTGGCTGCCCGGCTGGCGCCGCAACGTGTGGATCCTCGCCACGAGCCCCACGTCCTGACCCGAAGCACGAAGGCGCCCGGTGGTCCTCCACCGGGCGCCTTCGTCGTTCAAACCGCCGTGGTCTCGCGGGTGGTGCGGCGGTGGGCGAGCGCCATCCGGACCACGCCGTCGCTGGACGCCACCTCGATGGCCGCCAGCGCCGCGCCGATCACGATCGCCGAGGCCGCGACGATGTGCCACGCCGAGTCGTGCAGGAACGCCAGCAGCACCCAGTGCGCCAGCGCCGTCCCGACCAGGCCGCCGATCATCAGCTTGCTCTTCTTGGCGATGGCGAACATCAGGTGCACCCACAGCACCGCCGCCGCCGTCATGACCAGCGCCAACGGCGCCAGCAGCGGCTTGGACGCCCCGTAGGCCGGGCCGAAGGTCGCGGTCAGCAGGGACGTCGGCACCAGCCACAGGCCCAGCGCCACGGCCAGGCCGCTCACCGCCGTCAGGCCCATCGTCTTGAGCACCAGCCCGTCCGCCCGCTGGCCGCGCTCCAGCGCCGCCGCCGCGCGCGGCAGCAGCACCATGGCCAGCGCGGACGGCGCGAACAGCGCCACCTTGCCCAGCAGCACGGCACCGGCGTAGTGGGCGCGTTCGATCTCGGGCAGCGTGGCCTGCGCGACCAGCAGGTCCACGTTCGTCAGCGACGAGAACGCCAGCAGGCCGATCATCGTCACGACCGTGCTCGGCATCGGTGGCGGCGCGGTCGGCGTCACCCGCATGTCCCGGATCACCGGCGGCAGCATCACGGCCAGGCCGATCAGGGCGGCGGCGAGCATCGCCAGCATCGACCCGGACATGCCCGCGATCAGCACGAACACCGGCAGCAGCAGCGGTCGCAGCGCGCCCAGCGGCCCGGCCAGCGCGAACGCCACGTACCGGAACCGCTCCGCGCCCTGCGCGACACCCGTCACGACCAGCAGCAACGCCGTCCACGCCATCCACAGGGCGGCGAACACCAGCGGCTGCGCGGCCCCGATGTTCAGGGTCTCCGCGAGCAGCGGGCTCAGCCCGGACAGGGCGATCGCGATGGCCAGGCTCACCACGCCCATCCGGCGGCCCAGCCGGCGCAGGTAGCCGGACAGCTCGCCCGGCGTGCCGGACGCCCGCAGCACGGCGACGTCCCGCGCGGTGGCGACCTGGATGCCGTTGACCGGCATCTGCACGATCGTGCCGAACGAGATCATCGCCGAGATCGCGGCGAACTCACCGGGCGACACCATCCGGGCCGCGACCAGGTAGAACAGGTAGTTGCCCGCGTGCCCGGCGAAGCTGGCGACGAGGACGATCAACCCTTCGCGCCGGGCACTCACCGTGCGACCGTCTTCTGGGCGACCATCTTCCGGTACACCTCGGCGTGCGCGTCGGCGGTGCGCTGCCAGGTGAACTGGGCGGCCCGCTTGAGGCCCGCCGCCGACAGGGCGTCCCGCAGCGCCGGGTCGGCGACCACCTTGCGCACGCCGGCCGCGATGGACGCCGGGTCGTACGGGTCGACGTAGACCATGTCGTCGCCGCCGACCTCGCGCAGCACCGGGATGTCCGAGCCGACGACGGGGCACCCGCGCGCCATCGCCTCCACCACGGGCAGGCCGAAGCCCTCGAACAGCGTGGGGAACACGTACGCGCTCGCGCCCTCGTACAGGTCGGCCAGCTCGTCCGCCGTCACCCAGCCGTGGAGGTCGACGTCGTCCTCCAGGCCCAGGTCCCGCACCAGCGGGGCGAGCGGGTCGTCGCCGTGGCTGCCGGTGATGACCAGCTTCGGCCGCTCGGCCGCGGGGATCGACGCCCACGCCTCCAGCAGCCGGCCGTGGTTCTTGTGTGGCATCCGGTTGCCGCCGGTCAGCACGTACGGGCGGCCGGTGCGCTCGACCCGCTTGCCCTGCTCCACCTGGTCCGCCCCGAGGTGGATCATGTCGATGTCGGACCGGGACCGGCCCAGCAGCGCCACGATGTCGTCCGCCGACGCGTCGCTGATCGTGTGGATGCGGGTCGCGGCCCGCGCGCTGGCCCGGCTGAGCAGCTGCACCGCCTTCGCCCGCCCGCCGGGCACCCACTCCGGGTGCTTGATCGGCAGCACGTCCAGCACCGACACCAGTGTCGGCAGCAGCCGCACCGAGGGGCCGAAGTTCGCCGGGCAGTGCAGCAGGTCGGCCTTGATCGACCGGGCCTTGACGGCCACCGCGAACGCCTCGGCGAGCGCCCACTGCACCCGGTTCTCCCCGGACACCGGCAGCGGCACCACCTCGCCCGGGAACCAGTCCGGCGGGTTCGCCGCCAGCTCCCGGTTGCCGATGCCGACGAAGCGCAGGTCGTCGTGCGCGGCGGCCAGGGCCGGGAACACGCCCCGCACGTACGTTTCCGCGCCGCCCTTCTTGCCGGTGAAGAACACGAGGTCTACGGCGATGTGGAGAGGCACGCGGCTCATGGTAGGCCGGTCACGGGGTGTTACTCGCGCGCCGCCGCCACCAGCCGGTCGAGGATGCCGCGGGCCGCGGCCTGGATCGTGTTGGTCTTGCTGACCTGGGCGTACCAGGCGTGCGTGGTCTTGCGCAGGGGTTCACCCGCGGCCACCACCTCGGCGATCGCGCCACCCAGGTCGGCGGGCGAGGTGGACGCCGCGATCCGGCCGTTCACGCCGTTCTCGACCAGTTCGACGGAGGCGTTGTCGTCCGCGTCGACCAGCACCACTGGCGTCCCGACCGCGCACGCCTCGACCACGACCAGGCCGTAGCCCTCCCGCTGGGACGGGTTGACCAGCACCGCGGCGGTCCGGATGCCCTCGTCCAGCTCCTCCTGGCTGACGAACCCGGGCGTCTTCACGACGTCTTGCAGACCCAGGCGCTCGATCTCGGCGAGCACGGCGTCCCGCGACGGCCCCTCGCCGAAGATCGTGGCGGTCAGGTCCGGGACGGTCTTGCGCGCCTCCGCGATCGCCGCCGGCAGCGCCTCGACCCGCTTGTCGGGGATGTGCCTGCCCACGAACACGACGTTCGGCGCGCCGGTCGTGGTCAGGTTCGGCTCGACCTCGCCCTGCGGGTCGATCAGACCGGGGCTGACCACGGCCTTCGACCGCAGGCCGCCCGCCTCCAGCCGGCCGGCGTTCATCCGCGAGTGGCAGGACGCGAACGGGCTGAGCTTGGCCGCCAGCCACTGGAGCGCGCTCGCCACCCGGCCGATCACCGGACCGGCGTACGTGCGCCACTGGTCGGGCCGCCACACCTCCAGGAAGTCCACGCCCACCGCGACCCCGGAGAACACCAGGGCGGCCCGCACCGCCGGCACGTTGGTGGACGGCAGCGCGGACACCAGGACCGCGTCGTAGGACTTGCGGTTGCGCAGGAAGTGGAAGAACAGGCCCTTGGCGTACTTGATCGCGGGGCCGAGCGTGCGGGCGCCGTTGTCGTCGTAGAGGCCGTCGTCGTGGCTGACCTCGACGACCTTGATGCCGTCCAGCACGGGCGGCGCGCCGTCCCACTGCCGCCGGGTCAGGTAGGTGACCTCGTGCCCGGCCGCGGCGAACTCCTCGGCGAACCGGCGGTACTGCCGCTCCCCGCCGCCCTTCGACCACGGGAACAGACAGTCATAGGCAACGGCGATGCGCACTTGTGGTCCTCCACCGAACGGCCGCGCTGGGAATGCCGGCGATGGTAACGGGTGCGGGCGTGGCCTCCGGCCCCCGTCTCGATCGTCCCACGGGGGAGGAGACAATTCCGGGCGGCCGAGGCCGGCGGGATATCGGTTCGAGCCGGTCGGCGGCACCCGGCTACCCTTTCTCCTCGTGATTGACCTCAAGGCCCTGCGCGAGAACCCGGAAGCCGTCCGCGCGTCGCAGCGCGCGCGTGGCGAGGACGAGGCCGTGGTCGACGCGCTGCTGTCCGCCGACGAGCGGCGGAGGGCCGCCATCGCCCGCGCCGACGCGCTGCGCGCCGAGCAGAAGGCGTTCGGCAAGCAGGTCGGCAAGGCGCGCGGCGAGGAGCGCGAGGCGCTGCTGGCCAAGGGCAAGGAGCTGGCCGCCGAGGTCAAGGCCGCCGAGGCCGAGCAGTCCCAGGCCGAGGCCGAGCGCGACGAGCTGCACCGCGCCATCGCCAACGTGGTCCACCCGGACGCCCCGCACGGCGGCGAGGACGACTACGCGGTGCTCAAGCACGTCGGCGAGCCCCGCACGTTCGACTTCGAGCCGCTGGACCACCTGGACCTGGGCACCCGGCTGGGCGGCATCGACATGGAGCGCGGCGCGAAGGTGTCCGGCTCGCGGTTCTACTTCCTCACCGGCGCGCTGGCCCAGCTGGAGCTGGCGCTGCTGAACATGGCCGTCGCCCAGGCCACCCGCGCGGGCTTCACGCTGGCCATCACGCCCACCCTGGTCCGCCCGGAGATCATGGCCGGCACCGGCTTCCTGGGCGCCCACGCCAGCGAGGTCTACCGGCTGCGCGACGACGACCTGTACCTGGTCGGCACGTCGGAGGTGCCGCTCGCGGGCTACCACGCCGACGAGATCCTGGACGGCGAGAAGCGGTACGCGGGCTGGTCGTCGTGCTACCGCCGCGAGGCCGGGTCGTACGGCAAGGACACCCGCGGCATCATCCGCGTGCACCAGTTCAACAAGGTCGAGATGTTCTCCTACGTCCGGCCCGAGGACGCCGAGGCCGAGCACGCCCGGCTGCTGGCCTGGGAAGAGGAGATGCTGGCCAAGATCGAGGTGCCCTACCGGGTCATCGACACCGCCGCCGGCGACCTGGGCACCTCCGCGGCCCGCAAGTTCGACTGCGAGGCGTGGATCCCCACCCAGCAGGCCTACCGCGAGCTGACGTCGACCTCGAACTGCACCACGTTCCAGGCCCGCCGCCTCAACGTCCGCTACCGCGACGAGAACGGCAAGCCCCAGATCGCGGCCACCCTGAACGGCACCCTCGCGACCACCCGCTGGATCGTGGCGATCCTGGAGAACCACCAGAACGCCGACGGCTCGGTCACCGTCCCGGAGGCCATCCGCCCGTTCCTCGGCCTCGACGTGCTGAAGCCCCGCTGAGGACCCCTCCGGTACAGTGGTGCACCGGCCCCCGCCCGGCGTAACCGCTGGTGACGTGGGTGACACCCATCATCCACGGGGCAGGGAACTACAGGTGGCGAACCGCATTCACCCGACCGCGATCATCGGCGCGGAGGTCGAACTCGGCGACGACAACGTCATCGGGCCCTACACGGTGATCGTCGGTCCGGCGCGGATCGGCGACGGCAACTTCATCGGCCCGCACGTGAGCATCGGCGGCCCCGCCGAGTACCTGGGCGCGGACCACCTCGCGGGCTGGGACGGCGAGGTCTCCGGCCCCGGCGTGGTGATCGGCGACCGCAACCGCATCCGCGAGTTCGTCACGGTCAACCAGGGCGTGACCGAGGCCACCGCCATCGGCGACGACTGCTACCTGATGGGCCGCGCCCACGTCGCGCACGACGTGCGGCTGGACGACGGCGTCATCGTCACCAGCGCGGTGCAGATCGCGGGCCACTGCCACGTGTGGTCCGGCGCGAACCTCGGCCTGGGCACGGTCGTGCACCAGCGCACCGCCATCGGCCCCGGCGCGATGGTCGGCATGGGCTCGGCGGTGCGCAAGGAGGTCGGCGCGTTCACCATCACCGTCGGCAACCCGGCCCGCACCACCGGCATCAACACCATCGGCCTCCAGCGGCGCGGGTGCGACGAGGAATCGATCGCCGCCCTCACCGGTTTCCTCACGGGGAAGACCACCGACCTCCCGGCCGACCTGCCCGCCGAGCTGTCCGCCCTGCTCAAGGCGTGGTCGGACCGCGAGTCGGGGCACTGACCAGACGAGTGATTGAGAGCAGCATGTCGATCGAGAACCGCCTGCGGACCGTGTTCGTCGAAGCCCTCCAGCTCGACGACGACGTGGACGTCGAGAACCTCAAGTACCGCGACATCGACGCGTGGGACTCGGTCGGCCACATGGCGCTGGTCGCGGCGATCGAGGACGAGTTCGACGTCCAGTTCGAGACCGAGCAGGTCATCGACATGAGCAGCTTCAAGGTCGCGGTCGACATGCTGCGGGGCTTCGGCGTCGGTGAGTAGCCTCGACGGGAAGGTCGCGGTCGTCACCGGCGGCACGCGCGGCATCGGGCACGCCACCGCCGCCGCGCTGGCCGACGCGGGAGCGACGGTGGTCATCACCGGCCGCGACGGCGAGACGGCCGCCAAGCGCGCCGCCGAACTCGGTGCGAAGGTGTCCGGTGTGGCCCTCGACGTCACCGACTCGGCGGCGGTGAAGGACGTCTTCAAGGCGGTCGCCAAGGAGCACGGCCGGATCGACGTGCTGGTCGCGAGCGCCGGCGTGCTCGAAGGCGGCCTCATCGGCATGCTCACCGACGACCACATCGGCCGCACCCTCACCACCAACGTCGCCGGCTCTCTGGCCTGCGTGCAGGCGGCGGCGCGGGTGATGATGCGCAAGCGGTCCGGCGCGATCGTCCTGCTCGGGTCGGTCGTCGGCGAGCGCGGCAACGCGGGCCAGACCGTGTACGCGGCGTCCAAGGCGGCGCTGTCCGCGGTGGCGAAGTCGGCGGCCAAGGAACTCGGCCGCCACGGCATCCGGGTCAACGCGGTCGCGCCCGGCGTGATCCGCACCGACCTCATCGCCGAGCAGTCCGAGGAGGTGCTGGCCAAGGTGCAGGCGGACACCGCGCTGGGCCGGCTGGGCACGCCCGAGGAGGTGGCGGCGGTGATCCGGTTCCTGGTCTCCGACGAGGCGTCGTTCGTGACCGGGCAGGTGCTCGGCATCGACGGGGGTCTGGTGCTGTGAGCCTGGTGCACCCGGACGCCCGGCTGCGCGACGCCGCGACCGGTGAGCTGGTCGGCGGGGCGGACCTGGCCGCTCGGGTGGCGGCGGAGGCCGTTCTCCTGCGCGACCTGCCGCCGGGCGTGCTGTTCCTGCGCGTCGGCGTGGACGTGCCCAGCGTGCTGCGGTACCTGGGGGCGCTGGAGGCCGGGCGCGCGGTGGCGCTGCTCGACCCGGGGCAGGACCACGCGGTGCTGGCCGAGCTGGTCGGGCGGTTCCGGCCGGCGGCCGTGCTGGGCGCGCTTTCGGAGCCGTTGGGCGGTTACTCGGCGGAAGGCGTGCGTCTCTCGCCGGAAGGTGTCGCGCCGCACCCGGACCTCGCCGTGCTGCTGCCCACCAGCGGGTCCACGGGGAACCCCAAGTTCGTGAAGCTGTCCCGTCAGGCGCTGCACGCCAACGCGGTCGCCATCGCCGACGTGCTGGGCATCGGGCCCGACGAGGTCGCGCCCACCAGCCTGCCGCTGCACTACAGCTACGGCATGTCCGTGCTGAACAGCCACCTGGTGCGCGGGGCGACCGTGCTGCTGGAGGGCTCCGGCGTGGTCGCGCGGCCGTTCTGGGACGCCGTCGAGCGCTACGGGGCCACGTCGCTGGCCGGCGTGCCCTACCACTACGAGATGCTGCGGCGACTGCGGTTCGACCCGGCGAAGTACCCGTCGCTGCGCACGTTGACGCAGGCCGGCGGCAAGCTGCGCACCGAGCTGGTGGCCGAGTTCGACGAAAAGATGCGTGCCGTGGGCGGGCGGATGTTCGTCATGTACGGGCAGACCGAGGCCGCGCCGCGGATGGCCACCGTGCCCGCCGAGCGGTTGGCGGAGAAGCTGGGGTCGGCGGGTCCGGCGCTGCCCGGCGGGTCGTTCGCGATCCGGGTGGACTCCGGTGCGGAGACCACCGACCCGGACGTCGTCGGGGAGGTCGTCTACCGCGGGCCGAACGTGATGATGGGGTACGCGTCCGCCGAGGAGGAACTGGTCGAGGGCGACTCGCTGGGCGGGGTGCTGGCCACCGGCGACCTCGGGTACCTCGACGCCGACGGCTACCTGTTCATCACCGGGCGGCTCAAGCGGATCGGCAAGGTGTTCGGCAACCGGGTCAACCTCGACGACCTGGAGCAGCTGGTGAAGCACCTCGGCCCGGCCGCCGCCGTGCCCGCGGGCGACAAGGTCGTGGTGTTCCTGGACGGCGGCGACCGCGAGACCTGCAAGGCCGCGGCCAAGGCGCTGGCCGAGTCGCTGCACCTGCACGTGACCGGCTTCGACGTGCGGCCGGCGGACGGGTTCCCGCTGCTGCCCAGCGGCAAGATCGACTACCGGTCGTTGGAGGAACGGGTATGAGCGTGTTCGCCTTGTCCCAGGCCGAGAAGGAGGCCGCGCTGCTGGCGCAGCTCACCGAGCTGACGGCCCACCACCGCGCGCACTCCCCGGAGTACGACCGGATCCTGTCCGCTTTGGGCGCGCCCACGGCGTTCGGGTCGGTGGCGGACCTGCCGTGGCTGCCGGTGCGGATGTTCAAGACGCACGACCTCAAGAGCATCCCGGACGACGAGGTGTTCAAGGTCCTGACGTCCTCGGGCACCACGGGCGCGGGCGCGTCGCGGATCTACCTGGACAAGGAAGCCGCCGCCGTGCAGCCCCGGCAGCTGGGTGCGACGTTGCGCGAAGTCCTTGGCGGCAAACGACTTCCGATGCTGATGGTGGACACGATCAGCATCATCAAGAACCGCCGGTCGTTCTCGGCGCGCGGCGCGGGCGTGCTCGGCATGGCGAACTTCGGGCGGTCGCACGTGTACGCGCTGGACGAGCACGACCAGCCGGACGTCGAGGCGGTGAAGGGGTTCCTGGAGAAGCACGGCGGTGAGCCGTTCCTGATCTTCGGGTTCACTTTCATGGTGTGGCAGTACCTCTATGAGGTCGCGCGCGAGCACAAGCTGGACCTGTCGAACGGCATCCTGATCCACTCGGGCGGGTGGAAGAAGCTGATCGACATCGCGGTGGACAACGCGGAGTTCCGGCGGCGGTTCGCCGAGGACACAGGGTTGACCCGGATCCACAACTACTACGGGATGATCGAGCAGATCGGCACCGTGTTCCTGGAGGGTCCGTCCGGGAACTCGTTGTACTGCCCCGATTTCGCCGATGTGATCATCCGCGACCCGGACACGTGGGAGGAGCGGCCGGTGGGCGAGCCCGGGGTGATCGAGGTGGTGTCGACGCTGCCGCGGTCGTACCCGGGGCACGTGCTGCTGACCGAGGACCTCGGGGTGGTGCACGGGATCGACGACGGTGACTGGCCCGGCAAGCGGTTCTCCGTGCTGGGGCGGTTGCCGCGGGCGGAGGCGCGCGGGTGCTCCGACACGTTCGCGGGGGCGGCGGCATGAGGCGGCGCTTCCCGGCCGGTCCGGACACGAACGTCGACGCGTTGCTGGGGGACCTGTCGGTTCCGGTGGCGGATGGACCGCTGCGGGTGGGCGACGAGCGGATCGTCGACTTCCTGGTGTCGTTCGCGCGCAAGCTGCTGGCCCCGACCACGGCTCGCCGGTTCCCCGAACTGGCGTCCCTGGGGTTCTTCCTGCGACGCGGTGAGATCACCAAGGTCCTCTCGTCACTGACCCGTGCCGACGCACTGCGCTTCCCGCGCGGTCTGGTCTTCCACGTGCCGCCGGCGAACGTGGACACGATCTTCGTGTACTCGTGGGCGTTGTCGGCGTTGGCGGGCAACCGCAACGTCGTCCGCATCTCGCCCCGCTCGGCCGGTGCCGCGTCTACGGTCGTAGACGCTCTGAACGAGGCCCTTGCCGACGCTCACCCCGCCGTGGCCCAGACCCAGGCGATGGTCACCTACGACCGCGACGACGCGGTGACCGCGGCCCTGTCCGCCGCGTGCGACCTGCGCGTCATCTGGGGCGGCGACCGCGCCGTGACGGAGGTCCGCCGCCACCCCCTCGCACCGCACGCCAGGGACCTGACCTTCCCCGACCGGGCGTCTTTCGCGGCGGTCTCGGTGGCCGGCTGGCAGGCGGCTTCACCGGAGCAGCGCCGGGATGCCGCGGTCGGCTTCTACAACGACTCTTATTGGTTCGACCAGGCCGCTTGCGCGTCACCCCGGGCCTTGTTCTGGGTCGGTGACGAGGTGGCCGCGTCGGCGGCTTCGGCGGAGTTCTTGGCTCTGTTGAGCGAAGTCGTGGCCGCGAAGGGTTTTGTCGTCGAACCCGCGATGGCCGTCCAGAAGCGCGTGTCGGCGTACGGCGTGGCCGCCGACGGCCACGCCCGCGCGATCCACTTCGCCGGCAACGCGGTGGCCACGGTCGAACTGACCGCGCCGTCGGACGTCCCGCGCGAGTGGCTGGGCGCCGGCACGTTCCCGCTGGCGACGCTGCCGAGCTTGGACGCCCTGGTCCCGATGGTGGAGCGCAAGGACCAGACGCTGTCGGTCTTCGGCTTCACCGAGCCGGAGCTGCGCGACCTGGTCGAGCGGCTGGCGGGGCGCGGCATCGACCGGATCGTCCCGTTCGGCTCGGCGCTGACCTTCTCCGAACTCTGGGACGGCTACGACCTGCTCAACGAATTCACCCGTTTGGTCACCATCAAACCCTGACCCACCCACCCAACACCCCACCCACCCAACACCCCACCGCCCAGCCACCGCCGAACGCGCCCGGACCACCGCTGGCTGGCTCCCGGCCTTCGCTGGCTGGCCCCGGGGCGCGGCAGGCTGACTTCGAGGCGGGTCGGGTGGCTTCAGGGCGGGTCGGGTGGCCTCGGGGCGGGTCGGGTGGCCTCGGGGCGCGGCCGGCTTGCCTGGGCCGCCGCCGGCCTGCGTGGGTGCCGGCCTGCGTGGGTGCCGGGCTGCGTGGGCTCGCCGCAGCCTGCACCCGCCGCTGGATGGGCTTGGGTGCCGCCGGATTGCCCGGGTGCGCCGCCAGCCTGCCCGAGCCAGCGCCGGGTACCCGCGCCCGTCGCCGCTGCGCGAACCACCGCAGCGCCGGCCGCCGCTGTGCCGGCCGCCGCTCAGCCCGCCGCCGCACCAGCCGCGGGGGCCGGGGCGGTGCCTGCCGTTGTCCCGCGCTCCTCGTTCACGGGACGCGCGAGTCGGCGAGAGGTTTCAGATCCTGCGACTCACACGATCGGGTGAGACGTCCCAAGATCGCCTCACCAAGTACCCTACCAGCGCTTATGTCGCCTAGCAGTACCCCAACTGCGACAGCGTGTCCACGACGATGCGGCTCGGGTGGAACTGGTCCATCCGGGACGGCAGGCGGTACGACTCGTAGTCGTCCAAGAACGCCTGCAGCTTGCCACCGTCCATCCCGGTCAGCAGCAGCGTGGTGCCGGGGCCGTGGTTGTCCTCGGTGCGCTCCCGGTGGATCGCGCACGGTACGCCCAGGTAGTTGCACTCGGCCTGCAGGCCACCCGAGTCGGTCACCACGAACTTCGCCCGCGCCATGATCGGCAGGAACGCCAGGTACCGCAGCTTCGGCTTGATGATCAACCGCTCGCCGTCGAACAGGTGCCCCAACCCGTACTGCTTGATCCGGTCCTGCTCCGGCGGCCCCGCCAGGTACAGGATCGGCATCCGCTCGCTGGCCTTCTTCAGCAGCTCCAGCGCCTCGCGGTACTTGTCCGCCCGCGACACCAGCTCGAACCGGTGCAGCGTGGCCAGGCCGAACTCCGCCGGCAACTCGAACGTCGGCTCCGCGTCGATGGCCAGGCGCATCGCGTCGATCGCCGTGTTCGCACCCGTGTTCACGACCGCGCCGCGCGCGTTGCGGAGGTTGTTGACCTCCTTCGCCGTCGGCGCGAAGTGCAGGTCGACGATCTTCGCCGCCAGCTTGCGGTTCAGTTCCTCCGGCAGTGGCGACAGCAGGCTGCCGGACCGGGCACCGGCCTCGACGTGGGCCACGCGGGCCTTCAGGATGCGCTTGCCGATCAGCGCGCCGTACGGCGTGGTGAAGGTGTCGCCGTGGACGATGACCAGCGGGGGGCGGCCGTCGTCGGTGAGGATCGAGCGGAGTTCGGCGCGGCGGCCCCAGGCGTTGCGGAGGACCGTGGCGGCCCAGCCCGGGACCTGCGCCGGGCGCTCGATGTGCACCGCCTGCTCCTTCGGCACCAGCCACACGGCGGGCTCCGGCAACCGCAGGTCGTCCAGCGTCTCGGCGACGTGGTCGACGTGCTGCGCGGTGAACCAGATCTGCGGCTTGGTGCCCCGCTCCGCGATCGCGTGGAAGACCGGAGCGATCTTGATCAGTTCCGCGGTGGTGCCGAGGATGAAGGAGATCACGGCTGGACAGAGTACCGGGGGGCCGCCGACCGGGACCTAGCGCGTCAGGTCCGCGACGTGCTTCGCGATCTCCAGAGATCCGGTCGCGGCGGGCGACGGCGCGTTGAGCACGTGCACCTGGCCGGGCGCGGTCTCGACCAGGAAGTCGTCGACCAGCGAGCCGTCCGGGAGCATCGCCTGCGCCCGCACGCCGGCCGACGCGGGCACCAGGTCGTCCTCCCGCACGGCGGGCACCAACCTGGCCAGGCTCGCGGCGAACCGCTTGCGCGAGAACGACCGCAGCACCTCGTCCATGCCGGTCCGCGCGTACTTCCGGGCCAGCTTCCACGTGCCGGGGAACCTCGCCACCTCCAGGACGTCCCGCCCGGAGAAGTCCCGCCACCGGTACCCCTCGCGGCGCAGCGCGAGCACCGCGTTCGGCCCGCAGTGCACGCTGCCGTCGAGCATCCGGGTCAGGTGCACGCCCAGGAACGGCAGCGTCGGGTCCGGCACCGGGTAGATCAGCCCGCGCACCAGCGACGTCCGGCGCAGCTCGAAGTACTCGCCGCGGAACGGCACGATCCGCGCGGCCGGGGACAGCCCGGCCATCCGGGCGATCCGGTCGCTGTGCAGGCCGGCGCAGTTCACCAGCACGTCCGCCCGCACCACACCGGACGGCGTCGCCACCTCGACACCACCGCCACGACCCGGCCGGATCGCCAGCGCCGGGGTGGAAAGCCGCAGGTCCTGGCCCTCCAGCGAGCGCACGAGAGCCGCGCACACGGCCGGGAAGTCGATGATGGCGGTGCTCTCCACCCGCAGCGCCTCGACGCACGCCACCTCGGGCTCGTAGTCCAGCGCCTCGGCGGCGGAGATCAACTTCGCGGGCACGCCGTTGGCCTCCGCGCGCTGGGCGAGGGCGTGCAGGCGGGGGAGTTCCTCGCGCGAGGTGGCCACGACGAGCTTGCCGCACACCTCCACCGGCACGTCGTGCCGCCGCGCGAACTCGATCATGGACCGGTTGCCTGCCACGGACATCCGCGCCTTGAGCGACCCCGGCTTGTAGTACAGCCCGGCGTGCACGACGTTGCTGTTGTGCCCGGTCTGATGGGCGCCCCAGCGGTCCTCCTTCTCCAGGACCGTGACCCGGTCACCGCGGGAGACCAGCTCGTTCGCCACTGCCAGGCCGACGATCCCGCCGCCGATGACCACGATGTGCCGCACGGGCGGTGAATCGGCTCGGTTCGGCACGGCGTTACCCCAGCGCGGGCAGCACGTCGGCGGCGACCTCTTCCAGCACGCTCTCCCGGCCGGCGAACACCCCGTCGTGCCGCGGCCAGTGCACGACCACGTCGGTGAACCCCAGCTCCTCGGCCCGGCCCACCGCGTCGCGGAAGGTCTCCACGCTGGTCAGCGAGTACACCGGGGCGGAGTCCAGGCTCAGGAACCGGTCGACGCGGCGGCCGTGCTCGTGCTGCACCTCGGTGAACCGGGCCGCCAGTTCGGCCACCCCGCGCCACCACGAGTCCAGGTCGTCGTCGGGCGTGCCGGAAGTCACCCAGCCCTGCCCGTGCCGCGCGGCCACGGCCATCGCCTTCGGCCCGTTGGCCGCGATCAGGAACGGCGGCCGGGGGCGCTGCACCGCACCGGGGTAGCTCCGCGCGTCCACGGCGGAGAAGTGCTCGCCCTCGTAGGTCGTCCGGTCCCGGCTGAGCAGCTTGTCCAGCAGCTCCACGAACTCGGCGAACCGCTCGGTCCGCTTCGCCGGCGCGGGCTGCCCCATCGCCAGGTGGTCGTACCCGTCACCGCCGCCGGCGCCGACGCCGACGGTGAGCCGGCCGTCGGAGATGTCGTCCAGCGCCAGCAGCTCGCGGGCGAACGGCACCGGGTGCCGGAACGTGGGGCTCGCCACGAACGTGCCCAGCCGGATGCGCTCGGTCACCATCGCGGCGGCGGTCAGCGTCGGCACCGCCCCGAACCACGGCCCGTCCACCAGCGTGCGCCACGCCAGGTGGTCGTAGGTCCAGGCGTGGTGGAAGCCGTACTCCTCGGCGGCCCTCCACTTGGGTTCGGCGAACCACCAGCGGTGCTCGGGGAGGATGACGATGCCGGTGCGCACCGTCGTACGGTAGCCAGGTGTTCGCCCACGGGTCATGGCGGGACCAGGCATCATCGGGGGTGTGGAAAGACCTGGACTCGTGGCCTCGGACGTCGACGGAACCCTGCTCAGCCCCCTGCACGGGGTGACCGAGCGCACGGCGGAGGCCGTGCGCCGGGTGGTCGCGGCGGGGGTGCCGTTCGTGCTGGCCACGGGCCGCCCACCGCGCTGGGTGCCGGAGGTCGCGCAGCAGGCCGGGCTGGACGGTTACGCGGTGTGCGCGAACGGCGCCGTGCTCTACCACCTGGGCCAGGACCGGGTGCTGTGGCAGCGCACCCTGGACCCGGTGCTGGTCCGCGACGTGATGGGCGAGCTGGACCGGGTGCTGCCGGGCGTGGCGTTCGCGGTCGAGCGGACGGGCCGGACGGCGTTCGACGACACCGTGGCGCAGTTCATCGCCGAGGACAGCTACGCGCACCCGTGGCCGGAAGGCCCGGAACCCAACGGCGACCGGTCCGGGATGCTGACCACGCCGGTGGTCAAGATCCTGTGCCGGCACCGCGAGATGACCAGCGCGGAGATGGCCGAGGCCGCCGCGCAGGTGCTGGACGGGCAGGTGGACGTGACGTTCTCCACCACGATGGGCCTGATCGAGCTGTCCGCGCCGGGCGTGACGAAGGTGACCGGGCTGGTCGACGTGGCCGAGCGGCTCGGGGTGGCCGCGGCGGACGTGGTGGCGTTCGGCGACATGCCCAACGACGTCGAGATGCTGACCTGGGCGGGTCACGGCGTGGCCATGGCCAACGCCCACCCCGACGCCCTGTCCGCCGCCGACGAGATCACCGCGCCCAACTCGGAGGACGGCGTGGCCCTGGTCCTGGAGCGCTGGTTCTAGAGATTTCACGTGACGGTGACCGGGTCGTCACAACGAGGTCGGCAACCCTCGGCGGATCGCGGGCGTCCCTAGAGGTAGCGTGGTGCCCCGCGTTGCCGGCCGTAGGCACCGTAGCCAGGCGTTCGAAGGCGGAGAGACTGCTGCATGATCCCCATCACTGTCGTTGACGTGGCCGCGGCCGAAGACCTCGTGCTGCAGGTGCTGCGGTCCGGAGCGATCGCCCAGGGACCGATGGTCAAGCGGTTCGAGGACGCCTTCAGCGGTGTCGCCGGCGTGCCGCACGCGGTGGCCGTGAACAACGGCACGACCGCGCTGGTCGCCTCCCTCCAGGTGCTCGACCTCCAGCCCGGCGACGAGGTGGTGACCTCGCCGTTCACCTTCGTCGCCACGCTCAACGCGATCCTGGAGGCCGGCGCCACCGCCCGGTTCGCCGACATCTCCGACGAGGACTTCAACCTCGACCCGGCCGAGGTCGAGGCGGCGATCACGCCCCGCACCAAGGTCCTCATGCCCGTCCACCTCTACGGGCAGATGGCCGACATGGGCCGCCTGGTGCCGATCGCGGAGAACCATGGCCTGGCGCTGGTCGAGGACGCCGCGCAGGCCGTCGGCGCGACCTTCGAGGGTCGCCCGGCGGGCAGCTACGGCCTGGGCTGCTTCTCCCTCTACGCCACCAAGAACATCACCACGGCCGAGGGCGGCGTGATCACCACCGCCGACGACACCCTCGCCGACCGCCTGCGCGTCCTGCGCAACCAGGGCATGCGGCAGCGCTACCAGTACGAGGTCGCGGGCCACAACTACCGCATGACCGACGTGCACGCCGCGATCGGCATCCCGCAGCTGGAGCAGCTGGCCACCATCACCGAGGCCCGCCAGCGCAACGCCGAGGCGCTCACCAAGGGCCTCGACGGCGTCAAGGGCCTGCGCACGCCGCGCGTCCTGCCCGGCCGCACCCACGTGTGGCACCAGTACACCGTCCTGGTCACCGACGACGCCCCGATCAGCCGCGACGAGTTCGCCGCCAAGCTGACCGAGAAGGGCATCGGCAACGGGATCTACTACCCCAAGACCGTCTTCGACTACGACTGCTACCGGGACAACCCGAACGTCGTCGCGAGCGACGTGCCGGTGGCCGAGCGGGTGGCGCGGCAGGCGCTGTCGCTGCCGGTGCACCCGAAGCTGACCGACGCCGAACTCGACACGATCATCGGCGCGGTGCGCGAGGTGCTGGGCGCATGACACCGAAGGTCGCCCTCGTCGGCGTGGGCTCGATGGGTTCCCTGCACGCCCGCGTCACCAGCCAGAACGAGCGCTGCGAGCTGACCCGCGTGGTCGACCCGCGCGAGGACGTCGGCAAGCGGGTCGCCGACACCTACGGCGCGCGCTGGACGCCGGAGATCGGCGACCTGTCCGACGTGGACGCGGTGATCGTGGCGTCCGCGACGGAGTCCCACTACGCGCTCGCGCTGGAGGTCCTCAACCAGGGCAAGCCGCTGCTGGTGGAGAAGCCGGTGTGCGCCGACCTCGCCGAGACCGAGGAGGTGCTGGCGCTCTCCGAGAAGCTGGGCATCCCGGTCATGTGCGGCCTGCTGGAGCGCTACAACCCGGCGGTCATGACCGCGCTGGAGCTGATCACCGAGCCGGTGTACGTGTCCGCGATCCGGCACTCGCCGTACGCGCCGCGCATCCGCACCGGTGTCGCGTGGGACCTGCTGGTCCACGACGTCGACCTGGCGATCCGCTGCATGGGCGGCGCCGAGCCGCACGGCTTCTCCGCGGGCGTCGGCCAGTTCCACCCGTCGTCGGTGCCCGGCGCCGAGGACGTGGTGAACACCCTGCTCACCTTCCCGTCCGGCGCGATCGCGTCGGTGTCGGCGAGCCGCATCGGGCAGCGCAAGATCCGCTCGCTGTCCATCACCGAGCTGGACCGGCTGATCGAGGTCGACCTGCTCACCCGCAACATCACGATCTACCACCACGTGTCCCAGGACGCGGCCACGCCCGACGGCCGCGGCTACCGCCAGCAGGCGATCATCGAGATCCCCGAACTGGTCACCGCCCGCGAGCCGCTGGCGACCCAGCTCGACCGGTTCCTCGACCTGATCGACGGCCGCATCGACGCCGACGCCGAGCGCGCGTCGATCCTGCCCTCCCACCGCGCGGTGGCCGCCGTGCGCGCGCAGTCGACCGCCGGCTGACGGTCCTTACCCGGGGGAAGACCCTCATGAGCGCATTGGTTGTCCTGGCCTACTGGGTGCCGGGACTGGTGATCGGTCTCGCGCTGCGGCTGAGAGGCTGGACGCTGGCCGCGGCGGCGCCGGTGCTGACGTTCGGGGGTGTCGCCCTCGGCACCTACGCGCTGGGGCGCACCGGCATCCCGTGGAACCTGCTCACGGTCGTGCTGTGGTTCCTGGTGCTGGCGGCCGTGGTCGGCGTGCCGACCTGGCTGGTCGCCCGCCGGCGTGCGCGGACCGAGGCGGCCGAAGCCGGCGATGGGGCCGCGGCCGGGCCGGTGGTCGCCAAGCGGCCCTTGCGGGACAACGTCGTCGTGCTGGTGGGCGTGGTGGCTGGCATGGCGGTCGGCGCGCTGACGTTCCTCAAGGGCATCAAGAGCCTGAACACGGTCAACCAGGACTGGGACGCCCCGTTCCACGGCAACGCCATCCGGTGGATCGCCGAGCACGAGACGTCGCTGCCCTCGGCGCTGGGCCAGATCGCGAACCTGCCCGGCAAGGCGAACTACTTCTACCCCAACACCTACCACGCGCTGCTCGCCCCGCTGCTGGACAAGGTCGCGGCGATGCCGGAGCTGCTGAACCTGGCGGCCCTGTCGATGGTGCTGGCGTGGCCGCTGGGCGTGGCGGCGATGGCGCTGGCGTGGCGGGTGCCGCCGCTGGCCGCCGCGGCCGCCGCCGCGGTGTCGACGTGGTTCAGCGCGTTCCCGTACGACTCGCTGTGGCGCGGCCCGCTGTGGCCGTACGTGGCGGGCGTGGCGCTGGTGCCGGCGACGCTGGCGTTGACGCGCAAGATCTTCACCGAGCGCGGCCTGGGCGGGCCGATCGCGGTGGCGCTGGCCATGGCGGGCCTGGTCGGCCTGCACACCAGCCTCGCGTTCGTGATGGCGGTGTACGCGCTGATGCTGCTGGTGGCGCTGGTGGTGCGGCTGGAGCCGGTGGACTGGAAGGTCGCCCGGATCCCGCTGCTGCTGACCGCCGTGCTCGCCGTGCTGGCGGCGCTTCCGTTGGCACTGCCCGCGTTCGCCAACGCGGCGGGCGTGACGAGCGCCGGGTGGCCGGAGTTCGCGACGCCGTCCGAGGCGTTCGGGCAGCTGCTGCTGTGGTCGCCGACCGTGCCGTTCCCGCAGTGGTTCCTGGGCTTCGCGGCCCTGGCGGGCATCGTGCTGATGGTGCTGCACAAGCGGGTGCCGTGGGTGGTGGCCGCGTGGGTCGTGCTGGGCGGGCTCTACGCGGCGTGCGCCTCGATCAACAGCAAGCTGGTCGACACGCTGACCGGCCCGTTCTACAACGACGCCTGGCGGTTCGCGGCCCTGCTGCCGCTGGCCGGCGCGCTCGCGGTGGGCGAGCTGGTGTGGACGGTGGCGACCCGGATCGGCGAGAAGTCCGAGTCCCGGCTGGGCGCGCGGGCCGCGTTCGCCGTGCCGGTCGCGCTGGCCCTGGTCGGCCTGCTGGGGCTGGCCGTGCTGACCAAGGGCGCCTACCTGGGCCGCAACACCGAGCGCCTGGGCTACTCGAACCACGACTACTCGACGGTCACCCCCGGTGAGCGCGAGGCCTACCGGTGGCTCAAGGAGCACTCCGACGGCAAGCCGGTGCTCAACGACATCGGCGACGGCTCGGTGTGGATGTACGCGCTGGCCGGGGTCAAGCCGGTCGAGTGGACCTTCTACGGGGCCGGCGAGGAGAGCACCGCGGGCGTGCTCTCGTTCCACCTCAAGGAGATCGCGACCAATCCGAAGGTCGAGAAGGCCATCGAGGACCTCGACGTGCGGTACGTGCTCGTCGGGCGCGGGATGGTGCGGCCGGACATGCCGCGCTCGCCGGGCCTGAAGGACCTCGACGCGTTCCCGTACGTGCGGAAGGTGTACTCGAACCCGGACGCGACGGTCTACGAGCTGGTCGAGCCGGGGGACCAGCGGCCCTGAACCGACGGCACCGAGCCGGCCTGCGGGACGTTTAACGGGACGGTAACGTCGCGGCAAGCAACGCCCGACGATCCGACGACAACATCATCGCTGCCCTGCCCCCGAGATCCTTCGAGGACCCGATGATGGCCGAGACGACCTCCCTGCGAGCCCGGTGACCGCCCACGACGTCGGGGCGGTCCTCCTTGCGCTGCTAGTCGTGGGACTGCCCGGGGCTGGACTGCTGCTCGCCTGCGGCACCCGCCGCCCGCTGTGGTTCGCGGCCCTGGCCGTGCCGGGGTCGGCGGCGGTCGCCACGCTGGTGGCGATCGGGTGCGCGTTGACCGGACTCCGCTACGGCCCGCTGCCGTTGGCCGTGGTGACGGCCGTCCTGCTCGCCGTGGGTGCCTGGCGGGCGCGCGGGCTCGTGCGCTTCGGGCGGCCGGCGTGGACCGGGCGTTCGGTTCGCTTGGGGCTCGGGCGTTCGGCGGCGCGGGCCGGCGGGCCGCTGCTGGTGGTCGCGGCGGCCGGGGTGAGCGGGTTGACCTGGTGGTACGGGCTGCGTGGGCTGTCGACGGTGAGCCAGGAGCACGACATGGTCGTGCACCACGTCCTGACCGCTTACATCGAGCGCACCGGGCGGGGCGCGCCCTGGCAGGTGCTGCCCACGGACGTGCTCACCGGCGCGGACGTCTCGTTCTACCCGGCCGGCCTGCACCTGCTGATGGCGCCGACCGCGACCCTCGTCGGCGGCACGGTGGTGGGCGTCAACGCCGTCACAGTGGTCGTCCTCGGGTTCGCGTGGGCGGTGTCGGTGGCCGCGCTCGGGTACGTCGCCGGTCGCCGGGCCCGGCTGGGGCGGGTCATGGCCGGTCTCGCGGCGGGGTTCGCGGCCCTGGTCGCGGTGGGGCTGTACCGGCCGGTGTTCTCGCTCATCCACGAGGGCGGCATCGTGCCCAACGCGGCGGCGCTGGTCCTCGCGCCCGGCGTGCTCGCGGCACTGCTGGCCCTGCCCCGCAAGGGCTTCGGGCCGCTGGTCGCGGCGGGGGTGGCGTGCGCGGGGCTGGTGGCGGTGCACCCGAGCGCGATCGCGACGGTCGGGCTGAGCCTGGTGGCGTGGCTGGTCGGGGAGGCCTTGGCGCGGCGGCGTCGGTCTGCCGCGCCGCCTTTCAGGCGGCCGAGCCGCGCGACGGAGTCGCGCCATCAAACGCTGTGGCGCGAGCTGCCGCGGTTGCTGCTGGTCGGAGCGGTGGCGCTGGTGGTGGCGGCGCCGGTGCTGGCGCAGGCGTTGGGCGTGGCGGAGGGTCCGACGAACTTCCGGCCGGACATCCGGCCGGTCGGGCTGTGGCAGGCGGTGCGCAACGCCCTGCTCATGCCGTACGCCGGGTTCGTGCCGGACCTCGTCGGCGAACCGCAGAAGGCGGCGGCGCTGGTGACGTTGGTCGGCGCGGCGGCGGTTCTCGTGTTCCGGCGTGGCTTCGGCGTGTTCGCGGCGTGGCTGGTGTGGGCGGTCGTGGAGGTGCTGTTCGCGACCAGTCCGGACAGCGGGCCGGACGCCCTGGTCACCGGCTTCTTCTACCACGCCCACCTGCGCGTTTGGTCCCACCTCTCGCTGTTCGCGCCGGTCCTGGCCGGGCTCGGCGTGGCGCTGGTGGCCTCGGCGGTCGCGGTGCGGCTCGGGCGGCGCGGTCCGAGGCCGCTGTGGACGGCGGTCGGGCTCGCGGGTGTCGTCGCGGTGGGGTACCTGGTGTGGCCGGCCCTGGGCTACGCCAAGGTCGACGCCGCGTACCTGGCCAACCGGTACGTCCGCCCGGACTTCGTGCGGGTGAGCGCCGACGACCGGGCCGCGATCGACTGGCTGGCCGGGCGCGTGCGGCCCGGCGAGCGCATCCTCAACTCCGCCAACGACGGTTCCACGTTCCTGTACGTCGAAGCCGGCCTGCCGGTCGTCAACGTCACCACGCTCGGCTCGTCCCGGGCCGACTACACCTACCGGCTGCTGCAGCGGTTCAACACCTACCCGACCGACGCCGGGGTGCGGCAGGAGCTGCGGGACCTGAACGTCCGCTGGGTGTACGTCGACGCGGTGGCCCCCGGCATCGGGGCGTCCGGCGCGCCGGAGGGGTGGGTGGGCGGACCGTCGTTCTCGACCGCCCCGGGCTTGGCGCACCTCGACGGGCTGCCCGGCCTGACCCTGGCGTTCCGGTCCGGGACGGTGTCGGTGTACGAGCTGGACCCGGCGACGCCCTGAGCGCCGCCCCGCTGGATACTGTGGGGCGTGCCGAGCCGGAGCGAAGTCCCCAGCCTCAGCGTTGTCATCCCCGTCTTCAACGAGCCCGACTGGATCGGCCGGTCCGTCGGCGCGCTGCGCACGGCGCTGGACAACGCCGGGTGGGACGCGGAGATCATCGTCGTCGACGACGGCAGCACCGACGACACCCCGGCCAAGCTGGAGCAGCTGCCGGTCACCGTGCTCAGCCAGGCCAACGGCGGCCGGTTCGCGGCGCGGCTCGCGGGCATCCACAAGGCCTCCGGCGAGCTGGTGCTGCTGCTGGACAGCCGGGTCGTGCTCGGCGCGGACTCCCTGGTGTACCTGCGCGACCAGATCCTGGCGCACCCCGAGCGCACGGTGTGGAACGGGCACGTCGAGTCCGACGACCCGAGCAACCCCTACGGCGCGTTCATGGCGGGCCTGGTGTCCGTGGCGTGGCGGCGGTACGTGGGCAACCCGCGCCTGACCTCGTTTACCGCCGAGGACTTCGACCTCTACCCCAAGGGCACCGGCCTGTTCCTCGCGCCGCGCCGGCTGCTGGAGCAGGCGGCGGTGTCGTTCTCCTCGCTGTACGACGACGTCCGGATGGCCAGCGACGACACCCGGATGCTGCGGTTCGTCGCCGAGCAGGGCCCGATCCACATCTCGCCCGGCTTCCACGCGCTCTACCACAGCCGCGACGCGCTGCCGAAGTTCGTCAAGCACGCCTACTTCCGGGGCAGCACGTTCGTCGACGGCTACCTCGACTCGCCCGGCCCGGTCCGCAACGCGGCCTTCGCCGCGGCGGGCGTCGGCGTCGCGGGCCTGGTGCTGGCGGCCCGCCGCCCGAAGACCGCGGTGGCCGTGGCCGCCGCCGGTTCGGTCGCGGCCGGCGTGGTGGTGCGCAAGCTCGGCGGCAGCAAGGAGCAGGCGACGGCGGTGGCCAAGCTGCTGCCCCTGTTCGCCGCGTGCTTCGGCGCGGGCGCCGTGCGGGGCCTGCTGATGGCGCTGCGCAAGCGGCTCGGGCGGTGAGTGCGGCGCCCGCGGCGGGCCGGTCCCTGGGCACCGTCGGCATCGCGACGCTGGTCGCCGCGGGCCTCGGGTACCCGCTGCTGATCGTCGCCGGCCGGGTGCTGTCCGAGGCCGACGCCGAGGTGTTCCTGGTGTTCTGGGGGCTGCTGTTCGGCGCGGGGTCGGCGTTGTCGCCGGTCGAGCAGGAGGTGTCCCGGCAGGCCGCCCTGGCGGACGTGGAGGGGCGCCGGACCGGGTTCGCGGCCGTGCAGGCGATGGCGGTGTGCGCGGTCGGCGTGGCGGTGCTGGGCCTGGTGGTGATGCTGCCGCCGGTCAGTTCCCGGCTGTTCGGGGACGCGGGGCTGGTCGCGGTCGTGACGGCGGCGGGCGCGCTGGGGTTCGCCGCCCAGTTCGGGGTGCGCGGGCTGCTCATGGGGCACCGGCGGATCACCCCCTACAGCCGGCTGGTCGTGGCCGAGGCGCTGGTCCGGGCGGTGCTGCTGGGCGGGTTCGTGGTGGCCGGGCTCAACGACCTGCTGCCGCTGACCGTCGCGGTGGCGGTCGGGTCGTTCGCGTGGCTGGTCTTCGCGCGCGGCGCGTGGACGTCGGTGGACCTGCGCGAGGGCCGCGAGCCGTGGGGCGTGGTGCTGCGGCGAATGTTCGTGCTGGTGCTGAGCGCCGGACTGACCGCGAGCGTGCTCACCGGGTACCCGGCGATCGTCAAGCTGTTCAAGTCGCCCACCGAGGCGGACACGCTGTCCGCCCTGTTCTTCGCGCTCACCGTGGCGCGGCTGCCGCTGCTGCTGCTGTCGCCGGTGCAGGCGATGGCGGTGCCGACCGTGGTGCGGCTGTCGGTGGACGAGGATGGCCGGCGGCGGTTGCGCGGCCTGCTCGCCAAGGGCGCGGCGGTGGCCGTGGCGGTGGCGGCGGTCGGTGCGGCGCTGGGCGCGTTGGTCGGGCCGTGGGCGGTGCGGCTGCTGTTCGGGCCGGCGTACGTCGTCCAGCCGTGGGCCGTCGCCGGGCTGGTGTGGTCGTCGCTCGTGCTGGGCGCGGTGATGCTGCTCGCGGCCGTCCTGGTGGCCCGCAAGCAGGGCGGCGCGGTGCTCGCGCTGTGGGCCGTCGTGGCCGCGTTGAGCGTGCTCGTGCTGTGGCTGTCGCCGGGCGGGATCGTGGTGCGGGCGGTGCTCGGACTGGTCGTCGCGCCCACCGCCGGACTCGCGGTCGGGGCGTGGCTCGTCCTACGGGAACGCGCCGACGGGCCGGTTGGACCGGGTCGTTAGGCTTTGCCCGTGTCTGACTCGGTCGACCTGCGTCGAGTGCTGGTCGTTCTCCCGGCGCTGAACGAAGAGAACAACATCGACAAGATCGTCGCCGAGGTGATGGCCGAGCTGCCCGACGCGGGCGTGCTGGTGGTGGACGACGGCTCCACCGACCGCACCGCCGCGCGGGCGCGGGAAGCCGGCGCGCACGTCGCCCGGCTGGCGGTGAACCTCGGCGTCGGCGGCGCCATGCGCACGGGCTTCCGCTACGCGGTGCGGCACGGCTACGACGTCGTCGTCCAGGTCGACGCCGACGGCCAGCACAACCCGGCCGAGGTCCCCGAACTGCTGCGCGCCCTGGGCGAGGCCGACCTGGTCATCGGCGCGCGCTTCGCCGGCAAGGGCGACTACAAGGCCCGCGGCCCGCGCCGCTGGGCGATGAAGGTCTTCTCCCTGGTGCTGTCCTGGATCTCCGGCCAGAAGCTCACCGACGTGACCTCCGGCTTCAAGGCCGCCGGTCCGCGCGCGGTGGCCCTGTTCGCCCGCCACTACCCGGCGGAGTACCTGGGCGACACCCTGGAGTCCCTGGTCATGGCCGTCCGGGCGGGTCTGCGGATCCGCCAGGTGCCGGTGGCGATGCGCATGCGCGCCGCAGGCATGCCGAGCACGTCCCCCGTCAAGTCCGCGGTGTACCTGCTGCGCGCCACCCTGGCGCTGCTGCTCGCACTGATGCGCCGCAAGCCCGCCGCGGGCTCGCACGAAGCGGCCTGAGGAGGTCGGTCCCATGCCCGAGTGGCGGTTGCTCAGCATCGCGCTGGCGGTGTTCGTGCTGGTCGTGGTCATCGAGATGATGCGGCGCCGCAAGCTGCGCGAGAAGTACGCGGGCCTGTGGCTGGTCGTGGGCACCGGCGTGGTGGTGTTCGGCGCGGTCCCGGGCCTGCCGTCCTGGTTCGCGGACCTCACCGGCATCCAGCTGGCGGCGAACTTCCTGTTCGCGGCGGCCTTCGTGGTGCTGCTGTTCGTGGTGTTGCAGCTGAGCAGCGAGGTCGGCCACCTGGAGGAGGAGGTGCGCACCACGGTGGAGGAGATCGCCCTGCTCCGGTGCGAGCTGGAGGACGTGAAGCGGGAGCTGGAGCAGAAGCTGGAAGACGCCCGCCGCTCCTGAGCGCTTCGCTTTCTCGTTCAAGCGACGCGCTTCGCGCTCTCAACCGAACGCGCTGCGCGCTCTCGAGATTAAAAGCGCCTCGCCGCCGGGCAGGCCGCCAAGGATGGACACAAGGGCAGGGCTTCTCGCTCGTGCCGTCCCCGCATGGCCTGGCGGAGCCAACCACAGATTTCCCGGGTGCCGCTGAAAACTTTTGCTCGTTCCTCGCAAAACTTTTCGGCCGCACCCGGAAATCTGTGGTAGCCCTTCGGGCGGGCCATACGGGGATGACACGAGCAAGAAGCCCGGGGTGGGTGTGGGCTCGGAGCCCTGCCGGGCGCTGCGCGCCGAAGAGCGCGGCGCCGGGCGCGGGGGAGGACCTCAGCCGACGACGGGGTGGCGGTGGTCACAGTCGGTCGCTGCCGTACCCTCGGGTGCCGTGAGCTTCGCAGGATATGACCTGATCGTGGTCGGTTCCGGCTTCTACGGCCTGACCGTCGCCGAGCGTGCCGCCAGCCAGTTGGACAAGCGCGTGCTGGTGCTGGAGCGGCGCGAGCACATCGGTGGCAACGCCTACTCCGAGGCCGAGCCGGAGACCGGGATCGAGGTGCACCGCTACGGCGCGCACCTGTTCCACACGTCCAACAAGCGGGTGTGGGACTACGTCAACCAGTTCACCGAGTTCACCGGGTACCAGCACCGGGTCTTCGCGATGCACAAGGGCGTCGCCTACCAGTTCCCGATGGGCCTGGGCCTGATCACCCAGTTCCTCGGCCGGTACCTCACCCCCGACGAGGCCCGCGCCTGGGTCGCCGAGCAGGCCTCCGAGATCGACTCCAAGGACGCCACCAACCTGGAGGAGAAGGCGATCTCGCTGATCGGCCGCCCCCTCTACGAGGCGTTCGTCCGCGACTACACCGCGAAGCAGTGGCAGACCGACCCGAAGGAGCTGCCCGCCGCGGTCATCAGCCGGCTCCCGGTCCGCTACACCTTCGACAACCGGTACTTCAACGACACGTACGAGGGCCTCCCCAAGGACGGCTACACGGCGTGGCTGAAGAACATGGCCGACCACCCGAACATCGAGGTCCGCCTCAACGTCGACTTCTTCGACGTGAAGGACCAGATCCCCGAGGGCACCCCGATCGTCTACACCGGCCCGGTGGACCGGTACTTCGACTACACCGAGGGCAGGCTCGGCTGGCGCACCCTGGACTTCGAGCAGGAGGTGCTGCCGACCGGCGACTTCCAGGGCACCCCGGTGATGAACTACAACGACGCGGACGTGCCGTTCACCCGCATCCACGAGTTCCGGCACTTCCACCCGGAGCGCGAGTACCCGACCGACAAGACGGTCATCGTGCGCGAGTTCTCCCGGTTCGCCAAGGAGGACGACGAGCCGTACTACCCGATCAACACCGCCGAGGACCGGGCCAAGCTGGAGCGCTACCGCGAGCTGGCCAAGCGGGAGGCGGCGGAGCACAACGTGCTGTTCGGCGGTCGCCTGGGCACCTATAAGTACCTCGACATGCACATGGCGATCGGGTCGGCGCTCACCGCGTTCGACAACAAGATCGCCCCGCACCTGACCGACGGCGCCCCGCTCGACGGCAGCCTGGACTGAGCGGACTCCGGTGGCGCGGTATCGTCGCAGCTGACCGCGCCACCGGGAATCCCCGGTGGTAGTCCACACCGCATCCCGAACCGTGTCGTTGGTTCGTCGGAGGAACAGCACGTGACCGAGCACAGTACCCGTGGCGGCATCGACCCGAGCACGGTGCTCCAGCGGATCATCCTGCCCCGGGACGAAGACCCGCTGGACGTCCGCCCGCTCTACCTGGACGAGCCGGAGAACGTGCACTCGCACGTCTCCTCCCGCCGCGAGGTCACCGTGCCCGCGTCGGCCAAGGTGTCGTTCGCCTCGTACTTCAACGCGTTCCCGGCCAGCTACTGGAAGCGCTGGACGGTCGTCGAGGAAGTCGTGCTGCGGATGCGGCTGCGCGGCGAGGGCCGCGTGGACGTGTACCGGTCCAAGCCCAACGGCGACCCGATCCACCTCGACGGGCGGGCCGTGCGGTCGGCGAAGGGCTGGGTGGACGTCGAGTTCCGGATCGGGCTTAAGCCGTTCGAGGACGGCGGCTGGATCTGGTTCGACGTGTTCACCGACGACCACACGCTGGAGATCGGCGAGGCGGCCTGGACCACGGACGTCGAGCTGCCCGCGCAGAAGGTCGCCATCGGCATGACCACCATGCGCCCGGTGGACGCCATCATCGCGCTGCGCGCGCTGGGCGAGGACCCGGCCGTGCTGGACGTGGTGCAGAAGGTGTTCGTCGCCGACCAGGGCGCGGTGAAGGTGCGCGACACCGAGGGCTACGCCGAGGCGGTCCGGCTGCTCGGCGACAAGCTCGAAGTGATCGAGCAGGACAACCTGGGCGGCTCCGGCGGGTTCACCCGCGGCCTCTACGAGGCGATCGAGCACACCGACGTCGACCAGATCATGCTCATGGACGACGACATCCGGCTGGAGCCGGACGCGGTGCTGCGCTCCAACGCGTTCGCCCGCGCGGCGGCGCAGCCGGTCATCGTCGGCAGCCACATGCTCAACCTCCAGGCCCGCGCCCGGCTGCACAGCATGGGCGAGGTCGTGGACCTGGGCACGTGCTTCTGGCGCGCCGCGCCGGGCGCGGTGACCGACCACGACTTCGGCAGCCAGTCGCTGCGCGCGACCGAGGAACTGCACCTGCGCATCAACTCCACCTACAACGGCTGGTGGATGTGCCTGTTCCCGCGCGAGGTCGTGCAGCGCACGGGGTACCCGCTGCCGCTGTTCATCAAGTGGGACGACGCCGAGTACTCGCTGCGCGCCCTGGAGAACGGCTACCCGACGGTGTCGCTGCCGGGTTCGGCGGTCTGGCACATGCCGTGGACCGACAAGAACGACGCCACCGACTGGCAGGCGTACTTCCACACCCGCAACCGCCTGGTCATGGCCGCGCTGCACAGCCCGTACGACGTGCGGTCGACGCTGGCGAAGCAGGGCATCAAGCTCACCCTGCGGCACCTGCTGTCGATGGAATACTCGACGGTGGCCGTGCAGCAGAAGGCCATCGAGGACTTCCTGGCCGGGCCGTCGCGCCTGTTCGACTCCCTGCGCACGGCGTTGCCGGAGATCCAGGCCCTGCGGAAGGGCTATGCGGACGCCCAGGTCCTGCCGTCGGCCCGGAAGTTCCCGCCGCCGACGTTCGACATGGTCCGCGCCGAGGCCATGCTGACGCCGCCGACCAACCCGGCCGTGAAGGCTCGGGAGGCGGCGAAGGCGCTGGTCCACAACCTGCGCTCGCCGGAGCCGGCCACGGCGGACCGGCCGCAGATCAACGTGCCGTCGGCGGACGCGCGGTGGTTCCTGCTGGGCAACCTCGACAGCGCCACCGTGTCGAACGCGGACGGCAGCGGGGTGGCGTTCCGCAAGCGCGACCCGAAGGAGTTCAAGAAGCTCATGGCGCGGGCCGTGCGGAACTACCGCCGGTTGAGCCAGGAATGGCCCCGGATGAAGCAGGTCTACCGGGACGCGCTGCCCGAGCTGACCTCTGTCGAGGCGTGGCGCAAGGTTTTCGAGAACTAGGTAGAAGCTCGACAAAAACGCGCGGCGCCCTCCAGGTCGCCGCGCGTTTTTGTGCCCGAATGCGATTCCGTCGACAGCGGACGGTTACTTCCGGAAGAACTTCTCCTGCCGGCCCTGGCGGACCAGCTTCACCCATTCGAAGAACGCCTTCGGGTCCCTGCGCACACCGACGAAGTACAGGCCGAAGCGGAAGAACTCCAGCATCCCCAGTTTGCGCATACCCGGCTGGGAGAGCAGGTAGCCCCGGTTGCGGTAGGTGTAGTAGCGCTTGATCGGGTTCTCCGGGTCCTGCGCGTGGAACCGGCCGCCGAGCATCGGCTTGAACTCGTCGGAGCCGTCCGGGTGCAGGTAGGCGACCTTCAGGCTGGTGCCGAACGGCAGACCCGTGCGGACCAGTCGGCGGTGGATCTCCACCTCGTCGCCGCGGAAGAACAAGCGGTAATCCGGGACGCCGATGACGTCGACCGTCGACGCCCGGAAGAGCGCGCCGTTGAACAGCGACGCGATGCCGGGCAGGAAGTCGACGCCCAGGTCCGCGGTGCGGCGCTTCCACGTCAGGCCGCGGCGCAGCGGGAACGCGAGCTTGTCCGGGTGCTCGATGTTGGAGACGACCGGGGACACCGCCGCCAGCCCGCGGCGGTCGGCCTCCTCCAGCAGGACCTCCAGGACGCGGTCGTCGGCCGGGCGGCCGTCGTCGTCGGCGAGCCACAGCCAGTCGGCGCCCAGGGACAGGGCGTGCAGCATGCCCAGCGCGAAGCCGCCGGCGCCGCCCAGGTTGCGGTGCGACGCCAGGTAGGTCGTGGAGATGGGGCACTGCTCGACCAGGTCCTCGACGGGCTGGTCGGGGCCGTTGTCCACGACCACCAGGTGGTCCAGCGGTCTGGTCTGGGACGCCAGGACCTTCAGCGACTGCGCGAGCAGCTCGCGGCGGTGCCGGGTCACCACGACCCCGACCACGGAACCCTTCGGCAATGCGCTGCTCACTGGTCTACTCGCCACCGTTCCCGCTCAGCACCGGCGACTGGCCGATCCGTTCCAGCGTCTCCGGGCTGAGGTGCTCGTAGGGGTCGCGGCCCTTGTAGGTCCGGACGACCTCGCGCAGCGAACCCTGCATCTTGACGCGGCCCTCGTCCATCCAGATCGCGGTATTGCACAGCTCGACGAGGAAGTCGTCGGAGTGCGAAGCGAACACCAGGATGCCGGATCGCTTCACCAGGTCGTTCAGCCGGTCCCGGGCCTTCTCCAGGAACGCCGCGTCGACCGCGCCGATGCCCTCGTCCAGCAGCAGGATCTCCGGGTCGATCGACGTCACGACGCCGAGCGCGAGCCGGACCCGCATGCCGGTCGAGTACGTCCGCAGCGGCATCGACAGGTAGTCGCCCAGCTCGGTGAACTCGGCGATGTCGTCGACCCGCTTCTCCATCTCCTTGCGGGTCATGCCGAGGAACAGGCCCCGGATCATGATGTTCTCGTAGCCGGAGATCTCCGGGTCCATGCCGACGCCCAGGTCGAACACGGGCGCGATCTTGCCCTGGATGCGGGAGCTGCCCCGGGTCGGCTCGTAGATGCCCGCGAGCAGGCGCAGCAGGGTCGACTTGCCCGCGCCGTTGTGCCCGACCAGGCCGACCCGGTCGCCGTGCCGCAGCGAGATGTTGATGTCGTGCAGCGCCTCGATGATCGGGATGCGGCCCTCGGAGCCGATCTTGCCGCCGACCTTGCCCAGGGCGAGCTTCTTCAGCGACCTCGACTTGGCGTCGAAGATCGGGAAGTCCACCGAGGCGTTCCAGACGTCGATGCTGACCATGGTTGACGGCCTCACTCAGACCCAGTAGGAGACGCGGGCACGGTAGTTGCGCAGCGCGACCAGCGCCAGTGCCCAGCCGACGACGGTGAACGCGCCCACGACCACCCAGTGGTGCCAGTCCTGCACCTGGCCGAGCAGCGGGGCGCGCACGATCTCCAGGAAGTGGTACAGGGGGTTGAACTCGGCGATCAGGATCTTCCAGTTGCCGTCGCCCTCGGTGAACTTGTTGAGCACACCCACGTGCCACACGATCGGCGTCATGAAGAAAATCAGGTTGATGAAGCTGTGGATCACCGGCGGGATGTCGCGGAAGCGGGTGCTGATGATGCCGAACAGGATCGCCACCCACACCGCGTTGACCACCAGCAGCGCGAAGGCCGGGATCGCGAGGACGATCGTCCACGAGATGCCGGGGTGGGTGACGACGTCGCCCTCCATCTTGTACTGCTCGGTCAGCGCCGGGAAGAACACCGCCAGCACCACCACGTAGACGGCCAGGTTGTGCACGAAGAACAGCACCTGGCGCCACACCATGCGCAGCACGTGGACGGTCATCGGCGCGGGCAGGTGCTTGATCAGGCCCTCGTTGGCGATGAAGACCTCGGTGCCCTCGGTGACCACGCCCAGGATGAAGTTCCAGACGATGAAGCCGACCGTCACGTACGGGAGGAAGGTGGCCAGCTCCTGGCCGAGCAGCGTCGAGTACAGCAGACCCAGCGCCAGGGCCGTGGTGCCCATGGAGATCGTGATCCACAGGGGTCCGATCACGGACCGCCGGTAGCGCTGCTTGATGTCCTGCCAGCCGAGGTGGCCCCACAGCTCGCGCTGCCGCCACGCGTCGCGCACGTCACCGAACGCCCGCGCGAACGTGCGGGAGTCGGGCGCGGGGGGAACGACAGGTCGGTCGACCGTACTCGTGTGTTGCACGAGTACTGAGACTACCGGCGGCAGGTAGGCCGACCTGCCGCCGGGCTGTCACGGTGCGGTCACCACCGCTCGCGAGCGCATCGCTCGTTCGAGTGGCCGGCCGGTGACTACAGGTACTGGCCGCCGCGCACGTGGCCACCTTCGGACGACTCGGCCGAGGGGCCCGCGGGCAGCGCCCGGCCGCGCATCTGCTCCAACTGCACGCGGGCGGCCATCTGCTGGGCGAACAGGGCCGTCTGGATGCCGTGGAACAGGCCCTCCAACCAGCCCACGAGCTGGGCCTGGGCGATCCGCAGCTCCGCGTCGGACGGGGTGCCGTCCTCGGTGAACGGCAGCGACAGCCGCTCCAGCTCCTCGCGCAGCTCGGGGGCGAGCCCGTCCTCCAGTTCGTCGATGGACCGCTTGTGGATCTCCTTGAGCCGCTGCCGGCTGGCCTCGTCGAGGGGAGCGGCGCGCACCTCCTCCAGGAGCTGCTTGATCATCGTGCCGATCCGCATCACCTTGGCCGGCTGTTCGACGAGGTCGGTGACGTCCTGGCCCCCGTCCTCACCCGCCGCGGGCACCCGCGCGGCCCCCACCGGGGTCCCGTCCGGCCCGACCACCACCACGTGCCGCTCGCTGTCCGCTGCCTCTGTCATGGGTTCAATACTGGACCGATCGGGTGGCCGGCGGTGAACCGGGTTGTGGAACCCCGGTGCCCGCTCTCACCCGGCGGGTATCGAGCGGCCGGCAATCCAATACAGTCGCGGGCATGGCGTTCGACGTCGCACGAGTCCGTGGGCTGTTCCCCGCGCTCGGCGACGGCTGGGTTCACTTGGACGCGCCCGCGGGGATGCAGGTCCCCGAGCAGGTGGCCACGGCCGTCTCCACCGCGCTGCGCGCACCGGTCTCCGGGCCGGGCGGCATCTTCCCCGCCTCCCAACGCGCCGAGGCCATCGTGGACGCGGCCCGGCGGGCGGTCGCCGACCTGGTCGGGGCGGACCCCGCCGGCGTGGTGCTGGGGCCGAGTTCCGCGGTGCTGCTCCAGCGGCTGGCCGACGCGCTGTCCGAGGGCTGGTTCCTCGGCGACGAGGTCGTCGTCTCCCGCCTGGACCACCCGTCCAACATCGCGCCCTGGCAGCGGGCCGCGCAGCGCACCGGCAGCGTGGTGCGGTGGGCCGAGGTGGACATCGAGACGTGCGAGCTGCCCGCCTGGCAGTACGACGAGCTGGTCACCGACAAGTGCAAGCTGGTCGCGGTGACCGCCGCCTCCGGGTCCGTCGGCTCCCGCCCTGACCTGGCCAAGATCGCCCAGGCCGCCCGCCGCACCGACGCACTGGTCGTGGTGGACGCCTCCGCCGCCGCCCCGTTCGTGCCGCTGGACATCACCTCGATGGACGCCGACGTGGTCGCGGTGTCCGCCAACGCCTGGGGCGGCCCGCCGGTGGGCGCGCTGGTGTTCCGGGACCCGTCGCGGCTGGACCTGCTGCCGTCGGTCGCGGTCGAGCCCGGCGCGCGGGGTCCCGAACGGTTGGAGCTGGGCCCGCACGCCTACCCGCTGCTGGCCGGTCTGGTGGCGTCGGTCGAGTACCTGGCCGGTCTGGACGACGCCGCCGTGGGCCCCCGCCGTGAGCGCTTGCTCACATCGCTGTCCTCGGTGAAGGCGTACCAGGCGGGTCTTCTGGCTAATCTCATCAACGAACTGCGATCGCTCCGTCACGTCATGGTGATCGGCGACGCCATGCGGCGGGTCCCGGCGCTGGCGTTCACGGTGGCCGGCGTGAAGTCGACCGAGGGCGTCGAGCACCTGGCCGAACGCGGTGTCTGCGCGTTCGCGGACTCCGGGCAGCACGGCGTGTTCTCGGTCCTGGGGGTGGGCGAGGTCGGCGGCGCGATCCGCGTGGGCCTCGCGCACTACACGAACGCGGTCGAGGTGGACGAACTCGTGCGGGCGGTCGCCGAGCTGGGGTAGCCGGAGGTGTGGTGGACGACGCTCTGTCCCGGGAACTCGCCGACCTCGCCGCACTGCACCGCCTCAGCCCATTGATGAGCGAGTACCTGCCCACCACCCCGCACGAGCTGCGCCCGGCCGCGCTGGCCGCGGTGCTGGACGAGGTCCTCCTGGGGTCGCGCACGGTGCTCGTGGAGTGCGGCTGCGGCGCGTCGTCCGTGCTCCTGGCCCGCATGCTGGCCCGGCGGGGTTTCGGGCACCTGCTGTCCATCGAGCACGACGAGCGCACGGCGGCCTTCGTGGCGAGCCAGCTGCGCCGCGAGGGTCTGGGTCATGTGGCACGGGTCGTCCAGGCGCCCCTGACCCCGCACCCGGCCGCGTTGGGCAGCGCCCAGTGGTACCACCCGCAACTGGTCCACGACGAGGTGTCGGCCTTCGTGGAGCGCTACGGCCTGGTGGACCTGCTCCTCGTGGACGGCCCACTGCTGGGTGACGCCCGCTACCCGGCGCTACCGGTGTTCCGGGGCGTGCTGGCGCCGGGCGCGGCGGTGCTGGTGGACGACGCTGAGCGCCCCGGCGAGCAGACCGTGCTCGTGCGCTGGGCGGAGGAGTTCGCCCTCCGCTTCCGGACCACCCCGCGCACCTTCCTGGCCACCGGCGTGGCCCTGGAGTGACACCCCGGAACCGGCGTGTCGGAACTGGCGTGTCAGAACTTCAGGACCACCTTCCCGAACACGCTGCCGGACTCCAGCGCCCGGTGCGCCTCGGCGGCGTCCCGGACCGGCAGCACCCGGTCCACCACCGGCTTGACCTCGCCGGACGCGATCAGCGGCCACAGCCGGTCGCGGACCTCGGCGACGATGCGGCCCTTGCCGTGCGGGCCGTCCACCGGGCGGAAGCGGAGGCCGGTGCCGGTGATGGACGCGCGCTTGGACAGCAGCTTGCCCAGGTTCAGCTCGCCCTTCACCCCGCCCTGCATGCCGATGACGACGATCCGGCCGTCGGGGTTGAGGGCGTCGACGTTGCGGCCCAGGTAGGCGGCGCCCATGTTGTCCAGGATGACGTCCGCCTCGACCTCGGCGACGAAGTCCTGGGTCTTGTAGTTCACGGTGATGTCCGCGCCCAGCTCGCGGCAGCGTTGCAGGCGCTCGTCGGAGCCGGCGGTCACCGCGACCTTCGCGCCCAGGGCCTTGGCGACCTGGATGGCATGGGTGCCGATGCCGCCCGCACCGCCGTGCACCAGGAACGTCTCGCCCTCGGCCAGCCGCGCGACCATCACGACGTTCGACCACACCGTGCACGCGACCTCGGGCAGCGAGGCGGCCGTCACCAGGTCCACGCCGTCGGGCAGCGGCAGCAGTTGCGCGGCCGGCACGGCGACCTTGGCCCCGTAGCCGCCGCCGGAGAGCAGCGCGCACACCTGGTCGCCGACGTTCCAGCCGGTCACGCCCTCGCCGAGCGCGACGACCGTGCCCGAGCACTCCAGGCCCAGGACCTCCGACGCCCCGCGCGGCGGCGGGTAGTGCCCCTGGCGCTGCAGCAGGTCCGCCCGGTTGACCGCGGTGGCGGCGACGTCCAGCAGCACCTCGCCCGGTCCGGCGACGGGGTCCGGGACCTCGGCCCACTCCAGCACGTCCGGCCCGCCTGGTTCACGAATGGTGATCGCGCGCATGCCTGCAAGGTAATCGGGTGGCACCCGGGCCGCCGCGCCCGCCACCATCGACCCGCATGGAGCCCTGGCCCTACCGCCACCTGGCGTTGCGCACACCCCGCCTCGAACTGCGCCCCGACGACGACGAAGGCCTGCTCGAACTGGTCGACGTGGTCCTCGACGGCATCCACCCGCCCGACGAGATGCCGTTCGGCGTGGAGTGGACCGACGCACCGCGCGACCGCCTCGGGTTCAACGTCGTGCAGTACCACTGGATGGTGCGGTCCGAGCAGTGCCCGGGCCGCTGGGCGGTCAACTTCCTGGCGCGGCTCGACGGTCGGGTGATCGGCGAGCAGACCCTGGTCGGGCACGACTTCGCGATCACCGGCGAGGTGTCCACCGGCTCGTACCTGGGCCGCCGCCACCAGGGACAAGGGCTCGGGACGGAGATGCGGGCCGCCGTACTCATGTTCGCGTTCGACCACCTGAACGCCCGCACGGCCAGGTCCAGCGCTTTCGTGGACAACCCGGCGTCACTGGGCGTCAGCCGCAAGCTCGGCTACCGCCCCGACGGGACCCTCGTGCAGGTCCGCCGAGGTGCCCGCGCCGAGCAGACCCGGCTCCTCCTGGACCGCGCGGACTTCCGCCGCCCCGACTGGGACCTGGCGGTGACCGGGGTCACAGACGCCCTGTGGTTGCTCACGGGCTGAGAACCCGCCGAGTGAGGGATTGATTTCGGCACGTCACCGGGCGAGGGTTCGCCCAATCCGAGTGAAGGGGAAACTCGCTCATGCCAGGTAGAACCCGGATGCGCCGCGCGGCTATCGCCGCGGCGTCCGCGTCCCTCGTCTTCGTGGCCGCCCCGGCCGTCGACGCGGCACCCTCGACGTCGGCCCTGGACGGTCCCGCCCTCGCCCAGAAGCTCACCAAGAACGTGACGCTGGAAGGGGTCAACCGCCACCTGATCGCCTTCCAGCGCATCGCCGACCGCAACGGCGGCAACCGCGCGGCGGGCACCACCGGCTACGACGCCAGCGTCGAGTACGTCGCGGGCAAGCTGCGCGGCGCGGGCTTCGACGTCACCACGCCGGAGTTCACCTACCAGGTGCAGGTGACGGACGCGGCGATCGCCAAGGCGGGCGCCAACACCTACGAGAACATCCCGCTGACGTTCTCCCCGCAGACCCCGGTCGGCGGGCTCACCGGTCCGCTGCGGGTCGTCCCCGAGGACGGCTCGACGGGCTGCGAGGCGACGGACTTCGCGGGCCAGGACTTCACCGGCGGCATCGCGCTGATCCGCCGCGGCGGCTGCACGTTCGACATCAAGCACCGCAACGCCGCCGCCGCGGGTGCGGTCGCGGTGATCATCTCCAACAACGTCGACGGCAGGCTGTCCGGCGTGACCCTGGGCTCGCCGGGCGTCGTCCCGACCGGCGGCGTGTCGAAGGCCGACGGCACCGCGCTGGTCGCGTTCGCCGGGCAGCCGGTGACGGTGGACCTGCGCTACCACTCCGAGGACCGCGTCTCCCGCAACGTGATCGCGCAGACCAAGACGGGTCGCACCGACAACGTCGTGTTCGCCGGCGCCCACCTGGACAGCGTCGCGGCGGGTCCGGGCATCAACGACAACGGCACCGGCTCGGCGGGCCTGCTGGAGACCGCGCTGAAGCTGGGCGGTTCCCCGAAGGTGAAGAACGCGGTGCGCTTCGGCTGGTGGGGTGCCGAGGAGCTGGGCCTGCTCGGCTCGACCGCGTACGTGAAGTCGCTGACGTTCGAGCAGCAGCTGGACATCGCGCTGTACCTGAACTTCGACATGATCGGTTCCCCGAACGCGGGCTACTTCGTCTACGACGGCGACAACTCCGACGGCGTCGGTGCCGGCCCCGGCCCGTACGGCTCGGCGCAGATCGAGAAGGCGTTCGTGGACTACCTGACCGTGGAGAAGCAGATCCAGGTCGAGGGCACGGACTTCACGGGCCGTTCGGACTACGGCGAGTTCATCCGCCAGGGCATCCCCGCGGGCGGCCTGTTCACCGGTGCCGAGGTCCTGAAGACCGAGGCCCAGGTGGCGAAGTGGGGCGGCAAGGCGGGCGTCGCGTACGACCCGAACTACCACCAGGTCGGCGACACCCTCGGCAACGTCGACCGAGTCGCCCTGGACCGCAACTCCGACGCGTTGGCCTGGGTGACCGCGGTGTACGCGATCAGCACGGAAGACGTGAACGGCGTGCCGTCCCGCGCCACCCGCGCCACCGTCCGAGCCGAAGCGGCCCGCACCCCGTCCCTCGACGAACACCACGAGGAACACCACACGCACGACGCGACCGAGTGACCGACTAGCTGTTACCGGACGGGCCGAACCCTCAAGGGAGCGTTCGGCCCGTCCCACATCATCCACGTCAACTCCCGGGCCTCCGGGGACCACATGGAGTCGATGTACCCCCAGTACCCTTCAAGCCCTCTGAGCACGGCATCGGGATGCGGCGCACCATCCACCGGCTCCCCGTCCCAATCAACCCACGACAGAACGTCGAGCAACACCCTGATTCCGACGTTCCGCGCCTGTTCGACCTGGGTGGTCACCGCCATCAGGTAAGGCAGGGCCGGCGCCAACACCGCGTACACGACCCGAGACCGCTGATCCGCCACGGCGCCCACCACCCGGTCGTAGGCCCCTTCCTCTCCTCCAGCCAACGCCCGCAACGCCCCCGGCACGTCATGCCCCCGCCAGTTGACGGCATCCACAGCGGCCCAGAAGACGCCGGTCATCTCCCCATCCCGCACCCACCGCCGCCGAATGGCCTCCCGCGCAAGCGCCTTCTCCAGCCACTCGAGAAACGCGGGCAACCGCGCGTCAACGCTGAAGCAGTCCCGCTCGGTGCCGGCCACATCGGCTTGGAGGTGCGGCCAAAGGATGCGGAACGCGTTGTAGTGCGCCTGCCCTTCACGCTGATCGGGGTGGTCGCGCAGGTACCCGTCGAGGAAGTCGAGGTATCGGCCCATCAACTCGTCCACGAGCCCCCCGACAACTCCGCGGCGAACCGCCCCAACCCCTCCTCCGACGCCCGCGGGTGTCACGTCCACCGCCAGACGCGGACAGGGGCGGCGCGCCGTGGTGGCGCGCCGCCCCTGTCCGTGCTGGTGGAACCAGCGGAAGCGGAGGGATTTGAACCCCCGGACGGTTGCCCGTCTCCCGCTTTCAAGGCCGGCTTCCATCGTCCCGGGTCGTCCGTAGCCGACCGTTTCCGCAGCTTACGTGCCCACGGTCGTTCGCCGTAGTTCATGTCCGTCCGGGCTCGTTGCTACACGAGTAGCTACACCCCGTCTGGGCGTGCAGTGCAGCACTGGCACGGCATGTACCCACCGCGATTGATCAACATGCGGTCTCTCGCCTGTGCGTAGGCTGTTCGCGTAGCGATGCGATCGGCGAGCTTCCGGCCTGCTTCAGGATGATGGACCCTGCTCTTCCCATGTTGGAGCGGTGCCGCGTTCGCCACCTCGGCGTAAGCCCGCTGCGCTGAATCTCTCGCCACGGCCGCCTCGACCAACGCTGCCAAGTCCTCTGCTTCAGACATCTGCCTTCCTCTACCTCAGTCCGGCCAGCTCCAGCGGCTGGGCACTGAGATCAAGTGGAACAAATGGCAAACAGGCCGCCCCCTGAGGCGAGTGTCGGAGCCGCTGGCCGCTGGCGCGAAGCGTCGGCGGGCGTCGATCGCCGTGCCCAGCGCTGTCAGGCCGTGTGACCGCGCGATCGTGCCGGGCGTGGACGCTGGAAGTGTTGAAGAGGCCGGCACGATCGCGCGGTCACACGGCCTGACAGCGTGGCGGCGCGCCGCCGGCTCGGCCACGTGCACCGACTCCGCGCGCGGCCGACGGGCAGAGCGAAGCGGGAGCCCGGCGTGCCGCGATGCGGGGAGTCGGTGCAACGTGCGTTGCACCCGGCCGCGCCGCCGCAGGCGGCGCGCCTTGATCCCATAGAGCGAAGTTCGGCAAGACCGAGAAACATGTACGTGGCAGAAGACGATGCGTTGACTAGCGTGGTGATCGGGCTGGTCGGTGGTCGACACACGAGCTTGCGCGGTAGCCCAGGGAGGGAGGGGTCATGCAAGATCTGCCAGATGATCTAAGTCGGTTTGATCATGACCTGGTGCTCGTGCTTTCGAAAGACCGACGAAAGCTGTCACTTAAAGAAGCAGTAGACATAATCCGACTTGAATCCGGCGAACAGGTCAACCTGGAGACAGTGATAGCGGAAGGGCGGAATCCGCTGGAATGGATCCAGCCGAAAGCCCTGTGGAAGTTTGACCACGCGACCCGTCGTGGCGTCCACTATGCGGTTATCCCCGACGAGCATGGCAGCTTTGTATTGTCGGCTTGGAGTACTGAGCACCGTGGCGTCTTTCACTTGGCAGCTACTGTCCCTGTTACTGATCCGCGATGGAAGAAAGTTGAGCGGTGGATTGGGCGGGCCACGCCAAACCTTGTTCCCTGCTTCCTGAATCACGCAGATTTCGCCGACATCGGAGCTGCGCTTGCCAACCTGGGTGAGGCTGAGGTGAGTCGGCTAACTGCGCGCAGTCTGCTAGACCAATCATCTACAACTCGTGGCTGGAAGAGTCGTTCGGATAGCTTGCGGCCAACGCCGATAGACGCCATCGGCGAGGCGGAGGCCAACCATACTTCCGTTAGAACCATGACTATCAGGGTAGGTGACATTCTTAACGTTCACCTCCGCAGGTTGGCTGGTGCAACCTTCTACTCGGGGCGCTTCGAAGTATTCGAAGCAGAGGTCTTGACACGCCTCGCTGCCGCAGTGGCGTCTCGTCGTAACCTAATGGGCAACCGGCAGCGAAGGATTGGCGCGCCAATGGGTGCCCCGATCTCGATCAAGCTTCCGGGTCCGTTCCTCGGCGCAGAAATCGACACCGGTGAAGTCCTCTCCACGTTGGAGGAATTTAGTCAGACCAGCATTGCTGTCCTTCATCGCAATCCGTACCTCCATGTCGTAGTGACTGATTACTCCGATGGATCGAATTTCGATGTGTTTGTCACAGACCCTGAAACTATCGAGATCTATCCCGGATATCGCGCTAGCTTGGGGTCCCTTACGAGATTGAGTCAGCGCTTGGGGGAGAGGTTCCTCGCGACAGACATTCGTGAGGCAGCGGACGAGCCCGTGGTCAACCTCAGCGATCTTGTGGCGAGCAGGTAGAACATGGCTGACGAGATGGCACCATCTTCCCGAGAGCGAAGACTTCTCGAGACCTACTCCACATATGATGAGCACGTCGATGTGATATCGGCCTTCGAGTGGATGTTCACCCAAGTGAAAGATCTTGCCGCTACCGTGCGCCATTTTGAACGGTTCCCGAAGATCGCCATAGGACGCAAGGTTGAATTGACGCCAGACTTCACCGTTCTCTTTTCTGATGGTAGTGCGATTGTTGGAGAAATTGCAAAAATTGCCGTCCACGAAAATAGCGTCGATAAATTATGTAGACAGCTTGGCAATTACGACGCGCTCACCTCTGTTCCTGTGGCCCGAGGCGAGTTGGCGAAGGTTGAACAGGTCGACGTACTTCAGCTTGTGAACGTTCGTGTCGGATACGCCGCAGTGCAGCGGATTATTGTAGACCGGTATACAAATGCGGCGCATCCATATAAGCCGTCCCGTGCGCCGACCATCGTTCAGTACGCACGAGATAGGGAGGTCTACACCTTCCAGCGCATCCTGCATCCGGATAACGGTGACGTGGTCCGGGGCGAGCGGACGCCGAACATAGGTGACTACCTTGATCAAGGCTTGAACATTAAGGCCGCCCACTTCGTGAAAATCAAAGCGGAAAGAGCCTTGATAAACGATCAGGTCGATCCGCTTTATATGGCAACGCACCTGTGGGCGAAGACTTGGCCCAGTATGTATGGAGTTGGGTCAACAGACATCGTGATAAAGCCGGCAGAGACCGCTGATGTGCTGCGTAGGCAGCACGGTGTCGGACGTGCGCTCGATGTCAAAAACGCATTGGAGTTACTGGAAGCTGCGGGGCTTGCGGCCAAAGAGGACGCTGGCTCCTGGCGTATTTCGAGGAAATTGCTTGGGCGAAGTGGTGATCGGGAAGTGCATTCGATCATCGCCCGAAGGGCGTGTGCGCCGAAAGCCCCAAAGAGTGTTGTTTCGCAGAAGAGGCTAACTGTCTCCGAGGTTGAGCAGGGAACTCTTTTTTGAGCGGCTAACACGCCTCTATATGGCGCGAAGGACATTCGCCATGTTCGTCACGACTACATCAGAGCCTGCCGTTGTAAGCGACGATACCTTGCTTGTCTTGTTGGCATAACCGATTGTGTGTGTCTGGGCAGCTTGGGCGGCTTCGATGTCGGTGACCGAGTCGCCGATAAGCGTGCACTTCCAGGGTGGAGACTTAAGTATCGTTGCGGCCTGCCGGACGAGGTACGGGTTCGGCTTCAACAGTTCGAAGTCGGATTGCGTGCGAGCCGATACCGTAAGTACGAGCGGCATGAGGTCGTGGCGGTGGAGGTAGGTGTTCACGGCTGCGCGTGAGTTGTTGCTGACTATCGCTAGCCTGCGGCCGGTCGCGTGCCAGGCTTTGATCAAGTCGTGTGCGCCTGGGGTGGGTGGCGCGGTGGCGGCTGCTTCCACCTCATGGGCTTGTAGGGCGGACTCGATGTAGCGAGCGTCCTTGCTGCTGAGGGTGGCGGCGTAGGTGAGGATTTCGAACGGGTCTTCGGTCTTCTCGACCTCGGCGGGCAGCTCTCGGTGGCCACCCCCAGCGAGTACTTCGCGCAGTTGGTCGGCGACATGCTGGGCGGGAAGGTTGGCGAAGATCGCGCAGACCGGGCCGTCAAAGTCAAGCAATAGCGCGTCTGTGGTCGCCAGGATGTGGTGCAGAACCTCGGGGTCGTCCAGAGGCACATGGTCGGTGGTCACCGCTTGTACTCCGTTGCGATGGTGTTCCACAGGCTGTCGAACCAGGTTCGGGCCTGCTCGACGTACTGACTGCCGGTGCTGGTGTCATCGTCGTTGGCGCTGTGGTGGAAGAGGATCGCGTCCTTGCCCATGAGGTCGTAGATCGCCTGGGTCTGTCCTCCGAGAGAGAGGACGTGTTCGCGGACGGGGTAGAAGCCGAAGAAGGCTTCGTCGTTGTTGATCAGGTAGAGCTTGAACAGCGGTGCGGCGGGGTGCACGCGGACCTCTGCGGTGGCTTCCTTGACCAGGCCCAGTGCGCCTAGCTCGGTGACGTTGTCGACGATTGCCAGGGTGTGGCGGCGCATGATCTCGGCGGCGCGTTCGCGGAAGGCGGGGCTGTCGGCCTGGTCCTCGACGGTGCAAGGGACGGACCACGGGACAGTGGGGTCGGGCACGAGGATGCGGACGTGGACGGACTCCGGGGTGAGTCGGCCGATGCGGATCTTGTCCAGGGGTTCCTGGATGACGCCGTGCAGGGTCTCGCCGGAGAAGCCGGCGAAGTCGATCGTGACGTGGTCCTGCTCGAAGGCTCGTTCGATGTGGGGGCGCAGGCCGACCGGGCGCTCTGTGCGCTCTCGGACGAAGACGCCGCTGCCCTGTCTGGAGACGATCAACCCTTCGTCGCGCAGTTCGCGTAGGGCGTTCTGCACGGTCATCGGGGCTACGTCGTACTTCTTCGCCAGCTCGGCGCGGGAGGGCAGCTTGTCGCCGGCCTTGAAGACCTTGGTCAGGATGGCGGCCCTCAGCGCGTTCGCCACCTGCACGTATGGCGGTCGCGGGTCGTTGGGGTCGAGTGCCATGCCGTGTCCTCACGTCGGTAGTAACTGCCTAGCTGCGTACAGCTCTGTACGCATCTGTTCGCAGTATGTTCGCGCGCGAACATGCAGCCTGTCTAGCCAGCCTAGGGAGCTAGCTGGCTGTACCGCTTGACTTGTCTAGCCAGGCTGGCTTACCTTGTAGTTGTCTAGCTCGGATAGGCGGGCTAGCTGACGACGGAGGTAGCTAGTCATGGCGGTTCCGTACGGCACGCGGTTCTCGGCGTCGTTCGACCAGGTCTTCCCGCAGGGCGCGCTGATGGTTGGTGAGGTCGCGCCGGACATGGAGTACCTGAGCGCGGAGGACCGTGGGCGCGGCAAGCAGGCGAAGCAGCGGGTGGACGAGCGCACGGGTAAGCGGCAGTGGAAGGTGGTCGTCACGGACCCGTCCGCCGAGAAGGAGCGGGACGCGTCGGTGACGGTGACGATCCTGGCGGACGTTCAGCCGGTGCCGCCGCAGTCCGTGCAGGTCATGCCCGGTGTCGAGGTGCGGCCGGTCTCGTTCGAAGGGCTGACGGTCGAGCCGCGCGTCATGGGCGACAAGTTCAAGTACCAGGGGTTCACGATCCGGGCCACGGGCATTGCTTCGCCGCAGGTGGGCGGGGCTCCGAAGCGGTCCGGCGAGAAGCCGGCCCAGGGCGAGCAGAAGGCGGCCTGACGTGTCGCGGCCGTCTCGTGAGGCGGTCGCCCGGTGGAACACCGCGTACGCGGAGCAGACCGAAGCGTTGTTCGCCGCTGCTGCCTCGGACGAGCCGGCGGCGGCGCTTCGGCTGGCGGTTGGTTACTCGGCGGTGGCGCAGGCGTGGCGGATCTTGGCCGCTGATCTCGCCGTGGCCCTGTGGGCTCGTCATGCCTGTTCCATCGCCGCTGAGGAGTTCGAACGGCGGGCGCGTGTCGAGCAAGCCCGCGTCAACCTGATCGACCCGAACAAGGGGGCCGGTGGTGGCGCAGCCGAAGAAGCGTGACCTGTGGAAGCTTGCGATGGAGTGCGAAACGTTGGCGCAGGTGCATGAGGCGCTGGGCAAGGTGATGCCCGCGCCTGACGCTGGTCCTGCGAGCTGGCGGACGTTCTACCGGCACAGCGCCAAGGCGTACGCGCGGATCGCGGAAGTGGATCGGGGGCACCACCACGAAGCCCTGTACTGGGCGTCCCGTGAGCGGGCGAACGGAGAGGCGATCAAGGGCGAGTCGTCCACATCGGACGCTGATTGACGGCGGTCGGGCGGGTGCTCTGGGTGTAGTGCCCGCCCCTTGCCGACACAACTGAAGACGATCACTGACCTGTTGGTGGTCGTCGGTGAACAGCCCTAAGTCTTGGCGGGCCTGGAACTGTTCAGCCGACGACATGCCGACCGGGTTTCTCGCGCGCTTTTGTTGTCACACAAGGGGTTCCGGTCATGTCAAGGGTAAGGGCTACGGGGGGCCGTGCGTCAAGTCGGCGTCCCTCGACTGCGTGGAAGTTGCCCAACGGGCGGCGGTGTGGCGGGTGCAAGCGGTTCGGTGTCTTCGCCCCGAATCAGTTCACGTGCTGCCGGTGCCTGGGGTGGTTGCCGCTGATCTTCATCGTGCGTACGGGTGGTGCGCGATGAACGGCGGGAAGTGGGTTGATCCGGCTCCGTTCGAGGGTGCTCGGCCTCGGGTGCCGTGGTGGATGTTGTTGCCGGGCAAGGTGAAGTGGCTGGCGGGCCTACTGGCCTTGGTGTGGCTGCTGCTCGTTCTCGTCGTGCGCTTGGTGCTCCTGGTCGTCCGGTACCCGGTGGCCACATTGGTGCCGGCGTTGGCGGCCTGGTGCTGGTGGCGGTTCGGGCTCTCGCCGCTGGTCCTGGCGGTGTTGTCGCTGGTCTGCGCCTTGACGGTCTGGTACGGGCTGGCGCGGGAGTCGTTCCTTCGGCACTGCTGGTACCGGGTCGTGACGGAGTGGCGGCGGGTGACCGTGTACGTGCCTCGCTGGCGGACGGTCGTGCGGCTGGCTGAGCTGTCCAAGGACGCTCGGGGTCGTGAGCACCGCCCCAGGTTGCGGCGGGTGCGGTCGGAAGGCTGGCGGGACCGCGTCCGGGTGCGGATGATCCCGGCCCAGTCGCCGGAAGCCTGGGAGCTGCGGCGGGACGGCTTGGCGCACTCCTTCGGAGCTCGGTCGTGCCGGGTGCGGGTGCTACGTCCCCGGTTGTTGGAGCTGGACTTCGTGCACCGTGATCCGCTGCTGCGGCCTCTGCCGGTCCCGGCCCTGGTGGACTCGGCGGAGGTGGATCTGCGGCGGGTGACAGTCGGCCGGACGGAGAACGGCAAGCCGTGGCGGCTGCGGCTGCTGGGCTCTCAGGTGCTCGTGGTCGGTGTGCCGGGTGCGGGTAAGGGCTCGGTGTTGTGGTCGCTGGTGTGGCAGCTCGCCCCGGCGGTCCGGGCGGGCCTGGTGCGGCTGGTGGGGATCGACCCCAAGGGCGGGATGGAGCTGGGCCAGTGCCCGGACGCCTTCGACCGCGTCGTGTACGACAACGGCCCGGACGCCGTCGCGCTGCTGGAAGAGATCGCCGCTGAGGTCAAGGAGCGGGCCAACCGGTATCGGGGCATACGCCGGCTGTGGGCGCGCTCGACGGGTGAGCCGTTCACGGTGCTGGTGGTGGACGAGCTGGCGGACCTGATCGCCTACCAGCCGGATAAGCAGCTCCGCGAGCGGGCGGCGCGCGCTATCCAGACGATCACCTCTCAGGGGCGGGCTCCTGGCTACGCGGTGGTGGGGCTGGTGCAGGACCCGCGCAAGGAGGTCGTGAGCTTCCGGCACCTGTTCACCACGCGGGTGGCGCTGCGGCTGGATGAACCGCAACAGGTGGACATGGTGTTGGGGGACGGTGTCCGGCAGCGCGGGGCGGCGGCGCACGAGATCAGCGAGAACACGCCTGGCGTGGCCTGGGTGAAGACGGACGGGCAGCGCGAACCGGACCGGGCTCGGGCCTTCCACGTCACGGACGCGGACCTGGTCGAGCTGGGCTTGTTCCTCGCCCCGGCGATCGTGCACGAGTTTCCCGGCCAGCCTGGCGGTAGCGAGGGTGGTGCTGCGGCATGAGCGGCGGGACTCGCGCGGAGCGGATGCGTCAGCCGATGGCGCTTGACGTGGTCAAGGCTGCGGCTGAGCAGCACGGGGTGTGCGTGCGGCCGTTCACGATGGAAGTCGAGGACCGGGAGAGCTTTGAAGTCCGGTACGTCGCGGTGCCCTGCGGCTCGACCATCGAGAGCGTGTGCGGGCCGTGTGCCAAGAAGGCGAAGGCGTTGCGGATGGCGCAGTGCCGGGAGGGCTGGCACCTGGCGGAGGAGCCCGACTTCACGCCGGACCCGCCCAGCCAGGATCAGAAGGAGCTGCTGACCTTCCGGGCGGACCTGGTCAAGGCGTACCGGGACGCGGTCGAGGACGGCCAGGCGGGCGACGCGGACGAGCTGCGGGACGAGATCCACTCGGTGGACGCGGAACTTCGGCAACTCGGTGTGCGGGGTCGGCTGCCCTCACCGGACCTGCCTGCCAAGCGGCCGGTCAAGCGGTCCACGAAGCGGCGGCAGGACGCGCCTGAGCTGCCTCGGCGGCGGGTCGAGAAGCGCACCGTGGGGCGGGAGTACGCGGGGCGGTTCCGGCCGTCCATGTTCGTCACGCTCACGCTCGACACCTACGGGCGGGTGCGTGATGACGGGACGCCGGTGGATCCGGACGCTTACGACTACCGGCGGGCGGCTCGGGACGCGGTGCACTTCGCCTCGCTCGTTGACCGGTGGTGGCAGAACCTCCGGCGGGTCGCCGGGTGGGACGTGCAGTACTTCGCCACCGTCGAACCCCAGCGTCGGGCCGCTCCGCACCTTCATGCGGCATTCCGCGGTTCAGTCCCGCACGACGTGATCCGGCTCGTTACTGCGGCTACCTACCACCAGGTGTGGTGGCCCAGCCACGACGAACGGGTCTACGGCGGGGAGCGCCTGCCGGTCTGGGACGGCAACGCCAAGACGTTCGTGGACCCGGACACCCGCCAGCCGCTGACCACATGGGAAGACGCGGTTGAGGCGGTGGACGAGCCGGCGCACGTGGTGCGGTTCGGACGCCAGGTGCACTCCAAGGGCATCCTCGGCGGCACCGAAGAAGCCGGACGCCACATCGGGTACCTGACCAAGTACCTCACCAAGTCGATCGGTGAGGTGGTCGAGCAGAAGACGGACAGGCAACGGCGGCACGCGGACCGCCTGGCGGACGAGCTGGCCGTCACGCCCTGCTCGGACCGGTGCGCGGTGTGGCTGCTCTACGGGGTCCAGCCGCGCAACGCGGGCTCGCGCATGGTGCCGGGGCACTGCAAGGGGCGGGCGCACCGCCGGACCACCCTCGGCCTGCCCGGCCGGCGGGTGCTGGTCTCGCGCAAGTGGTCCGGCAAGACGCTCGCGGACCACCGCGCGGACCGGAAGCGGTTCGTCCTGGAAGCGCTCAAGGCTGTCGGCATCGAGAAGCCGGAACGGGACACCTCGCACCTGTCCTGGCACCTGGTCCGGCCCGGCGACCCGAACGTGCCACCACGGGCGCACCTGCTCATGCACGCCATCGCCCAACGGGTCACGTGGAAAGCGGAGTACGACCGCGCCTTGCTCGCGGCTGGCAGTGCACCGCCGGATGTTTCGGCAATTCCGGATGCTGCTTGATCAACGGGGGATGAGATGAACGACGAGCTTTACCGCGTGGAAGAGGTCGCCCGTGCGCTGAGGATCGGGCGGACCAAGGTGTTCGACCTGATCAGGGCCGGTGAGCTGACCTCGGTGAAGATCGGCGGTAGTCGCCGCATTCCGGTCAGCTCGGTCCGGGAGTACCTCTCCCGGCTGATCGGGGAGGCCGCGTAATGCCCAGGGGAAAGCGTTCGAACGGTGAGGGGTCCGTCTACCAGCGCAAAGACGGGCTGTGGGTCGGTGCTGCCTATGTGCTCACCACCACCGGTCACCGGAAGCGGGTTACTGTTTCGGCAACTCAGGAAGAGGAGGCGTGGCGGAAGCTCCGGAAGAAGATCGCCGATTCGGACGCGGGCATTCCGGTGTCGGCGGAGAGCTGGAAGGTGGAGAACTACCTCCGGTACTGGATGGACAACGTCGTGGCGACCAAGCGCCCTCGGACGGTCGAGGGTTATGCGGCCGTCGTCCGCCGGCACCTGATCCCAGGTCTCGGCGCAAAACCCCTTAAGCGGCTCTCTGCGCAGGACGTGCGGACGTTCCTTACCCGGCTCCGCCACGACTGCCGGTGCTGTGCGGACAAGATCGACGCCAAACGGCCGAAGGAGGCTCGGCGGTGCTGTGCGGTGGGGAAGTGCTGCCGCCTGGTGCTGTCCGACCGGACCATCCAACAGGTGCACGCCGTGCTCCGGAATGCCCTCCAGCACGCGATGCGGGAGGAGATCATCCCGCGCAACGTCGCCAAGCTCGTGCAGGTCAAGTCACCTCGGTACGACGTCCACCGGGGTCTCGACGCGGACCAGGCGCGCAAGCTGCTCAAGGAGGCGGAAGGGGATCGGCTGGAGGCGCTGTACGTCCTGGCGCTCTACCTCGGGATGCGGCGTGGCGAGCTGCTGGGCCTGCGGTGGACTGACATCGACTGGGACGGGTGGGATGAACGCTGCCGGGAACACGCTGACGAATTTTGCGAGGACTGCGCTGACCTGCACTTCCCGAGTCTGGAGGTCCGGCAGACACTCCAGCGCGTGGGTAAGCAGCTCGTGTTCGTCCCGCCGAAGACGGACCGGTCGGAACGGGCTACGCCGCTGCCCCGACTGGTCGCCGAAGCGCTGATCGAGCACTGGGACCGCCAGGACGATGAGGCGGAAGCGGCCGATGCCTGGGAGGACTCCGGGCTGGTCTTCACGACACCGCAGGGCGGGCCGATCGACCCGACCTACCTCCGCGCCTCCTGGTACCCGCTGCGCAAGCGTGCGGGCCTGGACGGCGTGCGCTTTCACGACCTGCGGCACTCGTGTGTAACCCTGCTCCTCCGCCTGGGCGTCCCGCCGCACATCGTCCGGGACATCGTCGGCCACTCGGCCATCGACGTGACCATGACGATCTACGCAAGCGTCTCGCTGGAGGACAAGCGGGAGGCGCTGAAGAAGCTCACCGAAGAACTCGGCTGAGCCCGTTGCTACACCCGTTGCTACATGGAGGGGGTGCGGAAGTCCTCAATGGACGTACCGCACCCCCTCCTACCTGCGGAAGCGGAGGGATTTGAACCCCCGGACGGTTGCCCGTCTCCCGCTTTCAAGGCGGGTGCATTCGGCCGCTCTGCCACGCTTCCCCGAAGGTGTCGCGGGCTGAGAGGTTACCCGTCCAGGGTGCGCAGGTGCGTGATGACCCGGTCGAAGACCTTCGCCAGCACCTCCTGCTCCTCCCGCGACAGCAAGTCGATCATGTGTTCCCGGACACCCTCGACGTGCGTCGGCGCCGCGCCCTCCAGGGTCTTCATGCCCTTCTCCGTCAGCTCCGCGAAGACGCCCCGCCCGTCCTCCGGGCACTCCCGGCGCACCAGCAGCCCCTCGCGCTCCATCCGGGCCACCTGGTGCGAGACGCGGCTCTTCGAGGACGCCACCTCGTCCGCCAGCTGCGACATCCGCATCCGGTGGCCGCGCTGCTCGGACAGGCGGACCAGCACCTCGTAGTCGGCCAGCGACACCCCGTGCCGGTCCTGGAGTTCGCGGTGCAGTCGGTCGGCCAGCATGGAGGCGCCCACCACGTAGTTCCGCCAGGCGCGCATCTCACCGTCGTCGAGCCAGCGCGGCTCCTGCTCAGTCACCCCACCAGGCTATGCCCGCGCAAGTTCCGTTAACGGACGATCCACGCAAGTGTCTGGTGCACGTCAGGTTGGAAAGGCAAACTCCCTGACCTTGGTGCGCCCTTCCTACCGAGGGCGCCGTCAGGGAGGAACCCCCTTATGACCTCGTTCAGACGGACCACGGCCGCGCTCGCGCTCGCCGCCGTGTCCGGGCTGGCCGTCACCCTCGCGCAGGCCCCCGCCCAGGCCGAAGACAAGGCCTCGCGCACGGTGGACGTCCGCCTGATCGGCATCAACGACCTGCACGGCAACATCGAGCCGCCGTCCGGCTCGTCCGGTCGGGTCACGCTGTCCGACGGCTCCCAGGTCACCGCGGGCGGCGCCGCGTACAACGCCACGCACATCAAGAACCTCCAAGCGCAGGTGCGCAACTCGGTCATCGTCGGCCAGGGCGACCTGATCGGCGCGTCGCCGATCGTGTCCGCGCTGTTCCACGACGAGCCGACCATCGAGATCCTCAACACGGTCGGCATGCACGCCACCGCCGCGGGCAACCACGAGTTCGACGAGGGCTACCAGGAGTTGCTGCGCATGCAGCGCGGCGGCTGCCACCCGGTCGACGGCTGCGACTTCCGCGAGTCGTACGAGGGCGCCGACTTCCCGATCATGGGCGCCAACGTCACGCTCGCCAAGAACGGCCGGCCCGCGCTGCCCCCGTTCTGGGTGGAGTTCCGCGACGGCATGCCCATCGGCTTCATCGGCATGCCGCTCAAGGACGTCCCGATCCTGGTCGACCCGAACGGCATCAAGGAGCTGAAGTTCGGCGACGAGATCGCCGCCGCCAACCGGTACGCCGACCTGCTCAACTGGCTCGGCGTGAAGTCGATCGTGCTGCTCATCCACCAGGGCGACAACACGCAGGGCGGCGGCCCGGACGACTGCCGCCTCAACGCCACCAAGGGCCCGGGCCAGATCATCGCGGAGAGCGTGTCCCCGAAGATCGACGCGGTCTTCTCCGGCCACAGCCACCAGCACTACAACTGCACGGTCAACGACCCGGACGGCAACCCGCGCCCGTTCATCGAGGGCCTGGCGTTCGGCCGCGAGCTGTCCGTGGTGGACCTGAAGATCGACAAGCGCAGCCGGGACGTCATCCGCTCCGAGACCAGGGCGCGCAACCACATCGTCACCCGCGACGTGCCGGCGGACCCGGAGGTCCAGGCGATCATCGACCTGGCCAAGGAGAAGTCGGGCCCGATCGCGAACCAGCCGGTCGCCAGGATCGGCGGGGACATCGTGCGCGCCGCGACCCCGTCCGGCGAGCAGCCGCTGGGCCTGCTGATCGCCGACTCGCAGCTGGAGGCGACCAAGGGCAACGGCGCGGTCCTCGCGCTGATGAACCCGGGCGGTGTCCGCGCGGACCTCACCTACGCCTCCTCGCCCGCCGGTGAGGGCGCGGGCGTGGTGACCTACGGCGAGGCGTTCACCGTGCAGCCGTTCGGCAACATCCTCCAGACGGTCACGCTGACCGGCGCGCAGATCAAGGCGGCGCTGGAGCAGCAGTGGCAGGTCGTCAACGGCGCGACCCGGCAGATCGTGCTCCAGCCGTCGGCGGGCCTGACCTACACCTGGTCGGCGTCCGCGCCGATCGGCTCGAAGGTGTCCAACGTCGTCCTCAACGGCGCCCCGCTCGACCCGGCCGCGAACTACCGGGTCACGATCAACTCGTTCCTCCAGGGCGGCGGCGACGGCTTCTCCGCCTTCACCGGCGGCACGGAGATCACCGGCGGCGGCATCGACCTCGACGGGTTCATCGCCTACCTGAAGGCGCACGACGGCATCACCGCCCCGGCGACCGGTCGCATCACGAACGTGGCGTGACGACACGCGCGGTGAGCGGGCCCGCAACGGTCCGCTCACCGTGCGCGACAACCGTCCCACTGAGACGGATGAGGATCGTTTCACCAGTTCAGGGCCACGGTGAACGGTTGAATAACGCGCCGATCAAGCGCATCCTTGGGGGTGGACCTGCCGCGAGGTGTTCCAACAGCAAGAACCTCCGCGGGCACGCCCGGAAGGGGTAGGTGGTGCGGTGCAGAGAAGTCCTCGCTGTGGCGATCCGCGTTCGGCCGCAACCCCGCGGGTGGGATGATGGTGCAGAGCGTCCCGGTCGCGATCGTGAGCGGTTCCCACGAGGTTTCGAGCGCGCGGCGCTCCGGGCGTGATGGGCGCGTACGACGCTGTTGACCCCGGTGCGAATCCTGGTGTCGTCTCGCACGTCGGCACCGGCCGAGGTCCACGCCACCTCGTCACGACCGCGGAGAACGTCACTCCACATAAGGAAGAAACCCGGGTGCGGTGCCGGCGACGTCGGGCTCCGCACCCGGGCGTGTCCACGCGTCCGCCAACCGTTCACCGACACGGTGTCCGCGACGGTGATCGCGGTACCCGAGTGCGGCTATCGTGATCGGCGCCGTAAGGGTGCGCGGTTGGAGGACAGCGTGCAGTTCAACGAAGATGCCGAGCTGGACACGTCACAGGTCACCGACCAGCGGGGCGTGGGCGGACGCGTCGCCCTGGGCGGCGGTGGGCTCGGGATCGTCGGCCTGATCATCTACTTCGTGCTGTCCCAGCTCGGCGGCGGCGTCGAACTCCCAGCCGGCTCGGGCTTCTCCGACGTGGGCCGTGACCAGCAGGTCGGCTCGGAGTCCATCAAGCAGAAATGCCGGACCGGCGCGGACGCGAACCGCGAGGCCGACTGCCGCGCGGTGGCCTTCATCAACTCGATCCAGAGCTTCTGGACCGACCAGTTCGCCCGCTCGGGCAACACCTACCAGCCCGCCCAGACGAACTTCTTCTCCGGCGGCGTCCAGACCCGCTGCGGCAACGCGTCCTCGGCGGTCGGCCCGTTCTACTGCCCGGCCGACGCCCAGGTGTACATCGACCTGAACTTCTTCCAGGAGTTGCAGCAGAAGTTCGGCGCGACCGGCGGCCCGTTCGTGGAGGCCTACGTCCTGGCCCACGAGTACGGCCACCACGTGCAGAACCTGCTCGGCACGTCCGACCGGGTCCGCACCCGCAGCGGCCCGAAGTCGGACGCGGTACGCCTGGAGTTGCAGGCCGACTGCTACGCCGGCGCGTGGGCCAACCACGCCACCACGATCCCCACGGCCTCCGGCAAGCCGCTCATCACCGGCGTGACGCAGGAGGACATCGAGGCGGCGCTGGACGCGGCGGCCCGCATCGGCGACGACTTCATCCAGCGCGAACTCGGCGGCGGCCGGATCGACACCACCCAGTTCACGCACGGCACGTCGGCCCAGCGCCAGAAGTGGTACACCCTCGGCTACGAGACCGGCGACCCCGCCCGCTGCGGCACCTTCGACACCGACAACCTGGGCTGACACCGACAACCTGGGCTGACACCGACAACCTGGGCTGACACCGACAAACCGGGCTGACACCGACAAACCGGGCTGACACCGACAAACCGGGCCGACACCGACAAACCGGGCTGACCGGCCGCCTACTCCCCGCCGAGGGCGGTCACCGCCCGGGCCAGCAACGCCCGCAGCGTGACCCGCTCCTCCTCCGAGAACTCGTCGGCCAACCGCCGCTCCACCGCCGACGCCCGCACGTCGGCCGTCTCGAACGTGCTCCGACCCGCCTCGGTCAGCCGCGTCTCCAAAACATTCCGGTGGACCTCGTGCGGAACCCGGGCGATCAAGCCGCCCGCTTCCAGGTTCCGCAGGATCGTCGTCATCGTCTGCGGCGTCACCCGGCACTTGCGGGCCAGTTCGGCCGCTGACACGCCGGGGTTCTCGCTGAGCACCAGCAAGGTCGCGTACTGCGCCACGGTCAGCCCCGCCGGCCGCACGGCCTGCTGCTTGGCCTGCATCAGCGCGTGTTCCGCGTGCTTGATGTCGCCGCCCAGGCGCTCCTCGAACGGCATGCCCATGGTCGCCATCGTAGTAACCCGTTGACGACTATCAGAGTTCTGATCTAACTTCGTCCACGTACTCACCTACGAGGACGGAGCATCATGCGTCTCCTGATTGCCCTGGTCGCGGCTCTGCTACTGGTCGCCGCGCCGGCACAGGCCACCCCGAAGACCCACGTCATCACCGGGCACTCGGCCGAACTCCACCCGGAAGGGATCACGTGGGACCCGGTCCGCCGGACGTTCCTGGTCGGCTCGATCCGCCACGGCACCGTCGAGGTCGTCCGCCGCGACGGCACCACGAAGACCCTGGTCCGCGACCCGCGCATGGTCTCGACGTTCGGCATCCACGCCGTCGGCACGAAGCTCTACGTCACCTTCGCCGACATCGGCCTGGGCGCCCGGTCCACGGCCGACACCACTTACAAGTCCTCCGGCCTGGCGGTCTACGACCTGGTCACCGGCCGCCTCCTGCACTTCGTGGACCTGGCGATCGGCGAAGGCCGGCACGGCGCCAACGACGTCGCAGTAGACCGGCGCGGCAACGCCTACGTCACCGACCCGGCCTCCGACGCGATCTACCGCGTCGACCCGTACGGCCGCGCCACCGTCCTGCACCGCGACCCGCGTTTCGGCAGCACCACCATCGGCCTCAACGGCATCGCCTGGCACCCGTCCGGCTACCTGATCGCGGGCCGCTACGACACCGGCACGCTCTTCAAGATCCCCGTCGACAACCCGGCGGCGTTCACCGAAATCACCACCGACACCAACCTCACCGGCGCCGACGGATTGGCCCTACGCCCCGACGGCAGCCTCGCGGTCGTCACCAACAGCCTCGGCGCACCCGGCACCAACGCCGTCACCGTCCTCCACTCCACCGACAACTGGCACACCGCCCACACCACCCACCGCACCGCCCCGTGGGGCGACGACGAACCAACCACGATCGCCCATTCGCCGCACGGCAGCTACGCAGTGGACGGAAACGTCGGCGCACTCCTCACCGGCACCACGTCCGACACCTTCACCCTGCGCGAACTGTGATCGGGAAACCCTTTCCTGATCTTGCCGGTCAAGTAGCTCCCGCCGGGAAGAACGTGAGCACCTGCTCGGCGGCGGCATCGGGGGACGTCGGCAACCCGCAGCGGGCAAGGGTCTCGACCGCACTTGGGTTCGCCGCCGTCGTGAGCGGCAGGCGCCGGACGGCGTGAGTTCGGTGGCGGGGGCGCGGTCCGGGTGGGCCGCGCCCCTTTGTCGTGCGGGCCACACCGCGTTCGTCCGCCCGGAGTGTTAGCGTCGCTAACCAACTGGCCGAGTGGGGGTGGACGTGACGACGTTGGAGGCGATCCTCGTCGTCCTCGCCGGGGTCTTCGCGGGTGGCATCAACACCGTGGTCGGGTCCGGCACGCTGGTGACCTTCCCGGTGCTGCTGGCCGTCGGGTACCCGCCGGTCACCGCGAACGTGTCCAACAGCCTCGGCCTGGTGCCCGGGTCGTTGAGCGGCGCGTTCGGCTACCGCAGGGAACTCACCGGGCAAGCCGGCCGCGTGAAAAGGCTGCTGCCCGCGTCGGTCCTCGGCGCGATCGTCGGCGCGGTCCTGCTGGTGACCCTGCCGGAGGACGCGTTCTCGGCGATCGTGCCCGTGCTCATCGCGATCGCGCTCGTCCTCGTCGTGCTCCAGCCCTGGCTCAACCGCAAGCTCGCCGAACGGGAACGGCACGAGCACGGCGGGCTGTCGCTGTGGGTCGGCGTGTTCCTCGCGGGCATCTACGGCGGCTACTTCGGCGCCGCGCAGGGCGTGCTGGTGATGGGGCTGATGGGCGTGCTCATGGACGAGCACCTCCAGCGGATGAACGCCCTCAAGAACGTGCTCACGGCCTTCGTGAACCTGGTCGCGGGCATCCTGTTCATCTTCATCGCCGACGTGGCGTGGCTCGCCGTCGCGCTGCTCGCGGTCGGGTCGGTCATCGGCGGCCAGATCGGCGCGAAGGTCGGCCGCCGACTCCCACCGACCGCCTTGCGGGCGGTCATCGTGCTGGTGGGAGTGGCGGCCATCGTCCAGCTCCTCGTCAAGGACTAGAACGACTTCGCGGCGGCCAGGAAAGCGTCGTTCTCCTCCGGCTCGCCGATCGTCACCCGCGCCCCGTCACCGACGAACGCGCGCACGATCACCTTGTGCGCCAAGCAGTGCTCGTTGAACGCGGCGGTGCGCTCGCCCAGCGGCAGCCACACGAAGTTCGCCTGGCTCACCGGCACCTCGAACCCGGCGGCGATCAGCTCCGACCGCACCCGCGCCCGCTCGCCGACGATCGCCCGGCACCGCGCCATCAGCTCGTCCTCGGCGTCCAGCGACGCGATCGCGGCCACCTGTGCCAGCGCGTTCACGCTGAACGGCACGTAGACCTTGCGCAGCGCCTCGGCCACCTGCGGCGAGGCCACCGCGTAGCCCACGCGCAGCCCGGCCAGGCCGTACGCCTTGGAGAACGTCCGCAGCACCGCCACGTTGTCCCGGCCCGCCGCCCACTGCCGCTTCGCCAGCTCCACGCCGTCCGGGATCGCGTCGTCGTCCACGAACTCCCGGTAGGCCTCGTCGATCACGACCAGCGCGTCGGCGGGCGCCCGCTCGATGAACCGCTCGATCTCCTCGGTGCGCAGCGCCGTGCCCGTGGGGTTGTTGGGGTTGCACACGAACACCAGCCGGGTCTTCGGCGTGATCGCGGCGGCCATGGCGTCCATGTCCAGGCCGTGGCCCGCGGTCAGCGGCACCCGCACCTGCTGCGCGCCCACGACCTGGGTGATGATCGGGTAGGCCTCGAAGGACCGCCACGGGAACACCACCTCGTCGGCCTCCGTGCAGGTGGCCTGCACCACCTGCTGGCACAGCGTCACGGAGCCGCAGCCGACGGCCACGTGCTCCGGAGCCACACCGAGTTTCTGACCCAGGCGCGCCACGAGGTCGGTGGCGGCGGTGTCGGGGTAGCGGTTCACGGCGGTGGCCGCGTCCGCGATCGCCCGCACCACGCTGGGCAGCGGTCCGGCCGACACCTCGTTGCTGGCCAGCTTGATCGCGCCGGGGATGGTTTTGCCGGGCACGTAACTGGGTAGCGCGGAGAGGTCTGCGCGGGTTCGCACGGTCATCCGAGGACTCCTTCCGGTTCTGACCAGGACGTTAGCCGCTCAAGACCCGGATGGGGCATAGCCGCCGTCTGGTTGCTCACGTTGACTGCCGTTCACCCCCACGTGGAAGGGTTGCCGCATGACACCTACCCGCACCGAGACGCTCTCGCTCACCGACGGCCGCACGCTGCGGCTGACCGTCGCCGAGCCGGAGAACGTCGTCCGCGGCGGCATCGTCGTGCTGCACGAGGCGCGCGGCGTGACCGACACCGTCCGGGGACTGGTGAGCAGCCTGGCGGCCGAGGGGTGGCTCGCGGTCGCCCCGCACCTCTACCACGGGGCCGAGGACGAGCCGGCGGACGCGGACGAGCGGGCAGGCGCGCTGTCCGGCGAGTCGGTGCTGGCCGACACGGACGTGGCGTTCGTGTGGCTCGGGCAGCGCGGGGTGAGCCCGGACCGGCTCGGCGTCATGGGCTTCGACCTGGGCGGATCGGTCGCGATGGTGGTTGCGGGAAGCCGAAGCATCGGTGCCGCGGTGACCGTCGGCGGCGGCGGCATCCTGGAACCGCTGGCCGAGGGACTGCCGTCCCTGGTGGAGGTCGCCGAGGAACTGGCGTGCCCGTGGCTGGGGCTCTACGGGGACGACGACGAGGAGATCCCCTTCACGGACGTGGAGAAGCTCCGGGACGCCGCCGCGGCGGCTCCGGTCGCGACCGACGTGGTCCGGTTCCGGCACACCAGCCACCGGTTCGACACCACCCCGGCGGCCAGCGCCGAAGCCTGGCAGCGCGCGCTCAACTGGTTCGACTCCCACCTGCGATGACGGGTTCTTATAAGAGTCTTTACAGCGGCTTGGAACCGGACGTGCTTCCCGGTACATCTAAGGAGTGCGTCCGGAACGCAGACACGGACGCGGTGGCTGGGTAACGCGCGGCGCGGCTACGGCGAAGTGCGCAGTGCAGGGGGTAACTGATGAGCGACGGGAACACCGTTCCACTGACACATCCCGCACCACCGGTGAGCGCGCCGTACCCGGTGCCGGACACGTCGACGACGCAGGTGATCACGCCGGCGGACCTGCCGCAGACCGCGGTGGGTCCCTTCGCGGCGCCCGCCGACGGGGCGACCGTGACGCTGAGCGCGCCCGCGCTGTCCGACGCGCCCACCTTCGCCACGACCGTGCCACCGGTCCCGCCGACCGACGCACCGACCTTCGCGACCGGCGCACAACCGATCACGCCGCCGCCCGCCGCGCCGGCGCCCGCTGACGCGCCGACCTTCAGCACCGGCGCGCAACCGGTCACGCCGCCGGCACCGGCCGCGCCCGCTGACGGCCCGACGTTCGCGACTGGAGCCCAGCCGAGCGCGACCGCTCCGGCCGCGACCGCTCCGGCCGTGGCCGACCAGTCCGCCACCCAGGTGATCAAGCCGGAGACGCTCGCCGCTGACGGCCCGACCTTCTCCACCGCCGCCCAGGCCGACCTCCAGAAGGCCACCACGGCCCTCGACGCGGTCGACGAGGGCGAGGTCAAGCTCGACCTGGACAAGCAGGCCGTGCAGGACCTGATCAAGCTGATCACCCAGGCCCGCGACGTGGTCGACAACGTCCACCGCACCGCCGTCGACAACCTCGACGTGGAACTGAAGTTCGGCAACAACTGGGTCGGCGAGGCGATCAGCCGCCGGCTGCGCGAGGTGGCCGTGGGCGACGACGCGTCCGCCGTGTCCGTCATCGGCGACTTCCTGAACGTGCTGTTCGAGGTCGAGAAGACCATCCGCGACGCCGCACGCAACCTGGAGGACGCGGACGACGAGGCCGCGGACGCGTTCGGCAAGGCGGCGGGGGAGGTCAAGGGCTCGTGAGCGGGAACAACAACGGCCAGGGCAAGGCCAACAACGGCAACCACCACGGCCACGACAAGCCCAGCGACCTCGGCCAGAAGGTCGACTGGATGACCTACTCGCACGAAGCCCTCTACAAGATGATCCACGAGGGCGTCGACCTGAAGGCCGCCGGTTCCGCGCAGGCCGACTGGACCGCCGTCGGCAAGCAGCTCGCCGACGTGCACGAACTGCTCGCGCGCGCCATCGCCCAGTCCCAGCAGGCGTGGTCCGGCGAGTCGGCCGACCGCGCGCGGGAGGCGCTGGAGTCGGTGGAGAAGTGGGCGCTGAACACCAGCGACCACGCGGAGAACGTGGCCAAGTGCATCGGCGACGAGATCCAGCACGTGCAGACCGCCCGCGAGATGATGCCCGCGCCGGTCCCCCCGCCGCCGCTGCCCGACCCGGCCGTCACGCCGGACACCGGCACCGCGACCCCGGTCGCCCCGGCGCCGATCCGCTCGCCGCTGGTCTCGGCCCGCCGCCCGCTGGTGGACTCGGTGTACGAGGACCGCCTGCCGGTCGACAGCCTGCGCGACCCGGCCGAGCCGGTGGTCACGCCGACCACGCCGACCAGCCCGTTCACCGGCATCGACCGGGTCGGCGCGCCCGCCGTGGACTCCGTGCTGACCGCGGACGCCTCGCACCGCCAGGCCGCCGAGGTCATGGCGATGTTCCAGCAGAACTCGTACCTGGTGGACCGGACCGTGCCGTCGTTCGCGCCGCCGCCCAACCCGGTCGCGCCGCCGCCCCCGCCGCCCGTGGTGCCGCCGACGGGTCCCAGCGCGCCGCCGGTGGACACGTCCGGTGGTGGCCACGTCGTCGCCGGTCAGCCCCAGCAGCAGCAGCCCGGTCGCGAGCACACCACCCCGCAGCAGGGCCGCGGTGGCGGCGGTCGCGGCGGCTACGCGCCCGGTCGGATGCCCATGCCCGTGATGGGCGGCGCGTCCGGCGGCGGTGGTGGCGGTGGCCCGCTGGGCAGCCCCGCGGCGACCCCCGGCTTCGTCGGCGACCGGACCGGTGGCGCCCACCCGGGCAGCGTGACCAGCCAGTTCTCGTCGTCGAAGGCGGTCACCCCGCAGTCCGGCATGATCGGCGCGGCGCCCATGGCCGCCCCGCCGCCCGTGGCCGGCAACTCGGCCGGCAACAGCGAGCGCAACCGGCCCGGGTACCTGGAGGAAGAGGACAACGTGTTCGGCGTCGACCGCAAGGCCGCACCCCCGGTGATCGGCCTGTGACCGACAGAGTCTTCCGGTTGAGCGCGCTGGAGTTCTTCCTGCTGTGGCAGGCGGTCCACCGCGAGGCTCATCCGGTCCCCCTCGGCACCCGGCACTACGGACACACCCAGCAGGAGCGGGCGCGGCTCGTCGAGACCACGTCCCGCGACCTGTTCGCGCGCGGCCTGGGCACCGTGCAGCGGCCCGACGAGGAGTTGTACGGGGTCCTGCGCGGCCTGGCGGAGTTCGAGATCGGCCTGGAGGTCGTGTTCACCCGCGGCGGCGAGCAGGCCCGCGGCCTGGCCACCGCCGCGTGGCACGGCGCGTTCGCGGGCCGGGTCGGCGAACAGGTCCAGGTGACCGGGTTCCGGCCCACCGCGCTGGCCGCCACCACCGTCGGCACCCTGCCGCCCGCACCGCCCGGCGCGGGCCGCTCGGTCAACGTCCGCTGGGACGACTACCTGGAGGCGGGCCGCGCCGGCGAGCAGGACGGCACCGAGGGCTTCCTGGACGTGCTGCGCCGCGCCGGCCTGCGCGAACCCGAGGCGAACACGCTCATGCGCGCCGTCACCACCCGCCGCGGCGGCGGTCAGGTCGGCGTGATCGCCCGCAACCGCAACGGCTACCTGCACCCGACCGGTGACACCGTGTCGTGGCTGGACACCGCCGACGGCCGGTACCTGGTCCGGCGGGACGGGACGTGGCTCGTCGTCGCGCCCGTGGACGGCCAGAGGCTGGCCTCGGCGGTCGAGCAACTGGTGGCGGGCGCCGGCCGGAACTAGCCCGTTGTGTGGTTGGCGACTGTGGTTCCGGGCGCTCCGATGAGCTAGGAACTTCAGGTATGACCGACATGCGTGCCGGCACCGCCGCCGGCGAGGCAGAGCTGCTGTGGCGTCCCGACCCAGACCGGGTCGCGGACAGCCGCATGGCCGCGTTCCGCACCTGGCTCGCCGACGAGAAGGGCCTCTCGTTCGAGGACTACGCGGCGTTGTACGAGTGGTCCGTGACCGACCTGGAGGCGTTCTGGGGCGCTCTCGCCGAGTTCTTCGAGGTGGCGTTCCACAGCGCGCCCACGGCCGTGCTGGGCGCCCGGACGATGCCCGGCGCGGAGTGGTTCCCGGGCGCGTCCCTGAACTACGCCGAGCACGCGTTGCGGCACGACACCGACGACCTGGCGGTGATCTTCCACCGGGAGGACGGGCTGGCGTCCCAGCTGACCTACCGCGAGCTGCGCCGCCGGGTGGCAGCCGTGCGGGCCGGGTTCGTGGAACTCGGGGTGTCGAAGGGCGACCGGGTGGTCGCGCTGGTGCCGAACTCGCCGGAGGCCCTGATCGCGTTCCTGGCGGCGGCGTCGCTGGGCGCGGTGTGGTCGTCGTGCTCGCCGGACTTCGGCGCGCGGGCGATCGCCGACCGGTTCACCCAGATCGAGCCGACCGTGCTGGTCGCCGTGGACGGGTACCGGTACAACGGGCGCGGGTTCGACGTGCGGCCGACGGTGGAGAAGCTGCGGGCGGAGATCCCGTCCCTGCGCGCCACCGTCCTGGTCGACTACCTGGGCGGCACCCTGCCCGGCACGGTCGCGTGGGACTCCCTGCTTCACTCGCACGCGGACGCCGAACTGGCCTTCGAGCCGGTCCCGTTCGACCACCCGCTGTGGGTCCTGTACTCGTCCGGCACGACCGGCCTGCCCAAGGGCATCGTCCAGGGGCACGGCGGGATCGTGCTGGAGCACCTGAAGATGCTGGCGCTGCACAGCGACCTCGGCCCGGGCGACCGGTTCTTCTGGTTCACCACGACCGGCTGGATGATGTGGAACTTCCTGGTGTCCGGCCTGCTGGTGGGCACCACGATCGTGCTGTTCGACGGCAGTCCCGCGCACCCGGACCTGTCGGTCCTGTGGCACCTGGCCGAACAGCACCGCGTGACGTACTTCGGGACGTCCGCCCCGTACATCCAGTCGTGCCTCAAGGAAGACCTGAAGCCCGCGACCCGCTACGACCTCACGGGTTTGAAGGTGGTCGGCTCCACCGGCGCGCCGCTGACCCCCGAGGGCTTCCGGTGGATCGCGGACGCGGTCGGCCGCGACATCCAGATCGCCTCGGTGTCCGGCGGCACCGACCTGTGCACCGCGTTCGTCGCGGCGGCCCCGGACCTGCCGGTGTGGCTGGGCGAGCTGTCGTGCCGGGCGCTGGGCGCGGCCGTGCAGGCGTACGACGAGTCGGGAGTTGCGGTGGTCGACCAGGTCGGCGAACTGGTGATCACCGAACCGATGCCGTCCATGCCGGTGTTCTTCTGGGGCGACGACGACGGGTCGAGGCTGCGCGAGGCGTACTTCGACACCTATCCCGGCGTGTGGCGGCACGGCGATTGGATCCGCATCACGCCTCGCGGTTCGGCGGTCATCTACGGCCGCAGCGACTCGACGCTGAACCGCGGCGGGGTGCGGATGGGGACGAGCGAGTTCTACCGGGTCGTGGAGGGCATCGACGGTGTCGTGGACTCCCTGGTGATCGACACGTCCGGTGCCGGCCAGACCGATGGCGAGCTGCTGTGCTTCCTGGTTCTGGCGCCGGGCGTGGACTTGTCGTCGGTGGAGCCGGTGCTGAAGACGGAACTGCGCACCAACCTGTCCCCGCGCCACGTCCCCAACCGCTTCATCGCCGTCGCCGAGATCCCGAGGACGTTGAACGGCAAGAAGTGCGAGGTCCCGGTCAAGAAGATACTGGCCGGCACCCCTCCGGAGCAGGCGGTGAGCCGAGACGCCCTGCGCAACCCGGACGCCCTGACCCCGTTCCTGGCCCTGGCTTCACGATGATCTCGGGAGACGTACGCCACACGCACGCCTCCTGAACCCCCGGTGAACGCCCCCTTCACGCCCTCTGACCAGTGGTTATGGGGTCAGGAGGGGGGCGTTTTGCCAGTAGGCGGCAGGCATGTGTAACCTATGCGTCGTACCGCAGGGCTCCGGGAGGCTTCGCCTAGTCTGGTCTATGGCGCCGCACTGCTAATGCGGTTTGGGTTTACCGCCCATCCCGGGTTCAAATCCCGGAGCCTCCGCAACACCCGACCCCGGTCGGGTGACAACTGAAGAACGATGCGCTCGTAGCTCAACGGATAGAGCATCTGACTACGGATCAGAAGGTTACAGGTTCGAATCCTGTCGAGCGCGCTCCACAAGAACCGCCGTGATGTCTCGCGGCGGTTCTTGCTTTATCACGTAGACGTACGAACCGGCCAGCAGCGGCAGCGTGCCGTCACACAGGTGCGCCGTGCGCTTGTGGAACGCCACGAGCACCGCGTGCGCCTGCGCGTCGAGCAGCACGCTCCCAACGGCCGCGAGAACCACCACGCCGACCCGAGTGCCACCCGACTCTCCGCCTGACCCCGGTGGTCATTCCGCCTCCCGGCCGCCTCGGCAGTCCGCTCGATGACGCCGACCAGGTGGTCGGGGTCGAAGCCCGTGATCATCCACAGAGGACAGTGGGACCGTGGTGCCGTTCCGGTCCCCAAGCCTGGCGGCACTCGGTGAGAGCCCCGGACGAAAGCCATCCCGGATTGGCCGACGCGGCGGTCCTGCTGGGTCCGAGCGGGTTGGCGACGTTCTCACGCGCGCTCGCGACCGCATCGTCCACATGGTCGCCGACGCACGAAAGGCCTGCGGCCACGACCTCTGCGACAAGCGAGAACCGCCGCGAGACGAGGTCTCGCGGCGGTCCCCCGCAAAGGTCAGGGGCGCTGCCAGATCTGGTACGGCAAGCCCTTGTTGCCGTTGACCACGATCCGGATGTAAGGGTTGTTCATCCTGATGCACCCGTACTTCACGATGCAGTTCTCCACCTTCCCCTGCATCGTCGACGCGTAGTGCGGCGTGTTCTTGCCGCTCTGCGTGTTGCTCACCAGCCCGCGGTCGTAGTTGAAGCCGTCGTTGTTCTTGATGTAGTGCCGGCGCTCCTTGATGGTGACCTTGCCGTTCGCCGACCAGCAGTAGTGCAGGACCTTGTGCCATTCGAACGCCTTGGCGCCCAGCACGGTCTTGTAGGAGATGTAGCGGTCCGCGCGGTGGCAGCCCTTCTTGCCCGCCTTGCCCGCCGCGGCGGTGGAGACGTCATGGACCTTGGTCTTGGCCGGGTCGACGACCTGCGCGGCCACCTTGCGGTTCTTCGCCAGGGCCTTGCGGTCGGCGGCGGAGAGCTTGCCGGTCCTGGCCAGGTTGTCCAGCGCGCGCACGGTCTCCGCGCCCAGGCTCGCCCGGTCGGCCTCCGTCGCGGCGGCGACCGGGACGATCTCGGGCTCGCGGTCGGACGCGGTCAGGGCGACCGTTCCCAGCACACCGGCGACGGCCAGTGCCAGGGCCGCGCGGGTGGCGGTTCGCTTGAGCAGGGTGATCACTGCCTTCTCCTCCATCAGGGGTGTCGAGCGCCAAGTCGCTCGAAACGGAGACAAGCCGTGCGAACCGGTGTCCGACAAGCGCCTGAGCTGCACCGGGACTGTCCCGGACGGCCGACCGGTGTCAAAGACTCTTGACATCATGTCCCCCGAGCTTGACACTGGCTCGTGTCAGGTTTTCTTTACACCGAAGGGGTCGGGGTGTCGTACGAAGAGCGCGGGACGTGGGTGTACCTGGTGGTCACCCTCGGCACGTACGTGGCGTACGCGGTCATCCTGCTCAGACGGAGCGGGCCGCTGGTCGACGTCGCGTACAAGAGCACCCTGTTGTGGGCCATCGGGATCGCCGTCGCGGCGTCCGTCGTCGGGCGCATCCTGGTCGAGGTCTTCGCGCGCGGCGACCAGAAGACCGACGTCCGGGACCGGGACATCAACCGGATCGGCGAGTACGTCGGTGGCGCGGTGCTCGGGGTCGGGATGGTCCTGCCGCTCGCGTTGACCCTGCTCGAAGCGCGGCACTTCTGGATCGCCAACGCGATGTACGCGGTGTTCGTGCTCGCGGCGGTGGTCGGCAGCGTCGTCAAGCTCGTCGCCTACCGGCGGGGGTTCTGAGTGGGCAAGCCGACGAAGGTGACCAATTCGATCCGGGCGCTGCGGTTCGCGCACGGCGAGATGACGCAGGCGGAACTGGCGAAGGCCGTGGACGTGACCCGCCAGACCATCATCGCCATCGAGCAGGGCAAGTACTCGCCCTCGCTGGAGATGGCCTTCCAGATCGCGCGCGTGTTCGGCGTGCCGCTGACCGACGTCTTCCAGTACCCCGAGGAGTGAGCCACGTGAAAGCCCTTGTGCACCAACGCTATGGCGACCCGGCGGAGGTGTTGACCGTCGAAGCGGTCGACCGGCCCGAACCGCGTGCGGGGGAGGTGCTGGTGCGGGTCGCGGCGGTGCCGCTCTCGGGCACGGACTGGCACCTCGTCCGCGGCCTGCCCTACGTGGCCCGGTTCGCCACCGGGCTGACAAGACCGCGCAACCGGTTCTTCGGGCTCGAACTCGCGGGCACCGTCGAAGCCGTCGGCCCCGGGGTGACCACGCTCCACCCGGGCGACGAGGTGTTCGGCTGGCACGCCGGGACCTGCGCCGAGTACGTGGCGGTGCCGGAACAGCAGCTCGTGCCGAAACCCGCGAACCTGACGCTCGCGGAGGCCGCCGCCGTCCCGATCTCCGCCTTCACCGCGATCCAGGCGCTCCGCGCGGCGACCGGCCGGCGGCTGTTGATCTCCGGCGCGTCCGGCGGGGTCGGCACGTACGCGGTCCAGCTCGCCAAGGCGCAGGGCGCGGAGGTGACCGGGATCTGTTCGCCCGCCAAAGCGGACCTGGTGCGCGGCCTCGGGGCGGACCACGTCCTCGACCACACCCGCGACGAGTTCGGCGGCGGCCGGACGTTCGACAGCCTCATCGACGTCTTCGGCAACCCGTCGCTGAAGGACTGCGGCCGGGTCATCGAACCCGGCGGCACGCTGGTCCTGGTCGGCGGCAGCGGCGGCAAGTGGTTCATGGGCGTCGACCGGTGGCTGCGGGCCGTGCTCACCGCCCCGTTCCGCCGGTTCAAACCCAAGGTCCTGGTCCACCGGGACAGCCGGGACGACCTGCTGGCCCTCAAGGACCTGATCGAGGACGGCAAGGTCCGCCCGGTGCTCGACCGGGTCTACCCCCTCGACCAGGTCCCCACGGCCATCGAGGACGTGCGCCGGGGTGACGTGCGCGGGCAGGCCGTGATCAGCCTCGCAGTTCCGCCAGCACCCCGTCCGTGAACGGCGTCCACGCCTCCACGGCCCACTCGCCGAACCGCCGGTCGGTCAGCGCCACGCACCCCGCGCCCGCGTCCGGGTCGATCCACAGGAACGTGCCGCTCTGCCCGAAGTGCCCGCACGTCCGGGGCGAGCTGGTGGTGCCCGTCCAGTGCGGCGACTTGGTCGACCGGATCTCGAAGCCCAGGCCCCAGTCGTTCTCCTTCTGCATCCCGTAGCCGGGCAGCACCCCGCGCAGCCCCGGGAAGGCCACCGACACGGCCTCGGCCACCAGCCCGGCGGACACCAGCTTCGGGGCCTGCACCTCGGCTGCGAACCGGACCAGGTCGTCCACGGTGGACGTGGCGCCGGCGGCGGGTGAAGCGTCCAAAGTGGACGATGTCATGCCCAGCGGCGTGAACACGGCCTCGGTCAGGTAGTCCGCGAACGGGATGTCGGTGGCCGCCGCCACCGTGTCCGCCATCAGCTCGAAGCCGGTGTTGGAGTAGATCCGCTTCGTCCCCGGCGCGGCCTGGACCGCGGACGAGTCGAACGCCAGCCCGGACGTGTGCGCGATCAGGTGGCGCAGCGTCGACCCCTCCGGCCCGGCCGGCTGGTCCCACTCCACCGCTCCCTCCTCCACGGCCACCAGCACCGCGTACGCCGTGAGCAGCTTGGTCACCGAGGCCAGGGGGAAGCGGTGGTCGGTCGGGCCGGTCGCGCCGAGCACCCGCCCGGAGGCGTCGACCACCGCGACCGCCGCCGTCTCGACCGGCCACCGGGACACCACGTGCAGACTCTCCATGCCGCAGACTCTGCCATGTGTCACCCCGTGAGCTGGTCGTGCTCGGCACCGCGAGCCAGGTACCCACCCGCACCCGCGCCCACAACGGCTACCTGCTGCGGTGGGACGACGAGGGTTTCCTGTTCGACCCCGGCGAAGGCGCCCAGCGGCAGATGCTGCTCGCCGGCGTGCCCGCGCGGGACGTCACCCGGCTGTGCGTCACGCACTTCCACGGCGACCACTGCCTGGGCGTGCCCGGCGTGGTGCAGCGGCTGTCCCTGGACCGCGCGCCGCACCCCGTGCACGCCTACTACCCGGCGTCCGGCGAGGAGTACTTCGGGCGGCTGCGGCACGCCAGTTCGTTCTTCGACGCGCTGGACCTGCGCCAGGTGCCGGTGGACGGGCCGGGCGTGGTCGCCGACGGCCCGTTCGGCGTGCTGGAGGCGCGGAGGCTGGACCACGTGATCGAGACCTACGGGTACCGCGTGGTGGAGCCGGACGGCCGGCGCATGGTCCCCGAACTCCTGGCGGAGCACGGCATCAGCGGACCGGCGGTGCGCGCGCTGACCCCGCCGCTGCTGGACGAGGTCAGCGTGCCGCGGCCGGGTCAGCGGTTCGCGTTCGTCATGGACACCCGGCTGTGCGACGGGGTGTACGAGCTGGCGGACGGCGCGGACCTGCTGGTGATCGAGTCGACGTTCCTGCACGCGGACGAGCGGCTGGCGGTCGAGTACGGCCACCTGACCGCGCGGCAGGCGGCGCGGGTGGCGGCCGAGAGCGGGGTGCGCAAGCTGGTGCTGACCCACTTCTCCCAGCGCTACACCGATCCCGAGCTGTTCCGGGCGGAGGCGGCGGAGGTGTTCGACGGCGAGTTGGTGGTCGCCGCCGACCTCGACCGGGTCCCGGTGCCACGCCGCCGCTGACCGCGGTCCGCGCCCGGCCCCTGCCCGGGCTGGTCGACACCCGGCTGGCCGCTGCCCGGCTGCCCACCGCCCGGCTGGCCGCTGCCCGGCACCACGACGAGCGGCTGCACCTCGGCCGGCTTGACCTCGGCGGGCTCCACCACCCGGTGCTCGACCCCGAACGGCCCGACGTGGATCACGACGTCGCCCGCCGCGTGCAGCGCGCCGACCACCACGGCGGCGGCCAGCAGGAGCCCCACCAGCAGGCGCAGCAGGGCGGCCCAGCTGGTGGCGAGCCGGTGCAGCAGGGCGGGCCAGGTGCTCGGGTCGCGCGGGGCGGGCATGGTCGGCTCCAGGTGTCGCGGGTCGAGTTGTCGATCTCCAGTGAAGCCGGCCGGCGCGCAATTCGGCAACGATGGTTTTCGCAATATGCCGGAAAGTCGCCGATGATCTTCGCGAGTCCGTCCCGGGGAGGGGAAAGTTTCCGGAAAGTGGGCGACAAGTCCATGCCGCGTGGAGCGGAAAGTCCACGGAATTTCCCCAGTTCGCGCATCGCGATTCCCGTACTTGTGCGGAAACGCTTCCGGTGTGCCGCGGTGCCGAGTTGAACGAACGTTTCCGGTGTCGGAAGATCTGCGCACGAGCCGGCGGCGCACGCCGGCCGTCCGCTGCTTCGGCGAGAGGGTTCCCTTGTCCGTGCCGATGGGTTCGCTGCACAAGAAGTTCGGCGTGCGCGGGCTCGACCTGATGGAGGTTCGGCGCTCCGATCTGGGTCGACACCTGCACGTCCACCCGCACGACGACGAATGGCACGTCCTCGCGAAGATCGTGTGGCAGGTCGACCGCGCCATTCGACGGGCCACCCGCGACGAGAAGAACCGCGACATCCTCAGGTACGCGTACAACACACCGCGCGACAGCGCGTTGAACGCCTTGTGGCTGCTCGGCCGGCTCGACCTGCTGGCCGCCCGACGCGGTAAGGGGTGGGCCAGGTCCACCACCAACAAAGTCGCGCCCAAGCTCGCGGAGTCGGTCGTGCGCGAACTCCAACGCGCACTACCCGCGCCCGACGGGGTGGAACTGGCCGAACTCGTCGAAGCCGAACGCGATTACGGCCGAGCCGGCACGGGCAGGGCGCGGATCGAGGTCGACGAAAGCCACCTGTCGAACCTGATCGACGAGTGGAACACGTCCCGTCGGGACGAGATCGAGTACTGGCGCAGCGAGGGCGTCCACCTGCTCGGGCGGCTCGCCGGGACGCCCGGGGTGGGACTGGCGGTGGACCCGGTGGTGGGCGGCACCGGCAGCACGTACTGGACCGCCGGGGAAGTGGCGCGACGCTGGGCCGCGGCGGGGGAGGGGTGAAGGTGGAGGGCGGTTTCTCGGTCGACCCGCGCGAGTTGGAGGAGCTGGCCGGCCGGTTCCTCGCGGTCGCGGACGGCGGACCAGGCTCCCGGTGACCCGGGCTGGACCCGTGCCTTCGCCGACACGACCGCCGCCCAGCGGGAACCGCTCGCCGACGGCGCGGACCAGCTGCCCGGCATCCGGCCCGAGTTCTGGCACGGTCCGACGAGCGAGCGGTTCGCCGACGTGCGCGACCGGCTCGCCGAAGCGTGGCGGGCCGTGCACGACACCCACGACGGCGTCGCGCGGCGGATCCAGCGGTACAACCTGTTCGTGCACGACCTCCAGCACCTGTGGGAGGCCGATCGCGGCAACCCCGTGGCCCTGCGGCACACGGCCGAGCTGCACCGGCGCATCACCGAGGAACTGGCGGCCGAACTGCTGGCGGGCGCGGCCGAACTGGACGCCGTCGCCGTCCCGACCACCCCAGCCGAACCGGTCGACGCCAACCACCCGCCGACCGCCCCGGACGACCCCCGGCCGGCCGAGTCGCGCGACCAAGGGCCGCCGGCCGATCGCCACCCGGACCCGTCAGTCGCTCCGCGCGACCCGATGCCGGCCGACGCGCGCCAGGTCCCGGTCGACCCGCCGGTGGTGCCCGCCGAGCCACCGCACGAGCAGCACCTCCAGCCCGTCACCGACCCGCCCGACCAAGCGGAGACACCCACCTCCCCCGCCCAGCGCTACCAGCTCACCGAAAAGCTCGGCGTCCAACTCCTCGCCGGCAGCCGGGTCCTGCGCATCCCGTGGGAAGCCGTCCGCCGCTAGACCTCACCCGCCCACTGGTCGCGGACGATCTCCGCCAGCGAGGACTCGCGCGGCACCCAGCCCAGCGCGCGCAGCTTCCCGGTGTCCGCCCGCTGCTCACGCGTCTCGCCGGGGTGCGCCGGGTGGTGGACGACCGGGATCTCGCGCCCGGTGACGCGTTCGGCAGCCGCGAGCACGTCGGTCACGCTCGCCGGGGTCGCGCCGACGTTGTAGGCCTCGCACCGGCCGGGCTCGGCGGTCTCCAGGGCCAGGACGAAGGCGGCGGCCGCGTCGCGGACGTGGACGAAGTCGCGCACCGCCGTGCCATCGCCGTAGACGTCCAGAGCGGGCACCCGACCGGCCGCCACCGCGCAGGCCCGGGTGATCAGCCGCGTCTCGTCGTGGTCGCCGGCGCCCGCGATGTTGAACAACCTCAGCACGGCCCCCGCCACACCGGTCCCCGCGGTCCAGGCGACGGCGTCCTCGGCGGCGGCTTTCGTGGCCGCGTAAGGGTTCGCGGGCACCCGCGGGTGATCTTCGGCGAGCACCGGGCCGCACGGCGTCCCGTACACCCCGGCCGTGGACGCCAGGACGAACCGCGGCGCGCCGGCGCGCAGCAGCCGCAACGTGCCGGTCACGTTGACGTCGTAGTAGTCGAGGGGATTGTTGAACGATTCCCTGATCCGCACGAGTGCCGCGAGGTGCACGATCCCGTCGCACAAAGGGACCTCGGCGGTGCGGACATCGCCCGCGAAGGGGATGACCTCGTGCCCGGCGGCGGCGAGCCCCGCCACGACGTGACGACCCAGGTAGCCGCGGCTGCCGGTGACCAGAACACGCATGCCGCACATCCCAGCACGATCACCCGGCCGGCGGGGTGGAGGCCCGGAACCACCCGGACGGGTGGCGGCGAAGTGGTGGAAATTGACCCTAAAGGTGTTGCCGGTGGCGACCGATACAACCCAAGTGAGTTACCCGCACCCAGCCATGCACACGAGCATCGAGGGCGTTCTCGCGGAGCACGCCGTGCACGAGGCCAAGCGGCAGCGCTTCCTGGAGACCGCCGCGGCGATCGTCGCCGCCGCACCGCCGTCGCTCGACGACACGCTGCTCGGCCTCCTCCTCCAGGTGCCCCAGGCCAACCGCCGGACGGCCTTCCTCAACCAGGTTGACCAGGTACTTCGCACCGCCGCTCGATGATCTCGCGCGGCGGGTTCCACCGCCATCGGCAAGTTTCATCCGGTCGTTGCCGGACCGTGCTAGGCCGATCCACTCGCGGACCTCTACAGTGCGTGACACCCGGCGCTCGCCGGTTGTCTCGTCTGCTTCTCATAAAGCGAGTTCTCGGCGATGGATCATGTCCTTTCCGCGCTCCACGCGCGCCTCGGCACGTTGTTCGGCGACCGGCTGGTCGTGCTCGCGGGTGGTACCCGGCTGAGTACGCGCGCCGGTGAGCTGCACCAGCTCGGTGCCCGCCATACGCTCGTGCTCTCGACGGACGACCACGCGCCGCTGCACGACTCCGAGGTGGCCCGCTGGGTGCCGCTGGGCATCGCGGGCGGGTTCGTCGCCGTCGAGCAGAACCGCCTGACCCGGCTGCTCACCTCGCCCAACCGCCGCGTCCGCGAGGTCCTGGAGGACTTCGACCCGACCGGCGACGCGCTGGTGATCAGCACCCCCTACGTGCACACGCCCGAGTTCGCGGGCCGGCCCGTGCTCAACGCGCGCCGCCCCGAATGGGTGGACCTGGAGAACAAGACCACGATCGACGCGCTGTGGGACGAGCTGTCCGCGCCCCGCGCCCCGGCCGTCGTGCTGGACCTCGACTTCGAGGGCCTGTGGGAGGCCACGCTCAAGCTCGACCGGGGCGCGGGCGTCGTCTGGTCCGGCGACGGCCCGGCGATCAACGGCGGCGCGAACTTCGTGCGCCGCGTGCGCAACCGCGAAGAGGCCCTGGACGCGTTCCAGGTGCTCGCGCCCAAGTGCGAGTTCGTCCGCGTGATGCCGTTCCTGGAGGGCATCCCGGTCAGCGTGCACGGCATCGTCTTCCCGGACGGCACCGCCGTGCTGCGGCCGATCGAGATGGTCGTCCCGCGCCGCGCGGGCCAGGCCCGGTTCCTGTACGCGGGCTGCGCGTCCTACTACGACCCGCCGGCGCGCATCCGCGAGGAGATGCGCAACCTGGCCCGCCGGGTCGGCGAACGCCTGCGCGAGACGGTCGACTACCGCGGCACGTTCACCCTCGACGGCATCGCCACCGCGGACGGCTTCCTGCCCACCGAGATCAACACCCGCTACGGCGGCGCGATGGTGTGCTTCGAGGACGCCCTCCCCCAGTTGCCGCTGGCGCTGGTGCAGGTCGCCCTGGTGGCCGGGCACGACCTGGGCATCTCGTCCATCGAGTTCGAGGAGCTGCTGGTCGGGGCGGCGGACGCGTTCCGGCACGGTTCGGTCGGCGCCAACGTCCGCGCGCTCAACCCGACCGAGACGGTGGAACGCCCGATCGTGTTCACCGAGTGGTCGTGCCGGTTCGCCCACCCCGACGAGACCCCGCACGGGTTCCTGCGGCTGCGCCCGTCGCCGCTGGGCGCCCGGCTGGAGCTGGACTTCGTCGCCGACCAGCTCAACCTGGGCCGGCCGGTGGTGGCGCTGACCGTCGCCGCCTTCGCCCTGGCCGACCAGGAGTGGGGCACCGCGCTCGGCCCGCTGGAACCCGCCGTCCCGGTCGCCGCGGACGACGAGGTCCTGGCGCCCGTGGTCGAACTGGGCGCCGTCACGGCCTGACCCACCGGCTTTACCGCTGCGCCACCGGCTTCGCGGCCTGACCCGCCGGCTCGCGGCCGGCGCGGGTTCAGCCGTAGGCCGCGCGGAACGCGTACCGGAAGCCCATCAGCTGCGCCGTCACGGCGGGCGGCTGGTGGGCCGGGTACGCGCCGCCCTCGTAGCGGGCCAGTTCCTCGGCGTCGCCCTGCGCGATGGCGTACGCCCACGTGTCGTCCGTGCCCTCGTCCAGCAGCAGGTGCAGGGCGACGCACGCGGCCTCCACCAGCAGCTGCGGGTGGGTGCCCGCGAACGCGATGCCCTGCGCCACGTCCACCACGTGCTTGGGCACCACCTCCGGCACGGCGACGGCCAGGGCGAGCGCGCAGGCCACCTCCGCACCCGCCAGCGCGTCGAACACCTTCGGCGCGCCCTTGGCGACGGCGTAGCGGGTCTGGGTGATCCAGTCCGGCGGCTGGCGGGGCAGCTCGCGGCGCAACGGGTTCCAGTGCCGGCGGGTCCGCTTGCCGTCGTCGGTGAACCCCGCGCCCGCCAGGGCCATCGCGGCCAGCAGGAACACCACCCGGTCCCGGGCCGCGCCGGGCACCTTGTAGTTCGCCCCCAGCTCGACGAGGAACGGCACGGCGTGGAAGCTCGCCTCCGACACCGTGTCGTCGTCCAGCAGCCGCGCTTCGAGGTCAGTGCAAGCGTCAAGATCACCTTGCGCCGTCGCACGCAGCAGCACATCGACCCGGTGACCGTGGTCCAATTCGGACCACGGGACTTTCTCCAAGCCGCGCAACGGGTCTGGTCGTTGCCAGGCGGGTGGCAGCGCTGTGTCCAATTGCCGCTCCTTCGTCGCGGCGGCTCGGCCGCCGGGCGGGTCGGTGTGTCGCGGGGTGTTCGGGTCGGATCGAAAAGCATGATCCGTCCCGAACACCCCGCGACACACCGACGCGGCCTCGCGTCGGGCAAGCTACGTGATCCACACCGTCGACACCCGGCAACCGCGCGCCGGGGGATTTGGTGTCGCGCCGTAGGATCGGCGGGTGCGCGGACCCAGCTACAAGGTCGTCGACCTGTTCTCCGGCGCGGGCGGGATGAGCCTCGGGTTCCAAGCGCACCGCGACTTCACCGTGGTCGGCGCGGCGGACGCGCAGATCGGCAAGCCGTCGTCGCGGCTCGGGTCGTTGCGCTGCAACGGGACCTACCGCGACAACATCGGCGTCGACCCCCTCCAGGTGGACCTCGGGCGGCTCGACCCGGCCGTGCTGCGGCAGGTGTGGAACCTGCGCCGCGGCGAGCTGGACGTGCTGGTCGCCTGCCCGCCGTGCTCCGGCTTCACCCGCATCTCGCCCGCCAACCACCTGCGCGACGACCCGCGCAACTCGCTGGTCGGCCGGGTCGCGGCGTACGTGGCGGAGTTCCGGCCCCGGGTCATGCTGCTGGAGAACGCCCGCGAGCTGGTGAAGGGCAAGCAGCGCCACCACCTCGACGGCCTGGTCGACCAGCTCGTCGAACTCGGGTACGAAGTGGACGCGAGCTGCCACATGCTGTCCAGGTTCGGGCTGCCGCAGTTGCGGGAGCGCGCGATGGTGGTCGCCGTGGACGCCGGCGTGCCGCTGCGGACCATGGAGGACCTCTGGTCGGGCTGGGAAGTCAGGCCCGGCGCGGTGACCGTCCGGCGGGCGATCGGCAAGCTGCCGCCGGTCGAGGCCGGGGTGGCGGACCCCGAGGACGCGATGCACGTGTCGCCGTCGTTCCGCAGTGCGAAGTCCCTCGAACGCATGATGGCGATCCCGGCGGACGGCGGGTCGTGGGGCGACCTGGTCGGGTCGCCGGCGGAGGAGCTGCTGAACCCGGCGCAGCGCAAGATCATCGACGACGGCAAGTGGGGGTCCCACCCGGACGTGTACGGGCGCATGTGGTGGGACGAGCCGGCGCGGACGATCAAGCGCGAGTGCGGGCACGTCGGCAACGGCCGGTACGCGCACCCCGTCCAGCACCGGCTGTGCACGGTCCGGGAAATGGCGCTGTTGCAAGGGTTCCCGCGCAAGTTCCGGTTCGACGTGTCCATCATCGGCAACGCTTACCGCCACTTGGGGGATGCCGTTCCGCCGTTGGTTTCATACCAGCTGGCGGCGTTGTGCAAGTGGATCCTCAGTGGACAGCCGCCGACGGCGAAGGACCTGTGCCTGCCCGGGACCTCGTTGCGGGTGGGGGACATCCGGCCGGTCGGCGCGGCGGAACTGGTCGCCTAGATCACTTTTCGGCAACGGACCGGCGTCGGTTTGTGCCGCGAGGTTTCCGCGTCGGTGGTCCACGCCCTTGCTGACCTGCGGTGATGCGTCTCGCGTGGACTGACCTGAGACCTTTCGCCGGCGGCCGAAACGGCCGTCCAGCCGACTCCGACACCCCTGTGGATCGTCCATTGTGGACTATCCACTCGCGTTTTGGCTGCTCGTAGCCAGTGCTACACAGAGTGTCACCCACACCTGTTCGGGGGTAACTCGATCGGATAGTGTTCGGCCGATTCCTGTCGATTCGGTGTCGGAGCCCCCTGCCAGGCGGTCCCCCGAAGACGACTCGAAGCCCGCCGCCTTTTTGAAACACACCAACGGGCTACTCGCGAGCCTCAAGGAGACACATGGCACCCCGGTTGACCCTGAAGCGCGTAGGGGCTGCGGTCCTTGGCGCCTCTCTTCTCTTCCTGAACGCCGCGCTTCCCGCGTCCGCCGACGCCGTCGAGGTCAAGCCGTTCCCCGGCGCCGACGAGCCCGGCATGGGCGTGCACCTGAAGAAGGGCGACAAGGACTACAACGACGGCAAGCCCGTCAACGCCGAGCTGATCGGCCTCAAGATCACCGAGGGTGGCGAGAAGGACACGGCGACCGCGTACTGCGTCGAGCTGCCCACGCGGCTCGAGGACAACACGCCGCTCGAAGAGGTCCCGTGGGGTGAGCACCCGAACTCCGAGAGCAAGTTCCCGGAGAACGCCGCCAAGGTCAACTGGATCCTCCACAACAGCTACCCGAAGAAGGACGCGAAGGAAGCGGCCAAGGAGCTGGGTGCCGAGGGTGCCAAGAAGAGCTCGGTGATCGCGGCCACCCAGGCCGCCATCTGGCACTACACCGACGGCGTCGACCTGAACACCTCGGACGCGACCGCCGAGGACCCGAGCGTCGACGCCGACGTCGTCGCGATGTACAACAAGCTGACGGGCGCGAACAACCCGGGCCTCGACCAGGAGCCCGCCCCGACGCTGAAGATCGAGCCGAAGGAGCTGGAGGGCAAGGCGGGCACGGTCATCGGCCCGTTCGTCATCAGCAGCACGGCCAAGACCGGCACCGTCGAGGCGAACCTGCCCCAGGGCGTCCGGTTCAGCGACAAGGACGGCGGCGAGGTGGCCGTCCAGAAGAAGGGCGAGCTGACCGCGGCCTCCGAGGTGAACATCGCCGAGATCTACTTCAAGGTCGACGAGGGCGTCGAGCCGGGCGAGGCCACCTTCACCGTGCGCGCCACCGCGGAACTCCAGCACGGCCGCCTGTTCGTCGCGAAGGACCGCAAGCAGAAGACCCAGTCGCTGGTCATCGCGAAGCCGACCCCGGCGTCGGTGAAGGACTCCGGCAAGCTCAAGTGGGTCGAGAACGTCAAGCCCACCACGCCGACGTCCGAGACCACGACGACGACCACGACCACCACGACCACGACGACCACCACCACCCCGGCCCCGGCCGCCGGTGGCGGTGACGACGACCTGGCCCAGACCGGTGCGTCCATCTTCGTGCCGCTGCTGATCGGCCTCGGCCTGCTCGGTGCCGGTGCGGCCGCACTGATCATCGTGCGCCGCAAGAAGGCCGCGTAGGATTTGCCGCGACTCCGTCGCGGCGGGCCAGGCCGCCTTTAGTCGGCCCATCGCGGCGCGTTCCCTCCGGTCGAAGAACGTGATCGGAGGGAACGGCACCGCGACAGGCCGACGCGGCCTCGCCGGACCGGCTGGAACGGCCCCCTCGGGATCTTCCGAGGGGGCCGTTCGCTTTGGTCGGTTCTGTCCGATTTGGTGGGTCAGCGCTTCAGGCCGGCCACGTAGATGTCGCCATCGGCGATCGCGACGTCCCTCGCACTCGACGCGCCGGACATGAGCACGCGGGCCGGGTCGCGGAAGCCCGTGATCAGCTCGATCCGCTGCACCGGCTTGGGCGTCGGGATCACCGCGTCGGCCGTCCACCGCCCGTCGCGCACCAGGAACGTCCGCACGCCCGGCGCACCGTCCTGCGTGGTCGCGTAGACGCGCCACGTCGTGCCGCCGTGCAGCGGCTCCATCTCGCGGGTGCGCAGGCCGCGTGCCACCTCACGGGTCTCCCACCGGGTGCCGGTCCAGCGGGACAGGAAGTTGTGCAGCGGGCCGCCGTCCGGGTCACCCGTGAACCACAGCACGAACGGCCGGCCCGCCGTCACGCCGACCAGCTGGATGTAGTCCGGCGACTTCACCCCGCCCGGCACGGTCAGAGGTGTCTCGGCGACCTTCAGGTGCTGCTCCTGGTCGGCGTCGTCGACCTGGGTGCCGAGGTCGTGGCCGGCCGCCGAGTAGAAGTGCCGGTTCCGCGGGTCGAACCACGTGTAGTAGACGTTGCGGTGGTACCGGTCGTGCCGGTGGCCCTCCGGTCCGCCGCCGGCGAGCGTGTAGACGATCCGCACCCGCCCGTCGCGCTCCGGGCGGAGCTGGCCGATGTAGATCTCGTTCATGTTGTCCGCGCGGCTGGTCGAGCCGATCACGAACGGGTGGCCGGTCAGCTCCCGCGACGTGCGCCAGGTCTTGCCGCTGTCGTGGGAGACGACGTACCGCATCGGCCGGGTGTCGGTCGGGACGCTCGGGTCGAGGTCCCCCGACGTCTCGCGGAAGAACACGTACACCGCGCCGTCCGGGGCGACGAACGGCATCGGGTAGGTCGCCGCGTCCCGCGAGATCACCCGCTCGGTCCAGGCGCCCTCGATCGACCGCGGCCGCGGCGAGCGGGACATGACCAGCTCGACGTTGTGCATGCCGCGGAACACCAGCAGGTGCCCGTCCGGCGCCTGGACCATCGTCGGGTAGTTGTGCGCGTCCGAACCCCCCTCGCCGACCTTCACCGGCGCGGACCACGTGCCGGTGCGGTGGTCGTAGGACTGGACGTGGTTGTCCTCGTACCGCCCCGACCACGAGATGAACGTCTTGCGGGCGACCGGGTCGTGCACCCCGCCCGCCACCGGGCGGCGGTCGCTGCGGGCGGCGACCGACGTGGCGGGGGTCTGGACGGTGAAGCCCTCCGCGCGGGCGTGCGCGGGGGCCACCGGGATCAGCATGAGCAGTGCCAACAGGCTCGACAGCCGTGACATGTGGCGGTTACCTCCTGGTTCGCGACCACGCGGGCGTGGCCGACCAGGCGGCGGCGAGCCATCCTCGCACGCCGGAGGTAGCGTTTGCCGCTGGGGACGCCGGGGCGATTCGGGTAGCCTGCGTCAGGAGTGCGAAGGAGCACGATGAACTTCGACGAGATCAAGAACAAGGCGTCCGAGCTGCTCGAGGAGAACCACGAGAAGGTGGACCAGGGCATCGACGCCGCGGCCGACTTCATCGCGGGCAAGTTCGGTCACGAGGAGCAGGTCAAGCAGGTGGCCGAGAAGGCCAAGGACATCCTTCCGGGTGGAGAGTGAACTCGTTCAACACGGCTGAGCGGGTCACCCAGACCGGGGAGGCCCGCTCTCCTTCCGCGCAGATCGTGACGTGGCAGGGGTACGACGTGCCCCGGCTCGAACAGGTCCGCTTCCTGCTGTCGGAGCGCAAGCTGCGGGCGTCCGGCCGGATCGTGACGGCCGGGCCGGAGGAGCAGTTCAGCGGCTCGTTCGAGGTGAGCGTCGGCGAGACCGGCAACGTCACCCGGCTGCTGCTGCGCACCGCCACGGTGTCCGAGGAGCGCCAGATCTCGGTGTCCCGGTCCTCGGAGGGCGCCTGGCTGGTCGACTACGGCCAGGGCGCCGAGCGGGCCGACTTCGACGGGGCGGTGGACGTGGACGTGCAGTCCGCGGTGCTGTTCAACGCCATCCCGGTGCGGCGGCTGAACCTCCAGCTGGAGCCCGGCGAGCACGAGCTGCCCGTGGTGTACGTGACGCTGCCCGACCTGTCCGTGCGGCTGGTGCGGCAGAAGTACCGGACCGTGTCGGTGGGCGAGGAGCACTCCGTGGTGTCGTTCGAGAGCGGCGACTTCCAGCAGGACATCACCGTGGACCGCACCGGCCTGGTCGTCGACTACCCCGGCATCGCCTACCGCATCTGACGGCGGCGCTGGTCGTGGTGGGTCAGGCGCGTACCGCGATGGCCATGCCCTGGCCCACGCCGACGCACGCCGCCGCGATGCCGGTGCCGCCGCCGCGGGCCCGCAGGTGCCGGCACAGGTCGACCACCACGCGGGGCAGCGACGCGCCGAGCGGGTGGCCGTAGGCGATCGCGCCGCCGTGCACGTTGACCTTCTCGCGCGCCACCTCCGGCAGGTGGTGCAGCACGGACAGCGCCATCGCCGCGAACGCCTCGTTGATCTCCCACAGGTCGACGTCCTCGGCGTCCAGCTTCAGCCGCGCCAGCAGCTTCCGGATCGCGGTCACCGGGGTCAGCGTGAACCGGTGCGGCTCGTCGGCGGTCACCGCGCTGCCCAGGAACTCCGCGAGCGGCGCGACGCCCAGGTCGGCCGCCACCTGCTCGGTGCCCATCAGCACCGCCACCGCGCCGTCGCTCAACGGCGACGAGTTGCCCGCCGTGACCGGCCCGCCCTCGGAGAACGCCGACGCCAGCTTGCCCAGCTTCTCCAGCGACGTCTCCGGCCGCACCGACTCGTCCCGCCGCACCGCCGCACCGTCCCGCAGCTGTACGGCGAACGCGAACCCGTCGTGCACGCCCGCGTCCCACGCCGCCGACGCCCGCCGGTGCGACCGCAGCGCGTACGTGTCCATCTGCTCGCGCGTGATGCCCAGCGACACGGCCACGTCCTCCGCCGCCCGCCCGAGCGGCACCGTCCACTCCGACCGCATCCGCGGGTTCACCAGCCGCCAGCCCAGCGCGGTGGACACCGACTCCAACCGGTCGGCGAACGGCTTGTCCGGCCGCACCACCACGAACGGGGCCCGCGTCATGCCCTCCACCCCGCCCGCGACGAGCAGGTCCGCGTCACCCAGCGCCAGCGCCCGCGCCGCCTGCACGACCGCCTCGCCGCCGGACGCGCACAGCCGGTTCACCGCCACCCCCGGCACGGTCGCGGGCAGCCCGGCCAGCAGCGCCGCCATCCGGCCGATGTTCCGGTTCTCCTCGCCCGCCCCGTTCGTGTTGCCGTAGACGACGTCGTCCACCCGCGCCGGGTCCACCTGGTGCCGGCGCAGCAGCTCGGTGATCGGCAGGGCGGCCAGGTCGTCGACGCGCACCCCGGCCAGCCCGCCGCGGTAGCGGCCGAACGGCGTGCGCGCGGCGTCGAGGATCAGCGGGCGCTGCATGGCCCCATAGTGACACCGGACCCCCGGGTCCGGCAGATCACGCACAGGTCACGCGGTCACCAGGAACGGCACGAAAGCCGAGGTCGGCCGGGTGCCGGCGGACGTGCCGAACACCCGGACCTCGATCATGTGCGGACCCGGCGACAGCCCGCTCGCGTCCAGGGCCAGCCGGTACGTGCCGACCACCCCCGGTCCGCCCAGGTTCGTCGGCACCGCCGCCACCCGGTCGTCGTCCAGCCGCACGGTGAACCCGGCCAGCCCCGCCAGACCCGTGCCGCGCTGACCCGGCCGCCCCGCCAGGGTCAGGTCGAACACCAGCCGCCCCCGGTGCACCGTCGCACCCTCCGGCACCGGCTTGCCGCTCGCGTCGAGGATCGTCCCGTCGATCCGCGCCAGTTCCAGTTCGACCTCGGGCAGCGCGGACGACCCCCCGGAGGGCGCCGTGGTCGGCATCCCCGGTGCGGGCGCCAGGTCCAGGTCGACGTGGGTCGCCTGGACGCGCAGCGGCGTGAGCACGTTCGCCTTCACCCGGCCGTCGTCGACCACCAACGCGCTCGCCGGCACGTCCGCCACCAGCGGGTACCCGACGCCCGCCCGCCACGGCGCGCCCGGCACGGCGGGCCGCAGCGGGACCCGCGCGTCGCCGATGGCCAGGGTGAACTCCGGCGCGGTCGGCGAGGCGTCGGTGTGCAGGAGGGTCATCCGCAACTGCCCGCCGGCCACCCCGATGATCGGCGACCCGGTCAGCGGCGGCGAGTCCGGCTCCACGGCCACCTGGACCGGCGGCCCCGGCAGCGACGGCGGCGCGCTGGTCGGGGCGCCGTCGAACGCCACCAGCCCCACGTGCACCCGCTGCCCGGTCGGCCCGGCCACCGACACCAGCGCGGTCGCCTCCCGCCACCGCGGCACGGCCGGGCTGGTCGCCACCACCTCGCCGTCCAGCAGCACCCGCGTCCCGTCGCGGCGCAGCGCCAGCTCCCACCGGTGGGTCAGGGCGTGCTGGAGCGCCGGCACCTCCCGCACCGCCGTGCTCGGCGTGCCCTCGGCCGTGACCACCTCCGCGGTGGTCTTGCCGTTGCCGGACGCCACCCGCAGCCGGATCGTGTCGGGCGGCAGGCCGTCGCCCATCAGCGTGCTGACCGGCCCCGGGACCAGGTCGAGGAACAGCTCGCCGTCCGCGCCCGGCGCGTCGGTCTCCACCACGAACCGGCCCAGGTCGTCCGCGTCCCGCAGCACGAACGGCGCCCGCGACCGCAACGACGTCGGCGCCGCCGCGCAGGTGCTGCTGATCACCAGCCGGCCGTTCCCGTCGCCCGCGCGGGCCGCGCACGTGCCCCGCGTCGCGAGCCGCCACCGCGCCGGGTCGGGGACGCCGCCCTGGTCGAACGCGTCCGCCAGGGCGTAGTCGCCGGCCTGGACCGCCTTCGGCGTGCCGGTGACCCGCAGCGGGTCGGACCGCTGGCCGAACGCGTCCACCGCCCGGATGTCGACGGTGTACTCGGCGCCGTCGTCGAGGCCGGTCAGCTCGGTCGCCGGCTGGGCGACCAGCCTGGTCTGGTCCGGTGCGCCGCCGCGGCCCCAGCGCACCTCGTAGCCCGGCGCGTCCCCGGTCCACAGCACCTGGAGCCGGCGCGGACCCGGCACCACCCTGGGGCCGCGCGGCGACTCGGGCGCGGCTCCCGGCGTGGGCACCAGCACGCCCGGTGCGGCGAACGGCGCGAGGGACGTGGGCGGCGGCTGGGAGGTCGAGGTCGCGGTGACCGGCTCGCCCGCGCCGTTGGTCCGCAGCACCGCCACCACCCCGCCGAACAGCACCACACCGGCGGCGATGACGGCGATCCGGCGACGGTCCATGCCGCCAAGCTAGGTGCCGGGGTGATCGCGGTCACGGGACGTTGCGCACCCGATATCTACAGGGGCCGGATCTCGAACGAGTACTCGGCCGACCGGGTCCGGCCGCCTTCGTCCACCGGGAGCACCCGCACGCCGACCTGGTGGTTGCCGGTCGACACCCGGTCCAGGTCCAGCAGGAACTCGTACCGCCCGCCCGCCGAGCCGTTCGTGGGCAGCACGACGACACCCTGCCCGTCGAGGTCCACCTCGACGCCCTTGACGGCCGCCACCTCGCCCGGCGTCCCGTCCAGCTCGACCACCACCCGCGCCTTGCCGCCCCGCGGGAACGCCCCGCCCGGCCCGCTCTCGTGCACGACGGTCACCGCCGGGGCCGGCACCTCCGGGGCCTGCGGTCCCCGGTCGGTCATCCTGGGCAGCGGCCGGCGCGCGGTGGCCTGCCCGTCGGCCACCACCAGGTGCGCGTCCAGCACGAAGAACGCCTCCGGCGCCCGCAACCGGACCTCGACCTCCCGGTCCGGCAGCGGCAGCGGGAAGTCGGCGTAGACGAGCTGGGCGGCCATCGGCCCCGTGCGGCTGAACGGCGGCACGGTCACGGCGGGCGCGGACCGGTCCCCGAACTCCACGGTGAACGGCACGTCCCGGACGTCCCCGCGCTGCTGCGCCACCCGCGCGACCACCCGCACGCCGCCCGCGCCTTCCAGCCGGTTCGGGGCCACGGTGCCCAGCGGGACGAGGGTGTCGTCCATGGGGCGCGTGGTGCCCAGCTGCACCAGGGACACCGGCACCGGGCTCTCCGGCGCACCGCCCACGCCGAAGGTGTCCACCCGGGTGCCCCTCGTGTCCCGGAACGCCATCCGGGGGTGCGCGGTCGTCCACGGCACCGCGACCGGCGCGGTGGCCAGCGCCTCGCCGTCCCGCAGCGCCACCACCGCGTCCGGCAGCACCCGCAGCTCCCACCGGTGCCGGACGCCGGGCGTGGGCGGCGGGGCGGTGCCGACGACCGGGACCACCTTCGTGGTCGGGGACAGGCCCTCGCCGAAGTCGAACGTCGCACCGTGCCGGGCGATGGTCAGCACGACCGTCCCCGGCGGGTACGGCTTGGTGAGGTGCCCGAGGTCCTGGAACGGCTCGGGCAGCAACGCCACCAGCACCCGGCCGTCCGCGGACGTCGGCCCGTCGGTGGTGACCACGACCCGACCGACCGCACCGTCCGCACCCGGCACGCCGAGCCGCAGCGGCACGTTCGACTGGAGGTCGAGGAGGTCGCAGGTGACCTCCAGGCGGCGGCCGTTGAGCGGGCGCAGACCCAGGCACTCGCCGCCCCCGTCGACGACCCGCCAGCGGCGCGGGCTCAGCGCCTCCGGACCGTCGAACCGGTCGATCGGCTGGACGAGCTGGTCGGCCCACGTCGCGTCGTGCGCCAGGCGCGGCACGGCCTTGCCGACCACCGGTTCCGACCGCTCGCCGAGCGGCCCGACCGCCCGCACCTCCACGGTGACCTCGCCGTTCGGGTCGAGGTCGGTCAGCTCGGTCTCGGTCGCCCGCACCAGGCGCGTCCGGTCGCCCCAGCGGACCTCGAACCCGCCGTGGGTCAGGCCGTCGGTCGGCGTCCACGTGGCCCGCAGGCTGGTCCGGTCCAGTGCGGTGAGCTTGAGGTCGGTGGGCCGGCGCAGCGGTTGCGCGTCGGCGACGTGCTCCACCCGCTCGTCCAGGAACCGCCCGAACTCCCGCGCCGGCGGCGGCGCGGACTCGTTGCGCAGCACGACCACCGCGCCCGCCACGAGCACCAGCCCGCCGACCCAGACGAGGACCTTGCGCCGCTCCACCCGTCGACCCTACGAGGTGCGCGCGAGCGCGGTGCTGCCGTTCAGCCCAACGATCCGGCCGCCGCGGGAACCAAGCGCCCGCAACGCTTCCAGCGCCTGCGGCGAGGTGAGGTCGATCGTCAGGTCGGTGAGTTCGGCACCTTGCCGCTCCACCAGCGCCCGCCGCGCCGCGTGCCCCGCCTCGATCGTCTTGGCCAGCCCACCCGTGGACGCGAGCGACCCGCGCGCCGCGCCCAGCCGACCCAGGGCGTCGTCCACGGCGTCCAGCAACGCGGACCGGTTGCCCTCGCACATCGCGCGCACCAGCTCGGGCCGACTGCCCGCGACCCGCGTGCCGTCACCGAAGGAGCCCGCCGCCAGCGCCAGGGCCAGCGGCCCACCGTCCGCGCCGACACTGGCCAGCACCGCCGCCAGGACGTGCGGCAAGTGGGAGATCCGGGCCACGGCGGAGTCGTGCTCACCCGCGGTCGTCGGCACCACGTGCGCCCCGGCGGCCAGCGCCAGCTCCACCACGTCGGTCAGGACGTCGAGGTCGGCCCCGTCCTCGGCGGTGACCACCCAGGCGGCGTCGCGGAACAGGTCGGCGGTACCGGCACCCCACCCGGAGGCCGACGTGCCCGCCATCGGGTGCCCGCCGACGTACCGGGCCTGCGGCGCCACCCGTGCCACCAGTTCCGCCACCGGCCCCTTGACGCTGACGACATCGGTGAGCCGAACCCCGTCCGGCACCAACCGCAGCACGTCCTCCACCGCCGGCAACGGCACCGCCACCACCACCAACGCGTCCCGCTCCCGTGCCCGCCGCAGCGCGTCGGCGGTGTCCACCACGTCGAAGCCGTCCGCGCGCGCGGCGTCGGCGTCCCCCGCCGAGGCCGTGGCACCCCACACCACCCGCCCGGCAGCCGCGGCGGCCCGCAACACCGAGCCGCCGATCAACCCCAGTCCGACCACGCACACGTCACGCACGCGGGACATCCTGCCGGCGCACCCCGACAACTCCACACGATCAACTCCCGCACCATCACTTCCCACAACCCCGCAGGGCTGCGGAACGTCCCCGGGTCATGCGGATCGAAGTGATCGCCGGCCCCGAGGCCGACCGCGTGGCGGCGCAACTGCGGGCCCACGACACCGAAGGCCTGCTCACGGTGACCGCGGTGAACCGCCCCGGCCCGGCCGCGCTGGTGATCGGCGAGGACGTGCCGCTGTCGGTGGACATCGCCGACCTGTGGACGCACCGCGTCCGCCCCATGGCACGCCGCCTGGCCGGCCTGGACCGCGCCGCCCCCGCTCCCGCCGTCCTGCACCCCCACGACCCCGCTCTGCCGCGCGCCGCCGAGGTCCTCCTCAACCGCCTGCGCACGGCACTGCACCACACCGACGACGGCCGCTGGACCTACGACCACATCGGCTCGACCGCCGTCCCCGACCTGCGGGCCAAGCGCTTCATCGACCTCCAGATCGGCGCGACCACCCTGCCCGACCGGGGCGTGGACGACCGCCTGGCCACCACGGGTTTCCTCCCCGCGAAGGGCTCCCGCCCCGACTCACCCGGGGTGCACCACGACCTGCCCATCGGCGGCCAGGGCCCGACGGAGGTCTACCGGAAGCGCCTCTACGTCCGCCCCGACCCGGCGGCGCCGGCGATCTTGCACTTCCGCCTGCTCGACTCCCCGTGGTGCGCGGCCACGACGTCCTTCCGCGACCGGCTGAGAGCGGACGCCGCTACCCGCCGCGCGTACGAGGAGGTGAAGGAACGGGCGGCACGCGACCATGCCGGCGATCCGGACTACGACGACTACACGCGCAGCAAGTCGGCCTTCATCACCGGCTGCGGCCGGCGGTTGACGGCGGACGAGAGCGACACCGAGACGGTGTGATCCCGTGGCGCGGGCCGGTGCTGAGGGCTTGGTCCTGCCCCGAGGTGGTCCTGCGGAGGTGGTGCGGACGGGTGTGGTCCCGCCGGAGGTGGTGCGGGCGGGGTTGGTGCGGGCGGTGATGCGGGCGGTGATGCGGGCGGCGCTGGGGTGGCGCGGCGCTGGGGTGGCGCGGCGCTGGGGCGCTGCTGGAGGTGGAGCGGGTGGAGGTGGGGCTGGGTGCCGGCCCCGTGGGGGTGCGGCGCGGCCGGCACCCCCACGGGGCGGGTCAGCGGAGGGCGTCCAGGGCGAAGGCGGTGTAGACGACTACGCCGTGTTCCATGGCGGCCTCGTCGAAGAGGACGCGGTTCGAGTGGTTCGGTTCGGCGTGGGCCAGGTCTACTCCGCGGGGGCAGGCGCCCAGGAAGGCGATCGCGCCCGGCACCCGTTGCAGGACGTAGGAGAAGTCCTCGGCGCCCATCAGCGGGTCGTCCATCGGGGCGGACCAGCGGGAGCCGAGGGCGGCCGCGGTCACCTCGCCGACGTGGAGGCCGACTTCGGCGTCGTTCACCGTGACCGGGTAGCCGGGCACGATCTCCACCCGGGCCCGGCAGCCGTGGGCGGCGGCGACGTGTTCGGCGACCTTCGGCAGTTCGCGCTTCACGAACGCCCTGGTCTCCTCCGACAACGTCCGGATGGTGCCCTCGACCAGCGCGGTCTCGGGGATGATGTTGGTGGTCGTGCCCGCCTTGATGTGGCCGACCGTCACCACCGCCGGGTGGTGCACGCTGACCCGCCGCGCCACCAGCGTCTGGAGCGCCCCGACCAGGGCGGCGGCGGCCGGGATCGGGTCGAGCGCGTCGTGCGGCATGCCGCCGTGGCCGCCGCGGCCGGTGAACGTCACGTGGAACGTGTCGGCGGAGGCCATCGTCGGGCCGGGCCGCGACACCACGACGCCGGACTGCAGCGTCGAGGTGATGTGCAGCGCGAACGCCCGCTCCACCGGCGCGCCCGCCGCCTCCAGCACGCCCTCGTCGAGCATGTACTTGGCCCCGTGCTGCCCTTCCTCGCCGGGCTGGAACATGAACACGACCTGCCCGGCCAGCGCTTCCCGCCGCGAGCTGAGCAGCCGGGCCGCGGACGCCAGCATCGCCACGTGCGTGTCGTGCCCGCAGGCGTGCATCGAACCGTCCACTTCGGACGCGTACGGCAGCCCGGTGTCCTCCTGGAGCGGCAGCGCGTCCATGTCGGCGCGCAGCAGCACGGACGGCCCCGGCTGGGCGCCCCGCAGCACCGCGACCACGGACGACGTGGACCGGCCGGTCGTGATCTCCAGGGGCAACCCGGACAACGCGTGCAGGATCGCCGCCTGCGTCGCGGGCAGGTCGAGGCCCTGCTCCGGGTGCCGGTGCACCTGCCTGCGCAGCGCCACCGTCCTGGGCTGGAGCGCGCGTGCGGCCTCCGCAAGCCCGGTGAACCGGGGCTCGGAGGTGGTCGTCTGTGCGTTCGGCAGAGTTGTGCTCATCCCTCGATAGTGGCATCGGACAGCCCCCGACGCCCGGAGCCGAGCCCCCCGTGCTACCGGGTGCGGTCCGGTGGCCCTACGGTGTGCACATGGCACACCAGGAGCCGGTCAACGGCTTCGCTGTCGCGGTGGTCCGGGAGGACGGCCGCTGGCGGTGCAGCAGGATGGACAGCTCCGCGCTGTCCGAGCTAGACGCGGCCATCACCGAACTCCGCCAACTCCGCTCCACGGGTGCCGTCTTCGGGCTGCTCGCCGTGGACGACGAGTTCTTCATCGTCCTGCGCCCGGTGCCCGGCGGAGTCGCGCTCCTGCTCTCCGACGCCGCCGCCGCGCTCGACTACGACATCGCCGCCGACGTCCTGGACCTCCTGCGGGTCGATCCGCCCGACGAGGAGGACGACGAGCTGTGGCCCGAGGGCGACCTCGCCATCCTCGCCGACCTCGGGATGCCGCAGCACGAACTCCAGGTGATCGTCGACGAGGTCGACCTCTACCCCGACGAGCAGCTCCAGATGATCGCCCAGCGCTGCGGCTTCGGCGACGAGTTCACCAAGCTGCTGGACACCATCCAGGCGTGAACGACGAAGACCTGGTCCGGTCCGCCCTGGAGGTCGCGCGGCTGGCCCCGCGCACCGGTGACGTGCCGATCGGCGCGGTCGTGTACGACCCCGACGGCGTGGAACTGGCCCGGGCCTGCAACGCCCGCGAAGCCCTCGGCGACCCCACCGCGCACGCGGAGGTGCTGGCGCTGCGGGCGGCGGCGGCCGCGTTCGGCGACGGGTGGCGGCTCAACGGCTGCACCCTGGCGGTGACGGTGGAGCCGTGCACCATGTGCGCCGGCGCGCTGGTGCTCGCGCGGGTGGCCCGGGTGGTGTTCGGGGCCTGGGAGCCGCGGACCGGGGCCGTCGGCTCGCTGTGGGACGTGGTCCGCGACCGCCGGCTCAACCACCGGCCCGAGGTGGTGGGCGGGGTCCTGGCGGACGAGTGCGCGACGTTGATGGAGTCCTTCTTCACCGACATGTGAGCCGTGTCGGGTGGTGCCCGCCGGGTGGAAATAGCCCGCACGGGGGAAGCCGTTGGTCGGCGGGCCGCAGTGCGCGCTGCGACGATCGGGTGCGTGTCGGTAGACAGCGTGGACGCCGTGTTGGTGGGCGGGGTCGCCAGGGGCGACCTCGGTGCGTTCGAGGTGCTGGTCCGCCGGTACCAGGGGCGGGTGCTGGGGTTCGCCGTGCGCCTGCTGGGTGATCGGGCCGAGGCCGAGGACGTGACGCAGGAGGTGTTCGCGACGGCGTGGCGGCGGCTGGACTCGCTGGCCGAGCCGGCCGCGGTGCGGACGTGGCTGTTCCGGGTGGCCTACCGGGAGTGCCTCGGGGTGCTGCGGCGGCGGAGGACCGATCCGGTGGGGGAGTTGCCGGACTTCGGGGTCACGCCGGTCGGGGTGGGGCAGGTGCCCCGGGACCCCTCCGCGGTGGCCGAGGTGGTGGCGGTGGTGGCGGCGCTGCGGCTGGCGCTGCGGAGGTTGCCCGAGCCGCAGCGGGTCGCCTGGCTGCTGGCCGAGGTGGACGGGCTCTCCTACGCCCAGATCGCGCTGGCGGTGGGGGCCAGCGAGGAGTCGGTGCGCGGGCGGCTCGCGCGGGCCCGGGTGCGGCTGGCGGAGGTCATGAAGGTGTGGCGGTGACCGGCCGGGAACCCGGGTGGTGGACCCGGTGGCGACCGCCCGCCACGACCTCCCGACGACGCCCGCGACCCCCCGGTGACGGGTGGGTGACCCGGTCTTGTATTGTTCTCGGCGGTGGCGTGTCCGAGCGGCCGAAGGAGCACGCCTCGAAAGCGTGTGAGGTGCAAGCCTCCGTGGGTTCAAATCCCACCGCCACCGCTGACGACGGGGCCCGGTTCGCGATCATCGCGGAACGGGCCCCGTCGGCATTTCGCGCTCTGGTCTTGTCAAGGTGCGACCTCCGGGGGCACCGCGCCGCCTCGTCAGGCGGGCGGCGCCCCGTCGTGTGCGTCGTGCCCCGCCGGCGCTGGGAGGGCCACCGGGCGGCACGTGATCGAGCTTACCCCATGTTCGAACACACGTTCGAGTGATGAACGGCAATCCGTCCTGTGGGTGATCACACGGCCGCCCATCCGGGCAGCGTGTGCCCGTGCAGGGTCAACAGTTAGTGACGGCTTCTTTCGAAGTTCATGCGATCCGGGGAGGATGCGCGGACCCGCCAACATTCTCCGGAGGATCCGTTGAGACCCACCCCGCTCCGCGTCGGGTTAGCGGTCACCGCCGCCTCGGCCGTGTCCCTGGCCCTGGTCGTGCCCGCCACCGCGGCGCCCAGCCCCGATGCGCTCATCGCCGAGGTCTACGGCGGTGGCGGCAATTCGGGCGCCACGCTGACCCGCGACTTCGTCGAGCTGGCCAACCGCGGCGACAGCCCGGTCGCCCTCGCCGGGTGGAGCGTCCAGTACCTGCCCGGCAGCGCGAGCGCGAGCAGCCGGTGGCAGGCCACGCCGCTCACCGGCACCGTCGAGCCCGGCAAGCGGTTCCTGGTCGCCCAGGCGCAGGGCTCGGGCGGCACGGTGCAGCTGCCGACCCCCGACGTCACCGGCGCCATCGCGATGTCCGCCACCGGCGGCACGGTCGCGCTGGTCACCGGCACCGAGCCGCTGACCTGCAAGACCGCCGCCGACTGCGCGGCCGACACCCGCATCCGCGACCTGGTCGGCTACGGCTCGGCCACGGTGGTCCGCGAGACCACCCCGACGGCCAACCTGAGCAACACCACGTCCGCCGCCCGCCCGGCCCTCACCGACACCGACGACAACGCGGCAGACTTCACCGTCGGCGCGCCCACCCCGGTGAACTCCAAGGGCCAGGGCACGGGCGACCCGGACCCGGAGCCCCAGCCGGGCGACAAGCGGATCCGCGACATCCAGGGCACCACCCGCATCTCGCCGCTGGTCGGCACCAAGGTCGCGGGCGTCCCCGGCGTCGTCACGGCCACCCGCGCCACCGGCGACCGCGGCTTCTGGATCCAGGACACCGCGCCGGACACCGACCCGCGCACCAGCGAGGGCGTGTTCGTCTACACCGCGGGCCTCGCGCCGACCGTCGAGCCGGGCGACTCCGTCCTGGTCAGCGGCACCATCGCGGAGTACCGGCCGGGCGGTGACAACGCGTCCAACGCCAACCAGACGCTCACCGAGATCACCGGCGCCACGGTCACCGTCCTGACCAAGGGCAACGCCCTGCCGGCGCCGGTCGTGCTGACCCCGCCGGACGGCTTCATTCCCACCGCGGGCGGCGGCAGCGTTGAAACGTTGCCGCTGGAGCCGGCCAAGTACGGCCAGGACTACTACGAGTCGCTGGAAGGCATGTACGTCCAGGTCGACGACGCCCGCGTGGTCGGCCCGACGAACAACTTCAGCGAGACGTGGATCACCACGCGGCCGGACCAGAACCCGACCCCGCGCGGCGGCACCGTGTACCTCGGTTACGACCAGCCCAACAGCGGCCGGATCAAGGTCAAGGCGGGCAGCGCCACGCCGCAGGCGTCCAACGTGGGCGACGTGTGGCGCGGCGCCACCGTCGGCAACGTCGAGTACACCAACTTCGGCGGCTACACCCTGGCCACCAAGTCGGTCGGCGAGCACGTGTCGGGCGGCATCCAGCCGGAGACCACCGACGCGGCGCGCCAGTACGAGCTGTCCGTGGCCACCTACAACGTGGAGAACCTGGCCGCGACCAACCCGCAGGCCAAGTTCGACCGGCTCGCGGCGGCCGTCGTGAACAACCTGGCGTCCCCGGACGTCGTGGTGCTGGAGGAGATCCAGGACAACAACGGCGCCACCGACGACGGCACGGTCGCGGCGGACCAGACGTTCGCCAAGTTCACCGAGGCGATCGTCGCCGCGGGCGGCCCGCGCTACGAGTGGCGGCAGATCGACCCGCAGAACAAGGCCGACGGCGGCCAGCCGGGCGGCAACATCCGGGTGGCGTTCCTGTTCAACCCGGCGCGGGTGTCCTTCGTGGACCGCGCCGGCGGCGACGCCACGACCCCGGTGTCGGTGGTCAAGCAGCACGGCCGCGCCGCGCTGTCGGTGTCGCCGGGCCGCATCGACCCGGCCAACTTGGCCTGGGCGGACAGCCGCAAGCCGCTGGCGGGCGAGTTCAAGTTCCGCGGTCGCACGGTGTTCGTGGTGGGCAACCACTTCACCTCCAAGGGCGGCGACCAGGCCCTGCACGGCCGCTACCAGGAGCCGAACCGGTCCTCGGAGGTGCAGCGGCTCAAGCAGGCCGCGGCGCTGCGGGCGTTCGTGGACCAGGTGCAGGCGGTCGACCGCGGTGCCAACGTGGTGCTCGCGGGTGACATCAACGACTACCAGTTCTCGCCGACGGTGCAGGCGCTGACGGCGGGCGGTTCGGTGGTGGACCTGATCTCCACGCTGCCCGAGTCGGAGCGGTACAGCTACGTCTTCGACGGCAACTCGCAGACGCTGGACCACATCCTGATCAGCTCGAACATCAACCGCTACCGGTACGACGTGGTGCACATCAACGCCGAGTTCACCGACCAGGCCAGCGACCACGACCCGCAGGTCGTCAAGCTGCGCCCGAGCACGGGGAACCCGCAGGTGGACCGCATGGTGTTCCTGCTGGAGGACATCGCGGAGTGCGTGCGGGGCTGACCCTCCGCCGACGCGAAACGGCCCCGTCCGGGAATCTCCGGGCGGGGCCGTTTTCAGCGGAGGATACGGGATTTGAACCCGTGAGGGGGTTAACCCAACACGATTTCCAATCGTGCGCACTAGGCCGCTATGCGAATCCTCCGCCGAGGAGTCTAACGGAGGCACCTTCCGGTCCCCAAAACGGGTGGTCACACGCCCTCGGCGGGGGTCTGGTGATGATCGGTCCGCCGGGGTCCGGTGGTGCCGACGGCGTCCGGCGGGGCGCGGTGGCCAGGTGGCCGCGGGAGGTGGCGGTGGAAGTGCTCCGCCGGCCCTCGGCTACACTTGCCGTGGACCTCGTGCGGCGCACATCCCATGAACCTCCCCAGGGCCGGAAGGCAGCAAGGATAAGTGGGCTCTGGCGGGTGCACGGGGTCCCCTTTTTCTGTCGGACCCCTTCGGTAGGGTCTCCGGCGTGGCGCTCGCCCTCTACCGCAAGTACCGACCGGCCACCTTCGCCGAGGTGGTCGGGCAGGAGCACGTCACCGACCCGCTGCGCACGGCGCTGGCCGCCGGTCGGGTCAACCACGCCTACCTGTTCTCCGGTCCGCGCGGCTGCGGCAAGACGTCCTCGGCGCGCATCCTCGCGCGGTCGCTGAACTGCGTGAACGGGCCGACGCCGGACCCGTGCGGCGAGTGCAACTCGTGCATCGGCCTGGCGCCCAACGGCGCGGGCAGCGTGGACGTGGTGGAGCTGGACGCGGCGTCCCACGGCGGTGTCGACGACGCCCGCGAGCTGCGCGACAAGGCGTTCTACGCGCCGGCGGAGTCGCGCTACCGGGTGTTCATCATCGACGAGGCCCACATGGTCACCACGCAGGGCTTCAACGCCCTGCTGAAGATCGTGGAGGAGCCGCCGGAGCACCTGATCTTCATCTTCGCGACCACCGAGCCGGACAAGGTGCTGCCCACCATCCGGTCGCGGACGCACCACTACCCGTTCCGGTTGATCCCGCCGTCGGCGATGCGCGCGCTGCTGGAGCGCAACTGCGCGGCCGAGGGGGTGGCGGTCGAGCCTTCGGTGTTCCCGCTGGTCATCCGGGCGGGCGGGGGCTCGGCGCGGGACACGCAGTCGGTCATGGACCAGTTGCTGTCCGGTGCCGGCCCCGAAGGGGTGAAGTACGACCGGGCGATCGCGTTGCTGGGCGTGACCGACGTGGCGTTGATCGACGACGTCGTGGACGGCCTGGCCGAGGAGGACGGCGCGAAGGTGTTCGGCACGATCGACCGGTTGGTCGACGCCGGGCACGACCCGCGCCGGTTCGCCGCCGACCTGCTGGACCGGCTGCGGGACCTGGTCCTGCTGCACGCGGTGCCGGACGCGGGGGAGCGCGGGCTGGTGAACGTGCCGGACGACGTGCTGGTCAAGATGCTCGCGCAGCGCGACGCGACGCGGCCGGCGACGGTCACCCGGTGGGCCGAGGTGCTGCACCAGGGGCTGACGGACATGCGCGGGTCGACGGCGCCGCGGTTGCTGCTGGAGCTGGTGTCGGCGCGGATGCTGCTGCCGTCGGCCAGTGACGCGGAGTCGGCGGTGTTGCAGCGGGTCGAGCGCCTGGAGAAGTACGGGCCGCCGGCGGGTGCGCAGGCCGGTGGACCGGCGGCGGGCGGTCCGGTGCAGGCTGCCGGTGGTGCGCCCGCGCCGGCCGAGGGCGGGCGGACCTTCCAGCGGCCATCGCAGCGAGCGGCCCAATCCGAGCCCGCCCCGCAGAACCCGCCCGCGCAACCGCCGGCCGCGCCGAGCCGCGCCGCCGCGCCGGCCGCCGCCGGGCCGGGCCAGGCCGGGCCGGGTGCGCAGGGCCACGCCGGGCCGGGTGAGGCTGCCGTGCCGAACCACGCCGCCGGTCAGCCGCAGCCCGCCGCCCAGGCCGCGCCGAGCCGTCCCGAGCCGCCGGCCCCACCTGTCGAACAGGCCCCGCCCGCGTCAGGCGGGGTGGACGTCGCGGAGGTGCGGCGGCGGTGGGCCGAGTTGTGCGGGATCGTCAAGGGGCTCGCCGGACCCAGTGCCAGCGCGCTGCTGACCAGCGGCGCGACCGTGGCCGAGGTCGACGGCAACTCCGTCACCATCACCCACACCTCCGCCCCCCTCGCCCGCCGGCTGGCCGAGCCGCGCACCGTGGACGCCATCGCGTCCGCGTTCAGCCAGGTGTTCGGCGGGTCGTGGCAGGTCCGGTGCGTCCACGGCGCGCCCAACCAGGCCGCGCCCCGCCCGACCCCCCAGCGCGAGCAGCGGCCCGCGCCGACCCGACCCAGCCAGGCGGCCCGCACGCAGGAGCCCCGGCAGCCGCCGACCCGGCCGGCGCCCGTGGACGACGTGCCGCCGCCGCCCGAGCCGCCGGAGCCCGATGAGCCCCTCCCGCCGGAGCCGGTGGACGAGGAGGAGATGCTCGCCGAGGCCGCCCGGCCCGGTGACGCCGGTGATCAGCTCGACCCCGAGCAGGTCGTGCTCAAGCTGCTCGCCGACGAGTTGGGCGCGCGCCCGCTGAAGGGCTGAGCGCGCGACTACGCTGGTGGCAAACCCCAAGCGAGAGGAACCCGCGGTGCAACCCGGTGGGCCGAACATGCAGCAGATCCTCCAGCAGGCGCAGAAGATGCAGCAGCAACTCGCCGCCGCACAGCAGGAGTTGGCCGAGGCCGAGGTGACCGGCACCGCGGGCGGCGGGCTGGTGACCGCCGTCGTGTCCGGTGGCGGCGAGCTGAAGAGCCTGAACATCGACCCCAAGGTGGTCGACCCGGACGACGTGGAGACGCTGTCCGACCTGGTCGTGGCCGCCGTCCGCGACGCCAACCGCGCCGCGCAGGAGCTGGCCGCGCAGAAGATGGGTCCGCTGGCCTCCGGCATGGGCGGCCTGGACTCCCTCGGCGGGCTGTTCGGCTGATGTACGAGGGGCCCGTCCAGGACTTGATCGACGAACTCGGCCGCCTGCCGGGCGTCGGTCCCAAGAGCGCGCAGCGCATCGCCTTCCACCTCCTCGGGGCGGACCCGGCCGACATCACCCGGCTCCAGGACGCCCTCCAGAAGGTCAAGGACGGCGTGGTGTTCTGCGAGGTGTGCGGCAACGTCTCGGCCGAGGCGACGTGCCGCATCTGCCGCGACCCACGCCGCGACCTGAGCCTGATCTGCGTGGTCGAGGAGCCGAAGGACGTGCTGGCCGTCGAGCGGACCCGGGAGTTCAAGGGCCGCTACCACGTGCTGGGCGGCGCGCTGGACCCGTTGTCCGGGGTGGGCCCCGACCAGCTGCGCATCCGGCAGCTGCTGACCCGGATCGGCACCGAGGTCAACGAGATCATCATCGCCACCGACCCGAACACCGAGGGCGAGGCGACCGCCACCTACCTGGTGCGGATGCTGCGGGACTTCCCCGGCCTGACCGTGACGCGCCTGGCGTCCGGCCTGCCGATGGGCGGTGACCTGGAGTTCGCCGACGAGCTCACCCTCGGCCGGGCCCTGTCCGGCCGGCGCAGCATGTGAGGCTCGTCGCCGTCGACGGCCCCTCGGGGTCGGGCAAGACGACCTTCGCGGCCGGGCTGGGCGGTGTGGTGGTGCCGACCGACCACTTCGCGACCTGGGACGACCCGGTGTCGTGGTGGCCCCGCCTGGTCGCGCAGGTGCTGGAACCGCTGTGGGCGGGCCGCCCGGCCCGCTACCAGCGCATGGACTGGAGCGAGGGCCGGCCTCGTCTCGGCGAGTGGGTGACCGTCGAGCCACCCGAACTGCTCGTCGTCGAGGGCGTGTCGGCGGCCCGCCGGTCCATCGCGGCGCGGCTGGACGAGGCGATCTGGGTCGAGCTGCCCGACGAGCGGGAACGGCTCGAACGGGCCGTCAAGAGGGACGGCGAGGCCAGTCGCGGTCACCTGGAGCGCTGGCAGGCCTTCGAACGGGGCTGGTTCGCGGTCGACGGCACGAAGGCCCGCGCCGACCGGATCGTGATCACCGACTGAGGGCCGCGCGCACGACCTCGGCGTCCGGGCACCCGATGGCGGTGAACCACTCCAGGGCCGAGGTCCACAGGGACCGTGCCTCCTCCAACGAACCCGCCGCCGCGTACGCGTCCCCCGCCACGTGCGCCGCGCGGGCCTGGACGTACCGCTGGCCGGCCGCCTGGCTGCGGTCCAGCGCGCGGTGGGCCAGGTCCAGGGCCTGCGGCACGTCGCCCTGGTCCAGCCGGACCCGGGCCAGCAGGGCCAGCACGTCCACCTCGGCGAGCTTCAACCGGTACCGGACCGCGCTGTCCAGGGCCTGCTGGGCCGAGTACCGGGCCTCGTCCAGCCGCCCCGCCGCCCGGTGCGCCACCGCCAACCCGCGCCGGGCGGCGCAGATGCCCCACGGGTAGCCGTTCTCCTCGGCGATCCGCAGCGCCTCGGTGTGCAGCTCCACGGCCTCCGCGTGCCGCCCGTCGCCGTGCAGCGCCTCGCCCAGGGCGTTCTTGGTGTCGCACGCCCCCTTCAGGTTGCCCAGATGCTCGGCCATCTCCAGCGCCTTGGACGCCTCCTCGATGGCCTCCGCGTACCGGCCGCGCATGTTCAGCGTGTGCGCCAGGCCCTCGTGCGGGATGTGCACGAACCCCCGCGCGCCGGACCGCTCGTACAGGTCCACCGCCCGCCGGTACAGCTCCGCCGCCCGCTCCGGCTGGCCCTGGAACAGGTGCACCTCGGCCAGCGCCCGGTGGCTGTCGGCCTGGGTGATCCACACGCCCAGCCGGTTGCCGACGTCCAGGGACCCCTCGAACGACGACACCGCCCGGTCCAGCTGCCCGAGCTGGAGGTACACCCCGCCCAGGTTGATCAGGGCCACGCCCTCCTGCTGCAGCGCCCCGATCTCGCGGGTGATCACCAGCGCCCGCTCCAGGCAGTCCGCGGCCTGCTCCAGCTCGCCGGTGTCGATGTAGACGCCGCCCAGGTTGATCAGCACCGCCGCCTCGGCCGCGGGCGCCGCGCCGGTGCGCTGCTGGATGGGGATGGCCCGGCGGAAGCAGTCGACGGCCACCCGGTGCTGCCCGATCGTCCAGTACAGCGTGCCCAGCGACGACAGCATCGCCACCTCGCCCGCGGCGTCGCCGATCGCCTGCGCCACGGACAGCCCCGCCTTGGCCACCGCGAGCCACTCCGCCGGCAGGCCCTGGCCGTAGAAGTACCGGCGCAACGCGTCCGCGAGCTGCCAGCAGTCCCGGTCCGGCTCCCGGTCGGCCGCGTGCAGCACCAGGGCCACCAGGTTCGCCCGTTCCGCGTCCAGCCACGCCAGCGCCTCGCCCGCGGCGGCGAACACGCGCGGGGTCACGCCCGCCACCACCGACTCGCGCGGCAGCCGCAGCATGCTGGACTTCGCCGCGTCGGTCGCGTTGTCCACCGACCGGATCGACCAGTCCAGCAGCCGCCGGTGGGCCTGCGCGCGCTCGGCCGGGTCGTCCTCGAACGTGAGCCGCTCGGCCGCGTAGTCCCGCAGCAGGTCGTGGAACTGGTAGCGGCCCGGCGCGTGGTTGTCGACCAGGTTCGCGGTGGCCAGCCGGTCCAGCCGGCGGCGGGCGTCCTGGGTGGTCAGGCCGCCCAGCGCGGCGGCGATGTCCGGTGTGATGTCCCCCGGCGCGAGGCTGAGCAGCCGGAACAGCGACGCCAACTCGGGCTTCAACGCCGTGTAGGACAGGTCGAAGGCGGCGTGCACGGCCGCCCGCTCGTCGCCCTCGACGGCCAGCGCCGCGAGCCGGTTGCCCGCCCGCAGCTCCTCCACGTAGGAGGCGATGGTGGTCTCCGGCCGGGACAGCAGGTTGGCCGCCGCGATCCGCAGCGCCAGCGGCAGGTGCGCGCACAGCTCGGCGAGCTGCTCGGCCGCCTCCGACTGCTCCGCGACCACGTCCTCGCCCAGCATCCCGGCGAGCAGCGCCCGCGTCTCCTGCCGGTCCAGCACGTCCAGCCGCACGTTGGCCGCGGCGTGGCTGACCGCCAGCCCGCGAAGCGTGTCGCGGCTGGTCACCAGCACCGCGCAGCCCGGCGAGCCGGGCAGCAGCGGCCGGATCTGCTCGGCGTTGGCCGCGTTGTCGAGCACCAGCAGCACCTGCTGGTCGGTCAGCCGGGACCGGAACATCGCCTCCTGCTCGTCCTGGTCCAGCGGCACGGACTCCGGCGGCACGCCCTGCGCCCGCAGGAACCGCGGCAGCACGTCCACCGCGCTCAACGGCGGGCCCTGGGCGTACCCGCGCAGGTTCACGTACAGCTGGCCGTCCGGGAAGTACTTGCGCATCTTGTGCGCCGCGTGCACGGCCAGCGCCGTCTTGCCCACCCCGGGCGGACCGGCCAGCGTCACCACCGGCACGCCCTGCGCCGTCCGCAGCAACGCCTCGATCAGGTGAACCGCCTGCTCACGCCCCACGAAGTCGCCGATGTCCGCGGGCAGCTGGGACGGCACCACCCGGTCCCGCCGCGCGGGCGCCGCCGACCCGGACACCTCCAGCGACCCGCCCAGCACCTGCTGGTGCACCCGCCGCAACTCGTCGCCGGGGTCGATGCCGAGCTGGTCGGCCAGCAGGTCGCTGACCCGCTTGTACGCGTGCAGCGCGTCGGCCTGCCGCCCGGACCGGTACAACGCGGTCATCAGCTGCGACCACAGCCGCTCCCGCAGCGGGTGCTCGCTGGTCAGCCGGGACAGCTCGGGGATCAGCTCGGCGTGCCGGCCAAGCTCCAGCTCGACCTCGACCCGCCGCTCCTCGACGTGCAGCCGCCGCTCGCCCAGCCGGGGGACCTCGTCGCGGTGCAGCACCTCCGACGGCACGTCCACCATCGCCGGCCCCCGCCACAGGCCCAGCGCCGCGGTGAAGATCGCCGACGCCGGCTCCAGCCGCCCCGCGAGCCGCTCCTGCTCGCCCTCCTCGACCAGCTGTTCGAAGCGGACGACGTCGATCGTCCGTTCGTCGACGTCGATCAGGTAACCGTCCGGCACCGTCCGGATCGGCACGGCGGGCCCCAGCACCTGCCGCAGCCGCATCACGTAGGTCTGGAGGGTGCCGCGGGCGCGGGCGGGCGGTTCGGCGCCCCACACGTGCTCGGCCAGCTCGTCGACCGACACGCCGGCGCCGGCCCGCATCAGCAGCGACACCAGCAGCGCCCGCTGCCGACCTGCGCGGACGACCACCTGCTCGCCGTCGACCAGCACCTGCAACGGCCCGAGGACGCGGAACTCGACCTGAGGGCCCACCCGTCCCGACCTCCCCTCCCGCGCACGGGTTTCTGTTGTCCGTTGTACAGCGTAGGAGAGCGTTTGAAGGATCGGTCGTCGTCACGTTGGGTCAACGAACCTGTGCCGGAAGTACGAGAATGCCCATTCGCGTGGCCGGATCGTGACCTGGCTTACTGCGGAAGGGTTGCGCGCAACGGTTAGGGTCCGACACCACACCGAGATCCCGGATTTCCCAAGGGGTGTTTGATGGTCCATTCCCGAACGGCTCGGCGCCGCTGGACGGCCGCGATCGGCCTGACCGGCGTCGCCGTCCTCGCACTGTCCGCCTGCGCGCAATCCGAGCGTGGTGGAGACTCCGGGTCCGGCAAGACCGGCGGGACGATGGTCTTCGGGGCCGCGGGCGAGCCCAAGAACTTCGACCCGATCTTCAACGACGACGGTGAGAGCTTCCGGCCGATCCGCCAGATGTACGACACGCTCATCACCTATAAGCGCGGCTCGGCGGACCTCGCGCCCGGCCTCGCGGAGAAGTGGGAGCCGAGCGCGGACGGCAAGTCGTGGACGTTCACACTGCGGAAAAATGTGAAATTCCACGACGGCACTCCGTTCAATGCGGCCGCGGTCTGCTTCAACTTCGACCGCTGGTTCAACATGAAGGGCGCCGCCGCGCAGAGCCAGATGATCTACTACGGCGACGTGTTCGGCGGCTTCGCCAAGAACGAGGGCGACGCGGCCGGCGAGCCGCTGTACAAGTCCTGCGAGGCCAAGGACGAGGGCACCGCGGTCCTGAACCTCAACGCCTACAAGGGCGCGTTCCCGGCCGCCTTCGGCCTCACGTCGTTCTCCATCTCCAGCCCCGAGGCGCTGAAGAAGTACGACGCGGACGCCGTCCAGCAGTCGGGTGACTCGTTCACCTACCCGGCCTACGCGACCGAGCACCCGACCGGCACCGGCGCGTTCAAGTTCGAGAAGTTCGACAAGGCCAACAAGACCATCACCCTGGTCCGCAACGACGACTACTGGGGCGAGAAGGCCAAGCTGGACAAGCTGATCTTCAAGATCATCCCGGACGAGAACGCCCGCAAGCAGGAGCTCAAGGCCGGCACGATCGACGGCTACGACTACCCGAACCCGGCGGACTACAACACCCTGAAGTCCGACGGCTTCAACGTCACGCCGCGCCCGGCGTTCAACATCCTGTACCTGGGCATCAACGGCGCGAACACCCCGGCGCTGAAGGACCTGCGGGTGCGCCAGGCCATCGCCCACGCCGTGAACCGCGAGCAGCTGGTCAAGACCAAGCTCCCGACGGGCGCCGAGGTGGCCACCCAGTTCATGCCCAAGACGGTCGCGGGCTACGCCGACGACGTGCAGAAGTACCCGTACGACGTCAACAAGGCCAAGGACCTGCTGGCCCAGGCCGGCGCCACCGGCCTGACGCTGAAGTTCTACGTGCCGACCGAGGTCAGCCGCCCGTACATGCCGAACCCGACCGAGATCGCGGCCGTGATCACGGACGACCTGAAGGCCGCGGGCATCAACGTCGAGATCGTGTCGCGCCCGTGGAACGGCGGCTACAAGGACGACGTCCAGAAGGCCGGCAAGCACGACCTGCACCTCCTGGGCTGGACCGGTGACTACAACGACGCCGGCAACTTCATCGGCACGTTCTTCGGCCGCGCCAAGGCCGAGTTCGGCTTCGACGACAAGAACCTGTTCGACGCCCTGGCCGCGGCCGACGCGGTCGTCGACCAGACCAAGCACGCGGACGCCTACAAGCAGGTCAACCGCGACATCATGAGCAAGTACCTGCCCGCGGTGCCCGTTTCCCACTCCCCGCCGGCGATCGTGGTGAGCAGCAAGATCTCGGGCCTGGTGCCCAGCCCGCTCACCGACGAGCGCTTCGACACGGTGAGCAAGGGCTGATCCGACTGGTCAGTGCAGGTGGTGGCGCCCGTGATCCGGGTGCCACCACCTTGCTGTCCAAGGGGTTTCCACCATGCTGCGATTCATAGTCCGTCGCCTGCTCCAGGCGATCCCGACGCTGTTGATCCTCTCCCTGCTCGTCTTCGTGTGGCTGCGGCTGCTGCCCGGCGGACCCGCCGGCGCGCTGCTGGGCGACAAGGCGACCCCGGAGAAGATCGAGGCGCTCAACAAGGTGCTGGGGCTCGACCAGCCCCTGGTCATCCAGTACTTCAAGTTCCTCGGGCGCATCCTCACCGGGGACTTCGGCAGCTCGCTGATCAGCGGTGAGCCGGTGATGACCGAGATCGGCCGGGCCCTGCCCGCGACGATCGAGCTGTCCATGGCGGCGCTGCTGTTCGCCGTGGTGCTCGGCATCCCGCTGGGCTACCTGGCGGCGAGCTACCGCGGGCGCTTCCTCGACAACGCCACCGTCATCGGCACGCTGGTCGGCGTCGCCGTCCCGGTGTTCTTCCTGGGCATCCTGCTCAAGAAGGTGTTCGCTCAGGACCTGGCGCTGTTCCCGCCGTCGGGCCGGCAGGACGTCACGATCGACCCCACGCACGTCACGAACTTCGCCGTCCTCGACGGCATCCTCACCCAGGAGTGGGACGCCTCGGCCGACGCCCTGTGGCACCTGGTGCTGCCCGCGATCGCGCTAGGCACCATCCCGCTCGCGGTGATCGTCCGGATCACCCGCGCGTCCGTGCTGGACGTGCTCAACGAGGACTTCGTGCGCACCGCCAACGCGAAGGGCCTCCAGGCGACGATCGTGCGGCGCAGGCACGTGCTGCGCAACGCGATGCTGCCGGTGTCCACGACCATCGGCCTCCAGACGGGCCTGCTGCTGGGCGGCGCGGTGCTGACCGAGCGCGTGTTCGTGTGGGGCGGTCTGGGGTCGCTGCTGGCCCAGGGCATCGAGCGCCGCGACTACCCGCGCCTGCAAGCGCTGCTGCTGCTCGCGGCCGTGGTCTACGTCCTGGTGAACCTGCTGGTGGACATCTCGTACGCCATCATCGACCCGAGGGTGCGGACATCATGACGACCCTGCTGAACCGCAAGAAGCGGCGGATCGACGACTTGGCGGAGTCCGCCGGCACGAGCCTCGCGGCGGACGCGCTCAAGCGCATGTCGCGCAGCCCCGTGGCGATCATCGGCGGGATCATCGTGTCGCTGTTCGTGCTGCTCGCGATCGTGGCGCCATTCATCACGCCGAAGGACCCGTACAAGCGGTACCCGGAGCTGCTGGAACACTCCACGGCCGAGTTCGTCCCCGGACCGATGCCCGGGTTCATCCTCGGCAGCGACGAGATGGGCCGTGACTTCTTCAGCCGGCTGCTCGTCGGCGCGCAGCAGTCGTTGATCGTCGGGGTCGGCGCCACCCTGATCGGCCTGGTCCTGGGCATGATCATCGGTGGTGCGGCGGGCGCGTTCGGCGGCTGGGTGGACAGCTGGCTCATGCGGTTCACCGACATCATGCTGTCCATCCCGAGCCTGCTGCTGGCCATCTCCATCGCGGCGCTGGCCAGCCGGGGCAGCCAGACCACGGTCATCATCGCGGTCGCGGTGACCACCGTGCCGATCTTCGCCCGACTCTTGCGCGGCGCGATGTTGGCGCAACGGCACAGCGACCACGTGTTGGCGGCCACGGCGCTCGGCGTGAAGCGGAGGACGATCGTGTTCCGGCACATGCTGCCGAACTCGCTCGGCCCGGTGATCGTCCAGTCCACGTTGACGCTGGCCACTTCGATCATCGAGGCCGCGTCGCTGTCGTTCCTCGGTCTCGGCGATCCCAACCCGGACCGCGCCGAGTGGGGCCTGATGCTGGGTATCGCGCAGAGCCGGATCGACATCAAGCCGGAGCTGGCGTTCTACCCGGCGATCGCGATCATCATCGTGGCGCTGGGCTTCACGCTGCTCGGCGAGTCGCTGCGCGAGGCTCTCGACCCGAAGAACCGGAGGTGATCCGCGGTGGCCTTGCTCGAAGTGCGTGACCTGCGCGTGGTGTTCCAGCGCCGGGGCACCGAACCGTTCAGCGCCGTGGACGGCGTCTCCTTCGACGTGAACCCCGGGCAGACCGTCGGCCTGGTCGGCGAGTCCGGCTGCGGCAAGTCGGTGACCTCGCTGGCGATCATGGGCCTGCTGCCCGCGCGCGGCAACAAGGTGACCGGGTCGGTGAAGTTCGAGGGCACGGACCTGCTGACCCTGTCCAACCGGGAGATGCGGGACCGGCGCGGCCGGGACCTGGGCATGGTGTTCCAGGACCCGCTGTCGTCGCTGAACCCGGTCATCCCGATCGGCCTCCAGGTCACCGAGGTGCTGGAGCGGCACCGCGACATGCCGCGCAAGAAGGCGATGGTCGAGGCGGCGGAGCTGCTGGACAAGGTCGGCATCCCCGACCCGACCCGGCGGCTCTCGGAGTACCCGCACCAGCTCTCCGGCGGGATGCGGCAGCGCGCGCTGATCGCGATCGCGCTGGCGTGCCGGCCGCGGCTGCTCATCGCCGACGAGCCGACCACCGCGCTCGACGTGACCATCCAGGCGCAGATCCTGGCCCTGCTCAAGGAACTCGTGCAGGACACCGGGACCGCGCTGATCATGATCACGCACGACCTGGGCGTCGTGGCCGGGCTGTGCGACGAGGTGAACGTCCTCTACGGCGGCCGCGTCGTGGAACGGGCGGAGCGGCACCAGCTTTTCGCAGAACCGCGCCACCCGTACACGCACGGCCTGCTGGCCTCCATCCCGCGCCTGGACGCGGCGCGCGGCGAGAAGCTGGTGCCGATCAAGGGCTCGGTCGCGGACAACATCCCGTGGGACAGCGCCTGCGCCTTCGCACCGCGCTGCCCGAACGCGCTGGACGTGTGCCGCCAGGTCACGCCCGCGCTGGAGGACGAGGACCGGCGGTCGCTGCGCTGCCACAACCCGGTGCTGCCGGGAACGCCCGCCGCACAGGAGGTGCCCGCATGACCGCCGCAGTCGAGCCCGCGGCCGCCGACGCGCCCGTGGGCGGGTCGCTGGTCTCGGTGCAGGACCTCAAGGTCCACTTCCCGATCAAGCGCGGCCTGATCGTGGACCGCACGGTCGGCCACGTCTTCGCCGTCGACGGCGTGGACATGGAGATCCGGCGCGGCGAGACCTACGGCCTGGTCGGCGAGTCCGGCTGCGGCAAGTCCACGCTCGGGCGGGGGATGCTGCGGCTGGTGGAGCCCACCGGCGGCAAGGTCGTGTTCGACGGCACGGACCTGGTGGAGCTGAAGGGCGAGTCGCTGCGCAGGATGCGGCGGCGGATCCAGATGGTCTTCCAGGACCCGATGTCGTCGCTGGACCCGCGGCAGTCGGTGGAGTCGATCCTGGTCGAGGGCCTGCGGGCGCACGGCCTGGACAAGGGTCGGGAGGCCACCGGCAAGCGCTTGCGCGAACTGCTCTCGGCGGTGGGCCTGCCGTCGACCTCGCTGCGGAAGTACCCGCACGAGTTCTCCGGCGGCCAGCGGCAGCGCATCGGCATCGCCCGCGCGCTGGCGGTGGAGCCCGACCTGATCATCGCCGACGAGCCGGTGTCCGCGCTGGACGTGTCGGTGCAGGCGCAGGTGGTGAACCTGCTGGAGGAGCTGCAGGAGCAGTTCGGCCTGACCTACCTGGTCATCGCGCACGACCTGGCCGTGGTGCGGCACATCTCCGACCGGGTGGGTGTGATGTACCTGGGCGGGATCGTGGAGGAGGCGTCCTCGGACGACCTCTACGCCGAGCCGCTGCACCCGTACACCAAGGCCCTGCTGTCGGCGATCCCGGTGCCCGACCCGGAGGTCGAGGACCGGCGCGAGCGGATCCTGCTCACCGGTGACCTGCCGTCGCCGGCGAACCCGCCGAACGGCTGCCGGTTCCACACCCGGTGCCCGTGGAAGCAGGAGACGAAGTGCGCCACCGACCGGCCCGCGCTGCGCGAGGTGCGGCCGGGGCACAAGGTGGCGTGCCACTGGGCGGAGGACATCCAGGCCGGCCGCATCCGGCCGCACGAGGTGGAGACCGTGCTGGTGGAGGAGGGCGGCATCTCGCCCGACGTGCCGCTGATCGGGCCGTCCTCGGTGACCGAGGTGCTCAACCCGTAGCACCGCTAGGCCGCCGTCGGCTTGTCGCGTCGCCTTTCCCGCCGATCACGCTTTCCGATCAGCGGGAAACGCGGCGCGACGAGCCGACCTACAGGGCGGCCGAGCCGCGCGACGGAGTCGCGCCATTCAACACGGCCCGCCAGTTCGGCTCGCGGCCCAAGAGCCCGACGAGCCGGTCGGTCAGCGGTGCTTCTGCCGGCACGTCGACCGGGAGCCCGAAAGCCGCGCCCGGCCCCCGGACGTCCGGGGTCGACGGGTAGCGGCTGGCCATCTTGAAGGCGGCGAGCGCCATCTCGTCGTCCAACGTCGAGTCGAACCCGACCGCCTTCGCCAGGTCCCAGGCGTGGACCAGGTTGTCCACGAAGTGCCCGGCCACCAGGCCGCGGCCCGGCTGGGGGCCGTAACCGGGGAACACGCTGGGCCGGTCGAGGAAGCCGTCGGTGCGGAACGCCTCGGTGACCCGGTCGGCGGCGGCCGCGTAGGCCGCCAGCAGGTCGTCGCTCGCCTGGGGTGCTGTGTCGGTCTCCCGCGCGGCGGCGTCGAACTTGAGGGTGCTGTCGACCTGGTGTTGCAGCAGGTCGCGGACGGTCCAGCCGGCGCACGGCGTGGGCAGGTCGAAGTGGTGCGGTTCGAGCTTGCGGTAGAGCGTGACGTTGAGGTCGAGAGCGGTGCGGTCGAGGTCGAGCAGGTCCATGCGTCCCCCTCCGGGAATTTGTACGAACGATCGTACAGTTAGTTTGGGGTGTGACGTCAAGGACGGCTAGCGTGGTCGGCGTGAAGGTCGACGGGCGTTTGGAGCGGGGCGAGCAGACCCGCCGGCAGATCCTGCGGCGGGCCGCGGAGATCGCGTCGGTGGAGGGTCTGGAGGGTCTGTCGATCGGGCGGCTGGCGACCGAGTTGGAGGTCAGCAAGAGCGGCGTGTTCGCCCACTTCGGGTCCAAGGAGGAACTGCAACTGGCCACCGTGCGGGCGGCGGCGAAGATCTTCGTGGACGAGGTCGTGACCCCGGCTCTGGACGTGCCGCCGGGCCGGGCGCGGTTGGAGCTGCTGCTGGAGGGGTGGCTGAGCTACTCGGAGCGTCGGACGTTCCCCGGCGGGTGCTTCTTCTACGCGGTGCAGGCCGAGTTCGACGCGCGGCACGGCCGGGTGCGCGATGCGGTCGCCGAGTACGGGCGCGGTTGGAACACGCTGGTGCGCGAGACGATCGAGGGCGTGCCGGACTTGGCGGTGGACGCGGACCAGTTGGCGTTCGAACTGATCGCGTTCCTGGAGATGGCCAACGCCCAATCCGTCCTGCACGACGACCCAACCGCCTACACCCGAGCCCGAACCGCCGTCCGCTCCACCCTCGACCGCGCGGTTCAAGCCTGATCAGGCGGCCGCGTCGACCACCCGGCGTTGGGCGGACTTCACGGCCATGCCCACCGGGATGCTGATCAGCACCGCCGTGCCCCACGACAGGGCGATCGCGAGCAGCGGGTCGTCGATCACCTGGCCGCCGAAGTACCCGATCAACGCCGTGTACCCGCTCCACAGCGTCGCCCCCGCCAGCGCGACCGGCGCGAACCGCCTGCTGGGCCACCGCAACGACCCCGCCAGCAACGCCCCGACCAGCCCACCTCCGGGCACCCACCGCACCGCCACCAGGATCGGCTCACCCCGCGAAGCCAGTCGCGCCGCCGTCCACTCCACCACCGCCCGCGGCCCCGGCCGCCGGCTGAACCGGCGCAGCGCGCGCATCCCGGCGCTGCGGCCGAGCGAGTAGTTGACCAGGTCGGCGACGAAGCACCCCAGCGCCGCCACCGCGATCACCCCGGTCAACGGCAGCTCACCGGACGCGGCCAGCACGGCACAACCGATGAGCACGGCCTCGGTCGGCGCCAACGGCACGGCGGCGACCACGAACAGCACCACGAGGGCGGTCATGATCGGAGAACGCTAGCCGGACCGGGTTGACTCCGAGGGTCGCCCGACCTTCAGCAAAGGCTCAGGCGACCCCCGGAACAACGCTCGTCAACGGGGCTCAGCGGTGGGCGCGGTTCAGGGCGGAGACGACGGCGCGCAGCGAGGCCGCGACCGTGGACGAGTCGATGCCCACGCCCCACAGGACCCGGTCGCCCACCGCGCACTCCAGGTACGCCGCCGCCCGGGCGTCGTCACCGGCGGACATGGCGTGCTCGGAGTAGTCCAGCACCCGCACGTCGTACCCGACCGAGGCCAGCGCGTCGACGAACGCGGCGATCGGGCCGTTGCCGGACCCCGTGATCTCCTGCGTCTCGCCGTCGACCACGACCACGGCCTTGATCGTCTCGTGGCCGCTGCCGTCGCCGGACACCTTCTGCCGCAACAGCCGCAGCGGCGCGGTCGGGTCCAGGTACTCCTCGGAGAACGCGTCCCACATGTCCTTGGGCGAGATCTCGCCACCCTGCGTGTCGGTGACCTCCTGGATGACCCGGGAGAACTCCACCTGCAACCGCCGCGGCAGGTCCAGGTGGTGCTCGGTCTTCATCAGGTAGGCCACGCCGCCCTTGCCGGACTGCGAGTTGACCCGGATGACCGCCTCGTAGTTGCGGCCCACGTCCTTCGGGTCGATCGGCAGGTACGGGACCTCCCACGGGAACTCGTCCACGTGCTCGCCGGCCGCCTTGGCCGCGTCCTCCAGCGCCTCGAAGCCCTTCTTGATGGCGTCCTGGTGCGAGCCGGAGAACGCGGTGAACACCAGGTCGCCGCCGTACGGGTGGCGCTCGGGCACGGGCAGCTGGTTGCAGTACTCGACCGTGCGGCGGATCTCGTCGATGTCGGAGAAGTCCAGCTGCGGGTCCACGCCCTGGCTGAACATGTTCATGCCCAGCGTCACCAGGCACACGTTGCCCGTGCGCTCGCCGTTGCCGAACAGGCAGCCCTCGATGCGGTCCGCGCCCGCCAGGTAGCCCAGTTCGGCGGCGGCCACGCCGGTGCCCCGGTCGTTGTGCGGGTGCAGCGACAGGATGATCGAGTCGCGGCGGGCCAGGTTGCGCGACATCCACTCGATCGAGTCGGCGTACACGTTGGGCGTGGCCATCTCGACGGTCGCGGGCAGGTTGACGATCAGCGGCTTGTCGGGCGTGGGCTGGATGATCGCGGAGACCGCGTCGCAGACCTCCAGCGCGTAGGACAGCTCGGTGCCGGTGTAGGACTCGGGGGAGTACTCGTAGCGGAAGTCCGTCTCCGGGTACTTCTTCGCCTCCTCCAGCGCGAACGCCGCCGCGTCGGTGGCGATCTTCTTGATGCCCTCGCGGTCGGACTTGAACACCACGCGCCGCTGGAGGATCGACGTGGAGTTGTAGAAGTGGACGATCGCCTTGTGCGCGCCGCGCAGCGACTCGAAGGTGCGCTCGATCAGCTCGGGCCGGCACTGGGTCAGCACCTGGATGGTGACGTCCGGCGGGATCGCGCCGTCCTCGATGATCTCGCGGACGAAGTCGAAGTCGGTCTGCGAGGCGGCCGGGAAGCCGACCTCGATCTCCTTGAAACCCATCCGCACCAGCAGGTCGAACATCTTGCGCTTGCGGGCGGGGGACATGGGGTCGATCAGTGCCTGGTTGCCGTCGCGCAGGTCGACCGCGCACCACAGCGGGGCCTTCTCGATGCGCTTGGTCGGCCACGTGCGGTCGGGTACGTCCACCGTCTCGACCTGCTCGTGGAACGGTCGGTAGCGGTGCACCGGCATCGACGTGCCGCGCTGCGGGTTCCAGGCGGGCTGGTCGGCGGGGGCGGGCCGGGCCGGGGTGCGGATGCGGCTGGTGCCGGACGTGTACGCGTCGGGTGACGTGGTCATGGTGCTGACAGCTCCTGCTGGCCGTTCGGGAGGACGACCGGCGGCAACGCTCGATCCCGCGACGGGGGGCCGGTCAGATCAGACCCCGTCACGGCGGCGAAGCAGGAGGGCACGTGCCACGTCGGACAGGTTAACCACATTCCGCCGAGACCTGGAACCGAGCGTCCAGAATATGGACGGGCGGGGCGGTCCGCAGGCGTGGACGCGTCCGAGGAGGTGGTCCCGGTTAGCGGGTGTTTATCACCCGATGGTGTGAGGTACCTGAACGGCATGTCCAGATGGCGAACCTCAACGCGCAGCGGCAGCTACACCGCTGCCCGAGTGATCAGCGGCGTGGGCGCTGTGTTCGCTCTCATCGAGGTCCTCTACATCCTGATGATCCTCTTCGGGGCGAACCAGGCCAACGCGTTCTTCCGCTTCATCCAGCAGCTCGCCGAGCCGCTGGCGCTGTTCTTCCCAGGGCTGTTCCAGCTCGGCAACCCCAACCTGGACGTCATCGTGAACTACGGTCTCGCGGCGGTGTTCTGGCTGGTGGTGACCGGCATCCTGGCCCGTGTCGTAGCGCGGTGAGGCCGCGTCGGCTTGTCGGGTCGCCTTTCCCGCCGATCAGCTTTTCCGATCGGTGGGAAACGCGGCCCGACAAGCCGACGCGGCCTCACCCGCGACACCGGAGGCGGCGCAATTCAACACGGTCGTGTCAGACTCCCGTCATGGCTGAACACACGGCGTCGTCGGATGTGCGGACGCGGATCGTGTCGGTCGTGGCGGGGGTCGTCGGCTGGGCAGGGCTGCTCATCGCGGTCGTCCTGGTCGCTCACGTCCTGCTGACCGTGGGTGGGGCCAACCCGGCCAACTCGATCACCACAACGGTCGCGAGCTGGGCAGACCGTCTTGCCCTCGGCTTCCGCGACCTGTTCACGCCCGAGGACCCGAAACTCCGCGTGTTGATCAACTACGGCATCGCGGCCGTGTTCTGGTTGATCGTCCGGTCACTGGTCGTGAAGCTCGTCCGCCGACTCGGCTGAGTACAGCGGCGAGCCCCACTCGCCGGTGAACACCGTCTCCGTGAGCGGCTTGCGCTTCCGGACCCGGTGTTCCCGCGCCCGCAGGTCCTCCGGCAGATCCGAGTCGTCGCCGAGCACCCCGACGGCCACCACGACCACCGGGACCACGTCCTCCGGCAGCCCGAACGCCTCCCGCACGGCGTCCTTCGAGAACCCGCCCATCTGGTGCGTGACCAGGCCGTTCTCCACCGCCTGCAAGCTGAGGTTCGCCACCGCCAAGCCCACGCCGTACTCGGTGTTCGGCAACGGTCCGCGATCATCCCCAGTGACCCGGCAAGCCACCATCAGCACCGAAGCCCGGCCCGCCCACACCTGGTTGCCCGGCCGCAACGCGTTGAAGATGCGCTGGAACCCCGAGTCGGCCCGGAACCCGACGATGAACCGCGCCGGCTGGGTGTTGCCGTGCGAAGGCGCCCACCGGGCGGCCTCCAGCAACGGCCGCAGGTCGGATGGGGTCAGCACAGCCGCAGGGTCGAACGCGCGGGGGCTCCAGCGCTTGGCGATGATCGGGTTGAGTTCCATCAGATCGCATACTGCCAAGCCGTGATGGCGTAGGCGCCGAACCAGGCGCTGAACACCGCCACCCCCACCAGCACCGCCACCACCGTGGACGTCCGCCGCCGCGCCATCGCCAGCGCCACCGGCACGAGCAGCGTGAACGCGGGCAGCAGCAGCCTGGCCTTGGAGTTCATCAGGCCGTTCGACCCCAGGTCCATGGCCAGCACGCCCGCCCCGTACACCACCAGCGGCCACTCCAGCCCGCGCCGGATGCTCAAGCCCACCAGGGCGATCGCCACGACCAGGAACCACACCGTCGCCAGCTCCAGCACCGACCGCGGTTCACCCAGGATGAGCAGGGCGAACTTCAACGTGGCCGCCCCGCCGTCGAACCGGGAGTCCCACCCGCGCTGCTGCACGGCGAACCACCCGTCCCACTGGCCGGTGCGCACCGCCACGTACCCCAGGTACCCGAGCAGCCCGAGCGGGGCGATCAGACCGCCCACCCACGGCCGCCACGAGTCCTGCCGCTGCACGATCGCGACGAAAGCCGCCAGGCACACCGCCAGGATCAACGCCGCCGCCGTCGGCCGCACCAGCCCGGCGCACGCGCAGCACAGCCCGGCCGGCACCCACCGCCGTTCGACCACACCCACCAGCGACCACGCGGCCAACGCGCAGAAGGTCGCCTCGGAGTACGTCATCGACAGCACGATCGCCATCGGCGAGGCCGCGAACAGCACCACCAGCACCAGGCCCGCGCGGTAGGACCCGCCGAACACCCGCGACCCCAGCCGCTGCAACCCGTACGCGCAGAACACCCCGCTGACCAGGCTCACCGCGAACGCCGCACCGACTGGTTCGACCCCCGGCAGCCCGTCCACCCACCGCACCAGCGCCGGGTAGCCGGGGAAGAACGCCAGCGGCGTCTCCGGGTTGCGCCGCCCGAACGCGTCCACCAGGAACGGCGGCACGCTGCCGTACCCGCCCTCGGCGATGCCCAGGAACCACTGCCCGTCCCACGACGTGAGCGCGCGCGTGACGTCCTTGTTCCACCGGTCCGCCATCAGCGCGAGCACGAGCAGCCCGAACTCCCGGACCACCAGGTACGCCACGGCCGGGGCGAGCGCCAGGGTGACCCGGTGTCTGGCCGCGCGCGCCAGCCGGTCGCGCGCGCTCGGCGCGTCCTCGGGCTCCACGCGAACCGCCTCCAGGGTCGACACAGCAGGAGAGGGTAGTGCCCGTCACGGTGCCCGCTGTCCACTCCTTGGGCCAGGTAGTCTGCCTGCAAGCTGGGGTTTCACGCCCGCGTAACCGGCTGCGTGGAACTCCCTCGGCGTTTGTCGGCTCGGAGGGAGAAGGATCAGTGGCGCTCGTCGTCCAGAAGTACGGCGGTTCCTCGGTCGAGAGCGCCGAGCGGATCAAACGGGTGGCCGAGCGCATCGTCGCGACCCGGAAGGCGGGCAACGACGTCGTCGTCGCCGTCTCCGCCATGGGTGACACGACCGACGAGCTGCTCGACCTCGCGCGCCAGGTGTCCCCGGTGCCGCCCGCCCGCGAGATGGACATGCTGCTGACCTCCGGTGAGCGCATCTCCATGTCGCTGCTGGCGATGGCGATCCACTCGCTGGGCGCCCAGGCCCGCTCCTACACCGGCTCGCAGGCCGGCGTGATCACCACCTCCGTGCACGGCAAGGCGCGCATCATCGACGTGACGCCCAGCCGCATCCAGGACGCGCTGTCCGAGGGCGCCATCGCGATCGTCGCGGGCTTCCAGGGCGTGAGCCAGGACAGCAAGGAGATCACCACGCTGGGCCGCGGCGGCACCGACACCACCGCGGTGGCCCTGGCGGCGGCGTTGAAGGCCGACGTCTGCGAGATCTACACCGACGTGGACGGCGTGTTCACCGCCGACCCGCGCATCGTGCCGAACGCCAAGCGGCTGGAGACCATCACCTACGAGGAGATGCTCGAGATGGCGGCGTGCGGGGCCAAGGTGCTCATGCTCCGCTGCGTCGAGTACGCCCGCCGCTACGGCGTCCCGGTGCACGTCCGATCTTCGTTCAGCAACAAGCCCGGGACCATCGTGTCCGGGTCAGTGGAGGACCTTCCCGTGGAACAGGCGATGATCACCGGCGTCGCGCACGACCGGTCGGAGGCCAAGGTCACCGTGACCGCGGTGCCGGACCACCCCGGCGTCGCGGCCCGCATCTTCCGCGTCGTGGCCGAGGCGGAACTCGACATCGACATGGTCGTGCAGAACGTGTCCCAGGCCGTGTCCGGCCGCACCGACGTGACCTTCACGCTGTCCAAGGACGACGGCCCGCGCGCCGTGGCGGCGTTGAACAAGGCGCGCGAGGAGATCGGCTTCGAGCAGGTCCTCTACGACGACCACGTGGGCAAGGTGTCGCTGATCGGCGCGGGGATGCGCTCGCACCCCGGTGTGACGGCGACGTTCTGCGAGGCGCTCGCCTCGGCGGGGGTGAACATCGAGATCATCTCCACTTCGGAGATCCGCATCTCCGTGATCTGCCGGGACACCCAGCTGGACGACGCGGTCCGTGCGCTGCACGACGCGTTCGAGCTGGGTGGGGACGAAGAGGCCGTGGTGTACGCCGGGAGTGGACGATGAGCCCTGTTCTTGCCCTCGTGGGGGCCACGGGTGCCGTGGGCACCGTCATGATCGACATCATCAACGGCCGGCCGTCCGTGCCGTGGGGCGAGATCCGGCTGATCGCGTCCCCGCGCTCGGCGGGCAAGAAGATCACCGTGCGCGGCGAGGAGCTGACCGTCGTCGCGCTGTCGCCGGAGGCGTTCGACGGCGTCGACATCGCGATGTTCGACGTGCCGGACGAGGTGTCCGCGGAGTGGGCCCCGATCGCGGCGGCGCGCGGCGCGGTGGCGGTGGACAACTCGGGCGCGTTCCGCATGGACCCCGAGGTGCCGCTGGTGGTGCCGGAGGTCAACGCGGACAAGATCTCCGAGCGCCCCAAGGGGATCATCGCGAACCCGAACTGCACGACCCTGTCCATGATGGCCGCGCTTGGTGCGCTGCACCGGGAATTCGGGCTGCGTGAGCTGGTCGTGGCGTCCTACCAGGCGGCTTCGGGCGGCGGCCAGGCGGCGATCGACCGCCTGTACGGCGAGCTGGAAGCGTTGGCGGGCAAGGAGGTCGGCGTCCGCGCGGGCGACGTGCGCGAGGCGCTGGAGGCGGCCGGCCTGCCGGTCTCCGACTCCCCGTTCCCGGCGCCGCTGGCGCTGAACGTGGTGCCGTGGGCCGGGTCGCTGAAGGACGAGGGCTGGACCAGCGAGGAGCTGAAGGTCCGCAACGAGTCCCGCAAGATCCTCGGCATCCCGGACCTGAAGGTGTCGGCGACCTGCGTGCGCGTCCCCGTGGTCACCACGCACTCGCTGGCCGTCCACGCGACCTTCGCCCGCGAGGTGACGGTCGAGCAGGCGCACAAGATCTTCGAGGCGCAGCCGTCGATCGTGCTCGTGGACGACCCGACGGCGAAGAGGTTCCCGACGCCGGCGGACGTGGTGGGCGAGGACCCCACGTACGTGGGCCGGGTGCGCCAGGCGCTGGACTTCCCGAACACGCTGGACTTCTTCGTGTGCGGTGACAACCTCCGCAAGGGTGCCGCGCTCAACACCTACGAGATCGCCGAGGAACTGGCCGACCGCCTGTAGGTTCGCCGTCATGGCGGACGTGGTGCTCGCGATCGACCTGGGAACGACCGCGACCAAGGTGATCGCGGTCGACCGGAACGCGGGCGTGGTGGCATCGGCGGAGCACGGCTACCCGATGCGCACCACGCCCTTCGGCGAGGCCACGCACGACCCGGAAGAGGTGTGGGACGCGGCCGTCCGCGCGTTGCGGGAGGTCGCGTCCGCCGGGCACACCGTCCGCGCCCTGTCGTTGACGGGCGCGATGCACACGTTGCTGGGGCTGGATCCCGACCTCAAGCCGAGCACGCCGTCCCTGAGCTGGGCGGACAACCGCGCGGTCGCCGAGGTGGGCCGGTTGCGCGGCACGCCGCTGGGTATCGGCCTGCACCGCGCCACCGGGACGCCCATCCACACGATGTCGCCGTTGGTGAAGCTCGCCTGGTTCGCCGGGCGCGGCGTCACGGCGGCCAAGTGGTGCGGGCTCAAGGATTACGTGACCCACCGGCTCACCGGCGTCCTGGCGACTGAGCACTCCTCTGCCTCAGCCACCGGCCTGCTGGACCTGGCCACTTCGACCTGGCACTCCGACGCACTGGCCTTCGCCGGCGTGACCGCCAACGAACTGCCCGACCTGCGCGCCCCCACCGACACCCTGCCGCTGACCTTCGACGTCCCCGGCATCCCGCTCGGCACCCCCGTCGTCCTGGGCGGTGGTGACGGCCCCATGGCGAACCTCGGGGTCGGCGCGGTCGTGCCGGGTGTGGCGGCGGTGTCGTTGGGGACCAGTGGCGCGTTGCGGGTGGTCCGGGACCGGCCCGCGGTGGACGAGGACGGGCGGGTGTTCTGCTACGCCGTCGGCGGCGGGCTGTGGGTGCTGGGTGGCGCGGTCAGCAACGGCGGTGTGGTGGCGCGGTGGGCGTCGGACACCTTCGGGGCCGACCTGACGACCCTGCTGGACGAGGCCGCGAGCGTGCCGCCCGGCGCGTCCGGCATCACGGCCCTGCCCTACCTGCTCGGCGAACGCGCCCCGTGGTGGGACCCGGACGCGTCCTCCGCGCTGATCGGCGTGCGGCGGGAGCACGGCCGGGCGGAGATCACCCGCGCGCTGGTCGAGGGCGTGGCGCAGCAGCTCGCGCTGGTGCTGGACGCGGTGCGCTCGGTGGCGGAGGTGGACGCGATCCGGGCGACGGGCGGGGCGTTCCGCAGCGACCTGTGGGCGACCGTCCTGGCCGGGACCCTCGGCCTGCCGCTGGAGGTGGCGGAGGACAGCGAGGGCTCAGGCGTCGGCGCGGCCCTGCTCGCGTGGCACGCGCTCGGCGACCTGCCCGACCTGACCGAGGCCGCTCGGCTGATCCGGCCGACGAAGCGGATCGCCGTCGGCCTGGACCTCATCGAGCACTACGCCCGAACCCGCCCGTTGGTCGCCAAGCTCTACCGCGCGCTACACGAGCTGCGCTGACCGGGTCCGGGTCCGGGTCAGCGCCAGTGACGCCGCAGCGATCCCGACCGCGCCCAGGCCCGCCACCGCGAAGCCCCAGCCCGGCGCGGAGTGGTCGATCACGAACCCGGTCAACGGCGCGCCCAGCGCCGCGCCCAGCGTGAACGCCGATCCCTGCAACCCCAGCGCCTCACCGCGCGCGTTGCCCGGCGCGAGTTCGGCGATCGCGTCCCCGGTCCCCGCGATCGTCGGCGCGCACAGGAAGTTCGTCGGCACGAGCGCCAGGGCGAGCACCCAGGCGGACCCCGTGACCAACCCGATCGGGACGGCCAGCAGCCCCATGAGCCCCATCAGGACCCACACGGGCGGCACCCGGTCCAGTGCCCCGTAGACGAACCCGCCCGCCAGCGACGCGACGCACATCACGACGATCACCGCACCGGTCCACGCGGTCAGGCCGAGGTCGCGCATGGCCGCCACGACCGCCACCTCGACCCCGGACAGCGCGAACGTCGCCCCGCCCGCGCTGATCAGCACGCCGACCAACGGCCGGGTCAGCCACTCGCGCCGGGGCACCCGTTCGCCCTTCTCGCTGCTCACCGGCGGGTTCACCGCGTACAGGACCAGACCGAACAGGACCATCAGCGCGCCGATCGTCCACATGGCGACCCGGCTGCTCCAGTGCGTGGTGAGGAACACGCCCAGCGCCGGCCCGGCCATGAACGCCACCTCGACGGCCATCGAGTCCAGCGCCAACGCGGTGCGCCGACCGGACCGGTCGACCAGCGCGGTCACCACCTGCCGGCCCAGCGACATCACCGGGATGGTGCTCAGACCCGCCAGGAAGCACGTCACCAGCAGTGCCTCGAACGGCAGCGCGGGTGCCACGAACCAGAACACACCCTCGGTGACCAGCGACAACGCCAGCATCGCGCGCAGGCCCCGGCGGTCGGTGAGCCGACCCATCAGCGGCGACCCGACCGCGATCCCGATGGTCGACATGGCCCCGACCAGACCCGCCGCGCCGTACCCGCGCTCCAGGCCGAGCAGGACGTGCATGGTGATCGTCATGCCCGCCGCGGTGGCCGGTATGCGCGCGAGCAGCATCAGGACCAGCGAGGACGGGACCCGGGGCGTGCGCAGGACGGCCAGGTAGGGGGCGAGGTTCACACGGTCCATCTTCACCCGGACGGGCAAAGGCTTTTGTCGACCGACCCCGGGGCGTGCGCTTCTCCTGCTTCCAGGGGTAGCGGGGCGCGACGATCTCGAACGAGTCCACCAGCCAGGTCGCGCGCGACTCGGGCGCCTCGTCGTCCCGGCGCGCCGCGACCGGGCGGCCCGACGCGCGGACCCAGCGGGGCTCGCCGGCTTCGGGCAGGCGGACCACGGCAGGCGCGTCGCCCAGCCGTGCCCGGACCCGGCCCGGGTTCGCGCACGGCCGCGATCCTGGACGCGTTCTTGTCCCGCCGGCGGTGCGGAGGCGGGCGTCGGGACAGGCGGCGCTGAGGCCGGTACCGGCGGCGCCGAAGCCGGCGTGGGCGGCGGCTCCGGCAGCCAGGGTTCACCGCAGGACAACTGACGCAACGGGCCGCCCTCACGGGATCGAGGGCGGCCCGCTGTCGGTGCCCGGTGGGAGAATGAGCCCCCGGGGGCGCTGGAACCGGATTGTCGGTGCTCCCTGGGAGAATTGACCCCAGGGGCGCTCAAACCGGATTGTCGGTGGTCTCTGGAAGAATGGAGATCGGGGGCTGCTCAGCGCGTCGGGGGCTGCTCAGCGCGCCCCGAAGCTCATCAGGCCGCCGCTCCGACGCCCTCAAGCCGTCCCAGGCACCTCGCTCATCAAGCCGTCTCGGGCACGTCCTGCCGGGCGTTCGCCAGCGCCAGCCCCGTGCGCAGCGCGCCCACGGCCTCGGCCACCGCCTCCCGGAACACGCCACCCACCCCCAGGATGTTCGCGAACCCGTGGAACAGCCCCTCGTGCCGCCGCAGCACCACCGGCACACCCTGGGCCGCCAACTTCTCCGCAAAAGCCTCGCCCTCGTCCCGCAACGGGTCGAAGCCCGCCGTCGCCAGGTAGGTCGGCGGCAGCCCGCTCAGGTCCTCCGCCAGCAGCACCGACAGGCGCGGGTCGGCGTGGGAGTCGCGGGACGGGGCGTAGTGGTCGAGGAACCAGTCCATCTTCTCGTCGGTCAGGAAGAACCCGTGGCCGAACAGCTCGCGGGACCGCCGCCGCACCGTCGCGTCCACCGCCGGGTAGAACAGCAGCAGGAACACCGGCCGGGCCACCCGTGCGTGCAGCGCGGTCACCGCTGCCAGGTTGCCGCCGGCGCTGTCCCCGCCCAGGGCGATCCGCGCCGGGTCGACCTTCAACTCCGAAGCGTTCGCCACCGCCCACTCGAACGCGGTCTGCGCGTCGTCCGCCGCCGCCGGGAACGGGTGTTCGGGCGCCAGCCGGTAGTCCGCCGACAGCACCCGCACCCCGGCCTCCACGGCCAGGAACCGGCACAGGTTGTCGTGGCTGTCCAGGTCGCCGCTGACCCACCCGCCGCCGTGGTAGAAGACCAGCAGCGGCGAGCCCTCGGCCAGGCCGTGCGGGGTGTAGAAGCGGCCCGGGACGCCGTCCATGTGGACCGCCCGGACCGTCACGCCCTCCACGACCGGGCCGCTGACCAGGGCGTTGCTCCTGGTCAGGGCGCTGCGGTTGGCGGCCGGGGTGGTGGTCGTCCACTCCTCGCCGGACAACTGCTGCAACCGCAGGATCAGCTGGGCCTCGGGGTGCAGGCGCTGGCCGTCCAGCACGATCGGGCGACCGATGATGAGGTTGCGCAACGGCCGGGGCAGGCCGAACGCGAACCGCAGGACGCCGGCGACGACGCCGGGGGGAACCGACTCGGCGAGCTTCGACATGAGACGCACGTTACTAGCGGGTAGGTCCCGAAGCCAGGATTGGACCTCCAGATAGGTCGAGGTGGCAGGATCGGGCACCATGACGGTCACGGTGGTGGGCATCGGCGGGTCGCTCCGCCCGAACTCGCAGTCCGAGCGCGCGATGCGCATCGTCCTCGGTGCGGCGGCGGACGCGGGCGCCAAGATCATCGAGGTGTCCGGCCCGGACCTCGTCCTGCCGTTCTACGACCCGGCCGTCCCCGAACGCCCCGAGAACGCCCGCCGCCTGATCGACGCGCTGCGCGTCGCCGACGGCGTGGTGCTGGTCTCGCCCGGCTACCACGGCACGGTGTCCGGCCTGGTCAAGAACGCCCTCGACTACATCGAAGACCTCCGCGCGGACGAACGCCCCTACCTGCACGGTCGCGCCGTCGGCTGCGTCGCCGCCGCGCACGGCTGGCAGGCGGCCGTGACCACGCTGACCGCGTTGCGCTCCATCGTGCACGCCCTGCGCGGCTGGCCCACACCGCTCGGTGCCGCGATCAACTCCCGCCAGGTCGACTTCGACCTCGAAGGCGGCTGCTCGGACACCACGGTCGCGGACACTTTGCGCACGATCGGGCGACAGGTGGCGGAGTTCGCCGCGTCACAGACCCGTTAAGCGGCTCTACTGGACGGGTACCTCTGCGAGGGGCGTGAGCTGCCACACCGCCGGGTGTGGTTCGGCTTCGGCCGGGTGTTGGGAGTGATCGGAAGCTCCGACCACCAGCTCGAAGGAGAGCGTTCACCATGCAGGTGCTCTACACGGCGGAAGCGACGGCCGCGGGCGACGGCCGCAACGGCGAGGTCCGGTCCTCGGACGGTGTGATCGACGAGCAGTTGGCCACCCCGAAGGAGCTGGGCGGTCCCGGCGGCGACAAGACCAACCCGGAGCAGCTGTTCGCGGCCGGCTACGCGGCGTGCTTCCACAGCGCGCTGAAGCTGGTCGCCCGGCACGGCAAGGTCGCCCTGGGCAAGACCACCGTGACCGCGAAGGTGAACCTCGGGCCGAACGGCAACGGCGGCTACCAGCTGGCCGTCGACCTGCACACGCACATCCCGGGCGTGCCGCAGGACGTCGCCGACGACCTGGTCGCCAAGGCGCACCAGGTGTGCCCGTACTCCAACGCCACGCGCGGCAACATCGAGGTGGCGCTCACCGCCACCGTCTGAAGGAGGCGTCCATGAGCAAGTCCCCGATCACCAGCCCGCTGCCCGAGGCGGACAAGAAGTCCGTCGGCGCGGTGCTCCAGGCGACCCTGGTGGACTTGATCGACCTGTCCCTGGTCGCCAAGCAGGCGCACTGGAACGTGGTCGGCAAGAACTTCCGCAGCGTGCACCTCCAGCTCGACGAGCTGGTGACCACGGCCCGCACCTACACCGACGAGGTCGCCGAACGGGCCGCCGCGCTGGGCGTCTCGCCCAACGGCAAGGCCAAGACCGTGGCCGCCGCGTCGGGTGTGCCGGAGTTCCCGGACAACTGGCTCAAGGAGGACGAGGTCGTCGCGGCGGTCGTGAGTGCGCTCGCCAAGCTCATCGAGCGGCTGCGGGCGCGCATCGACGAGACGGACAAGTCCGACCTGGTCACGCAGGACCTGCTGATCGAGATCACCAAGAACCTCGAGCAGGCGCACTGGATGTGGCAGGCCCAACAGGCCTGACCGACCCCCGGAACACGCCCCGCGGGACGCCTACCCGGCGCCCGGCGGGGCGTTCCTGTTTCCTCGCCCGCCTCGAACTGTCGTACCCCGGTGGGACAATGGAAACGGGGCCGAGGCCGCCGTCTCTGCGGGAGATTGAGGGCCGGAGGCCGCCATCCCGCAGGAGATGAGGGCCGCCGGTCCCGCGGAACCAGCGGGCCGCCGTCCCGCGGAACCGGAGCCCGGAGGCCGCCGTCCCGCGGGAGATGGGGCCGCCGTTACACGTCGGTCAGAGCACGGTTCGCCGGGCGAAGGCGACCTCGGCCGCGGTCTGCCGGATCGTCTCGGCGACCACCAGCGAGCCGTGGCCGGCGTCGTACCGGTACACCTCGTACGTCGCGCCCCGCTCCGCCAGCCGGTCCAGGTAGTTGTCGATCTGCCGGATCGGGCAGCGCGGGTCGTTCTCGCCGGCCAGCACCAGGACCGGCGCGCGCACCGCGTCCACGTACGTCAGCGGCGAGCACTCCCGGTAACGGTCGGGCACCTCTTCGGGTGAACCGCCGAACAGCGCCCGGTCGAAGGCCCGCAGGGGCTCCATCTCGTCCTCGTACGCGGCCAGGTAGTCCGCGACCGGGACGCCGGCGATGCCCGCCGCCCACAGGTCGGGCTGGGTGCCCAGGGCGAGCAGGGTCAGGTAGCCGCCCCACGACGCGCCGTTGACCACGCACTTCGCCGGGTCGGCGAAGCCGGAGGACACGGCCCACTGGTGCACGGCCGCCACGTCCTCCAGCTCGGTCAGGCCCGGCCGGCCCTCGATGGCGTCGCGCCACTTCGAGCCGTAGCCCGTCGAACCCCGGTAGTTGACGTGCACGACCGCGAAACCGGCGTCCAGCCAGACCGCGCGGTACGCCGAGAAGCGATCTTCGTCGGCCGCGTGCGGACCGCCGTGGAGGCTGAACACGGTCGGCAGCGGACCGTTCCCGGCGTTCTGCGGTCGGGCGACCAGGGCGTGCACGTCGCCGACGAAGACGTCCTCCAGCTCGACCGACGGCGGAGCCTTGTGGCCCGGCGGCGACAGCAGCACGCGTTCGTCGCCGTCCACGTCCAGGACCCGGACCACGCCGGGCTGGGCGGCGGAGGACCAGGAGTATTCGACGGCACCGTCGGGGCGGACGTTCGCCGAGCCGACCGTCCCGTGTGGAGTGTCCAAAGCGGACAGTGTGCCGGTGGTCAAGTCGTAGCGGTGCAAGGTGTTGCGCGCCTGGAACGTGTGGACGACCAGCAACGCCGACGCGTCCTCGTACCAGTCCGCGCTGATCTCGCCGGGCAGGTCGATCGAGATCTCGGTCTCGGTGTCCGCCGCCACGTCCCAGATCAGCAGTTCCTCGCGGCCGCGGCGCTCGTGCAGGACCAGGAGGCGGTTGTCGCCGCGGACCGGGCTGAACGCGATGGCGTCGAGGCCCTTGCCCGGGCCGTCCCACTTCTCGGCCACCGGCGTGCCGTCCGGGGTGACCACGCGCAGCGCGGTGTGCCGGTTGTCGCCGTGCTCGGAGTGGGCGAGGGCGATGAGCGTCTCGTCCTTGGACAGCGCGGCCACGCCGCCGTCGTTCTCGTGGGCGTAGATCACCGCCGCCGGACCACCCGACCGGGACACGTACACCGCCGTCCCGTCGTCGGTGGACGTGCCGACGACGACCACCTCGTGACCGATCTCCAACCCCGCCGGGTACGCGGCGGGCACGCCCTCGACGGCGGTTTCGACCTCGCCGCCGGGCTTGAACGGCTCGCGCACCCAGACGCCGAACTCGTCGCCGTCGGTGTCGTTGAACCACCAGATCGTCTCGCCGTCCGGGCTCAGCGCCGCGTGGGACGTGCCGTTCGGGCGGTCGGTGACCTTGCGGTGGGTGTCCGCGCCGCGGTCCCACGCGTAGATCTCCCAGACGCCGCTGGAGTTCGACAGGTAGAGGCTGCGGTCCGGCGCGTCGTCCGCCCAGCCGGGCAGGCTCACCCGGGGCGCGGTGAAGCGGTCCCGCCAGCGGGCTTCGGCCTCGGGGTCGTCGAACAGCGGCTCGGGGACTTCGGCGGTCGGGTGCGTCGTCACCCCTCCGATCCTGCCGGCTGCCGCGCGGTGACCAGGTGGTAGTCCACGAGACCGCGTTCGGCGGCGGGCAGCCAGCCGCGGTCCCAGTGGTCGCGGTGGGGTCCCTGCGCGAGCCACCGGTCCAGGCCCGCCCACACGTGCGCGCCGATGCTCTCGGCCCGCACCTCGGTGAACCCGGCCGCGCGCAGGTCGTCCAGGAAGCCCTCGACGGTGTGGGGCAGGTCCAGGCCGCGCGCGAACGAGTCCAGCAGGTCGCTCAGCTCCGGTCCGGCGCCGTGCGCGGCGAAGAACGTCGTCACCGCGAGCCGGCCGCCGGGCACGAGCACCCGCGCGCACTCCCGTGCGAACCCGGCCAGGTCCTCGAAGTGCTGCGCCGCCTCCACGGACAGGACGCGCTCGAAGGTGTCGTCGCCGAACGGCAGGTCGTCCGCCGCGCCGACCCGGAACTCCACGTCAGGCGTGTTCCGCCGGGCCCGTTCAACCTGCTCTGGGACGAGGTCGACCCCGCACACCACTCGCGGCCCACGCCCCACGACCTTCCGCGCGCCGACCCCTTGCCCACACCCGACCTCCAGGACCCGGTCGTCCGCGGTGACGTGGAGGGTGTCCAGAACCGTGTCGTAGAGGGCCTGCTGGGCGGCGATGCGCTGGTCGACGGTCAGCTCGCCGTCGAGCGGGATGTCCCGCCAGTACCCGAAGTTGATGAACCCGCCCGCGAAGACGTGCAGGGCGGCGAGGTCTTTCTCACCGTAGGTCCGCCGCCGGACCTCGGCCCGGATCGCCTGCTCTTCCATGCTCCCGATCGTGCCCGGGTCTTGAGTCCAGTTCCTCGTCGAGGATGCGGTCGAAGGTGCGGGACGCGCGGGTGAGTGCGCTCACGGCCAGCCCGACCACGGCGACCGCGAGGCCGACGACCAGGCCGACCACGGGGTTCACCAGCACCGTCACGAACCCGGCCGCGCCGAGGCAGACCAGGCTCCAGGCGATGAAGCGCACCCGGGCGGTGGAGGTCGGTTTCGTCGCGGAGACGGTGCTCATGGTGACTCCTCGCGGGAAGCGTCCGGGCCGACGCGTTGTCCGACATTTCGCGTCGATCTCCACGCCCGTTACCGTCCGTGAGTTGAACCGTCAACCTTCACTCATATGGCTTAACAGAACGTGACCGCCCCTCGGCTGTATAACTACAGTACGTCAGAGTTCCGCTACTGAGCTGAAGATTCACTACATCGTGTGGCTCTGCCACGCCGGGCACTCGGCGGCGTAACGCGATCACAGAGCGTGCCGACACGGGAACAAGACCCGACCGAAGGGGCCCGCCGCCCGATGACCCTCAGCCGCTCGGCCGCGGCCGCACTGGCCTTGATCGCCCTGACCGCGTGCTCACCGCCCACCACCGCTATCCGCCCGACCGAGGCGCCCTCACCGTCCGCCGCTGCCACCACCATCGAGCCGCCACCCACCGCGAAGACGTGCACCGTCCCCGACGTCGTCGGCATGGTCCACCAAACCGCCCAGGACACCATGCAGGCCGCCGGCCTCTACCGCCTGCGCGAGGAGGACGCCACCGGCCAGGGCCGCGCACTGGTCGTCGACCGCAACTGGACGACCACGGCCCAGAGCGTCCCCGCCGGCCGGGTCGTCGACTGCACCACGGAGATCCTGCTGTCGGCCAAGAAGATCGGCGAGTGAAACGGCGAAGGGGCTGCCCGATGATCTCGGACAGCCCCTTCGGCTGGTCGGGGTGACAGGATTTGAACCTGCGACCTCTTCGTCCCTAAGCAAAGGTCCAACTCCGGTGACCTACTCGTTCGCGCAGCTCAACCACCGTGTCAGGTCCGTTGACGTCCGGGCGCGTATGCCTACGAACGGGGTCGTTGTCACACAGTTGGTCACTACGCTGACCCCCGAGTTGACGTGCGCTTAAGCCGTGGAGCGCCCGAGCGCCCCATGTAGTCACTCCAGCCGGTCGGGTTCAGGCGCTTGACAGGGCTCTGAACTGCCAACCACAGCCCTTCTGCCGCATGGACTCCACGTCCGTGCTGGCTGCACAGGGGGCAGGCGAGGCCTGACCGTAGAGCGCGCCTCACTCGACCAGCGTGTCCACCCTCTCAGGCCCTACCGGCCGTCACCAACGTCATGACCCGCAACAGCTAGACCCGCGCCGGCCCACGAACTGCCCACTAGCGCGCGGGGGTAGTAGGACCTCACGTCGCACCAGGCGACCGCGCAACCACGCGGAAGCCGGAGGGCCAGGGTGGTAGGGCGGCCGGGTTCTGTGTGCCCTTCGCCCAGACCGGCGTGTTATGCGTGCCATGCCTCTAAACCGGCCGCTGCTGCCGTGATTGTCGAACCCTCACCGGATCGGATGAGCGGCTGGCGTCGCTGAGCAATGGCTGAGACCTGTGGATCGGCCGGTGAGGGGCCGCACCTTCCCGGTGATCGAGTAGAGGTCTCAAACAGGCCGACGTTGGCGCGTCGGTCGGGAAGGCACGCCCATGCTCACCGTAGTTCCTGACCCCCGTATCCGGTGACAACGACCAGCCGGCCGCCGGGGGGCACCACCCGTTCACAGCGCGAAAGGCTCTTGACCAGCGCGAACGCGGTCAAGGGCCTTACTCGTCTATCCGGCCGTGTCAGGTGGAGTCCGGCCGCCTACGGGTGTCCGGGCCAAATACGGCCAAAGTTCAGCAGGACCTGACGCCTCCGGACCGCACCGCTCCTGGCCCTCCGACCTTGCGCCACGAACGGGTGACCGTTGCGAACGGATGGTTCACTGAAGAGTTCTTCCTTGCCTACAACCACGAACACCGACACTCCGGCATCGGCATGCACACCCCGCATCCGTCCACTTCGGAACCGCAGAACAGATCCGCGACCGACGCCAAGCCACCCTCGACCGCGCCCATGTCCGACACCCGCAACGCTTCGCGCGCCGCCCCAACCACCCCGACTGCCCAAGATGGCCTGGATCAACCAGCCCATCGGGCAACCACAACCGGCACCATAAACACAACCTTTCTCATCTAAATTGACGACTAGCGCGACGCCGTCATCGCCGGGCGGGTGACTGTGCGTACTTTACGGATCACTAGTGACAGGGCGGACGAGTTATACGGCTTACTGTGACGTGGATTCCGGTCACGCTTCGCTCAACTGATCTCACCCATCCACACGTGTGTGGGAACTAGTTGGTTGAGCCTGGCAGCGGAGACGTCGCTGCTGGACACTACCTCGTGTCCAAATTTCTCTCCGGGCGATCGAAAGATATTCGAGCGTCGCTCTGATACATGTCAGGAGGATTCCGTGCGAGCCCTACGTGTTCTCGTTGCCGCCGTTGCCGCCGTTGCGCTGCTCACCAACGCCGGCCCGGCCATCGCGCAGGACGAACCCGCAACCCGAGATTTCGAGTCGACGGGCATCTTCTATTTGCAAGAGAACCTCGACCTACAGTCGGTCCCGGTAAATCAATACGCGGACTCCCAACTCAGGGTCCGGTTTACTCAGCCCGGTATATACGATCTCGACTACAATGTGCGCGGCGCGATCTCCGGGAGGACACCGTTCGACGCGCTCATCGTCGTCCGACTCTGGAATGAGACAACGAGCAGCGTGGTGGGCGGTAGCGAACGCATGGTGGTGCATGTCATCGACCGCGACCCAGCCGATCTCCCGGTGGGCGCCAACGACACGATTCCGATTAGTGAGCGAATCACGGTGGACGGCGTACCGACCACGATCGTGCTGCAGGCGATGCGATTCGTCAGGCAGCCCAGCGGGAATACGACGGCGGCCTGGATCTTCTCCAACCCGCACGGCCGCACCTCCGTCCGTGTTCTCAAGGTGCACCCGTAGCCGTTCCAGGCCGAAGCAAAAATCCGGATCTCTGGCCATGCGTGTTTGTGCAGCTCAGATACCAGATGACGTCCGTTGACGTCCGGGTACGTATGCCCGCGAACGGGGCCGTTGTCACGCAGTTGGTCACGCGCTGACGAGGTGAGCGCCCAACCGTCACGTACCGGCTTCCCGTCGTCCGCGACCCTGACTCGCTCAAATCAGGCGCTCCACAGGCTTCTGAGCGGCCAACGACAGCCACTCTGTCGCCCCGTTCGCCCGACTCTTGCACACTCCAGACCGGACCACCCACGCGTGTGCGGGGGGAAGACGTGTGGTTCGAGCACCCCGACCACGGCAAGCAGGGGCCACCCCTGCGTGTGCGGGGAAGACGGGGACGCGCTGCACCTCGGCAAGCGCGTCCGCGGGCCACCCCTGCGTGTGCGGGGAAGACACTTCTTGACCTGGGACTATAGCGGCCAGTGGCCTGGGTCTCATTCACTTTGCAGCCGGACCGCACTCTGGCATCCCCACTGACCGGCACTACAACGGGTAGGTGAGGCCGTTGGCGTCCGTCCGGGTGTGTATCCGTGATCGCGGCCGTTGTCGCGCAGTCGCCCGCTGCGCTACCTCTCCTACCTCCTCCCTCTCTCGGGGATGGAAAACAAACCCGCAAACCCGCAGGGACCAGGCACAAGGGTGGCTGACCTGGGCAAACACCGCGCGGGTTTGGGTGTGGGTTTGGCAGATGTGGCGGCTTTGAAACCCGCATCCAAACCCGCCAGACCGCCCTCGGTCCTCAAGGCGGCGGGACTGAACGCCGCCGAGTGGACGCCGCATGAGCTACGTCACAGCTTCGCGTCCCTGCTTTCGAACAAGGGGATGACCATCGAGCAGATTTCGCGGCTGGTCGGGCACAGCGGAACTTCAGTCACTGAGGAGGTCTACCGCCACCAGATCCGGCCCGTGATCCAGGACGGGGCGATCATCATGGATCAGATCTTCCCGGTGGTCGCGGAACCGTAGTCACGCAGTTAGTCACGCAGGAACGAGTCAGGGCCGGTATGTCTTAAGACATACCGGCCCTGAGCTGGTCGGGGTGACAGGATTTGAACCTGCGACCTCTTCGTCCCGAACTAGGTACGGCACCCGCGCCGACCTGGGTGCACACCTAAAAGCCCTGGTAGGGACGTTGGTGGCTGTTGGTCCATGTCGGCATCCGGAGCACTCCATCGCCACTGCTTCTCCCAGATTTCTCCCCAGGGCCACACCCCTACTCGCGGGGGATGAACGTTCGCCACGTCGCCTGCCCTCGGAGCCTGGCGGTCGTGTCCAGGATGAGGTCATGGCAGCCGCAGCCAGCCACGTTCGAGCGCTCTACAGGCTTCTGAGCGGCCAACGAGAGCCGCTGTGCCGCGCCGTCCGCCGGGGCCAGCCGCGCCAGTCCCAGGCCCTGCCACCACGCCTACGCGCCCCCAGGCGGGTTCTCCCCGCCCTCCGGGTGGCTCGTTGCGTGGCTGTACTGCTCCTACTCCCCCCTCTCAGGATTAGAGAACAAACCCGCAAACCCGCAAGATGCTGGAGCAAGGGCTGTTGACCTGCACAAACACGGCGCGGGTTTGGGTGCGGGTTTGGATGACACGGCGGGTTTGAAACCCGCACCCAAACCCGCCAAACCCGCGCACGGGAGGCCACAAGCCCCCTACTACCCCGTGCGGGGTAGTAGGGCCGTCCTGCCCTGGTTGCCCGCCTGCGCCAGGCCTGCCAAATCCGTCTTATCGAACAGCAGAGCAACGAGTAGGTTCACGAGGGCAGCGAAAAGGGGGCACCGCGACTAAGCGGTGCCCCCTTTCTCGTTTTAGTCCATACCTGTTAGTGTCCGGTAGTACATCCCATTCGCCTGCTTAATCTGCGACGCTTTGACTTCAAGCGCTCGCGATGCTTGTTGCAGTGCGACATCCCAAGGGTCGATAAGCGTTTTGTTGCCGTCTTCTCGCTTCAATTCGCGTAGCACCTGTGCGGCGTCAGACGCAATCGGTGACGAACGCTTCTCCAGGGCGTTCGCCGCGATCTCAAGGGCCGAGTTCCAAGGATCGTCACAACTTGCCGGTTCAGTTTCGCGGATGTTGGCCACAAAGTTGGCCGCTTCGATCCATGCTGCTGCCAAGCCGTCGGGATCGTACCGATTCACGTGCTCCCCCAATCCAACTGCGCGTTGCATCAGTGCCCCTGAACCGCGAATTCGACCCGGGACCGTTAGATCTTCGGCGGTGACCTCAGCCACCTTGATGAACCCATGTCGTTTGTAGTAGTCCTGCAACGATTGGTTGTGCCGGTGGACATCCAGGCGTAGCCACTTCTTCCCCCAAGCCGCAACTCGCTCCGCCGCCCAATCGAGCAACGCGCCACCGATGTCGTGCCCGGCCGCGCGTCGCCTGACTGCCATGCGGAAGACATAGCCGCCTGTCTCGGAACCGTCCGGCCAACCGTGCGCGAACTGAGGATCGGCGGCTTTCGAGAGCGTGACTGTCGCGACGGCCTCACCAGTCTCGTCACGTGCAAGGAACGTCATACCGTGTTCGATATACGACCGAATCCTGTCGGTTCGCCACGTTGCGTCGCTTGTGAACGAGGCGGGCCACTGGTCGATGCCGCGCCCCTTTAGCCAACCTGCGGCATCGTCAAGGATCTCCAGAACCGTCGGCAGTTCGTCCGGCTGTGCAACATCGATCGACAGCTTCAAGAGCTTTCCCCGCGATTCCCGCTGAGAGCGGATTGGTTCACGGCAAGTTCGTAGCGAACGAACTGACGATCTCCCGCAAACACGCTGACAAGGACTCGAACACGCCTACCCTGGTCGTCAATGCCGATGCGGGCGTGCTCACCTACCGGAGTCCCCTTGGGCAGGAGCAGCAACTCTGCTTCTTCATCCCTTGGCATCCGTGAACGCAGTTCATCAATGAACTTCACCTGTCGGATGCCGAGCGAGGCGATAATGCCTCCCGGCATGGTGATGTCGCGCTCTTCAAGCAACGGAGCGACGCCGTTCACCTGTCGTGTTGCGATGTCTTCAGGGAACCACGAGTCAGCAATCATCGCGGGAGTCCACTCAATCGCGCCGGGGCGGCGGACCGAACGGATGCGCCGCCGACGGTAGAGCCGCGTTTTTGATTCGACGTCGAGCCACTTGGCGACCTGTGCGGGTGCCGCTCGCTGCGTGACGGTGACCTGCTGACGCGCTTCCCAGCCCTGATGTTCGACGTCGTTCGCCCACTGGTCCACGCCGCGAACCACGTCGTCCTGGTACTCGCCCACCTCGAACTTGGTGGCGTTGAAGCTGATCTCCAAGGAGCTACGGACGGTGCGGCCGACGCTTCCTGCCCCAGCCGACACCAGCCCGGCCTGCTCCAACCGGGTGAATGCGTTCCGGATTGTTGATCTGGCTACGCCGTACCTCTCGACCAGTTCCCGTTCCGGGGGCAGCTGATCTCCCGGGGCGTATTTGCCCTGCTCAATGGCCTCGCGCAGATCGTCGTAGACGACCTGCCAACGCGCCCTGCTGTCCACCTTTGCGCCTCCCGGTGTGGCCGGTTTGGTCAGTTTGGAGCGTACCAAGTGCTTGCGCCCGCGTCTCGATGGTGCCTATGGTACGTACCAAGCGAACCAAGGGCGAAGAGGTCGCCAAGCCACCAGCCCCGTTCCGCTTCCGATCTTTGAGAACTGCATACGTTCCTGGATTCAGCGACTGGGCATGGGCTGACGAAGGGGGTGGGCCGTACGGCGGCGCGGTGAGAGCCGGTCCGCTAGGTCTGTCCACACTGGAGGGAGATCACCCGACATGGTTCGGGCGGATCCCAGAAGGTGATTAAGCCCTTCCCGCCGCACGTGGTTCTTGCCGTGCGTTGCCGTGGGAGACGTTGCCCTGATCGCTGCGTGTGCATGGTCCCGGCTGGGAAAGCCGCCGGGACGTCCGCAACCCGTGCGCCTTTCCGCCGTGGACGTAGCGCAGTCGTTCTTTGACATCTCCACAGTGTTCGAGCGGTCCGCCTGCCTGCCCTGTCTGAAGGGCTGAGGGGGCCTGGCCGCTGTCAGCCGCGATTGCGGCTGGCTCTCCGGTGTGCGGATCTCGCCCGGCACCGGGGAGCAGTCACATGAGACGCATCCGTTGGATGCCGTTCCCCCGCATCACACCCGCCGACCCGGGGCGGGTCCACTCGCTGATCGTCGGCGGGATGCGGGGGTTCGGGAACCAACGGCATCACCTGGTTCCTCATCTGATTCCGACGCAAGGAGCTTCGACCGATGCAGAGCTACGACTTCACGGCGGCCGGCACCGACTCCGAGCCGACCGCCGACGACATCGCCGCGATCGACGCGTCCGGGGTGCTGACCACCCTGGACGCCGAGTTCCACCACCTGATCAGCCACCCGAAGCTGGCCGCCGAACTGGCCGAGATCCGCCAGGCGCAGCCGGTGCGCACGACCGCCCTGCTCGACGGCAGCGCCCGCGCCGCCCGTGACCTCCGCATCGCGCAGCGCGCCCTGGGCACCACGGTGCGGGTGCTGGCCGTGCACAACGGGTTCACGACCGGCGCGCCGGTCCAGGCCGGAACCGAGGCCGCGTGATGGGGCCGCAGTCGGTGGAGTCCGCGTTCGCGGACGTGGCGGCGCAGATCGGCCAGGCGAACGGCAAGGCGACCGGGTTGCTACCGCTGTTCGGCGGCGCGGTGGTCGGTGTGGTGGCGCTGGCGGCGCGGCCCATGCCGCTGGTGGCGCAGGTGCTGTTGGCGTTGGCGGGAGCGTGCACGTTGGCGGCGGTGCTCGCGCTGCTGTCGGTGGTGCGCCCGCAGTTCACCCCCAGGGACGACAACGGTTTCCCGTTCGCGGCACGGTTCGCCGACCGGCCCTCCGCGCTGCTGGAAGCGTTGCAGGAGCGGCCCGGCGACGTGGCGATGGCGACGTACACGGTGCGCCTGGCGCAGATCGTGCGCAGCAAGTACGTGCGGGTGCGCACCGCAGTGGACCTGATCGTGGTGGCGCTGCTGCTGGTGGCTGTCGCCCTGACCGTGATGGCGGTGGCGTGATGACCAGGACCAAGACGAGGACGCCCGCGATTCGGCAGGCGGAGATGTTCGCGGTGTTGGCGCTGCACCTGACCCGCAACCCGGACCTGTACCCGGTCCACCTGGGCGCGGGTGGCCACCTGCAGTTGGAGTGGGTGCCCGGCGAGTTGGACGCGGTCGAGTTGTTGAAGTGGGCCGACTCGCTGAGCACGCCGGAGTTCGTCTACTCGGTGATCAGGGACGAGGCGTTCGTCTACGTGACCGGGGTCGCGGGCGGCCGGGAGCTGACCGTGTGGACGGTGGTGCGCGGCCTGGTGACCGCAGCCGGCCTGAACCCGGTGGCGCACAACAGGCCGCTGCCGGCGGACGTGTTGCGCGAGTTCGCGGACGGGTTGTGGTCGTGATGGCGGGCAAGACCTTCCCGTGGGTGCTGACTCCGTCCGTGCCGTGGGCGGACGGCCCGCAGTTCACCCGAGGTGTCCACGACGGGTTACCGCTGCTGTCCTACGGATGCGCGCCCCGCACCAGGTTGGCCACCCGCCGGCAGCTGCGGGAGATGGGGTTGCGCCCCAACGGTCAGGACCCGGTCGCGGTGCTCTATGTGCGGCACAGAAGGTCCGGCAAGGCCAACTTCGCCAGCCTCTACCTGATCGACAAGGCCGCGCCGGTCCGCCCGATGACCCGGGCCAGGTGGACCGCGCTGGCGAAGGCCAACCTGGCGCGGCGGATCTGCCCGCAGTGCGGCCGTGACCGCTTCTACGTCATCCCGCCCACGTTGGGCGCGTGCTTCGACTGCGTCGTCGCCAACGAGACCACCGAGAACGAAAGGCAGGCCGCGTGATGAGCCACTACATCCACCCCATCACCCCGTTCGACGAGAGTGTGTCAAGGCCCCGGTGGAGCGCCGAAGCGCACCGCGACGAGGCGCGGCGGCTGCTCACGCTCGCGGAGCACGACGACACCGCGAACCGTCTGGCCGCAGCCCACGTGCACGCCGTGCTGGCGCTGTCGCTGCGCCCGTTGCCGGGATCGGCGTGATGCGCCGGCGACCGTGACCCGCCGCTGGGACGGCGAGCCGGAAACCCCGGCGGACAAGCGGTTCTTCGACCTGCGCGCCACCGGCCACACCGGGCCGATCGACCAGGACGGCCACGCCGTGCCCCGACACCTGACCATCGACGACCTAAAGGGAGACGCGTGATGTTGATCCCCGACCCGGACGGCACCGCCCACGCCTGCAAGAAGGGCTGCGGCCTGACCACCGTGCTCGCCGTGATGGGCGACGGCCGCCCGGTCCGCGTGCACTGCGGCACCTTCCGCACGGCCTGCCCCGGCCAGCCGACCCGGCAGACCCCGCAGACCTGGACCCGGTTCGCCCGGCCCGCGCACGCGGCCTGACCTCGCCCGGAGGCACGTGATGTTCGGACGCAACAAAGCCCAGCAGGCCACCACGAAGCCGGCGAACGACACCAGCACCGCGACCAACACCAAGAAATGCAACCACGAGATCTACTCGGGCTACCGCGAGGGCGACTTCCTCGTGTGTTCCTGCCACGACTGCGACCACTGGTGGACCCGACGCGTAGCCGGATAGCCGACCTCGACCCGTCGACCACAACGAGTTCCGATCACGAGAGGTAACGAGGAAGTCATGGAGACCACGAACGCGAGCCTCGCCACCGACATGGTGTTGCTGGCCCCGGACGCCGCCGGGGTGTGGCACGTGCTGTTGATCGAGCGCGGCTGGGACCCGTACGCGGGCCGGTGGGCGCTGCCCGGCGGCTACGTCGAGCCGCACGAGACCTTCGCCCAGGCGGCGGTGCGGGAGTTGTTCGAGGAGACCGCCGTGCACAGCCCGGCCGGGGTCGAGCAGGTCGGGATCTACGACGCGCCGACGCGCGACCCGCGCGGCCGTGTGGTCTCGGTGGCGTTCGTCGCCGTGCTGAGCCGGCCGGTCCCCGCGCAGGGCGGCGACGACGCGCGCACCGCCCTGTGGTGGTCGCTGGCCGAGGTGTTCGACCCCGCCTCGCCGCTGCCGCTGGCGTTCGACCACGCCCGCATCCTCACCGACGCCGTCGCGGTGGCCGGAGTCCGCTACCGCCCCTGACTTCGCCCGGACCGGCGGCCCACTCCCGCCACAGGAACTGCCACCGGTCCGGTCCACCCCAACACCGCCCCCACCCAGGGGCGGGTCAGGAGAGACCAAGCATGTCCGACAACGCTGCCCACCACCAACCGCCGACGGTGCACCTGGTGTCGTTCGGCTACCTGCACGGCGAACCGCCCGCCGCCGACATCGTCGTGGACCTCCGCCGGGTGCTGCGCGACCCCGCCCGCATCCGGGACGGCGGCCTGCTCGACCTGGACGGCCGCCACCCCGTGGTGCGCGACGCCGTCATGACCACCCCTGGGGCGTTGAGCCTGGCGGCCGGTGTGTTCCTCGCCGCCGTGGCGCTACACGAGGCCGGCAAACCCGTGACGGTCGGGTTCGGCTGCGCGGGCGGGCGGCACCGCTCCGTGGCGCTGGCCGAACACATCGCCGTGTTGATGCTGGCCGACGGCTTCGGCGACCCGATCCCCGTGCGGGTGGACCACCTGCACGTCCACCTGCCGCGCGTGCTGCGCGACGGCGACGACACCCCGGGGGGCGGGCGATGAGCGCTGTTCCCGCCCCGGTCCTGCTGCTGATGGCCGGGCTTGCCGTCGCCGGGCTGATCGTGTTGTGGAAGGTGCTGCTCACCGCCGGCCTGATCGGGCTGACGCAGTGGGTGGTGATCACCCAGACCGACAGCCCCACCGCCGCGCTGATCGTCTTCGGGCTGCCCGCCCTGGCGTTGGCGTTGGTGCTGCGCCGCTCCATCCCGCCCCACCGTTTCCCGCGTCGTCCCGCCGGTCCCCGGTTGCGACCGACCCGTGAGGGGGTCGTCCGGTGACCGGTGTGTCCATGCCGGCGGGGCTGCCCGCAGTGGCGCGGGAGTTCGCCGAATCCCTGCGCGCCCACGGGTTCGACCCTGAGCGCGCGGCCGACCGGCAGGTCATGTGCCTGGCCGAGGAAGTCGGTGAGTTCGTGGGTGCCTACCGCCGGTTCACCGGGCAGGCCCGTCGGACCGGCACCGCCGAGGAAGTACGCGACGAACTGGCCGATGTGGTGCTCGCGGCGTTTGTCGCCGCGTACGAGCTGGGCATCGACCTGGCCGCCGCGATCGAGGACAAGACCCACACCATCCGCGCCCGAGGTTGGAGGACCCGATGAGCACGTGGCAGGAGGAACGTCGCGCGAACCGTGCCGCCGAGGCCGCGATCCGGCGGGCGGACAAGGACGCCGAAGCCCAACGGCGTCGGGCCGACCAGGCGGCGGCGGTCCAGCTGCGGCAGGAGCGGGCCGACACCGCCCGGGACCGCCGTGTCCGGGCGGTCAAGGCTGCGGGGGCCTGGGTGCGGTCGAACGTGCTGGAACTGCTGTTCGTTCCGGTGATCGTGGTTCCGGCCGTGCTGGCGTGGACGGCGATGGCCGCCTACGGGCAGGAGGTGTTCGGCCCGGCCGGCGTGTTGCTGCCGCTGTTCTCCGAGGGCGCGATGTGGACGTTCGCGTTCGCCGTGCCGATGGCGCAGCGCGCCGGCCGCTCCACCGGCTGGCTGCACCTGGGCGTGTGGGTGTTCGCGGCCGTGGCCGCGATCCTGAACTACGTCCACGGCCAGACCGTCGCCCACGGCGTGGTCATGGCCCTGGTGTCGGTGGGCGGGGTCGTGGTCCACCAACTCATCACCGCCTCCCCGCTGGGCCGCCGCCCGACCCGGGCCGAACGCGACCACGCCCGACTCCAGCGCCTGGCCGCGCGGCGGGTGGTCGCGGTGCGGCGCGCCGCCGTGCGGCAGGCCGCCGCCGCGCTGGCCGCCGACGGCACCGCCACCCTCGTGCACGCCCCCGGCGTGGTGCGGCTGCGCCGCCGCGTGCTGGGCCGCGCGCGGCTGGTGCCCGCCGTCGTGGCCGGGCTGCCCGTCGCCGGCGGTGCCGGCGACAGCATCGCCGAGCAGATCGCGGCGGAGATCGGCGAGTACCTGGGCGCGCTGCCCGCGCCGCGCCCCACCGCCGACGCCGCCGACGACCGGCCCGGGACGGGCGCGGAGATCGGCGCGCGGCCGGCGGGAACAGCGGAAACCGACACCGCGCCGACCGACCCGAAGATCACGCGCTACAGCGCGCGGGTGCGGGCCGCGATCGACGGCGAACGGCTTCCCGCCGACCCGTCCCGCAAGCAGGTGCAGCGGTTCCTGCGCTGCCGCGCCGAGGACGCCGCCGCCGTGCACCGCGTCCTGTTCCCCGCCCACCCGGACAACGGCCCCGACGACGACGGCCCCCGTGAGGAGGTGACCGCATGACCACGCCCCACCCCCACCACGACCGCGACCACGACGACCCGCGCGGCGGGACCGGTGTGCGCGACAACGTCGTGCCGCTGCGCCCCGCGCCGCCCGCCGCAGGGACGCAGATCGAGCCCGCCCCGCCCGTGGTCGAAGGCGAGTTGCTGACCGAGGAGGAGTCGGCGGCGCTGGACCGCCGGCTGGCGGCGCAGCGGGCCGAGCGGCTGCGCGCGGCGGCGGGCACGGTCGCGCGGGTGGTGCGCACCGGTGCCACCCACGACCGGACCCGCCGGGCCGGGCGCGCGGTGGTGCGCAACGCCCTCTACGTGCCGGCCGGCGCGGGCGTGGTGGGCCGCCAGGTGTGGGAGGCCCACACCACCGCCCGCTACCAGCGGATGATGCGCGCGGCCGAAGCCGCCGGGGACTTCGCGGCGGTGGCGGAGTGGGAGGAGCGGCAGGCCCGGTTCGTCGCCGAACGGCACCGCCGGATCATGACGTGGCTGGCCGCCCCGGTGCACGTGGTCAAGGCCGTGCTGGTGGTGCTGGTCGCGCTGGTCGGTGTGCTGGTGCTCACCGGCCTGGTGCTGGCGGTCGACAGCGGGGACCTGGCCGCGTTCCTGACCCCGTTCGCCACCACGTTCGCGGTGCTGTCCGGGGTGGTGTCGGTGATCGACGCGGTGTGGGGGCCGTTGACCACGGTGGCCCCGTTCGCCGCGCTGGCGTGGCTGTGGCATGTGGGCCGCACCCGCACCACCCCTCCCGCGTGGGTCGCCGCGCACCGGCCGGAGGACCGCGCGGACGTGCCGATCACCCCGTCGGTCCTGGTGACCGCGCTGCGGGACCTGGGCGTGTCCAAGCTGACCAAGGAAATCAAGGCGATGGGCGACGCCGGCGCGGGGATGCTCGGGCTGATCCGCATCGCCGGGTGCGGTGTCGAGGTGGACGTCACCCTGCCCTCGGGGGTGTCCACCCACGACATCACCGGCAAGCGACGACGCCTGGCGGAGAACCTCTACCGGCACGAACACGAGCTGTTCATCACCATCCCGCCGGCCGCGCGCACGGTGCGGCTGTGGATCGCCGACCCGGGCGCGCTGGACGAACCGATCGGCCCGTCCCCGCTGGTCACCGACCCCACGACGACCGCCGACATGTACACCGGCCGCGCCCCGTGGGGCCAGGACCTGCGCGGCGACGCCATGGCGTTGTCGCTGCTGCAACGGCACCTGCTGATCACCGGCCTGTCCAACCAGGGCAAGACCGCCGCGCTGCGCGCCCTGGCGCTGTGGCTGGCCCTGGACGCCACGGTGGAGTTCCGCATCGCCGACCTGAAGGGCATCGGCGACTGGCACATGTTCGCCGACCTGGCCACGGTCCTGATCGAAGGCCCGACCGACCCCGACGCCTGCGCCGCGACGCACATGCTCGAAGCCGGCGTGGAGGAGATGGAACGTCGCCTGGCCGCCGTGGACCCCGAGACCCACAAGAACGGCGTCACCCGCGACCTCGCGCGCGCCGGCCAAGGGTTCCACCCCCTGGTGCTGATCGTGGACGAAGCCCAGCAGGCGTTCATGAACCCCGCCATCGGCGAGGACAAGCGGCCCTACGGCGGACAGACCAACAAGAGCCGCTACTTCATGGCCGCCCGCAAAATCCACAACCAGGGCCGGGCGGTCAACGTCACCCTGTGGCAGGGCACCCAGAACCCCACCGACCAGAACCTGCCCAAGCTCGTCCGCGAGGGCGCGCACATCCGCGCCTCCCTCGTCGTGGGCACCGAGAGCGAGGCCCGCATGGCGTTGGGGGACAAGGCCGTCAACGCCGGCGCGGCACCGCAGGAACTGCGCCAGGGACTGGACAAGGGAACCCTGCTCGTCGCCGGCGACGGCGTCCCGCTGCCCCCGCAACAGGCCGCCATCACCGTGCGGACCCACTTCATCGACGGAGAGGACGCCACCGCCATCGCCGACCGCGCCAAGACCCTGCGCACCCGGCACACCGCCACCGACACCACCCCGGCACCCGCACGCGACCTGCTCGCCGACGTGGAACAGGTCATGGGCGAGGAAGTCCGCGTGCTCACCGAAGTGGTACGTCAGCGCCTAGCCGAACTGGACGCCGTCACCTACGAAGGCATGACCGCCGAAGACCTCACCCAAGGTCTCGCCCTCGACGGCGTCGAGCCCTACAAGTACAACGGCCGCAAGCACCTCAGGCTCGCCGAAGTCCGCGACGCGCTCACCGTCCGTGACAACCAGCCCGGCGAGTGACCCGGGGAGCGAGCTGGGGAGGCCGCCTCGGGCTGGGGAGTGCTCCCCAACCCCCTCCCCAGCCGCGCTCCCCAAACTCCACCAGCACGAACACCGTCTTGGGGACCCAGGGACCCCGGTAGCCGCGACCTGCTGAAACACCGGGAAGAAACCACTTCCGCGCGGGTGGCCACGCGTCCCCAGGCGATGACGCACACCCAGAATCAACTACAGAAAGTGATGGAGGCGACCGTGTCGAAGCAGATCATGCACCTGGGCAACCGCAGTTGGTGGGACGGCACCCTCAAGACCCTCTGCGGTCTGACCATCCCGGACGGAGGGGCCGAGAAGGTCTGGTTCCCCTCCCTGTCCAGGCACACGCCGTGCCCGACCTGCGAAGCCGTCCACCAGCGGACCAGCCGGTAGAGAGGGCTGGTCATGGCCAAGAACGCCCAGGACGACGGCCTGATCCACGTCGAAGTGTCCCGCAGTTGGTGGGACGGCCACTCCAAGACCGCGTGCGGCCGGCGCATCGAGAAAGCCGAGACGGTCTGGACCTGGTGGACCGACCGGAAGTGGTGCACCACCTGCAAGGCCTACGACAAGGCCAAACGCACGTAACCGCACCTCACAGCAGGGACGTGACATGTGCCGAACAGGCGGACGCCGCTGCGACGGCAGCAACCACACCAGCCGCTCCACCCAAAACACCCGCAAACGCGTCTCCCGCGCCCGCAAAGCCCTACGCGAAGCCAAAGCCGGCGGTGACCAGGACGCCATCACCCGGGCACGGCAACGCCTCGCCACCGCCCGCGCCGCCCACCAGGAGGCCAGGAACGCCATGCGCCACAACGACAACACCCCAGACCAGGATAGGGACGTGACCCCGGACAACGGCCCGGACGTCCACACGAACCGGCCGTCCACACACGACACCGACCGATCCGGACCGGGCACCGTGCGCGTGGTCAACAACCACGTCAGCCACATCAGCGGCAACGCCACCGTCTACCAAGCCGACGTGATCCACGGACCGCTCGTGTTCGACGCAGGCCCGGCCGGGGACGTGACCACCGAACCCGCACCGCGCACGACCCGCCCGGGCGGCTCCGGACGCGTGCGCGTGCAGGCCGGGCTGATCTTCGGCGGCGTCCACGGCGCAGACGACGACGTGGACGTGACCGCCGCGAACATCCGGCACGACCCCGACACCGACTGACAACTTCGGCGCACCCCAGCGCCGGGGCGGCAGGAGGACCGGACCGGCGAAGAGGCGTAGCCGGCCAACCTCCAACCCAAGTGCCTTCGGACTCTTCCCGGGGTCCGGGGGTCCGCTGACATCACAGCAGCCCGCGTCGGGGACGTGACCACCACACCGTCCCCGGCGCGGGACCCACCAGACATGACCGTCCACAACAGACGGAGGCTTCGCCATGCCCTTATCCGCGATCAAGGCCGCCACGCACGCGCGAGGGGTGGCGTGAGCACGCTGAGGGTCGGTGGCCTGTTCGAGGGCTACGGCGGCTTGACCGCCGCCATCCGCGCCGTGCTGGGCGGCCGGCCCGCCTGGTTCTGTGAGAACGACCCGGGCGCGTCCGCCGTGCTGGCGCACAACCAACCCGAGGTGCCCAACCTCGGGGACATCACCCGCGTGGACTGGGACACCGTGCCGGGCGTGGACGTGCTCGCCGGCGGGCCGCCCTGCCAAGACCTCAGCCTCGCCGGGGCAGGCGCGGGTCTGCGGCGGGGCACCCGGTCCGGACTGTGGTTCCACATGGCCGACGCCATCGCCGCGCTGCGCCCGCGCCTGGTCGTCATCGAAAACGTGAGGGGACTGCTCAGCCGTGAAGCCGATAGCGACGTGGAACCCTGCCCGTGGTGTCTGGGAGACCGAGCAGACGTCCCTGCTCTGCGGGCACTCGGAGCCGTACTCGGCGACCTGGCCGGCCTCGGGTACGACGCGCGGTGGTGTGGCCTACGCGCATCCGACGTCGGCGCGCCACACGAACGGTTCCGGATCTTCGTCGTTGCTGCCCACGCCGACAGCGGCGGATTCGGACCGCTCCAGCGCGACGTACGTGAGGGGGAACCCGACCCTGGTGGGCGCGTTGTTGCCGACACCGACCGCGTCCGACGCCAACGGCCCCGGCCTGCACGGGACCGGAGCGGCGGACCTGCGCACCACCGTCCGGATGCTGCCGACGCCGACCGCACGCGACGGCAAGGGGCCGAACCAGCGCGGGGACGCGACGTGCCTGCACGGGGCGCTGCTGTCCAGTGGGGAGCCTACGAACCCGCAGTCCGCCGCTGGGAAACCGTGCTAGGGCGACCCGCGCCCGCACCCAGCGTCCTCGGACGCAAGGGCAACGCGGTGCTCAACCCGGTGTTCGTGGAATGGCTCATGGGCCTCGACCAGGGGCACGTCACCGCCGTACCCGGCCTGTCGCGCACCCAACAGCTCCGCATCCTCGGCAACGGCGTCGTGCCGCAACAGGGCGCTGCGGCCCTGCGCCGACTACTGCACCGCGAACACAACGCCGTCCCGCAGGCGGCATGACCACGGCCGGCCAGGCGGCCCGCACGGCTTCGCCCAAGCCGCGCCACGTCCACCGGCACCACGTTGCTGATCACTGCCCGGATCGGAGGGATCGACCATGTCCACAAACTCTGTTGCCGACCGCGCGGCCGGTGCGGCCCGGTGGGTGGCGGCCCGTCTGGGCTGGCAGGTGCTGCCGCTGCACCCGGACACCAAGCGGCCCCTGGCGGGCTGCCCGGACTGCCGGGGCAGCGGGCACACCGCCGCGCAGTGCCGCTGCCTGGCCCGCCGTGCGGGCGCGTTGTGCCACGGGGTCTGGGCGGCCAGCAACGACCCCACCGTGGTCGACCGGTGGGCGACCCGGTGGCGCACCGGGGTGTGGGCGGTGCACCTGGGCGTGTCCGGCCTGCTGTGCGTGGACCTGGACGTCCACGGCGGCACCCCGCCCGCCCAGCCGCTCAACGGCGTCCCGTGGCCCGACGGCGAGCCGCTACCGGTGGACGGCATCGGGACCTTCGCGATGCTGGCCGGGCTGCGGGACGCCCCGGTGGACCCTGGGACCCTGTCCACCGAGACCCCCTCGGGCGGGCTGCACCTGCTCTACACCGCCCAGCCGGGCCGGTGGAAGTCCAGCACCGGCCGGGTCCGCGACGGCGACGACACCGTGCGCACCGGGCTGGGCTGGCAGATCGACATCAAGGCCCACGGCGGCTACGTCATCCTGCCCGGCTCGACCACCGCCGCCGGCACCTACCGGCGCGCCTCCGCGACCGTCACACCCGCGCCGCTGCCGGGCTGGCTCGCCGCAGACTTGGCCCGCACCGGCCACGACAAACACGCCACCGCGCCCAGGCCGCCGGCACCCCAGGTCACGGTCACCGCACGCGGCGACGAGCGGCAGGCCCGCTACGCGGCGGGGGCGCTGCGGTCCGCGTGTGCCGAGATCGCCGCGATGCCGCCGGACTCGGGCCGCAACCGCAAGCTGTTCCGCTCCGCCTCAAGGCTGGCCGGGATGGTCGAGGCCGGGTGGATCGACCGGGACCAGGTGGAGACCGCGCTGGCCGAGGCCGCCGCACACGCCGCACTCCCGGCCGGGGAGATCCGCTACGCGATCGCGTCCGGCTTCCGCAACACCCGGCCCGCGCCAGAGCACAGGAGCGCTTCATGACCATCGCCGCCGACCCGACCGCCGACGCGCCCGCAACGGACACCGCGCCCGCCGACAGGTTGGCCATCCGGATCGGCGGCGAAGCCGACACCATCCGCGTGCTCACCGCCGCCGTCGCCGAAGGCGCACTGCCGGACGTGTTCGTCTCCGGCGGCCAACTGGTCCACCTGTCCCGCGTCTCCGGCGCGGCCGACCCCGGCGACCAGCAGCCCACCGCGCTCCCGGTCCGGGCCGACCCGGTCACCGCCCCGGCGCTGGCGTTCCTGCTCGCCCACCACACCTACGTCCACCGGCTCAAGAAGGACAAGGAGACCGGCGAACTGGCCGAAGTGGAGGCCAGCCCCACCAAGACCGCGCTGTCGGCGGTGCTGTCCTCCCGCTACTGGCCCGGCGTGCGCCCGCTGGCCGGCATCGTCGGCTCACCCGTGCTGCGCCCGGACGGCACCCTGCTCCACACCACCGGCTACGACCCCGCCACCAGCCTCTACTACGCGCCCACCACACCCATGCCGCCGATCCCCGCCGTCCCCACCGGGGACCAGGTCGAGCAGGCCCGGGAATTCGTGCTGGGCAGCCTGCTGCGGGACTTCCCGTTCGTCGCCCCGGCAGACCGGGCCAACCACCTGGCCTTGTTGTTCGCGCCGATCCTGCGGCCCTACCTCGGGTGCCTCACCCCGTTCGGCCTGATCTCCGCCACCACCCAGTCCAGCGGAAAAACCCTGCTCGCCGAGATCCCCGGCTACCTCTACGGCAGCAAAAACCTGGTCTGGCGCAAAGGCGACGACTCCGAGCTGGAGAAATCCATCACCAGCGCCCTGCACAGCCCCGCACCGATCATGCTGTGGGACAACATCGCCGAAGGCAGCGTGGTGTCCTCCGCAGTCCTCGCGCAGCTGCTCACCTCACCGCAGTGGTCCGCCCGGATGCTCGGGTCCTCCGGCGCCGGGTTCACCGCCGTCAACGACAGGCTGTGGCTGGCCACTGGCAACAACATCCGCCTGGGCGGGGACATGGCCACCCGCACCGTGCTGGTCCGACTCGACCCCAACGACCCCCACCCCGACCAGCGCGACCAGTCCCGCTTCGGCATCCCCCATCTCGACAGTTGGCTCAAACACCCCGCCAACCGCGTCACCGTGCTGCGACACCTGCTGATCCTGGTCATGGACTGGATCAACGCCGGGGCACCGCGCAGCGGCCACACCATGCGGCAGTTCACCAGCTGGGCACAGGCCGCCGGCGGACTGCTCGCCCACCACGGCATTGACGGGTTCCTGGACAACCTCGCCGACATGCGCGAGGCAGACGACGAAGATGCCGAATGGGTCGCGTTCCTCGCACGCTGGCACGAACTCAACCACGACCGACCGGTCACCAGCCGCCACCTTCGGCAGCAAGCCGAAATCGACATCGTCAACGGCGCGCCAGTCGACCAATGGGAAGGAGCATTCCTCACCGACGACCAAGGCCGCATCCCCTCAACCAAATCCATCGGCCGCATCCTCACGGGACACATCGGCCGCTGGCACGGCGACTACGTACTCCGATCCGCCATGGACACCCACGCCAAAGCCCGCGTCTTCTGGACCGAAACCCGCACTACCTGCGAACAGGCCACCGACGAAGCCGGAGACCACCACTCAGCCGAGGGACAACACGACCTCTGGCAGTAGCACCACGGCCCGGCCGGCGGCCCCGACCAGTCCCGACGCGGACCTGCCGGCGGGTCTGCGGGTTTGGCCCGACCCCTCGCGGGTTTGCTGCGGGTTTGACCTGAACCCAAACCCGCGCCACATCACCGCAGGTCAGACGGCCTGCGCGGCCGGATCGGCGGGTTTGCGGGTTTGACACGTCGTCCCCCGCACCCGCACAGCACCAACGCACGTACCGACCTCGGGAGGTAACTCCAGTGAGCAGGCAACAGGGGAACCGGTCCACGAGTTCACCAGGAGGGCCGGTCTACTACCGTCCCACCGAAGTGGCGAGGATGCTCCGCTGCTCCGAGTGGTGGGTTAAAGAACAGGCGCGCAAACGCCGAATCCCGTTCAGTTGGATCGGGGGCAGCTATCTGTTCACGATGGAGCACATAAGCGAAATCGTAGCCCTCTTTGAACAGCGACCCGGGCCGCCTACTGCGGCCCCGGCGACGACCGAGAATGTCCGTTCTGCCCGGACACTCAAGGCGATCGCAGGGCAGTCAGTCGCTCGCCTCACTGCGCGCACGCCACGTCGCGCACAGGTAGCACGCGGAACATCAGCAGCTTGACGACCAGGATGCCCCGTCACCGCGCGACCAGGTGACGGGGCATCTGCCTGAAGCGGGGGAATCGTGGGATATGCGGAGAAACGTGGAAACTACTGGCGTGGCCGGTACAAGATCGGGCCGGGGAAGTACGGGACGGTCTCCGATGCGGACGGCGTAACGATCCGCTTCGACAAGAAGCGAGATGCCGAGAACGCCGCCGACGAAGCTGAGGCGGCGATCCGTAATGGTAAATGGCGCGATCCTTCGGCTGGTGGCATCACCTTCGGGCAGTACGTACGCCGATGGTATGCGGCGCAGGATCTTGCCGCATCAACGATGCAGAACTACCGGAGGCACATCGAAGAGCATCTTCTGCCAGTGTTCGAAGAGACGGCGCTGCGCGACATCCTGGCGGCCGACGTGAATACCTGGGAGAAGCAGGAGAGGGAAGTGGGATACGCCGAATCCAGCATCAAGACCTGGCGTGGGACTCTCCACCTGATCCTGGCCGATGCCGTCGAAGAGGGTTTGATTGACACTAACCCTGCGGCACGGCGTCGTGGCCGGGGCAAGAGGTCCGGGCGTTCGAAGAACCGTGGCCCCGAGAAGGCTGTGACGACAGCGCTGGGAATTCTACTCATCGCCGAACGCGCAGCCCTCCTGTCGGGCCGTGACGATGAGTTTGTTGCAATTGTGACCAAAGGGTTCACCGGAATGCGTTGGGGCGAACTCGTCGGCCTCGAAGAGGACTACGTGCGATCGGCCAGCATTCGAGTGGAGTGGCAGCTTTACGAACTGGACACCGGAGAGCTTCACCGATGCCCTCCGAAGGACGACTCGCACCGCACGATCGACATACCGCCGTGGCATTCGGAGCTATTGATTGCGCACCTGGCGCACAACGGCCGGCAGAAGGCGTGTTCCTGTCACGGTCGGAACTACGTGTTCAGCGGGCACCGGGCCGCCAACGGTGCCGTACGCCAGGTCGGCGCGAAGCTGCTCGACGTCGCCCGGCTTGCTGGCGTTTCCACCGGGACCGTGTCGGCGGTCCTCAACCGCCCGGAAACGGTCCGGGAGGCAACACGCCAACTCGTGGAAGCGGCCATCTCCGAGCTGGGTTACGTGCGTGGCGGTGCGTCGGGTGTGCTCGCGGCTCACTGGCGTAGGAACGGGTTCGCTACCTGGCTCTTCCAACCGGCCGTCACCGGCTGGTATCCCCGGAAAGCGCCCTCACCGGCACGCCCGGTGCCGCTCATCGGCAACCCGTGGCCCGGCATCCCGGTACGCGGCCGAAACGCCGCAGGCCGGGCTGACGCGTGCTGGCTGCCGATCGCCAAGGGGCTGACGCCGCACGGCCTGCGGCACACGCACCGGACGCTCCTGGTGGAGCTGGGGGTGCCAGAGAAGCTGATCGACGACCGTATCGGGCACGAGGACGGCTCTGTACAGGGTCGGTACACCCACGTAACGGCACTCATGCGGGAACGGCTCATGGAGGACCTGACAAGGCTGTGGGAGGCCGCCCTGGACGCTAGGCGGGAGATGTGCCCGACTTCGCCCGTTCAAGCCCTGGACTGGCTGCTCCGGGCGGACTGAGCGGGGGAGCCGGCTGGGAGAAGAAAACCATGATCTTCTCCCAGATTTCTCCCCAAATGGGGCGGAACACGAGTCAGGCCCGGTCCACATCTTCCGTGGACCGGGCCTGACCTGCATTGACCGGCGTCGGGGTGACAGGATTTGAACCTGCGACCTCTTCGTCCCGAACGAAGCGCGCTACCAAACTGCGCCACACCCCGGTCTCGCCCGGCCCCCGCGGGAACCGAACGAGGAGAACTCTACCTGACGTTCCCACCCACTCCGAACCGGGTATCCCTTTCCGCCACCGACCCGGCCTGACCAGCGTCGAAGGGACGCGGCACCAGGGTCAGCAGGCTGGCCTCCGGCGGGCAGGCGAAGCGGACCGGCGCGTACGGGGACGTGCCGAGGCCGGCGGAGACGTTGAGCCACATGTGCGCGCCCCAACGGGAGACGCCGCGGGCGCGCGAGCGGTCCAGGTCGCAGTTGGTCACGATCGCGCCGTAGCCGGGCAGGCGGAGTTGGCCGCCGTGGGTGTGGCCGGCCAGGACCAGGTCGTAGCCGTCGGCCGCGAACGGGTCCAGCACGCGCGGCTCGGGGGAGTGGGTCACGCCCAGGCGCAGCGCCGCGTCCGGGACCGGGCCCGCGATGTCGGCGTACCGGTCGCGCTTGAGGTGCGGGTCGTCCAGGCCCGCGGCGAACACGGTCTGGCCCGCGACCTCGAACGTCCGGCGCTCGTGGGTCAGGTCCAGCCAGCCCCGTTCGACCATCGCGGCCCGCAGGTCGCGCCACGGCAGCGGGATGCCGTGGATGCGCTTGGTCTTCGCCGACGGCAGCAGGTAGCGGGCCGGGTTCTTGGGGCGCGGCGCGTAGTAGTCGTTGCTGCCGAACACGAAGACGCCCGGGCGGTTGAGCAGGGGGCCGAGCGCGCGGATCACGGCGGGGACGGCCTGCTTGTGCGCGAGGTTGTCGCCGGTGTTCACGACGAGGTCGGGTTCGAGGTCGTCCAGCGCGGCGACCCAGCGCTGCTTGGACTTCTGGCCCGGCATCATGTGCAGGTCCGAGATGTGCAGGACCCGCAGCGGCGCGGAGCCGGGCGCGAGGACCGGCACGGTGGCCTGGCGCAGGGTCCAGTGCCTGCGCTCGATGCCCGCCGCGTAGGCGAGCGTGGCCGTGCCGAGGGCGGTCGTGGCGAGCAGCGTGCGGCCGAGCGTGTTCACGTCTTCGAGGGTAGGGGGTTGACCGGTTCGGGGCGCACGCCGGTGCCCGGTAACGTTTGCCCACATGGCGGAGCTGAAGGCGCGGTTGCAGGCGGATCTGACGGCGGCGATCAAGAACCGGGAGACGGTCCGGGCGGGTGCGCTGCGGATGACCCTGGCCGCGATCACCACCGAGGAGGTCTCCGGCAAGGCCGCGCGCGAGCTGTCCGACGACGAGGTGCTGAAGGTCATCACCCGCGAGGTCAAGAAGCGCCGGGAGGCGGCCGAGGCGTTCGCCGGCGCGGGGCGGACCGAGCAGGCCGAGCTGGAGCGCTCGGAGTCCGCGGTGCTGGAGGACTACCTGCCCGCGCAGCTGTCCGACGACGAACTGGCGGCGATCGTGGCCGAGGCCGTCGCGGAGGTCGAGGCGCAGGTGGGCGCGGCTCCGGGCCCGAAGCAGATGGGCCAGGTCATCAAGGCCGCCAACGCGAAGGTCGCGGGGCGCGCGGAGGGCGGCCGGGTGGCGGCGGCGGTGAAGGCCAAGCTGAGCTGAGGGCTTGACCCTGAAGGCTTGAACGCACGAGCCGCCCGCCACGCGAAGTGCCGGGCGGCTCGCTGCATTCGGTCTTCGGGTTCGCGGCGTCCGGGCTCCGGTTCGCGTCGCGTGCCGGTCTACAGCTCCCGGTTGGGCGTTCACCGCCGGCCCGCGGGCCTGGGCTCGACGCTGACCCCGCAACCCTGGGTTCCGCGCCGGCCCGCAGTCCTGGTTTCGCCACCGAGCGCTGGTGTCCGGCCTCCGGTTCGGCGTGCGTCCGCCGGCCCCCGATTCGCGTTCAGCGCCGGCCTTCGGGCCCCGGATTCGCGTTGAGCGCCGGCCTCCGGCCCCGATTCCATTGTCCCACGGGGGTACGACAATCCCGCTTCAAGCGCCCCGGGGCTCATTTTCCCACGCGGGTACGACAATCCGGATTGGAGCGCCCCGGGGCTCATTCTCCCACCGCGGTACGACAATCCCGAGTGGAGCGCCCCGGGGCTCATTGTCCCAGGCGGGTATGACGATCCAGCGTGCGCGGCGCTATCAGCCCGGTGGATCAGTTGGCAGGGTTATCTGCGGTGGGTCGGTTGGTCTGCCGTTGCCCGGTGGCTGTGGGTCGCCGGGTGCGGGTGGGTTCTGGGTGCTTGTTTCCGTCGGCGCCGGCGGTGGGACGTAACCGGTCGACACCAGCAAGGTCACCACGGTCCCACGCAGTGCCGAACCCCGGGGCGTCTGGCCGACGACGGTTCCCTTGGGCTGCTGGGAGTTCCGGTTCGACACGGTCACCTTGTAACCGGCCTCCTCCAGGATCCTGGTGGCGTCGTTGACGTTGCGCCCGACCACCTCCGGGATCTGGATCTCCTTGCCGCCCTTGCGGTAGCGCTCCTCCACCGGGGGCAGTTCGCTGCGCGGCAGTCCTTCGTGGACCTTCGTCATGGTCTCGAACCACGTCCGCGCGGGCACGGTGCCGCCGTAGATGTCGCCCCCGCCGCACAGCCTCGGCGGGCCGCCGTTCACGCAGATGCCGCGCGGGCTGGTGCCGTCGTTGAACGTCTGCACGGCACCGGCGAAGTCCGGGGTCGCGCCGATGAACGCCGCCGACTTGTACTCCTCCGTGGTCCCCGTCTTGCCGATCACCGGCCGGTCCCACTTCACGCTCTTGGCCGCCGCCGCCGCGGTGCCCTGGCCCTGGTCGTCCTTGCTCAGCCCGACCGCCAGGCCGTTCGCCAGACCCTCGGCCACGACCTGCTCGCACGGCGCCTCGTTCACCGGCACCTGCTTGCCGTTGCGGTCGGTCACCTTCCCGATCGGCGACGGCGGGCACCACACGCCGCCGCTGATGATCGTCGCCGCCACGTTCGCCAGCTCCAGCGTGCTCACCGGCGCGGGCGACAGGGTGAACGACGCGTTGCCGCCGTTGGCCTTGTAGAACTCCGTCTGCGACACCCGCAGCCCCTGCTCCTTGGCCTTCGGGTTGGGCCGCTCGCCCGCGAGGTTGGTCGCCATCGTCTCGCGCATGCCCAGCCGGGACGCCATGTCCACCACCGGGTCCATGCCCAGCTGCTCCTCCAGGATCACGAACCCGGTGTTCGGCGAGGTCTGCAACGCGGTCTGGAGGTTCATCTGCGACGGGTAGTTCGACGACGCGTTGCCCAGGCAGTACCACCGGGTGCCGGGCTCGCCGGTGGGCGGGCACTTGTCGCCGCCGCCCTTGAACACCCGCGACACGTGCGAGTTCGGCGTGGCCATCATGTTCTCGATGCCCATGCCCTTCTCCAGGGCCGCCGCCGCGGTGAACACCTTGTAAACAGATCCGGCGCCGAACTTGTTCTCCACCCCGGACGGCAGGTCGTAGGTGGTCTGGAACTGGTCCGCCTTAAGGCCGTAGTCCCGGTTCGCGACCAGCGCCAGCACCTCGTGCCGCTCGCGGCCCGGCCGCACGATGGCCATGGTGTTCGCGATGCCCTCGGTGTCCTTCGCGACCTGCGCCTCGGCCGCGGCCTTGGCGTGCGAGGTGATCGTGCGGTCCAAGGTGGTCTGGATGGTGTAGCCGCCGGTCTTCAGCTGTTCGAGGCTGAAACCGTTGCGCTGCAAGTAGGTCACCACGTACGAGCAGAAGAAGCCGTTCTCCGGCCCGGCGCCGACGCACCCGTTGGGCGGGGTGCGCACGGGCGTCGCGAGGCCCAGCGGCTCCTTCTTCGCGGCCTCGGCGGCGTCCTTGGAGAGCTTGTCGTTCTCGACCATCTTGTCGATCACCTGGTTGCGCCGCTCCAGCGCCTTCTCCGGGAACGCCTCCGGGTTGAGCGCGGACGGGCTGTTGACCATGCCCGCGAGCACCGCCGCCTGCGGCACGGTCAGCGCGTCCGGCGTGGTGTTGAAGTACGCCTGGGACGCCGCCGCGATGCCGTAGATCGTCGAACCGAACGGTACGACGTTCAGGTAGCGCGCGAGGATTTCCTCCTTGCCGAGCTTGCGCTCCAGTTGCAAGGAGATGCGCGCTTCACGCGCTTTGCGCGCAATGGTTTGCTCCTGCGCCCGCTGCGCCTCGACCTGGTTGTTCCGCGCCACCACGTGCACGAGGTAGTTCTTCACGTACTGCTGCGTGAGCGTGGAAGCACCCTGCGTGACCGCGCCGCTGACCTGGTTGGTGAACCCGGCCCGGATCGTGCCCCGCCAGTCGACGCCCTGGTGCTCGTAGAACCGCCGGTCCTCCACGGAGACCAGCGCGGCCTTCATCGTGGGCGAGATCTTCTCGGGCGGGACGAGCACGCGGTACTGGTCGTAGAGGTACGCGATCGGCGCACCGTCCTTGTCCGTGATCGTCGTGATCAGCGGCGGGTCGGTGGTCACCAGGTCGGCGGAGATGCTGTCGACCGTGTCGGACGCTCTGTTGGACACCAGGCCCAACGAGCCCACGACGGGGAACATCATGCCCGCGAGGAGCACCCCCGCGAGCAGACACAGGCCGAGCAGTTTGAGCACGCCGTTCCTGGCCCTCATGCAGGTCAGGTTACCCAGGTCACGTCCAGGTGAGACGGGTCGCGGGGCATTCATTACCCAGGATGAGTACGAGTACTCAAGACAGGTAACAGGTGGGCAACCCAGGGTTGGAGGTGGAACCGGAAGGCTCTACAGTCCGTCACTGTCCAAGACAGCAGCCGATGGCACGACCACTCGATGGTGAGCCTACGGCATCCGCGGCAGGGGTGTGGCGGATTTCTGAAGAGTCTGGGCACTGTGTGAACTGAGGTGGGGGTTATGCAACAGGGGGATTGGCGGATCAAGGCTTCGTGCCGTGATGAAGAGCCGGACCAGCTCTTCGTCCGGGGTGCGGAGCAGCGCAAGGCCAAGGTGGTGTGCCTGGGGTGCCCGGTGCGCACCGAGTGCCTTGCCGAAGCCCTGGACAACCGGATCGAGTTCGGCGTCTGGGGCGGCATGACGGAACGGGAGCGTCGCGCGCTCTTGCGCCGGCGGCCCGACGTCACGTCGTGGCACGAACTCCTGGACACCGCGCGCCAGGAGCACCGGGAAGCCAAGGTCGGGTAGTCACTCGCCCGCGAGCCGCCGGCCGATCTCGTGCAGGCCGTCGAGGTCGTGCACGTCGGTCGGCAGCGCGGGTACCCCGACCAGGGGAACAGCCGGGTGCGCGCGGGTGAACCGCGCCAGCAGTCGCCGCTCCCGATCGGCGACCGCCACGCGGTCCGCGTGCACCCGCAAGACCGCAGCCGCGAGGGGGGCGTCACCCGAACGCTCCAGCTTCTCCGCCGCGGCCAGCGCGCCCGGTGCCGGGAGGGATGCCAGCACCGGGTGCGTGCGGTTGGCCACCAGGCCGTTGATCGGCATGTCCTCCGCGGACAGGCGTTCCACGAAGTAGCTGGCTTCCCGCAGCGCGTCCGGCTCGGCCGCCGCGACCACCAGGAACCCCGTACCGGGTGAGCGCAGCAGGTCGTAGGTGGCCTGGGCGCGCTGCCGGAAGCCGCCGAACATGCTGTCGAAGGCCTGCACGAACGTGGACGCGTCGTGCAGCAGCTGGCCGCCGACGATGGTCGACACGGCCTTGGTGAACAAGCCGAACCCGGCCCCGACGATCTTGCGCAGGCCCAGGCCGCCGGCCCGCGCGGGCGCGGACAGCAGCCGGATCAGCTTGCCGTCCAGCACGGTGGACAGGCGCTGCGGCGCGTCCAGGAAGTCCAGGGCGCTGCGGCTGGGCGGGGTGTCGACGACGATGAGGTCCCACTCGTCGCGGGCCACCAGCTGGCCCAGCTTCTCCATCGCCATGTACTCCTGCGTGCCGGAGAACGACGTGGAGATCGTCTGGTAGAAGGGGTTGGCCAGGATCTGCTCGGCCCGCTCCCGGCCCGCGTGCTGCCACACCATGTCGTCGAACGTGCGGCGCATGTCCAGCATCATCGCGTGCAGTTCACCCTTCGGGGTGAACCCGTCGACCTTGACCTCGCGCGGGTGGTTGTCCAGCTCGCGCAGGCCCAGCGACTGCGCCAGCCGGCGCGCCGGGTCGATGGTGAGCACGACCGCGCGGCGGCCCCGTTCGGCGGCCCGCACGGCCAGCGCCGCGGCCGTGGTGGTCTTGCCGACCCCGCCGGAGCCGCAGCACACCAGGACCCGGGTCGCCGGGTCGTCCAGCAGCGCGTCCACGTCCAGCCGGTTCACCGCACACCCCGCGCGACCAGCACCTCGGCCAGCTCGTACAACGCGGCCACGTCCACCCCGTCGGTCAGCTCGGGCAGCTCGACCGACGGCAGGTCGGCCTCCGCGAGCAGCTCGTTGGCCTGCTGTTCCATCCGCACCCGCGCCGCGTGCTCGACGGTCTGGTCGACCAGGCCGTGCAGCACGTCCTCGTCCACGTCCAGACCGGCGGCTTCCAGACCGGCGCGCAGGCGGGCCTCGTCCACCCTGCCCTCGGCGGCGCCGGCCAGGGAGCGGGCCGGCAGCCGGGGCGGCCGGACCCGGTTGACGAACACCGCGCCGGGCCGCAGGTCCGCGGCGTCCAGCTCGGCGACCGCGTCGAGGGTCTCGCGCACCGGCATCTCCTCCAGCAGGGCGACCAGGTGGACGGCCGTGTCACCGGAGTGCAGCAGCTTCACCACGCCCTCGCTCTGCCCCTTGATCGGGCCCACTTTGGCCAGGTCCGCCATGGCCCGGGTGACGTCGAGGAACCGCACCACCCGGCCGGTGGGCGGCGCGTCCAGCACGACCGCGTCGTACTCGTGCCGACCCGTCCTGCCGGCGCGCCGCACGCACTCCTTCACCTTGCCGGTGAGCAGCACGTCCCGCAGCCCGGGGGCGAGCGTGGTGGCGAACTCGATCGCGCCCATGCGGCGCAGCGTCCGCCCCGCGAACCCCAGGTTGTAGAACATGTCGAGGTACTCGAGCAGCGCCGCCTCGGGGTCGACGGCCAGCGCGCGCACCTCGCCGCCGCCGGGTGCGGACGCGATCCGCTCCTCGGCGTAGGGCAGCGGCGCCCGGTCGAAGAGCTGGGCGATGCCCTGCCGGTTCTCGACCTCGACGAGCAGCACCCGCCGCCCGCCGGTGGCCAGGGCCAGCGCCAGGGCGGCGGCGACGGTCGTCTTGCCCGTGCCGCCCTTCCCCGTGACGACGTGCAGCCGGGCGCGGGTGAGCTCGTCGGTCCAGCCGTTCACCGGATCAGCGTATGCGCGTCCTGCTGAGAACCGCCTGGCACGGTCAGTCCATCAGCGTGATGAAGGCCACCGCCATGGCGGTCGCGGCGACGGTGCCCCAGGCCGCCACGGACGGCAGCCAGTACGCGATGAGCACCGCCACGAGCCCGACGACGGCGAGCCCGATCAGGCCGGCCCGCCACACGTCGGCGCCCCGGGCGTGCTTGCGGTCCCGCGCCTGCGCCATCGCGACGAGCACGAGCACGAGACCGCCCACCACGAAGGCGCCCGTCGCCACGATCCGCCAGGTCTCCACTCGATCAAGGTAGCGCCGAACCGCCTGGTTGGGCAGGGTTCACCCACACGAGGGTGGTGGTGATGTCATGTCCCTCCTCGAAGTACTTCAGGGAGTTGACCGCGCCGGGGGTGAGCATCCGGAACTCACCCGACACCGCGGCCACCTCGGCGTGGTCCTCGAACTCCATTCCCCATGCGGCGACCCACTGCTCCTCGTCGTCGCTCTGCACCACGGCGAACAGCCGCGGCGCCAACCCGCTGACGTCGAACGCGCTCACGCGGCCCCCTCGCCGTTCGCGTCCGGCGGCAGGTCCACCACGATGAACCCCCGCTCCTCCGCCCACTCGGCCGCGTGTCGCCCGATGGTGAGCAGCAACTGGGCCAACTTCCCGGCCCAAGCCTCGATAGGCTCGGTGTACTCGGTCGTGCTCATCCCGGTCGACTCGTCCATGACCCGGGCGATGAACCTCTTGCACTCGTCCAAAGCCCGCCCACACCCCGCCGCGATCTCCAACTCGTCCCGGTCCATCCACCCCACCTGTTGATCCCCGAAGCGCCGGGAGGACGCATCGTTCGTCCTGGCGACATAACGATACCGCGCGGTGCCAAGATTCCAGTCGAATCGATCGGGTGGTTCTGGTGGTCACCGGGCTCGTTGGGCGGACCTGAAGCGGTGGGGTGCGCGGTCCGGCTAGGCTCCCCGGCATGCAGAAGTGGGAGTACGCCACTGTCCCGCTGTTGATCCACGCCACCAAGGCGATCCTGGACCAGTGGGGCGAGGACGGCTGGGAGCTGGTCACCGTCCTGCCCAACCCCTCCGGTGAGCAGCACGTCGCCTACCTGAAGCGGCCCAAGGCATGAGCTGGCGGGACCGCCTGGCGGAGCTGGGCGTCGAGCTGCCGCCGGTCGCCGCGCCGGTCGCGGCCTACGTGCCGGCGGTGCGGTCCGGGAACCACGTGTACACGTCCGGCCAGCTGCCGTTCGTGTCCGGGGCGCTGGCCGCCACCGGCAAGGTCGGCGGGGACGTCAGCCCCGAGGAGGGCAAGGCGCACGCCCGGACCTGCGCGCTCAACGCGCTCGCCGCGATCGACGACCTGGTCGGGCTCGACAAGGTCGTCCGGGTGGTGAAGCTCACGGGTTTCGTGGCGTCCGCCGAGGGGTTCACCGGGCAGCCCGCCGTGATCAACGGCGCTTCGGAGCTGTTGGGTGAGATCTTCGGGGACGCGGGCAAGCACGCGCGCGCGGCGGTCGGCGTGGCCGAACTGCCGCTGGGCGCGCCGGTCGAGGTGGACCTGATCGTCGAAATCGGGGAGTGAGATGTCGGACACGTGCCACGAGCTGTTGCTGCGGCTGGCCGGCCGCCTGCCGGACGACGTGCTGTGGCGGTTCCGCGACTGGGCCGCGTCCGACGCCGTCGTGGTGCTGGCCCGCGCCCTGCCCCGCACGTTGCTGCACGACCGGATCGGGCTGACCGACCACGAGCAGCGCCTGCTCATCGACGCCCTTGTCCCGCACGGCGCCGATCTTTCGGCGATCAGTTCTGTCAAGGGACTGGACGAGGAGCCCGATCCCGGTTACACATTCACCCCGGAATCACCCGAACGGGTGCTGATGGGCGATTCCGCGACCGTAGTGCTCGGCGCGACCCTGCGCGGGCGCCCCGGGGTCGGCGAAGTCCGGTCCACGTGGCGCCGGGGTCCGGGCGGGGCCAGGAGGCTCATCCTGGTCACGGCCACCTCCGGGTACGCGCGCCTGGCCGGTGAACTCCAGCGGGTGCTGCGGGCGCTGGGCGAGCACGACCCCTGCGTGGAGGTCCTGCCCGCCGGAACGGACCTGCCGCCCTACCACCGGGCGGCGTTGGCGGCTTCGGAGCTGGTGTGCACCGGCGCCGAGGCCGACGGGCACCTGGTGCCCGTATAGACCCGTCGCAGCCGCGCGGGCCGGAAGGAGAGCAGGCGTGACGAACGACGGAGTGGGGCTTCCCGTCCGTTTACACGACCTCCTGTTGGCGTTGGCCGGACGCGTTGACGACGACGCGTTGACCTGGGCTCGGGAGCTGCTGGCGGTCGCCGAACTCGACCGCGCGGTCGAGCTGGTGGTGGGCTGCCTGCTGGCGGGGCGGATTCCGGTCTCCGTGGACGAGAGACGCGAGATCGGCTGGCTGCTCGGCGAGGTCCGCTCGGACGTCGCGCTGGCGGACCGGCTGTTCGCGGTCGAGCAGGTGCCCGTGCAGCGGCACCGGTTCACCGTCGAGTCGGACCCCGCGGACGGGCTGGCCGAGGTGCTGGGCAAGACCATGTCGGTGCTGCCGGACGTGCGCTCGGTGCGGGCCACGTGGCGGTCGACCCCGGCGGGTGCGGCGCCCGGACCGCTGCCGCAGCGGGTCGTGCTGGTCGACATCGGCCCGTCCGGGTTCGCGCCCGCGACGGCGTACCGGGTGGACGGCGTCCTGCGCCGGGCCGGGATCCGCGCGGTGGTCGAGGTGCTGACCGTGGGGACGCCGTTGGGCGAGTACCACGCGGCGGCGACGTCGACGGCCCGCGAGGTCTTCTTCCAGTCGGCCCCGGTGCCACCGCCCGCGGCGGCCGGGACCACGTGGTTCGACGGCGAGGTCCGGGACGGGGCACCGGTGGTCGAGCCGGAACCGGTGCCCGCGGAACCAGAACCCGGCTCCAAGTCGCGGCGCTCCCGCGCGGAGTCGTTCGAGGGCGCGCAGCCGTTCCCGCCGAAGCCGGTGAAGCGGCTGCCGGTGCGCGAGGTCGAGGAGCCGGTGGCCGACGCCCCCGAGCCGCCCGCGACCGCGATCGCCCCGGCACCCCCGATGACCCCGGTCGACCCGGCGCCACCGCTGCCACCGGTGTCGGCGACCCCGGTCGACGAGCCGACCCCACCCACCGACGACCGCCCGGAACTCCCGTCCCGACGCCCCGATCCGCTCCCCACCCGCGGCTCCCGCGCCGACAAGCGCAACCGCGTCGAGGAGCCGCCGGTGTCGCGGACCGAGGAGACGACGGAGCTGAACCCGGACGACCTGGCCGCCCTCCAGGCGGCCCTGGCCGACGGCAACGCCCCCGCGTCGGTCCACCTGCCGCCCACCGTGGACGCCAAGCTGAGCGACCGCGAGCGGGCCCTGTTGCAGCAGCTGCACGAGGAGCTGGCGCAACGGGAGCAGCAGTCGTGGCCGGGCAGCGGACCGGAGTACGTGAACGGCGTGCCGAAGCCGAACAACGGCAAGTACCCGGGCTGACCAGACGGACGCGACGCCGCCGGACCACTCAGGTGCTCCGGCGGCTTCACGCCTGAGATCGGTGCTCCAACGGCTTCACGCGTGGAACTGTCGGTGGGCCGTGCGACGATCGAGACGGGGCCGGAGGCCACGCCCGTCAGACGCCCGCTTTGCGGCGGGCTTCGTCGATGATGCGTTGGAGGTGCAGGCCGCGGCGCACGTCGCAGCGGTGGGTGGTGGTGCCGCTGTCGACCATCGCCACGAAGTCGTCCAGCAGGTTGGTGTAGCACTGCTGCGCGCCCGTCCCCCGGTCCACGAGCTGCCGGTACCCGTGCTCGCCGAACACGCTCACCTCGACCACCGGCGGCACCAGCGGCACGTTCATCGTCAGCGTCGCGGTGCTCGTCGCGCCGCCCTCGTGCGCCAGCGCCACCTGCCACAGGCCCGCGGCCGAGCGGTGCGCGCTGATGACCTCGGTGATCGTGCCCAGCGCAGCGTCGAGGATGTCGAACGCGTGCGGCCCGATGTCGTCGATCGGACCACGCTCGTGCCGCCACGGCGAGTTCGAGAACGGCCCGTCCAGCAGCGCGCCGGTCAGCCACCGGGCCGTGCCGCCGATCCACCCGCCGGTCTGCCGCAACTGCTCGAGCTGCTCCTCGGTCTCCGGCGCGAACCGCCGGGTCAGCACCACCAGGGACGCCACGCCGGCGTCGGACACCGCGTCCGCCAACCGGATCGCATCGTCCACAGTGGACGCGATGGGCTTCTCCAGGATGACGTGCTTGCCCAGTCCCGCCGCCTTGATCGCGATCTCCGCCTGCACCTCCGGCGGCACGGCGAACGCGACCGCGTCCACGCCGGCCAGCAGCTCGTCGGGATCGGCGGCCGCGGTAGCGCCGTACGACTCGGCCAACTCGGCGGCGGCCTCCGGGCGGCGGGCCCACACCGAGGTCAGGCGGGTTCCGGGGTGGTCGGCCAGGCCGGGCGCGTGCACGAGCTTCGCCCACGGTCCGGCTCCGACGAGTCCTACGCGCAACTGTTCGTCCACGACGCCCATACTTTCATCGGCCGCCTACGTAAGTCGAGGCGGGCACGAAGATCCGGCCGCTGTTGCCGAACCGCAGCTCGACGCCGTCCGCCTGCCGCACCACCTCCGGCTCGTGCCCCCAGCCCGCCGGGACCTCGACGACGTGCCCGTGGTCTTCCGATTTCCCGAGCCACACCTCGTACTCCGGCGCGCCGAGCAGGGTGCCGACCTCCTTGACCCAGACTCCCGGCTCACCCGGGTCGGCGCTGATCGTGTCGCGGCTGGGCAGGAAGGCGAGCACGGCCAGCACCGCCGTCATGCCGGTGCCGACCACCGCGCCCAGCACGAACAGCAGCACGTTGAGCAGGCAGCCCCTCTTCGCGGTGTCCACAGCGGATCATCCTCGTCGTAGGCTCGGGTCGTGCGCGAACTTCCCGAACAACTGGTCCTGCCGCCGGGCATGGTGCCCGACGTCGTCCCCGAGGTGCCGGTGACGCCGCGCGACGCCGCGACCGTCGTCCTGGTCCGCGACGCCGACACCGGGTTCGAGGTGTTCCTCCAGCGGCGGGTCCTGGGCATGGCGTTCGCGGGTGGGATGACCGTGTTCCCCGGTGGCGGTGTCGACCCGCGAGACGCCGACGCGTCCGTGGCGTGGACCGGTCCCGGCCCGGAGTGGTGGGCGGAGCGGTTCGCCTGTTCGACGGAACTCGCGCGCGCACTGGTGTGCGCGGCCGTGCGGGAGACGTTCGAGGAGTCCGGTGTGCTGCTGGCCGGGCTGTCGGCGGACACCGTCGTCGCGGACACGTCCGCCTACGCCGACGCGCGCGAGGCGCTGGTCAGGCGCGACCTGTCGTTCGCCGAGTTCCTGGCCCGGGAGGGGCTGGTGCTGCGCGCCGACCTGCTGCGGCCGTGGGCGAACTGGGTGACGCCCGCCGAGGAGCCCCGCCGGTACGACACGCGGTTCTTCGTCGCGGTGCTGCCGGGCGGGCAGAAGGCGGACGACGTCACATCGGAGGCTTCGGACGCGGGCTGGCAGCGGCCCGCGGAGGCGTTGGAGGATTGGCAGGAGGGCCGGCGGCTGCTGCTGCCGCCCACGTGGGTGACGTTGTCGGAGCTGGCCGAGTTCCCGGGGGTGGCGGACGTGCTGGCGGCGCCGCGCGAGGTGGAGAAGATCATCCCGAAGCTGGTGCGGGACGGCGACGTGGTCCGGGCGGTCGTGCGGTGACCCCGCCGTACGGGCAGTTGCGCGAGGTCACGCCGTTCGCGTCGGTCGTGCTCGCGGAGAACCCGGGCGTGATGACCCTTGAAGGCACGAACACGTGGCTGCTGCGCGCGCCGGGCGCGGAGTCGTGCGTGGTGGTCGACCCGGGTCCGCTGGACCGGGCGCACCTGGAGCGGGTGGCCTCGTTCGGGCCGGTCGACGTGGTCCTGCTGACCCACGGGCACCACGACCACTCGGAGGGGGCGGCGGAGTTCGGCCGGTTGGTCGGCGCGCCCGTGCGGGCCGGGAACCCGGCGCTGGGCTCCGCCATCGCGGGCGGGGAGGTGGTGGTCGGCGGCGGGCTGGAGATCCGGGTCGTGGCCACGCCCGGCCACACCGACGACTCGCTGAGCTTCCTGGTCGAGGACGCCGTGCTGACCGGCGACACCATCCTCGGGCGCGGCACCACCGTGCTGGACGGCAAGCTGCGGGACTACCTGGAGTCGCTCAAGGTCCTCGCCGACCTGCCGCCCGGGACGACCGTCCTGCCCGGCCACGGTCCCGAGCTGCCCGACGCGAGCACGGTCGCGCGGGCGTACCTCGCGCACCGGGAGGAGCGGTTGGCGCAGGTCCGGGCGGCGGTCGAGCGGCTCGGCGGCGAACCGACCGCGCGCGAGGTGGTCGAGGTCGTGTACGCGGACGTCGACCGGTCGCTGTGGCCGGCCGCAGAGTGGTCGGTGAACGCGCAGCTGGAGTACCTACGCGACGCCTGAGGGGTTGTCGATCACTGTGTTCGATGGCCGCGACTTCGTCGCGGCGGCGAGGCCGCCCTGGGGGTCGGCTTGTCGCGCCGCGTTTCCCGCCGATCGAAAAACGTGATCGGCGGGAAAGGCGGCGCGACAAGCCGACGGCGGCCTCGCGGTGAACGCGCAGCTGGAGTACCTACGCCACGCCTGACGGGTTGTCGATCACGTACCGCCAGCCGTCGGGGCCGCGACGGGCCACGTCGGTGGCGGTGCCGGTGATCTCGCCCAGCCGCCAGTCGACCACGAGCAGGGCGATGTCGCCGTTGACCAGGATCTTGCGCGGGCTCACCTCCATCTTGGCGTCGAGCTTGAGGTGCCCGTCGAGGACTTCGGGCTCGGCGCCGGGTTCGTAGAGGGACGACGGGTCGCCCTCGTTGAACAGCTTCGCGAACAGGGCGGGCAGTTCGTGCGGGGTCTGTGCGGGCATGGCATCGACGCTAGGGAGGCGTTTCGTGGCCAACCAAACGGTGAGTTACCTGGCGGTCGACCGGCCGACGCCGGAGTGCCCGGTCGAGATCACCTTGCACGCGCTGCGGGGGCGGTGGACGACGTTGGTGGTGCGGGAACTGCTCGGCGGTCCCCGCACCTACAGCGAGTTGGCGGCGGCGCTGGCCGTGTCGGACAAGGTGCTCACCGACCGGTTGGCGCAGTTGGTGGAATGCGGAGTGGTGGAGCGGTCGCGGGTGGCCGGGTGGCCGTCGCGGGTGAGCTATGCCCTGACCCCGCGCGGGCGGGCGTTGCGCGGGGTGCTGGACGCGCTGTGGAGTGGGGGTCAGTGGACCGTGCGTAGCGGCACGACCAGGTACTTCAGCTCGATGCCGTCGTCGGCCGGCGGCGCGGTCAGGACTGTCGACCGCAAGCCGTCCTGGATGCGCAGCTCCACCCGCCGGCCGCTGAACGCCTTGAGCGCGTCGGCCAGGTAGCGCGCCTGGAAGGTCTTGGTCACCCGGTTGCCCTCGGTGGTGGCCTTGACCGACTCCTCGGACTCGCCGGTCTGCGGGTCGCTGCCCCGGACGCGCAGCTCGGAATCCTCCACGTGCAGCGTCACGGACCCGTGCGGGCCGGAGTAGGGGGTTGCCCTCCTCACGGCGCCGGCCAGGGCGTCCGCCTCCACAACCACGGTGCTGTCGATGATGGCCTCCAGCAGTGTGCGGGCTCGGTCGTCGGGGAACGGGGCGGCCAGGAGCGCGGTGCTGACACTGCCGCCCGGCCAGGACAGGGCGATGCGATCTTCGTCGGCGTGGATGGTCACGACAGTGTGCTGGGGAAGGCGCGACACGTCAGCCATCAGGGCGGCCGGAGCCAGGACGTTCAGGGAACCTTCAGGCGACCACGGGACGGTCGCGTACGCCATCCGGTAGCGGTCCGTGGCGATCAGCTCGACGTGCCGGTCGGTGCCGGTCATCCGGATGCCGGTGAAGATCGGGAGGACGTCGTCCTTGGAGGTCGCGCTGGCCACCGGGACCAGGGCGGCTTCGAGGACGTCCGAGGGGATCGCGCCGGCCTTCGGGGGCAGCGGCGGGATGCCCGGGTGGGTGGCGAGGTCGAGCAGCGGGAGGGCGAAGCGGGCTGTGGTGGTGCGGATCGCCAGCCGGGAACCCTCGACGACCAGCCGGACCTGCGGGTCGTCCAGGCCGCGCAGGGTGTCGGCGAACGGCTTGGCGGGGACGAGCGCCGCGCCGTCGGTGTGCGTGGTGGCGGGCCGGTGCAGCCGCACGGCCCGCTCCCGGTCGCTGCCCGCGAGTTCCACCCCTGTCCCGTCGGCGCGCAGCACGAGGCCCGCGAGGACGGGATCGAGCACCTGGGTGGGCAGCAGGCGGGCCACCTCGGTGGCGGCGGCGGCCAGCTCGGTGGTGGTCGCGGTCAGGTCCATGTCGAGGACCGTATCCGCGACCACCGACAATTCCGGGCGGTCGGCTGAGGACACGAACGGGTGAACCCGGGTGGAGCGGCGGGTCAGCGCCCGACCAGGGCCAGCTCATCCTTGCTGGGCAGCGGCGCGCCGGCCGCCACCGTGCGGCGGAACGCCCACACCAGGGCCGCGATCAGCAGGCCCGCGCCGGCCGCCGCCACGAACGCCGTGCCGGTGCCGTGCGACTCGACGAGCTGACCGCTGAGCGACTGTCCGATCGCCAGCCCCACGGTCACCGCCGTCACGACCCACCCGAACGCCTCGGTGGCCGTGCCCGCCGGCGCGACCTGCTCGATCGCCTCCGAGTGGGTGGTGGCCTGCGGGGTGATCAGGGTGCCCACGACCAGCAGCGCCGCGCCCAAGCCGATCAGCGTCGTCGGGACCGCGAGCAGCAGCGACAGCAGCGCGAACCCGCCCAGCAGCACCGGCAGCCGCAGGTGCATGGCCCGCGGGAACGGGCGCATCGCGTACAGCACGCCGAACAGCACCGAGCTGACCGACCACAGGCTCAGCAGCAGACCGCCCAGGCCGACGTGACCGGCGTTGGCGGCGGCGGCCGGGACGGCGACCTCGATGAACCCGATCGTCACACCGAACCCGAGCGCCGCCAGCGCGACCGTCCGCATGCCCGGCGACGCCAGCGCGCCCAGCAGGCTGCGCTGCGCCGGCGACGGCCGCACGCCGCGCACGGTCGGGTTCAGGGCGAACCACAGCGCGCCGACGACCATGGACGCCGCGCCGACGACCACACCGGTGCCCGCCCACGGCGCCGCGACGAGCAGGCCGGACAGACCCGGTCCGAGGATGAAGAAGACCTCCATGCTGATCGCCTCGTAGGCGTACCCGGCCAGCCGCGCCGACCCCGGCGGCAGCATGTGCGCCCACAGCGCCCGCGACGCGGAACCCACCATCGGCTCGGTGAACCCGACCGCGAAGGCCAGCGGAACCAGGACCGCGAGCGCGGCGCCGGCCTCGACGGCCGTCACGGCGAGCGTCACGAACACCGCGAACAGGCTCACCGCGGTCAGCAGCGGCCGGGTGGGGCCGAGGCGGTCCATCAGCCTGCCCTGCACGATCGACCCGACCGCGACACCGACCAGGGACGTCGCGGACACCAGGCCCGCCGCCGCGAACGAGCCCGTCTCGCGCTGCACGTAGAGCAGCAGCGACAGGCCGACCATCGCGATGGGCAGCCGGGCGAGCAGCGACGCGACCACGGGGCCGCGCATGCCGGGGGTGGTCAGGGCGGTGCGGTAGTCGGAGAGGCGGGCAGAGTGGGACATGCGTACCAGTATGCAGGCTTTGGTACGCGCGTACCAGCTTTTTGCCGGTTAGGCCGGTCACCAGCGGGGCGAAGGTTGCGGTTCGGTCACAACAATGGGATGACCGGGTGAAACCATGCAACGGAACCGCTGAACAGCGGGTCCTTGAGGGTGAATCCGCTTGAGTTTCGGGGGGACTGCCGTGCGATCGTGGAACTTGCGCCCGCTGACCGGTTTTGGTCGAGGTCAGAGGGGGTAACCAGACCTCCTTCCGGTGCCAGAGGGTCGGGGCCTGCGGGTACCGGATGTGTGGAGAAGCGCGGACTGTCGGGGGATGGGCCGCGCACACGACAAGACCGGTGCGCCGCGTCGGGGGCGGCGCCCGGTCTTGTTGTGCTGTGCCTGATGGCGCGACTGGCGTCGCGCGGCTCGGGCCGTCTGAAAGTCGGCTCATCGCGCCGCGTTTCCCGCCGATCGAAAAGCGTGATCGCCGGGAAAGGCGACGCGACAAGCCGACGCGGCCCTCGCGGGTGAAGAGCCGCCCCGCGGGCGGCTCCGGGGAGCTGGCTGCCGGCGCGCGCCAGCTGGTGCGCCTACCTCGCCCGTCGCGCCAGGCGCTCGGGGTCCAGGATCAGGACGCTCTTGCCCTCCAGTCGGAGCCAGCCGCGGTGGGCGAAGTCGGCCAGGGCCTTGTTCACCGTCTCGCGCGACGCGCCCACGAACTGCGCGATCTCCTCCTGGGTCAGGTCGTGCGTGACCCGCAGCAGCCCCGCCTCCTGGCTGCCGAACCGCTGCGCCAGCTGGAGCAGGGCCTTCGCCACGCGGCCGGGCACGTCGGTGAAGATCAGGTCCGCCAGCATGGAGTTCGTCCGGCGCAGGCGGCGCGCCAGGGCGCGCAGCAGCTGCTCGGCGATCTCCGGCCGGTTCGTGATCCACTGCCGCAGCGCGGGCCGGTCCATGCTCACCGCGCGCACCTCGGTCACCGTCGTGGCGGTGGACGTGCGGGGGCCGGGGTCGAAGATCGACAGCTCGCCGAACATGTCGGACGGTCCGAAGATCCCCAGCAGGTTCTCCCGGCCGTCGGGCGACTTGCGGCCGATCTTCACCTTGCCGGACTGGATGATGTAGAGCCGGTCACCCGGCTCGCCTTCCGCGAAGATCACATGGCCACGCGGGAATTCAACGGACTCCAGCGTCTGCGCCAGTGCCTCCGCTGCCGCCGGTTCAACCCCTTGGAAGATGCCCGCGCGGGCCAGGGTCTCGTCCACCTCGTCCCTCCTGTCGACGCGACGGTCGAGTGCGTTCCGCCTTCTGGCGGATCGGCGCGCTGCCGTCGATCACTGAGTGCAGTCTAAGGGGTGTGTCGTGGATCGCCTCCCGGCGCGCCGTGCGACCAACCCCGGACAGCCCGATAAGGCCCGCCGGGTGTGCCCCGCGGGCCTCGCCGGTCCGTGCCGGCGCTAGCGGCGGGTGCGCCGCTGACGCAGGTTCCTGGCACGACCGCCCAGCCGGCGCAGCCGGAACAGCTCCAGCGCGCGGCCGATGCCGTGCCCGTAGAGCGCCCTGACCTCGTCGGGGCGCGCCGACTCCAGGAACTCCTCGACCTCGTCCTCCTGGACGGCGACGTGGCGGAGACGAGCTTCAACGCGCTCCATGAAGAGCGCGAAGAACATGATCACGATCGGAACGGCGATGACGAACCAGGCAGTCATGATGGCTCCGATCCTTGCGCATCCCCCGGGGCGCGCGTGCGAGGGGGTAACTTCGGCGTGTCGAGTCCGTCGTTGTATGAGGTGGACGTGCGCCCGGCCCCGCCGGTTGCGTCCCTCGTGCCTTCTGCTTGCCGACTACCCATGGTTGAGTTTGGCCAATCAAATGGTGCGCTCGCGATGCCGAGTCCGCCCGTCGAGCGCGCGGGTAGCCTTTTGGCCATGGCAGCGCGCGCGGTGACGAAGGTTGAGACTCCGCTTGGTCGTACGCGCAGGGCGCGCAAGATGGTTCGACTGCTGGAGACCGGGTACCCGGACGCCCATTGCGAGTTGGACTTCACCAACCCGTTGGAGTTGCTGGTCGCGGTCGTCCTGTCCGCCCAGACCACCGACGTCCGCGTGAACCAAGTCACACCCGCTCTGTTCCAGCGCTACCGCAAGGCCGCCGACTACGCCTCAGCCGACCGCACCGAGCTGGAGGAGTACATCCGCCCCACCGGCTTCTACCGGAACAAGGCCACCTCGTTGATCGGCCTCGGCTCCGCCCTGGTCGAACGGTTCGGCGGGGAGGTGCCCGGGAAGCTCGCCGACCTGGTCACGCTGCCCGGCGTCGGCCGCAAGACCGCCAACGTGGTGCTGGGCGACGCGTTCGGCGTGCCCGGGATCACCGTGGACACCCACTTCGGCCGGCTGGTCCGCCGCTGGGGCTGGACCGAGGAGGAGGACCCGGTCAAGGTCGAGCACGCGGTGGGCAAGCTCGTCGAGCGCCGCGACTGGACCCTCCTGTCGCACCGCACGATCTTCCACGGCCGCCGCGTCTGCCACGCCCGGACGCCCGCGTGCGGCGCGTGCTTCCTGGCGCCCCAGTGCCCCTCCTACGGCATCGGCCAGGTCGACCCGGTCAAGGCCGAGAAGCTGGTCAAGGGCGAGGAAGCCCCGCACCTGATCGCGCTGGCCGAACGGGTGCGGTCGGGGGAGAAGCCGGCGTGAGTCGGACAGCTCGCTGGGCGGTCGTCGTCCTGGTCCTCGTGGTCGCCGCCGTGGTGGCGCTGTGGCCGCGCGACGCCGAGCAGCCGGCCGACCGCCCGCAGACCGTCGCAGCCGAAGACCTCGGGCCGATGCGGGAGAAGGCGGCCCTGCCCCCGTGCCCGCGTGGCGAAGGCGGGCCGTCGGTGCTGCGCGGCGTCACGGCCACCTGCCTGGGTGACGGGCAGCCGGTCGACGTCGCCGCGGCCCTGCCCGGCAAGGCGCTCGTGAACTTCTGGGCCACCTGGTGCGTTCCCTGTCATGAGGAACTGCGGGTGCTGGACGCCTACGCGCGGCAGCCCGGCGCGGTGCCGGTGCTCACCGTGCTGGTGCAGAGCAAGGAGGGGGACGGGCTGGAACTGCTGACCAAGCTGGGGGTGCACCTGCCGGCGGTGTTCAGCGACGCGGACGCCGTGCGCCGGGCCCTGGGGTCGCCGCCGCACCTCCCCAAGAGCTACGTGGTGGGCGCGGACGGCTCGGTCGCCGAGGTGACCCGCTACCCCGTGCTCACCTCCGTGGACCAGGTGCGCGAGGTGGTCGGATGACCGCCCTGGTGTCGCCGGAGGACGTCCCGGAGTGGATGAGCGGGTTGGTCAAGGCCACCGCCGAGATCGACCACCGGGCGTTCACCCGGATCTCCCCGCCGCCGGACGGGACGGGCCGCGAGGCCGCCGTGCTGATGCTGTTCGGCGAGGGCCCCGACGGGCCGGACGTGCTGCTGCTGCGCCGCGCCGACACGCTCGGCTCGCACCCGGGTCAGGTCGCCTTCCCGGGCGGCGCGGCCGACCCGACCGACGACGGACCGGTGGACACGGCGCTGCGCGAGGCGTTCGAGGAGACCGGTGTGCTGCGCGAGGGCGTGCGGCCGGTGGCGACCCTGCCGAAGCTGTACGTGCCGGTGTCCGGGTTCGTGGTCACGCCGGTCCTGGCGCACTGGGACGAGCCGTCGCCGGTCGCCCCGGTGGACCCGGCGGAGACCGCGGCCGTGGCGCGGGTGCCGATCGCGCACCTCGCGGACCCGGCGAACCGGTTCCGGGTGACCCACTCGTCGGGGTTCGTCGGTCCGGCGTTCTCCGCGCCGGGCATGTTGGTGTGGGGGTTCACCGCGGGCCTGCTCAACGGCCTGCTCGCGCTCGGTGGCTGGGAAAGGCCGTGGGATGCCACCGATGTGCGCGACCTTGAGCTAGCGTTGCGCGCTACCTGACGGAGGGAAGGGCTGCGTGAACTGGGTAGACCTGCTGGTGCTGGCGCTGGCCGCCTTCGCGGCGGTCTCGGGTGCGCGGCAGGGCATGGTCGTCGCGCTGCCCGCGTTCGTGGGCGTCCTGGTGGGCCTGGTGCTGGGCACCCAGCTCGCGCCGCTGGTGGTGGCCCAGTTCGAGAACGTCGTGACCAAGGTCGTGTTCGCGGTCGGCATCGTGGTGCTGCTGGTCGCGCTGGGCGAGACGCTCGGCGTGTACGTGGGCCGGATGCTCAAGTCCCGGGTCAACTCCAGCCCGTTGCGGGGCGCGGACAACGCGCTGGGCGCGATCGTGCAGGGCGCGGTGGTGTTCGTGGTGGCGTGGATGATCGCGCTGCCGCTGACCATGGTCGCCGGGCTGCCGTCGCTGGCCAAGGCGCTCAACCAGTCGGTGATCCTGTCCACGGTCGACGACACCATGCCGCAGGCGGCCCGGACGTTGTCCGAGGACCTGCGCAACCTGTTCGACGTGTCCGGCTTCCCGGCCGCGATGAACCCGTTCGACCGGACCCCGCTGGCCGACGTCGGCCCGCCCGACCCGGCCCTGGCGGCCAACCCGGTCGTGCAACGGCTGCGCCCGTCGGTGTTGAAGGTCCGCGGTCGGGCGCCCTCGTGCTCGCGGGCGCTGGAGGGCACCGGCTTCGTGATCTCGCCCGAGCGGGTGATGACCAACGCCCACGTCGTCGCGGGCACCACCGAGGTGACGGTGGAGGTCGGGCGCGGGCAGTTCGACGCGACCGTCGTGCACTACGACGCCCAGACCGACATCGCGATCCTGGCGGTGCCGGACCTGGAGGCCACGCCGCTCCAGTTCCGCACCGACGAGATCAAGCAGGGCGAGGACGGGATAGTGCTCGGCTACCCGCTGGACGGCCCCTACACGGCGTCCGAGGCGCGGGTGCGGGAGCGGATCAGGATGCTGCGCGGGCCGGACATCTACGACGCCACCACGGTGACGCGGGACGTCTACACGATCCGGGCGAAGGTCCGCAGCGGCAACTCCGGCGGCCCGCTGGTGGACCCGCAGGGCCGGGTGATCGGCGTGGTGTTCGGCGCGGCGGTGGACGACCAGGAGACCGGGTTCGTCCTGACCGCGCAGGAAGTCGCGGACGAGGTCGCCAAGGCCCCGACCATGGTCCGTCGAGCCTCCACCCAAACCTGCGCTTCTTGAGCACAGGATCTCCACATGTGAGTGCTTGCCTGGGCGCATGGACGCCATCGGGTACATGGACCGGGCAGCCGCCTTGGACGACGCCCGCGCCTACAAGCTGAGGCTGCTGGACGCACTGGACGTGCGGCGGCGGCACACCGTGCTGGACGTGGGCTGCGGCCCCGGTACGGACCTGCTGGACCTCGCCGCGACCGGTGCGGAGTGGGTGATCGGCATCGACGCCGACCCGTTGATGGTCGCCGAGGCCCGGCACCGGACCGAGGAGTACCCGGCCGTCGCCGTGCACCTGGGGGACGCGCGCACGATGCCTGTGGCCGACAAGATGGTCGACCGGGCGCGGGTGGACCGGGTGCTGCACTACGTCCCCGACCCGGAGAACGTGTTCGCCGAGCTGCGGCGGGTGGTGAAGGACGACGGTGTGGTCGTGGTCGCGCAGCCGGACTGGGACACGATCACCGTCGACCCCGGTGACGTGCGCGCCAACCGGAAGGTCCGCGAGTTCGTGTGCGACCACGTGGTCACCAACGCGACCGTGGGGCGGCGGGTGGTGCGACTGGCCGAGGACGCCGGGTTCACCGTGGACCTGCGGATCACGACCCCGGTGCTCCGCGACTTTGCCGACGCCGACGACATCCTGGGCCTGAGCCGCAACGCCGAACGGGCCGTGCGCGCCGGTCAGCTCGACGCCGACGAGGCCGCGAGCTGGTTGCACGACCTGGCAGTCGGGCGGTTCTTGGCGACCTTCATGCTGTTCACGGCTGTACTGCGGCCAGGAACCCGCTGATCAGCCCGTTGGTGGTGTTCGGCGCCTCCTGGTGCGGGAAGTGGCCGACCTCGGGCAGGCTGCGGAACTGCGAGCCCGCGCCGACCCAGCGGCCCGAGTCGACCGCCGTGGACTCCAGCATCACCGGGTCCAGCGCGCCGTGCACCTGCAACACCGGCACGTCCAGCCGCCGGTCGACCGCCTCGGCGAACCGCCGCCCGTCGCCGCGCAACTGGGAGCGCACCGCCCACCGGTAGTACTCCATCGCGGAGTGCGCGACACCGGGCACCAGCGCCGCTTCCCGGTTGCGCCGCACCACCTCGTCGAACTCCGGCGACACCGTCCACTTCGGACCGGACCACGCGGTCAGCAGCCGGGCGACCGCCGCGCCGCCGTCGGCGGTGAGCCACCGCTCCGGGTACACCGGCAGTTGGAACCGGAACACGTGCCCGCTGGCCCGGCCCTGCCCGCGCGGGTACCGGCGGATCGCGTGGCGCAGCGCCAGCGGGTGCGGTGCGGCGATCGTGGTGACCGAGTCGACCAGCCGCTGGTGCATCGCCGCGACCGTCCACGCGAGCATCCCGCCCCACGCGTGCCCGATCAGGTGCGCCCGGGACGCGCCGAGCGCCTTCACCAGGCCCGCGACGTCGCCGGCGAGGGTGAACCCGTCGTAGCCGCGCGGCGGTTTGTCCGAGTCGCCGTAGCCGCGCAGGTCCACCGCGACCGCCCGGTACCCGGCCTCGGCCAGGGCCACGAGCTGGTGCCGCCAGGTCCACCAGAACTCCGGGAACCCGTGCAGCAGCAGGACGAGCGGACCGTCGCCCAGTTCGGCCACGTGCAGGCGGATGCCGTTGGCGGACACGTCCCGGTGGGCCCAGGGTCCGGCGACCCGGGCGGTGGACGGGTCCGGCGGCAACCGCACGGCCCGGCTCAGGACCCGTCGCCGCGGTTGCGGAGGGCCGCGACGGTGTCCTTGGCCGACGCGATGGTCCGCTTCGGCACCTTGAGCTTGCGCACCTTGCGGTACCCCAGGAACCCGAACGCGACCGCGGTGAGGAACATGACGCCGAACGTGATCAGGAACGACCAGCCCAGCCCCAGCCCGAACAGGTCGTTCAGGCCGAAGCCCAGCGCCATGAACAGGAAGAACATGGCGAACGCCAGCACGGTGAGCGCCAGGACGAAGAAGACGCTGCCCTTGAGGCCCTTCTTCACCTCGCCGGCGATCTCCGACTTGGCCAGCTCCACCTCGGCCCTGACCAGCGTGGACAGGTGCGCGGTGGCGTCGCGGACCAACCCGCCGATGGACGTTTCCTCCGCGATCTTCGCCGCGCTCTCCGCGGTCAACGGGATCGACGGAACAGGTGGCAGCCCGCTGCCGTTGGTGTTCTCCCGAGCGCTGGTCACGAAGCTCATCGTGCCATGCACGCCAGGAGCCGGCCGCCCGACCGGCCGATCTACACCTCTTCGTCCAACTGCTGGTGCACCCGACTGCGCCGGATCAACAAAAGCGCCGCGAGGAGAGAAGCCGCCATGGAAGCCAACAGCACCGCGGCTTTCGCCTGTTCGGCCGCTGCACCGTCGAGCGCCAGATCGGAGATCAACAGGCTGACGGTGAACCCGACACCGCCGAGCATCGCCACCGCGGTGATGTCCCGCCACCCTGCACCGTTGGGCCAGACCGCCGCCTTGAACACCACGGCCAAAGCGGACGCCCCGACGATCCCGACCAGCTTGCCCACCACCAGCCCGAGCATCACACCGAGCGCCAACTTGTCCGAGAACAGCGCGCCCAACGCCTCCCCGTTCACCGGCACCCCCGCCGCGAACAGCGCGAACACCGGCACCGCCACCCCGGCCGACCACGGCTGCAACCGGTGCTCCAGCCGCAGCGCGGGCGCCTCGTGCTCGTAGTGGTCCTTGCGCACGCGGGTCAGCAGGGCCAGCGCCACACCGGCGATGGTCGCGTGCACGCCCGCCTCGTGCACCGCGACCCACGTCCCGATCGCGAGCGGCACGTACAGGAACGGCGAGGTGACCCGCTTGTGCTGGAGGAACGCGTACAACCCCAGCAGCGCGACCGCCACCAGCGCCGCCACCACGTTGAACGTCGCGGTGAACAGCACGGCGATGAGGATGATCGCGCCCAGGTCGTCCACCACGGCCAGGCTCAGCAGGAACAGCCGAAGGCTGCTCGGCAGCCCGGACGCGGTGATCGCCAGCACCCCCAGCGCGAACGCGATGTCCGTCGCCACCGGGATGGCCCAAGCCCGCTCGATGCCCGGCTCACCCCACCCGACCGCGAGCGCGATCACCGCGGGCACCACCATGCCACCGACCGCCGCCACGACGGGCAGGACCGCGGCCTTGACGTTGTTCAGCTCGCCGATCACCAGTTCGCGCTTGAGTTCCAGCCCGGCGACGAAGAAGAAGATCGCGAGCAGCCCGTCCTTCGCCCAGTCGCCGAGGCTCAGGCTCAGGTGCAGCGACTCCGGTCCGATGTGGAGGTCCCGCAACGCCTCGTACGCCCCGCTGAACGGGGAGTTGGCCCACAGCAGCGCGACGGCGGTCGCGGCGAGCAGGATCATGCCGCCGACGGTCTCGGTGCGCAGGAAGCGCGCGAACTCGGTGACGACTTGGCGCTTGCGGTTCATCGGGAACTCCGGGCGATCGGCTCAATGGACATACTCGTGCCGACCAGACTTCCCGGCTCACCAGTGCGAAACCTTAACACGAACGTGGGTAACGCCAACGAACGGAAGGGCCCCCGCCGCGGCAGGAGCTGTGTTGGATGGCCGCGACTTCGTCGCGGCGGCGAGGCCGCCCTGAGGGTCGGCTTGTCGCGCCGCGTTTCCGACGATCGAAAGGCGTGATCGTCGGAAAGGCGACGCGACAAGCCGACGGCGGCCTCGCGGGTCAGTCCTCCGAAGCGCCCGACTTCAGGCCGCTGGAGATGAGGTCCATCACCGACGAGTCGGCCAGCGTGGTGACGTCGCCGATCGCCCGGTTCTCCGCCACGTCGCGCAGCAGCCGGCGCATGATCTTGCCGGAGCGGGTCTTCGGCAGTTCCGGCACGACCATGATCTGCCGCGGCTTCGCGATCGGGCCGATCTCCTTGGCCACGTGCTCGCGCAGCGCCTTGATCGCCTCCGCGCCGGACGCCTCGTCGGCCACCCCGCCGCGCAGGATGACGAACGCGACGATGCCCTGGCCGGTGGTCGGGTCGGTCGCGCCGACGACCGCCGCCTCCGCCACGGTCGGGTGCGAGACCAGCGCGGACTCGACCTCGGTGGTGGAGATCCGGTGCCCGGACACGTTCATCACGTCGTCCACCCGGCCCAGCAGCCAGATGTCGCCGTCGTTGTCGTACTTCGCCCCGTCGCCGGCGAAGTAGAAGCCTTGCTCGCCGAAGCGCGACCAGTAGGTCTCGCGGTAGCGCTCCTCGTCGCCCCAGATGCCGCGCAGCATCGACGGCCACGGCTCGTCCAGCACCAGGTAGCCGCCACCGCCGTGGGGCACCTCGTTGCCCTGGTCGTCGACGACCTTCGCGCCGATGCCGGGCAGCGGGCGCTGCGCCGAACCGGGCTTGGTGGAGGTCGCGCCGGGCAGCGGCGAGATCATGATCGCGCCGGTCTCGGTCTGCCACCAGGTGTCCACGATCGGGGTCCGGCCCGCGCCGACGTTCTCCCGGTACCAGATCCACGCCTCGGGGTTGATCGGCTCGCCGACGCTGCCCAGCACGCGCAGCGACGACAGGTCGTACTTGGCCGGGATGTCCGCGCCCCACTTCATGAACGTGCGGATCAGCGTGGGCGCGGTGTAGTAGATGGAGACGCCGTACTTCTGCACGATCTCCCAGTGCCGGCCCTCGTGCGGGGTGTTCGGCGTGCCCTCGTAGACGACCTGCGTGACGCGGTTGGACAGCGGGCCGTAGACGATGTAGCTGTGGCCGGTGACCCAGCCGATGTCGGCGGTGCACCAGTAGACGTCGGTGTCCGGCTTGAGGTCGAACACGTTGTAGTGCGTGTAGGACGCCTGCGTCAGGTAACCGCCGGACGTGTGCAGGATGCCCTTGGGGCGGCCCGTGGTGCCCGACGTGTACAGGATGAACAGCGGGTGCTCGGAGTCGAACGCCTCCGGCGTGTGCTGGTCGGACTGCTTCTCGACCAGGTCGTGCCACCAGACGTCGCGGCCCTCGGTCCACTCGACGTCGGTGTTGGTCCGCTTGACCACCAGGACGTGCTCGACGCTCGCCGCGTTGGCCACGGCCTCGTCCACGGCGGGCTTGAGCGCGGCCGGGTTGCCGCGGCGGTACTGGCCGTCGGTGGTGATCACCAGCTTGGCCTGCGAGTCCTCGATGCGGGTGCGCAGCGCCTCGGCGGAGAAGCCACCGAACACCACGCTGTGCAGCGCGCCCAGGCGGGCGCAGGCCAGCATGGAGAAGATCGCCTCCGGGACCATCGGCATGTAGATGGCGACCCGGTCCTCGGCGCCGACACCCAGCTCGGTCAGCGCGTTGGCCGCCTTGGACACCTCGCGCTGGAGTTCGGCGTAGGTGATGGCGCGGCTGTCGCCGGGCTCGCCCTCCCAGTGGATGGCGACCTGGTCGCCGTGGCCGGACTCGACGTGCCGGTCGACGCAGTTGTAGGCGACGTTGAGCTTGCCGCCCACGAACCACTTGGCGAACGGGGCGTTCGACCAGTCCAGGACCTGCGTCCACTTGGTGTCCCAGCTCAGCCGCTCCGCCTGCTTCGCCCAGAACGCCTCGCGGTCGGCCTTCGCCTCCTCGTACAGCGCGGCGGTGGCGTTCGCCTGCGCGGCGAACTCCGGGCTGGGCGGGAACGTCCGGTTCTCGGTGAGCAGGTTGTCCAGGGCCGGTCCCTGGGCTTGCGGCTGGGTCATGTGGGCGGACCTCCTGAATCCGAGGGGTGCGCACTGAAGGTAGTGCGATTCAGCTCACTGCGCACCCAAAAGGTTCAGACCAATTTCGACGGGTTCGAAACGTGTTGGCAACTGTGTAACCCGCGTCCGGCCCGCTGACCACGGTGGATCCGCTGAACGACACATCAATTGCGACCAACGGCACAAGCCGTGACCCGCGTCACGCGCTCAGGCGCGCCTTCGCGGCCGGCCACTCGGCGGCGGTCATCGAGTAGACGACGGTGTCGCGCAGGGTGCCGTCCGGACGGATCCGGTGCACTCGCAGCAGGCCCTCGCGCGTCGCGCCGAGCCGTTCGATGGCCCGCTGCGACCGCTCGTTGCGGGCGTCGGTGTGCCAGCCGACGCGGTGTGCGCCCAGGTCCTCGAACGCCCTGGTCAGGAGCAGGAGCTTGGCGTTGCGGTTGAGGGCGGTGCGCTGCCAGCGGGTGCCGATCCACGTGTAGCCGATGTAGAGGCCGCGGTGCTTGGGGTCGATCTCGTAGTACGAGGTGGTGCCCGCGACCTCCTCGGTCTTGGGGTCGATCTGCGCCCACGCGCGCCGGGTCGGGTCGTTGATCGCGGCGGCGACCATCTCCCGGGCCTCTTGGACGCTTCGCGGTTGGCGGACGCTGAGCCAGCGCCAGATCTCCGGGTCCTTGCCGGCTTCCAGCAGGCCTTCGGCGTGGTGCAGACCCAGGGGTTCGAGGCGGACGTGCTCGCCGGTCAGCGTGGGACGGTCGTACCAGGTCATGCTCCGGACCTTAAGCGGTCCAGTGGCTATGTTACATGGCCAATTCTCAGCGTTTTCAGATAGCCACTTACCGGCGGGTAGTGTTCTCCGGCGTGACCGATCCGCTCGCCCCGCTGCTGGACCTGCCCGGCGTGCCCGAGGCCGTCCAGACCGCCCGCGAAGCCGTCTTCCAGGTGCACCGGCACCGGGTGAACCTGCGCGGTTGGGCCACCACCGCCGCCGAGGCCTCCGTCCGCGCCGCCCGCGCCTCGGCCGCGCTGGACGGCGGTCCCACCGAGATCCCGTCCGACGGGTCGGTGACGGACCCCGTGCTGGCGGGCGCGTTGCGGGTGGCCGAGTCGCTGGGGACGATCCTGCCGACGTGGCAGCGCGCGCCGTTGCAGGCGCTGGCGAAGCTGCACGTCCTGGCCGGTGCGGACCTGGGCGCGGAGCTTGGTCGGCCTCGCGTGGCTCCCGGCATCTCGGAGCGCTTGGACCTGCTGGCGTCGCTGGTGACGGGCGGAACCTCCGTGCCCGGCCCGCTCGTGGTGGCCGTGGTGCACGGCGAGCTGATGTCGCTGGCCCCGTTCCCGACGGCCAACGGCGTGGTCGCACGCGCGGCCTCACGCCTGACCTCGATCGCCACGGGCTTGGACCCCAAGTCCTTGGGCGTGCCCGAGGTCTACTGCGTGCGCCGCCAAACCGAGTACTCGGCGGCCCTGCACGGTTTCTCGACCGGCGAGCCCGAGGGTGTGGCGAAGTGGATCACGTTCTGGTGCTCCGCTTTGGAAGCGGGCGCCCGCGAGGCGCGCAGCATCGCGGACGCCGCAGCGTCCTAGAGCAGTTCCTTCAGGGTGGAGGCGGCGCGCTCCGCCTCCTCGAACGTGTTGTAGAGCGGGGCGAAGCCGAACCGGAGCACGTCCGGCGCGCGGAAGTCGCCGATGACGTTGCGCTCGATCAGCGCGTCCATCAGCGCGCCCGCCTTCGGGTGGCGCAGGGAGACCTGCTGGCCGCGCCACTCGTCGGTCGGCGTCAGGACCTCGATGCCGGGCAAGTCCCGGACCAGGTCCATGAAGTGCGCGGTCAGTGCCAGACCCTTGGCCCGGACGTCCTGCAGGTCGACGTGGTCCCACACGTCCAGCGCCGCGTCGAGGGCCAGCATCGACAGGATGTCCGGGGTCCCCACGCGGGCCCGGGACACGCCGGGGTCCGGGATGTAGTCGGGCTGCATCGCGAACGGCACCTGGTGGCCCGTCCACCCGGTCAGCGGCTGGTGGAAACCGGGCTGCGCCTTGGTCGGCACGTAGATGAACGCGGGCGAGCCGGGGCCGCCGTTGAGGAACTTGTACGTGCAGCCCACGGCGAGGTCCACGCCCAGCGCGTCCAGCTCGATCGGCAGCACGCCGGCGCTGTGGCAGAGGTCCCACACGACCTTCGCGCCCACCGCGTGCGCCTGCTCGGTCAACGCGGCCATGTCGTACAGCCTGCCGGTCCGGTAGTCGACGTGGTTGAGCAGCACGACCGCCGTGGTGTCGCGCAGGTCCAGCCGGTCCGGGTCGGCGGGGCGCAGGGCCAGACCGGTCAGCTCCGCCACGGACTGCGCGATGTAGCCGTCCGTGGGGAACGTGCCCGCGTCCACGACGATCTCGGACCGGTCGGTGCTGCGGACCGCCGCCATCAGCGCCTTGAACAGGTTCACGCTGGTCGAGTCGCACACGACGACCTGCCCGGCCGACGCGCCGACCAGTCGCCCGACCCGGTTGCCGACCCGTTCGGGCGTCTCCCACCAGCCTTCCGACCAGCTCCGGATGAGCCGCGAACCCCACTGGTGCTTGACGACCTCCTGAACGCGTTCGGCGACGTTCTTCGGTGGTGCGCCGAGCGAGTTGCCGTCGAGGTAGACGACGTCGTCGTCCAGGTCGAACAGGTCGCGCACATGCGCCAACGGGTCTCGGTTCACACGTAGCTCCTCGCGGTCCACAGTTCCGGGAAGATCGAGCGTTGCGTGCGCTTCTCCAGCCACGCAACCCCCGCCGAGCCGCCGGTGCCGACCTTCGAGCCCATCGAGCGGCGGGTGGCGAGCAGGTGGTCGTAGCGCCAGCGGGCGAACTCCTCGGCGATGTCGGTCAACGCCTCGCCCAGCTCCAACAGGTCCCGCGACCCGGACCGGTAGACCTCGGCCCACACCTGCTCGACCTGGGCGTTGGGCTGGTAGGGCTCGCTGAAGTCGCGGCCGAGCACTTCGGCGGGGATGTCCAGGCCCTGGCGGTGCAGGGCGGCGAGGACGTCGTCGTACAGGCTCGGTTCGGCGAGCAGGGCTTCGAGCGCGTCGTGCTGGGCGGGCACCGCGCGGTGCGGGACGAGCATCGACCGGGACTTCTCGCCGAGCAGGAACTCCACCTCGCGGTAGCGGCCGGACTGGAAGCCGGAGCCTTCGCCGAGCGCGTCGCGGAAGGCGTTGAACTCACCGGGGGTCATCCGCGCGATCGGCCGCCACGCGGCGTTGAGCGCCTGCATGTGCAGGTCGCTGCGGTGCAACGTGCGCACAGCCGCCCGCAGGTCGTCGGCCCGCAGCTCCTTCTGCGCCTGCCGCCACTCGAAGCAGAGGAGGCCGAAGTACAGCTCCATGACCTGGGTGATCACCAGGAACGACATCTCGCGCGGGTCCTTGGACCACTGCTGTTGCAGCGAGTGCAGCACGGAGGCGTGCACGTAGTCCTCGTAGGGCGTTGTGCCGCCGAAGTCCAGTTTGGGTGCGACCGGGCAGTCCATGTGCTTCATGATGGTCGCGCGGACGGGTGATCTGAATGGGCGTTGACCTGGTGTTTCGGGTCATTCTCTTGTGGTTGTGAACGCTTGGGCGGTTTAGGTTTACGTTCGTGAGCACCGAGTTGGATCGCGTGGATTGGGCCCTGCTGGAAGCGCTCCAGGAGGACGCCAGGCTGTCGTACAACGAACTGGCCCGCCGCGTGCACGTGTCACCCCCGACTGTGGCCCAACGCGTCCGCCGCCTGGAGAACGCCGGCGTCATCACCGGCTACCGCGCGACCGTTGATCCCATCGCGGTCGGAAAGACGGTCGTGGCCCTGGTCCGCATGAAGTGCTACGGCCCACGCTGCATCACGGTGCACCCGGAACTGCTGGACGACTGCCCCGAGGTGGTGGAGGTGGTGCGCTTGACGGGCGACATCTGCTCGGTGGTCAAGGTCGCGACCACGTCGATCACCGACCTGGAACGCCTACTGGTCCGCCTCTCCGGCTACGGCGAAACCTCCTCCGCAATGGTCCTCTCAACCCCAATCCCCTGGCGCCCCATCACCGCCTGACCCACCCGCACTCGATCACCGCCTGACCCTCACACCCGGAATCACCGCCTGACCCTCCGCCCCGATCACCGCCCGAGCCTTCGAAGTCGATCTTGTCGGTGGTCCGTGGGACAATGGAAGCGGGGGCCGGAGGCCGCGCCCCAGCGCGGCAGTCATCGCGAAACCGCAGGTCAGAGACGCAAATGCACGCGCCAAAGATCCCAGGCGATGGGCTGAGCGATGCCGGGTCCGGAAGGCGTGCGGTCTAGCGAGCGGTGAGCAAGGTCAGGGCTTGGCGGACGTAGCCTTGCGCCTTTTCCAGCGCCTCCGCCGCCTGGGCGATCGGCACGCCGGACAGCAGGTGCACGAGCGCCACCTTCAGGTCGCCGCCCGCGTCGGCCAGCGCCGTCGTGCACTCGGTCTCCGCCAGCCCGGTCGCCTCGCGCAGGATCCGGACCGTCCGCCCGCGCAGCTTCGCGTTGGTGGCCCGCATCGACACCATCAGGTTCGAGTACGTCCGCCCCAACCGCACCATCACCGCCGTCGAGAACGACGTGAGCACCAGCTTCTGCGACGTCCCCGCCTTCATCCGGGTCGACCCGGCGATCGCCTCCGGACCCGTGTCCACGGTGATCAGCACGTCGACGTCCACCCGCGGCGCGCTCGGGTTGTTGGACACCAGCACCGTGCGCGCGCCCAGCGTCCGGGCCTCGTTGAGCGCGGCCACCACGAACGGCGTCCGGCCGGAGGCGGTCACGCCCAGCACCACGTCACCGGCCACCGCGTGCCGCCGGATCTGCGCGGCGCCGCCGGCGGCCTCGTCCTCGACGTCCTCCACGGCCTTGACCAGCGCTTCCGGCCCGCCGGCGTGGTGGGCGACGAACCAGTCCGGCGGCGCGTTGAACGTCGGCACGATCTCGGCCGCGTCCAGCGTCGCCAGCCGGCCGGACGTGCCCGCGCCCACGTAGTGCACGCGGTGGCCGGTGCGCAGGGCGTTCACCGCGAGGTCGGCGGCCTGGGCCAACTCCGGCAGCACGGCCTCGACCGCGTCCGGCACCCGGTGGTCCTCGGCGTTGATCAGTCGCAGCACGTCGAGCGTGGACAGCCGGTCGATGTCCAGCGTCCGCGGGTTGCGGGTCTCCGTCGGCGACTCGACCCGGACCGCGACCCCCTGCCGGGGCGGGGTCATTTACCGGTCTCCCGGCGCCGCCTGCCGTCCGGCCGGGCGCCCAGGCGGTGCCCCGACACCGCGTCGTAGGTCGCCTCCAACGCCGTCTTGGCGGTCTCGACGTGCTTCTGGGCGACGCCGATGAACAGGCAGTCGATGACGGTCAGTTGCGCGATCCGGCTCGCCATCGCACCCGAGCGGAACGTGGTCTCGCGGGCGGCGGTGGTCAGGACGTGGTCGGCGACCTCGCTGATCGGCGAGCGCGGGAAGTTCGTCAGCGCCACCGTGGTCGCGCCGTGCTCCTTGGCGACCCGCAGCGCCTCGACGGTCTCCGCGGTGGACCCGGTGTGCGAGATGCCGACCGCGACGTCGCCGGCGTTGAGCACGGCGGCCGAGGTGAGCGCGATGTGGGTGTCGTTCCACGCGAAGCAGGTGCGGCCGATGCGGTGCAGCTTCTGCTGGAGGTCGAACGCGACGAACGCGCTGGCCCCGAACCCGTAGACGTCCACCCGGCCCGCGCCCGCGACCGCCTCGACGACCGCCTGGAGGGTCTCGACGTTGAGCTGCTCCGCGGTCTCCTCGACCGCGCGGGCGTCGGCGAACGCGACCTTGCCGACGACCTGGCGCAGGTCGTCGCCGGGGCCGATGTCGCCGCCGAGGTCCCGATCCGTGCGGGCGGCCGTGCGGGCGGTGTCGGCGGCCAGCGCGATGCGCAGTTCCGGGTAGCCGCCGACACCGATGGCCTTGCAGAAGCGGGTCACGGTCGTCTCGCTGGTGCCCGCCGCCTCGGCGACCTCGGTGATGCTGCGGTGGGCGACGGTCGCCGGGTTGTCCAGCACGACCTTCGCCACCCGCTGCTCCGCGCGGGCGAGGCCGGGGAGCAGGGACCGGATCCGGACGAGAGGACTGGCGTCGGTGCTTTCGGTGGACACGTGGGAAACTTACTAACCGTCCAACGGAAAATCAACGGAGGGTGTGCGACCGTCACCCCAACCGTGACGCAATGCCACCTGGTGGACGTCGCGGTTGCGCCGAAAGCCCACTATCGGTTGGCCGAACGCCACCCTTCCGCGCGCAGCCCGTCGCGTTCGCCGTCCACCAGCACCCCGCGGTCGTCGACGATCCGGACGGCGTCGACGTACGCTCCGCGCCCGCCGTAGCCGGCACCGCGCACGAACCGCCACCGGTACAACTTGGCCGGTGTGGTCTCGAGTTCCACGCGCTGCCAGCGGCGCTCGCCGTACCCCGTGAGCGTCTTCAGGTCGCTCCACGTCGTGCCATCGTCACTGGACTCCACGACCACCTTGTCCGTGGGATCCAAGTCGACAAAGGCACTGAACGACACGGTGTGCCGGCCGCCGGATGTTCGGAGGTCCGGTGTGGTCAACGTGCCGCCGGGTGTGGTGGGCGTCCAACTCGTCGGGCCGCGCCGCGGTGGGACGGCCAGCGCCTGGGCGAGGCCGTTGGCGACGACCCGGCGGGCCGGGTTGATCGAGCCCCAGGTCCGGGTGGGGTGGACCCGGTTGGTCAGCAGGATCGCGATCGAGTTCGACAGCGGGTCCAGCACCAGGCTGGTGCCGGTGAACCCGGTGTGGCCGGCGGTCCTCGGCGAGGTCAGCGCACCCATGTACCAGCGCTGGTCCAGCTCGAAGCCCAGGCCGTGCGCGTTGCCGGGGAAGCCCTGGTTGAAGTCGGTGAGCATCAGGCGGACGGTGTCCGGCTGGAGGATGCGCGCGTGGCCGTACCGGCCGCCGTTGAGGATCGCCTGGCCCAGTGTCGCCAGGTCGTGCGCGGTGGAGAACACGCCCGCGTGCCCCGCGACACCGCCGAGCGACCACGCGTTCTCGTCGTGCACGACACCCCGGACCAGCCCGCGCCCGGTCTGGAACTCGGTGGCGGCGATCCGGTCGAGCTTCGCGGCCGGCGGGTTGTAGCCGGTGTCGTCGAGGTCGAGCGGACCGGAGATGCCCTCCGCGACCAGGACGTCGAGCTTCTTGCCGCTCAGCCGTTCGCTGAGCACGCCCAGCGTGATCAGATTCAGGTCGGAGTACGTGTAGACGGTGCCGGGTTTGTTCTTCGGCGCCACGTCCATCACGGCTTTGATGCGCGACGGGATGTCCGGGTACCGCGACCACAGCGGCAGCCACGGCTCCAGACCCGAGGTGTGGGTGAGGAGTTGGCGGACCGTGATGACGTCCTTGCCGTTGACCCCGAACTCGGGCAGGTAGCGGGCGACCGGGGCGTCCAGCTCGAACGCGCCCCGCTCGTGGAGCTGCATGACCACGATCGAGGTGAACAGCTTCGAGATCGAGGCGAGGTCGAAGATCGTGTTCCGCGCCATCGGCACCCGTTGCGCCTCGGGCAGCTCCTTGCCCGCCGCGTCGGCGTACCGGACCGCCCACCCGGCGGTCTCGTGCGTGGCCACCACCCCGTCGTGCACCAGCAGGGTCACCGCGCCGGAGAACAGCGGGTGCCCGCTCGCGTCCGGCTCGGTGTACCGCCGCACCTGGTCCAGCGCGGTGCCGATGGCCGCCGGGTCGAGTCCCACGACCTCCGGTGTACCCGATCGGAGCACGTCGTGCGCCCACCCGTGGCGAGGCAGGTCGAACCGGCCGGGCAGTCCTTGCGCCTCGACCGTGCCGTCGCCCGGCGCGGCGGTGTCGTCGTACGGCGCGGCGTGGGCGGTCGCCACGGACGCGACGGCGAGGGTCGTCGCGAGCAGTGCGGTCAGCAGGGTGCGCATCGCAGGTCCCCTCACCGGTAGTGGAGGTACTGACGGCGGAGGCGGATGAAGGCGGCCAGCTCGTCGGACCACGCGCCGATCACCTCGTCGGTGCCGGCGCCCGCGTCGACCATGCGGCGCAGGCGGTCCGAGCCGGTGAGCTTGTCGATCCAGAAGTCCGGCCGCCACGCGAACACCTGCGGGTAGCGGGCCCGCGCGGTCACGATCATGGCCACCGCCGCCCGGATCGCGTCGAACTCCCGCGGCGATGTCACGTGCAGCGCCACCCCGCCGCACGCCTTCCCGACGAACTTGTTGAACGTGGGCGTGAAGTGCGCCTCCCGGAACCGCACCCCCGGCATGCCGAGCGCGTTGAGGTCCTCCGCCCACCGCCAGTCGATGCCGGGTGCGCCCACCGTCTCGAACGGGCGAGTGGTGCCGCGCCCTTCGGACAGCACCGTCCCCTCGAACAGGCAAGTGCCGGGGTAGACCAGCGCGGTGTCGCGCGTCGGCATGTTCGGGCTCGGCGGCACCCACGGCAGCCCGGTGTCCAGCAAGTCCCGCCGCCACCCCTTCGCCCACACCGTCCGCAGCGAGACCGATCCGCCCTCGGCCGGCAGGAACTCCCCGTTGAACAGCGCGGCCAGCTCACCGACCGTCATCCCGTGCTGCTGCACGATCGGCTTCCTGCCCACCCCCGTCGCGTACGCCGGGTCGAGCTGCGGCCCGCGCGCCCACCCGCCGACCGGGTTCGGCCGGTCCAGCACCAGGAATTCCGCGCCGGTCGCCTTGGCGGCCTGCATCGCCGTGTACATGGTCCAGATGTAGGTGTAGAAGCGCGCGCCCACGTCGGCGATGTCGAACACCACCGTGTCGACACCGGCCTTGGCGAACATCCCGGCCAACTTGGTGGCGTTCGCCCCGTAGGCGTCGTACACCGGCACGTTCGTGCGCGGGTCCAGGAAGTCGCCCTCCGACCCGCCGGCCTGCGCGGTGCCGCGGAACCCGTGCTCCGGGCCGAACGCCGCGGCCGGTGTGTGCCCGGCGGCGACCATCGAGTCCACGATGTGCGTCTGGTCCCGGAGGACGCCGGTCGGGTTGGTGACCACGCCGACCTTCCGGCCCGCGAGGACCCGCCACCCGTCCTCCGCCGCCAGTTCGGCGCCGGTGGTGAGCTTCCGGTCGGCCTGCGCCGGCGCGGAGGTGGTGGCCAGCACCGGGACCGCCAGCGCGCCCCCGATCAGGAGTTGTCTGCGTCGCATCGCCCTCACCAGCTCAATCCGTGGCCGAACGGGTACGGGGTCGGGCCCGGCACGGCCACCGGAAGGGTTCCCGCCGGCCGCACCTCACCCGTGATCACGCGGGCCAGCGCGGCCATCGACACCGCGCTGTAGGAGTATGTGGCCAGCCAGTTCGGCGCGGCGGTGTGGGCCACGTCGTACGGGTTCTGCACGGCCACCGCCACCACGGTCTTGCCGGTGGCCAGCAACCTGGTCAGCAACGCCTGCTGCGCGGGCTGCCGGGACAGGGCGTTCGTCAGCACCACCACGAGGTCGGCGCTGCCCGCGGCCTGTACGGCGGCGGCGATCTGGGCCTCGGTGGGCGCGCTGCCGGTGGGCAGGGCGGTACCGCCGAGCAGGCCCGCGAGTGTGCGCGTGGTGGTCTCGCCCCAGCCCGTGACCAGCGCGTACGTCGGCTTGGCGGCCAGCGGCAGGTCGCGGTTGCGCACCGCGGTGACGGTGCGGTCGGTGATCGCCTGCGCGGTGGCCAGGTGCTCCGGTGTGCCGATCGCCGAGTCGACCTTGTCCTCGTCGACGAGCGGGCCGGTCAGCATGCCGCGCAGGAACTTCATCCGCAGGATCCGCAGCACGCTCTGGTCGATGCGCTCCTCGGTCAGCTCACCGCTGCGCACGGCGGCGAGGACGCTCTCCACGGCGACGCCCAGGTTCATCGGCATGAGCAGCTGGTCGACGCCCGCCTTCAGCGCCAGCACCGGGATCTCCGCGTCGGAGTGCAGCTGCCGCACGCCCGCCATCTGGAGCGAGTCGGTGATGATCACGCCGTCGTAGCCCAGCTCGTGGCGCAGCAGGTCCAGCGCGGGCTTGGACAGCGTGGCCGGCTCGCCGGACGGGTCGATCTTGGGCACCTTGATGTGCGCGGTCATGATCGAGTCGATGCCCGCCGCCACCGCGGCCTTGAACGGTGGCGCGTCCAACTGCCGCCACTGCTCGACGGTGCGGTCGACCTTGGGCAGCGTGGTGTGGCTGTCCTCGTCGGTGTCGCCGTGGCCGGGGAAGTGCTTGGCGGTGGCCGCCACGCCGTGCTTGGACAGGAAGCGCTGCTGGTAGCCGCGGACCTGGGCGGCGGTCAGCTCGGCGGCCAGCGCCGGGTCGCCGGAGTAGGAGCGGACGCCGATCACCGGGTTGGCCGGGTTGGAGTTGACGTCCGCGTCGGGCGCGAAGTTCTGGTTGACGCCCATCGCGCGCAGCTCGCGCGCGGTGATGGCGGCGGCACGTTCTGCGTCCGCGGCGCTGCGGCCGGCGCCGAGGGCCATGTTGCCGGGGAACTGGGTGGCCGGCGCGCCGATGCGGGTGACGATGCCCATCTCCTGGTCGGTGGCGATGGCCAGCGGGATGCGGCTGGCGCGCTGGAGGCCGTTGGAGAGGCGGGCGATCTGGCGCGGTGTGTCGATGTTGTCCCGGCTGGAGTTGTTGAAGTAGATGACGCCGCCGGGCTGGTACTTCGCGACCACCTCGGCCGGGGTGTCGACGCCGAAGTCCTTCTTGTTGTTGGGGTGCGCCTCGTCCGGCGCCTGGCCGTTGAGGTGGGTGACGAACAGCTGCCCCACCTTCTGCTCCAGGGTCATTCCGCGCAGGAGCGCGCCGACGGACTGCGCCTGGACCGGGTCGGCGGTCGCGGGCGGCACGACGAGGGACGCCGCCGCCACAGCTGCGGCGGCGAGCGCGAGCGGTCGGAGCACGGTGGCCTCCCCACTTGGCAATCTTTCCACCAACAGGTGGACGCATGCGGAAAGTTACTCACGTCACAGGGGCGGGTCAACGGGTTGCGCTGCGTGGCCATCATGCGGAGGGGCACCGACAAAAACCGGCGTCCGGCGACTCACTCCTTCGGGTGTTCCTGGCGCAGAAACAGGCCGTGGCCCCTCCCGGAGGAGAGGCCACGGCCGGCGGCGCGGGCTTTCGAGTTACCAAGCGTGCAACTCGTGTCGTACAACCCTGGCCTCGGCGTCCGGCGTCCCGGTACGCAGGCCCTAGACGACAAGCCTCCCGCGGCGTGCTGCGCGTGGGTGCTCGAAGTCCGCGCACGGAGCCCTGTCGGGGTGAACGGTGCTTCTCTTCCGCTCCGTCCCTGGCCGACCCGGGGTCCGCACCTCCTTTGTAATCCGGTTGCGCCGCCACATCAAGGGCTCGATGGGGTGCACCGGTCAAGCCACCGAAAGTAGCGGATCTTCTTGTCTGACACCGTTTTCGAAGCGGACACCATGGTCGGTACCGCTGTCCGGGGCACCCGGGGGTGAATCAGCTCCGGCGGCGCCGGCGCAGCCCGTACCAGGCCACGCCCGCGGCCGTCGCCGCGCCCAACCCGATCGCGGTCACCGCGACCGCCGTGCCCGAGGGCCGCGGGATGCGGGCGCGCAGCGACACCGGGTCGGAGAAGGTCAGGACCGGCCAGCCGCGCTGGGCGGCGACCTTGCGCAGCGCGCGGTCCGGGTTGACCACCGTGGGGTGCCCGACGGCCTCCAGCAGCGGCAGGTCGGTGATCGAGTCCGAGTACGCGTAGCAGCGGGTCAGGTCGTAGTCGTGCTCCTCGGCGAGCTGCTTGGCGGCGACCGCCTTGTTCTCGCCCGCGCAGTAGAAGTCGACGTCGCCGGAATAGCGACCGTCCGTCACGACCATCCGCGTGCCCACGCTGTGCGTCGCGCCGACCATCGTGGAGATGGGCGCCACCAGTTCCTCACCGGACGCGGACACGACGACCACGTCGTGACCCTCGGTCTTGTGGTCGCTGATGAGCTGCGTGGCTTCCTTGTAGACCAGCGGGTCGACGATGTCGTGCAGCGTCTCGTCCACGATCGAGCGAACCTGCTCGACGTCCCAGCCCGCGCACAGCGCGGTGATGTGCGAGCGCATCCGGTCCATCTGGTCGGCGTCGGCGCCGGCCAGCATGAACACGAACTGCGCGTAGGCGCTCTTCAGCACCGCACGCCGGTTGATGAGGCCCTCTTGGAAGAAGGGCCGGCTGAACGCCAGCGTGCTCGACTTGGCGATGACCGTCTTGTCCAGGTCGAAGAACGCGGCGACTCTGCTGCCTTCGGTGGCGTGCTCGGTCACGGCACCAGCTTAAGGGCGGGTTCGACGGGTCGGTCGGCAGGCGTCATTCGCAGTTGTACGAACTTGGCGTGGTGCGGTCTACCGAATTTCTCGTGTCCCTCTAACGGAAGACACGCATGACCCTGTCCCGTGGGGATACAGTAGACGGGTCCGGCGCGACCGGACGGGTTCAGTCCGACCCCCCGGGACTGAACCATCGACGACCCCCGTCCCTCCCCCCTGGCGGGGGTCGTCCCATGTCCGGGGCCGGTTTCAAGATCGTTCCAGGTGTACCTCCGCCCACTTCCGGGCGTCCTCCCCAGCTTCTCCCGGGCCGTCGTGCGCCCGCTGCCGAACCCGCAATCGTGCGGCTCCGAGTTGTCCACAGGCCCCGAGTTGTCCACAGATTGAACAACCGGCGTTGTGGCCTTGCTCACCGGTCGGGAGCGTGGGTCTCGCACGGACCCGCGTGCCTGACCGAGGAGGAGCTGTGAGCCGAGTGGTGGCCCTGGTGGCCGGGACCGACCTGCTGGACGAGGTGCTGCAAGCCGCCGCCGTGGCGGGGTGCGAGGTGGAGCGGGTGGTCGACGTGTCCGCGCTGCGCGGGCACTGGCACGCCGCGCCCGCCGTCGTCGTGGACGCGGAGGGCGCGAGAGCGTGCGTGTCCGCGGCGTTGCCCCGGCGACCAGGGGTTTTGCTGGTGTCGACCGGGCCTCCCGACCCCGCTGCCTGGCCGTGCGCGGTGGAGTTGGGCGTGGAGCGGGTGATCGACGTGTCCGCCGCGCCGGACGGGTTGCGGACCGCGCTGGCCGACCGGCTGGAGTCGCCGCACGAGGGCGGCCGGGTGCTGGCGGTGCTCGGCGGTTGTGGTGGGGCGGGCGCATCGGTGCTGGCCACAGCCGTGGGGCAGGCGGTGCTGCTGCGTGGTGGTCGCGCGCTGTTGGTGGACTGCGACCCGTTGGGCGGTGGGCTCGACCTGGCGCTGGGCGCCGAGTCGGCATCGGGCGTGCGCTGGCCGGATGTCGAGCTGAGCGGTGGCCGGGTGCCCGCGTCCGCGCTGCGCACAGCCCTGCCCGGGCTCAACCGGGCCGGCGGCGCGTTGTCCTTCCTGTCGTGCTCCCGCGGCGGCCCCGATCCGGCGCCGCAGGCCGTGGCCGCCGTGGTCGAGGCGGGGCGGCGGGCGGGGGAGACCGTGGTGTGCGACGTGCCGCGGCAACTCCCACCGGCGGCGTGCGCCGCGCTCGACCGCGCCGACCTGGCGGTTCTGGTCGTGCCGGCGGAGGTGCGGGCGTGCGCGGCGGCCAGACGCGTGGCCGATCGGGTGGCCGAACGCGGGGTGCGCCTCCACTCCGTGGTGCGCACACCCGCGCCGGGCGGGATCCGACCGGCGGAGGTGGCGGAGGCGGTGGGCATCCCGCTGCTCACGACCATGCGCCCCGAGCCGCGCCTGCCCACAGCCCTGGACCACGGGCGTTTCCCGCTGCGGACACGCGGGCCGCTGGCGAAGGCGGCGCGCGCGGTCCTCGCGGCGCTCGAGGCGACTTCGTTGCCGGACAAGCACATCCGGGAGCCACACCATGTCTGATCACTGCCGTCCACCGGTCGGAGGTGGGTGATGAGCGACCTCGTGGAGCGCGTCCGGCAGCGGTTGGCCGACGGGCGGGCCGAGTTGTCGTCGGCGTCCGTGGCCGCCGCCGTGCGCGGTGAGGCCGGGGGCGTCGTCAGCGACGAGGACGTCCAGCGGGCGTTGACGGTGTTGCGGCGCGAGTTCGTCGGGGCCGGGGTGCTGGAGCCGTTGCTGCGGGACCCCGGGACCACCGACGTGCTGGTCACCGGGCCGGACCAGGTGTGGGTCGACGGGGACGGCGGGCTGCGGCGCACGGACGTGGTGTTCCCCGACGAGACCGCGGTGCGGCGGCTGGCGCAGCGGTTGGCCGTGGCGGCCGGGCGGCGGTTGGACGATGCCGTGCCGTACGTCGACGGCTGGCTGCCGGGTGCGGTGCGGTTGCACGCGGTACTGCCGCCGATCGCGCCGTCGACGTGCCTGTCGTTGCGGGTGCTGCGGCCGGCGAGCCACGACCTGGCGGCGTTGTGCGGACGCGGGACGTTCGACGCGGCCACGGCCGAGGTGCTGCGGGCGGTGGTGCGGGCGCGGCTGGCGTTCCTGGTGGTCGGCGGGACCGGGTCGGGCAAGACGACCCTGCTCGCGGCGCTGCTCGGGTGCGTGCCGCACGACCAGCGGATCGTCTGCGTGGAGGACGCCGGCGAACTCGAGCCGGACCACCCGCAGTTCGTGCGGCTGCTGGCGCGCGGCGCGAACGTCGAGGGTGCGGGGCGGGTCACCGTGCGCGACCTGGTCCGGCAGGCGCTGCGGATGCGGCCGGACCGGATCGTCGTGGGCGAGGTCCGGGGCTCCGAGGTGGTGGACCTGCTCACCGCCTTCAACACCGGCCACGACGGCGGTGCGGGGACCCTGCACGCGAACTCGCCCGCCGAGGTGCCCGCGCGGCTGGAGGCGTTGGCGGCGTTGGGCGGGCTCGACCGGCGGGCCGCGCACAGCCAGGTGGCGGCGGCGGTGAAGGTCGTCCTGCACATGCGGCGGGACGCCGACGGCGCGCGGCGGTTGGCCGAGATCGGGGTGTTCGAGCGCAGGCACGACGTGCTGGAGGTGCGGCCCGCCTGGCGGTTGGGCGAGGGCTGGCAGCCGGCGGGTGTCGGGCTGAGGGGATTGGTGGCCCGGCGATGACCTTCTTCTTGATAGCTCTGGCACTCCTGGCGGCACCACCGACCACAGCGCGACGCCGGCTCGCGGCTCTGCGTGCGAACGGCCGTTCTCCGGTGCGGGGAGAGGTTCGGCGGTGGCTGTCGAGGGGGCCGGTGGTCGTGGCGGTGGGGGCGCTGGTCGGGTTGCTGCTCGGCATCGGTGGTGTCGTCGCCGGGGCGTTGTTGGCGTTGACGTTGTGGCGCTTGCACATCGATAGGCGGAAGGAGCGTGCGGAACGGGAGTCCAAGCAGGCGATCGCCGAGGGGCTGGCGGCGTTCGTGGCCGAGCTGCGGTCGGGGACCGACCCGGCGCGGGCGGCGTTGGGTGCGGCCGAGGACGCCGATCCACCTGCGGCGGAGGTGTTCGCGACCGTCGCGGCCACCGCTGAACGCGGGGGTGACGTCGAGAAAGCCTTGGCGCACACCGAAGGGCGGCAGCCCGCGCGGGCGTGGCGGTTGTCCGGCGACCACGGGGTGCCGTTGGCCGACGTCCTGGAGGCGGTGCGCGACGACCTCCGGCGGCGGGCCGGGTTCGTGCGGCACGTGCACGCCCGGATGGCCGGTCCTCGCGCGAGCGCGGCGGTGTTGGCGGGGTTGCCGGTGCTCGGGGTCCTGCTGGGCGAACTGACCGGTTCGCACCCGCTGGGTGTGCTGGCCGGGACCGGCGTCGGGCAGGTGCTGCTGGTGGTCGGTGTGGCACTGGTCTGCGCCGGGTTGTGCTGGAGCAGCCACCTCACCAGGCAGGTGACGGCATGACGTTCCTGCTGCTGGCCGTGGCCCTGTTGCTGCACCCCGGGCGGCCGAGCCCGATCGTTCGGCTGAGACCTGCGACCAGGAAGGCTCGGGCACCGACGCGCCCGCCGCCCGACCCGTTCGCCCTGCCGACCGCCTGGGACCTCTTGGCGGCGGCCCTGCGGTCGGGGCTTCCGGTGGCGACGGCCGTCGAGGCGGTGCTGCCCGGTGTGCCGCCCGAACCCGCCGGACACCTGCGCAGGGTCGGCGACCTGCTGCGTCTTGGCGCCGACCCGGTGACGGCGTGGGCACCGGCACTGGCGCACCCCGACACCGCGCCCCTGGCCCGGGCTGCTCGGCGCAGTGCCAGGTCGGGTGCGGCGTTGGCCGGTGCCGTGGCCGACCTGGCGGCGGACCTCCGGGCCCGTGCCGCCGACCGTGCGGAGGCCCGGGCGCAGCGGGCGGCGGTGCTGGTGGCCGGGCCGTTGGCGCTGTGCTTCCTGCCCGCGTTCCTGTGCCTGGGTGTCGTGCCCGTGGTCATCGGGTTGGCGGGACAGGTGACTTCGAGTTGGTGAGTGTCCACAGTGGACGAAGGGGTGAAGGTGTTGAACGACAAGGGGATGACCACCGCGGAGTACGCGATCGGCACGCTTGCCGCTGCCGGGCTGGCGACGGTGCTGCTGGTGCTGCTCAAAGGCGACTGGGTGATGGCGCTGTTGCAGGGATTGCTGCAAAAGGCCTTCACGGCGGGAACGTGACGTCCGGCGAGCGGCGCGGGGAGGTCACGCGGGATCTGCCGGGCGGCGGTGTGACGCGAGTGGCGCCGCCGGGCGGCGGTGTGACGCGAGTGGCGCCGCCGGGCGGCGGTGTGACGCGAGTGGCGCCGCCGGGCGGCGGTGTGACGCGAGTGGCGCCGCCGGGCGGCGGTGTGACGCGAGTGGCGCCGCCGGGCGGCGGTGTGACGCGGGATGTGCCGAGCGGTGATGTGACGCGCGATGTGCGGCGCGGGGAGGCGACGTCCGGTGAGCGGGGCGGCGTGACGCGCAATGTGCGCGGCGCTGTGACGCGGGATGGGCGCGGCGGCGTGAGGTCTCGTGGGCGGCGTGCGGGTGTGGCGTCCGGGGATCGGGGTGCGGCGACCGTTGAGGCCGCGTTGGCGGTGTGCGGGCTGGTGGCCGTGTTGGTGCTGGGGATCGAGGCGGTCGTGACAGTTGTCGCGCAGATCCGGTGCACCGATGCGGCGCGCGAGGCCGCTCGGCTGGTCGCGCGGGGTGAGGACGGGCGGGCTGGGGCGGTGGTGAGTGCCATCGCGCCGGCTGGGGCCGTGCTCGTGGTGCGGAAGGAGGGGGACACCGCGTCGGTCGAGGTGTCGGCGGAGAGGCGGTTGTTGGACGTGCGGGCCAGTGCGTTCGCCGTGGTCGAGCCGGGGGTCGGGGGAGCCCAAGCGGCCGGTGGCGGACGGCGGGACGGATGAGTGGAAGGGGAGCTTGGAGAGGAGTGACAAGGGGTGAGGGGGGATCGGGGGAGTGCGTCGGTGGTGGCGGTCGCGGTGATTGCCGTTGTGTTTTCGGCGGTGTTGATCGGGATTGAGGTGGGGAGGGTTGTTGTCGTTCGGCATCGGGTGGCGGCTGCGGCTGACCTCGCCGCGGTCGGGGCGGCTGGGTATGCGCTCGACGGGGAGGTTGTGGCGTGCGGCAAGGCGGCGCTCGTTGTCGAGCGGATGGATGCCCACCTGGTCGAGTGCGAGGTGGTCGGGGTTGAGGTGCGGGTTGTGGTGCGTGGTCCGGCTTTGGCCTTCGGTGCGCCCAGCGCGCGGGCTCGGGCTGGTCCGGGTGAACCCGCACTGCCGTCCGCCGCGACGAACGGTCGTCTCCCGGCGGTGAGCGGACTCACACACCGCGCCATTGCGGATTCGGCGCCGGCCATCGGGAACGCCGGTGTTCTGTCGGCCGGTGGGTCGTGCGGCGTTCGCCGTTCCGTACCTACCAGTTGTCGACCGGGGGTTACCAGAAGTGCCTGCCATGACGTTAGTTCAAGTGGCGGCACCGACGCGGTGTCGAAAAACACCCGACACGGTGTCGTGGTCCAAGGAGGCGAACGGAAGATGGAGTGGTCGGATAGCTGGCGCGGGGCCTTCCGCATCGAGCTGCGCGCGGAGGCGGTCAACCTCGCGTGGCACGGGTGGCCTGTGCTGCCGGGCACCTATCCGGCGGGTGCGCAGTGGGCCGGTCGCGAGGGCGTCGAGCAGGACGGCCCCGTCCCGGTGCACCGCGACTGGCAGGAGCGCATCGGCACCAAGGCCGAGCAGGTCGCCACCTGGTGGGCCGGTCGCTCCTACAGCATCCTGCTGGCCACCGGGCACGGCGTGGACGCCATCGAGGTCGGAGCGGACCTCGGCCGGCGGGCCGCCGTGGCGCTGAGGGCCACCGGAATCCCGGTGCCCATCGTCGCCACGCCCTCGGGCCGCTGGATGTTCCTGGTCACCACCGGCCAGGCGCTGCGCGCCGACTGGGTCGCCGAGCACGACGTCCACCACTACGGCAGGGGCGAGTACGTGCCGCTGCCGCCGACCCCCTTCCAGCACGGCGTCGTGCACTGGCGGGTCAAGCCGCAGATCTGCGCCTGGCAGCTCCCGCAGCCGGGTGTCGTGCAGGACGCGCTGACCGAGGCGGTCCACGCACCCGCGGACTACGGCCTGCTCGCCACCGACCGGGCCTGAAGCCAGGCCTGAAACCTGGCCTGACGCTGGGCCTGAAACAGGCCTGAAAACGGGCCTGAAATGGGAAAGGCGCGGGAATCCCGAACCCGCGCCTGGATCCCAAGGTGGGTCGGCGTCGAACCCCGATCCCGAGGTGGGGCGGCGTCGCACCTGGATCCGGAGATGGGTTGGCCTCGGACCTCGATCCCGAAGTGGGGCGGCGTCACCCATGTCCAGCGGGACTGGTCAACCCCGGCCGGTCCTCAGCCCTTCGACCCGGCCGTGTCGGGCGTCGTGGGACTTTGCCCCGACGACCCCGAGCACGACGTCCAGCACGGCCAACCCGCCCGCCTTGTCCAGCGGATCGTTGCCGTTCCCGCACTTCGGCGACTGCACGCAGGACGGGCATCCGGCCGGGCACGTGCAAGCAGCGATGGCCTCCCTCGTAGCGGCCAACCACGGGACCACCGCGGCGAAACCGCGGTCGGCGAATCCGGCCCCGCCCGGATGACCGTCGTGCACGAACACCGTCGCCTCCCCGGTGTCCTGGTGCAGCGCGGTCGACACCCCGCCGATGTCCCACCGGTCGCACGTAGCGAACAGGGGTAGCAGGCCGATCGCCGCGTGCTCGGCGGCGTGTAGTGCGCCGGGGACGCGCGCCGGATCCAGACCGGCGCCCCCCGGCGCACTACCCAACAACCCCTCGTCGACCGTGTACCAGACCGCACGGGTCAGCAGGGTTTGCGTGGGCATGTCCAGCGGCACCGCGTCGATCACCTGGCCCGACGGCAGTTTCCGCAGGTAACCCACCACCTGCGAAGTCACCTCGACCTCGCCCAGGCACACCGTCACGCCCTCGAAGATTCGGGACTCCAGCGTCCGCACGACGGTGATGTCCTTGGTGTCCCGCGCGGTGGTCGACCACTCCGGCTTCTCCGCGTGCACCAGCGCGATCCCGCTCTCCAGGTCCAGCCGGTCCACCACGTACGACTCGCCCTGGTGCAGGTACACCGCCCCGTCGTGCACGGTCCAGCACGCCGCGCCCGGGTCGACGGTGCCGAGCATCCGCCCCGTCTCACCCTCGACCACCACGACCTGCTCGCCGCCCGACCCCCGGATGTCGACGTCGGCGTGCGGCCGGTCGTGGGACGTCCAGTACCACCCGTTCGGCCGACGTCGCAGCACCTTTCGGGCGACCATGTCGTCCAACGCCGCGACCGCCGCCTCCCCGCCGAACGGCTCCAGCGAATCCGAAGTCAACGGCAGCTCCGCCGCCGCGCACGCCAGGTGCGGCTCCAGCACGTACGGGTTGGTCGGGTCCAGCACGGTCGCCTCGACCGGCCTCTCCAACACGGCCGCCGGGTTGTGCACGAGGTAGGTGTCCAACGGGTCGTCGCGCGCCACGAACACCACCAACGCATCCGTGTCACCGGTCCGCCCGGCCCGCCCCGCCTGCTGCCAGAACGACGCCAGCGTCCCCGGGAAGCCGGCCACCACCACGGCGTCCAAGCCGACGATGTCAACCCCCAGCTCCAACGCGTTGGTGGACGCGACCCCCAACAACTCACCGGACGACAGGGCACGTTCCAACGCCCGGCGCTCCTCGGGCAGGTAGCCGCCGCGGTAAGCCGCCACCCGCGAGGACAGCTCCGGGTCGATCTCCGCCAACTGCCGCCGCGCCCCGATCGCGGTCAACTCCGCCCCGATCCGGGACCGCACGAACGCCAGCGACCGCGCCCCCTCGACCACCAGGTCCGCCAGGATCCGCGCCGTCTCCGCCCCCGCCGACCGCCGCACCGGAGCGCCGTTCTCCCCCTCCAACTCGTCCAGCAGCGGCGGCTCCCACAGCGCCACCGTCCGCGCGGCACGCGGCGACCCGTCCTCCGTCACCGCCGCGCACGGCACCCCCGCCAAGCGGGATGCCGAAGCCGCCGGGTCCGCCACCGTCGCCGACGCCAGCACGAACACCGGGTCCGCCCCGTACCGCTGCGCCACCCGCCGCAGCCGGCGCAGCAGCAGCGCCACGTGCGAGCCGAAAACTCCCCGGTACGAGTGACATTCGTCCACCACGACGAAGGAAAGCTTCCGGAAGAACCGCATCCACCGGGAGTGGTTCGGCAACACCCCCCGGTGCAGCATGTCGGGGTTGGTGAAGACCCAATTGGCGTGCGCCCGAACCCAGTCGCGTTCCGCCATCGGCGTGTCCCCGTCGAACGACGCCGCCCGCACCCCGGGAACTCCCAGGGCCTCCACCGACCGCAGTTGGTCCGCGCCCAAAGCCTTCGTGGGGGACAGGTACAGAGCTGTTGCCTTCGGATCACTGTGAACGGCCGACAGCACCGGCAATTGGTACGCCAGCGACTTCCCGGAAGCGGTGCCCGTCGCCAGCACGACGTGCTTGCCCTCCCACGCCAACGACGCCGCTTCGGCCTGGTGCCGCCAGGGTTCCGCGACCCCGCGATCGACCAGTGCCTTTACCACATCCGCGGCGGCCCAAGAGGGCCACGGAACGGTGTCGGCGGGCCTTCGGGGCAGGTCGGCGGTGTGCGTGAGGGGCGATTCCCCGACCGGAACCCCGGCGAGAACGCGGTCGAGCAGTCGACGTGCCTGGTTCGCCACAAGGCGCAGCTTCGCACACCCCACCGACATCACGGTTGCTTCCTGCGTGGATAACGGTGTGTGCACGGATCGGGACGCGGTGTCAGAAGCTTGCGCGCTATGAATAGACTCCGCCGCTATCGCATCCAATGAGGGATGCGTCACGTTGTGACGGTGCCGACACCTCGCGGTGGCGCCGGTGCCGGCGCAACGCGGTGCTTCCCGCCGTTGGGCTTGGAACACTCACCAGGAGGACGGATGTCCCGGCAATTCCTCGCGGAGGGCCTCGAGCTCTCCGGAGGTGACCAGGGCCTAGTCGCCGTGGTCGCCGTGGTCGCCCTGGCTGCCCTAGCCATTGGTTACCTGCTTCTTCGGGAGGTGCTGGCCGCCGGCCAGGGCACCGCGAAGATGCAGGACATCGCCAAGGCGGTTCAAGAGGGCGCAGCGGCTTACCTCAACCGGCAGTTCCGCACGCTCGGCATCTTCGTCGTGATCGTGTTCGCGCTGCTGTTCCTGCTCCCCGCTGAGGACACCGGGGAACGCATCGGCAGGTCGCTGTTCTTCATCGTGGGCGCGGCGTTCTCCGCCGTGATCGGCTACCTCGGCATGTGGCTGTCCACCCGCGCGAACGTGCGCGTCGCGGCGGCGGCGAAGGAGACGGGTGGCCGCGAGAAGGCCATGCGCATCGCCTTCCGCACCGGTGGCGTGGTCGGCATGTTCACCGTCGGCCTCGGCCTGTTCGGCGCGGCGCTGGTGGTGCTCGTCTACACCGGTCAGGCCCCGAAGGTGTTGGAGGGCTTCGGGTTCGGAGCGGCGCTGCTCGCGATGTTCATGCGCGTCGGCGGCGGCATCTTCACCAAGGCCGCGGACGTCGGCGCGGACCTCGTCGGCAAGGTGGAGCAGAACATCCCCGAGGACGACCCGCGCAACGCGGCGACCATCGCGGACAACGTCGGCGACAACGTGGGCGACTGCGCCGGCATGGCGGCCGACCTGTTCGAGTCCTACGCGGTCACCCTGGTCGCGTCGCTGATCCTGGGCACCGCCGCGTTCGGCGCGCAGGGCCTGCTGTTCCCGCTGATCGTCCCGGCGATCGGTGTGCTCACGGCGGTCATCGGCGTCTACATCACCAGCGCCCGCGCCGGTGAGAACGGCCTGACCGCGATCAACCGCTCGTTCTACATCTCGGCGGTCATCTCGGCCGTCCTGTGCACGATCGCGGCGTTCGTCTACCTGCCCAGCTCGTTCGGCGAGCTGGACGGCGTGTCCGACGCGATCAAGTCCACCTCGGGCAACCCGGCGCTGATCGCGGCCGTCGCGGTGATCATCGGCATCGTGCTGGCGGGCGTCATCCTGTGGCTGACCGGCTACTTCACCGGCACCGAGCACAAGCCGGTCAAGGACGTCGGCAAGACCTCGCTGACCGGCGCGGCGACCGTCATCCTGTCCGGCATCTCGGTCGGCTTCGAGTCGGCGGTCTACACGGCGCTGGTCATCGGCGGCGCGGTGTACGGCGCGTTCCTGCTGTCCGGTTCGGTGGTCGTGGCGCTGTTCGCGGTGGCCCTGGCCGGCTGCGGCCTGCTGACCACGGTCGGCGTCATCGTCGCCATGGACACCTTCGGCCCGGTCTCGGACAACGCGCAGGGCATCGCCGAGATGTCCGGCGACGTGGACGGCGAGGGCGCGCAGATCCTCACCGAGCTGGACGCGGTGGGCAACACCACCAAGGCCATCACCAAGGGCATCGCGATCGCCACCGCCGTGCTGGCGGCGACCGCGCTGTTCGGCTCCTACCGGGACGCCATCGAGCAGGCCCTGGCGGACGTGAAGGTCGGCCTGGAGGGCCTGCCGGTGTCGTTCTCCAACCTGGTGTTCTCGCCGAACGTGCTGGTCGGCGTCGGTATCGGCGCGGCTGTGGTGTTCATGTTCTCCGGTCTCGCGGTCAACGCGGTGACCCGGGCGGCGGGCGCGATCGTGTTCGAGGTGCGCCGCCAGTTCCGCGACAACCCGGGGATCATGGACGGCTCGGTCAAGCCGGAGTACGGCAAGGTCGTCGACATCTGCACCAAGGACTCGCTGCGCGAGCTGGCCACGCCGGGCCTGCTGGCGGTCATGGCCCCGATCGCGGTCGGCTTCGGCCTCGGCGTCGGCCCGCTGGCCGGCTACCTGGCGGGCGCCATCGCGACCGGCACCCTGATGGCGATCTTCCTGGCCAACTCCGGTGGCGCCTGGGACAACGCGAAGAAACTGGTCGAGGACGGCAACCACGGCGGCAAGGGCTCCGACGCCCACGCGGCCACCGTCATCGGCGACACCGTCGGCGACCCGTTCAAGGACACCGCCGGTCCGGCCATCAACCCGCTGATCAAGGTGATGAACCTGGTGTCGGTGCTGATCGCGCCGGCCATCGTCACCTTCTCGGTGGGCGAGACCGCGTCGGCGGGCGTCCGGTACTCCATCGCCGTCGTGGCCGCGGTGATCATCGTGGCGGCGGTCGTGGTGTCGAAGCGGCGCGGCACGGCCATCGCCGAGTCGCCCGCGGAGGCCGCCGTGTCCAACGGCGCGGCCTGACGATCGGCTGAAGAAGCGGGCGTCCTCCACTCGGGGGCGCCCGCTTCGGCGTGTGGAGGTGTGGTTGCTTGGGCACACTGGACCTGCCGGTGTTCGAGAGGAAGTGGACGTGATGAGGTTCCGCCTGGTCGTGGTGACCGCTGCCGCGCTGGTAGCGGCCGGGTGCTCGTCGAACGGCGACGGGGCGCCCGGGCCCACGGGGACGTCGTCGCCCTCCGCGGACGCCGTCGCCTGGATGGACAAGGTGTGCTCGGCCTCCACGGCGTTCGTCACGGTGGAGAAGACGCCGCCCAAGCTCGACGCCAACGACCCCGCCAAGCTGAAGGCCGACATGAGCGCCTACATGGCGCAGCTCGCGGACGCGTTCAACAAGACCGCGACCCAGTTGAAGGAGGTCGGGCCGTCGCCGGTCGCGGGCGGTGACGAGCAGGTGACCAAGATGGCGGAGACGTTCGCCGGCATCGGCAAGTCGTTCACCGACGCCAAGGCGGCCGTGGACGCGGCGGACGCCAACGACCCCATGGGCGGGCTCCAGGCGGCCGGTGACGCCATCGCGCGGCTGGAGCAGTTCGTGGAGCCCCTGAAGGCGCTGGAGGCCACGCCCGAGCTGCGTGAGGCCGCGGAGCAGGCCACGTCCTGCCAGAGCCTGCGCACGCTGAAGCCGTCGGTGGGCGCCACCCCGACGTCGTGAGGCGGTAGGTTGCGGCCCGTCACATAGCCGACTTGGGGGGAACCCTCGTGAAGAAGACCATCGCCGCGGCCGGTGTGCTGGCGGCGGCCCTCGTGACCGGCGCGTGCTCCGGTTCCGGGTCCGGCGGCACCTCCGCGGCGCCGACGACCACGACCACGACCGCCGCGGCCGCGGACCCGGTGAAGTGGACGGGCACGTTCTGCAAGGGCATCTCGCCCACCGCCGAGGCCATCGTCGAGCTGCTGAAGACCGTGCTCAGCGGCCAGTCCGACCCGGCCGCGCAGAAGGCCGCGCTGCTGGCGTACGCCGAGAAGGGCGGCTCGGCGCTGACCGACGCGGCCAAGGAGCTGGAGGGCCTCGGCGCACCGTCGGAGAAGGCGAAGGCCCTGCACGACGAGGTCGTGAAGTTCTTCACCGACTCGGGCGCGCAGCTGGAGAAGGCGGCGAAGGAGCTGGAGAAGCTCGACCCGAACGACCCGGACTTCGCGACCAAGCTGGAGCAGATCGGCGGCGAGGACGCGGACCCGAGCAAGCTCCAGGCCCAGGTCGACAAGCTGAAGAACGACCCGGAGCTGAGCCAGGCGTTCCAGAAGGCCCCGGAGTGCGTCGAAATGGGAGAAAAGCTCAAGAGCCTCGGCGGCTGAGTTGGAGCGCGCCTTTTATTCCAGCTGAAGATCGCCCGGTCGGGGCTAGTGTGTCCTCGAACGTGTGTTCTACGCTGCGGGGCCGTGGGGCAACTGTCCTTCTTCTCGGCCGAGGCGCGGCAGCCCTGTGTCGCGGACCTGGCCGGCCTGCTCTGCGGGCCCGGCCGGGCCGTGGGGTTCGCGCGGGGCCGGGCCGCCCGGATCGCCGTGCCGCTGGACGAGCGGTGGCGCGGGTCCGCGCTGGTGGCTGCCCTGGGCGAGCGGAACGTGCAGGCCAGGGTGGCCCTCGTGCCGCCGCCCGCGGTCGAGGAGGAGCCCCGGGACCCCGAAGCCGTCGACGTGACGGAAGAGTCTGAACCGGTCGAGGTGGAGCCGCCGCCGGACGTGTGGGAGGTCGCCACGCCGTTCCGCACGGACCTCGCCGGACTGGCCGCGCAGTGGGGTGAGGGCGGCGCCAAACTCGTGCCGCCGGATTTCACCCTGCACGGTGGGGTACTCCGCATGTGGGCGCTCGCGTCCGGCCGTTGGGCCGAGTCCGGGTACGTGCTCGGGCTGGACCCGTGCGCCCCCGACACGCACGAACCGCTGCAAAAGGCGTTGGCGTCCTCGGGGCTGCCGGCCACACTGCTCAAGTCCGGCGGTCCGGCGCTCCGGGTCGTGGGCAGGCGGCGGTTGGAGCGCCTCGCGGAGCTGGTCGGCCGCGCCCCGCGCGGGGTCGGCGAACGGACGTGGCCCGCCGCGTAGCGGTCCTCCTGCCGAGCGATCGGGCACAGTTGTGTCACCCTGTCCCGACCGGGGCTGCCCCGGCGGCGACACGGGACAGTGCACACTGGCGGGTCGGGACACAGTGTTCGGAGAGAGCGGGACGGCGTGGCTGGATCGACACGGGCGAGGAAGACCAACGGGGACTCGGCAGGCGGCAATCGGCGGTTGGTGATCGTCGAGTCGCCCGCCAAGGCGCGCAAGATCGCGTCGTACCTCGGCAACGGCTTCGTCGTGGAGTCATCCAAGGGGCACATCCGCGACCTGCCCCGCGGCGCCGCCGACGTGCCCGCGAAGTACAAGGGCCAGCCGTGGGCGCGGCTCGGGGTGGACGTCGACCACGACTTCGAGCCCCTCTACGTCGTCACGCCGGACAAGAAGTCGACCGTCGCGGAGCTGAAAGAGCTGCTCAAGGACGTCGATGAGCTGTACCTCGCGACAGACGGCGACCGCGAGGGCGAAGCCATCGCGTGGCACCTGCTGGACACCCTGAAGCCGAAGGTCCCGGTCCGGCGGATGGTGTTCCACGAGATCACCGAGCCCGCGATCCGCGCCGCCGCCGCGAACCCCCGCGACCTCGACCAGGACCTGGTCGACGCCCAGGAGACCCGCCGCATCCTGGACCGCCTCTACGGCTACGAGGTCAGCCCCGTGCTGTGGAAGAAGGTCATGCCGAAGCTGTCGGCGGGCCGGGTGCAGTCCGTGGCGACCCGGATCGTGGTCGAGCGCGAGCGCGAGCGGATGAAGTTCGTCACGGCCTCGTACTGGGACGTGTCCGCGGTCATGGACGCCGGCGAGGACGCCACGCCCCGCACGTTCGGCGCGCGCATGGTCGCCGTGGACGGGGTCCGCCTCGCCGCCGGCCGCGACTTCGGCCCCGACGGGCGGCTGAAGGAGGGCACCGAGGTCCGCGTGCTGGACGAGGCGCAGGCCCGCGCGATCGCGGACGGCCTGGTCAACGCCCGGATGACGGTCGCCTCGGTCGAGGAGAAGCCGTACACGCGCAAGCCGTACGCGCCGTTCATGACCTCGACGCTCCAGCAGGAAGCGGGCCGCAAGCTGCGGTTCTCCGCCGACCGCACCATGCGCACCGCGCAGAAGCTGTACGAGAACGGCTACATCACCTACATGCGCACCGACAGCACCACGCTGTCGGAGACGGCCATCGCCGCCGCCCGCGCCCAGGCCACGGAGCTGTACGGCAGCCAGTACGTGTCCAAGGAGCCCCGCCAGTACAACCGGAAGGTCAAGAACGCCCAGGAGGCGCACGAGGCCATCCGACCGGCCGGTGAGGTGTTCCGCACGCCCGGCCAGGTGGCCCGCGAGCTGGACTCCGACGAGTTCAAGCTCTACGAGCTGATCTGGCAGCGCACGATCGCCTCCCAGATGGCCGACGCGCGCGGCAACACGACCAGCGTCCGGATCACCGGTCGCACCGCGGGCGGCGAGGAGGTCACCTTCGCCGCGTCCGGCCGCACCATCACCTTCGCCGGCTTCCTGAAGGCCTACGTCGAGACGGTGGACGCCGAGGCCGGCGGCGAGTCCGACGACGCCGAGTCGCGGCTGCCGCAACTGGTCAAGGACCAGGCGCTGACCGCCGCCGAGCTGTCCGCGGACGGGCACTCCACGTCGCCGCCGCCGCGGTTCACCGAAGCCAGCCTGATCAAGACGATGGAGGAGCTGGGGATCGGGCGGCCGTCCACGTACGCCTCGATCATCAGCACCATCCAGGACCGCGGCTACGTGTGGAAGAAGGGCTCCGCCCTGGTGCCGTCCTGGGTGGCGTTCGCCGTGGTCGGGCTGCTGGAGCGGCACTTCGGCCGGCTGGTGGACTACGACTTCACCGCCGCGCTGGAGGACGAGCTGGACGGCATCGCCGCCGGCCGCCAGGAGCGCACGACGTGGCTGTCCGGGTTCTACTTCGGCGGCAACGTCGGCCCCGAGTCGTCGGTGGGCCGGTCCGGCGGGTTGAAGAAGCTGGTCGGGTCGAGCGTCGAGGAGATCGACGCGCGCGAGGTGAACTCGATCCCGCTGTTCGTGGACGCCGACGGCAACACCGTCGTGGTCCGCGTCGGCCGGTACGGGCCGTACCTGGAGCGCGAGGTCGAGGGCGTGTCGCAGCGGGCGAACCTGCCCGACGACCTGCCGCCGGACGAGCTGGACCGGGAGATCGCGGAGAAGCTGTTCGCGACCCCGCAGGAGGGGCGTTCGCTCGGGGTCGACCCGGTCAGCGGGCACGAGATCGTGGCCAAGGAGGGCCGCTTCGGGCCGTACGTGACCGAGGTCCTGCCGGAGGCGCCGGACGGCAAGAAGGCGCCGAAGCCGCGCACCGGGTCGCTGTTCAAGTCCATGTCGCTGGAGACGGTGACGTTGGACGAGGCCCTCAAGCTGCTGTCGCTGCCGCGCGTGGTGGGCAAGGACCCGGAGACGGGTGCCGAGATCACCGCGCAGAACGGCCGGTACGGGCCGTACCTGAAGAAGGGCACCGACTCGCGGTCGTTGACCAGCGAGGACCAGCTGTTCACGGTCACCCTCGACGAGGCGCTGAAGATCTACGCGGAGCCGAAGAAGCGGGGTCGGGCCGCCGCCGCGCCGCCGTTGAAGGAGCTGGGCGCGGACCCGGTGTCCGGCAAGCCGATGGTGGTCAAGGAGGGCCGGTTCGGGCCTTACGTGACCGACGGTGAGACGAACGCGTCGCTGCGCAAGTCCGACAGCGTCGAGGGGCTGACCGACGAGCGGGCGGCCGAGCTGCTGGCGGAGAAGCGGGCCAAGGGGCCGGTGACGAAGAAGAAGACGGCGGCCAAGTCGACGGCGAAGACGACGGCGAAGTCGACGACCAAGTCGACGACCCGGAAGAAGACGCCGGCCAAGTCGAAGAGCTAGCGGGATGATGCGGCGGTGGACGACTTCGGCCCGGACGGCACGCAGCCCCCACCGCCGCCCCACTTCTTCCCGGACCCGCTCGCGGGCCTGGTGACCGGGGCCGACCGGGTGTTCCCGGACGCTTTGAGCGGGTCGGCCGGCTTGGAGTCCGGCGCCGGCCCGGGCACCCCTCCAGCGGAACCCGCGGCGGGCGGTTCGGCGCTCGGTGGTTCGGTATCGGGTGGTTCGGCGCTGGGTGATTCGGCGCTGGGTGATTCGGCGCTGGGCGCGGCCTCCGGCCCCCGTCTCCATGATCCCACGGGGGACCGACAATTCGGGGCTTCGGGCGGCGGAGCAGCACGACGCTCGACCGCGCGCCGCACGCCCAGGCGGTCCGCGCAAGCCGCCCGGTCCACTTGGTCCGCCCACTCCGCGCAGGCCGCCCGTCCGGCTGCGTCTGCCAGACCGGCGCAGTCGGGCCGTTCGGTGCAGGCGGCCCAGCCCGTGCAGCCGGTGCCGCAGGGGTGGAGCGTGCCGCAGGCGCCGCCGCCCTCGCCATACGCGTACCCGATGGCCCAGCAGCCGGTCCAGAACGCGCCCGCCCCGTACGTCCCGCCCCACGCGGCGCTGCCGCAGCGAGGTCCGCAGCCTGCTCAAACGCCGCAGAAGACCGGTGCCGGCTGGGTCGGATGCCTCATCGTGCTCGCGGTGCTCGGAGGGCTGCTGTTCCCGGTCGCGCGTGCGATCATCCAGGAGTTGGCCAAACTGTTCTCGTGACCGATCAACCACCCGAATGGTGGATGTGGTCATGTGATCGAACGGCCCCGGCTACCCTGATTGCCTGCACGAACGGCGGGGGTGAGCGTCATCCAGGACGGCGGCGGCACAGCGGCGTCAACCAGCCACCGGATTCGCAGTGTGTTGGCGATCCGGCCGTTCCGCAGGCTTTGGGGTGTCACCTATCTGTGCAGTGTCGGTGACTGGCTGTCACTGCTCGCGTTGACCGGTCTGGTCTCCCGGCTCACCCAGAGCTACCAGTGGGAGAGCTTCGCGCTCAGCCTCGTGGTCCTCACCCAGCTCCTCCCCGGCATCCTGTTCGCCCCGCTCGGCGGCGTCCTGGCGGACCGGTTCGACCGGCGCAAGATCATGGTCGTCTGCGACCTGCTGCGCGGCGGCCTGTTCATCTCCATCGCGCTCGTCGGCACCGCCTGGTGGCTGTTCATCGCGAACTTCCTGGTCGGCTGCTGCGCGATGCTGTGGATCCCGGCCAAGGACTCGGCCGTGCCGAACCTGCTGCGCCGCCCCGACCAGGTGGAGACCGCGAACCAGCTCGGCCTGGTCATGACCTACGGCATCTCGGTCATCAGCGGCGCTGGCCTGTACTCGCTGATCTCCGGCATCCCCGGCTACCTGCACCTGCAGAACACCGACATCGAGTTCCGCATCGCGACCATCGCCGTCATGGTCAACGGCGCGCTCTACGTGACCTCGGCGATCCTGGTCGCGGTGCGCATCCCGGAGCTGTCCGGCCGGATCGCCCGGGTCAAGCCGGTCAAGGGCGAGCGCGAGGGCTTCTTCGCGATGCTGCGCGACGGGCTCCACTTCGCCGGCCGCACCCCGCTGGTCCGCGGCCTGGTCATCGGCATGATCGGCGCGTTCGCGGCGGCCGGCGCGGTGATCGGCACGGCCAAGCTCTACGCCAACTCGCTGCTCGGCGGCGACTCGACGTTCGGCCTGCTGTTCGTGGCGGTGTTCGCCGGTCTCGCGGTCGGCATGGCGGTCGCGCCCCGCGCCGCCCGCAGGCTCACCTACGACCGGCTGTTCGGCGTCACCATCGTGCTGGCCGGCGCGAGCCTGCTCATCGTCGCCATCGCGCCGCACCTGTGGGTCGCGCTGATCGCGGTAGCCCTGGTCGGCGGCTGCGCCGGCATGGCGTTCCTGACCGGTCTGACGATCGTCGGCTCGAAGGTCGAGGACGCCATGCGCGGCCGGACCGTCGCGCTGATCCAGTCCCTGCTCAAGGTCGTGCTGTTCGTGGCCTCCGGCGCCGCGCCGCTCGTGGTCAGCCTGATCCAGCGGCGCACGGTGACCGTGTTCGGGCACCCCATGCAGGTCGACGCCACCCGCCCGGTGCTGTTCGGCGCGGCGCTCATCGCGATCCTGCTCGGGCTCATCGCCTACCGGCAGATGGACGACCGGCGCGCCGAGCCGATCCTGTCCGACCTGATCGCGGCGTTGCGTGGCCGGCGCCGGCGGACCGGTGGGCTGCTCATCGCGGTCGAGGGCGAGCGCCGGGCCGACACCGCCACCCAGGCCAGGCTGCTCGCGGACGCGCTGCGCGCCGAGGGCCGGGAGGTGCTGCTCGCCTCCGACCCGGACCTGGACGAGCAGCGGCTGCGCAACCTGCTGTCCACCGCCGACCTCGCCGGGGTCCGGGCACACGCCCTGGTCGCCGCGGCCGTGCGCGCCGACGTCGTGGAACGCGAGGTGCGGCCCGCGCTCGACGAGGGCGCGGTGGTGGTGATGGAGCGGTACGTGGACAGCCCGCTCGCGCACTTCAGCGCGGTCGGCAGCGTCGAGCCCAGCGAACTGGAGGGCCTGGTCGACTGGGCCACCGGGCGGCTGCGGCCGGACGTGACCGTGCTGCTGGACCGGACCCCGACCGCGCCGCCGGAGAAGGGCCTGGTGGAGGACCACTGGCGGGTGCAGCGGCTGCTGACCGAGATGGCGTCGGCCGACCCCGAGCGGTACGTGGTGGTGGACGCCGACGGTTCCGCGGAGGAGGTGGCCGCCCGCGTGCGCGCCGTCGTGGTGCCGCTGGTGACCCGGTCGTCCGCGCGGCCGGTGGTCGAGTCGTCGTGACGGCTGGGTAGGTTTTCTCCTCGTGAAGGGTGTGTGGAGCGAGGTCGTCGGCCAGCCCGACGCGGTCGCCGTCCTGAGCGCCGCCGCGGAGGCCGCCGCGTCCATCGTCGCCGGTGGCACGCCCGCGCCCGGCGCCATGACCCACGCCTGGCTGTTCACCGGCCCGCCCGGCTCGGGCCGCTCGGTGACGGCCCGCGCGTTCGCCGCCGCCCTTCAGTGCACCGTGGTCGGTGACCGGCCGGGGTGCGGCGAGTGCCCCGGTTGCCACACGACCCTGGCGGGCACGCACGCCGACGTCCGCGTGGTCGCGCCCGAGGGGTTGTCGATCTCCGTGGCCGAGATGCGGTCGCTGGTCCAGGTGTCGGCGCGGCGGCCGACGTCCGGGCGGTGGCAGGTGGTGATCATCGCCGACGCGGACCGGTTGACCGAGGGTGCGGCGAACGCGCTGCTCAAGGCGGTGGAGGAGCCGCCAGACCGGACCGTGTTCCTCCTGTGCGCGCCGTCCGACCACCCCGACGACGTGTCGGTGACCATCCGGTCGCGGTGCCGCATCGTGCCGTTGGGGACGCCCCGGTTGGACGCGATCGCCGAGGCGTTGCGCGAGGAGGGGGTGCCGGCGGACCGGGCTTCGTGGGCGGCGTCGGTGTCCGGCGGTCACGTCGACCGGGCGCGGCGGCTGGCTTCGGACGAGGCGGTGCGGGCGCGGCGCGAGTCGGTGCTACGGATACCCCTGGGGCTGAAGCGGCCGGCGGACATCTTCACCTGCGCGGACAGCCTGGTGCAGGCGGCCGAGGCGGACGCGTTGACCGCGAACGAGGCGCGCGACGAGGCCGAGCGGCAGGCGCTGGAGACCGCGATGGGCGCGGGCGGCACCGGCAAGGGCACGGCCGCGGCGACCCGGGGCGCCAAGGGTGCGTTGAAGGACTTGGAGAAGCGCCAGAAGTCCCGTGCGACCCGGACCCAGCGCGACTCGCTGGACCAGGCATTGGTGGACCTGGCCGGGTTCTACCGGGACGTGCTCGTGACGGCGACCGGCGCGCAGGCGGTGCTGAACCACCCGGACCGGGCCGAGGACGCGCGCGAGGCCGCCCGGATGTGGTCCCGCGAGTCGACCCTGCGCCGGTTGGAGGCCGTGCTGGCGTGCCGGGAGGCGCTGGAGCTGAACGTGAAGCCCCGCATCGCCGTGGAAGCCATGCTCACCACCCTCCACCGCGGCTGACCAGCGGGTTCCTGGTTTCCCGGTACGCCGCCACGACCGGGATCCGCGGTCGGCCTTCCGCACCGCCACCGTCCGCTGCCACGATCGGGGACACTCGTCGTTTCGCCGCCGCGACGGGCCTCGACTCGCACTCGACGCCCGATGGATGGTGCCGTGAAACTGACCCGCCGAACCCTGCTCACTTCGACCCCCGCGCTAGCCGCCGCCCCCGCTCTGGCAACTCCCGCCGCCGCCGACCTCGCGCCCGCCTCGGCCAACCCTGCCGACCCCGCCGCCCCTTCCACCGACTCCGCGCAAGATCCGCTCACCCGGTTCCGCGCCGCCCTCGACTACGCCGTGGCGAAACTCCGCTCCGTCGCCCCGCGCGTGACGTCGTTCCCCGAGGAGACCAAGTTCGAGCGCTGGACCTACGTCGACGACGGCGGCTGGGTCGGCGGCTTCTGGCCGGGCCTGCTGTGGCTGGCCCACGTGGACACCGGCGACCCGCTGTTCCGCGACCTCGCGATCGCGTCCGCCGAAAAACTGGCCCCCCGCAAGGACAATCCCCGCGACCACGACCTCGGCTTCCTGTTGGTCGGGCGGGCCATCGGGCTCTGAGACCGCCGCGCCGGGACCCGCCGGTCCGAACCCGCAGCCGGAATCCGCCGGCCCCAACCCGCAGCCGGAATCCGCCGGCCGCAGCCGCCCGCCCCTCCCCTTCCTTTTACGGGACGCGGGAGTCGTCGGTTGGTTCCGGATCCGGCATGTCACTCGATGGGGTGGCGTGCCGGAGGCGGGGGCGGACCGGCGGGATCGCCGCCACGACGATCACGCCCGCCAAGAGTAGCGCGGTTCCGGTCCAGAAGATCGGGATCGTCTTGTAAGCGGCGTTCGTGTAGGCCAGCGGCTGGCTGCCCGTGTGCTTCGGCGGCGACGGCTGGCCGCCACCACCGGGCGGGGTCCGGGCCGGTGCGCACACGACGCCGCCGTTCGGGGCGGCTGCGCGGACGATCTGCTCGCCCAGGGACACCTGTGCCAACGCCGACGGCAGGTTCGGCAGCCCGAGGGCATCGGTCGGCAACAGCTGGAGGTCGAGCAGCCGCGCAGTCGCCCCGAGCATGAACCCCTTGATCACGGGGCCGCCTTGCTGGAGCGGGCCGTCGAGGACCATCGACTTCTCGTTGAGCTGCGCGATCTGCAGCCGCAGCACGCCGATGTCGAGCTTGCGCTCACCCAGCGCGCCGACGACCGGCAGGTTGCCCGCGACCGGCAGTCCGATCGGCACGTCGAGCTTCGGGTTGGCGGCGTCGAGGACGCCGAGTTCCTTCCCGCCCTGGGACACGCGGAGCACCGGAGCGGCGTAGGTGATCTTGGACGTGGCCGCGTCGCCGGTGGACAGGGCGGTCAGCGTCGGCTGGCTGACCACGTCGATGCGCACCTCCATCGGCGTGCCCGCGAGCAGCCGGACGCTCGCCGCCTGGAGGGTGGACGTCGACTTCACGGCCTTGTTCGCGCTGCCCGGCAGGTCGACCAGCTCGACGGTGGAGTGGGCGCTGAGCGTGTCGGGGAGGCTGAGCAGGGAGCCGTTCGCGCCGGTGTCGGGCGAGCCGGACAGCAGGCCGCCGAGTTGGCTGAGCGGCGCGCCGAGACCCTTGAGACCGTCGATCAGCGCCTGCTTGCCGGCCGCGTCGAGCTTGGGCGTGTCCTGGGTGAGCATGCCGGTCAGGTCGGTCGACCCGGGCAGGGTCGGGATGGCGTTGAGCACGGACAGGCTCGCGACCGACGTCTTGGCGTCGGCCAGCGGCGACACGCACGGGCCCAGCTCGTCGTGCCAGCGGGCGTGGGCGCTGCCGTTGAGGAGGCCGACCTTGAGCAGGGTGTCCAGCGGGGTCTGGGGCGGGTTGAGGCCGCCGGTGACCGGTGCGGCGTTGTCCGGGGACGCGGTCTGCACGAGCGTGCCGGGCGTCTGCGGGGCACGTCCCTGCACGGCGAACCCGAGCGGCGACGCCTGCGCGACGGCACGTTCGTAGGACAGGAACGCCTCGGTGTTGGCCTGCGCGCTGGCCAGCCCGACCCCGATCTCCGCCGCCGACTGCTTGGGCAACTGCTCGCCGAACCCCGGCAGTATCGTGTTCGTCGGCACCGAGTCCGGCGCCAACCGCACCACCGCGAGGCCCGTGCCCGCGTCCCCCACCGCGTGCGCGGTGACCGGCGGACCGGACGACACCGGCGGCTGGTTCGGGTCGCGCGGCCCGGGGACGGGGGTCGTCGTGGGCTGGGCCAACGCGGGAGCGGCGCACAGCGCGACCAGCACGGCGGCGGCAGGCAGGGCCAACAGGCGCATCTGTGCGGTACCTCCCACGACTACGGCGTCGGCTGCGGCGCACGCGTGAGCGGCGTCACGTACGGGCTAACGACCGCACCCCCTGGTGGGTGACGCTCCATGCCTGGGCTATAGTTGTCGCGTCTCGCCGCCTTAGCTCAGTCGGCCAGAGCGGCTCACTCGTAATGAGCAGGTCGTCGGTTCGATTCCGACAGGCGGCTCGCAGGTGAGACACCCCGGATGGCTCCGGGACGGCTCCTTCGTGGAGCTAGTCGTGGAGCCATCCGGGGTTATCGTCGTCTCCATGGCGACCAAGTCGGCGGACTCACGCACCCAACGCGGCGAGATCGAGACGCTCCCCAGCGGGGCGCTGAGGGTCCGCGTGTACTCCGGTCTCGACCCCCTCACGGGCAAGCGGGTGTACCTCACCGAGACGGTCCCGGCGGGGCCCAAGGCAGTGAAGCAGGCGGAGAAGATCCGGACCCGCTTCCTCGCCCAGGTGGACGATCGTCGCAGCACGCGCACCAAGGCGACGGTGGACCAACTCCTTGATCGGCACTTCGACGAGTTGGACGTTGAAGAGCAGACGAAAAACGATTACCGGTCCTTGGCCGCGAACCACATCCGGCCGTTGATCGGCTCCAAGCCGCTCGCCAAGGTGACCGGTGAGCTTCAAGACTCGTTTTACAGGGAACTCCGGCGTTGCCGTGACCACTGCGACGGCAAGCGGTCTAAGAAGTGCCGGACCACCCGCCCGCACGAATGCGACCACCGGTGCCGCGAGCACACGTGCAGCGGCCTAGCCGATGCGTCTATCCGCAAGATTCAGTCCATCCTCAAGGGAGCGGGCAAGCGCGCTTTCCGCTGGGAATGGGTAGGAAGCAACCCGTTCGACAAGGCGGAGGTCACAACCCGCGCCGAAGCCCAACCCTCAAGCGCCTACCCCGACGCAGGCTGCCGCGATTCTGATGGAGTCGTGGTGCGACCTCGACTGGGGAATGTTCATCTGGACCAAGACCATTGCGGGCTCCCGGCGCGGCGAGACGTGCGCCTTCCGCTGGCGAGACTTCGACCCAGATTCCAAATTGTTGCACGTAAAGCGCAACATCCGTCAGCGAGGGTCGCGGACTTGGGAGAAGGACGTCAAGACTCACCAAGAGCGCAAACTGTCGCTGGATGACATGACTGTGCAACTCCTGATCTGGTACCGCTCGTACTGCGCGGAGCGCGCCGGACGAAACGACATGTCTGATGATTCCTTTATCTTTGCGGCGGACCCGGACGGTAAGACGTATCGAAAGCCGGACACCGTGAGCCAGCGATTCGAGCGTCTTTGTGCACGCCTTGGTTGGGATATGCATCTCCATGAGATGCGCCATTACAACATCACAGAACTGATCTCCCATGGCGTTGACCTTCGAACGGTTGCCGGTCGAGTCGGCCACAGTGGCGGCGGTGTTACGACGCTGAAGTACTACAGCAGTTTCCGACTGGACGCGGATCAGCGCGCCGTTCAAGTCTTGGCGTCGTCCATGCCGACTCCACCGATCGATCTCGATGCAGCGAAGCCTGTGCCGCAATTGTCCGCAGTCGATCCCAACAGCCCGTACCTCAAGATTGCGGCTGACCTCCGAGGGGCGATTGCGTGTGGCGCTTGGCAGGCAGGGGATCAATTGCCGACCGTGGCCACGTTGGCGGAACGCTATGGTGTCTCTTTCGGGACGGCCCAACGCGCTGTTGCCGAACTTCGTTCCGCCGGACTGGTCGATGTCCGCCGTGGAAAGCGTGCGGTGGTAATCGACCCGACAACGACTACGGCGCAACCTCTTGCCGAAGTCGTGGGTCTGGACAGCCGAAGGAAGTAGATCACGATACGGCGGCCACCTCTCGCCCAGCCGCGCGCATCTCGTAGGCTCGCGTGCGTGACCGACGAAGAACGCGGAGCGTGGAAGAAGTTCGGCGAGCGGCTGATCTACGACAACCGGTGGGTCAAAGTAGGCCTTGCCGACGTCCAGGCACCCAACGGTGAGCGTTGGGAGTACCACGTTGTCCACCTGGCCAGAATCGCAATAGCTCTGGTCGTGAACGACCGGGACGAAGTGCTCATGCTCTGGCGCTACCGCTTCCCCACCGACCAATGGGGGTACGAACTTCTCGGTGGCATGGTTGACGACGGTGAGGATGCCGCCGCAACGGCCGCGCGAGAGGCCGCCGAAGAGAGCGGCTGGAAACCGATCGGAGAGCCAGAGCATCTGCTCAGCTTCGAACCGCTTCCCGGTCAGGTCACCGCGCAGGTCGACGTCTATTTGTGGCGTGACGCCGAGTTGATCGGCGAGCCAACCGACACCGAAGAAGCCGGCCGCGTCGAGTGGGTTCCGCTTAGCAAGGTCAATGAGTTGGCGCAGCGGCAGCAATTGTTGGGTTCGGGCACGCTCGTGTCGTTGCTCTACTACCTGAATTCACGCCGTTCGTGACTTGCCCGCTGGAAACGTGAGCTGGGCGAGTCGGCGCAAGTGGCGGTCGGACCTGATCTGTTGACCAAGCCGTTTCGCTTCGCGTGCGTACGATTGTGCAGCGTCCCGTTCGCCGGCGGCGGCGTGCGCGAAAGCGAGATCGACCAACATGCCGACTCGCGCGCGGATGAATTCAGGCGGCAGGCGCGGTAGAGCGCGCGTCAGGTGATCGACTGCTTCCGGGTCGCCGAGTCGGGCGAGCGCGTTTCCGCGCCAGCGGGCGAGATGGCTGCCGCCGAGAAACACGAACGGCAAGAGCGGGTCCACCGGGTCGGCCGGTAGGAGCGCGTCCGCTTCGTCGAAGGCTTGGACGGCGTTGTCCCGCTGGCCGGCGGCGGCGTAGCCCTCTCCGTGCGCCGCAGCGAGCCACGCCCGTAGCAGCGGCGTTACAACGTCGTCCGCCAGAGCGCGAGCCCCCGCGAGCTGGTCGAGCGCGGACGCGGTCTCTCCGACGTCGATCAACACGAACGCCTGTTCAGCCGTCGCGTGCGCCAACAGCCCCACCGATCCTGCCTCGCGAGCGGCGGCCTTCGCGCGCTGGTAGTGCTCCCACGCCTGGTTGATCGCGTTCCGGTCGAGTGATTCCCAACCCGCCAGCGTGGATGCCTCGACGAGGACGCTCGCCAGTTCCTCACGGTGCCCTCGACCGGTGCCGTACTGGAGAAGGTTGCCCACTTGTTCGATCTGGCTGCGGAGCTGGTCGAGCAGAGTGATCCCGCCGAATCTGCGGTCGACGTGACGAGCGTGATCAACCTGTCTGCGGAAGATCTCAACGGTGGCGCTGTCTACTTGGCGCGCTGACGCGAGGCGCGAGCGGAGTTCGCTCGCCTCGTCGTCTTCCACCTCGGGCGGGAACCCTAGTTCTTCGTTCGTGCGCCCGTAGATGTCACGGAACAGCCGCCGGTAAGTGGGGCTGCTGACTGGCTCGTGTCCGTTCTCCCACCGCGACAGCTTCGTCTTGAGGCTGGCTCGCGTCATGATCGGTTCCCCGAGCATGTCCGCACGTTTGATGAGCATGGTCATCACTGCGTCGGCGGAGTAGCCGAGCAGCTTTCGGACCGCCTGAAGCTTGGTCGGAGTGGTCAATGCGCACCATCCGAATAACCGGGTTTACCAGCGGGGTTATCTCGGGTTAACGAACCGCGGATTAACCTGCGCCATCTGTGGATCGCTGCGGAAATGCCGTTTCTTGTAGGCATGAGCGGCAAGCGAAACGGCGCGACGACCACGGCCCCGGTGCTGTGCGTCCCCCCGACCACAGCAGCCCTACCGGTGTTGCTCGTCGGTGCGGGCGGCTACGGCCTCAAGGCGGCTGCTCATCGTGTCGAGCCGCTCGGTGATGTCCTGCAAGTGGTCCTGGATGCTCTCCAGACGCGACAGGATCTCGTCGGTGGGGTCTCCGGTCTCCCCGGGCCGCAACGGCGTCTCACCGCGCAGCACAGCCGACAGGTGCCCTGGGTGCCACTCCAGCGCGACCGACAGCGCTTCGAGCGTGCGGCGGCTGCGGCGGCGTTCGACGGTGTGGTTCTCCAGTTCGCGGACGATGGCCTGCGAGATCTTCGACCGTTCGGCAAGCTCTCGCTGTCGCAAGCCAAGCTCGCGCGACCGCGCCTTGATGGCCTTGCCGACCGCAGACCAATCCTCTGCCACGTATTCCTCCGCGCTCCGCCTCGCGGTCGAGATTAGCGCGATCCGCTGATATTGCGCGGCGATTGGTACGCCGCGCCCACCGATTCGACCTCTCACGCAATCGCGACCGCTGAAATAGGCGTGTAATTCCGCCTATTTTGGCGAATCAAAGCCAAGGGATTTCCACGATGGGTACACCCATGCCTGACGCCGGGCGGCCGGCGTTCTACACGGTCCACGAGGCTGCCCGGTTGCTTCGCGTCGATCCGTCCACGCTGTACCGGGCACTTCGTGAGGACGGGTTCCCGGCGGTCCGCATCCGGACGCGCTACGCCATCCCGTCCGCCGCGCTCCACCAGCTGATCGAGGAGGCCGCCGAGTCGGGCGGTGTCGTGGACGCGGGTGTTCCGGCCGACGAGCGCAGCGTTCGCGGCCTGAACCGGCTCGTCGGGGGTGCGTGGTGAACGAGCCCGTGAACCCCGACGAGTACTTCGAGGGCATCGCGTCGCGGCTGGACCGGTTCGCTCCGGTGCCGGACGACGTGCTGTGGGAGTTGGTGACCCGCGACGGTGCCTGCATGGCGGAACGGTCCGCCGGACAGGAACCGAACTTCACGGGTGACGCGGTGGCTGACCGGGAGTTGGCCGCCCAGATCTGCGGCAAGTGCCCGGTGCGGGACGCCTGCTTGGAACTGGAGTTCCGGACGTCCGGTGCGGACGGCCTGGGCGTGTGGGGCGCGCTGAACGAGGACGACCGCCGTGCGGTCTACCCCCTCTGGCTCGCCCGACGTGACGAGACGGAAGGCGGTGACCGGTGATGGAGACCGCTGTGCTCACCGTGACACCGACGATGTTGCTCGCAGCCCTCGGGGTTGTGCTCGGGGTGTTCATGGTCTGGCGGGCGAGCGTCCGCAAGGCCAGGGCCGCAGCCGACGCAGCGCGAGCTGGTGCCCGGGCCGCGTCGCTCATCGGCCGGGTACTCGTCGTGGGCAGCGTGATCGTCGGAGTTCAGTGGGTCGTGATCACACACGCTGCCCACAACACTCCGCTGGTCGTGGCGGTGCTCGGGTTGCCCGCGCTGTTCACGGCGCACACCGTGGTTCGTGCCCTGACCATCGTCGCGGACGGCGGCGGAACCACGCGCAGGGATCGGCGCGGTGGTCGGCGATGAACCGCGTGATCAAGTCCGTGGAAGGGGTGTCCGCGTTCGCGCGGGCACCCCGCCCAGGGGTCGAGGCTCTTGCCCAGGAAGCAGCGCAGGCTGCGGCTGTCCGTGCACTGCGCTCGCACCCGGACGTCGTGGCGCTTCGGGTCGAACAGGTCCGCGTTCAGGTCGACCGTCTGTGTTGGGGCGGCATCGTGCTCGGACTGGCGTTCACGATGACCAACGTCCAAGCGTTCGCGGCCGGGGGCAGCGCGCCGTGGTCGCTCGCGTGGCTCGCCGCGTGGCTGGTCGACCCGATGGTCTCGCTCGTGTTGCTGTCCATCCTCCGCGCGGAACAGATCACAGCGCGGTACCGCGTCAGGACCGGGCCGTGGGTCCGACGCGCGAAGTGGTTCACGTTCGCAGCTACGTACGTCATGAACACGTGGTCGTCGTGGGTGGCGGGGTCCGTGGCCGGGGTGGTGTTGCACTCGGTTCCGCCGCTGGTGGTGTTCACGGCCGCCGAAGCGGTGACAGACCTGCGGGACAAGCTCACGGCGGCAGTTGCGGAGGCGTTCACGGAGGCTGGTGGAGTCCCGCAGCCCGCTGGCGCCGACGCGGTTCAGCCCGCAGCGCCAAGGCCACGCAGGCCAGGCCGGAAGCTGTTCGCGGACTACCTGGATGCGGCGCGCGCGGCCTGGAACCCGGAGGTCGAGATCACGCCGGCGTGGGTCCGCCAAGCCACCGGATGTTCACGCGGGCTATCGCCGCGCCTCGCTACCGCGCTCGCTCGGGAGGTGTCGCCATGAACGGCGAGGCGGTGAACGGGAATGCCGTGAACGGGGACATGGTGCCGGTTGGTCCGGTGTACGACGGTGAACTCGTTGACGAGAACGGCCAGGGCGTCACCGCGACGGCGACGCCAGCCCGTGAACGGTGGCGCGTGCGGGCTGGCCGGTGGTGGCGGCACTCGCCTCGCGTGCCGCTGGCTCTCAAGAGCGGACCGCACGCGCGGCAGGCGGTGCGGGATGGTGTGGCATGGCTGCTGCTACTGCCTAGGCGGTTGTTGCGAGCCGCAGCACGTGGGGTGCTCGCGGCGTTCCGGTGGTGGCGGAAGTGGGTGACCGTCCGGGACTACCGGGAGGCCGCCGTGTCGTCGGACAAGCTCGCGGACAAGTTCACCGAGATCCGTGAACTGACGATCTTCAGGTGGAAGGTCACGGGTGCGGTCGTCGCCGCGTTCGCCAGTGCGCTTCTGGTCGCCTGGCTGCTCTACGGGTCGATCACGTGGTGGGTGGTCGGCGGCCTGGCCGTGCTCGTGCTCGGCGTGCTCGGCCGGCGGCGGGACGGGTCGCCGGGCCGCAAGGCGGTGTTGTCCGGACCGCGATCGCTGACGTGGACCATGGACCCGCAAGTTCTGGTCGACGCCTTCCGGGACGCGAAGCTCATCGGGAAGGACGAGACGCTTCGGCTGGTCGAACGACCTACGCGGCAGGGCGATGGGTGGGCGATCACCGTCGATCTGCCCGCGACGCGCAAGGCGGCGGACGTCGTCAAGAACAGGGATGCGTTGGCGTCGGCGCTCGCGGTGGATGAGGTTCAGCTCATCGTGGAGCGGGTGCGCGGGAACGGCGGCCATGCCGGACGGGTCGCCATGTGGGTTGCCGACTCCGACCCGTACGCGACACCCCCTCAGCGCACGCCGTTGCTCGCGGCGGAGCGGTGGGACGCTTGGCGTCCGGTCCCGTTCGGACGGGACGCGCGCAACCGGCGCATCCATGTCCCGCTCGTGTGGACGTCGTTGCTCATCGGTGCGATTCCTAGGCAGGGCAAGACTTTTACGGCACGGCTGGCAACCGCGGGCCTGATCTTGGACCCGCACACGCGGCTATACGTGGCGGACTTCAAGGCCGGCAAGGACTGGGACGCGGCGGCGCTCGTCGCGCACCGGTTCCTGTCCGGTGACGAGTCTGACGACGTGCTGACGCTCATCGGCTGGCTGGTCGAGTTGATCGCAGAGGTTCAGGACCGGTACCGGCGGATGCGCGAGTTGGACGACCGGGTGTGTCCGGAGTCCAAGGTCACTCCTGCCATGTCGCGGGACCCCGCGCTCCGTATGCCGATCACGCCGATCATCATCGATGAGGTTCAAGTGCCTTTGGAGGACCGTACTTCCCTTGAGGTGCAAGGAAAGAAGCTCACCGCCGGAGAGTACGTGGGTGAGTTGCTGACGTGGCTCGCCAAGAAGGGGCCAGCGGCAGGGGTTGTGCTCGTGCTCGCCACGCAGCGACCGGACTCGAAGACGATCCCGTCCGGCCTGCGCGCGGTACTCGGCTCGCGGTTCGCGCTGCGGGTCATGGACTGGCGTGACTCGAACATCGTGCTGGGGGAGCAGATGAACACGCGCGGGCACGACGCGAGCAGGCTCCTGCCTTCTCACAAGGGCGTCGGCATCCTCAGGCCGGATGGCGACACGGACGCCGGCGCGGACGTTCTCGCGATCACCGTGCGGACCGACTACATGCCCAACGACGATTGGCGAACCATCTGCGAGCGCGGACGGGCGCTTCGGGAGGTTGAGGGAACGTTGACGGGGCAGGCGGCCGGACACGATGTCCCCGCCGAACTCGACCACGCGGTAGCGGCTCGCGCGATTGGTTCGGGTGCGGGAGCGGCATCGGCTGAGCCTCGAATGGAGGCTCAGCGTGATCTGCCGGAGCCGCTGGCGTCGGTGATCGAGTACTTGAGTGCGAATGACTCGGATCGGGAGTTCGTGCCGAACTCGGAGTTGATCGAAGCACTGGGCGCTGACCCTGTGTGGTTCGGCAGGCAGATGAGCGAACTGGGCTGCCGATCGGTGCGAGAGCGGATCTCCACAGAGCACGGCGTGCGCCAAGTACGCGGGTACGTCATCGCGGAGTTGCTGGCGCTCGCGGATCGGTCAGCGGACTGACGGACCATGATCAGCGCACTGTCACAACGCCCGGACCCTGCTGTCTCACCGTCACAGCAGCCGAGACGCTAAGGAAGGGCTGCTGACCTGCACATACATGCCGCTGTGACGGCAAGACGGCAGTCCCGTCACAACCGGGGGCGAACCGGCCTGCGGTGGTCGCGAGCAACGCGACCACCGCAGTGCTCTGCTGTCACGATGTGGCCACAGACTTGAGAGAGTGGACGGCGTTGATCAGCCTGACCATTTCTCGGCGTACGGCGTCGGGCACTTCGCACGCATCTGCGAAGTTGATGACGTCTGCAAGCTTGGGTTCGATATTGCCATTCTCAAGCTTCGACACTTTCGACTGGCTGATGCCGGCGCGGCGGCCTACTTCGTCCCCGGTAAGGTCTGCATTCAATCTTGCAAGCAGGAGTAGAGAGCCAAGCCGTAGCCGGATTCCTTTCGTCCTAATCGTTCCTGACGCCCTCCGCTTGGACCGGTGGCCGGGCGGGTTGATCTTTGCTCCAACTTCAATCAGCGCTTTCCTGACGGTGGCCTCCGCAACACCGTGTCGCGCCGAAAGCACAGCAAGCGTGGCACCGTGCTTGTATGAATGGAGTAGAAGCAGCGCTGCCGAAGTCCTTACCTCGCATCCTTCGCAGTGGTTGCACAGTTTGTCCCGGATTGTGGGCTCTTCCATCGGGCCGTGCTCACTGCAGTAAGTGGGCGACTTGACGCTGGGTCCGATTTTCGCCCCGGACAATTGAAGGGCATTTCGCATCTGTGTCACGGTGACACCTAGTTGTCCAGCCGCCCGAGGAACCGTGTGGGTCGCCGACTTGGCTTTCCGCTCCCACCATTCACGTAGTTCGCGGGTGAACGCGCCAAACCGCTCGTCGGCTATGCCAAGCGCGAAGCCTTCGCGTATTTCGTCGTCCGTCCACGGCCTTGCTTCGTTCTTATGGGTGTACATTCGTGCCCTAAACTCATTGCGAAGATCTCTTTGGTAAACGTCAGGCAGCCCCACCAGCGCCTTGTGTGCAAGGGTGGTAGGGCTGCTGAGGCGAAGATCCTTGGTGCTCGCGACCAGTCGTGTAGTTCCCTCCTTCCGTCGGCCGGGAGTGCGCTACCCGGCTTGGGCTTTTGGACGCTCACGCATGTCGCCTTGAGATTCCCAGGTGCGTGAGCGAGTCTGATCGGCAGAGTTTTCCGTCGACTCAGTGTCGGCGGCATCCACAACGAACACGGAAACTGCTTCCGGTTCGTCGGTCCAGCCATCCAGGTTGTTTGCAACCGATTGTGCGAGCGCGGCGAAGGCGGAAACGCATTGCTCGAACGTGCCGCTGTGCTCTGTGGTCGGGTAGTCGGCGGCCTCGTCCAACATGCGCTCAACAAGACGCCGTCCAGCGTCAACAACCTTGGATACTTGTGAAGCCAGTTCCAGTCGGTGCTGATCGATCATGGGTATCCTCGTTTGCGGGACGACCGGCATAGCCGCCAAAAGCTCCATCGGCCCCACCAGTCCTCGATATCGCCGATTATGTAAATCCACTCTGCTAGGCAAACGGCAGACGTGACAACGATCAATGCGGTCATGGCAATCTGTCGCTCTGTCCGGTGCTCGGTTCAGCTCTTTCAATGGTGGTAGGCGACCGGTCAAAGCCGAGTGCGCGGTGACGCGCCCGATCCGACGTCTGCACGCGGCGTAATGCAAAACGAGTCGAAAGCTCGCCATACGCCAGAGTGACCGCGATGAGCAATAGCAGAACGACGACAGTGTTCGGACCGCAGATGCACAGCGACTCGGGCGTGTGCACAGACATGCGGAGTTTCCGCCCTTCATTTGATTCGCGTTTGGGGCCCGGCGGCGCTTCCTGAGGAGGCGAAGGTCAGCGCCGCCGGGGGTCTCGTGCGCTCATGTCATACTGAAATCAGCGTGTTCTCAGCGGGTCCGATGTGGGAGGCCGCGTGGCGGCCATCTGGTGGCCCCAAGGCGGCCACGACATGGCGGAGGTGCAATGTGAGCAACTGGGCCGGCGGGAAGCGTGCTCGGACCGTGCTCGAAGCTGAGATCCGCAGTCGGCAGATGACCTTCGAGGAGTTCGTCGAGTACGCGGAGAACTTCGCGCGGGACCACGGTGAGGCCGGCACGTTGAGCCTCCGGCACCTACGGCGGTTGGCCGCCGGGCGGCAGTCGGATGGTCGACCCCTCGGACCCGTCCGTCCGGCGACGGCGCGACTTCTGGAACGGATCTTCGGGCTGTCGATCGATGAATTGTTGAGTGCACCCGACGCGGACGCTCGATCGGCCGAATCGGCGACTGATCTCCGGACGATGCTGAACATCTCCGGTCGGGTCGATCTTGGTGTGGTCAGCCTGCTACGTGGGCAACTTGACTACGTGCGCCGGTTGGATCGGCAATTGGGTGCGATCGTGGCGCACGACGAGGTCTTGGTGAAGATCACGCAAGTTGACCGCCTCCGGTCGTTCAGCTTGACGCCTGCGGTCCGTTCGGCGCTCGCCGCTCTGCAATCCGAACTGTGCACCCTGGCCGGGTGGCAGGCGCTCGACATGGGCAATCAGGTAGAGGCTTGGGGTCACTACGAGCGTGGGAAGATCGCTGCGCACGAATGTCATGACCCTGCGTTCTTGGGGCACACGCTCGCGGAACAGGCGTTCGTGTTGCTTGACGCTGGCGAACCGGATGAGGCTGTCGCGCTGCTAGAGCCGTTGGCGGATCAGTACCGACGGGTCGTCTCTCCGGTGCTTTTCGCGTGGCTGTCGGCGGCACTCGGAGAGGCGTACGCCGTGAAAGGTGATCGCTCCGCGAGCCTCAAGGCATTCGATACCGCGTCGGCCGCGTTGCCCGAAGGGGAACCGGACCACGAAGGGCCGTTCGTCGCGCTCGACCCGACACATCTCGCGCGGTGGCGCGGTCACGCGCTCGCGAGATTGGGTGAACCGGGGGCAGTGGAGACGCTGACAAAAGCGCTGGATGAACTTGATCCCTCGTTCATCAGGGCTGCTACGTCGCTGCGGGTTGATCTTGCTACCGCGCTGCTTCGTCAGGGCGAGCGAGAAGAAGCGCACCGCCACGTCGTGGTGGCGGGGTCGGCGGCCGATGAGATCGGGTCCGTGCGGCAGCGCCGCCGCATCGCGGCCTTGGGCACCGCGACACGCCCGGGACGGCGGTAGTCTTGAAGATCTTTTTGGGCGGCTCCACGTGGAGCCATCGGTGGAGCCAAACCATGCCGAACATGCCCCATGGAGCCACTTCCGGCGCAGTCGGTGACTAGTGAAGCCGCAGGTCAATGCACATGTTGGTCATGACAAGCGCTCTCGTAATGAGCAGGTCGTCGGTTCGATTCCGACAGGCGGCTCGCGAGATCGAAGGCCCGGACCGGCTCGCCGGTCCGGGCCTTCGCCGTTCCCGGCGACCCTCAGCCGCCCTCGGCGAACCCGCCGGCCGTCAAGCTCGTGATCAGGAACTGCTGCCGCAGGTCGCCGTGGCGCTCGTACAGGTGGGGCACGGCGCGGGAACCAGAACCCTCCGGAAAGTCCAGGACGTGGCCGGTGAGCACGGACGCGATGGTGTACCCGTGTCCGTCTTCGGTCCGGCGGAACCGCCACCGCTGGTGCGGTTCGGCGTGTCTGGCCCACATGCAGGGCGTCCTGGAGAGGTCGGACGTCGTGCGCGCGTCGAGTGCGAGCTTGTTCCCGACGGAGCAGATGACGTACTCACCCCAGTGCGGTGTGCGGATGAAGACCCACTGCTGGGGCTCGAAGCCGTGCGGGCGCCACATGATCGGTTCGGCGCCGTTGTGCTCTTGGACGCCGTTGTCGAGGGCGAGTCCGTTGCCGCGGTTGATGATGACGAACGGGCCGGACCGGCGTCGGCGGATCCCGCGCCAGGTGCGGGTGCTCTTCACGCTGATGAATCCCGCTGACAACCCCAGTTCGACGCTGTTCTGCGACTCGTCCACCCGGAGCCCCCTCCCGACTCGTTCTGTTCGCACGTTCATCGGTGTGGGCGCGGTGGCTCGTTAGCCGTGTGCGGTTGTGTGCGTTGCTCCATCAGAGTGGCGTTTCGGGTGGTCGCGTCAGTCGTCGTTCACCCTGTCGTTGCCACCGTGGAGGTGAGGGCGATGGTCGGGATGATCGTGCCGACGGTCTTGGCGTTGCCGTTCGTCGTGCTGGCCGCGCGGGTGGGGCGGCGGCGGTGGGTGCGGCGGCACCAGCTGGCCCGGGTTCGGGCGCAGATGGCGGTGTTCCACCACCGGCTCACGCGGACGTGAGCACTCGGGTGGCGTGGTCGCCGTAGCGGCGGTCCATCTCGGCCTTGGTCTCGGCCGGGGTGCCGACCACGGCGAAGGCGTCCAGGACGTCGTCCGGGATCGACGCGGTCATGTCGTCCCAGAGGCCTCGGCGGGACATTCGGTGCAGTTCCTCGTGCAGCTCACCCCAGCCGTGCAGGTCCAGGACCTTGCGGTACGCGGGAGTCGAGCCGTAGAAGGCGATCTGGCGTTTCACCTCGATCACGCCCGCCTCGTCGTGCGCGACCAGGGCCGGCGCGCTGATCTCCAGCGGGGGGAGGTCGGAACAAGCGCGACCGCGTTCCAGCGCGGGGACGGTGACCTCGCGGAAGTAGCGTTCGGTGGTGAAGTTGTGGCACAGGAAGCCGTCCGCGACCTCGCCGGCCACCTCGGTCATCAACTCGCCCACGCCGGCCAGCCACACCCGGGGCGGGCCGTACGGGTTCGGGCCCGGGTCGAAGAACGGTGTCATCAACGTGTGCGTGTAGAACTCGCCCCGGAACCGCAGCCGCTCACCGGTCTCCCAGCACGCCCAGATCGCCCGCAGCGCCTGGACGAACTCCCGCATCCGCGCCGCCGGCCGCGACCAAGGCATGCCGAACCGCTTGGTGATGTGCGGCTCCACCTGTGACCCCAGCCCCAGGTTGAACCGCCCGCCGGAGAGCAGTTGCAGGTCGTTGGCCTGCACGGCGGTGCTCATCGGGTTGCGGGCGAACGCCACCGCGATGGCCGTCCCCAGCTCCACGTCCAGCCCGCCCAGCCGGGCCAGGCCGACGAACGGGTCGTGGCTCGTCTCGGCCAGCCAGAAGCCGGCGCAGCCCTCGTCGAGCGCGCGCCGCGCGGACTCCTCGACGGTGCGCGGGTCGTACGAGATCTCCAGCCGATCCACCTGCACCGGCAGAACCTACCGAAAAAGGCTTTGAGCCTGCCGTTACGGCAATTCCTAGCGTCCCCGGCCATGCCACCCGCGAAGAAGACCCACCAGATCACGATCAACCTGGAGGCCGGCAACGCCTCGATGATGGACCTGGGCAAGGTGCTCGGGCAGACCGGCGTCAACCTGGTCGGCGTCAAGCGCGCCTACGACGAGGCCACCGCCGGGCAGCGCGGCGACGTCGTCCCGGCGGTGGTGACCGTTCGCGACGACAAGTCGTTCGAGCTGCGCCTCAAGACGCCGCCGACCGCGTTCCTGATCCGGAAGGCGCTGGGCGGGAAGGGTTCCCAGCGCCCCGGCCACCAGAGCGCGGGCACGCTGACCCGCGCCCAGGTCCGTGCCATCGCCGAGCGCAAGCTGCCCGACCTGAACACGACCGACCTGGACGCGGCGGAACGCGTCGTCGCCGGCACCGCCCGTTCGATGGGCTTGGCCGTCGTGGACTAGCGGTTGGGCTTGAGGGTCCAGACGACGACCATCTCGGCCGTCGTGACGCCCTCGGCGTTGGTCACGGTGACGTTGACGGGGAACTCGGGGCGGGTGCCCGCGTCGAGTTCCGCCACCACCTCGTCCGCCGGGCGACCCAGCACGGCCTCGGCGCGCAGCACGCCCAGCGCCAGCTTCTTGTAGGCGATCTCGGACCGGGCCACCAGCGGGGTCGCCTTGGCCATGTGCGGCGCGAAGGCGGCCATCGCGACCGCGCCGGACGCGGTCTCGCCCAGGCCGAAGATCATCGCCGCGTGCGGCCCGCCCACGTGGTTGTGGGTCTCGGCGGCGTCGGGCAGCTCGGCCACCACCCGGTCGCCCGCGACCTCCGGGAACTCGACGCCGCTGGTCTTGACCCACGGCACGGCCTGCTTCATCGCGTCGGCGACGAACGAGTAGTCAGCGCTCATGGCGGGGATGTTACCGACCGGTAGTCATGTAAGGCGAGTCACCGGACAACTCGTTTGCCAAGAGGCTTCCGCGGGTTCATGCTTGTACTCAGCAACTAGTTGGATGATGCAAGCAAACGGAGCGTCCCATGGTGACCCCGGTGGGTGACGAGACTCAGCTCGCCCTGGCCGAACGCATCGGCACGGCGATGGTGCGCCTCAACAAGATGCACGCCTGCGTGGCCGCCCACATGAGCAAGACCGGCATGGACAAGGCCTCGTTCGTGCTGCTGGCGAACCTGAGCCAGATGGGCCCGTCCCGGTCGAGCGCACTCGCCGAGGCGGTCTTCTCGGACCCCTCCACGGTCAGCCGCCAGGTCGCCACGCTGGTCAAGGAAGGCTGGGTCGAACGCCGGGCGGACCCGGACGACGGCCGCGCCAGCGTCCTGGCCGTCACCGACGCGGGGAAGCGCCTGCTCGACGAGCGCCGCGCGCTGCGCAACCGGGCCATCGCCCGCATGCTCGCCGACTGGTCCGAGGCGGACCTCACGGCGTTCATCGACCACTTCGAGCGCTTCGTCGGCGACTACGAGAAGGCGCTTCCGGATTTCATCGCTGAGAGCGGACTGGGGCCGCGCTCAGAAGGGGAGAAGAACTGATGTCGGAAACGACGACCCGAGCGGAGGCGACACCGCCAGGCGCCGCGCTGCTCACCCACCGCCAGATCCTGACCATCCTGTCCGGCCTGCTGCTGGGCCTCTTCCTCGCGGCGCTGGACCAGATGATCGTGGCCACCGCGATGAAGACCATCGCGGACGAGCTGCACGGCCAGACCCTCCAGGCCTGGGCGACCACGTCCTACCTGATCACGGCCACCGTCTCGACGCCGCTGTACGGGAAGCTGTCGGACATCTACGGCCGCAAGCCGATGTACCTGACGGCGATCTCGCTGTTCCTGGTCGGCTCGCTGCTGTCGGGCCTCGCGAACTCGATGTACGAGCTGGCCGCGTTCCGCGCGGTGCAGGGCCTGGGCGCCGGTGGTCTGATGTCGCTGGCCATGGCGATCCTGGCGGACATCACCTCGCCCCGTGACCGCAGCAAGTACGCGGGCTACTTCATGGCCGTGTTCGGCATCTCCAGCGTCGCGGGCCCGGTCGTCGGCGGCCTCTTCGCGGGTCTGGAGACGTTCCTGGGCACCGCCGGCTGGCGCTGGGTGTTCCTGATCAACGTCCCGATCGCGCTGGTCGCGCTGGCCGTCGTGGCGAAGGTGCTGAACATCCCGCACAAGCGGGTCGACCACCGCATCGACTACGTGGGCGCGCTGATGCTCACCGTCGGCCTGGTGCCGCTGCTGATCGTCGCCGAGCAGGGCCGCGAGTGGGGCTGGGACTCCGGCGCCGCGATCGCCATGTACGTCATCGGCGTGCTGGGCCTGATCGGGTTCGTGTTCGCCGAGCGGCGGATGGGCGACGAGGCGCTGCTGCCGCTGCGGCTGTTCAAGCGCCAGACGTTCTCGCTGGGCAACGGCGTCAACTTCGTGATGGGCATCGGGATGTTCGGCGGCATGGTGTCGCTGCCGCTGTACCTGCAGATCGTGAAGGGCTACTCGGCCACCGAGGCCGGCCTGATGATGCTGCCGCTGACCCTGGGCATCATGACCGCCGCCGGCACCAGCGGCCAGATCACCGCGAAGACCGGCCGCTACAAGGTGTTCCCGGTGGTCGGGTTCGCGCTGATGGCGGCCTCGCTGTTCCTGTTCGGCACGATCGGCACGGACACGCCGGTCTGGCAGCCGCTGGTGATGATGTTCTTCATGGGCGCGGGCCTGGGCCTGTCCATGCAGACCCTGCTGGTGGCCATCCAGAACGACGCCGAGCCGCGGGACATGGGTGTGGCGACGTCGTCGGCCACGTTCTTCCGGCAGATCGGCGGCACGGTCGGCACCGCGGTGTTCCTGTCGATCCTGTTCAGCACGGTCGGCGACAAGATCGGCAACGCGGTCCGCACCTCGCTGGGCGACCCGGCCTTCGTGGCCGCGCTGGCCAAGCCGGAGAACGCGCAGATCGCGGGCGCGCTGCAGAACGGCGGCTCGGGCGTGGACCTGAACAACACCGAGTTCCTGACCAAGCTCGACCCGGTGGTCGCGCGGCCGTTCCTGGACGGCTTCTCCGGCTCCATCGACCTGGTGTTCCTGGTCGGCGGCCTGGTGTCGATCGTCGGGTTCGCGCTGGTGTGGTTCCTGCGCGAGGTCCCGCTGTCCAACCGGTCGGGCCTGGAGCGGGTCAACGACGAGGCGGCGGCGCCGGTCGCGGTCCACTAGTCCTCGGAACGGAGAACGGGCCACCCCTTCACCGGGGGTGGCCCGTTCCGCTTCGTCCGGTCAGTGGTCCTCGCCGCGCGCCACGGCGTCCTTCAGGCGCTGGTAGGACCGCACGATCTCGGCCTCGGCCTCGGTGCGGCCGACCCAGGTCGCGCCCTCCACGCTCTTGCCCGGCTCCAGGTCCTTGTAGACCTCGAAGAAGTGCTGGATCTCCAGGCGGTAGAACTCGGAGAGGTGGTGGATGTCGCGCAGGTGCTCGCTGCGGGGGTCCTCGGCGGGCACGCAGAGCAGCTTGTCGTCGCCGCCCTTCTCGTCGGTCATGCGGAACATGCCGATCGCGCGGGCCCGGATGAGGCAGCCCGGGAAGGTCGGCTCCTGGACGAGCACGAGCGCGTCCAGCGGGTCACCGTCCTCACCGAGGGTGTCGTCGACGAAGCCGTAGTCCGCCGGGTACTGAGTGGCCGTGAAGAGGGTGCGGTCCAGCCGGATGCGCCCCGTCTTGTGGTCCATCTCGTACTTGTTCCGGACCCCCTTGGGGATCTCGATGGTGACGTCGAACTCCACTGCGCGGTCCTCGCTCGTCTTTGACGTTCGTTACGCCACTAGTGTGGACCACGAGGTGTCGTCAACCCTCATCCGAGTGCCTGGTCGTGGGTGTGACATTGCCCGTAATCAACCCCGGAGGACTGCGTGCCCGACGAGCCATCGTGGCCGACCGTCGACGATGACGATGTGGTCCACGAACCGCCAACGGTGCAGGTCAGAAGGCCGGGACCGGGCGACTCGCCGACCATGCGCATCCCCGTGCCGCCGCCGGCCCCGCCCGCGCCGGAGCGGACGTCGATCGTCCGCAAGCCGACGCCGCCCGCCGACCAGACCACCCGCCCGCTCGACCAGACCACCCGCCCGCTCGACCAGCCCGCGCCCCGCGAGCCGCAGAACGGACGCCCGCCGGCCCGTGCCGAGCAGCCGCCGACCCCGCCGCGCGGCCAGGCGCCGGTCGAAGCGGCCCGGCCGCGTCAGGAGCCGGCCGAGGCCGGGCGCTCCCGCCAGGAAGCCGCCGAGCCGGCCCGGCCGCGCCAGGAGCCGGATGAGGCCACCCGGTCGCGTGAGGCGGTCACCGACGCCGCGTGGTCCCGCTGGGAGGCCGGCTCGGACGACGCCCCCGAACCCGCCGAAGCCGCCGACGAGGAGCACGCCAAGCCGCAGCGGATCGGGACCGTCGACGAACCGGAGCGGCGGAAGCGGCCGTTGGCGCTGGTAGGAGCCTTGGCCGCGGTGCTCCTGCTGGTCGCGGGCGGGGTGACGTCGTGGCAGCTCGGGTGGTTCGACACCGCGCCCGTGCCGACCACCGCCGCGCCGCAGCCACCCGCCCCCGTCTCACTCGCCGTCCAGGCTGTCGGCACCGCCGGACCCGTGCCCAGCGCCTCCGGGATCGCCGCCGCCCTGCGCGGACCCGCCGGGAACCCGAACCTGGGCACGCTGACCGGCGTCGTCGCCGACCCGGGCACCGGCCAGGTGCTGTGGAAGCAGGGCGACACGACCCCGCTCACCCCCGCCTCCACGGTGAAGATCCTGGTCGCGGCGGCCTCGCTGCTCGCGCTGGACCACACGTCCCAGCTGTCCACCAAGGTCGTCCAAGGCCCCCAACCGGGCACGGTCGTGCTGGTCGGCGGCGGCGACCCGACGCTGTCCTCGTTCCCCGCCGACCGCAGCACCGTCTACCCCGGCGCGGCCACCCTCGACGAGCTGGCCTCGCAGGTCTCCGCGCACGGCCCGGTCACCCAGGTCCTCTACGACACCAGCCGCTACCAGGGCGACGGCATGGCCCCGGGCTGGGACCCGGGCGACGTCGGCGGCGGGTACGTGTCCCCGATCGGCCCGCTGATGATGGACGGCGGACGCCAGGACCCGACCGCCTACGACACCCCGCGCACCGGCACGCCCGCCGCCGCTGCCGCGCAGGCCCTCGCGTCGCGGGTGGGCGCGGCGTCCACGGCCCCCGGCACCGCGCCGGCGGGCGCCAAGGTGCTCGGCGAGGTGAAGTCCGCGCCGGTGGACCAGTTGGTCGAGAACCTGATGCAGGTCTCGGACAACGTCCTGGCCGAGACGATGGCCCGCGAGGTCGCCATCGCCCGGGGCCTGCCGCCGACGTTCGAGGGCGGTGTGCAGGCGGTGCGGGCGGTGCTCACCGAGAACGGGTTCGACCTGACCGGGGCGGAGGTCGTGGACGCGTCCGGGCTGTCCAAGAACGACAAGGTCCCGGCGCGGCTGCTCACCGACATCCTCACCGCCGCCGCGAAGCCCGACGCCGGCGATCCGAAGACCGCCAAGCTCCGGCCGCTGCTCACCGCCCTGCCGGTGGCCGGTGGCAGCGGGACGCTCGCCGGCCGGTACACGGACCTGGCGGGCAAGGGCTGGGTGCGGGCCAAGACCGGCACGTTGACGGCGGTGAACTCGCTGGCCGGCGTCGTGGTGGACAACGACGGCCGCCTGCTGGTGTTCGCGTTCATGTCGATCAGCCCTGAGGACCCGCGGACGAAGGTCCGCCCGGGCTTGGACGCCATGGCCACGGCCCTCCGCGGCTGCGGCTGTACCTAGCTCGGACCGGCCCTGCCGAGACGTGAGAGGTGTTGCCCCGGCCAGGGCGCAGGTAGCGTTCGCGGTGTGAACCGCGCTGCGCAGGACCACCGTGCGGGCAGTGACCCGGTCGACTGGGAGCTGGCCGTCGCGACCGCCGCCCGGCTCGTGCGCCCCGGTCCGGTGGTGCCCAGAGCGGAGGCCGACGTCGCCGTGGGGCGGCTGCGCGAGCAGGCCATCGACGCCGAGGTGCACGTCCGCGAGCTGACCGGGCTGGGCCACGGGCTGCCGCTGCGGGCCGGCGAGGTCGTCGACCGGCCCGGCTGGGTCAAGGCGGCCGTGCAGGGGCTCTCCGTGCTGACCGACGGTGCCCTGCCGCGCCAGTCCGGCACGTTCAGCGGCGTTCTGTCAGGCACCGCCGGCGTCCAGGCGGGCGTGGTCATCGCGTTCCTGAGCGCGCGGGTGCTGGGCCAGTACGACCCGTTCTCCGACGGCGGCCGGCTGCTGCTGGTCGCGCCCAACATCGTCGGCGCGCAGCGGGCGCTGGACGTCAACGGCGCGGACTTCAGCATGTGGGTGTGCCTGCACGAGGGCACGCACAGGCTCCAGTTCACCGCCGTCCCGTGGCTCAAGGACCACTTCTCCGGCCTGGTCGGGCGGCTGCTGTCGACCATGGACGACGGTGTCGCCGTGCGGCTGCGGGACCTGCCGAGGCGGTTGCGCGAGGCGGGCGGGTTCGTGGACCTCTTGCAGAACCCGGCGCAGCGCGAGGTGCTGGACCAGCTGATCGCCCTGTCCACCCTGCTCGAAGGGCACGCCGACCACGTCATGGACGCGGTGGGCCCCGAGGTCGTGCCGTCCGTGGCGGTCATCCGCCAGCGGTTCACCGCCCGGCGCAAGGGCGGCGGCATGCTCGACCGGGTGTTGCGGACGCTGCTCGGCGTCGAGGCGAAGGTCCGCCAGTACGCCGAGGGCGCGGCGTTCACCAGGCACGTCGTGTCCGCGGTCGGCATGCCCGGCTTCAACGCGGTGTGGACCGGTCCGGACACGCTGCCCACCCGGGCCGAGATCGCCGACCCGGCCGCCTGGCTGCGCCGCGTCTCGCCGTGAACGGGCCGGTCGACCGGGTCCGCGTCGCGGTGCGGCGCTTCCTGGCCGAGCACCGGCCCGAAGAACTCACCGTCGCCGTGTCCGGCGGCGCGGATTCGCTCGCCCTGGCGGCGGTGACCGCGCGGCTGCGACCCGGGACTCGCGCGGTCGTGGTCGACCACGGGCTCCAGGAGGACTCCGCCACCGTCGCCGCCCGAGCCGCCGCGACCTGCACCGACCTGGGGTTGCGGGCCGAAGTGCGGACGGTCGTGGTGGACGGCCCCGGCGGCCCCGAGGCGGCGGCCCGGCGGGCGCGGTACGCGGCGCTGCGGCCGGAGCGGGGTCTGGTGCTGCTCGGGCACACCCTGGACGACCAGGCGGAGACCGTCCTGCTGGGCCTGGGCCGGGGTTCCGGGCCGCGCAGCATCGCCGGGATGCGGGCGTTCGACCCGCCGTGGGGACGTCCCCTGCTCGGCGTGTCGCGCGCGGACACCGCCGCCGCGTGCGCCGAGCTGGGCCTCACCCCATGGGTGGACCCGCACAACGCCGACCCCGCCTACACCCGCGTCCGCCTGCGCACCGAGGTCCTGCCGCTGCTGGAGGACGTCCTCCAGGGCGGTGTGGCGGACGCGTTGGCCCGCACCGCGGCCCAGCTGCGGGAGGACTGTGACGCACTCGACGAACTGGCGCGGTCCCACCCCGGCGACCCCCGCGACGCCAAGGAACTGGCCGATCTCCCGACCGCGCTCCGCAGGCGTGTGCTGCGCCTGTGGCTGCTCGACGAGGGCGTGCCCGAGTTGTCCGACTCGCACCTGCGCCGGGTGGACGCGCTGGTCGCGGAGTGGCACGGCCAGGGCGGGGTTTGGCTGCCCGGCGGCTTTGTGGCACGCCGTGCGCATGGCAGGCTGCGAGTTGAACCAGTGCAGTCATGACACAACAAAGGGGTTCGTCCGTGTACGACGGCGACATCGCCTCCGTGCTCATCACCGAGCAGGAAATCAGCGACAAGGTCACCGAGCTGGCCAACAAGGTCGCGGCCGACTACCCGGCCGACGGCGGGTCCGACCTCGTCTTGATCACCGTGCTCAAGGGTGCGGTGATGTTCATGACCGACCTGGCTCGAGCGCTGCCGGTCCCGGTCCAGTTGGAGTTCATGGCGGTCAGCTCCTACGGGTCGTCCACGTCCTCGTCGGGCGTGGTGCGCATCCTCAAGGACCTGGACCGCGACATCGCGGACCGCGACGTGATCATCGTCGAGGACATCATCGACTCGGGTCTGACGCTGTCGTGGCTGCTGAAGAACCTGGCGTCGCGCAAGCCGCGGTCGCTGGAGGTGTGCTCGCTGCTGCGCAAGCCGGACGCGGTGAAGGTCGACGTGCCGGTGAAGTACGTGGGCTTCGAGATCCCGAACGAGTTCGTGGTCGGCTACGGCCTGGACTACGCCGAGCGCTACCGGGACCTGCCGTACATCGGCACCTTGGACCCGAAGGTCTACTCAGTGTGATTCGGCCGCGACTCCGTCGCGGCGGCGAGGCCGCCTGGAAGTCGGCCCATCCGCTCGTGCTTCCCGCCGATCACGCTTTTCGATCGGCGGGAAGCACGAGCCGACAGGCCGACGCGGCCTCGCGGGTCAGCAGTTCGGCCGGCAGCGCCGCTGGGAGATCGCGTCCAGCAGCACGGTCTTGATGTCGTCCGGCTTGAGTGCCTGGTAGGACTTGCCGCCGGTCGCCGCCGCGATCTGCTTCAGCGTCTCCATGTCCGCCTCCGGCCCCAGGCCCACCATGAACATGGGCACCGGGCGGGCCGGGTCGGCCTCCTTCTTCAGGATCTCGACCAGTTGCGGCAGCTTGAGCGTGGAGATGTCGTCGTTGCTGCCGTCGGTCATGATGGTGACCGAGTTGATCTTGGACGGGTTGAACGTCTGCTGCGCGTGCCGGAACGCGGCCAGGACCGTGTCGTTCAACGACGTGCCGCCGCCGACCAGGGCCGGGATGCCGCCCGCGCCCCGCTGGAGCTGCTCGCGGCGCGGCTTGCCCGCGATCGGCTCGCCCAGCGGACCGGGCGGCACCAGCTCCACGTAGCCCTTCGGCTTGCGGTTGGTGGAGAACGCCCACAGGCCGATCTCGGAGGTGTCCGGCAGCATCGCCAGCGCGGTCAGCGACGCGTCGCGCGCCGCCTGGACCCGGGTCAGCTCGCTGCCCTGCATCTTCTCGGCCATCGAGCCGGACACGTCGAGCACCGCGAGGATGCGGGTGTCCAGGCTGACCGCGCCCCACGTGCGCAGCAGCTCGGAGACCTGGTCCGGGGACGGGGTCTTGAGCATGGCCACGTCGTCGCCGCGCACGCCGTCCTTCTCGTTGGTCCAGCCCTGCGGGGCCTTGCCGTCCGGGGTGCGGAACCCGGCCTCGGCGAAGCGCTGGGCGGTCCGGCCGTTGCGCAGGGCCTTCTCGAAGCCCTCGGCGGCCTCGGCGGTGCCCGCCTGCTCGCCCGCGCGGCTCACCCGGACCACCGGGTAGTCGAAGCTGACCGTGCCCTCCTTGGGGTAGGAGGCGACGACCCGGCGCGACCCGGCCGCCCGGTTCGCCGACAGCACGTTCTGCTCGGCGGCGGTGAACACCGGGGCCTTGTCCGCGCCCTGCACGACCTTGCCGAACGCGTCCCGCACGGACGGCAGCGCGTTGCGGCCGACCCGCAGCAGCGCGCCGATCAGCTCGGGCTTGGGCGTGCCGTCCGGGTTGCCCAGCTGGGCGCGGATGACGGCGAGCGTGGCCAGGCCCTCGGTCGAGGTCGTCGGGTCGCTCAGCGACACCGACACCCGCGGGTCGACGACCTTCGCCCAGGTCACGGGCTGGATCGGCCACCCCAGGTCGCCCATGGCCTTCTCGGAGCCCGCGATCACCAGGGGTGACGAGGCGAGCGAGTCCTTGATGTCCAGGCGGGGTGCTTCGGCGCCCTGGTCACCGGCCTGGCGCTGGGTCTCGGCGGCCCACATGGACGAGTCCGGGATCCACAGCGACGGCGGGTTGATCTGGGCCGTGGGCAGCTCGTGGGACACGTCGGCCGCGCCGCGCGCCTCGATCTGCACCTGGACGCACTTGCCCTCGACGACGGGCTGTCCGGCCTGGTAGTCGTCGGCGGCGCCGCGCACGACCTCCTCGGCCGCCGGGGTCACGGCGACCTTCAGCGGGAGGGTGCCCTTGCACTCCGGCCCGCTGGTGGCCTGGATGGCGACGACGGTGACCCCGCCCGCCGCGATGACGCCCAGGAGGGCGCCGAGGGGCAGGGCTATCCGGCGCACCCGGCTGGGGGAACGCTCGTTGCGAGCTGACATACCGTTAGTACCTTCAGTTGGTGTTCACCCTTTCGGGTGGGCGTTGAACACTCAGTAACTGCCGAGGATGACACGGGCCGCTCACGTGACAAACTCTCGTGTTCTATGTCACTCGAATGACCCTCACTTCGTTGCTACCTGCTAGTAACGCAATACCCCCGGTCAGTGTTACGGCCCGGTAGGCGGGAAAGTTCATGATCGTTTACCCGGCCGGGTGAACCGCGCTGACCTGCGCGCCGTGTTCGCGGTCACCACGGGGAACACTTGACGCGTCCCAGCCGTTGGTCCGGCGAGACGTGACTGCCCCACACGCGGAGCACTCCGCCCCTGCTCGGGGCGGTAGGCTGGTCGGACGGGTCGTGCCCGTCCGCGCCCGTCACCAAGTCAGGGAGGGTCGAGGCCGCCCGCCGGCCGTAAGTGAATGGACCGCAAGCGCCTGCTTCGCAACCCGCTGCTCTGGATCGTGGCGGTGTTGCTGCTCTACTACGCCTTCACCGTGCTCTTCGACGACGCCCGGGGTTACCACCCGGTCAAGACGTCCCAGGCACTGCAGCAGATCCGGGACGGCAAGGTCAAGGAAGCCACGATCGAGGACAAGGAGCAGCGTCTCCGCCTGACCATGGTCGACGGGCAGAACTTCGAGGGCCACGACCGGCTGATCACGCAGTTCCCGGCCAGCTCCACGGACGAGGTGTTCACCATCCTCGACCAGGCCGGCAACAAGCCGACCGTCGAGACCAAGGTGAGCCAGGACTCGTTCCTGGTCCAGCTGCTGCTCTACCTGGTGCCGCTCGGCCTGCTGTTGCTGCTGCTGATGTGGATGATGAACAACGCCCAGGGTGGCGGGAACCGCGTCCTCAACTTCGGCAAGTCCAAGGCCAAGCAGCTGTCCAAGGACATGCCCAAGACGACGTTCGCCGACGTCGCGGGCGCCGAGGAGGCCGTCGAGGAGCTCCAGGAGATCAAGGACTTCCTGCAGAACCCCGGCCGCTACCAGGCACTGGGCGCCAAGATCCCCAAGGGCGTGCTGCTCTACGGCCCGCCCGGCACCGGCAAGACGCTGCTCGCGCGCGCCGTCGCCGGTGAGGCAGGCGTGCCGTTCTACTCGATCTCCGGCTCGGACTTCGTCGAGATGTTCGTCGGCGTCGGCGCCTCGCGCGTCCGGGACCTGTTCGAGCAGGCCAAGCAGAACGCGCCGTGCATCATCTTCGTCGACGAGATCGACGCGGTCGGCCGCCACCGCGGCGCCGGCCTCGGCGGTGGCCACGACGAGCGCGAGCAGACGCTGAACCAGCTGCTGGTCGAGATGGACGGCTTCGACTCGCGCGGCGGGATCATCCTGATCGCGGCGACCAACCGGCCCGACATCCTGGACCCGGCGCTGCTGCGCCCCGGCCGGTTCGACCGGCAGATCCCGGTGTCCGCGCCGGACCTGAAGGGGCGCAAGCAGATCCTGCGCGTGCACGCCAAGGGCAAGCCGTTGGGCCAGGACGTGGACCTGGACGGCCTGGCCAAGCGCACCGTGGGCTTCTCCGGCGCCGACCTGGCCAACGTGATCAACGAGGCCGCCCTGCTCACCGCCCGCCAGAACGGCACCGTCATCACCGGCGGCGCGCTGGAGGAGTCGGTGGACCGGGTGATCGGCGGTCCGGCCCGCAAGAGCCGGATCATCTCCGAGAAGGAGAAGAAGATCACCGCCTACCACGAGGCCGGGCACGCCCTGGCCGCGTGGGCGATGCCGGACATCGACCCGGTCTACAAGGTCACCATCCTCGCCCGCGGCCGGACCGGCGGTCACACGCTGTCCGTGCCCGAGGAGGACAAGGACCTGATGACCAGGTCCGAGATGATCGCCCGGCTGGTGTTCGCGCTGGGCGGCCGGTCCGCCGAGGAGCTGGTGTTCCACGAGCCGACCACGGGCGCCTCCAACGACATCGAGCAGGCGACCAAGATCGCCCGCGCGATGGTCACCGAGTACGGCATGTCCGCCCGCCTGGGCGCGGTCAAGTACGGCCAGGAGCAGGGCGAGCCGTTCCTGGGCCGCACGGCTGGCCGGCAGGCCGACTACTCGCTGGAGGTCGCGCACGAGATCGACGAGGAGGTGCGCGAACTCATCGAGGCCGCGCACACCGAGGCGTACGAGGTGCTCAACACCTACCGGGACGTGCTCGACGCGCTCACGCTGGAGCTGATCGAGAAGGAGACCCTGCACCAGAAGGACCTGGAGCGGATCTTCGCCAGCGTCGAGAAGCGCCCGCGGATCACGAAGTTCAACGACTTCGGCAACCGGACGCCGTCGAACATCCCGCCGGTCAAGACCCCGGCCGAGCTGGCCAAGGAGCGCGGCGAGCCGTGGCCCCCGGCCATCGAGGACACCATCGACCAGGAGCTGCCGCCCGTGCAGGACCCGGTGCCGACGCCGCCCGCGCCGGCCCCGAACGGCAGCAACGGCGCCCCGTACCAGCCGCAGCCGGTGCACCCGTCCTCGGGCCCGCCGAACTACGGCGCGCCCCCCGGCTGGACCCCGGCCACCGTGCCGGGCGGGCAGTCCCCCCAGTGGCAGCCCGAGCCGACCGAGGCGTCGGACCAGCGGAACATCGAGACAGACCCGGACAACCGCAAGTGACCGACATCGACCAGGCCGGCCTCTCCGTCGACGGAGGGGCCGGCCTCGCGCGGCGGCCCTTCGACCACAAGCGGGCCGAGGCGGCCGTGCGGGAGCTGCTGCTCGCGTGCGGCGAGGACCCGGACCGCGAGGGGCTCCGGGAGACGCCCGCCCGGGTGGCGCGCGCGTACCGGGAGCTGTTCGCCGGGCTCTACACCGACCCGGACTCGGTGCTGGCCAAGACCTTCGACGAGAGCCACGAGGAACTCGTCCTGGTCACCGACATCCCGATGTTCTCGTTCTGCGAGCACCACCTGCTGCCCTTCCACGGGGTGGCGCACGTCGGGTACATCCCGAACGAGCAGGGGCGGGTCACCGGCCTGTCCAAGCTCGCCCGGCTGGTGGACCTGTACGCCAAGCGGCCCCAGGTGCAGGAGCGGCTGACGTCGCAGGTCGCCGACGCCCTGGTGCGGCGGCTGGAGCCGCGTGGTGTGATCGTGGTCGTGGAAGCCGAGCACCTGTGCATGGGCATGCGCGGCGTCCGCAAGCCCGGGTCGCGGACCACCACGTCCGCCGTGCGCGGGCTGCTGCGGACGTCGGCGTCCTCGCGCGCCGAGGCCATCGAGCTGATCAAGGGACGTACCAGGTGAGCGTGCCTCGACCGGGGCACTGCGTGGTCATGGGCGTCCTGAACGTCACCCCGGACTCGTTCTCCGACGGCGGCCGGTACCTGGACCTGGCCGACGCGGTGGCGCACGGGGTGGCGATGCACGAACGGGGCGCGGACATCGTGGACGTGGGCGGCGAGTCCACCCGTCCGGGTGCTTCGCGCGTCGAGCCGTCGGTGGAGGCGGCGCGGGTGGCCCCGGTGATCCGCGAGCTGGTGGCGGCCGGGGTGCCGGTGTCGGTGGACACCATGCGCGCCGAGGTCGCTTCGGCAGCCCTGGAAGCGGGCGCGTCGATCGTGAACGACGTGTCCGGCGGTTTGGCTGACCCTGCGATGGCATCTGTCGTGGCGTCCGCTCGGGTGCCTTACGTGCTCATGCACTGGCGTGGGCACTCGCGGCAGATGGACCAGCTGGCCGTGTACGACGACGTTGTGCGTGATGTGCGCGACGAGCTGTGCGCGCAGGTGGACGCGGCGCTGGCGGCGGGCGTGTCGTCGGACGACATCGTCCTTGACCCCGGCTTGGGCTTCGCGAAGAACGCCACCCACAACTGGCAGCTGCTGCACCGGTTGGACGAGTTGCTGGCGCTGGGTTTTCCGGTGCTGGTGGGGGCGTCCCGGAAGCGCTTCCTGGGTTCCCTGCTGGGCGACCGGCCGCCGGGCGGTCGCGAGGACGCGACCGCGGCTGTGTCGGCACTTGCTGCTTTCCTCGGCGCCTGGGGCGTGCGCGTGCACGACGTGGACAAGTCCCTGGACGCCGTCGCGGTGGCCAGGGCGTGGAGGCAGGGCCATGGGTGACCGGATTTCGCTGCGCGGCCTGCGGGTGCGCGGGTTCCACGGGGTGTTCGAGCACGAGAAGCGCGACGGCCAGGACTTCCTGGTCGACGTCACGGCGTGGCTGGACCTGTCGCGGGCGGCGGCGACGGACGACCTGAGGGAGACGCTGCACTACGGCGAACTGGCCGAGCGCGCCGCGGCGATCGTGGCGGGGGAGCCGTACGACCTGATCGAGACGGTGGCGGGCAAGATCGCGGACGAGGTGATGACGGATTTGCGGGTGCGGGCCACCGAGGTGACCGTCCACAAACCGTCCGCTCCCATCCCGTTGACCTTCGCGGACGTCGCGGTGACCGTGCGGCGCACCCGTGACTAGGGCGGTTCTTTCGATCGGCTCCAACATGGGCGACCGGTTGGGGTACTTGCGCTCGGCGGTGGCCGGGTTCGCCGCTGAGCTGGTGGCGGTGTCCCCGGTTTACGAGACTGCGCCGTGGGGCGTGACGGACCAGGACGACTTTCTGAACGCCGTGTTGATCGTGTCGGGCTCTTTCGGGCCTTGGGACTTGCTGCGCCGTGGCCAGGCTTTGGAGAACGCTTCGGGGCGCGTGCGGACTTTGCGGTGGGGGCCGCGCACGTTGGACGTGGACGTGGTGACCGTCGACGGCGTGACGTCCGACGACCCTTCCTTGTTGTTGCCGCATCCGGGGGCTCACGAGCGAGCCACCGTTTTGGTGCCGTGGCTGGACATCGACCCGGATGCCGTGCTGCCTGGGCACGGCCGCGTGGCCGACTTGGTTGCGACGCTCGACCTGACCGGCGTCGAACGCCGCGACGACCTCACTTTGCGGTGAACCTCCTCGCCCCGCCCCTGGCCTCGCCGGCAATGTGGAGGTGTGGCGAAGCCGGTTGAACTGCCGTTCTCAGACCTGGTCGACATGCCCGACGAGACGATCGCCAAGCTCGAGCGGGCTCCAGGTGGACGGATCCGCCTCCGTTGCCCGGACGCCACCGGGTAGTTCTGCGCTGCGGGTTGGGCGGTGCGGGGTTAGCGTCGGCCGGAGGAGGTCGGCGATGAGCAACGCGGTCACGTACGACGCCGCGCGGCGGCGGATCATCAGTCTGGTCACCAACGGTGACCCGTCGGCCGAAGTGGCCGCGTGTCCCGGCTGGACGGTCAAGGACGTCGTCGCGCACCTCGCCGGCGGCCTCGGGGACTTCGTCAACCGGCGGTTCGAGGGGCACGAGAGCGGTGAGTGGGGGGAGAAGCAGGTCGAGGAGCGGCGGGACAAGGCGCTGGGTGAGCTGCTGGTCGAGTGGGAGCGGAACTTCGAGATCTCCGAGGGGTTGTTCGACTCTCCGGTCGGCGCGGTGCTGGTGGCGGAGATCGTGCAGCACGAGCACGACATCCGGGCCGCCCTCGACCAGCCGGGGGAGCGGGACAACGTCGCCGTCCGGGCCGCGCTCACCCGGCCCATGCAGGAGCTGGACAAGCGTTTGCGCGAACAGCACCTGCCCGCCCTGCGGATCACGCTGGAGCACGGCGACCGCATCCTCGGCGAGGGCGAGCCGTCGGCGACCCTGCGGACCTCGTCGTTCGAGCTGATGCGGGTCATCGGCGGGCGGCGCAGCGAGAGCCAGATCCGCTCGATGGACTGGGACGCCGACCCGACCCGCTGGCTGCCCGCCCTGCGGCTGTTCGGCGGCCGGGAGACCGCGCTCGTCGAATGAGCGTTGATGACACGATGGAACGGTGAGGTTCACCAAGCCCCGTGACCTGCTCGCCGTCGGCCTGATCGCGGGCCTGCTCGTCCACCTGCTGCTCCGCCTGTCCTACGACACGCTGCCGGAGCTGCCGACGTTCGCCGGGTTCACCCTGCTGGTGATCGCGGCCGTGGACCTCGTGCTCGCCTTCTCGCTCCGGGCCCGCATCCAGCGCAAGCCCGGGGCCGCGCCGGTGCAGCCGTTGACCGCCGCACGCGCCGTGGCGCTGGCGAAGGCGTCGTCACTCCTTGGGGCGATCATGGCGGGCGCCTGGGCGGGTGTGTTGATCTACGTAATGCCTGTTCAGGACGAATTCGACGCCGCGCGGCACGACCTGGTCAGCGCGGTCGTCGGCCTCATCAGCGCGGCCGTTTTGATCTCTGCGGGGCTCTGGTTGGAGCACTGCTGCAAGACTCCGAAAGATCCGAACTCCGATGAGTGAATACGGACGTGGAGATCTCAATCGGGTAACTGACCGGTACGGTAGGAGCCATGACCGGGCGAGGCGCGTCGCAGGACGGCGAGCAGCAAGATCACGGTCGTGGCATCGGGCGACTACTGCTGGTAGCAGCGTTGGCGCTCGCACTCGGTGCCGCGGCGGTGCTGGTCCTCAGCGACAACGCCCGTTGGTTGAGACTGGCCGTGGTCGCCGCCCTGTGGGCTGCGCTGACCGGGGCGTTCCTCGCCGCCCGCTACCGCCGGCAGGTAGCGGACCGTGACGACGAGGTGGCCGACCTCCAGTCCGTGTACGAGCTGGAACTGGAGCGCGAGGTCGCCGCCCGGCGCGAGTACGAGCTGGAGCTGGAGGCGGAGACCCGGCGTCGGGTGCGCGAGGAGTCCCGCGAGGACCTGGAGGCGCTGCGCAACGAGCTGCGCGTGCTGCGGGAGAACCTGGAGGCGCTGCTCGGCGGCGAGGTGCTGGTCGAACGGGTGGCGCTGCGCGCGGAGTCGACCCGGATGCGCGCGCTGTCCGACCAGTCCCGGCTGATGGCCGTCGGCGACCAGCGGATCATCTCGGCGGCGCCCGCGAAGGCCGTTGCGGCTGCGAAAGCCGTGGAGAAGCCCGCGCCGGACCGCACCGAGCTGATCGAACGGGTCGCGCACGACGGTTCCCGCAAGGACCAGGTGCGGCGTCCCGAACCCACCCGCCCGGATCCGGGACGCCCAGACCCCGCCCGTCGCGACCAGCCCCAGCCGGCCCGCCGCGAACCCCTCCGCACCACCCCGCAACGCCCCGCCGCGGCCCGTGCGGAGTCGACGGAACGCGTGAACCGCGCCGACCTCGCCGGCCGCCTGACTCCCGGCACCCCCGCCCAACCGACCCGCCGCCCGGAACCGGCCCGCCCGGCTCGTCCGGCCGCGGAGCACGGTGAGGGGGTGCGGTCCGCGGAGGTGCGCCGGCAGGGCGAGGGCGTCGCGCTGGACGCCGGCCGCCTGGGCATCGGACTCGACGCCGAGCCCGCCCAGGGTGAGCGGCGCAGCCGGGTCGCCGAGCGGACCGAGATGATCAGCCGCGACGCGGTGGCAGCCGACCAGGCCGCCCGCCGCGCCTCGGCCGACCTCCGCTCCACCGAGTCCCGCTCCGCCGATGCCCGCCCGGCCGTCTCCCGCTCCGCCGACTCCCGAATTTCCGACTCCCGTTCCGCCGAGTCCCGCCTGTCCGAGTCGCGAGTCACCGAGTCCCGTCCTCCGATCGAGTCTCGTCAGGTCGAGTCGCGCCCGGCCGAGTCCGCGGGCCGGCGTGTGGAGCAGACCGGCGGTTTCCGCACCGTGGCAGCGAGTTCGGTCCGCCAGACCGGCGGCTTCCCGGCCGTGACGCCGTCCCGCACCGAGTCCGGTCGTCGTGCCGAACAAACCGGCGGCTTCCCGGCCGTGACCCCGTCCCGCACCGAGTCCGGTCGTCGCGCGGAGCAGACCGGTGGCTTCCCCGCGGTGACGCCGTCGCACAGCGCCGAGTCCGGTGGGCGTCGAGCGGCCGCCGAGACCGCTGGTTTCGGTGCGCACGAGTCCACTGTGGACGCCGGGCTGGCCAGGCCGACCGCCGTGCGCCGCGCCGCCGAGATGACCGGCGGGTTCCGTCCCGTCGAGAACGCCGGCCAAGCCGAGTCCAAGGGGCGGCGGGCTGCGGCGACCGGGGCCGGCTTCCGTCCCGTCACCCCCGCCACCACGCGTCGGGCCGCCGAGCACACCGGGTCGTACGAGCCGGTGTCCGCGGAACCCGCCGCGCGGTCGTCCACCGAGGTCTCCGGGCGCAGGCGCGCCCCCGAGCACACCGCGCCCGAAGCGGCCGGCGCGCACGCGGACGGCAAGTCGGTCAGCGAGTTGCTCGCCGCGTTCGGCGGGACGGACTCCCCGCGGCGCAGGCGTCGGCGCGGCGAGGACTGAGCCGGTCGACCCTACTTGTCGATGTCCCCGACCACGACCGCGAACGACCCGAGCACGGCCGGCAGGTCGTCCACCCGGGTGCCCGGCAGCAGCGCGGACAGGGCCTGGACGTTGTTGAACGACGGCGTCCGCAGCTTGAGCCGCCACGGCGTCTTCTCGCCCCGCGACGCCAGCAGCACGCCGGACGTCCCCAGCGGCGCTTCGACCCGCGTGTAGACCGCGCCCTCGGGTGCCTTGATCGCTTTGGGCAGGCGTAGGTTGACCGGTCCGCTCGGCAGCCGGTCCAGGCACCGGTGCACCAGTCGAACGGACTGCCGGACCTCGTCCACCAGGCACTGGACGCGGGCGAGGGCGTCCCCTTCGGTCCGCACGACCGGCTGGACGTCCAGGTCGCGGTAGCCCGGCGAGGGGTCGTCGCGGCGCAGGTCGAGGTCCACCCCGGACGCCCGTCCGATCGGCCCGGTGACGCCGTGCGCCAGGGCCGCCTCCCGGCTCAGCACGCCTTTTCCTCGCAGCCCTTCGGGAATCCCGCCAGTGTCCACTGCGGACACCGCTGCCCGGGCCCGCTCGACCCACCCGGCCGGGACGTCCTCGCGCAACCCGCCGATCCGGTTGAACATGAAGTGGATCCGCCCGCCGGACGCCTCCTCCAGCACGGTCTGGACCGCTTCCCGTCCGTCCGCGGCGACCTGGCCGGTGAGCGGGGTGAGGAAGACCAGGTGCGCCATGATCCGGTTCAGCTCGCACAGCAGTGCGCGGAGGACCTGGGCGCGGGGCGGGACGTCCATGCCGGTCATGCGCTCGACGGCGAGGGCGACGGCGAGTTCGTTGCAGAAGGCGGCGAGCCAGTCGTGGCGGTTGGCGAGGGTGAGGACCTGCCGGTAGTCGCGGACCTCGAACAGCTTCTCGGCGCCCCGGTGGAGGTGGCCGACGAGGGGTTCGGCGGCGGTGATGGTCTCGTCGTCGCGGACGGTCAGGCGGAGGCGGTACGCGCCGTGCGCGGACGGGTGCAACGGACCGAGGTCGACCACCCGGTCCACGCCCAGGTGACGCGCCCCGGCCCCGACGCCAACGGTGATCTCCACCGCTCCATGCTCGCACGCCGCCCGCTCGCGCTCCGGCTGTGGCCTCCGGCCCCCGACTCCATGATCCCACGAGCCACCGACAATCCCGCTCGACCCGGGCCGCGAGTCGGTCGGTTGCCGCGGGCTACGAGGCGGTCGGCTCGGCTCGGGCTGGAGGAGTCGGCTCAGGGCCGCCACGGAGGCAGCGGCGGCAGGAGATCACCGACCGGCACGCCGACCCCGTGCAAAAGCCACCCGAACGCCCCCAACCCCGCCGGGTCCCGCAGCTCCGCCACCCGCCCCGACCGCGCCAACGACTCCAGCCACGCCATCCCCGACCCGCCGGCCACAGCAGTCAGCCCCAAAGCCGCCAGAGCATCGCGCTGGGACACCAAAACCCGGTCGCCCCCGGCCGCGGCACCGCAAGCGTCCAAAGCCACGTGCGCGGTCAAGTCGCAAGAACCGTCGAACGCGGGCTCGACCTGCCGCCCCCCGCGATAAGCGGCGAAAGTCCCCGACGGGTACCGGCCGGCAGCACGGTCCGCACGAACGTGCCCGTAGTCGATGGCCAGCGCCGCCCCCCGCACCCGGGACACCGCGTCCGCCCACGCCGCATCCCGCGGCGCGCCGATCTCCGCCCGCCACCCCGGCCGCAACGGCCACCACCGCGCCAGCCAAGGGTCGTCGCACGGCCACTCCACCACCGGGCACGGGATCGCGTCCAGCCACTCGTGACCCACCAGCAACCCGACGACAGAACCCGGCAGCGACCGCTCCCACGCCACCCCGGGCAGGTCCCGCACCGGCCCGACGTCCACCGCCGTCACGCGCAACCGCCGCCCCAACGACCCGCTCGCCAACCCCCGCACCGCCGCCGACAGCTCGCCGCCACCCGCCCCGACGTCGACGAAATCCACCCGCGCCGGCCGGCCCAACGCGAAATCCACCCGATCGAGGAGCACCAACAACGCTTCGGCCAGCTCAGAGCCGATCAAGGGCGCGGTCCGGAAGTGGTCGGCGGGCACCGAACCGCGGGTGAAGAAGCCGTCCGGCCCGTACAGCGCCGCGCGCCACGCCCCTTCCGAATCCCGCATCGGTCAAGTGTCCCTTTAAGGTTGCGCACTGTGTCCGCCTCCCCTGCCCGCAAGCGCGCGAACCAGCGCCGCTGGACCGTCCTGCTGCCGGTGGTCGGCCTGATCGCCCTGGGTGTGTGCGGCCTGGTGCTGCTCGGCCTGGGCACCAGCAAGATCGGCCTCACCCCGATCCTGGTCGGCGCGGTCGCCGCGCTGCTGCCCGTGGTCGCGGTGCTCGGCGCGTTCCTGTGGGTCGACCGGTGGGAGCCGGAGCCGGCGAAGATCCTGCTGCTGGCCTTCGCGTGGGGCGCGTGCGGCGCGACGATCACCTCGCTGGTGTTCAACCAGACCGCGCACGTGCTCGGCGACCTGCTCAACGATGGTGACGGGTCGACGTTCGCCGCCGTGATCGGGGCGCCGATCGTCGAGGAGGCGACCAAGGCCGCGTTCGTGATCGCCTTGTTCCTGCGCCGCCGCGAGGAGTTCGACGGCGTGGTGGACGGCATCGTCTACGCGGGCGTCACCGCCGCCGGGTTCGCCTACACCGAGAACATCTACTACTTCGCCCGCGTCTTCGTGGACTCCGGGTTCGGCGACCTGTCCAGCGGTGTGATCGCCCTGTTCATCCTGCGCGGGGTGCTCTCGCCGTTCGCGCACCCGCTGTTCACGTCCATGACCGGCATCGGCATCGGCATCGCGGCCATGACGACGAACAAGCGGGTCCGGGTGATCGTCCCGATCCTCGGTTACGTCGGCGCGGCGGGCCTGCACTCGCTGTGGAACTTCTCCACCACGGTCGGCACCGGCTCGACGTTCATCAACCTGTACTTCCTGATCATGGTCCCCGTCTTCGCCGCGATGGTGTGGCTGGTGGTCTGGCAGCGCCGCCGCGAGCAGCGCATCGTCGCCGGCCAGCTGCCGGAGATGGCCGCCAACCGGTGGATCGCCTCCAGCGAGGTCACCCTGCTGGCCAGCCTCCAGGGCCGTCGGCGGTGGCGGCGGACCGTGCGGCGCAAGGTCGGCGAGCAGGCCGCGCGGGCCGTGGCCGGGTACCAGGTGGCCGCGACGGAACTCGCTTTCCTGCGCCACCGGATCGCCTCGGGCACCGCCGGGGCGGGCTCGGAAGAACGTCACGCGGCCCTCCTCGAAGCGCTCATCGCCGCACGTCAGACGGCGATCGACGCGCCGGGGGCGCTCAAGGCCGCGGGTGGTGTTCGTCGCAGTTGACGCCCGGTCCGGCGGACGCGGATTACGCTCGCGGCCGTCGTCCGGTACCCGACCACGGGACTGGAACGCCTCGAACGGAGTGACGTCGCATGGACGCGACCCCCCGCCCCGCGCGGCTGGCTGTCGGAGTGATCTCCGCCGGCCGGGTGGGCTCGGTGCTGGGCGCCGCCCTGACCCGGGCGGGCCACGTCGTCGGCTCGGTGTCCGCGGTGTCGCGCGCCTCGCTGGCCCGCGCCGAGGAACTCCTCCCCGAAGTCCCCGTCCTGCCCCCGCCCGAGGTCGCCGCGTCCGCGGACCTGGTGCTGCTGGCCGTCCCCGACGACGAGCTGGCCGGGCTGGTGCGCGGGCTCGTCGCCACCGGGTCGCTGCGCGCCGGGCAGATCGTGGTGCACACCAGCGGCGCGCAGGGCATCGGCGTGCTGGCGCCGGCGGCGGAGGTCGGCGCGCTGTGCGTGGCGCTGCACCCCGTGATGACCTTCACCGGCCGCGCCGAGGACGTCGAGCGGATGACCGCGTGCTCGGTCGGCGTGACCGCGGCGGACGGCGACGAGGCCGCCTGGAACGTCGGCGAGGCCCTGGTCGTGGAGATGGCCGCCGAACCCGTGCGCATCCCCGAGGCCGCCCGCCCGCTCTACCACGCGGCCCTCGCGCACGGCGCGAACCACCTGATCACGCTGGTCGCCGACTGCGCCGACGTGCTGCGCTCGGCGGGCATCGCGGACGCCGAGCGGATGCTGGGCCCGCTGCTGTCCGCCGCCCTGGACAACGTCCTGCGCCACGGCGACCGCGCCCTCACCGGACCGGTCGCGCGCGGCGACGCGGGCACCGTCGCCAAGCACCTGCGCGTCCTGGGCGAGCGGGCGCCTGGGACCCTTGCCGCGTACCGAACCCTCGCGCGCCGCACCGCCGACCGCGCCGAGGCGGCCGGGCTGCTCAAACCCGAGGCCGCCACCGACGTCCGCACCACCCTCGAGGACTGAACCAGCATGACCAAGCCGCTCACCAAGGACGACTACTCGCCCAACGACGTCACCGTGCACCGCGACCCCGACCGGCTGCGGCGCGTGGTGCGCGCGCTGCGCGGCGCCGGGCGCAACATCGCGCTGGTGCCGACCATGGGCGCGCTGCACGCGGGTCACCGCAAGCTGATCCGCGAGGCCAAGGTCATGCAGAACACCGTGGTCGTGGTGTCGATCTTCGTGAACCCGACCCAGTTCGGCGCGGGCGAGGACCTCGACCGCTACCCGCGCACGTTCGACGCCGACCTGGAGATGTGCCGCGAAGAGGGCGTGGGCCTGGTGTTCGCGCCCGGCGCCGAGGACATGTACCTGCCCGGGTCGACGGTCACCGTGTCGCCCGGTCCGCTGGGCGACGAGCTGGAGGGCGCGGTCCGGCCCGGTCACTTCGCGGGCGTGCTGACCGTGGTGTCCAAGCTGTTCAACATCGTCGAGCCGACCTACGCGGTGTTCGGCGAGAAGGACTACCAGCAGCTGACGCTGATCCACCGGATGGCCCGCGACCTGAACTTCCCGGTCGCGGTGGTGGGCGTGCCGACCGTGCGCGAGGCCGACGGGCTCGCCCTGTCCTCCCGCAACCGGTACCTGTCCGAGGACGAGCGGCTCGCCGCGACCACGCTGTCCGCCGCCCTGACGGCCGGCGCGCACGTCAGCGGGCAGGGCGCGGACGCGGTGCTCAAGGCCGCCTCGGACGTGCTGGCCGCCGAACCCGCGGTGTCGGTGGACTACCTGGAGCTGCGGGCGCCGGACCTCGGCCCGGCCCCGGAGAACGGCGACGCCCGCCTGCTCGTCGCCGCCCGCGTGGGCACGACCCGCCTGATCGACAATGCCCCCGTGCTGCTCGGCACCGGCGACGAGTGAGAGGGACCGCGATGCTGCGCACGATGCTCAAGTCGAAGATCCACCGCGCCACGGTCACCCAGGCCGACCTGCACTACGTGGGCTCGGTGACGGTCGACCTCGACCTCATGGAGGCCGCCGATTTGCTGCCCGGCGAGATGGTCGCGATCGTCGACGTCACCAACGGCGCCCGCCTGGAGACCTACGTCATCCCGGGCGAGCGCGGCACCGGCGTCATCGGCATCAACGGCGCCGCCGCGCACCTGGTGAAGCCGGGTGACCTGGTGATCCTGATCGCGTACGGGCAGATGGACGACGCCGAGGCGCGCGCGTACCAGCCCAAGGTCGTCTTCGTGGACGCGGACAACAAGGTCGTGGACCTGGGCGCGGACCCGGCGCACGCGCCCGAGGGGTCGGGGCTGGTGTCGGGTGCGGTGGCGGCGGGCGCGGTCGCGCCGGGTGCGGAGCCGGCGGTGGAGACGGTGTCCGAGACCGAGGACGCGACGGCGCTGGACGCCCTGATCCAGGCCGAGAACTAGGAGTTCGGAAAGTGCTGCTCGCCATCGACGTCGGCAACACCAACATCGTCCTCGGCCTGTACGACGGCACCGGCGACAAGGCCGAACTGGTCCGCGACTGGCGGATGCGCACCGACGCGCGCATGACCGCGGACGAGCTGGCCCTGACCATGCGCGGCCTGCTCGGCGAGTACGCGGACAAGATCACCGGCATCTCGGCGCTGTCGACGGTGCCGGCGGTGCTGCGCGAACTGCGCGTGATGCTCGGCCGGTACTACTCGTCGGTGCCGAAGGTGCTGGTCGAGCCCGGCGTGCGGACCGGCGTGCCGCTGCTGGTGGACAACCCCAAGGAGGTGGGCTCGGACCGGGTGATCAACACCCTGGCGGCCCACCACCTGCACAGCACGGCGTGCGTGGTCGTGGACTTCGGCACGTCCACCAACCTCGACGTCATCTCCGCCAAGGGCGAGTTCCTGGGCGGTGCGCTGGCCCCGGGCATCGAGATCTCGGTGGACGCGCTGGCCGCCCGCGCCGCCCAGCTGCGCAAGGTCGAGCTGGTCCGGCCGCGGTCGGTGATCGGCAAGAACACCGTGGAGTGCTTGCAGTCCGGGATCGTGTACGGGTTCGTCGGTCAGGTGGACGGGCTGGTCCGGCGGATCATCGACGAGTTGCAGGCCAGTGAGCCGGGGCCGGTCGCGGTGATCGCGACCGGTGGGTTGGCGCCCCTGGTGGTGACGGAGTCGGCCACCATCCAGAGCCACGTGCCGGACCTGACGCTGTTGGGCCTGCGCTTGGTCTTCGAGCGCAACATGCGCTGAACGGGGTCAGACGCGGATCAGGCGCTTCACGTAGGTGATCAGCGGCACGTCGAACTCGCCCTGTGCGGTCTCCGGGCGGGAGCGGAGGTAGGTCAGCATCTTTTCGAGGAGGGCCTCGCGTTCCTCGGGGGTGATGACCAGGGTGTGCGAGTGGGTGCCGGCCGTGGCTACCAGGCTTTCCGCGGTTCGGCGCTGGGTGTGTCGGAAGGTGGCGTCGGTCGCGTCGCGGAACGACTCGTGGTCCGGGACCGAACGGCCGGCCGTGCCCACGGAGGCCGAGACCGCGCCGGAGACCGCGCCGAACTCCGCCACCCACGGGACCGAGGTGTCGTCGCTGTTCCACATGGCCGCCAGGACACCGCCGCGGCGCAGCACGCGGGCGATCTCGGGCATGGCCCGCGCCGGGTCGAACCAGTGGAACGCCTGTCCCACCAGCACCGCGTCCATCGTCGCGTCCGGCACCGGGATGCGTTCGGCCGAACCCGGCAGGGCGCGCACCCCGCCGCAGTGGCGGACCAGCTCCGACAGCATCGCCTCGTCCGGCTCGACCGCCGTCACGTGGTGGCCCTCGGCGACGATGCCGGCGGTCAGCTTGCCGGTGCCGGCGGCCAGGTCCAGCACGTCGTGGGCGCCGGGGCCCAGCGGCGCCAGCGACCAGCGGATCGCGGCGGCCGGGTAGTCGGGCCGGTGCTGTGCGTAGGCGGAGGCTTGCGGGCCGAAGGAGTTGGCCCGGCGAGCAGTCAAGTCGTCACCCGTCACCGCACCCACCCTAGTGAGAACCCGTTCGAATCCCCGAGAGACCTTTCCGTACCCTTCTTGCCGTGAGTGAGCAGCCTGCGAACCCAGCCGTGACCAGTGACGACCTGCCCGAGCAGTTGCGCGTGCGCCGGGAGAAGCGGGCGCGGCTGCTGGAGCGCGGGGTCGATCCCTATCCCGTCGAACTCCCGCGCACGCACACGTTGCGCGAGGTCCGGGAAGCGCACCCGGACCTGGAACCGGACACCGCCACCGGAGAGGTGGTCGGCGTCACCGGCCGGGTGATGTTCCTGCGCAACACCGGGAAGTTGTGCTTCGCGACGCTGCGCGAAGGCGACGGCACCGAACTGCAGGCCATGCTGAGCCTGAACAACGTCGGCGAGGAGTCCCTCGGCGAATGGAAGACCGACGTCGACTTGGGCGACCACGTATTCGTGCGCGGCGAGGTCATCACGTCCCGTCGCGGTGAACTGTCGGTGATGGCGCACGAGTGGCGGATGGCGGCCAAGGCCCTTCGTCCGCTACCGGTCGCGCACAAGGAACTGGCCGAGGAAACCCGCATTCGGCAGCGGTACGTCGATCTCATCGTCCGGGAGCAGGCCCGCAACACGGTGCGCAACCGGGCCGCCGTCGTGCGGTCGCTGCGGGACTCGTTCCACCGGCGCGGATTCGTCGAAGTCGAGACCCCGATGTTGCAGACGTTGCAGGGCGGCGCGGCGGCCCGGCCGTTCGTCACCCGCTCGAACGCGCTGGACATGGACCTGTTCCTGCGCATCGCGCCGGAGCTGTACCTCAAGCGGTGCGTGGTCGGCGGTATCGAGAAGGTCTTCGAGATCAACCGCAACTTCCGCAACGAAGGCATGGACTCGTCCCATTCGCCCGAGTTCTCCATGCTGGAGTACTACGAGGCGTACGCCACCTACGACACCAACGCGGTGCTGACCCGCGAGCTGGTGCAGGAGGCGGCGATGGCCGTCGCCGGCTCGCACGTGGTGACGCTCGCCGACGGCACGGAGTACGACCTGGGCGGCGAGTGGACCACGCTCACCATGTACGGGTCGCTGTCGGAGGCGGTGGGCGAGGACGTCACGCCCGAGACGCCCGCCGAGCACCTCCGCAAGCTCGCCGACCGGCACGGCCTGGAGACCGACCCCGAGCTGGGGCACGGCAAGCTGGTCGAGGAGTTGTGGGAGCACCTGGTGGGCGACCACCTGCACGCCCCCACCTTTGTGCGGGATTTCCCGGTGGAGACCTCGCCGCTGACCCGGCAGCACCGGACGGAACCGGGCGTCGCCGAAAAGTGGGACCTGTACGTGCGGGGATTCGAGTTGGCCACGGGTTACTCGGAACTGGTCGACCCGGTCGTGGAGCGGGAGCGGCTGGAAGCCCAGGCCCGGTTGAGCGCCGCCGGGGACGTCGAGGCCATGCCGGTGGACGAAGACTTTCTGCGATCGCTGGAGTACGGAATGCCACCGAGCGGTGGCGTGGGAATGGGCATCGACCGACTGCTGATGGCCATCACCGGCCTCGGTATCCGGGAGACGATCCTGTTCCCCCTCGTGCGCCCGGAATGAGTAACTTCTTCGACTCCGGTCTGCGCATTGCGGTACTTGTGCGCTAACCTGCACTCCGTAAAGCTTTGGGTCGCGGTCGGGGAAACCGCGCATTCGAGTCCAGGAGGATACGCATGGCGCAGAAGGTCACCGTGACCCTGGTCGATGACCTGGACGGTGGGAAGGCGGAGGAGACGGTCGGCTTCGGTTTGGACGGTGTGTCCTACGAGATCGACCTTTCCGCGGATAATGCGAGCAGGCTCCGCGACGCTCTCGCCGACTTCGTCGCCAGTGCTCGCAAGGCGGGCGGTCGCAAGCGCGGTCCGGGTCGTCCGGCCGGGGTCAAGGCGGCGCGTCCCGCGTCCGCCGACCGGGAGCAGAACCAGGCCATTCGGGAGTGGGCGCGCAAGCAGGGGATGAAGGTGTCCGATCGCGGGCGCATCCCCGCCGAGGTGCTGGAGGCGTACCACCAGCAGGGCTGAGGCGTGATTGGCGTGGCGCACGCCACGGCAATTACGTCAATCGACGAAGGGGCGCCGGTTTCGACCGGCGCCCCTCGGTTGTTTTGGGAGATCTTGTCGGACGTCGGATGGTGAAGTTCATAACGATGTCACGCGAAGCGCGGCGCATGTGAACGGATACCGCCGAACGGATCAACGGCCGGCGACGCGCGGGCAGGTGTCGCACACCTGCGCGCCCGGCAGCACGTAGTGGAAGCAGCAGCTCTGCCGGCGGCGGGTCCAGCCCGACTCGGTGGCGTGCAGGGTCGAAGCCGATGTGAACGGCTCGATCTTGTCCGGGAGCAACAGGGCGGCGTCCGCGACGCCCGCCTGCTCGTCCCCGCAGAGCTGACCCGCCCGCCAGGCCGCGCCGTCCAGGGCGTCGGTGGCCGCGGCCCACAGCATCCGCCGGCCCAGCCGCACGGTCGGCCCGAAGGCCCGCACGAACTCGGCGGCGTGCGCGGCGAACCGGGCGCGCAGGAGGGCGGCCAGGGCGTGTTCGTCGGCGACGACGGTGGCCGCCGGGTGGTTGCCCCCGGGGTCGTCGGGCAGGCACGCGAAGTCCTCGGCCAGCAGCGCCACGGCCACGATGTGCGGGCGGCCCTCGTCGGCGATGCGCACCGCCACGTCGGCGGGCCGCAGCGACGGCACCCGGCGGGCCTGGTGGAACAGGGTGCCGCCGACCATGCCCACGACGCTGAGGTACCAGCTCATGACGTACCCGGCGGTGGTGCGCTCCGGGGCCTCGCCGTAGTTCTCGGTGAGCCAGGCGCCCAGGTCGGCGCGCCAGGCGTCGAAGCGGGCGGGCTCGTCCAGGAGGGTCCTGGTGGCGGTCCAGCCGCGGGCGTCCTCCGGGAGGCCGAAGCGGACCTCGCACCACTCGGCGAGGGCGTTCGCCCGGCCCACGGACCCGGCGATGGGCGTGCGCGCTTCGCGTGCTCGTGTCCTCGCCGGTACGGTCATGGTGGAAGGCCCTCGCGGTCGGTTCTTAAGGCTTGCCTAACCTTACCGAGGTTTGCTCGTCTCGGTGGCCGACGGTGACACCGGTCACGTCGCCGGGGTTGCCGCGCGGCGGGTGTTCGCGTTGAGCGGACATCGCCCGATCCGTGGAATCTGCCTGGCAGATCCCGCGTTGGTACCGATGTCAGAGATCCCCGAAGGTGACTGCACGCGAACGGGAACTGAGAGTGTCGGGGCTGACGACTACAGTGGTCCCACGGTGCCGCGCTCTCCACGGCCAGTCTGTGGTGAGCCCGAGGACCGCCGGCGCAGCAGTCAGGGAGTGCGAATGTTCGAGAGGTTCACCGACCGCGCGAGGCGGGTGGTTGTCCTGGCCCAGGAAGAGGCCCGGATGCTCAACCACAACTACATCGGCACCGAGCACATCCTCCTGGGCTTGATCCACGAGGGTGAAGGTGTCGCCGCCAAGGCGCTGGAGTCGTTGGGGATCGCGCTGGAGGGCGTCCGCCAGCAGGTCGAGGAGATCATCGGCCAGGGCCAGCAGGCCCCGTCCGGCCACATCCCCTTCACCCCGCGCGCCAAGAAGGTGCTGGAGCTGTCCCTGCGCGAAGCGCTGCAGCTCGGGCACAACTACATCGGCACTGAGCACATCCTGCTCGGCCTGATCCGCGAGGGCGAGGGCGTCGCCGCGCAGGTCCTGGTCAAGCTGGGCGCGGACCTCAACCGCGTCCGCCAGCAGGTGCTCCAGCTGCTCTCCGGCTACTCGACCAAGGAAGGCGCCGCCGAGTCCAGCGGCCGCGGCGAGGGCACCCCGTCCTCCTCCCTGGTGCTCGACCAGTTCGGGCGCAACCTGACCGCGTCCGCGCGCGAGGGCAAGCTCGACCCGGTGATCGGGCGCACCAAGGAGATCGAGCGGGTCATGCAGGTGCTGTCCCGCCGCACCAAGAACAACCCGGTCCTGATCGGCGAGCCCGGCGTGGGCAAGACCGCCGTCGTCGAGGGCCTGGCGCAGATGGTCGTCAAGGGCGAGGTGCCCGAGACGCTCAAGGACAAGCAGCTCTACACGCTCGACCTGGGCTCCCTGGTGGCCGGCTCGCGCTACCGCGGTGACTTCGAGGAGCGCCTGAAGAAGGTGCTCAAGGAGATCCGCACGCGCGGCGACATCATCCTGTTCATCGACGAGATCCACACGCTGGTGGGCGCCGGCGCGGCCGAGGGCGCGATCGACGCGGCCTCGATCCTCAAGCCGATGCTGGCCCGCGGCGAGCTCCAGACCATCGGCGCGACCACCCTCGACGAGTACCGCAAGTACGTCGAGAAGGACCCCGCCCTGGAGCGCCGGTTCCAGCCGATCCAGGTCGGCGAGCCGTCGCTGGAGCACACCATCGAGATCCTCAAGGGCCTGCGCGACCGGTACGAGGCGCACCACCGCGTCTCCATCACCGACTCGGCGCTGGTCGCCGCCGCGACCCTGGCGGACCGGTACATCAACGACCGGTTCCTCCCGGACAAGGCGATCGACCTGATCGACGAGGCCGGCGCCCGGATGCGCATCCGCCGCATGACCGCGCCGCCGGACCTGCGCGAGTTCGACGAGAAGATCGCCGACGTGCGCCGCGACAAGGAGTCCGCGATCGACGCGCAGGACTTCGAGCGGGCCGCCAAGCTGCGCGACCAGGAGAAGCAGCTGCTCGGCCAGAAGGCCGAGCGGGAGAAGCAGTGGAAGGACGGCGACCTCGACGTCGTCGCCGAGGTGGACGACGAGCAGATCGCCGAGGTCCTGGCGAACTGGACCGGCATCCCCGTGTTCAAGCTCACCGAGGAGGAGACCACCCGTCTGCTCCGCATGGAGGACGAGCTGCACAAGCGGATCATCGGCCAGGTCGACGCGGTCAAGGCCGTGTCGCAGGCCATCCGCCGCACGCGGGCCGGCCTGAAGGACCCGAAGCGCCCGTCCGGCTCGTTCATCTTCGCCGGCCCGTCCGGCGTGGGTAAGACCGAGCTGTCCAAGGCGCTGGCGAACTTCCTGTTCGGCGAGGACGACGCCCTGATCCAGATCGACATGGGCGAGTTCCACGACCGGTACACCGCGTCGCGCCTGTTCGGTGCCCCTCCCGGTTACGTCGGCTACGAAGAGGGCGGCCAGCTCACCGAGAAGGTGCGCCGGAAGCCGTTCTCCGTGGTGCTGTTCGACGAGATCGAGAAGGCGCACCAGGAGGTGTACAACACGCTGCTCCAGGTGCTGGAGGACGGCCGCCTGACCGACGGTCAGGGCCGGACGGTGGACTTCAAGAACACCGTCATCATCTTCACCTCGAACCTGGGCACGTCGGACATCTCCAAGGCCGTCGGCCTGGGCTTCACCTCGGGTCAGGACACCGCGTCCAACTACGAGCGCATGAAGAACAAGGTCAACGACGAGCTGAAGAAGCACTTCCGGCCCGAGTTCCTCAACCGCATCGACGACATCATCGTCTTCCACCAGCTCACGCAGGACGAGATCATCAAGATGGTGGACCTGATGATCGCCCGCGTCGAGCAGCAGTTGAAGAACAAGGACATGGCGATCGAGCTGACCGAGAGGGCGAAGAAGCTGCTCGCCAAGCGCGGCTTCGACCCGGTCCTCGGCGCCCGGCCGCTGCGCCGGACGATCCAGCGCGAGATCGAGGACCAGCTGTCGGAGAAGATCCTGTTCGGCGAGATCCAGCCGGGCCAGATCATCATCACCGACGTCGAAGGCTGGGACGGCGGCGACAACGACCCGGACGACAAGGCCCACTTCGTCTTCCGCGGCGAGTCGAAGCCCCTCCGGGTGCCCGACGCCCCGCCGGTCGACCTGGCGGCCTCCGGTGGCGACACCGGCGACTCGGACTCCGAGTCCGCCTGACGGCATTGTGTGGTGAGAACGCCCTCCGGGTTTCCCGGGGGGCGTTCTGCCGCTTCGGGGGGTTTCAGTCGATCGAGTGACATGCGGGTTTGGGAACCGATCCGCCGGTCCCGCGTCCCGTGATTGGAGAGGTCGCGCGGCCGGCGGGGCGAGCGGCCGGGACGTGGCGGTGTCGAGCCTGCGGTGGGGCTGGCCGGGAGGCCGGTCGGTGGACGGGCCGGCCGGTGTTCGGGCTGGCCGGCGCGTGGGCCGGTCGGTGGCGGGCTAGCCGGTGGCGGGCTAGCCGGTGGCGGGCTAGCCGGTGGACGGGCCGTGCTGCTGGCCGCTGCGGCTGGCTGGGCGGCGCTGTGGTCGCCTGGGCGAGCGGTGTGGCTGGGCGGCGCTGTGGGTCGCCCCGGCGGGCGGGCTGCGGTCGCTGGGTGGGCTGCTGCGAGGGCGCTGTGGCGTGCGTAGAGCGGTGGGGCGCAAGGCGGTGGGGCGGGCACAGGGCGGTGGGCGGCACAGGGCGTTGGGAGCGCGCATAGGGCGGCGGGGCGGCACAGGGCGGTGGGGGCGCGCATAGGGCGGCGACATGCGTGGCGGGCGTGCGCGTGGGCGGCGGCGTGTGCAGGGCTGTGGGGCGCGGAGGGCGGTGGGGCGCCACATGGCGGTGAGGTGCGCAGGGCGGTGAAGTGCGCAGGGCGGTGAAGTGCGCAGGGCGGTGAAGTGCGCAGGGCGGTGAAGTGCGCAGGGCGGTGAAGTGCGCAGGGCGGGCCGAGTGGGCTGGTGCTGGGGTGGTGGGGTCTGCGGGCGGGGGAGGGGTGGGTTAGTGGAGGGTGCCGGCCGTCGTGTGGAGGTCGGTGGGGGTGGTGAGGGTTGTGCTGATGATCAGGGATAGGGCCTTGGCGACCGTGCTCGTGGCCAGGCTTGGGGACTCTGGGTGGCCCTGTTCGGGGGCGTAGGGCACGTGGACGAAGCCGGCGCGCAAGTCGGGGTGTTCGGTCGCCACCAAGTGCATCAAGCCGTAGAAGACGTGATTGCAGACGAAGGTGCCCGCGGTGTGGGAAACGGCTGCTGGGATTCCCGCCGCCCGCAAAGCGGCGACGCAGGCTTTTACGGGCAGGGTGGTGAAGTACGCGGCGGGGGCGTGGGGGATTACCGGCTCGTCGATCGGTTGCGCGCCGGAGTTGTCCGGAATCCTTGCGTCGTTGAGGTTGATCGCCACGCGCTCGGGGGTGATCGCGGCGCGGCCGCCGGCCTGGCCCACGCAGATGACGACGTCGGGTGAGTGTTCGGCGACCAGGGCTCGCAGCGCCACCAGGGACTCCGTGAAGGAGCACGGCAGTTCGGCGGTCACCAGTTCGTAGCCGGTGGGGATGACCTGGCGGACGGCGTCCCAGGACGGGTTGGTCCGGTCGCCGCCGAACGGTTCGAAGCCCGTCAGCACAACTCTCACCGGAGCAGCCTAAATGCCCGGCACACCGGATCTCCGGGCACGGGATCGCCGGGCAACACCGGATCCCCGGGCACGGATCGCCGGGCAGCACCGGATCCCGGGCGCTGGATCGCCGAGCACACTGGATCGCCGAGCACACTGGATCTCCGGGCACACTGGATGCGTGGTCGACATCCGGGAACGTGCCAGCGACGAAGTCAGACCCGACCGAAAGGACCGTCCCCGGCGCAAGTCGGTCACGTTCCTGCTGGTGGTGGCGACGGCCGCCTTCCTCGCCGCCGCCGGGCTCCGGCTCCTCGGCATCGACGGCACCCGCTACACGATCGCCACCACCGCCCTGATCCCCTACATCACCGCGGCCGGCGTGCTGCTCGGCGTGCTCGCCCTCCTGCTCCGGCGGTGGGCGATCGGGACCGTCGTCCTGCTGGTCGCCGCGGTGCTGGTGGCGGCGGTCGCGCCGCGGGTGTTCCCGGACTCGCGGCCCAACGGGGTCGGGTTCACCGTCCGGGTCATGGCGGCGAACGTGCTGTTCGGCACCGCCGACGCGGAGGCGCTCGTCCGGATCGCCCGGGAGCACCGGGTCGACGTCCTCACCCTCCAGGAACTCACCCCGGAGATGGTCGCCGACCTCGACCGCGCCGGCCTCGGCGAACTCCTCCCGCACCGCGTCTTCGCCCCCGAGCCGGGTGCCTCTGGAGCGGGCATCGCGTCGCGCTTCCCGCTCACCGCCCGAACCCTCGCCGCGCCGATCAGCCTCGGCCAGGCGGGCGCCCTCGTGGACCTGCCGGGCGAGGACATGGAGGTCCTGTCCGTGCACCCCATGCCGCCGGTCGTCACCGAAGGCCCCGACCAGTGGAAGCGGGACATGGCGGGCCTGCCCGAACCCGACCACGACGGCCTCGTGCGGGTGCTCGCGGGCGACTTCAACGCGACCCTCGACCACGTCGCCCTGCGCCGCCTGCTCAACCAGGGCTACGTCGACGCCGCGGACCAGGTCGGCGCGGGACTCGAACCCACGTGGCCGTCCGGCGGCGGGGTGTGGCCGCCCCCGGTCGCGATCGACCACGTCCTGGTCGACGGGCGGTGTCCGGTGGACGACTTCGACGTGGTCGACATCCCGGGCTCGGACCACCGGGCGGTCATCGCGCGCTTCGTGGTCCCGCAACCGTAGGACTCAGGTCAGCGCGGCCAGCGCCCGCAAAGCCTCCAGCGCGCCCATGCGCAGGGACACCCCGCGCCCGTGCCGCACCTCCGGCTCACGCGGGTTGATCCTGATCAACGCCCCGGACGCGGCACTGGCCAGCTCCGCCTGCCGCCGCACGGTCGGCACCGCCAACCCCGCCCCCAGCTCCAGCACGACCAGGTTCCGCTTCCCCCGCCGCCACTCGGCCAACGCGTCCGACTGCCGCCGGCTCCGCTCCGGCACCCACGCCCAATCGCCGAACATGAGGATGTTCGGCCGCGCCAACCCACCGCAGTTGCGGCACGACGGCAGTGGCGACACCGCGCGCATGGTCTCCGGGTCGACCTCGACCACCACGTCGTCGGCCGCCCACACCTCGTCGGTGCACGGCTCGACGCATTGCAAGTGGTGGATCGACCCGTGCACCTCGGCCACGTCGGTGAACCCGGCCCGCTGGAACTGCCCGTCCACGTTCGACGTGAACACCCGCGCGCCCCAGCCCCGCAGCACGGCGAACCCGGCGTGCGGCGCGGTCCGCCGGTACAGGTCGAGCCGGTGCCCGTAGAAGCCCCACGCGAGCGTCGGGTCCTCCGCGAAGTGCACCGGATCGGCCAGCTCGACGAACTTCAACCCCAGCCGCTCGTACGGCGGGTACGCCTGCCAGAACCCGTGGTCGCCGCGGAAGTCGGGCAGGCCGGAGTCGACCCCCATGCCCGCCCCCGCGCACACCAGCACGGCGTCCGCCGAGGCGATCAGCTCCGCGGCCCGCTCAAGATCACTCAAAGGCGATCAGGACTTCTTCGGTTCCGACGACAGGACCACCTCGAACTCCAGCAGGTCCGAGCCGGTGCCGACGGGCTTCGCGCGCTCACCCGAGTGCGCCTCGCGCGCGGACCCGCCCAGCCAGTTCTTGAAGTCCTCGTCGGTCTCCCAGTGGGTGACCACGAAGTACCGGGTGTCACCGGCCACCGGGCGCAGCAGTTGGAAGCCGAGGAAGCCGGGCGACGAGTCGACCGCCCCGAGTCGCGCGGCGAACCGCTTCTCCAGCTCCGGGCCGGAACCGTCGGGCACGTGGATCGCGTTGATCTTCACAACCGCCATGCCTCGACGGTAGCAGTCAGCGGCGCAGCGAGCCGGGGTACAGCAGGTCGTCGGACGGCGGCAGTTCGGCGCCCCGGAACCAGGCCGCGAAGAACGCGTCCAGGTCCTGCCCGGACACCTTCTCCACGTGCTCCTCGAACTCCGGCCACGACGCGTTGCCGTCGCGGTGCGTCGCCGTCCACCCCTTGAGGACCTTGTCGAACGACTCGTCGCCGATCTGCCGGCGCAGGGCGTGCACGGCGAGCTGCCCCTTGTCGTACACGCCGCGGAACTCGTTGCCGCGGCCCATGTCGTAGAGCTTGCGGGCCCAGTAGTTCTCCGAGTCGCGGGTGCGGGCGACCTCCGAGCGGAACCGGTCGTCGAGGTCGACGCCGTCCTTGCCCTCCTCCCACATCCACTGCGCGTAGCTGGCGAAGCACTCGTTGAGGCAGATGTCGGACCACGACCGCAGCGACACCGAGTCGCCGAACCACATGTGCGCGTTCTCGTGGACCATCGTGTCGAGGTTGGCCCACTGCGCGTAGATCGGCCGGGTCTGGGTCTCCAGCGAGAACCCGATGTTGTCGACCAGGAAGATCCCGCCCGCCGCCTGGAACGGGTACGGCCCGAACTTCCCGGACAGGAACTCGATCACCTCGGGCAGCCGTCGGTGGTCGTCGCGGGCGTCCAGCGCGCCGGGCGCGTAGGCGCTCACCACGGGTGTCCCATCAGGCAAAACCGACCGGTCGAACGTCCACTTGTCGATCGCCACGGTCGCCAGGTAGGTCGCCATGGGCTGCGGGGCGTTCCAGCGGAACGTGGTCCACCCGGCCTCGCGGGTCGTGCCTTCCTCGACGCCGTTGGACACCGCCGACCACCCGTCCGGCACGCGCGCCGCCAGCTTGAACGTGGCCTTGTCGCGCGGGGTGTCGTTGGCGGGGAACCAGGTGGTCGCCGAGTGCGGCTGGCCGGCCGCGAACGCGCCGCCGGACGCGGAGATCTGCCACCCGCTGCGGCCCAGCGCCCGGTCCTGGACCACGGTCGGCTCGCCCCCGTAGGTCACGGTCACCACGAACTGCTGGTCCCGGCGCAAGGGCTGGGCGGGCGTGATGACCAGTTCGTGCTCGCCCTCGCGCGTGAACTGCGCCTTCTCCTCGCCGACCACCACCTCGGACACCTCCAACTGGTAGAGGTCGAGGTTGAACCGGCTGAGGTCGGCCGTGGCGACCGCCGTGATCCGCGTCTTCCCGTCGAGGTGCCGGGTCGCGGGGTCGTAGCTGATGGACACGTCGTAGCCGCTGACGTCGTAACCGGAGTTGCCGTCCTGCGGGTAGTACGGGTCGCCCGCGCCGTCCCCGCCGACCTCGTTCACCACCGGCGGGGTGCTGGTGGGCGGGACCGCGACCGGGCGGCCGGTCTCCCCGGGCGTCTTGGCGACCAGCACCCCGACGACCGCCAGCACGACCGCGGCGACGAGCAGGTAAGGGCGGGCCTTGGGGCTCAGTGCCATGCCGACATGATGCACGCATGAGCGTTGCGGAGTTCGGCGGATCGGGACGCGGGTTGCTGCTGCTGCACGGTCTGATGAGCCGGGCGTCGACCTGGTGGACGGTCGCCCAGTGGCTCAAGCCCTACGGCCGGGTGGTCGCCACGGACGCCCGCGGCCACGGCCGCAACCCGCAGAAGGGTCCTTACCGGACCGAGGACTTCGTCGCCGATGCCGCCGAGGTGATCGAACGCCTCGACCTCGCGCCGGCCGTCGTCATCGGCCACTCGATGGGCGGCCTGCACGCGTGGGCGCTCGCGGCGACCCGCCCGGACCTGGTCGCGGGCGTGGTCGCGGAGGACGTGGTGCCGGACAACACCGGCCGCACGGTCGACGAGTGGCGCTGGTACTTCGACTCGTGGCCGGTGTTCCAGTCCTTGGCGCACGTGAAGTCGGTCGTCCGGGTGCCGCGGGTGGAGGAGATGTTCGAGGAGCGCGCCGACGGCTGGCACCTGATCGCCGACATCGACGACCTCTACGAGATCGCGGCCGAGTGGGGTGTCCGGTCGTACTGGGACTTCGTGGACGCCATCCGCTGTCCCACCTTGACCATCGAGGCCGGTCGCGGCGGGCTGCGCGCCGGGCAGATGGCGGAGGTGGCGCGGCGGACCGGCGGGCACCACCTGCTGGTGCCCGAGTCGGGGCACGTGGTGCACGACGAGGCCCCGGACGTCTACCGGGGCGCGGTGGAGGCCTTCCTGAGCGGGTCGATCTCGCCGGTCTGAGTGTCCACGATGGACACTTCGCGGACCTTGGCGCGGATGGTGCCCACCGGGTGCACCGCGGCGAACGCCTTGACCAGGGACTCGTCGTCCATGCCGTGCGCGAGCGTGCAGTGCGGGACCCAGTTGCCCGGCAGGTAGTAGGCCTGCGGGTCCTTGACCCGGCCCGCCAGCACGTCGTGGATCGCCGAGTGCACGGCCAGCAGCTCACCGTCGACCACCGCGCCCAGCTGGAGCACGTTCTCGGTGGTGGCGAAGACGCCCAGGGTGTGCAGGTACAGGTCGGGCAGCCACAGCCGGGACAGGTCCTCGCGCAGCTCGGCCCGCACCTTCGGCCCGATCGTGCCCGCGATGGCGAAGGTCAGGTGCGGCGGGTGCTCGAACGTCGACCCGATCCGCCGCCACAGGTCGCGGACCTTCGCGTCCGCCTCGTCGTCGAAGAACACCACCAGGGCGTGCACGTCAGTGCTCCCCGGGCAGCGCGAACCGGCCGTCCGCGGTCTGCTCGACCAGGCCGTCCACCAGCAGCGAGTGCAGGCACCGGTCCCGCTGGCCCGCGTCGGACCACACCCGGTCCAGCCGGTCCTTGCCGACCGGCTCGGCGGTGCCGCGCAGGACGTCCAGCAGCAGCCCGCGCACCTGCCGGTCGGTGCCCGCGAACTTCTGCACCGCCTTGGCCGGCCCGTCGTAGGCCGGTCGGCCGTTGAGCTGCCACGCGCACGTCTCGAACACCGGGCAGTCCGCGCACCGCGGCGACCGGGCCGTGCAGACGATCGCGCCCAACTCCATCAGCGCCGCCGAGAACACCGCCGCCCCGTCCTCGGGCAGCAGGACTTCGACGTCCTTCATGTCCTTGGTGGTCGACGGCGGCCCCGCGTCCCCGGCCCCGTGCACGGCCCGCGCGACGACCCGCCGGACGTTCGTGTCGACCACGGGAACCCGTTGCCCGTAGGCGAAAGCCGCCACCGCGCGGGCCGTGTACGCGCCGATGCCGGGCAGGGCGAGGAGGGTGTCCACGTCATCCGGGACGACGTCGTTGTGGTCGGTCGCGATGGCCTGCGCGGCGGCGTGCAACCGCAGCGCCCGCCGCGGGTACCCGAGCTTCCCCCACGCCCGCAGCACCTCGCCCTGCGTGGCTTCGGCCATCGCGGACGGCTTCGGCCACCGCGCCAGCCACTCGTGCCAGATCGGCTCGACGCGGGCGACCGGCGTCTGCTGCAACATGATCTCGCTGACCAGCACGCCCCAGGCGGTGCAGTCGGGGCGCCGCCAGGGCAGGTCGCGGGCGGTGTCGGCGAACCAGTCGATGAGGGTCTGCGCGTCCAGGCTCATAGCGGGCGCCAGTGTTCCAGAGTCCCTTGTCGTGAGTCGATGAACGCCGCCCGACGATTGGAACCCGCGTCCCGCATGCCGCCAAGGGAACCGGTCGTGAATCACGTTCACCGCATCGGGCTACCCCGGCTTCCGCCGATATCCGCAGGTCCCCGGCTACGTTCGAGCCCGTGATCGACCCGACCGGCCCGTTGCCGCCCACGGTGTACTGGCGGCGCCGCGCGCTGGCCGCCGGTGGTGCGGTGGCCGCGTTGGTGCTGGTCGTCTGGCTGGTCGGGGCGCTCACCGGGCGCGGTGAGCAGGTGCCGGACGCCACGCCGGTCGCCGCGGGGTCCTCCAGCCCGCCGCCGCAGGCGGAAACACCGGCGCCGCCTTCCTCCTCGTCGACGACCCCGCCACCACCGCCGCCGGCCGTCGAACCGCCCGAGCCGACCCCGCCGCCGGGGCCGCCGCAGCCGTGCGACGACGCGAACATCAGCGTCAAGGCCGAGGTGGAGAAGGCGTCCTACCCGGCGGGCGAGCAGGTCGGGTTCAAGATCCTGGTGTCCAACACCGGTCCGCTGCCGTGCGCGAAGGAGATCGGCCGGGCGGTGCGCGAGCTGGTCGTCACGTCGGTGGACGGGGCGACGCGCCTGTGGTCGAGCAACGACTGCTTCAACACCGGCGGGTCCGAGGTGCGGGTCATGCAGCCGGGCGAGGTCTTCGACTTCGGCATCAAGTGGCGCGGCAGCACGTCGGAGCCGGGCTGCGCGAAGCACACCCGGCTGGGGCCGGGGGACTACCTGCTCACCGCGCGGGTGGCCGGGAAGGCCAGTGATCCGGTCGTCTTCCGGATGACCTGAGACCCTCCCGGCCGAACGATCACGGGCCGAACCAGCGCTCCTCCACCACACCGCGCGGCGAGGCGGCCGTGGCGCCGACGACCAGTTCCGTGGTCAGCGTGACCGAACGCGGCCGGGTGCGCTCCGCGGAGTCGAGCAGCAGCTTGCCCGCCGCGCGGCCCTTCTCCAGCACCGGCTGGCGGACCGTGGTCAACCCGGCCTGCTCGGCCTCGCGGATGCCGTCGAACCCGGTGATCGTGAGGTCGTGCGGCACGTTCAGGCCGCGCTTGCGGGCCTCGCCCAACGCGCCCAGCGCGAGGATGTCGGACGTGCAGATGAGCGCGGTGATCTGGGGGTCGCGGTCGAGGACCTGGGCCGCGGCCGACGCGCCGGAGGTGATGGTGTGGTCGAACCGCTCCACCACCGGCACGCCCGCCCAGTCCACGCCGACCTCGCCGAAGGCCTCGGCGAGCCCGGCCAACCGCGCCCGCTGGACGTGGAAGTGCGCGGACCGCTGGCGCTCCTGGGTCACGTAGCCGTCGTTGCGGTCGCGGGCCAGGCGCATGCACACCACGCCGATCCGGCGGTGCCCCAACGCGATCAGGTGCCTGGCGAGGCTGTTCATGGCGGCCTGGTCGTCGATGCCGACGCGGTCGACGTTGCCCAGGTCGGGCTGGTCGCACACCACGGTCGGCACCGGGCGCTCCAGCACCGCGGCCAGGTGCGGGTCGTCGTCGGGCACGGAGTAGACGACGAAGCCGTCCACGCCGGCGCGGTGCACGGCCGCCACGTCCTCGCGCTCGGGGTTCGCCGGGACCAGCAGCAGCCCGGTGCCGGCGTCCTCGCACGCGAGCGCCAGGCCTTCCAGGAACCCGATCGCAGCCGGGTCGCGGAACGCGTAGGACAGGTTCTCGGTGAGCAGCAGGCCCACCGCCCCCGCCTTGCGCGTCCGCAGGGAACGGGCCACCGGGTCGGGCCCCGGGTACCCGAGTCGTCTCGCTGTCTCCAACACCCGGCGTCGCAGCTCCGGCGAGAGCTGGTCGGGACGGTTGTACGCGTTGGACACCGTTGTCCGGGAAACACCCAGCTCAGCCGCCAGTGAGGCGAGCGTCGCGGGGCGTCGCACATGCATCGACCGCGCCATGAAGTGACCGTAACGGTTCAGAACCAATTACAGAAGTGGGGGTGACCACCGTCCCTGCAAAAAGTCATCAGCGCAGGTAGGACTATGTCAACTTGGGAAACATTGGTCTAAACCAATGCGGGCGGCGCGGTGGTCTCCCGGACCACCAACCGGGGGCGGAACACGCGCGTGTAGTTGCCCGGCGGGCGCCTGCGCCGATCGGGGTCCAGCCGGTGCACCAACTCGTCCACGGCCGCCGCCGCCATCTCCTCGATGGGCTGCGCCAACGTGGTCAACGACGGCAGGCAGTACGCGGCCAGCGGGATGTCGTCGAACCCCACCACCGACAGGTCCTCCGGCACCCGCAACCCGCGCCGGTGCGCCTCCCGCAACACGCCGATCGCCATGTGGTCCGACGAGCAGATCACCGCCGTGGGCCGCACGGTGTCCAACAACGCCGCCACAGCCTCCGCGCCGCCCTCGGGCCCGAACGGCCCGTGCGCCACGAATTCCGCGCCGGCCGGCAGCCCGTCCTCCTCCAGCGCCGCCGCCCACCCGGCCCGCTTCAACCGCGACGGCAACGACCGCGCCGGCCCCGACACGAACCCGACCCTGCGGTGCCCCAACTCCACCAGGTGCCGGGTCGCCGCGTACCCGGCGTGCTGCTCGTCCACGGTCACGTCCGGCACGTCCAACGACGGCGTGGCCCCGTTCAGGAACACCATCTGGACGCCGTCGGCCAGCAGCTTCGCGTAGTAGCTCGGCCGCGGCGCCTGCCCCAGCGGCACCTCGACGTTGGTGATCTCCGGGGACACGAACACCATGCCCTCGACGCCGCGGGCGAGCAGCATCCGGACGTACTCCTCCTCGCCCATCGCCGCCGCCCCCGTCGCCCGCGTGTTGCACAGCAGCGACGAGTACCCCAGCCGGGCCGCCCGCACCTCCAGCGCCTCGGCGAACGCCGGGAACACCGGGTTGGACAGCTCCGGCACGAGCAGCCCGATGACCCCGGTGCGCTGCAACGCGCCCAGCCCGCGGGGCGTGTAGGGCATCTCCGCCAGGACGGCCAGCACCCGCTGGCGCGTCTCGTCGTTCACCCCGGGTCGCCGGTTGAGCACCCGACTCACCGTCGAAGCGCTCACACCGGCCGCCCGGGCGATCTCGGACAGACCGGACACCGCGCCTCCTCAAGACGATCCACTTCGGCAGCAGCCTGCACGGCTCAGCAAAAGTTTGCAACGTCTACCCGCGTTTCGCCCGCTCGGCCGCCTCCGTTACGGCTCGGTTACGCGCAGACCCTTGACCGAGCCGTGCTCAGGGGTATGAAATCCACGGCAACAATTTCGCAAGTTCTTGCAAACCCTCGTCGCGACGAGGCCAGCAGGAGGGACGACAGCAACGATGCGACGTACCACCCTCGTGACCGCCGTGGCAGCAGGCATCGCCGGCGCCCTCACCCTCACCGCGTGCGGCGGGGGTGGCGGGACCTCGTCGGCCGACAGCGGCGAGGTGACCTTCTGGGACACCAGCGGCCCCAACGAGAGCCCGGTGTTCGCCAAGATCGCGCAGGACTGCGCGGCCAAGGGCGGCTACAAGGTCAAGACCGAGACGGTCGCCTTCGACCAGGCCCTCAACAACTACAAGACCGCCGCGCAGGGCGGCCAGGGCCCCGACGTGTTCCGCGCCGAGGTCGCCTGGGTGCCGCAGCTGGCGAAGCTCGGCTACGTCATGGACCTGACCGGCACCGACCTGGCCAAGGACAGCTCCGACTTCCTGGAGACCCCGCTGGGCTCCACCAAGTACGAGGGCAAGACCTACGGCGTCCCGCAGGTGACCGACAGCCTCGCCCTGTTCTACAACAAGAAGAAGCTGGCCGACGCCGGCGTCGAGCCCCCGAAGACGTGGGACGAGGTCAAGGCCGCCGCCGCGAAGCTCGGCGGTGAGAAGACCATTTTCATCAACAACGACGCCTACTACGCGCTGCCGTTCATCTACGGCGCCGGCGGCGACCTGGTGGACGCCGATGCGAAGAAGATCGTCGTCAACTCCGCGGAGAACGTGAAGGCCCTGGAGACCGCCAAGGGCCTGCTGGACGCGAAGGCCGCCTCCACGGCCCTCGACCCGGCCAACTCGTACAACAACATGCAGGCCGCCTTCAGCGGCGGCGAGGTCGCCATGGTGATCAACGGCCCGTGGTCGGTCGCCGACTACCTCAAGGGCACCGCGTTCACCGACAAGACCAACCTCGGCATCGCCCCGGTCCCGGGTGAGACGGCCGGCAAGGGCTCCGCTCCGGTGGGCGGCCACGACTACGTCATCCGCCAGGGCACCAAGGCCAAGGACAGCTCGCAGAAGCTCATCGCGTGCATGAGCAGCACCGAGTCCCAGGTGCAGGTGGCCAAGGAACTGGGCCTGCTGCCGACCCGCAAGAGCGCCTACGACAACGCGGACGTCAAGTCCAACCCGATCGTGTCCGCCTTCCAGCCGGTGGCCACCGCCGCGCACGCCCGCCCGTGGATCCCGGAGGGCGGCCAGCTGTTCGACCCGCTGAAGATCGCCTACGCCGACGTGCTGGCCGGCAAGAAGGCCCCGAAGGCCGCGCTGGACGAGGTCGCCAAGGCCTACAAGGACCAGGTCGTCACCGAGTACTCCATCGGCTGATCAGGTAGGGGTGCCGGGCGTTCCGACGCCCGGCACCTTGTCACCCGGCGTCCCCCACCCCACCCACACAAGGAGGCGACAGTGCGCAGGTTCCTGGACCGGCACTGGTACGCGTACGCGATGGTGCTGCCGGTGGTGGTGGTCATCGCCGTGCTGGTGCTGCTCCCGCTGGCCCAAGGCGTGTTCTTCACCTTCACGAACATCAACGAAGGCAACATCGCCAACCCGGTCCTGGACCGCCCCGCCACGTACACCGCCGTGGGGCTGGACAACTACCTGAACGTCCTGTCCGGCGACGCGAGCTACGGCTCGTTCTGGTCCACCCTGGTCCGGACGCTGATCTGGACCTTCGGCTGCGTGTTCTTCCACTACACGATCGGCCTGGTCCTCGCCCTCCTGCTCAACCGCCAGGTCCGGGGCCGCACGGTCTACCGGGTGCTGCTCATCCTGCCGTGGGCGGTGCCGGCGTTCATCAGCGCGTTCGCGTGGAAGTACATGTTCAACGCGCAGTACGGGATTATCAACCAGTTCCTGCGCGCGATCGGCCTGCCCGACCCGGTGTGGCTGGGTCAGTCGGACTGGGCGCTGGTCGCGGTCATGATCGTGAACATCTGGCTGGGCGTGCCGTTCATGATGGTGGCGCTGCTCGGTGGCTTGCAGTCGATCCCCGGCGACCTCTACGAAGCCGCGGAGATGGACGGCGCTTCCGCGTGGCAGCGGTTCCGGAACGTCACGCTGCCCGGCCTGCAGTCCGTGTCGAGCACCGTGGTCCTGCTGGGCATCATCTGGACGTTCAACATGTTCGCCGTGATCTACCTGATCACCGGACCGAACCCGAACACCCGCATCCTGGTGACCTACGCGTTCGAGCGGTTCTTCTCGGGTGCTTCCCGCGACTACGCGGTGGCCTCGACGTACGGCGTGCTGATCCTGTCCGTCCTGCTCGTGTTCGCGGGCGTCTACCGGCGCGCTCTGCGCAAGCAAGGCGAGGTGTGGTGATGACGGTCGAAGCCGCTTCCCTCAAGACGGTTGCCCAGCGCCGGCCGCTCAAGCGCACCGAACGCTCTGCGCGGGCCAGCATCGGCCTGCACGCGGCGTTGATCATCGCGTCGCTGATCGCGGTGTTCCCGGTGTTCTGGGTGTTGGTCACGTCCTTCAAGCCGGACGCGCGTGCGGTCGAGACCACGCCGAAGCTGGTCAACGAGTCCAGTGTGGACAACTACGTGCGGATCCTGTCCGGGGAGAAGGGCAACTTCCTGGCGTGGTTCGGCAACTCGATCCTGATCGCGTTGATGACGACGGTGATCGCGGTCTTCCTGTCCGCGACCACCGGGTACGCGGCGTCCCGGTTCCGGTTCCCGGGGAAGCGGTCGCTGATGCTGTCGTTCCTGGTCGTGCAGATGTTCCCGTTCGCGGTCCTGATCGTGCCGCTGTACAACATCCTGCTGACGCTGGGGATCCAGGGCACGAGCATCGGGTTGGTGCTGGTCTACTGCACGACCGCGGTGCCGTTCTGCACGTACATGCTGAAGGGGTACTTCGACACCATCCCGACCGACATCGACGAGGCGGGTCGGGTGGACGGCCTGTCGCCGTTCGGGGTGTTCTGGCGCTTGGTGCTGCCGTTGGCGCGGCCGGGGCTGGCGGTGACGGCGTTCTACGCGTTCTTGACGGCGTGGGGTGAGGTGGCGTTCGCGTCGGCGTTCCTGTCGGCGGCGGACGAGTCGAAGACGTTGGCGGTGGGGTTGCAGGTGTTCGTCCAGCAGAACCGGACGGAGTGGGGGCACCTGGCGGCGGCGTCGATCCTGGTGGCGATTCCGGCGATCGCGGTGTTCTACCTGGTCCAGCGCTTCCTGGTGACCGGCTTGTCGTCGGGCGCCGTCAAGGGCTGAGCTGCTTCTCCACGGGCCGCACCACACTCCATCCGGTGCGGCCCGTTGCGCTGCCTGCCGCAACTCCGCCCGCCGCAACTCCGCCCGCCGCCGCCCTGCCGCGTTCCGCCATAGCCACGCCCGTCTACCCCGGCCCGCCGCACTTCAGACGCGGTGCGTCCGGCCGGCGGTTCGGCCGGGCGAGTGGCGGGGCCGGCGGCGGGGGTGTGAAGTGGCGGTGTGGCGGAAGGGTCGGTGGCGGGGCGTAGAACTAGACCAATTGTGGTGTTCCCGTAAGCGCTTGCAATCCCTAGCGTTGCGGCAAAGCTTGCGGTGGAAAGGTGCGTCACACATGGCTGAGGTCGCGTACGTCAAGGCTTCGCGGGTCTTCTCCGGCAACCCGCCGGTCCGCGCGGTGGACGAGCTGTCGCTCGACGTCGCCGACGGTGAGTTCCTCGTGCTCGTCGGCCCCTCCGGCTCGGGCAAGTCGACGGCGCTGCGCATGCTCGCCGGCCTGGAGGACGTCGACGAGGGCTCCATCAAGATCGGCGGCAAGGACGTCACCAACGTCCCGCCGAAGGGGCGCGACATCGCGATGGTCTTCCAGTCCTACGCGCTCTACCCGCACATGACGGTCGCCGAGAACATGGGCTTCGCGCTCAAGCTGCGCGGCGTGAACAAGGCCGAGATCAAGGAGAAGGTCGCCGAGGCGGCCAAGATGCTCGACCTGACCAAGTACCTCGACCGCAAGCCGAAGGCGCTCTCCGGCGGTCAGCGGCAGCGCGTGGCGATGGGCCGCGCGATCGTCCGCGAGCCCTCCGTGTTCCTCATGGACGAGCCGCTGTCCAACCTGGACGCGAAGCTGCGCGTGGAGACCCGTGCCAACATCGCCGCCCTCCAGCAGCGCCTGGGCACCACCACCATCTACGTCACGCACGACCAGGTCGAGGCCATGACCATGGGCCACCGGGTCGCCGTGCTCAAGGACGGCCTGCTCCAGCAGTGCGACACCCCGCGCGCCCTGTACGACAAGCCGGCCAACGCGTTCGTCGCCGGGTTCATCGGCTCGCCCGCGATGAACCTCAAGACGGTCCCGCTGACCGCCGAGGGCGCGAAGCTCGACGGCGTGGTCGTCCCGCTGGACCGCCGCGCGCTGGACAAGGCCGCCGGCGAGGGCCTGTCCGAGGTGACCTTCGGCATCCGGCCCGAGTCGCTGGCGCTGGTGTCCTCGCAGGACGACGGCATGGACATGGTCGTCGAGCTGGTCGAGGAGCTGGGCGCGGACGCGCTGGTGCACGGCGCGGTGCGCATCGGTGACTCCTCGGAGCGCTTCGTGGTCCGCGTCGACGGCCGCACCCCGCCGACCCTGGGCCAGACCGTGAAGGTCGCGGTCCGGGACGCCGGCGAGATCCACCTGTTCCACCCGGAGTCGGGTTCGCGCCTCACGGACTGACCCGCCCGGTGCGACGAGGGCCACCTCCTGCGGCGGAGGTGGCCCTCCGTTTTTCGAGACCCCTGCCACGAACAGGGCACGCCGCTGGACAGCGCGGTGGCGGAGCGTTCTAAACTGAACTCGACAACGGTTTCCATTGCCTCTAAATCAGCCTGTCGAGGAGTCCGCCATGACTGTCCGTAACGCGCTGCTCGGCGCGGTGGCCGCCGTGACGGCCGTCGCCCTCACCGCCTGCGGCTCCAGTGGTGGCGACGGCGCCGGCACCGCCGACGGCAAGATCAAGGTCGTCGCGTCCACGAACGTGTGGGGCAGCGTGGTCAAGGCCGTCGGCGGCGACGCCGTCGAGGTCACCTCGATCATCAACGACCCGTCCGGCGACCCGCACTCCTACGAGAGCAAGCCCGCCGACGTGGCCGCGGTCCGCGACGCCAAGCTCGTCATCTTCAACGGCGGCGGCTACGACAACTTCTTCGCCACCCTCCTGGGCCCGGAGACCGAGAAGGCGAAGAAGATCGAGACGTTCCCGCTGTCCGGCAAGGCCTCCGGCCACGACGACCACGGCGACGAGCCCAGCGGCACCCCGAGCAGCGCCCCGACCACCGCCGAGAGCACCAAGCCCAGCACCGAACCGGCGGACGGCCACGACCACGAGGCCAACGAGCACGTCTGGTACGACCTGGACACCGTCCGCAAGGTCGCCGACCAGGCCGCCGCCGACCTGTCCGCCATCGCGCCGGACAAGAAGGCGACCTTCGAGGCCAACGCCACCGAGTTCGGCCAGAAGCTGGAGGAGCTGCACACCCGCCTCGACGGGGTCGGCAAGGGCAAGAAGGTGCTGGAGACCGAGCCGGTCGCGCACTACCTCCTCGACGCCGCCGACGTCGAGGACGTGACGCCCGAGTCGTTCAGCGACGCCGTCGAGGCCGAGACCGACATCCCGGCCGCCGCGATCGCCGAGGTCACCGGCCTGGTCGAGGGCAAGCAGGTCACCGCCCTGGTCAACAACACCCAGACCGAGAACACCGCGGTGCGCGGGTTGGTCGAGAAGGCCAAGCAGGCCGGTGTGCCGGTCGTCGACGTCACCGAGACGCTGCCCGAGGGCGTCACGGGTTACCTTGAGTGGATGACGAAGCAGGTCGACGCGCTGGAGAAGGCGCTGCGCGGATGATCACTCCGGTCACCGACAGGTCCGTGCGCAGCGCGGTCGCCCTGCGCGGCGCGCGGCTGTCCTACGGCGATCGCGTGCTGTGGGACGGCCTGGACCTGGAGGTCGGCGCCGGCGAGTTCGTGGCCGTGCTCGGCCCCAACGGGTCGGGCAAGACCAGCCTGATGCGGGTGCTGCTGGGCCTCCAGCCGCTGTCCGCGGGCACGGTCGAGGTCGCCGGCGGCAACCGGCGGATCGGCTACATCCCGCAGCAGCGGGCGCTGGACCCGAGCCTGAGCCTGCGCGGCCGGGACCTCGTCGGGTTCGGCCTCGACGGGCACGAGTGGGGCACCGGCCTGCGGGGCCGCAAGGCGCGGCGGGCCCGGGTCGACGCGGCCCTGGAGTCCGTGGGCGCCACCCGGTACGCCGACGAGCCGGTGGGCCTGCTCTCCGGCGGCGAGCAGCAGCGGCTGCGGGTCGCGCAGGCCCTCGTCGGCGACCCCGAGGTGCTGCTGTGCGACGAGCCGCTGCTCTCGCTCGACCTCGCCCACCAGCGGGTGGTCAGCGACCTGATCGACGCCCGCCGCCGCACCGCCGGCACCGCCGTCCTGTTCGTCACGCACGAGATCAACCCGATCCTGCCGCTGGTCGACCGGGTCCTGTACCTGGTCGAGGGCCGGTTCCGGATCGGGACTCCCGCCGAGGTGATGACTTCGGCGACGCTGTCGCAGCTGTACCGCACGAACGTCGAGGTGGTCCGCGTGCGCGACCAGATCCACGTGGTCGGCGCGCAGCACGTGTGCGAGGACGAGCCGCACCACGTGGCGGATGAGGGCTGATGGAACACTTCTTCGACTGGTCGCTGACGTTCGACCTGCTCGGGTACGACTTCGTCCAGCAGATGCTGATCGCGGGCGTCGTGCTGGGCCTGACCGCCGGCCTCCTCGGGCCGCTGGTCGTGACCCGCAAGATGGCCTTCGCCGTGCACGGTACCGCCGAACTCGCGTTCACCGGTGGTGCGGCGGCGCTCCTGTTGGGAATCGGCGTCGGCTACGGGGCGCTGGCCGGGTCCGTCGTGGCGGCGCTGCTGCTGGGCCTGCTGTCCCGCCGGGACGCCGACCGCGACTCGGTGATCGGCGCGATCCTCGCGTTCGGACTCGGCCTGGGCGTGCTGTTCCTGGCCCTCTACAAAGGACGCGCGGCCAACAAGTTCGGGCTGCTGACCGGGCAGATCGTGGCCGTCGGGTCGACCGACATGTGGCTGCTGATCGGCACCGCGGCGGCCGTCATCGCGGTCTTGGCGTTCATCTACCGGCCGCTGCACTTCTCCTCTGTGGACGCCGCCGTGGCTACCGCGCGGGGTGTGCCGGTGCGGACCTTGTCCGTGGTGTTCTTCGTCCTGGTCGGCGTGGCGACTGCGTTGAGCGTGCAGATCGTGGGTGCGCTTTTGGTGCTGTCGTTGATGATCACGCCTGCTGCTGCGGCTTCCAGGGTTACCGCGTCGCCGGTCAAAGCGACGATCTTGGCCATTGTGTTCGCGGAAACGGCCGTGGTGCTGGGCATCTTGCTGTCGCTCGCGCCCGGTATGCCGGTGAGCGCGTTCGTGACGGCGGTTTCTTTCCTGATTTACCTGGTGTGCCGCGCGTTTGGGCGGTCCCGGAGCCACGCGGCGCGTGTTCATTAGCTGAGAAGCCAGTGCCGTGGGACTGGCCGCTTCGCGATGTGTCCACTGTGGAGCACCGGTCCTTTTAGGACAATTTGCTTCGCGAACTGCCCGGTCGCACGCTGCCGCGGCTGGCGTGGACGTTGCGGCGCTGCTGTGGTCACTCCAGACACTGAAGCGGATTCGCTGCGCCCACCCGTCCTGTTCGGCGGCTGATCAACTGGTGCCGGTTCCGGTTGTTCGGGTTCGTGGTTGTTCGGGTTCGGCCGGGTCATTCGGCGCCGTGGACGGTTCGTCGGGCGTGGCCTCCGGCCCCCGTCTCCATTGTCCCAGAGGGGACCGACAATCCGGCCAATGCGCCCCCTGGGGCTCATTCTCCCACCCGACACCGACAAAGATCGGCACCGGACACTGCGGCGATGAGGCCGGGGGCGGGCCGGAGGGGCGCGGGTGGGGCTGGGCGCTGCGGGACAGGTGCGGGTGGGGCTGGTGCTGCGGGACGGGCGGGGCTGGTCGGTGCGGGCTGGAGGTCTGGTCGTGCTGGGCTCGCGGCTGGGTTGGAGCGGGCCGGGCGGTCGGGTTGGTTCGGCGGGTGGGTGCGGCCGGTGCGGGCGGCTGGGGCTGGCGGGTGCGGCCGACGGGGCGATTGGGTGGCTGTGGCCGGTGTGGGTTGCTGTGTGGCCGGTGTGGGTGGCTGTGGCCGGTGTGGGTTGTCGTGGTTTGCCGGCGGGTGGGTTGAGTTTGGCCGGCCGCACCCACGAATGGGCTCAGGCTGAACGGCTCACTTCCGGTTCGTCCATCCTCGGCCCGGGTAGGTGGCGGGCGTGGATGTCGATGCCGGCTACGCGGACCTGGTTCCGGCCGTTCTCCTTGGCCGTGTACAGGGCCGCGTCGGCGCTGTGCTGGGCCACCGCCAGGGAGTCGCCGTTGTCCGGCACCACGGCCACGCCGATGGACGCGGAGATCGCCCTCACCTCGGGACCGTCCTCGGTCACCGGCAGGTTCCGGCCGCGCAACGTCACCGTGTTGCGGTGCTTGTCCGTGGTCACCACGGACATCTCGCCGATGGCCTCGCGGACGCGTTCGGCGATCGCCGTGCCCTGGGCCAGGCCCGTGTCGGCCAGCACGACCACGAACTCCTCGCCGCCGTCCCGCCCGGCCACGTCGCCGGGGCGCAGCTTCTCCCGCAGGATGCGGCCGACCTCGGCCAGGACCGCATTGCCCGCCGGGTGGCCCCACGTGTCGTTGATGCGCTTGAAGTGGTCCAAGTCGATCGCCAGCACGGTCACCGGGCGGCCGGAGCGGCGGCAGTCGTCGGTCAGCTTGGCGGCGTGTTCGTTCAGGCCCGTCGTGTTGAACAAGCCGGTCCGGTAGTCGGTGTGGGCGTCCTTGGTCAGCTGGAGGTGGGCCTTGTGCTGCTCGGCGACCAGGCGCTCCAGGTGGGCCTGGCGCTCCGACGCCCGGTGCAGCAGTGCGTTCACCAGGATCACCGGCACGACCAGCAGCAGCGGCGCGACCCAGTGGGTGGCGATGAGCATGCCGAGCATCGCGCCCACGCCCAGCGTGGTCATCTCCAGCATGTTGTCGTTGCGCGAACCCAGCGCGTCGGCGAACCGGGTCTGCGGGTTCACGATCCGCAGCGCGACGGACATCAGCGCCACCTGCACGAACCAGTACAGCGCCGCGACCAGCACCAGCACGCCCATCAGCCCGAGGTCGAGCAGGACCTGGCCGGACGAGGACCCCAGGGACAGTCCCGACATGTGGACGGCCGCGTTGGCCAGCAGCGTGCTCGCCACGATGTGGGCGGAGGTGAACACGAAGCGGTAGGGCTGGCGGCGCGCGATCGGCCACAGCACGATGCGCAGCCACACGGCGACCAGCACGGCCATCCCGCCGGGCAGCACGATGGCCGCCGCGAACGTCCAAACCGAGGTCAGGTCGAAGTACGGACCCGCGGATTCGTCACGTCGGGATTCCTCGGCCCGCCGCACGATCGTGAGGTGGATCGTGATGGCGAGCACTAGTGCGGCGAACCGCACCCAATCCGTGGTCGGCGCTGAACCGAGAGTAGTCAGCAGCCAAATGGCGGCAATTGCCACCGCCAGTTCGACGGAAAGGATGTAGGCGATCGCGGTACGGCGCAGCGCCCAAAGGTCCCAGTTGCGCACCAGACGCCGTCTGGCTGTCGCGGACGGCTCGTGGTCAGGCAAACTGTTCTTCACCACGTCCCCCCTACACTCATGCCGCCGCCGCGCGGCTACTCGCCGGCCCGGCGGCCTGAAGGCCCCCATCGGTACCCAAGTCGTGCGTAGAGGAGCGTCTGCCATGCGTAACCGCGAGTGGTGACCCCATCGCTCTCCTTGAGCCCGGTCCGGAAACTTCACCGTCTGTGCGTGCGTTCTCGCGGACGGCACACGAACGCCTCGTCATGAGAATCGCCATTCATGATGAGTACGTTTCATGTGATCACCGCGTTCGGGTCGGTCCTGGCACGTGCGCGGTTCCAGGCTACGGTCGCGTGCCCCGCGAGGAGCACACCGATCGCCCCGGCGCCCGCCAGTGTCGCCGTCACCGAGCCGATCGCGTGCGCGACCACACCGGCCAAAGCCATGCCACCGCCCTGGCTGGACCGAAGCGCCGTCCGCGCGATGCCGTAGGCACGGCCGCGGTAGGCGTCGGGCAGGATGCGCATCCACGCCGACCGCGCGGGCGTGTGGTACGCCCCGGCCATGCCCGCGATCACCAGCAACGCGATCGTCCAGGTCAGGTTGGGGTCGAGCGCGAACATGACCAGCGGCGCCAGCGACAGCACGGCCAGCGGCCCGATCAGCCGCTCCCGCTTCGCCGGGTCCCGCACCAGCCGGAACAGCACGGCCACGCCCAGCACGTTCGCGGCCGGTTCGATGGCCAGGATGAGGCCCACGGCCCACACCGCGTCGAGGCTCGCGGCCAGCGGCACGGCGAGCCCTTCGGGCACCATCGCGATGCCGGCCAAAAGGCGCATACCCATGAGACTGCGCAGACGCGGTTCTGTGACGAGCAGCGTGAAAGCTCCCTTGCGGTCTTCGGCGTCCCGAAGCTCCGCGCCGCGCGGGGCGGCGGCCGGCCGGTGCCGGACGGAGACCTGCACCAGCACCGCGACCAGCACGAACGTCACCGCGTCGATCGCCAGCGCCACGTGCGCGCCGAGCCCGGTCACCAGGAAGCCCGCGGCGGCGAGGCCGGCCATCTGGGCCACGTCCGTGGACGTCCCGAACAGGGCCACGCCGTCGTCGTAGCGCTTGTCCGGCAGCACGGCGGGCAGGCTGGCCTCCTGGGCCGCCAGGAACGGCGAGGCGACCATCAGCACGAGCACCAGCAGCACGATCATCAGCCACAGCGGCACGCCCGGCACGGCCATCAGGCCGATCAGCGCGGCCTGCAGCCACGCGCAGCACACCATCACCGTGCGTCGGGGGAAGCGGTCGGCGATCCAGCCCAGCAGCGGCCCGGACACCAGCGACGGCAGCAGGGTCAGCGACCAGGTGAGGGCGGTCCAGGCGGGGGACCCCGTCCGCTCGTACACCAGGAGTGACAGGGCGACGGCCGCGAGCTGGTCGCCGAACGTCGACGCCGTCGAGCCGATCCACATGCCGCGGAACTCGCGGTTGCCCACGAGCGCGCGGATGGTCCCCCCGGAAGTCACCACTCCTCCAGGTTCGTCGGCCCCGTTGAGCGAGTCACGTTACCCCCACCCGAGTAACAATTTCCTCGGTTAGCACGGTAGAAGCTGCTGGTTGTGCAATCCCTGTCCTACCACAGTGTGTACCCGAACGGACCAGGTCGGTTACATAAAGTAGTTACAAAGGGGAAAAGTCCGGCACCTATTCTTGACAGTTGACCGTAGCGGACCCGCCGTGAGCAAACCTCGCCTACCCTGCGTCAAGTCGACCTCCATTGGTCGTCGCAGTCGCTGGTCCGACCGGTCCAGTGCGTTCGTGCGGCCCGTCGCTTTTGATCAGAACTGGTAGTACAAGAACGGGCTGAACGTGCCACTCGCGACCAGGATCGCGGCGTAGGCGACGCCCACCGTCATCAAGGACACCCTAGCGGCCACGGCGATCTTGTCGCGCGAGGACTCCAGGTAGGGCCCCGTCACGGGGTGGCTGGGCATTACCACAATCACCAGCGCGACCAGCAGCAGCACAATCCGCTGATTGGTCGCGGCGGCCGACACCGCGTCCGTGAACGCCCCGAAATCGGGCGCGACCAGATGGCCGATGATTGTGAACGCGGTACCCAGGTCGGGCGCCCGGAAGAACACCCAGCCGATCACCACGAGGAGCATGGTGAGCGCCCGCCGGCCAATTCGGGCGGGCCTCCCGGCCGGTGCGGAATCCCATCCGAAACGGCGTTCTAGAACGAGCAGCGCGCCGTGGAACAAACCCCACACGAGGAACGTCCAGTTCGCGCCGTGCCAGAAACCGGTGAGCACGAAAACGATCCCGAGGTTCCGGTAGGTGCGCAGCACGCCGGTCCGGTTCCCGCCGAGTGGGATGTAGACGTAGTCGCGGAACCAGCGGGACAGCGACATGTGCCAGCGGCGCCAGAACTCGGTGATGGTCACCGAGGAGTACGGGCGGGCGAAGTTCTCCGGCAGCCGGAACCCGAGCATCCGGCCCAGGCCGATCGCCATGTCCGAGTACCCGGAGAAGTCGAAGTACAGTTGCAGCGTGTAACCGATCGCGCCCAGCCACGCGATGCCCGTGGTCATCTGGTCGGACGGCGTGGCGAAGCACGCGTCCACCAGCGGGGCCAGCGAGTCGGCGATGATGACCTTCTTGCACAGGCCCAGCGCGAACCGCGGGAAGCCCGCCGCGATGTCGTCCCACCGGTGCATCCGCGGCTGCGGCAGCTGGTCGGCGATCTCCCGGAACCGGACGATCGGCCCGGCGACCAGCTGCGGGAACATCGCGATGTAGGTGACGAACGAGACCGGGTCCCGCAGCGCCGGCCGCTCGCCCCGGTACACGTCCACCACGTACGAGATGTGGTGGAACGTGTAGAACGAGATGCCGATCGGCAGCGCCAGGTGCACCACCGGCAGGTCCGCGCCGATCACCGAGGCGATGTTGTGCAGCTGCTCGGTGGCGAACCCGGCGTACTTCCAGACCAGCAGCACGCCCAGGTTCAGGCAGATCGTGCCGACCAGCACCAGCCGCCGGTCGCCCGGCGCGTCCGGCTCCAGCCGGCGGCCCGCGAAGTAGTTCGCGACCATGCAGATCAGCAGCAGGATCGTCGTGCCGCCCGCGCCGCTGGCGTAGAACAGCAGGCTGGCGACGGCGACTACCGCGTTGCGCCGGTTCCTGGGTGCGACGAGGACGGCCGCGAGCACGACCGGCATGAAGAACCACAGGAAGAGCGGGGTGGCGAAGGACATCGGCGCAGACCTTATCCCCCGGACGGCGTCAAGGAAGCCGATCGGGTGACAAACAGCCCTTCGTCACACCGCGAGGCGCCGTCTGCGGGCCACCTCGGCCAGCACGACCCCCGCCGCGACCGACGCGTTCAGCGACTCCACGCCCGCCGCCATCGGGATGGACACGGTCTGGTCGCAGGTCTCCTTCACCAGCCGCGACAGGCCCCGACCCTCCGAGCCGACCACGACCACCAGCGGCCCGGTGGCCAGGTCGAGGTGGTCGACGTCCACGTCGCCGTCCGCGTCCAGGCCCACGACCATCAGGCCCTCGTCGGCCCACTCGCGGAGCTGGCGGGTGAGGTTCGTGGCGATCGCGATGGGCATCCGCGCCGCGGTGCCCGCGCTGGTCCGCCAGGCCACCGCCGTGACGCCGGCCGACCGCCGCTGCGGCAGCAGGACGCCGTGCGCGCCGAACGCCGCCGCCGAGCGCACGACCGCGCCCAGGTTGCGCGGGTCGGTCACCCCGTCCAGCGCCACCAGCAGCGGGTGGGTGCCCGACCCGCGGGCCGTGGCCAGCAGTTCGCGCGGGTCGGCGTACTCGTAGGGCGGCACCTGGAGGCCGAGGCCCTGGTGCATCGCGCCGCCGGTGATCCGGTCCAGCTCGCCGCGCTGCACCTCCAGCACCGAGATGCCCCGGTCCGCGGCCAGCTTGACCGCCTCGGCGACCCGGTCGTCCGCGTCGATGCCCAGCGCCACGTACAGCGCGGTGGCCGGGATGCCCGCGCGCAGGCACTCCACCACGGGGTTGCGGCCGGCGACGGTCTCCGGCGCGTTCTCGGCGGCCTTGCGGCGCTGCCCGCGGGCCTGCTCGACCTTCGCCTTGGCCTGCGCCCGCTTGTACGCCGGGTGGTTGGGCCGGTCGGCCGCCTTCGGCGTCGGCCCCTTGCCCTGCAAGCCCTTGGACTTCTGCCCGCCGGAACCGACGACCGCGCCCTTCTTGGAACCGGGGTTGCGCATCGCGCCCCGGCGCTTGGAGTTGCCTGCCACGGTGTCAGTCGTCCTTCAGCGTCCACAGCGGACCGTCGGGGGTGTCCTCGACGGCGATCCCGGCCAGGAGCAGGTGGTCGCGCAGGGCGTCGGCCCTCGCGAAATCCCTGTCCTTGCGGGCTTTCGTGCGCTCTTCCAGCACACGTTCGACCAAAGTGGCCAGTGCCTGCTTCGTGCCCGAGTCCCGGGTGGACACGTCCGCCCACGCCAGCGGGTCCAGCCCGAGCACCGCGGTCATCGCGCGCACCGACTCCGCCGCCGCGCGGGCGGCCAGGTCGTCACCGGACTCCAAGGCGGTGTTGCCCTCGCGGACCCGTTTGTGGATCGCGGCCAGCGCGCCCGGCGTGCCCATGTCGTCGTCCATGGCGTCGATGAACGCCTGCGACAGCTCGCCCTCGCCCACGGCCCCGGTCCGCTCCACCACGCGGCGCACGAACGACTCGATCCGCCGGTAGGCGGCCACCGACTCGTCCAGCGCCTCCTCGGAGTACTCGATCGTCGACCGGTAGTGCGGCCCGACCAGGTAGTAGCGCAGCTCGGGGGCGCGCACCTTCTCCAGCATCACCGGGATGGTGACCGTGTTGCCCAGCGACTTCGACATCTTCTCGCCGCTGAGCGTGACCCAGGCGTTGTGCATCCAGTAGTTGGCGAACCCGTCGCCGGCCGCCCGGGACTGCGCCTGCTCGTTCTCGTGGTGCGGGAAGACCAGGTCGATGCCGCCGCCGTGGATGTCGAACGTGCCGCCGAGGTAGGTGGTCGCCATCGCCGAGCACTCCAGGTGCCAGCCCGGCCGGCCCGCGCCCCACGGCGTCGGCCACGACGGCTCTCCGGGCTTGGCGGCCTTCCACAGCGTGAAGTCGCGCGGGTCGCGCTTGCCCTGCGCCGCAGACTCGCCCTGGTGCACCTCGTCCAGCTTCTGCCCGGACAGCGCGCCGTACTCGGGGAACGACGTGACGGAGAAGTAGACGTCACCCTCGGCCGCGTAGGCGTGGCCCGCGTCGATCAGGCGCTGCATCAGCTCGACCATCTGCGTGACGTGGCCGGTGGCGCGCGGCGCGTACGAGGCGGGCAGGCAGCCCAGGGCCGCGTACGCGTCCTCGAAGGCGCGCTCGTGCGTGTACGCCCACTCCCACCACGGGCGGCCGTGGTCGGCGGCCTTGGCCAGGATCTTGTCGTCGATGTCGGTGACGTTGCGCACCAGCAGGACGTTGTCGTGCGTGCGCTGGAGCCAGCGCCGCAGCACGTCGAAGTTCAGCCCGCTGCGCACGTGCCCGATGTGCGGCACGCCCTGCACCGTCGCCCCACACACGTAGATCGACGCCGTTCCGGAGACGTGCGGGACGAACTCCCGCATCTGCCGGCTCGCGGTGTCATAGAGGTGGAGGCTCACGTGAAGATGGTACGGGCGTGCGCCGGCCGGGGTTGAATCGACCGTGCTTTTGTGCTTGCGCTTGGCCGGCTAGTCCAAGTGCGCTTTGAGGACGTCGAGCAGCGCGCCGGGCCGCTGCGCGGTCTCCAGCGGCGGGACGATCGCGACCCGGCAGCCGATCGCGGCGGCGCCGCCGTCGGCCTCCTCGCTGTCGCCGATCATCAGCGCCTCGCTCGGGTGCACGCCGAGGCGCTCGCAGGCGATCTGGAAGATCTTGGGGTCCGGCTTGGCCACGCCGACCTCGAAGGACAGCACGTACTCGTCCACCCGGTGCTCCACGCCGTGCCGGGCGAACACGGTCCGGATGTCCCAGGCGATGTTGCTGACCACGGCGGTCGGCAGCTCGGTGCCCAGGGCCTGCGCGGTGTCCGGGTAGGGCTGCCAGTACGGCGGGCTGACCAGCCGGTCGTAGAACTCGGCCGGGTCCGGCGCGCCGGCCTTCGCCAGCACCTTGAGGTGCAGCTCGCGGTGCACGTCGCCGTCGAGGTCGCGGCGCTCCCACTCGTCGGGGTCGACGTCGAGGCTCTCGTCCAGGCCGACCGGCGCGGTGAGCGCGCGCATCAGGTCCGCGTGCGCGGCGAGGGATTCGTGTTCGAGGCGGAAGAGCGTGCCGGAGAAGTCGAAGAGGACCGCGCGGATCGTCACAACCGCACGCTAGTTGGTCTGGACCTGGCTTTGTAGGTTTCCGGCAGGAGCAGGACGCACGCCACACTCACCGCCGCCGCGGCCGCCACGTACCACCCGATGGCCCGCGGCCCGTGCGCGGCGACCAGGTAGGTGGCGATCGTCGGGGCGAGCGCGCCGCCGAGCACCCCGCCCAGGTTGTAGGCGAAGGAGGAGGCGGAGTAGCGGAACCGGGCGGGGAACAGCTCGGGCAGGAACGCGCCCAGCGGCCCGTACACCCAGCCCATCGCGGCCAGCGCGAAAACCGGGTGCCCGTCGGGCAGCGTGAACCCGGCGGCCAGTGCGGCCAGGCACCCGGTGACCAGCACGGGTTTGCGCCCGAACCGGTCGGCGGCGCGGCAGGCGATGACCGTGGCGAGGGCCATCGCGGCGACGGCGGCGATCTGGTCGAGGAGGACGTCGTCGCGCTGCTCGTGGAGGGTCTTGGTGGCGTAGGCGAGGCCGAAGGTCGTGGAGACGTAGAACAGGACGTAGCAGACGACGATCGCCCCGCCCGCGCTCATCAGTCGGGTCGGAGTCTCGCGCAGCATGTCCACCAACGGCTTCGAGCTGCGCTCCCGGTCTTGGACCAGCCTGGCGAACTCGGGCGTCTCCGCGATGGTGAGCCGGACTTTGAGCCCGAACAGGACCAGGACGGCCGAGGCCAGGAACGGCACCCGCCAACCCCACTCCCGGAACGCCTCGTCGCCGAGGGTCGTGGAGAGGACGAGGAACGACCCGCTGGCCAGCGCGAACCCGACGGCCGGGCCGACCTGCGGGAACGTCGAGTACCAGCCCTTGCGGTTGGCCGGCGCGCACTCGTTGGCCAGCAGCGTCGCGCCGCCCCACTCGCCGCCGAGCCCGAGGCCTTGGAGGAAGCGGAGGAGGGTGAGGAGGACCGGGGCGGCCACGCCGATCTGGGCGTAGCCGGGGAGCAGGCCGATGGCGACCGTGGACAGGCCCATGACCAGCAGCGACGCCACCAGCGTGGACTTGCGGCCCCTGCGGTCGCCGAGGTGCCCGAAGAGGAGCGCGCCGAGGGGGCGGGCGATGAAGGCGACGGCGAACGTGGAGAACGCGGCCAGGCTGCCCGCGACCGGGGACAGGGTGGGGAAGAAGGCGGAGTTCAGGACCAGGGCGGCGGCGGTCCCGTAGAGGTAGAAGTCGTAGAACTCGATCGCCGTGCCGACGAAGCTCGCCACGGCCACCCGGCGGGTGTTCACGCCGCGTTGCCGGCGACCTTGGTCGGGGTCACGCGCAGCACCACGCGGACCTTGTCCGGGGTCTCCTCGGGGAAGTCCTCGCCGGTGTACTTGTGCGCCAGGGTGTTGGCGAGCGCCCGGCCGGTGTCCTCGGTGATCGTCACGGTGCCGCGGATCTCGGCGTAGACCTCGGGGTCCTTGTGGTCCCAGACGCTGATGCTCACCCGCGGGTCGCGGCGGACGTTGCGCTCCTTCACCCGGTCGCGCAGCGTGGAGAACAGCAGGTCGTCGCCGTCCCGGGTGATCCACATGACGGAGCTGTGCGGGCTGCCGTCGGCGTTGATGGTGGAGATCGTGGCGTAGTTGCGGCCGTCGACCAGGGCGCGCGTCGAGGCGCTGAGGGAGATCGCCATGACCCTCAGGCTAGCGGGACGATCAACGCGGTGGCGATCGCCGCGATCCCCTCGCCGCGCCCGGTGAGACCCAGGCCGTCCGTGGTGGTGCCGCTCACCGACACCGGGCCGCCGACGGCCTCGGACAGCACCTTCTGCGCCTCGTCGCGGCGCTTGCCGACCTTGGGCGCGTTGCCGATCACCTGGACCGACGCGTTGCCGACCCGCCAGCCCTCCTCGTGCAGGAGTCTGCGCACCTCGGCGAGGAACTCGACGCCGTGTCGACCGGACCAGCGCGGGTCGCTGGTGCCGAACACCGCACCGAGGTCACCCAGTCCGGCGGCGGACAGCAGCGCGTCGCACAGCGCGTGCGCGGCGACGTCCCCGTCCGAGTGACCCGCGCAACCGTCGACGCCCTCCCAGCGGAGGCCGGCGATCCAGCACTCCCGGCCCCGTTCCACTTGGTGGACGTCGGAGCCGATGCCGACCCTCACGCCTGGCCTCCCGCGAGCAGTGCCTCCGCGACCGCCAGGTCGAACGGGGTGGTGATCTTCATGGCGTCCGGGTGCCCCGGGACCGTGGTGACCGGCACACCGAGCCGTTCCACCAGGCCCGCGTCGTCGGTGGCGTGCAGACCGGCCTCGTGCGCGCGCAGCAGCGTGCGGGCGTCGAAGCCCTGCGGGGTCTGGACCACGCGCAGGGACGACCGGTCCGGCGTGGCGACCACCACACCGTTCGCGTCGACCTGCTTGACCGTGTCGGCCACCGGCAGCACCGGGATGACCGCCGGGTGACCTGCGCGAACCGCGTCCACCACGGCTTTCACGACGTGCGGGGGCGTGAAGGCGCGGGCGGCGTCGTGCACCAGGACGACGTCGGTGTCCGGGAACTCGCGCAACGCGTGCTCCAGCGCCAGCCGGACCGAGTCCGACCGCTCCGCGCCACCCGCGAGCACGCGCACCGCCCCGCCGGCGGGCGCCAACGGGGCGGTGACGGTTCTCACGGTGTCCACATCGGACGGTGGCGCGGCGATGACGACGTGCCGCACGCAACCCGCCTCGAACAGGCCGCGCACCGCCCTCACCAGCAGCGGGACGCCGGCGACCGGCACGAGCGCCTTGGGCGCGCCGTAGCCGAGCCGCTCACCCCGGCCCGCCGCAGGCACGAGCGCGACCACACCCATGTTGTTCTTGTTCTTCGGATGTCGAGGGTCAGGACGCGGTGGCGAGAACCTCGTCGAGGAGGACCTCCGCCTTGTCCTCGTCGGTGCCCTCGGCGAGCGCCAATTCGCTAACCAGTATCTGTCGAGCCTTCGCCAGCATCCGCTTCTCACCAGCGGACAGTCCGCGATCCTTCTCGCGCCGCCAGAGGTCGCGCACCACTTCGGCCACCTTGTTCACGTCACCGGACGCG
>NZ_JAPSLK010000035.1 GCF_031180885.1 Saccharothrix sp.
CCACGTCCCAGGCGTAGATCTTGCCCCGGTAGTAGCTCGCCACCTTCGTGACGTGGTTCAGCATCGCCTGGCGCAGCGCGGAACCCTCCATGCGCTGCATCCAGCCCGGCTGCTGCGAGTGCCACGCGAGCGTGTGCCCGCGGACCCGCTTGCCCTGGGACAGCGCGAGGTTCACGATCCGGTCGGCGTTGCCGTAGGTGAACTGGTTCTGGTTCGGCTCGGTCGCGTCGATCTTCATCTCGTTCTCGGCGGTGACCATGTCGAACTCGCGGCTGAGGATCCCGGTGTAGGTCGAGTCACCCAGCCTGCCCGCGGCGACGGCGGTGCCGAAGTACCGTCCGGTCTGCGCCGCCGCCGCGCCGAGCGTGGTCGCGGCCGAGGCCGATGGGGCCGAGTAGATCACCGCGCCACCGGTGACGGCCACCAAGGCGGTCACGAGCGCGGCTCGTGACACTGACGTCGCTGTCAGCTTCATGTGTGTGGACACCTTCTGGAGGACACCCGTCCGCCTGTCGGGCGGGTGTGGGGTGTGCGAACTCGTGAAGTTTCGAAACTCTGGCGGAAGTTTCGACGAGCAATTCGGAGTGTGGCACCAGAAGTTTCGGTCCACAAGACCGTGGCGGACGCGCGTGGAATCGCGCTCACACCCGTGGCACCCGGACCCCGGGCGATGGCCTGGATCGGGCAGCGGCCGCGGCCGTAGGGCCGAAAAAACCCCGCGGGGGTATCTGCGCGGCGGCTCGACCGCTCCCGTGGCATGGCGCCGGGACATCACCCGGCGCCGCTGACGAGGAGGCTTTGGTGCGAAGAATCACGGGGTTGACGGCGGCGTTGGGCGTCGCGGGCGCGATGCTGGTGGGCTCGCCGGCGACAGCTCAACCGACGGTCGGGACTGCTCGGACCGCCGACGTGTCCTGGCAGGGCTGGGCGGAGGTGCCGGGCGGGCAGTTGATCACCTCCAGCCCGGCGGTGGTGAACTTCCGCGACCACGAGTACGTCTTCGCCCGCCGCGCCGACGGCCAGATCGTGCACAACGCCCGCAGCGACCGCACGGTCACCTACTGGTCGGGCTGGAACCCGGTGCCCGGCGGCCGCACCACCCCCAGCGCACCGGCGGTCGCCGTGCACAACAACATGCTGTACGTCTTCGTGCGCGACGACGCCGGCCGCCTCTTCTTCACGACGAGCACCCGCACGGCGTGGTCCGCCTGGACCGAGGTGCCCGGCGGCGGCACCACGCCGAGCGCCCCGACCGCCGCGGTCGTCGACGGCGCGCTGCACCTGATCGTGCGGGCCGGCAACGGTTTGCTCGCCGAGAACGTGCACAGCGCCACCGGCTGGTCGGGCTGGAGCGTGCTCCCCGGCGGCGGTACCACCCCGGACGCGCCCGCCGTGACCGCGTACAACGGCACCCTCCGCCTGGCGGCGCACGCCGACGACGGCCGCATCTACCTCAACACGTTCGCGTCCGGCGTCTGGACGGGCTGGATCCTGGTGCCCGGCAACGGCTGGACCGCCGGCCCGCTCGGCCTCGCCGCCTACGGCGGCGAACTGCGCCTGTTCGCCCGCGGTGGCGACGACCGCCTGTACATGATCTCCTACGACGGCACGGCTTTCGACAGTTGGACCCCGTTGCCCGGCAACGGCCTGACCCGGAGCGGCCCGGCCGCCAACGACTACAGCGCCTACAACGGCGACCTGCACCTGTTCGTCCGCGGGCTGGACGACAAGGTCTACTTCAACACCGCCCGGCCCTGACGCCGACCGATCATGTGGCCGGGTACCCCCTTCCCGGCCACATGATCACTGTCGCGCGTACCGGCGGGTCGTCAGGCGAGGAACTCCCGGAGCTGCTCTTCCGTGGCGCCCGCGTCGCGCAGCCATCCCAAGGTCTCCTTGCGGAGGTAGGCGATCAGGTTTCGCTGCCACTCGACCACCACGTCCGGCGGTGCGTTCCTGGTGCAGACCGTGATCGGCAGGCTCGTGCCCCTGTTGATGGCCTTCGTCCCGGTGTGGTGCTTCGAAGCCTTGCTCTCGGCGGTGGCCTTCTCGTACGTGCCGTCGCGGCGGGTGGTCGGGGGGTCGACGGTCTTGGTGCTGATGTCGACGTCGGTGTCCTGGTCGATGAGGTGCAGGTGCTCCCTGTCCCGGAAGTGGTCGGCACCCTTGCCCACGACCTCGTGGGACTTGTACCACACGTAGAGGTGGCGTTCGGACTCGCCCTTCGCGTAGGCCAAGTCCTCTTCCTCGTTGTCGGCCTTCTTCTTGATCGTCCGTAACAGCCATTGCGCGAAGGGCAGGCTGATGGCGTCGTCGTCGTCGGACGGGAAGAACGGGATCGTGCCGGTGACCGCACCCATGGGATCTCCTGACGTAGTCGGGTTACCGGCGTATCGGCCTGCCGCCACGGGCGTTACGTAGTTCGACGATGTACGTCAGCGCGCCGGCGGTGCGGTGCTGGCGCGGACGACGAGGTCGGTGGCCAGGACCAGGCGGCTCTGCCGCGGGGGTTCGTCGCGGGACAGGGCCAGGACGGCTTCGGTGGCGGCGGCGGCCATGTCGCGCAAGGGTTGGCGGACCGTGGTGAGCGGCGGGATCATCTCGCGGCTCGACGGGATGTCGTCGAAGCCGACCACGCTGAGATCCGTCGGTATGCGCAGCCCCGCTTCGTGGGCCGCCTGGTACACGCCCAACGCGGTGCCGTCGTTGCACGCCACGATCGCGGTCGGCGGGTCGGGCAGGCGCAGCAGGTCGCGGGTGTGCTCGCGGCCGTCGGCGATCTGGAAGTCGCCCTCCCGGATCAGGGCCGGGTCGACCTTGACGCCCGCGTTGTCCAGCGCGGCCCGGTAGCCGTCCAGGCGCGCTCGGCCGGACAGCGTGCGGAACGGGCCGGTGATGGTGGCGATGCGGCGGTGGCCCAGCTCAAGTAGGTGCCGGGTCGCGGACAGGCCGCCGCTCCAGTTGCTGGTGCCTACCGACCACACCCCGCGGTCCGGCTCGTCGGTCGGGTCGACCAGCACGATCGGGATGCCCCTACTGTGCAGCCGCTCCTGCTGGGACGGGGTGGGTCCGGAGAACACCGCGACGACGCCCGCCGGGCGGCGGGCCAGGACGCCCTCGATCCAGTCCCGGTCGGGGGTGTGCCGGCCGTGCAGTTCGGAGACGACGACGGCCAGGCCGTGCGCCGCCGCGACCTGCGCGGCGCCGTTGAGGATCTCGGTGGCGTAGTCGCCCGTGATCGCGTGCAGGACGACCTCGACCAGCTGGGACCGGGTGGCGCGGCGCTTGCGGCGGTAGCCGTGCGCGCGGATGACGCCCTCGACCGTCGCCCTGGTCTCGGGCGCCACGTCGGGGTGGCCGTTGACCACCTTGGAGATCGTCGCGACCGACACGCCGGCCAGTTCGGCGAGCTGGCTGATCGTCGCGCCGGCCTGGTCGTTCGGTTCCGCTGCGGGTCGGCGCGCCGGGCTCATGCGGCGAGTGTAACCGTCGAAACGTTTCGGTCTGCTTGCGCAAACCCTTGACGGTCAGTGGATCTGCGGCCTACTTTCGCTGCCGAAAGATTCCGGCGATCCGCCGAATATTTCGAACCGCCACGGTCTGGAGGCAACACATGAAACTCCGCGCCATCGTCGCCGCGGTGCTACTGGTCACCGCCGCGTGCTCACCGGGCAGCGGCGAGGGTGGCGGTGGGGACGGCAAGTCCTTCGAGTTCTGGTCGTTCAGCGGGATCAACCAGAAGGCCGCCGTCGAGGAGTACAAGAAGAAGCGCCCCGAGGTCGAGGTCAAGCTCACCGAGGTCGGCAACGCCCAGGAGACCGCGCAGTCGCTGACCACCGCGCTGGCCGGCGGCAAGGTGCCGGACCTGGTGCTGATCCAGGGCGACGACCTGCCCAAGTTCGTCGAGCAGCCGCAGAACTTCGTGGACCTCAAGACGCTCGGCGCGGACGAGATCAAGGGCGACTACCTGGACTGGGTGATGGCGCAGAGCGTCGCCAAGGACGGCCAGATCCTCGGCATCCCCACCGACGTCGGCGGCATGGCGATGGCCTACCGCACCGACCTGTTCGCCGCCGCCGGCCTGCCCACCGACCGCGAGTCGGTCGGCAAGCTGTGGCCGGACTGGAACGCGTTCATCGAGACCGGCAAGCGCTACACCGAGAAGACCGGCCAGCCGTTCGTGGACAACGCCGCCACGAGCGTCTTCTACCAGGCGGTCAACCAGGGCAGCCAGAAGTACTACGACGACAAGCGCGAGCTGGTCTACTCGACCAACCCGCAGGTGAAGAGCGCCTTCGACCTGGGCATCAAGGCCGCGCAGGCGGGCATCACGGCCAAGCTGGCCTCCTTCGCCGAGGGCTGGAGCGCCGGCATGGCGCAGGGCAGGTTCGCCGTGGTCGCCGCGCCGTCGTGGATGCTCAACGCCATCCGCAGCAACGCCCCCGACACGGCCGGCAAGTGGGACCTCGCCACGGTCCCCGGCAAGTCCGGCAACTGGGGCGGCAGCTACCTGGCCATCCCGAAGCGCGCGAAGAACCCGAAGGCCGCGTGGGAGTACATCCGCACCATGCAGTCGCCGCAGGGCCAGTTGGAGCACTTCGTGAAGTCCGGCGCCCTGCCCACCACCCCGTCGGTCTACCAGGACCCGCAGCTGACCGCGCGCAGCGAGCCGTTCTTCTCCGGCGCCCCGATCGGCACCATCTACACGCAGTCCCTGCTGGGCCTCAAGCCGTTCTACATCGGACCGGACAGCACGACCATCGGCACCGAGTTCCTCAACGCCATCACCAACGTCGAGGAGAACGGCGGCAACGCGGCCACGGCGTGGGACGACGCCGTCCGCAACATCAAGACCGCCATCGGCAAGTGAGCCGCCCGTGAGCACCACGCTGGCGCCCGTCCCGGTCGCTCCCGCAGAGCCGCCCGCCCCTCGGGTCGGCACCCCGCTGCGGGAGCGGCTGGCGCCCTACGCCTACATCGCGCCGTTCTTCGTGCTGTTCGCCGTGTTCGGGCTGTTCCCGTTCCTGTTCACGTTCTACGTGGCGCTGTTCGACTGGAACCCGATCGGCGACCAGACGTTCATCGGCCTGGACAACTTCACCCGGATGCTGGACGACCCCAGGTTCTGGAACGCCACCCGCAACACGGTGAGCATCTGGTTCCTGTCCACGGTGCCGCAGCTGTTCATCGCGCTGCTGCTGGCCCACCTGCTCAACCACGCCCGGCTGCGGGCCGCGCTGTTCTTCCGGATGTCCGTGCTCGTCCCGTACGTGACGTCGGTGGCCGCCACCGCGATCGTGTTCGCGCAGCTGTTCGACCGCGACTTCGGCCTGCTCAACTGGCTGCTCGGCCTGGTCGGCGTGGACCCGGTGGACTTCGTCGGGTCCACGTGGGGCAGCCACGTCGTCATCGCGGCCATGGTCACGTGGCGGTGGTTCGGCTACACCACGCTGCTCTACCTGGCCTCGCTCCAAGCGGTGCCGCGCGACGTCTACGAGTCCGCCGCCATCGACGGCGCGGGCGGGTGGCAGCGGTTCCGGCACATCACCGTCCCGGCGCTGCGCCCGGTGATCATCTTCACCGTGATCACCTCCACCATCGGCGGTCTGCAGATCTTCACCGAACCGCTGCTGGTGTCCCCGGGCTCGTCGCTGACCTGCGGTTCGGTCCGGCAGTGCCAGACGCTCACGCTCATGCTGTACGAACAGGGCTTCGGCCGCTACGAGTTCGGCTACGGGTCGGCGATCGGCGTCGCGCTGTTCCTCATGGTGGTGTTCGTCGCCGCGGTGAACTACCTGCTGTCCAGTCGCATCAAGGCGGATCGATGAGCGCGCGCCACAACAACGTCCGCTGGTGGCAGTACGGGGTCCTGGCCGTCGCGTCGGCGGTGTCGCTGTTCCCGCTGTACTGGATGTTCGTGGTGGCCACCACCGACACCGCGGCGGCCACGCAGATGCCGCCGGAGATCGTGCCGGGCGGCAACTTCTTCCACCTGGCCGGGCTCGTGTTCACCACGGTCCCGTTCCTGCAGTCCATCGTGAACAGCGTCGTGGTGGCCACCGCGATCGGCGTGGGCCAGGCCCTGCTGTGCGCGCTGGCCGGGTTCGCGTTCGCCAAGCTCCGGTTCCCGGGGCGCGGCGTGCTGTTCCTGGTGGTGCTGCTGACGATGACGGTGCCGACGCAGCTGGCCGTGATCCCGCAGTACCTGATCATGTCCGAGCTGGGCTGGGTGGACACGTTGCAGGCCCTGGTCGTGCCGGGGCTGGCGAGCGCGTTCGGGATCTTCTGGATGCGGCAGCACATCGTGGCCACGATCAACGACGAGCTGATGCAGGCGGCCTACCTGGACGGCGCTTCGACGTGGCAGGTGTTCTGGCGCATCGTGTTCCCGATCGTGCGGCCGGCGGCGTTCGTGCTGGGCCTGTTCGGGTTCGTGACCGCGTGGAACGACTTCCTGTGGCCGTTCATCGTGCTCAAGTCGCCGGAGCGGTTCACCGCGCAGATCGCCATCAAGGCGTTGCAGAACAACTACGACATCGACCTCGGGCTGGCCATGTCCGGCTCGTTCCTCGCGACCGTGCCCGTGCTTTTCGTGTTCGTCCTCGTGGGCAGGCGGATGGTCGCGGGCATCCTCGAAGGTGCGTTCAAGGGCTGACCCGGAAGGCGGAACATGACGCGGAGCTTCGACAACCCGGTGGTCCCGGGGTTCTTCCCGGACCCCAGCGTCTGCCGGGTCGGCGACGACTACTACCTGGTGTGCTCCAGTTTCGAGTACTTCCCGGGCGTGCCGATCCTGCACAGCCGGGACCTGGTGCACTGGCGGCAGATCGGCAACGTCCTGGACCGGCCGTCCCAACTGCCGATGCCGGCCGAGGCGCTGGCCTCGCGCGGCATCTACGCGCCGACGATCCGGTACCACGACGGCCTGTTCTACATGATCACCACCAACGTCTCGGAGGGCGGCAACTTCGTCGTCACCGCGGAGGACCCGGCCGGCCCGTGGTCGGACCCGGTGTGGATCGACCTGCCCGGCATCGACCCGAGCCTGGTCTGGGACGAGGACGGCAACTGCTGGTGCACCGTGCACGGCGTCCAGCTCGCGCGGGTGGACCCGTTGGCGGGCAAGGTGTTGGAGGGTCCGTGGCCGATCTGGTCGGGCACCGGTCTGCAATGGCCGGAGGCGCCGCACCTGTACCAGATCGGCGACTGGTGGTACCTGATGATCGCCGAGGGCGGCACCGAACGCGGCCACACCGTGGCCATGGCCCGCGCCCGCCACCCGCGCGGCCCCTACGAACCCGCGCCCGGCAACCCGATCCTCACCCACCGCGGCACCGACCGTCCCATCCAGAGCACCGGTCACGCGGACCTGGTGTCCACTCCGGACGGTGAGTGGTGGATGGTCCTCCTGGCCACCCGCCCGCGTGGCTTCACCCCGAACTACCACCCGCTGGGCCGGGAAACGTTCCTCACCCCGGTCGAGTGGGTCGACGGCTGGCCCCGGGTCGGCCCGGTCGAACTCACCGAGCGCGCCCCGAACGCGTGGCACCCGTTCGACCCGCCACCCGTCCGCGACGACTTCACCGGGCCGGCGCTCGGCTTCGAGTGGATCTCCCCGCGCGTCCGCCCCGACGAGTCGTGGTCGCTGACCGAACGCCCGGGCTGGCTCACCCTGCACGCCACCGGCCCGACCCTCGACGAACCCGGCCACACCTTCATCGGCCGCCGCCAGCAGCACCAGGAGTCGCACTCGGAAGTGTTGCTGGACCCCGGTTCGGCGCGGGCAGGCCTGTCGGTGCGCTTGGACGAGGCCCACCACTACGACCTCGAAGTGGCCGGAGGCCGCGCCGAGGTCATCGCCCGCATCGGCCCGCTGCGCCACACCGTGGCGGCGACAGAGGTGCCCGACGGCCCGGTGACCCTGACCGTCACGACCCGCCTGCCCACGCAAGAGGACGAAGCGACAAGTGGTGGCAAGGCTTTGGGACCGGACCTGGTCGGGTTCCACGTCAACGGCACGCTCCTGACCGAACTGGACGGTCGCTACCTGTCCACCGAGGTGGCCTCCGGCTTCACCGGCCGCGTGATCGGCATGTACGTCACCGAGGGCACAGCGTCCTTCGACTGGTTCGACTACCGCCAACGCTAGCTCGCATTCCAAAGGTGAGGTGACCACCCGTTTTCCGCCGCGCAGCGGCGCTCTTCCGCCGCCTCCGCGCGGCGGGCCGGGCTCCCAGCCACAGGTGGGGCTTCGGTTCCCCCACCGTATGGCCTGCCCGAAGGGCTACCACAGATTTCCCGGGTGCAGCCAAAAAGTTTTGCGAGGAACGAGCAAAAGTTTTCAGCGGCACCCGGGAAATCTGTGGTTGGCTTTGCCAGGCCATGCGGTGGGAACCGACGCCCTTCCCTCCCCCATTGGCGGCCTCCAGGCCGCTTTTCGCTTGAGAGCGCGCAGCGCGTCGAGCTTGCGAGCGCGTCAGCGCGTTCAAGAGCGCGAAGCGCGTTCCTCCTCCAGTAGCGCGGAGCGCGTTGCGTCTACACGCGCGCAGCGTGGGCTTGAGCGCGTAAGCCAATTTCAAAGATTAAAAGCGCCTCGCCGGCGGGCGAGCCGCCAAGGATGGCACAACTACAACTGCGGGGGCTTCTTGCTTGTGTCATCCCCGCATGACCCGGCAAAGCCGACCACATTTTTGGTCGGATGCCGCTAAAAATTTTGCTCGTTCCTCACAAAATTTTCGGCTGCGCCCGACCAAAAATGTGGTAGCCCTTCGGGCGGGCCATACGGGGATGACACAAGCAAGAAGCCCAGGTTGAGGTGTGTCCGCTCGGGCGGACTGCCCGCCCGGCAAGGCGGACTGCCTCGCTTGGTTGCGGAGGAGACTCGGTTGTTCGAATTGGTTCGAAGGCCGGCATCGCTAGTTATTCGACGGTGTCGCGCGTAGGCTGACTGCCTGATCGAACCGGTTCGACAACCAGCGTCCGATCCGCCGCGGATGCCGCGATCCGGTCCCCTCACAGGAGAATCGGAGCACATCCATGCGACACACCGGCCGCCTCCGCCGATGGCGGGGGCTGACCACGGCCTTGGCCGCGTTGGCCCTCATCGGTGCGGGCGTCAACGGCCCGGCGTACGCCGCCCCCGGCGACGCCGCCCCGGCGGGAGGCACCACGCTCGCCGCCACACCCGGCTGCGGCAAGGCCCCCGGACTGGCCAGCGGCACGCACAACATCCAGAGCAGCGGCAAGAACCGCAGCTTCATCCTCAGCGTCCCGGCCAACTACGACCCCAACCGCCAGTACCGGCTGATCTTCGGCTTCCACTGGTGGGGCGGCACCGCCAACGACGTCGCCTCCGGTGGCTCCGACGGTGACGTCTACGCCTACTACGGCCTGCGCCGCCTCGCCGACAACAGCGCCATCTTCGTCGCGCCGCAAGGGATCGGCAACGGTTGGGCGAACTCCGGCGGCGAGGACGTCACCTTCACCGACGACATGATCCGGCGGATCGGCGACGCCCTGTGCGTGGACACCGCCCAGGTCTTCTCCCTCGGCTTCAGCTACGGCGGCGCGATGAGCTACTCGCTCGCGTGCTCCCGCCCGACCGTGTTCCGCGCCGTCGCGGCCATCGCCGCCCCGGGCGAGATCAGCGGCTGCAACGGCGGCACGCAACCGGTGGCGTACATGGGCATCCACGGCATCTCCGACAACATCGGCGCGGGCCGCGGGATGCGGGACCGGTTCGTCCGCAACAACGGCTGCACGCCGCAGAACGCGCCCGAACCGGCCCGCGGCAGCCTGACCCACATCTCCACCACCTACTCCGGCTGCCGGGCCGGCTACCCGGTGGTCTGGGCGGCCTTCGACGGCGGCCACCAGCAGGGCCCGGTGGACGGGTGCTCGGGTTGCGAGTCCGGCGCGCGCAGCTGGGTCAAGGGCGAGGTGTGGAAGTTCTTCACCGGTGAGACCCCGCCGGCCCCGACCACGTTCCGCCTGCGCGGCGAGGCTTCCGGTCGGTGCATGGACGTCGAGGGCGCGAACTCGGCCACCGGCAGCCCGATGATCATCTGGGACTGCCACGCCAACGCCAACCAGCAGTTCTCCCAGAACGGCCAGACGCTCCGGGTGCTGGGCAAGTGCCTGGACGTCCCGGAGAACGCGACCGCCGGCACCCGTGCCCGGATCTGGGACTGCACCGGCGGCACCAACCAGAACTGGACGTTCAACACCAACGGCACGATCAGCAACGTCCGCACCGGGCTGTGCCTGGACGTCAACGGCGCGGCGACCGCCAACGGCTCGACCGTGATCGTGTGGACCTGCCACACCGGCGCCAACCAGCGCTGGGCCAAGGCCTAGGCGTCAGCAGCACGACGGCGGCCGGGCACCTGCCCGGCCGCCGTCTTTCTTCGAGGAGCCACTGATGAGACGACTGCTCTCGACCGCGCTGGCCCTGGCCCTGCTGGCGGCCACGCTGATCACGTCCGGCACGGCGTCCGCGGCGACCCTGACCCGCGTGACGAACTTCGGCACGAACCCCACCAACCTCAACATGTACGTCTACGCGCCCGACACCGTCGCCGCGCAACCCGCCCTGCTCGTCCTGGTCCACTACTGCGGCGGCTCGGCGAGCGCGATCTTCAACGGCAACGGCCGCGACTTCGCGACCGCGGCGGACCGGTACGGGTACGTCGTGGTGGTCCCGGAGGCCACCCGCGAGGGCCGCTGCTTCGACGTGTCCACCCAGGCCGGGCTGACCCGCAACGGCGGCAGCGACTCCACCGGCATCATGGCGATGGTCACCTGGGCGCGGCAGCGCTACAACGTCGACCCGGCCCGCATCGTGGTCAGCGGCTTCTCCTCCGGGGCCATGATGACCAACGTCCTGGCCGCCCAGTACCCGGACGTCTTCGCGGCCGGCGCGGCGTTCTCCGGCGTCCCGGCGGGCTGCTTCGCCACCACCAACGGGTCTTTGTGGAACAGCCAGTGCGCCGGCGGCAACATCACCCGGACTCCGCAGGAGTGGGGCAACACGGCCCGCAACATGTTCCCCGGCTACACCGGCCGCTACCCGAGGATGCAGTTCTGGCACGGCGACCAGGACACCACCCTGGCGTACCGGAACTTCGGCGAGGAGATCAAGCAGTGGACCAACCTCCACGGCTTGAGCCAAACCCCGTCCTTCACCGACCGCCCGCAGTCGAGCTGGACCCGCACCCGCTACGGCGACACGACCACCAAGGCCACGGTCGAGGGCATCAGCATCACCGGCACCGGCCACACCCTCCCGCAGGCGGGCATGCTCGCGTACGCGATCTCCTTCCTCGGCTTGGACAACGGCGGTGGCAGCGCACCGGTGGCCGCTCCCTTGCGTTCGGCCAGCGGCAACAAGTGCCTGGACGTGGCCGGACAATCCACCTCGCCCGGCACGCGGGTCCAGCTCTGGGACTGCCACGGCGGCGCGAACCAGCAGTGGACCGCCACGGCGGCCGGCGAACTCACCGTCTACACCGGAGACTCCCGCCGCTGCCTCGACGCGGAGGCCGGCGGCACGACCGCGGGCACCCCGGTGATCATCTGGACGTGCCACGGCGGCGCCAACCAGAAGTGGCGCGTGAACACCGACGGCACGATCACCGGCCAGTCGCTGTGCCTGGAACCCGCCGGCACCGCCAACGGCAGCCAGGTCCGCCTGGCGACCTGCACCGGCCAGCAGAACCAGCGCTGGACCCGCACCTGAGGTGAAGACGCCGCCGGCGCCGGGGGTGTGGACCCGGCGCCGGCGGCTTTCCCAGTGCTTGACTACCTCCAGGGCCCGCTACCTGAGGGTCCACCTCTGGTTCGTGCCGCCGTTGCACGACCAGATGATCAGTTGCGTGCCGTCCGCCGAGCTGGCGCCGTAGGCGTCGAGGCACTTGGTGCCGTTGCGGATGGTGCCGTCGGCCTGCACCGACCAGTTCTGCCCGGGCGCCCCGCTGCACGACCACAGCTGCACCAGCGCGCCGTCGGTCTGGCTGCTGTTCGCCACGGTCAGGCACTTGCCCAGCGACTGGAAGGTGGACCCGACCTGCGTCCACTTCTGGTTGTCACCGGTGCCGCACGTCCACAGCTGGACCTTCGTGCCGTCCGTCGTGGCCGAGCCGTTGACGTCGACGCACTTGCTGCCGATGCCGACGATCTGCTTCGCCGTGGTGCCACCGCCGCCGGACCCGATGCCCGCCCCGACGTAGGTGATGGAGTCGAGGTCGAAGCTGTTGTTGGCCGACGACTTGAACACCACGAACAACTCGACCGTCCCCGAAGGCCGGGTCACGTTCACCGCGGGCAGGCTCACGTAGTTGTCCCAGCCACCGGTGGAGGTCACCGGCGCGGACGCGATCAGAGTGCCGGTGGGCGAACCCGCCCGCAGCTCGATCGTGCCGCCACCCGAGGGCGAGGACACCCGGAAGGACACCTGGTCGATCCCGGTGAAGTTGACCGGCTTGAACGAGATCCAGTCGTTGTTGGAGATGTCGCCCACGCGCCCGCCGGACTCGGCCCCGGACTGGGCCACCACCCGCACGCCCGACGAGCCGTTGTAGTGCTCGGCCTGCTTGCGCTTGGGTTGCAGCACCACCGACGCGCTGCCGGTCAGCGCCGGCAGTCCGTTGCCGCCGTTGTCGGTGTACTCGGCGGAGCCGATGATGTGCGCGTTGCCGTTCTGGTGCTCGGCGTCCGCTTCGGCCCGGAACGAGCCCGAGCACCCGGTGATCGGGCTGCCCAGCGGGTGCTTGTGCGAGTCGTGGCCGATGTTGGGCTGGGTGACCACCCGTGCGCAGTTGATCGTGCCGTCCTCGGCGTCGGTGACGGACAACGCGTAGGGGATGGTGTCGCCCCACCCGAACATGCCGCCGTCGACCGGTCCGGTGAACCGCACCGTGGGCGCGGTGTTGCCGGAGGTCACCGTGAGGTTCGCGGTGCCGGTCTTGCCGGTCGGGTCGGTCACGGTCAACTGCACGTTGAACGTGCCCGAGGTGGTGTAGGTGTGCGAGGGGTTGGCCTGGGTCGACGTCCCGCCGTCGCCGAAGGTCCAGCGGTAGGTCAGCGCGCCGCCCTCGGGGTCTCGCGAACCCGCGCTGGAGAACGCCACCGTCAACGGCGTCCCACCTGAGGACGGAGTAGCGGACGCCTGCGCGATCGGGCTGCGTTCACCGGCGTTGTAGTCGATGCGCCACAGGCCCGCGCCCGGCAGGTGGACGTTGTCGTCCCAGCCCGTGCCCCACGTCAGCAGGTACATCGAGCCGTCCGGGCCGAACTTCATGTCCATGGGCGAGGCGAAGGACATGTTCGGCAGGAAGCTGTTGATCTTCAGCAGGTTCCCGTTCGAATCGGTGCGGAACTCCCACATCCGGTTGCGCGACCAGTCGCCCAGGAACGGGACGTTGTCGTAGTAGGCCGGGAACTTCGTGGGTGACGGGTTGTTGGCGTTGTACTGGTAGATCGGGAAGCCCATCGGCCCCTCGCCGCCGGTCCCCATCTCCGGGAACTTGTTGCCCTCGGTGGCGCTGTTGCCGTACCAGACGTCCGCGGCGCGTGCGGCCGGGAGGGTGGTGAGGCCGGTGTTGTTGGGCGAGTTGTTGGTCGGTGCCGAGCAGTTGAACTTCGAACCCGACCGGTTCGTGGCGAAGTCGTAGTCGTTGTAGGGGGTGTTGTTGCCGACGCAGTACGGCCAGCCGTAGTTGCCCGGCGACTTCACGATGTTCCACTCCACCAGGCCACCCGGTCCGCGGTTGGCGTTGTCCGCGCCCGCGTCCGGACCGTAGTCGGCCACGTACAGCACGCCGGTCGTCGGGTGCACGCTGAACCGGAACGGGTTGCGGAAGCCCATGGCGTAGATCTCGGGCCGCGTGCGCGCCGTGCCGGGGGCGAACAGGTTGCCCGACGGGACGGTGTAGGTGCCGTCCGCTTCGGGGTGGATGCGCAGGACCTTGCCGCGCAGGTCGTTGGTGTTGGCGGCGGTGCCCTGGGCGTCCCACCACTTGCGGCCGGCGCGCTCGTCGATCGGCGAGTAGCCGTCGGAGGCGAACGGGTTGATGTCGTCGCCGACGCCGATGTAGAGGTTCTTGCCGGGGCCGAACGCGAGGTAGCCGCCGGTGTGGCCGGGTTCGTTCTCGCGCCAGGCGGGGATGGTGAGCAGGACCTTCTCGGTGGACCGGTCGAGGGTGTCGCCGTTCATGGTGAACCGGGACACCCGGGCGATCTGCTCGCTGGTGTCACCGGGGGAGTAGTTGAGGTAGACCCACCGGTTGGTGGCGAAGTCCGGGTCCAGGGCCAGGCCGGTGAGGCCGTCCTCGGAGTTCTGGCCGCTGCCGTAGACGTTGAAGGTCGCGGCGGTCACCGTGGTGCGGGTGTTCGGCTTGAAGATCTTGAGCTTGCCGCCGTACTCGGTGAAGAACACCCGGCCGTCCGGGGCCACGTCCACCGCGCCGGGCGCGATCGTGGTCTCGTCCAGCGCGACCTTCTCGAAGCTGCCCCACACGGTCGGCCCGCAGTCCGCCGGCACGTGCCCGCCCGCCGACTCCACGCCGCCCGCGACGTGGGCCTTGAACAGCGGTTCGGAGTAGGCCGAGGCCTGGTGGCCCATCGCGGTGGCCCAGAGCCTTCCGCCCTCGAAGTTGCGGCACCAGGAGATCGGGTGGTCGAAGCCCATCGCGTTCGAGCCGGGGTTGTAGGTGGTCTCGTCGGCCGTGACCAGGACGTGGGCGTTGCCCCGGACGTTGCGGTCGAAGTTGTACCACTCCTCGGTGCGCACCCACCGGTCCGGCAGACCCGCGCCGGAGGGGTGCTTCTTGTCCGCGACCTTGGCGGTGCCCTGGACGATCGCCGAGTGCTGGGTCATGGTCATGCCGAGGAACTGGTCCCACCACGGGAACTGCGCCTCGATGTTCATGTCCGTGGCGTTGTGGATCGCCACCACACCACCGCCGTTGCGCACGAAGGTCTGCATGGCGGAGCGTTGGGCGTCGGTGTCCCAGACCATGCCGGAGGTCTGGAGCATGACGATGACGTCGTAGGTGGCCAGGTTGGCGTTGTTGAAGACCGAGGAGTCCTCGCTCTTGGTCATCTCCCACTGGCGCTCGGCGGCGAGCTGCTCGAACATCGCGATGCCGGCGGGGATGGAGTCGTGGCGGTACGCCCCGGCTGCGGTCTTGCTGAACAACAGGACGTGCAGGCCCTCCGGATGTGCCGAGGCCACCGGAGCCGTCAGTCCCAACACCAGCGCTGCGGCCCCGATGAGCGAGGCCGCGCGCCGCAATCTGTGTCGCACCACTTTGGGGCGCATCACCACTCCCTTCACAGGCTCCCCACGCTGGAAGCCCACATCTCCCCGGCGCGGCCCGCGACCGCCGCGCCGGTCAAGCCCCCGATCGCCGCGCGGCGCTCAGCTCACGCTCCAGCGCTGGTTGGCGCCGCCGTGGCAGGTCCACAGGTGCACCGCCGCGCCGTTGGCGGTCGACGCGTTGGCCACGTCCAGGCACAGCCCCGACTGGACGCCGCGGATCGTGCCGTCCGCGTTGACGGTCCAGCGCTGGTTGGCCTGCCCGTTGCACGACCACGTCACCACCCGGGTCCCGGCGGACGTGCCCGCGCCGTAGGCGTCCAGGCACCGCAGGGTCCCGCCGCTGAACACGGTCAGCTCGCCCGACGCCGTCCGCGCCCACGTCTGGCCCGGCGTGCCCTGGCAGTCCCAGATCTGCACCGCGGCCCCGAGCGCCGTGCTGCCGCCCGCCACGTCCAGGCACTTGCCGGCGCCCACCGCGCGCACCGCCCCACCCGGAGCCGGAGCCTCGGGGGCGTAGCCGGCCGCCACGATGTTGGCCTGCACGGCGTTCTCGGTGGCGTCGGACGGGTAACCCGCGACCATCGCGCCCTCGTAGAACGTGCCCGCGCTGAGGTTCGCGCCGCCGCCGGGCTTGCAGCAGTCGCCGCCGCTGCCCAGGATGATCGCGCCCTGCTTCTTCATCGGGCTGTAGCCGTTGGGCAGCGCGCCGTCCCACAGCGTGGTCAGGGTGCCGGCCTGGGCGTCGCTGCCCTTGAGCGCGAACCGCGTGGTCCCGTTGTTCTTCAGCATGGCCGTGACGAACCTGTTCGGGAACGCGCGCTGGTTGGGGTTCCACTGCTGGCTGCCGCCCGGGAACAGGCCCCACTCGAGGTCGGCCTGCACCCACGGGCCGGTGCCCTGGCACCCGCCGAACCAGCACTGCGTGCTGAAGTTGATCGCGTCCATCGCCCCGGCGGCGTCGGCGGACCGGGTCGTCTCGCTGTTGCCGTAGTCGAAGCAGCAGCCGCTGTTGACGTGCGTGCCGCTGGTCACCATGTACATGCCCTCGGGCTGCGCGCCGGTCGGGACGCCGGTCAGGTGGCCGTCGCGCCAGTAGCTGTTGCCGGGGTTGATGTAGAGCGACCACGCCTTGTTGCCGCCGACCTTCAGCGACTCGCTGGTCGCGATCGCCGGGCGGCTCTGGCTGGAGCCGGGCACGACGGTGGAACCCTGGTACCACAGGTCGTTGCCCCGGCCGGACTGGTCGTAGACCACGGTGATCACGCACGTGGTCGCGGCGCAGAAGGTGTCCTGGAGCGAGGCGTCGGCGGTGCCGCCGGCGGTCAGGACGGTGACGTCGCGGGTGGTGTTGTCCGACGAACGCCGGACTTGGTACAGCTTCCCGGCGTACGACCCGTATAACGCCCGGGTCGTGCTGTGCGCGGCGATGCACGGTGTGCCGCCGGCGGCGTAGATGTCGCACGGCCCGGTGGTGGCGGCGGAGACCGGTGCGGTCCACGTCGTCGCGTCGAACGACAGGGCGGCGGCGCACAGCACGGCGACGGCGAACACCGCGCGCAACCGGGCCACCGCATGTGAACGCCAACGTCGAGGTGCAATGGGAACGGGTGAAGGCTGCATCGCGCGACTCCCTCGTGTCCGACCGCAGTGTTGCGCAACATCGAACCGGTTCGACCGCCTTCGGACGCTACGCGTCAATACATCAGCGATGCAACGAATTGGGAGAGCGAATCGCTTCACTGGCGAAAACTCGCCATTCGCTGTCACCGCGCCTGGCTCCGCGCTAGTCTCGCGTGCCTGTGTGTTAGCGCTCACACTGGGAGCGCTGCCACAACCCCGCCGATGAACCACCGGGAGTGCCGCCGATGACGTCCAGCCCGCCGCCCCTGCTGTCCGTCCGCGGCCTGGTCAAGCGGTTCCCCGGCGTCACCGCCCTGGCCGGCGTGGACTTCGACGTGCGCGCGGGCGAGGTGCACTGCCTCCTGGGCCAGAACGGCGCGGGCAAGTCCACGCTGATCAAGGTGCTCTCCGGGGCGCACCGCCCGGACGAGGGCGAGATCCGCAGCAACGGCGAGGTCGTCTCGTTCGCCAACCCGACCGCCGCGATGCGCGCCGGCGTGGCCACCCTCTACCAGGAACTGGACCTCGTGCCCGGACTCTCGGTGGCGGACAACGTCTTCCTGGGCCACGAGCTGTCCGCCGGCGGGTTCACCCGCCGCGCCGAGACCCGCCGCCGCACCCGCGCCCTGCTGGAGCGGTTGGGCCACTCGGACATCCCGCCCGACCGCGACGTGGGCCGGTTGACCGCCGCGCAGCAGCAGGTGGTCAGCATGGCCCGCGCCCTGTCCCGGGACGCCCGCCTGCTGATCATGGACGAACCCTCGGCCGTGCTCGACCAGGACGAGGTCCGCACGCTGTTCCGGGTCATCCGCGAGCTGACCGCCCAAGGCGTCGCCGTCATCCACATCTCCCACCGGCTGGAGGAGATCCGCGAGATCGGCGACCGCGTCACCGTGCTCAAGGACGGCCGCACGGTCGCCGCGGGCCTGGACGTCTCCGCCGTGAGCACCGCGGAGCTGATCAAGCTGATGACCGGCCGCGAGGCCCGCAACGTCTACCCGCCGCGCCGCCCGGTCCCGCCGGACGCCGCCGAGGCGCTGGTGGTGCGCGGCCTTGCGGTCGGCCGCCGCGCCGGGGTGGACTTCACCGTCCGCGCGGGCGAGGTGGTCGGACTCGCCGGCCTGGTCGGCGCGGGCCGTTCGGAGATCCTGGAAGCCGTTTACGGCGCCCGGAAACCCACCGAGGGCGAGGTCGTGGTCGACGGCCGGCGGCTCAAGCCCGGCAACGTCGGCGCGGCCGTGCGGGCCGGTGTCGGCCTGTGCCCGGAGGAGCGCAAGAGCCAGGGCCTGCTGCTGGATCAGGCCGTCTACCGCAACATCACCGTCTCCTCGCTGCCGCTGTTCGCCCGCATGGGTTTCCTCGACGAGAACGCCGAACGCACCCGCTCGGCCGACCTGACCGCCTCGCTGGACGTCCGACCGTCCGATGTGGACCGGATCGTGCGCACGCTGTCCGGCGGCAACCAGCAGAAGGTCGTGCTCGCCCGCTGGCTGCTGCGCGGCTGCCGGGTGCTGCTGCTGGACGAGCCGACCCGGGGCGTGGACGTCGGGGCGCGCGGCGAGATCTACCGGCTGGTGCGCGACCTGGCCGACCGGGGTGTCGCCGTGGTGGTCGTGTCCAGCGACATCGACGAGGTCCTGGGCCTGGCCGATCGCGTGCTCGTGGTGCGCGAAGGCCGTGTCGTGCACGAGGGACCGGCCGACGAGATCGACGAAGCCCGGGTCCTCGACCTGGTCATGGAGGGAACCGCCGCATGAGCGAAGACACCGCCACCCGCGCCGCGCCGCGCACCAACGGCACGTCGTTCCTGGCCTCCGCGCCCGGCCGCAACACCGGCCTGGTGGTGGCCCTGGTGCTGCTGTGCCTGGTGGGCGTGGTGACGGCGGGGGACCGGTTCGCCGACCTGGACAACGTCCTGACGATCCTGCGCCTGGCGTCGGTGATCGGCGTGGTCAGCGTCGGCATGACGTTCGTGATCACCGGCGGCGGCATCGACCTGTCCGTCGGCGCGATCGTCGCGCTGGCCTCGGTGTGGGCGACCACCCTGGCCACGCAGAGCATGGCGACCAACACGCACTGGCTGATCATGGTGTTCACGGCGCTGGCCGTGGGCGCCGGGTGCGGCGTGATCAACGGGGCCCTCATCGCCTACGGGCGGATCGTGGCGTTCATCGCGACCCTGGCGATGCTCGCCGCCGCCCGCGGGCTCGCCGAGATCATCTCCAACCGCCGCACGCAGATCGTGAACGTCCAGGGGTTCACCGCGTTCTTCGACGCCTCCGTGCTCGGCGTGCCCGTGCTGGTGGTGGTGTTCGCCCTGGTCGCCGCCAGCGGCTGGGTGCTGCTCAACCGCACCACGTTCGGCCGCCGGACCTTCGCCGTGGGCGGCAACCCCGAGGCGGCGCGGCTGGCCGGCATCGACGTGCGGCGGCACACCGTCATGCTCTACACCCTGCTCGGCGTGTGCTGCGGCATCGCGGCGGTCATGCTCGTCGCCCGCACCACCACCGGCAGCTCCACGCACGGCCTGCTCTACGAACTCGACGCCATCGCGGCCGTGGTCATCGGCGGCACCCTGCTGTCCGGCGGTCGCGGCACCATCGCGGGCACCGTGTTCGGCGTCCTGATCTTCACCACGCTGTCGAACGTGTTCACCCTCAACAACCTGTCCATCTCCGCCCAGGCCGTCGCGAAGGGCGCGATCATCGTGGTCGCCGTGCTCCTCCAGCAGCGGCTGGCCCGCAGAAGCACCGCCTGACCACCGCCGCACACAGGAGCGAAAACCATGTCACGCAAGGCGATAACCGGTCTCGTCGCGGCGATGGCCGTCGCGCTCACCGCCTGCACGGGCAACACCGCGCAACCCCCGGCCGGCAGCGGCCAGGGCGGCGCCAAGGTGGCCAACGACGAGCCCGGCGAGAAGGTCGTCATCGGCTTCTCCGCGCCCGCCGCCGACCACGGCTGGATGGCCGCGATCACCAACGCGGCCAAGGCCGAGGCGGGCAAGTACTCCGACGTCGAGCTGCGGGTGGTGGAGGGGACCAACGACGTCAACCTCCAGATCAGCCAGGTGGAGACGTTCATCAACGACAAGGTCGACGCCATCGTGCTGCTGCCGTTCGACGGCGCGGCGCTGACCCCGGTGGCGCTCAAGGCGATGAAGGCCGGCATCCCGGTGATCAACGTCGACCGCGAGTTCGACAGCCCGTTCGCCGCGCGCTCCACCGTGCTGGGCGACAACTACGGCATGGGCGTCTCGGCCGGCACCTACATCTGCGAGAAGCTGAAGGGCAAGACCGGTGCGGTCGTGGCGGAGATCGCCGGCATCGACTCGCTGCCGCTGACCCAGGACCGCAGCAAGGGCTTCGCCGACGCGCTGAGCGAGTGCGGGCTGAAGGTGAACAACCGGGTGGCCGCCGAGTTCACCGTGGAGAGCGGCGAGAAGGCCGCCGCGAACCTGTTGCAGGCCGCGCCGAAGCTGGACGCGGTGTGGAACCACGACGACGACCAGGGCGTCGGCGTGTCCGCGGCGATCAAGAACGCCGGGCGCAGCGAGTTCTTCCTGGTCGGCGGCGCCGGGTCGGCCAACGTGATGCGGGAGATCAAGGCGGACAACGGCCTGCACAAGGCGACCGTGGTGTACCCGTCGACCCAGGGCGCGGACGGCATCCGGCTGGCGCGGCTCGCGGTGCAGGGCAAGGCCCTGGGCGACCTGGTAGAGGTGGAGATCCCGCGGGAAATCCAGCTGTACGCCCCGGTCGTCACCAAGGACAACGTCGACCGCTACCTGCCCGCGGCCTTCGAGTCCTGAGGAGCGCTCACGTGACGGAACTGCGCATCGCGATGATCGGCCACGAGTTCATGGGATCGGCCCACTCCCAGGCGTGGCGCGTGGCACCCCGCTTCTTCGACCTGCCGGTGCGGCCGGTGATGGCCGTGCTGTGCGGCCGCAACCCCGAGCGCACCCGGGCGGCGGCTGCCCGCCTGGGCTGGGAGGAAGCGGTCACCGACTGGAAGACCCTGCTCGACCGGGACGACGTCGATGTCATCGACATCTGCTCGCCCGGCGACACGCACGCCGAGATCGCCGTGGCCGCACTGGACGCCGGCAAGCACGTGATGTGCGAGAAGCCGTTGGCCAACACCGTCGCCGAGGCCGAGGCGATGGCCGCGGCGGCGGAACGGGCCGCCGCGAAGGGCGTGCGGGCGATGGTGGGCTTCAGCTACCGGCGGGTGCCGGCGCTGAGCCTGGCCCGGGACCTGGTGGCGCAAGGCCGATTGGGCCGCATCCACCACGTGCGCGCCCAGTACCTCCAGGACTGGATCGTCGACCCGGCCGCGCCGCTGTCGTGGCGGTTGCAGAAGGACAAGGCGGGCTCCGGCTCGCTGGGCGACATCGGGGCGCACATCGTGGACGCGGCGCAGTTCATCCTGGGCGACACGATCAGCGAGGTCTGCGGCACGCTGGAGACCTTCGTGACCGAACGCCCCCTCGCCGCCGCCCACTCGGGCCTGTCGGGCACCGCCGTGTCCGACGAGACCGGCCCGGTGACGGTCGACGACGCCGCCCTGTTCCTGGCCCGGTTCACCGGGGGCGCGCTGGGGTCGTTCGAGGCCACCCGGTTCGCCAGCGGCCGCAAGAACGCCCTGCGGATCGAGGTCAACGGCTCGACGGGCAGCGTGGCGTTCGACTTCGAGGACATGAACGTCCTGCACTACTTCGACGGCGGCGAGGACTCCGCCACGGCCGGCTTCCGGCGCATCGTGGTGACCGAGCCCGACCACCCGTACGTGGGCGCGTGGTGGCCCGCCGGGCACGTCCTGGGCTACGAGCACTCGTTCACCCACCAGGCCGTGGACTTCGTCCGCGCCGTCGCCGAAGGCACCGACCCGAGCCCGTCGTTCGCCGACGGCCTGCGGCTGCAGCGCGTGCTGGCGGCCGTCGAGGCGAGCGCGGCCTCCCGCACCTGGCACACCGTCTGAGAAGGGGAACCCCGAGATGGCACGTCCGATCACCCTGTTCACCGGCCAGTGGGCGGACCTCCCGTTCGAGGAGGTCGCCCGCCTGGCCGCCGGGTGGGGCTACGACGGCCTGGAGATCGCCTGCTGGGGCGACCACCTCGACCCGTGGCGGGCCGCCGAGGACGACGACTACGTGGCCGACCGGCTCGCGATCCTCGCCAAGCACGACCTGAAGGTGTGGACGATCTCCAACCACCTCACCGGCCAGGCGGTCTGCGACGACCCGATCGACGAGCGCCACAAGGGCATCCTGTCCCCGCGCATCTGGGGCGACGGCGACCCCGAGGGCGTGCGGCAGCGCGCGGCCGAGGAGATGAAGGTGACCGCCCGCGCCGCCGCCCGCCTGGGCGCGGACACCGTGGTCGGCTTCACCGGCTCGTCGATCTGGAAGACGGTCGCGATGTTCCCGCCGGTGCCCGCCTCGATGGTCGACGCGGGTTACCAGGACTTCGCCGACCGCTGGAACCCGATCCTCGACGTGTTCGACGAGGTCGGGGTCCGGTTCGCGCACGAGGTGCACCCGTCCGAGATCGCCTACGACTACTGGACGACGACCCGGACCCTGGAGGCCATCGGCCACCGCCCGGCGTTCGGCCTCAACTGGGACCCGTCCCACTTCGTGTGGCAGGACCTGGACCCGGTGGGCTTCCTGTGGGACTTCCGCGACCGGATCTACCACGTGGATTGCAAGGACGCCCGCCGGCAGGTCGGCGACGGCCGCAACGGCCGGATGGGCTCGCACCTGGCGTGGGGCGACCCGCGCCGGGGCTGGGACTTCGTGTCGACGGGTCGTGGTGACGTGCCGTGGGAGCGGGCGTTCCGGATGCTCAACAGCATCGGCTACCAGGGTCCGATCAGCGTCGAGTGGGAGGACGCCGGCATGGACCGCCTGATCGGTGCCCCTGAGGCGCTGGAGTTCGTCCGCCACAACGCGTTCGACCCGCCCGCCGCGTCGTTCGACGCGGCGTTCTCCACCAGCCAGGACCCCGCGTGACGTCCGAACGCGTCGGCCTGTGGCTCAACGGCGGTCGTGGCTCTGTGGCCACGACCGCCGTCACAGGCCTCCTGGCACTCCGCGCCGGCCTGACCCCTCCCACCGGCTGCGTCACCGAGCTGCTGGACGCACCCCTCCCTCCGTGGGACGCCTTCACCGTCGGCGGCCACGACATCGCCACCACCCCTCTGCTCAAGCGCGCCGAATCCCTGACCCGGGACGGCGTCCTCCCGCCAGGCCTGGTCGAATCCGTGGCCGACGAGTTGGCGGCGGTAGACGCCGAGATCGTCCCCGGCTATCACCCGGGCGCCTTCACGGGCAGCCAACAGGACGCCGCCACCCGCCTGACCGGCGACATCACCGCTTTCCAGGAGCGGCACGGCCTGGCTCGCGTAGTGGTCGTGAACGTGGCCTCCACCGAACCACCGGCCACCGTCACCCACACCACGCTGGAGTCCCTGGAGGAAGCCCTCCGCACACCCGGCCCAGTCCTGCCGCCCAGCTCACTGGTGGCCTACGCCGCGTTCCAGGCCGGCTGCGCCTTCGTCGACTTCACCCCGTCGACCGGCGTAGCCCTACCGGCGTTGGACGAGTTGGCCCGAAGCAAGTCCCTGCCCTACGCCGGAAGGGACGGCAAGACCGGCGAAACCCTCCTCCGCGCCGCCCTGGCCCCGATGTTCACCTCCCGCGCCCTGAAGGTCTTGTCCTGGACCGGGACCAACCTCCTCGGCGGTGGTGACGGCGCGACCTTGTCGAACCCGGAACACGCCAGCAGCAAGTCCATCTCCAAGGCACGTGGCCTGGCAGCGCTCCTGGGTGAGGACGTCACAGCACCACTGCACATCGACTACGTCCCGGACCTGGGTGAGCGCAAGACTTCCTGGGACCACGTGTCCTTCGAAGGCTTTCTGGGCGCACGGATGTCCTTGCAACTGACGTGGAACGGCCTCGACTCCTCCCTGGCCGCACCCCTGGTGCTGGACCTGGCCAGGCTCCTGGCCGCAGCCCACGCCGCCGGCAGGTCAGGCCCCCAGACCGACCTGGCGTTCTTCTTCAAGGACCCGCTCGGCAGCACCGAACACCGCCTGGCCGAACAAGCCCAAGCCCTCCACCGCTGGGCGCGCACCCTGTGAGGTTTCCAGGCCCGCTTCTGGTCAAAGCGGGCCTGGAAACCCGCGATCACACCCGTTGCAGCTGGAAGCGCTGGTTGTTCGCGCCCGTCACGTTCCACTGCGAAATCCGCGCGCCGTCGGCGGTCGAGGCGCTCCAGACGTCCAGCGCCAGGTTGCTGGCCCGGTTGACCAGGCTGATCACACCGCCACCGTGGTCGACCACCCGCCATTGCTGGGCCGCCGAGTTCGCGTCCGGCTGCTGGACGATGTCCGCCCCCGTCGACGTCCCGGTCGCCTGCAACACCAGGCCGCTGTGCCGCGCCCGGACCCGGTAGTAGCCCTCACCCGAGGACAGGAAGTCGAACTGCTGGTTGAGGCCGCTGCCGGCCGTCCACTGGATCAGCAACGCCCCCGCCGCCGTGGACGCGCCGTTGATGTCCGCCGCCTTCCCGCTGTGCACCGCCACCAACCGGTAGTTCACCCCGGGCTCGACCACCGACCCCGAACTCGTCACGGTCACGCGGTAGGTGTGTCCGGCCTGGCCGGGGAAGGTGATGACATCGGTCTCCGGGCGCTGTGGGGTCACCACGGTCCCTGTCGTCGCGTCGGTCAGTTCGAACGTGCCCGTGAACGCCCGCCCCCGAACCTTGACCGTCCCGTCGCGGTCGGCCGCGATCGTGATCTCCGTGGCCCTGCCGGCGCTCCACTTCGCGCCCACCGTGTAACCACCGCGTCCCCGCAGGCCCGTGACGCTCCCCGCCGGCCACGCGGGCGGCAGCGCGGGCAGGATGTGCAATTCGCCGGTGTGGCTGTGCAGCAGCATCTCCGCGATGCCCGAGGTGGCCCCGAAGTTGCCGTCGATCTGGAAGGGCGGGTGCAGGTCGAACATGTTGGGCGCCAACCGGTCCGTCCTGATCAACGCCCTGATCAGCTCGTGCGCCCGCGCCCCCTCCTCCAACCGCGCCCAGTAGTTGATCTTCCACGCCAGCGACCACCCGGTCCCGGCATCGCCGCGTATTTGGAGGGTCCGCCGGGCCGCGTCGAACAGGGCCGGGGTGCCGCGCTTGGTGATCTGGTTGCTCGGGTGCAGCCCGTACAGGTGGGACACGTGCCGGTGGTTGGTCTCCGGCTCCACCCAGTCGTACAGCCACTCCATGATGTTGCCGCGCGACCCGACCTTCATCGGGGCCAATCTCGACGCGGTCGCCCGCACCTGGCTGCGGAAGTCCGCGTCGACCCCGAGCACCTCGCTCGCCCGTGCGCAGCCTTCGAACAGGTCCCGCAGGATCTGCATGTCCATGGTCGGCCCGGCGCACACCGACGCGTTGGTGTGGTGGAGGAGTTCGGGCGAGTTGGACGGGTTGGTGACCAGCACCCGCAGCCTCGGCTCCTCGACCAGCGTGTCCAGGAAGAACCGGGCGGCGCCCTTCATCGCCGGGTAGCGGGCGCGCAGGAAGTTCACGTCCCCGGTGAACAGGTAGTGGTCCCAGATCATGGTGGCCAGCCACGCGCCGCCGGTCTGCCACATGCCCCAGAGCGCCGCGTCGACCACGGACGCGCCGCGCCAGCCGTCGGTGTTGTGGTGCGTGACCCAGCCTCCCGCGCCGTACTGGGCGGAGGCGACCCGGGCGCCGGTCACGGTCAGGTCGTCGATCATCTCGAAGACCGGGTCGTGGCACTCGGAGAGGTTGGTCGTGTTGGCGGGCCAGTAGTTCATCGGCAGGTTGGCGTTGATCGTGTACTTGCTCTCCCACGACGGGGCCATCTGGTCGTTCCAGATGCCCTGGAGGTTCGCGGGCTGGGTGCCCGGCCGGGAGGAGGAGATCAGCAGGTAACGGCCGTACTGGAACAGCAGCGCGGACAACTGCGGGTCGTTCGAGGTGGCGTGCTGGGCGATGCGGGTGTCGGTGGTCAGGTCGGCGGCGGCCGTGCGGCCCAGGTCGATGGTGACCCGGCCGAACAGGCGCTGGTAGTCGGCCACGTGGCGGGAGCGCAGGGTGTCCCAGGCGACGGGCTGGGCGGCGTCGAGGTGCCGGCGCGCGATGCCCTGGTGGTCGCCGTTCACCGTCCGGTAGTCGACGTAGCTGGTGCCGATCGACACCAGCAGGGTCACGCTGTCGGCGTTGGTCACGCGCAGCGAGCCGCTGGTGCTGCTCGTGCTGCCACCGGTCGTCACCGCGCGGACCATGACCGTGAACCGGACCGAGCCCGGGATGCCCCGGTGGTCGCCGGAGACCCCGGTCAACATGATCGTCGTGCCGTCCGGGCTGGACGCGGAGGTGCGCTGGGGCGAGGTGAACGACGCGGTGAACGACACCGAGCCGGCCCGGTCGGCGGTCAGCCGGACCGCGATCACCTGGTCGGGCGCGGAGGCGAACACCTCGCGGCGGTGGCGGACCCCGTTGGCGACGTAGGTGGTGACCGTGGTGGCCGTGTTCAGGTCGAGCCAGCGCTGGTAGCCGGAGACCGTGCCCGGCGCGGGGAAGGCCAGCCGCAGGTCGCCGACGGGCTGGTAGGCGAGTTGGCCGGCCGGGTTGCCCAGCATGGTCCGGTTGATCAGGTCCTGCGCCTGGGTCCACTGGTCGGCGAACACCAGCCGGCGGATCTCGGCCAGCGCGCCCGCGCCCTGCGGGTTGGTGTAGTCGTGCGGCCCGCCCGCCCACAGGGTGTCCTCGTTGAGCTGCAGGCGTTCGGCGTCGGTGCCGCCGAACACCATCGCGCCCAGCCGGCCGTTGCCGATCGGCAGCGCCCGCAGCCAGTCGGTGCCGGCGGGCTCGTCGTACCACAGCGACATGTCGCCGGCCGGGGACGCCGCCTGCGCCGTCGAGGAAAGACCGACGGAGGTCAGGGCGGCGCTGGCCGCGCCGAGCACTATCGCTTGCCTTCGGGAGAGTTCCGTCATTGGATGCTCCACAGTGGATGGTGGGGGAGAGAGGGTCACCTCCGTGCTTCGGCGTCACCCGCCAGCAGGAGGTAGGCGGCGGCGGTCCAGGTGTAGGCCCGGTCGCGCAGGCCCTGGCCGGTGAGGGCGTCGAAGTTCTCGGCGAACCCGGACTTCTCGCACAGCGCTCGGAACCGGGCGCTGACCTCGTCGGCCAGCTCGACCGCCCCGCCCCGGCGCAGGCCGTCCTCGACCAGCACGGTCGACGGCGCCCACACCGGGCCGCGCCAGTAGCCGTCCGCCTCGTACGTGGGGGAGTCGGGCAGTTCGGTGGACAACCCGACCGGGGTCAGGTGCCGGGCGACGCCGGCCGCGACCGTGGCGCGGACCTCGGAGGGCAACTGGTCGCCCAGGACGACCGGCATCAGGTCCAGCAGGCTCGACGTCGAGCGGGGCGCGCCGTCCACCGGTCGGCTGGTGAACGCCGAGCCGTTCCACAGCCGCCGCATCAGCTCGTTCTGCAGCGTGGCGGCCTCGCGGGTCCACCGGGTCGCGGCGGCCGCGTCACCGCCCTCCCACGCCAGCCGCGCCAGCTCGCGCATCTGGAGCACCAGGAAGGCGGACAGGTCGGCGGACTGCACCGCACCCTGCTGGTGGAACACGGTGGCGTTGTCCCAGCCGCTGTCGTTGCCGTGCTCGTAGTGCGGCAGCGGTTCGCCCGGCGCGCGGCGGTGGTCCAGCCAGAACCGGGTCCACGCGGACAGCCGGTGGTAGAGGGCGGCGAGTTCGGCCTGCGGCAGCCCGCCGGGCAGGCGCTCGCGCAGCCGGGCCACCGCCCACCCGTGGACGGGCGGTTTGACAAAGTTGTAGAGGACCTCGGCGTGGGTGATCGAGTCGGGCAGTGCGCCCTCGGCGGTCTGGTGGTCGAACACCACCTGGAGCTGGTCCCAGGCCAGCCGCGGGTCGCCGGCGGCCAGCGCGAGGGCGGTGAAGCAGTGGTCCCAGCTCCACACCTTGTCCATCCAGTGCTTGGACATCAGCACCGCCGGCCGGCCGATGAACCCCGACGGGTCCACCACCGCCGACCACAGCACGTAGCAGGCCAGTTCGGCGGCGGGGGTGCGGTCGCTGCGCCAGGGCGCGATCGCGTCGGTGAAGGCCGCCACCGACCGCCGGGTCGCCGCCACGACGTCGGCGAAGGGCGGGCGGGCCGACACCGCTTCGCGGGCGGTCGTCAGCTCCTCCAGCACCAGTTCCCACGTCCCACCGTCCTCGCCGATCACGATCTCGCGGTCGGCCGTGCCCAGCGCCCACGCGCCGGACCGGTGCGCCTGCCCGGACAGGACGCTGACCCGGTAGCGGTGGCCGGTCTCGTAGGAGGTGAACACGTGCGCGGTGGAGACGGGGTCGAAGAACATGTAGGTCCCGGTGAACGGGGTCAGCGTGGGCTCGGCCGCCGCGATGCACAGCCCCAGCCCTTCACCCCGGATGCGCAGGGCGGACGGCGTCTCGAACGCGGCCTCGACCTTGCCTCCGTCCGCCGACCAGGTCAGCACCGCCGGGTTGGCGGTCACCTCGGCCGGCACCCGGCCGTCGCCGCGCACCGGGACCAGGCGCAGCACCGCGTGCATCCCGTTGCGGTGCGACACCAGGTGCAGGTCGTCGGCGTAGGTGGCGAGCCCGACCACCGGTGACAGGTCCAACCACGAACCCCGGTGGCTGAACGGGATCTCCCGCACCGAGAAGTCGTCCACCGCGCCCCCTTCAGTCCTTGACCGCGCCCGCCGTCACGCCCGCCGCGACGAACCGCTGGGCGAGCACGAGCAGGACGGCGGCCGGCACGGAAGCGACCACGGCGGTCGCCATGATCGCGTTCCACTCCTGGTTGTTGTTGCCGATGTAGCGGTATATCCCCAGCGTCAGCGGCTTGAGCGCGCCGCCGCCGTCGAGCGTCGCGGCGAACAGGAAGTCCGACCACGCCCACAGGAACGCGAACAGCGCCACCGTGACGACCCCGTTGCGGCTCGCCGGCAGCACGACCGACCAGAACGCGCGCACCGGCCCGGCCCCGTCGATCCGGGCCGCTTGCAGCAGTTCGTCGGGCACCGACGACATGAACGCGGTCAGCACCAGCACGGCGAACGGGACCGCGATCGTGGAGTCGGCGAGGATCAAGCCCCACACGGTGTTGGTGATGCCCAGCCGGACGTACACGCTGTAGAAGCCCAGCGCCATGATGATGCCCGGGATCATCTGGGCGACCAGCAGTATGAACGTGAGTGGCGCGCGCCCCGGTGGCCGCAGCTTCGCCAGCGCGTACCCGGCGGGCGCGGCCAGGACCAGCGTCACCGCGACCACGCCCAGCCCGACCAGCAGGCTGGTGCCGAAGTACGGCAGTTGCTCGCGCAGCACGCGGGCGTAGCCGTCGAAGGTGGGCGTGAGCGGGATGAGGTCCGGGGGCGACTTGCGCATCCGGTCGGCCGGGGTGAGGGAGACGGCGACCATCCAGTAGACCGGGAACAGCATCACGGCGGTGAGCAGCAGCCCCACCGCTGTGCGCCACCCTTTGACCGGGCGCCACCCTTTGACCGGGCGCCACCCTTTGACCGGGCGCCACCCTTTGACCGGGCGCCATCCTTTGACCGGGCGCCATCCTTTGACCGGGCGCCATCCTTTGACCGGGTGCCACGACTTCATGCCGCGGCCTCCTGGTGGCGTTGCAGCCGCACGTAGAGCAGGCCGGCGGCCACGGCGAGCAGGACGAGCACGTTGCCCACGGCGGCGCTGGGACCGAAGCGGGGCAGGGCGTTGCCGAAGCCCAGTTCGTAGGACCAGGTGGCGAACGTCGTCGACGAGCCGCTGGGGCCGCCGCGGGTCATGATCCAGATGACGTCGAACACCTTGAGCGTGTAGACCAGCCCCAGCAGCAGCGTCACCGCGGACACCGGCCGCAGCAGCGGGAAGGTGACGTGCCGGAACTTCTGCCACTCGCTCGCGCCGTCCAACGAGGCCGCCTCGTAGACGTGCGGCGGGATGTTCTTCAGGCCGCTGTGCAGCATCACCAGGTTGAACGGGACGCCGATCCAGATGTTGGCCGCGGTCACCGCCACCAGCGACCACTCCGGCGAGGTCAGCCAGGCGATTTTGTCGATCCCGACGACACCCAGGGCCGCGTTGACGATGCCCGCCTCGCTGTTGAGCAGCCACGCCCAGGTGGAGGCGGACACGATCAGCGGCATCAGCCACGGCACCAGGAACAGCGCGCGCAGCGTCGCCGACAACCGGAAGCGGCGGGCGAAGAAGACGGCCAGGGCCAGGCCGATCACGTACTGGAACACCAGTGAGCCGGCGGTGAACAGCACCGTGTTGACCAGCGCGGTGCGGAAGGTCGGATCGGTGAAGACCTGTACGTGGTTGCGCAGTCCTACTAGAGGCGCGCCACCGTGCACAAAGGATCGGACGGTGTGGTCGCGCACGCTCAGGTCGACGTTGGTGAGCAACGGGTAGGCGTAGCAGAGCACGAGGTAGGCCACGAGCGGGAGCAGGAACGCCCAGCCGGCGAGCCGGCGCGAGTGCCGCACGGGTCACTTCGCCGCGGTGGCCGCGGCCTCCGCCAGCGCCTCGCGCGGCGACTTCGCGCCGGTCAGCGCCGCTTGGACGGCCGTCCAGAGGGGTTGGGAGATGCGCGGGTACCTGGTGCCCAGGCCGTCGCCGGTACGGCCCTTGGCGGCCTGCACCGCGTCCACCCAGACGCGCAGGCCGGGGTTTTGGGCGACCTGCTTGTCCCGGACGGAGGGGACGGCGGAGACGTAGGTCAGGGCGGTGTCGGTGGCCAGCAGGTTGTCCGGGCTGATCAGGCAGGAGGCGACCTTGGTGGCCGTGGCCGTGTCGCCTTCGCGCTGGGTGGGGACGGTGACGAACTCGCCGCCGGTCGGGGCGGGCGCGACCCCGCCGCGGCGGCCCGGGATCGCCAGCACGCCGACCTCGAAGCCGGTCTTGGCGGCGTTGGCCATGTTCCAGGTGCCGTTCTCGGCGAAGGCGTACTCGCCGGTGGCGAACTCCTGCCAGCTGACGACCTGGGTGTTGTTGATGGCGGTGTTGGGTGCGTAACCCTTGTCCAGCCACGACTTCCACAGGCTCAGGGCGGCTTCGGCCTCGGGCGAGGCGAGGTTGGTCAGGTTGGCGCCGGCGCCCCAGAACCAGGGCAGGAACTGGAAGGTGCCCTCCTCGGTGCCGATCGCGGCGAACGTGATGCCCTTGCGGCCGGCGGCGGTGACCTTGGCCAGGGCGGCGTCCAGGGAGTCCCAGTCGGTGATCGACGCCGGGTCCACGCCGGCGGAGGTCAGGACGGACTTGTTGTAGTACAGGCCCAAGGTGTTCGCGCCGAGCGGCACGCCGTAGGTCTGCCCACCGGTCTGGGCCGCCGCGACCAGGTTCGGGGCGGCGGCGGACGCGTCCAGCCCGCTGTCCTGATTGGACTTGAGCACGCCCGCCTCGGCCAGCGTGGACACCACCGGGTTGTCCACCACCAGGACCTCCGGCGCCGCGCCCTGCTGGGCCGCGAGCAGCACCTTCCCGGTGAGGTCGCTGGTGTCGTACGACTGCCGCACGACCTTCACGCCGGCCTGCTCACCGCACCGGTCGATCACCTTGGCCCACTCCGAACTCGCGTCGAAGTGCGGGTAGGGGTCCCACAGCTCGAACGTCCCGGCGTCCCCGGACGGCCCGGAACACCCGGCCACGACGAGCCCCGCCGCGGCCAGCGCCACGGCCAGCCGGGTGGTCGGCTTGGCCGTCGGCCTGATGGTCGGCGGGGCGGTGGGTGTGCGGTGCATTGCGGAGTCCCCTTCCGGTCGAACCGGTTCGATCCGCGCGGTGTTACGCCAACGTAATGATGGGCGAGTCGGCACGCAAGCCCCAGGAAGCCGTATCATCGGCCGCAGTCGAATGCGTCGAACAGCGGGTCGAATCGGTTGGATGGTGAGCGCATGAACATCGGCGAGATCGCCAAGCGTGCGGGCGTGTCGCGCAGCACGGTGTCCTACGCGCTGAGCGGGAAGCGCCCGGTCGCGGAGGCGACCGCCAAGCGCATCAACGACGTGATCACCGAACTCGGCTACCGCCCGAACGCCAGCGCCCGAGCCCTCGCCGAAGGCCGGACCCGGACCCTCGGTCTGGTCATACCACCCGCCGGCGCCCGCCTGACCGGAGCCCAGCTGGGTTTCGTCGCGGGCGTGGTCGAAGCCGCTGCCGCGCACGACTTGGACGTGCTCGTCTCGCCCAGCGGTGGGGGGCACGACCGTTCCTTCGAGCGGATCGTGAGCGGGCGGAGGGTCGACGGGGTGATCCTGATGGAGATCCTGCTGGACGACCCGAGGGTGAGCCGCTTGGAGGAGAGCGGCCTGCCGTTCGTGACGATCGGGCACGTCGAACACCCCGGCGCTTCGTGGTGGGTGGACGTCGACTACGCGGCGCTGATCAGGCGGTGCGTGCACCACCTGGCCGATCTGGGCCACGAGGAGGTGGTGCTGATCAATCGTTCTCCCGAACTGGTCGCCTCGGGCTACGGTCCCGCCGCGCGGTCGACGGCGGGGTTCCTGGAGGCGGCGGAGCAGCGGGGCGTGCGGGCGCACGTGGTGACGTGTCCCGACGAGCCCGGGGCGGGGTTTGCTTGTTTTGAGGACATCCGCACGCGGTTGCCGGGGGTCACCGGGTTGGTGACGATCAACGAGGCGGCTTTGCCGGGGTTGCAACGGGCGTTGCACCGGGCGGAGTTGGAGGTGCCGCGGGACTTCTCGATTACCGGGGTGATCGCGGATCACCTGGCCGAGGACTTCCACCCGCCGTTGACGGCTGCCGATGTGCCGGCGGGGGAGATGGCTCGGTTGGCGTTGGAGTTGTTGCTGGAGCAGATCGGGAACCCGGGGGCTACGCCCAGGCACGCTTTGCTGATGCCCGCGGTGACGTTGCGGTCGAGCACGGGCGCTCGACGGCGGTAAGCCCGGTAGCTCGCTTTGCCTGCGCGCGCCAGTACGTCCGTTCGTGAGCGCGAAGCGCGTTCCTCCTCCAGCAGGGCGGAGTGCGTCCTGTCGTGACCCGCGAAGCGTGGACTCGGGGGTGACGCGGACCGGTCTAAAGATCAAAAGCGCCTCACTGGCGGCGAACCACCAGAGATGGGCACAACTACAACAGCCGGGCTCGAGTTGTGCCCCCCTCGGCGGCGCTGCCCGCCCGGCGCTGCCGCCGAAGAACAGCCGGGTTGACGGTGCCGGTTGCCGGTGGTGGTGGATGGTTTTGCGTAGCGTTTCGATTGGGTGAGGCCTTGTGCGGGCTGGGGGTTCGCGCGTACGGTGGCGCAGCGATCGAATCGGTTCGACCCCCGTTCGGCCGATTCGTCGGTAGTCCTCATGGTTCAACGGCGAACTAACGGCGAACACCGAACTCCGCGCCCGCCGGGGAGCCGTGGCAGCACCACGACCCGTCCCTGCACCGGGAGACTGATGTGGACACCACTCGCCGAGGGCATCGCGCCATATTTGTCCTGCTGGCTGCCATGATCGCGCAACTCTTACCCGGCCTCCCCGCCCGGGCGGCCGACGAGTCGATCAGCGTCGACTTCTCCGTCACCGGTGGCGCGCCGACCTACCGCGCTTCGGGCTGGATCTACGGCATGACCGAGGACGCCTCGGCGCCTGCCGACAACTTCTTCCGGGACGTCAAGTTCCGCTTCATGCGTGCCGGTGGCGCTCAACTGGACAGTCCGGGCGGTTGGGTCTCGGGCAAGTACGACCGGCGGTGGAACGCGACCCGCGCCCAGTTGCTGCGCACTCGCGCCCTCGGCGGTGAGTTCGTCCTGCTGCCGCACGACCTCTGGGGCGCCGACGGCTACCCGATCTCCCGCTTCCCCGGTGACAACGGCAACTGGGCCGACTACGACGCCTTCCTCACCCGCGTGATCGCCGACGTCCGGGCGACCGGCGCCCCGGTCCAGTGGGACATCTGGAACGAACCCAACATCACCCTGTTCTGGAACCGGCCCCAGGCCCAGTACCTCGAACTGTGGCGGCGCACGTACCAGCGCATCCGCGCCGAGTTCCCGAGTCACCTGATCGTCGGGCCGAGCCTGGCCGGTGTGCCGTCGACCTCGCCCGGGTGGTGGACGCAGTACCTGGACTTCGTGAAGGCCAACAACGTCGTCCCGGACATCATCAGCTGGCACGCCCTGCCCAGCGACCCGGTCGCCAACGTCGCGGCGGCCAACGCCAGCCTCGACGCGCGCGGCATCCCGCACCCCCGTCCCTACCAGATCAACGAGTACGCGGCCTCCAACGAGCAGAACCCCGCCGACGGGGCCTGGTACATCGCCCGGTTGGAACGCGCCGGTGCGGACGGGTTGCGGGCCAACTGGGCCAGCGCCGGGAACCTGCACAACGACCTGGCGAACCTGCTGGTCCGCGACTCCGCGGGCCGCCACCAGCCCAAGGGCGAGTGGTGGGTCTACAAGTTCTACGGCTCGCAGACCGGTGTGACGGCCTCGGTCACCCCGAGCGCGAACTACGACGCCTTCGCCACCAAGACGACCGGCAGCGCCAAGGTCCTCGTCGGTGGCGGGCGCACCACCGGGAACATCGCGGTGAACCTGCGCCGCCTGGACACCACGAGCGGCGTCGTGGTGAACAACCAGGTGCGGGTGCTCGCCGAGCGCATCCCGCACAACGGGGGCGCGGCGGTGGCCGGGCCGGTGACTGTTTTGAACTCCGTCGTCACCCTGTCCAGCAATGGTGTCACGGTGAACTTGCCGCATACCGCTGTCGATGACACCTTCACGATCACCCTGCTCCCGCCCACCGACCCCGGTGGCGGCTCCTTCGAGTCCACCGCGGTCGCCCAGCACTCGCAGCAGTGCCTGACCAACCCCGACCGCAGCACCGCCGACGGCACCCAGCAGCGCCAGCAGACCTGCGGCACGGGTGACGAGCAGCGGTGGACCTTCAGCCCGGTGGCCGGGTTGGCCGACACGTTCACCGTGGTCAACCGGCAGTCCGGCAAGTGCCTCGACGTCAACTCGGGGTCCACTTCGGACGGTGCCGCGGTGATCCAGTGGGCCTGCCACGGCAACCCCAACCAGCAGTACACGCTCCGGAAGGTCACCTACGCGGGCAGCGACGCGCGGGACTACCAGCTCGTCGCCCGCCACAGCGGCAAGTGCGTCGACGTCGCGAACGTCTCCACCGCGCCGGGCGCGGCCGTGCACCAGTGGACGTGCAAGCCGGTGGACCAGTCCAGTCCGCTCAACCAGACCTGGCGCCTGCCGGGTCGCTGATCACCACCAGCGGCCGGCGGGGGCACCCCTGCCGGCCGCGTTCTCGTCACCGGATCTGGGAGCGCTCCCGGAACCACTCCTCCAAAGGCGAAGGAGAACGCATGACCCGCCCGACCCGATGGCGCAGGCACTCCGCCATCGCTTCTCTCGTCCTGGCCACCGCCGCGACCCTCCTGCCGACCCCCGCCTCCGCCGCCGAGACCACCCTGGGCGCGGCGGCGGCGCAGACCGGCCGGTACTTCGGCACGGCGGTGGCCGCGGGCCGCCTCGGCGACAGCCAGTACACGACGATCCTCAACCGGGAGTTCAACTCCATCACCGCCGAGAACGAGATGAAGTGGGACGCCACCGAACCGTCCCGCGGCAACTTCACCTTCGGCGGGGCCGACCGGATCGCCACGCACGCCCGCAACAACAACAAGCGCCTGCGCGGCCACACCCTGGTCTGGCACTCCCAGCTGCCCCAATGGGTCAAGGACATCCGCGACGCCAACACCCTGCGCAGCGTGATGAACAACCACATCACCACCGTCGCGGCCCGCTACCGCGGCCAGATCGACTCCTGGGACGTGGTCAACGAGGCGTTCGCCGACGGCACCACCCAGCTGCGCCCCTCGGTGTTCCGCGACGTGCTGGGCAGCGGGTTCATCGAGGAGGCCTTCCGCACCGCCCGCGCGGCCGACCCCGGCGCCAAGCTCTGCTACAACGACTACAACGTCGAGGACTGGAACGCGGCGAAGACCCAGGGCATGTACAACCTGGTTCGCGACTTCAAGGCGCGCGGCGTGCCGATCGACTGCGTCGGCCTCCAGGCCCACTTCGGCTCCGGCGGACCGCCCGCCACCTTCCAGACGACGCTGACCAACTTCGCCGCGCTCGGCGTGGACGTCCAGATCACCGAGCTGGACATCGCCAACGCGCCCACCACCGGGTACGCCAACACCGTCCGGGCCTGCATGAACGTCCCGCGCTGCACCGGCATCACGGTGTGGGGCATCCGGGACAGCGACTCGTGGCGGTCGGGCGAGAACCCGCTGCTGTTCGACCGCTCCGGCAACAAGAAGCCCGCCTACGACTCGGTCCTGTCGGTGCTGAACGGCGGCACCAACCCCGGTGGCGGCGTGCAGGTCGGCGTGAACTACCGGCTGGTCGCCTCGCACAGCGGGAAGGCGGCGGACATCAACGGGGCGTCCACGGCGGCGGGGGCGTTGCTGATCCAGTGGACGGCCGGCAGCGGCCTCAACCAGCAGTTCGACTTCCTGTCCTCGGGTGAGGGCTACTACCGGGTGCGGGCGCGGCACAGCGGCCTGGTGTTGCAGGCGACCGGGACGTCGACGGGGGCGGACATCGTCCAGCAGCCGGACGCGAACTCGGCGGCCCAGCAATGGCGGGTGGTCGACCACGGTGGCGGTGTGATCAGCCTGGTCAACCGGGCCAGCAACCTGGCGCTGGACGTCTGGAGCGCCTCGACCGCCGACGGCGCGCGCATCTCCCAGTGGACCTACACCGGCGGCGCGAACCAGCGCTTCCAGCTCAACCGCGTCTGACCGGACAACGAGACGGAAAGTGTTGCCCACCATGAGAAACCGACTCAACGCGGCGCTCTCCGCCGCGCTCCTGGCCGTGGCGGGCGCGGTGGCGGTGACGACCGCGACCGCGCCGCCCGCCGCCGCGCACGCCGTCAACCCGGCGGACTTCCAGCAGGTCGAACTGGCCAAGGGCGTCGCCGAGATGGGCGAGCCGATGTCGATGACCGTGCTGCCCGACCGCTCGGTCCTGCACACTTCCCGCAACGGCACGGTCCGTCGCACGACGGCGTCCGGGACCACCAGCGTCATCGGGAACATCCCGGTCTACACCCACGACGAGGAGGGCCTGCAGGGCATCGCGGCGGACCCGAACTTCGCCACCAACCGGCACGTCTTCATCTACTACGCGCCCACGTTGAACACCCCGGGCGGTGACGCGCCGTCCAGCGGCAGCGACTTCTCCGCGTGGAACGGCGTCAACCGGCTGTCCCGCTTCACCCTCAACAGCGACTTCACGCTCAACATGTCCAGCCAGGTCACCGTGCTGGACGTGCCGACCAGCCGGGGCATGTGCTGCCACGTCGGCGGCGACATCGACTTCGACGCGGCCGGCAACCTGTACCTGTCCACCGGCGACGACACCAACCCGTTCGACTCCAGCGGTTACACCCCGATCGACGAGCGGTCGGGCCGCAACCCCGCCTACGACGCCCAGCGCAGCGCGGGCAACACCAACGACCTGCGCGGCAAGGTGCTGCGGATCAAGGTCAACCCGGACGGCACCTACACCATCCCGGCGGGCAACCTGTTCGCCCCGGGCACCGCCCGCACCCGGCCCGAGATCTACGCGATGGGCCTGCGCAACCCGTTCCGGTTCAACGTGGACAAGGCGACCGGCACGATCTACCTGGGCGACTACGGCCCCGACGCGGGCTCGGCGAGCAACACCCGCGGACCCCAGGGCATGGTGGAGTTCAACCGGATCACGTCGGCGGGCAACTACGGGTGGCCGTACTGCGTGGGCGGCAACACCTCCGCCGAGACCTACGTCGACTTCACCTTCCCGTCCGGCCCGTCCGGCAGCCGGTTCAACTGCGCCGCGCCGGTCAACAACTCGCCCAACAACACCGGCCTGACCAACCTGCCCGCCGCGCGGGCCGCGTGGATCAAGTACGACAACTGCTCGTTCTCCGCGTTCGGCTGCGGGTCGGAGTCGCCGATGAGCGCCCCGGTCTACCGGTACGACGCGGCGAACCCGTCCACCGTGAAGTTCCCGCAGTCGCTGGACGGGCACGTGTTCGCCACCGAGTTCGGCCGCCGCTGGATCAAGGTCGTGGACGTCAACGCGGACGGCTCCGCCGGGCAGGTCAGCGACTTCCCGTGGCGCGGCACGCAGGTCATGGACGCCTCGTTCGGCCCGGACGGCGCGCTCTACGTGCTGGACTACGGCACCGGCTGGGGCAGCGGCGACGCCAGCTCGGCGCTGTACCGCATCGAGTACATCGGCAGCGGCAACAACCGCGCGCCGATCGCGAACGCGTCGGCCGACCGCACGTCCGGCGGCGCGCCGCTGACGGTGAACTTCTCGTCGAGCGGCTCCTCGGACCCCGAGGGCGGCGCGCTGACGTACTCGTGGAACTTCGGTGACGGCACCACGTCGACCGCGGCCAACCCGAGCAAGACCTTCACCGCCAACGGCCAGTACACCGTCACGCTCACCGTGCGCGACCCAGGTGGGCTCACCGGCAGTACGAACCTGACCATCACGGTCGGCAACGCGGCTCCGGTGGTCACGTTGAACACACCGCCCAACGGTTCGTTGTTCAGCTTCGGCGACACGATCCCGTACACGATCACGGTGACCGATGCCGAGGACGGCACGATCGACTGCGCCAGGGTGAAGTTGTCCTACATCCTCGGGCACGACAGCCACGGCCACCCGATCACGTCCAAGACCGGGTGCTCGGGCACGCTCCAGATCCCGGTGGACGGCGAGCACGACACGGCGGCGAACCTGTTCGCGGTGTTCGACGCCGAGTACACCGACAACGGCGCGAACGGTGTCCCGCCGGCCACCACGCACACCCAGCACACCTTGCAGCTGCGGCACCGGCAGGCTGAGCACTACACGTCCCAGTCCGGTGTCGGGCTGTACGACAAGACCGCGGCCGAGGGTGGTCGCACGGTCGGCGACGTGCACAACGGGGACTGGATCGCGTTCCAGCCCTACAACCTGACCGGCGCCAACCGGTTCACCGCGCGGGTGTCGTCGGCGGGCGCGGGCGGCACGATCTCGGTGCGGACCGGCTCGGCGACCGGGCCGGTGCTGGGCACCGCGACGGTGCCGGTGACCGGTGGTTGGGACACGTTCACCGAGGTCTCGGCGGGTTTGACGAACGTGCCGACCACGACCGGGCCGCTCTACCTGACGTTCGCGGGTAGTGGCACGGGTTACCTGTTCGACGTGGACGCGTTCACCCTCGGGACGTCGACCGGGACGCGTACTGGTCCGATCACGGGTCCGGGCGGGAAGTGCGTGGACGTCAGCGGGGGCAGTACGGCTGACGGGGCGCGCATCCAGTTGTGGACCTGCAACAGCGGTACCAACCAGCAGTGGTCTGTTCAAGGGTCGACGTTGCGGGCGTTGGGCAAGTGCATGGACGCGGCCGGGACTGCCGATGGCAGTGCGGTGCGGTTGTGGACCTGCAACGGCGGTTCGGCGCAGAACTGGTCGGTCGGAGCGAACGGGTCGCTGGTCAACGCGTCCGGGAAGTGCTTGGACGCGAACGGCGCTTCGACGGCGGACGGGACGGCGTTGATCGTCTGGTCCTGCCACGGCGGTGCGAACCAGCGCTGGACGCTGCCCTGAGGCTTTGGGAGGTTGAGATGAGTTTTCCTTCTGCGAGAAGAGCGTTTGGTGCTGCATTTGCGGCACTGGTCGCCGGGGCGGTGGTCGCTGCGCCACCGGCGGCGGCCGTTGACACGCCCTATGACGTGTTGGTCTTTTCGAAGACCGCGGGGTTCCGGCACGATTCGATCGCCGTGGGCACCCAGATGATCCGGGACTTGGGTGCGGGCAACAACTTCACGGTGACCGCGACCGAGGACTCGACCCAGTTCAACGCCACCAACCTGGCTCGGTTCGAGGCGGTGGTGTTCCTCAACACCACCGGGGACGTGTTGAACGCGATGCAGCAGACCGCGTTCGAGTCCTACATCCGGGGTGGGGGCGGGTACGTCGGTATTCACTCGGCGGCGGACACCGAGTACGACTGGCCGTTCTACGGGGAGCTGGTGGGCGCGTACTTCTCGTCGCACCCGGCCATCCAGCAGGCGACCGTGCGGGTCGAGAACCGGGCGCACCCGGCGACCGCTCATTTGGGTTCGAGTTGGGTGCGGACGGACGAGTGGTACAACTACCGGACCAACCCGCGGTCGACGGTTCGGGTGCTGGCCACGCTGGACGAGTCGACGTACTCGGGCGGCTCGATGGGTGGCGACCACCCGCACACGTGGTGCAAGACGGTTGGTAGCGGGCGGTCGTTCTACACCGGCAGCGGGCACACGCAGTCGTCGTACTCGGAGGCCGGGTTCCGGTCGATGGTGTTGGGCGGGCTGCGGTACGCGTCCGGTCGGGCCAAGGCCGATTGCCGACCGGAGACCGGGTACACCGCTTTGTACAACGGATCCACCACTGGGTGGTCGCAGGCCGGGCCCGGGAGCTTCTCCAACGCCGACGGGACTTTGCGGTCGTCCGGGGGCATGGGGCTGTACTGGTACAGCGCTCGGGAGTTCCGGTCGTACTCGCTGAAGGCGGACTGGCGGGTTGACGGGGACGACAACTCTGGTGTGTTCGTCGGGTTCCCGGCCAGTTCTGATCCGAACTCGGCGATCGCCAACGGGTACGAGGTGCAGATCGACGCTACCGATACGCCGGACCGGACTACTGGGTCGGTGTACGGGGTCAAGGCGCCTGATGCTGCGGCTCGGGACGCGGCGTTGAACCCGCCGGGGGAGTGGAACACGTTCGAGCTGCTGGTTGAGGGCGAGCGGCTTCAGGTGTTCTTGAACGGGGTGAAGATCAACGACTTCACCAATACCGATCCGGTGCGGTCGTTGGCTTCCGGGCACATCGGGTTGCAGAACCACGGGACGGGCGATGACGTGTCGTTCCGGAATGTCCGGATCAAGGAGTTGGGCGGGACCACGCCGCGGACTGGGCCGATTCGGTCGGCCAGCGGGAAGTGCGTGGACGTGAGCGGCAACAGCTCTGCTGATGGTGCGCGGATCCAGTTGTGGAGCTGCCACGGCGGGGCGAACCAGCAGTGGACCGTTGAAGGGTCTACTTTGCGGGCGTTGGGCAAGTGCATGGACGCGGCCGGGACTGCGGATGGCAGTGCGGTGCGGTTGTGGACGTGCAACGGCGGTTCGGCGCAGAACTGGACCGCGGGGTCGAACGGGTCGCTGGTCAACGCGTCTGGGAAGTGCCTTGACGCCAACGGCGGGTCGTCGGCGGACGGGACGGCGTTGATCGTCTGGTCCTGCCACGGTGGTACCAACCAGCGTTGGACGTTGCCATGAGTGGCCGGGGCGTTGTTACAGGTGCGGTAGCGCTGCTCGTGGCCGGTGTGCTTTCCGGGTTCAGCGCGCCGGCTGCGTCGGCGGCGACCGTGGACACCAATGCCTGGTATGTGCTGGTCAACCGGAACAGCGGCAAGGCGTTGGACGTTTATGCCGCGTCGACGAGTGATGGTGCTCGGATCTCGCAGTGGACGCGGAACGACGGGACCAACCAGCAGTTCCAGTTCGTGGACGCCGGGGGCGGTTATTACCGGGTGAAGGCTCGGCACTCCAGCAAGGTGTTGGACGTGTCGGGGGCTTCGACGGCTGACGGTGCCGCGGTTGTGCAGTGGGCTGATCACGGTGGGGCCAACCAGCAGTTCCGGCTGGCCGACTCGGCCGACGGTTACGTGCGGCTGATCAACCGGAACAGCGGTAAAGCCGTTGAGGTCCAGGGATCGTCCACTGCGGACGGTGCGAACGTCGTGCAGTACAGCGATCACGGCGGGAACAACCAGCAGTGGCAGCTGGCCAAGGTCGACGGTGGCGGCACTCCGGGTGGTTCCGGGTGCGGCAAGGCGCCTGGGTTGAGCAGCGGGTCGCATACCATTACGAGTAACGGGAAGTCGCGGAGTTTCATCCTTCGCGTGCCGGTCGGGTACGACCAGAACCGGCCTTATCGGTTGATCTTCGCGTTCCACTGGCGTGGCGGCACGATGAACGACGTGTCGTCGGGCGGGACCAGTGGTACGGCGTGGTCGTACTACGGGATGCAGGAGCAGTCCAACAACAGCGCGATCCTCGTCGCGCCGCAGGGTCTCGGGAACGGGTGGGCGAACTCGGGTGGCGAGGACGTCACGTTCGTCGACGACATGATCCGGCGGATCGAGAGTGCGCTGTGCGTGAACCCCGGGCAGCGGTTCGCCATGGGGTTCAGTTACGGCGGCGGGATGAGCTACGCGCTGGCCTGTGCTCGGGCGACGGTGTTCCGCGCCGTGGTGGTGTACGCGGGGGCGCAGTTGAGCGGGTGTGCCGGCGGGACCCAGCCGATCGCGTACTTCGGCATCCACGGGATCTCGGACAACGTCCTGAACATCTCGTTGGGGCGGGGTCTGCGGGACACGTTCGTGCGGGCCAACGGGTGCACGGCGCAGAGCCCGCGTGAGCCCGGCGGCGGGAGCCTGACGCACATCACGACGGCGTACTCCGGGTGTCGGGCGGGGTACCCGGTGCAGTGGGCGGCGTTCGACGGCGGGCACATGCCGGGGCCGGTGGACGGGTGTGCTTGTGAGAGCGGGGTGCGGACCTGGACCAAGGGTGAGGCTTGGCGCTTCTTGTCCCAGTTCTAGTCCCAGCTCTGCTCTTTGATCAGCCCGGCGCTCCTTTTGGGGCGCCGGGCTTTTCTTTGGGTCTTGGGCTCGCTTCGCTTTGTGGACGCGCCGGCGCGCTCTCAAGATCAAAGCGCCTCGCCGGCGGGCAGGCCGCCAAGGATGGACACAAAAGCAACTGCGGGGGCTTGAGCTGTGACCTGGCGGAGGCCCTGCCTCGGCGCTGCGCGTCAGTCCACGACCTGCCGGCGCTGCGCGTCAGTCCACGACCTGCCGGCGCTGCGCGTCAGTCCACGACCTGCCGGCGTTGCGTGCCGATGCATCCGCTCGTTTGCGTGCATGGTTGGTGCTGTCAATAGCTTCAGTGTCACCCGAAAGTGTGAACCTGGGAGGTGGTGCGGTGGAGCGCTGCTGGGGTGAGTGGCTGGGTAGTGAGCGGCCCGGACGGGCGGCGGTGAGGCCGCCCGTCCGGGCCGGTGAGGGGGAGTGGTTACAGGTGGGTCAGGTGGTGGTGCAAGGGGTGTTGTTGAGGGTGAAGTTGGTCGGCTTCGAGGTGTTGCCGGTGTGGGTGGCTTGGAAGCCGATGGTGGTGGGCGTGTTCGGCGGGAGAGCGGCGTTGTAAGGGGCGTTCCTTGCCGTTACCTGGCCCGACGTCGGGCTGTAGGTGGCGTTCCAGCCGCTGGTGATGGTTTGCCCGCTCGGCAGGGTGAAGGTCAGGGTCCAGCCGTTGATGGTCGCGGGACCGGTGTTGGTGATGGTCAGGTTTTCCGTCAGGCCGGTGTTCCAGGCGTTGACGGTGGCGGTTACCTGGCAGGTGCCGGGGTTGGGCGTCGTCGTGGTGGTGGTCGTAGTAGTGGTGGTCGTAGTAGAAGTGGTCGTCGTCGTGGTTGTGGTGGTGGTGCCTGGGGTGGTCAGGCCGAAGAAGGTCAGGGCTTGGGCGGCCATGCCGGTGCTGGGGAGGGTGTGGCCGGCGCCCTGGATGCTGTACGCCTCCACCTGGACCCTGCCGTTGCTGTCGGCGTAGCGGCGGCGGTTCCAGTTGGGTTGGGGGGTGTCGGTGCTGGTGGGGGTTTGGGACAGGCCGAAGACGTTGGTCCACTGCTCGATGGATTCCTGGAGCAGGGCGTACGGGACGAGGGTGTCGTTGGTGCCGTGCCAGAGTTGGACCCTGGGGCGCGGACCGGTGTAACCCGGGTAGGCCTGGCGGACCGCGTCACCCCACTGTTGAGGTGTGCGGTTCGCGCCTCCGCTCCCGGTGCACTTGCTGGAGCCGGGTGGGTAGTCGGCGGCGTTCGCGAAGCAGTTGAACGGGACGCCCATGAACGCCGCGCCCGCCTTGAAGACGTCCGGGTACAGGGCGAGCATGTGGTTGGTCATCATGCCGCCGGAGGAGGAACCGGTGGCGAAGACCTTGCCGGGGTCGGCGTTGTAGCGCTGCTTGACGTAGTTGATCATGGAGATGATCGAGCTGGGGTCGCTGCCGCCGCCCCGTCGTTTGGCGGCGTCGGACCAGGTGTCGAAGCAGTTGCCGAAACCCGCTTGTTGTTGGGCGCTGGGGTAGATGACGACGTATCCGTAGCGGTCGGCCAGCGGTGAGAACTCGCTGCTCTGGTGGAAGCCCGGGCCTGAGCCGCCGCAGCCGTGCATCGCGACGACTATGCCGGGAGCCGCGGGGCGGGTGTCGGGCACGTAGATGTGCATCCGCATGCCGCCGGGGTTGTCGCCGAAGTTGGTGACCTCGGTCAGGGTCGCCGCCGACGCCGGTTCCGGAGTGGCGGTGACCAGGGCTGTGGCGGTGAGAGCGGCCACCGCGGCGAACACCACGCTCGGTAAGACCTTCATGCGCTTGACCCCTTCGTTTCGCGCACGGTCGAGGAAGGTGGCGGTGTGACACTTAGCCTGGCGACAGGACGGGGAACTGTCAAACGTGCGTCTCGATTGCGCCGGTTAGAGTCGGCCCGTGGCTGGGCCGTACGACATCGAGGAGATCTTCCCGGACGACGGGGTCCGGTTGCCGCGTACGCAGAACGGGGGATCGCCGCAAGGGTTGGCGGTCACCCTGTTGGCCGACTACACGTTGCGGGATCGGGCCTGGTTGCCGGCATCGGCGATCGTGACCTTGCTCGGTGAGGCGGGGGTGAGCCATGCGAGTGCGCGGGCCACGATCAGTCGGTTGGCCCGGAGGGGCGTGCTGGAGGGCAGCAGGGAAGGGCGGACCAGTTCGTACCGGCTGACGGCGGGTGCGGCGGCCGTGTTGGCGGCGGGTGGTCGGGTGATCTTCGCGCCGGCGCCGGACTACGAGTGGGACCGGTGGTGGACGTTGATCGCCTTCTCCCTGCCCCAAGGGGATGTGGTGGGAAGGCGGGAGTTGCGGGGGAAGTTGCGGTGGCTGGGGTGTGCGCCGCTGTACGACGGGTTGTGGATCTCGCCGCACGACCTGACCGGTGAGGCCCGGTCGCAGTTGGCCGGGCTCGCCTCCGGGGCGTTGACGGTGTTCCGGGCGCGTCACGTCGAGCTGGGGGAGTCGGTGGGCCGTGACCCGGTGGAGGCTTGGGACACGGCCGCCATCGCCGAGCGGTATGACGCGTTCATCCGGCGGTGGGAGCCGGTGCGGGGGCGGGTTGGTGGGATCACCGGGGCGGAGGCGGTTCGGACCCGGACGGAGGTGATGGACACCTATCGGCGGCTGCCTGTGCTGGACCCCGGGTTGCCCAGGGTGCTGCTGCCGGCGGACTGGCCGCGTGATCCCGCACGGGAGCTGTTCGCGGCGCTCTACGACGGGTTGGCGGCAGCGGCGGAGGACCACGTGCGGGAAGTGGCGGGGCCCGCGGTTCGGGCGCACACGGTGGCGGAGTTGGTGGCGGGGCTTTAGGTCATTCGAGCTTCTCGAACAGGAACTCGTGCTTCATGAACGACGTGTCGTACTCGTGGCCGGGGTACGGCGGGATGAGCTGGGAGGCCTGGAAGAGGCGCCAGCCGTCGCGGAGGGCGTCGACACCGGTCGCGTACGGGGGTTCGTCGCTGTCGCCGGTGGTGGGGTGGGTGCGTCCGGTGCCGTCGTAGGACGACCAGCCGACCACGCGGTCGTCCAAGGCCGAGGAGTTCAGGTAGAGCACCAGCACTCGCTGCTTCACGCGGTCCTCCCGGGGCGGTTGCTGACCCTGGTCGCCCAGTAGTCGACGTCGAAGGTGTTGTCGTCGGTGAGGGTTCGCCACAGGGCGATGCGGTTGTAGACCTCCAGGCGCCAGGTTGCGTGTTCGTACCAGGGGAAGTACGTCGACAGCTCGGCGCGGACCTCCGGGTCGTCGAGGTCGGTGGTGTCCCAGAGGCGGACCTGCGGGGTGGTCGGGTTGAACCTGATCTTGAACATGTACCGGCGTCGTGCGGAGTCGTTGCGCCGGCCGCCGTGCCAGATGCCGTGGTGCAGTAGGAGGATCGTGCCGGCGGGGCAGGTCAGGCGGATCTGGCCGCGCAGGTTCTGGTAGCGGCCGGTGTCGCTCTCGTTGGTCAGGCGGAGGTGGCTGCCGGGGACCAGGAGGGTGCCGCCCATGTCGGCGGTGACCTCGTGCGGGTAGTACATGAGCTGCACGTCGAACGCGTCGCGCCGGGTGTCGATGATGGCGTCGCCGTGCAGGGGCTGGGCCTGGCCCTCGTTCGGTTCGCGCACGTGGACGGCGATGTGGTCGACGGTGGGGTCCGGGCCCACGAGGCTGCGCAGCGCGCCGGCGACGGCCGGGAGGTTCACCAGGCGGTGGGCGAACGAGTCGTCGGGGAAGGCTTTGCCCAGCGGGATTCCGTAGGGCACGTCGGGCACGCCGTCTCGCATGGCGGCCATCGCGGCGGTGTTGATGTCGTCGGGCACGACGGAGTCCAAGCGCAGGAATCCGTGCGACGCGAAGCGCGCCATCTGCACCGAAGACAGCAAGGTGGTCTCCATGCACCAAACCCTAGGAACGCGGTGCGGCGCTGTCGTGGGTTCAGATCACCATTACTGGTAAATTTTCACCATGGAGCGCGTCTTGGTTCGTCTCGGCTCGCCGCCGGTCGTGGCGAACCTGGGCGTCGGCGTCCACGGCGTCGCGAGCCGGCGGGACGAGTTCCTGCTGCCCGAGCTGTGGCAGCTGCACGTCTACGGCTACACCGCCGAACTGACCGTGGACGGCACGACGCACCCCATCCGCCCGGGCCACGTGAGCCTCGTCCCGCCGGGCACGCGGGTGTCCTACCGCTACCAGGGCCGCTCCGAGCACCTGTACGTGCACCTGCGCCTGTCGGACGACGGCGAGGCCCTGTCCGTGCCGGTCATGCAGCACGCGGGAGCGGAAACACCGCTGTTCACCGGCTTGTTGCGGCACGCCATCACGGTCGCGCCCGCGCAGCCCGCGATGGCCGCCGCCGAGGTGTGGACCGTGCTGTGGCGGGTCGCCCAGCTCTCGACCTCCGGCGGCGCGCACGGCGCGGTGGCCGCGGCCGTCGCGCACGTCGAGGCGAACCTCGCCGGTCCGCTGACCGTGCCCGGGGTCGCCGCCGCGGCCGGGGTGTCGCACAACCACCTGACCAGGCTGTTCCGCGCGGAGACCGGGCTGACCGTGGTGGCCTGGATCCGCCGCCGGCGGCTGGAACGGGCCCGCCACCTGCTGCGCGCCTCGACGCTGCCCATCCCGGCGGTCGCCGCGGCGGTCGGGTTCGACGACCTCCAGGCGTTCAACAAGGCGTGCCGGCGCGAGCTGGGCGCGTCGCCGCGCGCGGTGCGGGCCGGGCGAAACTGAGGTCTTCACGGTTCGGGACATCTCCGCTACCTTCTTGGAAGCGTTCCCGGGAGCTGCGCGGACGGCCGGTTCGGGCCACAGTGGACACATGACCGCGCGGCCGTCCAGTCGATCCCCCTTCCCCCGCGCGCGTTCCGCGCTGCGTCGACCATCCACGGAGGACACCCAGTGCACCGGTCCCGGGTGGCGGCCACCGCCGTCCTCACCGCCGCGTTGACCGCGGCCGGCATGATCACCAGCGCCCCGGCCCAGGCGGCCGAGGGGTGCCGGGTCGACTACAAGGTGACCAACCAGTGGCCGGGCGGGTTCACCGCCGACGTGCAGGTCACCAACCTCGGCGACGCCGTCAACGGCTGGCGGCTGACGTGGTCGTTCGGCGCCGGCCAGCAGGTCACCGCCTCGTGGGGCGCGACCGCGACCCAGTCCGGCGCGCAGGTCACCGCGGTCAACGCGAGCTGGAACGCGGCCCTGGGCACCGGCGCGTCCACGTCGTTCGGCTTCAACGCCAACGTGACCGGGTCGAACCCCGCGCCCGCCGCCTTCGCGCTCAACGGCACCGCGTGCACCGGCGCGCCCGCGCCCGCCGACCCGCTCGCCCGCGCGCACACCGCGGGCCGGGTCACCCAGGACGTCCGCTACTCCTGGCCCGGCATCTACTTCGAGGGCCGCGTCCGGGGCACCGGGGTCGGCATAGTGCTGGACGACGCGAACAACGACTACGACGTCCAGGTCGACGGCACGACCGTCGCCACCCTGGTCACCCCCGGCAAGACCACCCACTGGGTGAACGGCCTGAGCAACACCGAGCACCGCGTCCGGCTGGTCAAGCGGACCGAGAGCACGTGGGCGGCCGGGCAGTTCGGCGGCTTCGTCGCCGCGCAGGGCGGGCAGGTCCTGGAGAAGCCCGCCGCGCGCACCCGGCAGATCGAGTTCATCGGCGACTCCCAGACCGTCGGCTACGGCAACATGTCCACCCAGCGCGACTGCTCGACCAACGGCGGGGTCAACCGCAACACCAACAGCGACCTGAGCTACGGCGCCCTGACCGCGCGCTCGCTCAACGCCGACTACCAGGTCAACGCGTTCTCCGGCCTGGGCATGGTGCGCAACTACAACGGCGGTTCCCCCAACGTCACCTACCGCACCTACTACGACCGCGCGCTGCTGCACGTCGAGGGTGACGTGTGGCAGAACCCCGGCACGTGGAAGCCGCAGCTCGTCGTCATCGGCCTGGGCACCAACGACTTCTCCACCGCCATCAACCCCGGTGAGCCGTGGACCCCGGAGAGCCTCGTCGCCGCCTACAAGTCCGCCTACCAGGGCTTCCTGGACAAGCTGCGCACCCGCTACGGCGCCGGCACGACGATCCTGGTCAGCGCCCACGGCTCCGGCACCCTGCCCGACGCCGCCCGCCAGGTCGTGCGGGACCGCAACAACCAGGGCGACAGCCGGGTCCGCTTCTGGGGCTACGACGGCAGCGCCGCGCTGGACCTGCTCGGCTGCGACTGGCACTTCTCGGCGCGCGACCACCGGCTGCTCTCGGGTTCGCTCGCCGACTACATCGCCCGGCTCGGCCTGACGTGGTGACGCGCTTCCAGTGGGGCAACGACGACCTGGCCGCCGAGTTCGCCCTCACCGAGGACGGCGTCCTCCGGCTGGAGCGGCTCGGCGCGCCCGGCGCGCAGCACCACCCCGGCGCGCCCGTGCCGCTGGTGGCGGTGTCCGCGACGGGCCACGGCCGGACCTGGTCGGGCAACCGGTTCATCCACACCGCGATCGGCGAACGGTTGCGCCACAAGGAACACCGTTCGACGCACGAAGACGGCCTGCGGACGCTGACCGTCGAACTCCACGACCCGGCGACCGGCCTGACCGCCGAGGTGGTCTACCGCCTCGCGGACGGCATCCCCGTGCTGCGCTCGGAAGTCGTGCTGCGCAACGACGGCCCGACCGCGCTGCACCTGGAAACCGTCAGCTCGCTCGCGGTCGGGTGCCTCACGGACGCCTTGGACGACGCCGACGTGATGTGGGCGGACAACGACTGGTTCGCCGAGTGCCGGTGGCGGCGCGAACCGCTGCGGCTGAGTTCGCCGGTGATCAGCGGACGGGTGCGGATGGGCTACGGCCGGGGCGCGTTCGTGCTGGCCGGCCAGGGCGCCTGGTCCAGTTGCGGCACCCTGCCGATGGGCGGCCTGACCGACCGCCGGACCGGCCGGACTCATCTGTGGCAGGTCGAGCACAACGGGGGTGGCTGGCGCTGGGAGTGCGGAGAGCGCGAGGGTTCCGCCTACCTGGCGGCGTTCGGCCCGTGCGAAAGCCCGCACGGCTGGCGGCACACCCTCGAACCCGGCGCGGAGTTCCGCACCGTGCCGGTCGCCCTCGCCGTCAGTGATCAAGGCCCGGACCAGGCCTTCGCCGCGCTGACCCGACACCGCCGCGCGACCCGCCGCCCGCACCCCGACCACGAGCACCTGCCCGTCATCTTCAACGACTACATGAACTGCCTGATGGGCGACCCCACCACCGCGAAACTCCTGCCACTGGTCGACGCGGCGGCCGAGGCGGGCGCGGAGTACTTCGTCATCGACGCCGGCTGGTACGCCGACGAGGCGGAGAACTGGTGGGACACCGTGGGCGCGTGGGAACCCTCGCGGACCCGCTTCCCCGGCGGCATCCACGAGGTCCTGGACCACATCCGGGACCGCGGCATGGTGCCCGGCCTGTGGCTGGAGCCGGAGGTGGTCGGGACGCGCAGCCCGGTCGCCGACGCCCTGCCCGAGGAGGCGTTCTTCCGCCGCGAGGGCCTGCGGGTCGTGGAGAGCGGCCGGTACCACCTCGACCTGCGCCACCCCGCGGCCCGCGCCCACCTCGACCGGGTCGTGGACCGCCTGGTCGGCGAGTGGGGCGTGGGCTACCTCAAGCTGGACCACAACGTCGACCACGGCCCGGGCACCAGCGACCACCCCGGCGAGAGCCCCGCCGACGGCATGCTCGGCCACCACCGGGCGCACCTTGACTGGCTGGATGGCGTCCTGGACCGCCACCCGCACCTGGTGCTGGAGAACTGCGCGTCGGGCGGCATGCGCATGGACCACGCGCTGCTGTCCCGGATGCAGGTGCAGTCCACCAGCGACCAGCAGGACCTGGCCCGGTACGCGTCCATCGCCGCCGCCGTGCCCACCGCGGTCACCCCGGAGCAGGCGGCGGTGTGGGCGTACCCGCAGCCGGAGGACTCGCTCGACGAGGTCGCGTTCACCATGACCTCGGCGCTGCTGGGCCGGGTGCACCTGTCGGGACGCATTCCCGAACTCACTCCCGAAGCGCGCGCGCTCGTGCACGAGGCCATGGCCGTGTACAAGGAGATCCGCGCCGACCTGCCGCACGCACTCCCGTCGTGGCCGCTGGGCCTGCCGTCCTGGGACGACCCGTGGCTGGCCTTGGCCCTCCACACGCCCACCACCACGTACCTGGCCGTGTGGCGTCGCGGCGGCGAGCCCACGCTGAACCTGAACAACCCGGCCGGCCGCGTGGACCTGCTCTACCCCAGCACGAGCCAGGCGGTCTGCGAACCGCACCCGAACGGACTCGTGCTCACCCTTCCCACGGCCCCGTCCGCCGTGTTGCTGCGCCTCGCGCGATAGTTTGTTCGCGTTAACAAGTAGCGCCCTGATCTGCGTATAGAGACGCAGATCAGGGCGCGTGAGCGCTAACAACGAGCCGTTGACGTCCGGTGTCCGGCTCGTTACATTGGCCCGAAAGTTAACAGCTTCCCTGCCGAAAATTTCGAAACTCCCGCCTGCCGACCGATCCAGGAAGGTCTGGTCATGCTCTCGATACGACGCTTCTCGTCGCGGCGGGCCAAGGTGGCCGTCGCGGCGCTCGCGCCGGTCGCCGCCCTGTCCGTGCTGACGGCGGTCTCCGCGCCGGCCTCGGCCGCGCCGGGCTGCTCGGTCGCCTACACGTCCCCGTCCCAGTGGCAGGGCGGGTTCACCGCGAACGTGGTGATCACCAACGTCGGCGACGCGGTCGACGGGTGGACCCTCACGTGGTCGTTCGCCGCCGGCCAGCGGGTGACGCAGGCGTGGAACGCCGACGTGACGCAGAGCGGCGCGCAGGTGACGGCGAAGAACGTGTCCTACAACAGGTCCATCCCCACCGGCGGCAAGGTCGAGTTCGGCTTCAACGGCTCGTGGACCGGCAGCAACCCCGCGCCGGAAGCCTTCAGCCTCAACGGAACCCCGTGCACCGGAGGGGTGATCCCCACGTCCACCACGACCACGACCACCACCACGGGCACCCCGCCGGTCGGCAGCCTGCCGTCGAGCTTCCGCTGGTCCTCCAGCGGCATCCTGATCAGCCCGAAGCCCGACGCCACGCACCCCAACGTGGCGGTCAAGGACCCGAGCGTGGTCTACCACAACGGCAAGTACCACGTGTTCGCCTCGACCTACACCAACGGCTACAACCTGATGTACACCAGCTTCACCGACTGGTCGCAGGCGTCCTCCGCCCCGCACTACTACCTGGACCGCACGGCCATCGGCAGCGGGTACAAGGCCGCGCCACAGGTGTTCTACTTCGCGCCGCAACGGTTGTGGTACCTGGTCTACCAGACCGGTGACAACGCCTCGTACTCCACCAACACCGACATCGCCAACCCGGCGACGTGGTCCGCGCCGCGCGGCTTCTACGCCAACGGGATGCCGCAGATCATCCGCGACAACATCGGCAACGGCTACTGGGTGGACTTCTGGACCGTCTGCGACAGCGCCAAGTGCTACCTGTTCTCCTCCGACGACAACGGCCACCTGTACCGGTCGGAGACGAGCCTGTCGCAGTTCCCCAACGGCTTCACCAACACCGTGATCGCGATGCAGGACGCCGACAAGAACCGGCTGTTCGAGGCGTCCAACGTCTACAAGATCGCGGGCAAGCAGCAGTACCTGCTGGTGCACGAGGCCATCGGCACCGACGGCCGCCGCTACTTCCGCTCCTGGACCGCGCCGCAGATCACCGGACCGTGGACCGCGCTGGCCGACACCGAGGCCAACCCGTTCGCCCGCGCCAACAACGTGACGTTCCCGAGTGGACAGTGGACCCGGGACATCAGCCACGGCGAGGTGGTGCGCACCAACGTCGACCAGACGATGGAGATCAGCCCGTGCAAGCTGAGCTACCTGTACCAGGGGCTGGACCCCAACGCAGGCGGTGAGTACAACCGGCTGCCCTGGCGCCTGGGTCTGCTGACCCAGACCAACTCCACCTGCTGAGGGCGCGCGGGTCCCGCCGTCCCTGCCCGGCGGCGCCCGCGCCCTCATCCGCCGCCGCACGCAACCCCTAGTAAACGGCAGAAAAGAGCTGCTCAATGTCGAGGCACAGACTCTTCGGGCCGGCATCGGCCGCCGTGCTCCTGGTCGGGGCGCTGGTCGCCACGGCGGTCGTCGCCGGCGTCAGCCAGGCCACCTCGTCCACCTCGTCCACGTCGGTCGGCACGCTGGCGGCCAGCGCCGGCTGCGGCAAGGCGCCGACCCTGCGCAGCGGGACGCACACGATCACCACCAGCGGCAAGAGCCGCCAGTTCGTGCTGCGCGTCCCCGACGGTTACGACAACACCCGGCAGTACCGGCTGATCTTCGGCTTCCACTGGCGCGGCGGCAGCATGAACGACGTCGCCACGGGTGGCAGCAGCGGCGCGGCCTGGGCGTACTACGGGATGCAGGAGCAGTCGAACAACAGCGCGATCCTCGTGTCGCCACAGGGCTTCAACGCCGGCTGGGCGAACTCGGGCGGCGAGGACGTCACGTTCGTCGACGACATCATCCGGCGCGTCGAGAGCGACCTGTGCGTGGACACCAGGCTGCGGTTCGCGATGGGCTTCAGCTACGGCGGCGGCATGAGCTACGCGCTGGCGTGCGCGAGGGCGACGGTGTTCCGCGCGGTCGTGGTGTACGCGGGCGCGCAGCTGAGCGGGTGCGCCGGCGGGACCCAGCCGATCGCGTACTTCGGCATCCACGGCATCTCGGACAACGTCCTGAACATCTCCCTGGGCCGTGGCCTGCGCGACACGTTCGTCCGCAACAACGGCTGCGCCGCGCAGAGCCCCCGCGAACCCGGCGTGGGCAGCCGGACGCACATCACCACGACGTACTCGTGCCGGGCGGGCTACCCGGTCCAGTGGGCGGCCTTCGACGGTGGCCACGCCCCGGCCCCGGTGGAGGGCTGCGGCTGCGACGACGGCGCCCGGACGTGGACCAAGACCGAGGCGTGGCGGTTCATCTCCCAGTTCCAGGGCGACACCCCGCCCACGAGCACCACCACGACCTCCACCACGACCACGACGACGACCTCCACCACGACCACCACGACGACGACCGGCAACCCGCCCGGTGAGACCTGCCGGGTGACCGACACCGTCAACGCCTGGAACACCGGCCTGACGTCGGAGATCGTCATCACCAACACCGGCAGCACGCCGATCAGCGGCTGGTCCCTGGTCTTCACCCTGCCGGGCGGCCAGACGATCACCAGCGGCTGGAACGCGACCTACTCGCCCAACTCCGGCCAGGTGACGGCGCGGAACGTCGGGTACAACGCCGACATCGCACCGAACGCGTCGGTGAGCATCGGCTTCCAGGCAACCCACACCGGCAACACAGCCGAGCCGACCACGTTTACCCTCAACGGCGCCAACTGCACAGTGGCCTGACCAGGACGCTTCGCGCGAGGGGTGGCGGACGCCGCCCTTCGCGCGAAGCGCTGCTCGTCGCTTTCGGCGCGCAGCGCGTGCTTCAGGCGCGCAGCGCCCTTGTTCTTCGGCGCGCAGCGCCGTCGGGCAGTGCCGCCGGGGCACACACCTCAACCCGGGCTTCTTGCTTGTGTCATCCCCGTATGGCCCGCCCGAAGGGCTACCACAGATTTCCCGGGTGCAGCCGAAAAGTTTTGCGAGGAACGAGCAAAAGTTTTTAGCGGCACCCGGGAAATCTGTGGTCGGCTTTGCCGGGTCATGCGGCAATGCCGCTAACTTAAGGTTTCGGCTGGTCAGAGCCCGCTTCTTGGGTGCTCCGGGCCCTGTGCGGGCCCGTAGCAGTGTCCACTTAGGACGCATGGGGGCCACGCTGGCGCAAAGTCCCTGGTCGAGTCTCGCGCCGACTGGCATCACCCTCAGGAAGTTGATCAATCTGAACTTGATCTGAATCAGCGCTGACGTGCGAAGATCATCCTTAAGTTAGCGGCATTGGGTCATGCGGGGATGACACAAGCAAGAAGCCCCCGCAGTTGTAGTTGTGTCATCCTTGGCGGCTCGCCCGCCGGCGAGGCTCTTTCAATCTTTAGACCGGCGCTTCGCTGCTCAAATCCACGCTTCGCGCGTGGTCACGCAACGCGCTCCGCGCTGCTGGAGGAGGAACGCGCTTCGCGCTCTCGAACGCGCTGACGCGCTCTCGGGACGTACGCGCTGGCGCGCTCTCAAGATCAAAAGCTTGAAGGATCAAAAGCTACAAGCGGCGCTCGCCGCGCGGCAGGCCCCCGGGGGTGGACGGGCGTCGGTTCGTCCCCCGTACGACCTGCCGGAGGCAACCACCCTTTGGTCTTCTCCGCAACCGGAAAAGCTGGTTGCGGAGAAGACCAAAGCGCGGTTGGGCTGCGCCCAGGCCGTACGGGGGACGAACCGAGGCCCTTCCTGTGGCTTGGCAAGCCCGACCAAAAGCAGCGCCAGCGGCGCAAAAGCAGCGGCTTCGCCGCAATGGAGTCGGCTTTGCCGTAGAGGAGTCGGCTTCGCCGTAAAAGCGCGCGGCCGGTTGCGTTGGTGGTGCGGTGTGCCTGCGGGTGGCGGCCAGTGATGGGAGGGGTGGTGTGGGCGGCTGGTGATCGAGGCGGGTGTGGGTGGTCGGGGAGTGGTGGGTGGTCAGGGGTCGGGGGTGGCGGGTCGGTCCAAGCGGGTCGGGTCGCCGGAGTTGTCCCGCCGAACCAGCCAGGCCTCGGTGATGTGCGTGAACATGGCCTCGGCTGCCCCCGTCGGGTCCTGGGCCGCGATCCGCTCGTACACCGCCCGGTGCCCCATGTTGGACGCCACGCACAGCGCGCGTTCACTCCGACCGGTGTACCGGGCCGTGTTGATCACCTGACCCTCCAACGCCCGCACCACACCACGCGCGATCCGGTTCCCCGACGCCTGCATGACCGTGTCGTGGAACGCCCGGTCCTGCTCCCGGTAAGCCACCGGGTCGTCCACCAGCTCGTCCATGCGCTCCACCAACATCCGCAGCCGCTCGACGGTCTCCTCGTCCGCGGTGCGAGCGGCCACGGCGGCCATGTCGGACTCCAACAGCCGCCTCGTCACCACGACGTCGTCCAGCACCGCCAGGCTGTCGTCCTGCGCGATGGTGGCGGCCAGGACGAGTTCGTCGAGCAGGTTCCACAACGCCGGCGGTGTCACCGTGGTGCCGGACCCCTGGCGGACCTGCACCAAGCCCTTCTCCTGCAACACCTTCACCGACTCGCGGACCACCGTCCGGCTCACCGAGAACGTCTCGCACAGCACCGGTTCCGGCGGCAGCGCGGTCCCGGAGGGGTAGACGCCGCGCACGATGCGCTCCACGAGTTCGGCCGTGACGGCCTTGGCCAGGCTGGCCGGGCGGCGAGCCCAACTCGGGGCGCTCGGGGCGTCGTCGGTCGCCGTCATCGTTCGTGCCTCCGGTTTGCCAAGGGTCCGGACAGTATACGTAGGACCATTGACGTAAGACGTCATACGAGTTATGTTCGCGTGCGATCTTCGCCCGATCGGTCGATCATTTCCGGGAGCGAGCAGCGATGAAGCAGCGCGCACTGTGGTCCGTCGTCCTTGCCGCGGCGGTGCTGGTCGCCGGGTGCGGCAGTGCCTCCAAGTCCTCGTCGGGGGGTGGGGACGGGAAGCTCGTCGTCTGGGACTGGAAGTCCGGTGACGGCGACGTCGCCGGGTACGTCGAGAAGGCCAAGGCCGACTTCGCCGCCAAGCACCCCGGTGTCGAGGTCGAGTTCGTGGCCCAGCCGTTCGACCAGTACTACACGCTGCTCGGCGCGGCGATCCAGGCCGGGAAGGGGCCCGACGTCATCCTCTTCAACGGCGGCGGCCAACTCCGCGACCGGGCGGACGCCCTGCTGCCGTTGGACGAGCACGTCGCCGCCGACCGCTCGCGGCTGGCCGGGTGGGACGCGTTCACCAAGGACGGCAAGACCTACGCCGCCCCGGTGACCCTGCAAGGCCACCCGCTGTACTTCAACAAGGCGCTCTACAACAAGGCCGGGCTCGACCCGAACGCCCCCGCCAAGACCTGGACCGAGTTCGTCGAGGACTGCCGGGTCATCACCGAGAAGACCGGCGCGAGGTGCTTCGCCCAGGGCAACAAGGAGGGCATCGGCATCCAGTTCTTCCTGTCCGCGATGGGCTCGGCCGTGCTGACCCCGCAGGAGTACGACAGCTGGATCGCCGGCAAGCGGAACTGGTCCTCGCCGGACGTGAAGCGGGTCTTCGAGCTGTGGAAGGAGGCCGGGGACAGCGGGTTGAACAACGACGGCGCCAACTCCACCGCGATGTTCAACGACGCGTTCGCCGTCTTCCAGTCCGCCAAGGCCGCGCACGTCATCGGTCTGGTGTCGGACGTGGGGCACTGGAAGGACTTCGGCGAGTTCATCGACCCGGCGGACCTGGGCGTCATGCCCGCGCCCGTGGTCAACCCCGCCGCCACGCCGAGCCTGCCCTACGACGGCGGCATCGGGTACGGCGTCGCCAAGTGGACCAAGGACCCGAAGCGCGCCGCCGACCTGGTCCGGTCGCTGACCTCGGCCGACGCGCTGAAGGCCTTCCACACCGGGGCCGGGGCGATCGCGTCCGACCCGGGCATCGACGTGTCCTCCGCGGGTCCGGCGGCGACCGCGATCGTCTCGGCGATCAAGACCGGCAAGCCCGCGCTCCACGTCGCGCTGCCGGTCAAGACCGTCGACCTGATGGGCCGGCTGTCCCAGCAGCTGCTCAGCGGCTCGACCACGGTGGACGACGTGGTGGCGCAACTGGCCGCCTCCGACACGACGGGCTGACCGGGGTGCCGAGCCGACAGGCCGGGCCGGCTGGCGTGCCGAGCCGACGCGACGGGCGGCCCGGTGTGCCGAGCCGGCAGGCGGGGCCGATCGGACGGGTCCGGCGGGCCAAGCGGGCGGGGCGGGCCAGGCGGGCGGGGCGGGTCGACCGCCTCGCCCCGTTCGTCCTGGTGGCCCCGGCCGTGCTGGTCGTCGTGCTGCTCCGGTTGTGGCCGCTGGTGCTCGGGATCAACTTCTCCTTCACGGGAGATGGCGAACTCAATGGCACGGCGGTGGGCCTGGACAACTACCTGGCTCTCCTGGACGACCCGCTGTTCCGCACCTCTCTGCGCAACGTCGGCCTCCTGGTGCTGCTGCTGCCGATCGCGGTGGCGATCCCGGGCCTGCTGGCGACCTTCATCCACCTCAAAGTCCCCGGACACCGGGTGTACCGCGGGGTCTACTTCTTCCCCGCCGTCCTGTCCCCGGTGATCGTCGGCGCGATCTTCACCCTCCTGCTGTCCTTCGACGGTCCGCTGAACGCGGCGCTCGGCGGGCTCGGCCTGCCCCCGGTGGACTGGCTCGGCGACCCGGACGTGGCGATCTTCGCGGTGGTCGGCGTGCACGTCTGGGCCACGTTCGGCATGGCGCTGGTGGTGTTCCTGGCCGGGTTCTCCACCCTCGACCCGTCCCTGCTCGACGCGGCCAAGGTGGACGGCGCGTCGTTCGTCCAGACCCTGCGGCACGTGATCGTGCCCGGCCTGACCCGCACCATCCAGTTCGTCTTCGTCACCACCATGATCGGCATGCTGACCTCGATGTTCGGCCTGCTCTACGTGATGACCGGCGGCGGCCCGGAGGGCTCGACCTACCTGCCCGAGTACTACATCTGGATGCAGCAGGGCCGGTTCGACCGCCCGGCGCTGGCCTCCGCCGCGTCCACCGCGCTGTTCGTGGCGATGCTCGTGGTCGGGCTGGCCCAGGTCGCCGTCCTGCGCCGCACCGGGAAGGAGGACTGACGTGGTCCGCTCGGCCAGGTGGGTCGCCGCGGTGCCGATGGCCGCGCTCGCGGTGGCCACCGTGTACCCGTTGGTGTTCACCACGAACGTCGCGATGAAGACCCGGCGCGAGTACGTCCTGGACCGGTTCGCGCCGGCGGACGCGTTGCGGTGGGACAACTTCACGTCGGCGTGGACGAACGTCGGGACGTCCCGGTACTTCCTCAACTCGGTGATCGTCGTGGCGTGCTCGGTGGCGCTGCTGCTCCTGCTCGGGTCGATGGCGGGCTTCGCGTTGGGCCGGCTGAAGTTCCGCGGGTCGTCGACGCTGTTCCTGGGGTGCCTGGCGGCGCTGTTCGTGCCGTTCCAGGTGATCATGGTGCCGTTGGCGCGGGTCATGTCCGACGCCGGTCTCGTCGACACCTACCCCGGGCTGATACTCGCGTACGTGGCGCAGTTCCTGCCGTTCACGATCTTCCTGATGGCCGGCCACTACGCGACCGTGCCTTCGGAGATCGTGGACGCGGCGCGCATCGACGGGAACTCGCTCTACGGGGTGTACTGGCGGATCATGCTGCCGATCGGCGCGCCGGCGCTGGTGTCGGTCGGTGTGCTCAACGCCTTGTTCTGCTGGAACGACGTGCTGATCTCGCTGCTGATGATGCCGTCCGCGGAGAACCGGACGTTGATGGTCGGCGTGACTTCCTTGCGGGGCCAGTACTCCGACGACATCCCGGTGTTCGCGGCCGGTGTGCTCATCGCGGCGCTGCCGGTCCTGGTGGTCTACCTGTTCCTGCAACGCCGGATCGCCGAGGGCGTCACCGCGGGGGCGACCAAGGGCTGACCGGCGCTTCGCGCTGCTGGAGGAGGAACGCGCTTCGCGCTCTTCAAACGCGCTGCGCGCTCTCAAGATCAAACGCGCTGCGCGCTTTCAAGATCACAAGCGCCTCGCCGGCGGGCAGACCACCGATGGGGGAGGGAAGGGCGTCGGTTCCCCCACCGCATGGCCTGGCAAAGCCAACCACGGATTCCCCGGGTGCCCCTAAAAACTTTTGCTCGTTCCTCGCAAAACTTTTGGCTGCACCCGGGGAATCCGTGGTAGCCCTTTCGGGCAGGCCATACGGTGGGGGAACCGAAGCCCCGCCGTGGCTGGGAGCCGGCCCGCCGCGCGGAGCGCGGCGAAAGCGCCGGCCGGTGGGTGGTGGGCGTTGGCCGATGGGGGTGGTGGGCGTTGGCCGTCGCGGTGGACAAAGGGAAGCGGTGCGGAGGCAGGGGGAGGGCCTCCGCACCGCGGGTCGTCACTGGCGCAGGGTCCACTGCTGGTTGCTGCCGCCGTGGCAGGTCCACAGCTGGATCAGGGTGCCGTTCGCGGTCGCGTTGCCGCTGGCGTCCAGGCACAGGCCCGACTGGGCGCTGGTGATGGTGCCGTTGGCGTTGACGTTCCACTGCTGGTTCGTCCCGCCGTGGCAGTCCCAGATGATCGCGGCCGTGCCGTTGGTGGTGCCCGCCCCGGAGGCGTCCAGGCACCTGCCGTGGATCATCAGCTGCCGGCCGGACTGGGTCCACCGCTGGTTGGTGCCGCCGTTGCAGTCCCACAGCCGGGCCTGGGTGCCGTTGCTGGAACTCGGCACCTCGATGCAGCGGCTCGACTGGCCGCCCACGATCGTCGTGCCCGGCGTGGGGGTGGTGCCGCCCGGACCGGCGTTGGCCATCACGGTCTGCGCGCCGGAGGGCCAGTTGCCGTTGGTGACGGTGATGTTGCCGGACACCACGTTGCCGCGGTCGCCGTTGGTGATGTTGCTGCTGCCGTTGGTGGACCAGTTGTCCCGCAGCGTCCAGTTGCCCATGTTCTCGCCGCCCCAGTAGTTGGCGGTGGCCCAGGTGCCGGTCGCGGAGAACACGTTGTTGACCGCGCTGTAGTAGCGCGAACCTTCGTCGAAGTAGAGGCCGTAGTAGCCGTTGGTGCGCAGGCAGTAGTTCTGGTTGATCTGCGCGCCCGGGTTCCACGCGAGGGTGTAGATGCAGCCGCCGTCGTTCATCTGCTGCATGACGTCGTGGATGTAGTTGCCGATGAGCCGGTTGTTCGACGCGGTCGTGGGGGTGCTGTACCGGGGCTGGTAGTTGTAGAGGCCGCGGTTGGCGTAGTGGTTGCTGCCGCCCGCGTCGTTGCTGCCCCAGCCGTAGCCGATGGACATGCCGCTGTAGGGCATGTTGTAGACCTCGTTGTACGACACGGTCGCCGTGCTGACGTAGGTGTTGAGGACCGAGACGTTGCCCCGGTACTCGATGCCCAGGTCGTGGATGCGGTTCTGGCTGATCGTGATGTCCTTGTTGACCATCCGCTGGTCGCTCGGGTGGTGCGCGTCCGCGCGCACGCCGCCGACGATGACGCCGCCGGCCGAGCTGTGCGCGATCTCCGACCGGGTCACGGTGATGTTCGCCGCGCCGAGGCCGACGCCGGAGCCGTGCGCGTTGGCGTCGTTGCCGATGCCGATCGCGGTCTGGCCCAGGTTGAGGAACCGGGAGTCGGTGAAGGTGACGTTGTTCGCGGCCGAGACCTGCACGGCGGCGGGCATCTGCGCCCAGTGCGGACGGGTCGCCTCGAACTGGGTGCAGCCGTTCTGGCACGAGGTGAGCCGGTCGGCGGGCCAGTTCCAGTTGCCCGTCATGTACGCGCCGGTCTGCTGGTCGACGAAGCCCTGGTCGCTGCTGGGGCCGAGCCAGCTGGTGCCGGTGAACGTGATGCCGCTGAACGTGATGTGGTGTGCCGGGGCGTCGTAGGTGCCGCCGACCTGGACCAGGGACTGGAGCGTCGGGAGTTCCACCTTGGCGGCGTTGACGTCCTGGCCGGCGCGCGGGATGTAGAACAGGTGGCCGGCGGAGGGGCGGACGTACCACTCGCCCGGGGAGTCCAGGAACTCGTAGGCGTTGGCCAGGTAGAACGGTCCCGCGCGGTGCGGGCTGGTCAGGGTGTCGTAGCCGAACGTGTTGTTGTTCCACGCGGGCTGCTTCATGGTGAGGAAGTTCCCGCTGATGCTCTGCACGGGGGAGTAGCGGTCGGTGAAGGAGTTGACGCTCTCCACCTCGACGCGGCCCTGGTCGGCCAGGTTGTTGAGGTAGTTGAGGGCGGTGTTGGAGAACCGCATCCCGTTGGTGGCGAAGGAGAAGTCGGACCGGTTGACCTGGGTGCGGGCGCGGGTGGCGATCGTGCCGTCCACGTAGAGCTGGCGCGAGTCGAGCCCGGTCGGGACGGACGCCCGCCAGATGTTGCGGCCGGCGTCGACCTGCGTCCACCCGGTGACCGCCCGGGCGCCGCTGAGAACCGGCCGGGCGGAAGGTGCGGCCTGCCACACGACGCGGTAGCCGTTGCGGCCGGAGTCCGCGTCGGTCAGCCGGAGCGGTTGGGAGAGCCGGTACACACCGTCGGCCAGCTGGACCACGATGTCACCGGACATGGTCGGGGCCTGCGAACGAACAGCGGCCTGGGCGGCGGACAGCGAACAGGGCTGCGTTTGTGAGCAGCTCGTGCCGGTGCCGGTGGGGGAGGCGTAGAGCGTCGTGGTGGCCGCGGAGGCGGTGGGCGGCGACGTCACCAGCCCGGCGGCCAACGCCGCCAGCACGACGACCGCCCTTCGGATCGGGGTGGATGGGGACAAGGGACCCTCCTCGAGTTGGCGTTGGTCGCGACCCGAGGCCTTCGGGGTTGGCGGAGGTCCCGTCCTCGTTCGCGGGTGGTTGTTCAGCGCGGCGCCGGCAGCCGCCGACCCGCGTCGTCCGGGCGGATGTGCGGACCCCCGACAGCCGCCGGACCGGGCGCGACGACCGCTTCCTCGTCCACGCGCAGGCCCAGTCCCGGCCGGTCGCCGAGGATGAACGCGCCCCCTTCGACGTGGTGGTCGATCGACACGCCGTGTGGTGGGCTGAGGTCCTGCAATTCGCTGACCAGGTGGTTGGGGACGGCGGTCGCGGCGTGCAGCAGGCCGACCGGCGTGGACCCGATGGGGCTGATCGGCAGGTCGTGGGCGTGGGCGAGTGCGGCGACCCGGAGGAAGTGCGTGATCCCCCAGACCGCCGCGGTTTGCACCACGTCCACCGCGCCGGCCCCGATCAGCGCGCGGTGCTGTTCGAGCCCGGTCAGGTTCTCGCCGGTGGCGACCGCGGCGCGGACCCCGCGTCCGACAACCGCGTGTCCCTCTACGTCCCAGCGTCGTACTGGCTCTTCGACCCAGGTCAGGTCGAGGGTTCGTTCGAGTTCGGCCACGTGCCGGACGGCTTGCTTGCGCGACCAGGTCTCGTTGGCGTCGAGCATCAGGCCGGGGCGGTCGCCGAGCACGTCGCGGATGAGGGTCAGCCTGTGCAGGTCTCGTTCTACGTCCAGGCCGCCCTTGAGCTTGGCCATCCGGAGACCGTGGTCGGCGTAGGTGCGGTAGAGGTTGGTGAGTTGTTCGTCGTCGAGTGCGATGTCCAAACCGGACGCGTACGCGGGGACCCGGCGGTCGCGGCCGCCCAGCAGGCGCCACAGGGGTTCGTCGGCGGCTTGCGCTTTGATGTCCCAGAGGGCGGTGTCGATCGCGCCGATGGCTCCGAAGACCGCGCCCGCGTGGCCGGCTTTGAAGGTGTGGCGCAGCATCCGGTCGTAGAGGGCTGTGACGGCGCGGGGGTCTTCGCCCACTACGGCGCTGAACACGGTGTCGAGTCCGATGTGCGCGCCGAGGCCCACGCCGGTGATGCCTTCGTCGGTGTCGACGAGGAGGAGGGGCACGGGGACGAGGCCGTCGTCGAAGGTGCCGTTGGCGTCGCCGATGGGCCGTCCCCAGTCGTGGACGGTGGTGAGCGTCCGGTACCCGGTGATCTTCACGTCGCCCACTCCTGCCGGTGCGGCGGCCACTCCGCCGTCGTGACGGAAACGTAACTCGTATGACGTATGCCGTCAACGCCTTCCCGAACCCGCGCCACCCCGGACCGCCGCGCCGAGCCCGCGCCACGTCGAGCCGTGCCGCGGCGTGCCATGCCGCGTCGAGCTGCGCCGAGCGTGAGCCGCGCCGTGCCGCGCCGGGGCTGCGCCTGCGCGGGGCCGAGCCTGCGCCGGCCCGAGCCTGCGCCGCGCCCGCCGAACTCGCGCCGCCTCACTGCCCGCGTGGCCGGCCTCGCCCGCGTGGCCGGCTCGGCTTGGCGCGCGGTTGGCTCGGCTTGGTGTGGGTTGGCGGGGCACGGGGTTCGGCATGGCGTGGGTGTGCCGCTATTCGTCCTTGCGCGTGATCGTCTCAAGTGGTCGATTGCTTGACACCGCGTCTCCGCCTCCAGTCCACTGTTAGCGTTAACATCGCCGCCTCGACGATGAGGGAGAACCCGATGCGCGCACGGTTGAGGCGGTTGTCCGCCTTCGCTGCCGCCCTGGTCGCCGCCGCACTGCTGCCCACCGCCCCCACCCCCGCCCACGCCGAGTCCAACGGCGGCACCCGGGTCATGCCGCTGGGCGACTCGATCACCGAAGGCACCCAGATCCCCGGCGGCTACCGGATCGGTCTGTGGCAGCGGTTCGGGTCCGGGAACTACCGGGTGGACTTCGTGGGCTCGCAGTTCAACGGCCCCGCTTCACTCGGCGACCACGACCACCAGGGCCACCCGGGCTGGCGCATCGACCAGATCGACGCGAACGTCGTCACCTGGCTGCGCAACACCAACCCCCGCACCGTCCTGCTGCACATCGGCACCAACGACGTCCTCCAGAACTACAACCTCTCCGGCGCACCGGCCCGACTGAGCGCCCTCGTCGACAAGATCACCGCGACCGTCCCCAACGCGGACGTGTTCGTCGCGACGATCATCCCGATCTCCAACGCCGGCCAGGAATCCGCCGCCCGCGCCTACAACGCCACCATCCCCGGCATGGTGCAGAGCAAGGTCAACGCGGGCAAGCGCGTCCGCCTGGTCGACATGCACGCCGCCCTCACCACCGCCGACCTGATCGACGGCGTCCACCCGACCGCCAACGGCTACGACAAGATGGCCGCCACCTGGTACGCGGCCCTGCGCTCGGTGCCCGGCAGCATCGGCGACCCGGTCGCGCCGGGCAAGCGGATCGTCGGGGTCCCCTCCGGGCGCTGCGTGGACGTCCCGGGCTCGACCACGACCAACGGCACCCAGCTCCAGCTCTGGGACTGCCACGGCGGCACCAACCAGCAGTGGACCCAGACCAGCGGCAAGCAGCTCACCGTCTACGGCAACAAGTGCCTCGACGCCTCCGGGGCCGGCACGTCGAACGGCACCCAGGTCGTGATCTGGGACTGCCACGGCGGCGCGAACCAGCAGTGGAACGTCAACTCCAACGGCACCATCACCAACGTGCAGTCCGGCCTGTGCCTCGACGCCGCCGGCTACGGCACCGCCAACGGCACCAAGCTCCAGCTGTGGACCTGCACCGGCGCGACCAACCAGCAGTGGCGGATCTGACCTGAAAACCAGTTCGCTGCCCCGCGAAGGCAAGCTCCGCGGGGCAGCGAACCTCACCGACTCACCAGTTCGAGATCGAGAAGCTGTTGCTGCGGAAGTCCATCCCGCCGCTCGACGACGTGATCTCGAAGCCGAACTGCACCTCGCCGACCGTCACGTCGCCGTACCAGCCCCGCGCCCGGATCCAGTCCAGCACCGCCTTCAGGTCCACCGTCCCGGCGTTGGTGTTGCCCCGCCGGACGAAGGAGAACACCGCGTTGGACCCGTTGGAACCCCGGTAGACGTCCCAGCTGTGCCCGCCCACCGTCGCGGTGGTCTGGTAGCCGCCGATGGGTCCGACGGCGCCGAACTTGTTCATCCACACCATGATCTCGTAGGCGTGGTTCTGCGCCCAGATGTCGTACGTGGTGGTGTACGCCCCGCCGCTGGGCACGGTGACGTTGAAGCTGCTGCTGATGCCGCCGATCTGGCTGAGCGGTCGGCCGATGTTCTTGCCGGAGTGCGGGTAGGACTTCACCCCGCCGGTGTTCGGGTGGTTGGCCCACACGCCCCAGTTGCTGTACGAGTTGGCCCAGATCGCCTGGAACCCGACGCCGCTGCCCCACACGTTGTTGCGGACCGTGTAACCGCCGTTGGACCAGGTCGCCCACTTGTCCGAGGACTCGAAGGTGGCCGCCTGGGCGGTGGGCGCGGTGATCGTGACCGCGAGCAGGGTCGCGGCCGCGAGGGCTGTCGTTCGGATCAACTTGCCCATCATGTGCTCTCCATTGAGTCAGGGATGGATGTGCGGCGGAGCCTTGAGGACCCGGACGTCCCGTGCGCCCAGGTGCAGTGGCTGTTGTGCCGCGACGACTTCGCCGGACAGGGCGTCGGTGAGGTCGTGCGGCACGACAGCGGAAGTCGGGGTGGCGCTCCAGTTGTGCACGACGTGCACGCGGCGGCCGTCCGGGGACGTCCCGGTGCTCGCGGTGACCGACTCCGGCAGGTCGGACCAGCCGCTCACCGGGGTCGGGACCAGCCAGGCGGCCAGTGCGCGGGCCAGCGGGCGGTCCGGCACGGTGCCGACGTACGTCACCCGGCCGGCGCCGTGGGCCCGGGTGGTGATGGCGGGCCAGCGGCCGAAGTGGGGGTGGTCGTAGGTCGCCAGGACCTCGGCGTCCACTGTGGACAGACCTTCGACCCACAGGGTGCCACCCCCTGACGAGTCGAGGAAGCGCACCGGGAGCGGGGTGGACAGGTTGCTGAACTCGTCGTAGTGGACGCCGGCTGCCTCCACCAGGCGCGGGGGAGCGGGCTCAGGACGGGCGCGGGCCTCGTGGTCGGCGTAGCCCGTTCGGGGGCCGAGGACGAGGTGGCCGCCGGCGTGGGCGTAGGCGGCCAGCCAGTCCAGGGTGGCGTCGTCGGCCAGGTACAGGCCGGCCGCGATCAGCACGGGGTGGCGGCGGGCCGCCGCTTCCGGGGGCGAGTCGTGCAGCTGCCGGGCGTGCAGGACGCGGCACTGGCGGCCGGCCTCGAGAACACCGCGGTAGAACGGGTTGAGGATGCGGTGGTACGCGGCCGGGTCCGGCCCACCGGCCGGGGTGGCCAGGGGCGGGTACTTCTGCATGAGCCACTTGGTGGGCATCGAGAACACCAGCGCGACGTCGGCGTCCGGCTCGATCCCGGCCACCAGGTCGCCGGCGGTCCGGAACTCCGCGCCCAGGCGGGCGATCTCGGCGTACACCCGGCCCGGCCGCCCGCTGTGCGGCAGGACGCCGCCCCAGTGGGTTTCCGCGCCGAAGTGCAGGGTGTGCCAGTGCCAGTACTCGACCATCCGCGCGCCGCGCGCGACCAGCGCCCACGCCGCCTGCCGCCACTGGCCGTCGTACCCGGGCTTGTTGTCCCACGGGCTGCTGATCGCCTGCGCGTTGGTCTCGGTGACCAGGAACGGTTCCTGGCGGGAGGAGAAGATCCGGTCGGCGCTCTGGAACAGCGCCCAGACCCCGGTGGTCTTCCACACCTGCTCGTGGTCGTCGGGCGTCGGGTCGGGCAGGGCCAGGCCGTCCTGCATGTCGTAGTACGGGTTGCCGGCGGTGACGTCCAAGGCGTCGGTGAGTTCGTCGTCGTCGAACGCCGGGTGCTGGTAGGAGATGCACGTCGTGACGAACTGGTCGTCCCGGGCGTACTCGCGCACGATCTCGGCCTGCCAGGCCACGAACTCGGTGGTCTGCCGCGCCTGGAACGCCCGCCACGCCACGTCGTACTGCGGCTGGGCGTTGTGGTCCGGCGTCCACAGGTCCGCCCAGGTCGACAGCCGGTGCGACCAGTACACCAGCCCCCACTCGCGGTTGAGCGCCTCCACGGTCCCGTACCGCTGCCGCAGGTGGTCCACGAACCGCTGGAACAGCCCGTGGTTGTGCGGCAGCCGCAGGCCCGGCTCGTTGTCGACCTGGAAGCCGATCACCGCCGCGTGCGCGGCGTGGCGGGCCAGGATCTCGCGGCTCACCCGCTCGGCGTGGAACCGGAACGCCGGGTGGGTGAAGTCGACCTCCTGGCGGGCGCCCCAGCCGAGGCGCTGCCCGGTGGCGTGCTCGGCGGCGATCTCGGGGTACTGCCGGGACAGCCACGGCGGCACGGCGTAGGTGGGCGTGCCGAGGACGACCGCGATGCCGCGCTCGTGCGCGCCGTCGAGCACCGGCTGCACCCAGTCGAGGTCGAACCGGCCGTTCTCCGGCTCCCAGGTGGACCACACCGACTCGCCGACCCGGATGACGGTGAACCCGGCCTCCACCATCAGGTCGAGGTCGGTCTTGAGCCGGTCATGGGGCTGGTACTCGTGGTAGTAGGCGGCGCCGAACAGGACGTGCGGGGGCAGGGCGGGCACGGCGGCCTCCTGTGCTCAGGGGTCGAAGGGCGTCAGGAGTCGAGGGGCGTGTAGTCGAACCAGTCGAAGTGGACGGTGCCCGTGGCCGCGTACAGGCCGATGACCCGACCGGTGAACCCGCCCGCCACCTCGGTGGACAGGTAGCGGCCCTCCAACCCGGCCAGGGCGGTGAACGTGCCGTCGGACTCCTCGATGCCGAAGAAGACGGTGTCCGGGCCGGTCCGCGCGTCGCGGAAAGTCTTGCGCTCGCACACGTCCACACCCAGCACCACCGGCCCGGCCGGCACCGCGCGGGACGCCACCTCGCTCTTCAGCGACCCGACCCGCGCGATCACCCGCACCTGGCCGTCGCCGACCTCGATCTCGTAGTGGTGCTCCTCGTCCAGCCGAACAGCGAGACCTCCAGTGCCCCCTCTGGCATCCACGAGCGTCCGCGCCCGGCACGACAGGTGCTGTTGGCGGCGGCCGACGAACACGGCGTCGAGGGCGTCCAACGACTCGCCACGCGCGTGCAGGGTCAGCCACCCCGGACGTTGCCCGGTCGTGCAGTGCTCTTCACGCCGATCCCGCAGGGAGATCCACGACGGGTGGAGCGCCGCCTGGTCGAAGTCGTCGCGGACGGGCACGACCGGGCCGGGCTCAAGCGGCCACGGCACACTGCCCTCCAACACCAACGGCCCGACGACCGGCCAGCCGTCCTCCCAGGTCACCGGCGCGAGGAACGTCTCGCGGCCCAGCACGTGCCAACCGGGGGTGCCGCCGCGCGGCCGGACGCCGAGCAGCACCATCCACCACGACCCGTCCGGCCCCTGCACGAGATCGGCGTGCCCGGTGTTCTGGACGGGCTCGTCGGTGCCCCGGTGGGTCAGGACCGGGTTGGTCGGGCACGGCTTGAACGGCCCGGACGGCGTGGGAGCGCGGGCGATCGACACCGCGTGGCCGCGCTCGGTGCCGCCCTCCGCGATCAGCAGGTACCAATGGTCGCCGATGTGGTGCAGGTGCGGCGCTTCCGGGGCCTTCGCGCCGGGTGCACCGGACCAGATCCGCTGCGGCGTGCCGAGCACCTGCCCGGTGTCCGGGTCGATCCGGACCTGGGCCACGCCCGCGACCGTGCACCAGCAGGTGCCGTCGGCGTCCCACGCCAGGTCCGGGTCGATGCCGGGCAGGTCGGGCAGCGGCACCGGCTCCGACCACGGCCCGGCCGGGTCGGTGGCGGTGACCAGGAAGTTGCCGCCGCCGCTGACGTTGGTGGTGATCAGCCAGAACCGGCCGTCGTGGTGGCGCAGGGTCGGCGCGTACACGCCCGCCGACGACGGGCTGTCCAGCGGCAGGCGCAGCTGCGACGGCCGGTCCAGCGCGTTGCCGATCTGCGTCCAGTGCACCAGGTCTCGGCTGTGGAAGATCGGCACGCCGGGGAAGTACTCGAAGCTGGAGCAGGCCAGGTAGTAGTCCTCGCCGACCCGGCACACGCTCGGGTCGGGGTGGCAGCCGGGGAGCACGGGGTTGGTGAACTTGCCCATCGGGTCAGGCCCCTTCATCGGTGCGGAGCACGGCGCAGCCGCCGGGCGGGACGTCCGCCACCACCCGGTCGGTGACCAGGTCGTGCGCGGGCCGGGGGAGCGGCACGGTGTCCGCGCCGTGGTTGAGCAGGAACAACAACCGGCCGCGGGTGACCGCCTCGACCCCGGGTGGCCACGCGGACACCACCCCCACCTCGGCCAGCAGCCGGTGGACCAGCGCGGTGTGGTCCTCGGGGTCCGGGACGGTGGACAGGTACCAGCCGTGGCCCGCGCCGAAGCGGTGGCGGGTGAGCGCGGGCCGGCCGGCGAGCATCCCGTGCGTGTAGGACGCGACCGCCTCAGCGCCCGCCAACTGCACGGATTCGCTCCACTCCGCGGCGCGGGTGCCGTCGGACAGGGTGATCTTCTCGTCGCGCCGCAACGGCCGCAGTTCCTCGACCCGGATGCCCAGGGCCTCGCGCAGCGCCGGCGCGGGGTAGCCGCCGAGACGGGCGTGGAGGCGTTCGTCGACCGCGCCGGCGAAGTGCTGGACGAGCAGCGTGCCGCCGCCCTCGACGTAGCGGCGCAGGTTCTCCGCGCCGGCGTCGGACAGCAGGAACAACGCGGGCGCGACCACGAGCCGGTAGCGGTCCAGCTCGTGCTCCGGGTGGGCGAAGTCGGTGACCACCCCGGCGTCCCACAGCGCGCGGTGCGCCCGTTTCAGGGTGGTGTGGTAGTCCAGTGCGGACGAGGGCATGCTCTCGACGTTCAGCGCCCACCAGGCGTCGGCGTCGTGCAGCACGGCCACCTGCGCGGTCACCGTCGACCCGGCCACCTCGCGCAACCGGTCCACCACCGCGCCCAACTCGGTGACCTCGCGGAAGATCCGGCTGTCCGGCCCGGCGTGCGGGACCATCGCCGAGTGCCAGGTCTCCGCGCCCGCCTTGGACTGGCGCCACTGGAAGAACAACGCGCCGTCGGACCCGTGTGCGATGTGGCTCAGGCTGTGGCGCAAGATCTCGCCCGGTTCCTTCGCCAGCGTCCGGTCGCCCGCGTACACGGTGTTGGTGCCCTGCTCCATCAGCAGCCACGGCCGGCCGCCGCCGAAGGACCGCGCCCGGTCCCCGCCGAACGCCGTGTCCGCAGCCGCGTCGACGCCCGGGGCGGCGGGGTAGTGGTCGACGGCCACCACGTCCACCTCGCGGCCGAACGCCCACAGGTCGAGGTTCTGGTAGCCGGGCAGCATGAGGTTGGTGGTCACCGGGCGGTCGCTGTGGGCGCGGATCGCGTTGCGCTGGTCGCGGTAGGCCTGCAGCGCCAGGTCGGAGAAGAACCGGCGGAAGTCCAGGGTCTGGCCGGGGTTGTGGTGCCACTGGGTGGCGCGCGGCGGCATGATCTGGTCCCAGTCGTGGTAGCGCTGGCTCCAGAACGCGGTGCCCCAGGCGTCGTTGAGCGCGTGCAGGGCGCGGTACTTGTGGCGCAGCCACCCCCGGAACGCCTCCGCGGTGTGGTCGCACCAGCACAAGGTGGCGTACTCGTTGTGCACGTGCCACAGCGCCACGGCCGGGTGGTCGCCGTAGCGCCGGGCGAGGGCGTCGGCGATGCCGCGGGCGGCGGCGCGGTAGGCGGGGGCGGCCAGGCAGTAGGTGTCGCGGCTGCCGTGGGTGAGGCGGGCGCCGTCCGGGGTGACCGGCAGGGCGTCGGGGTGGGCGAGGGTGAACCACGGGGGCGGTGACGCGGTCGGGGTGGCCAGGTCGACGGCGACCCCGTTGGCGTGCAGGCGGTCGAGGTGCTCGTCCAGCCACCCGAACTCGTAGCGGCCCTCCTCGGGCTCCAGCAGCGCCCACGAGAAGACGCCGACCGTGGCGAGGTTGACCCGCGCCCGGCGCATCAACTCGTCGTCCTCGGCCCACACCTCCTCGTCCCACTGCTCGGGGTTGTAGTCGCCGCCGAACGCGAGGCCGCCGAGCCGGTCGGCGAGGCCGCGTCCGCTTGTCGCGCGGCCTCCCGCTCCGATCATGTCGTTCGATCGGAGCGGGAGGCCGCGCGATGAGCCGACTGCCCCGTGGCCTCGCCCGCCGCGACGGAGTCGCGGCAATGAGACAGTGAGGGTGCCCGGGGTGTGCATGGTGAAGCTCCTGGCGGTTTTCGGGCACGGCGGGGCCGGCCCCACACCGCGTGGGGCCTCGCGCGTGCCTGCGTGGGATCAGGTCTCGGGGTCTCGTTCGGGTGCGGGGCCGGTGCTCTCGCGGACGGTCAGCACGGGGCTGAGCAGGACCAGTTCGTCGTCGGGCCGCTGGCCCCGGCCGGCCGCGGTGATCCGCTTCATCACGTGCTCGACCGCGACCCGGCCGAGTTCCTGGGCCGGGCCGGTGACCGCGGTCAGGCTGGGCGCGTACTGCTCGGCGAGCATCTCCGGGCACAGCGCGACCACCGAGGCGTCCTCGGGCACGGTCCGCCCGCTGGTGCGCAGCAGGCTGAGCAGCGGGCCGATGGCGCCCTCGTTCTGCACCACGAACCCGGTGGTGCCGGGCCGGTCGGACAGGATGCGGGCCAGCGTCCCGGCGGTGCTCTCGTAGGTGCCTTCGCACGGCCGGTGCACGAAGCGCAGACCGCGTTCCTCCGCCCGCTTGCGGAACCCGGCCAGGGTCCGCTCGGCGTAGCCGGCGTGCCGCTGGTAGGTGCCCGTCCCGTAGCCGATGAACGCGATCTCGCGGTGGCCCAGGTCGGCCAGGTGGTCCGCGCACATCGCGCCGGCGGCGGCGAAGTCGTGGTCGACGCAGGACAGCCCGGCCCGGTCGTCGGGCAGCCCGATCAGCGCGGCCTGGGTGCCCAGTTCGCGCAGCACCGGGATGCGCTTGTCGTCCAGCTCGACGTCCATGAGGATCACGCCGTCCGCCAGCCCGCTCAACGCCACCCGCCGCACGCCCTCGGGTCCTTCGTCGTTGGTGATCAGCAGGACGTCGTACCCGTGCTGGCGGGCGGCGATGGTGACCGAGATGGCGATCTGCATCATGATCGGCACGTACACGTCCGAGCGCAGGGGCACCACGAGCGCGACGATGTGGGAGCGGCGGGCGGCCAGCGCCCGCGCCCGGGCGTTGGGGTGGTACCCGAGTTCGGCCACCGCGTGCTCGACGCGGCGCCGGGTCTCCTCGGAGATCGTGCGCTTGCCGCTGAGCACGTAGCTGACCGTGCTCGCGGACACGCCCGCGTGCCTGGCCACATCGGCGAGTGTCACCATGCGTGATGCTCCTGCTCGGTTGAACTTCGTCCCGGCGGAACTTCTTCCCGGCCGGGGGGTCGAGTCTGCCCGGTCACCCCTTGATCGCGCCCGTGAGCACGCCGGTGCGGAAGTGCTTCTGGACGAACGGGTAGACGATCAGCAGCGGGACGAGGGTCAGCACGACCACGGCCATCTGCAACGACAGGGGCGCGGTCTGGGCGAACTGGCTGCCGAAACCGGCGTTGACCGAGCCCGGCAGCCCGTTGCCGCGGTTGACGTAGGTGAGCAGGACGTACTGCAAGGGCCACTTCTCGCTGTCGGTGGGCATGTAGAGCATGACGTTGAAGAACGAGTTCCAGTAGCCCACCCCGTAGAACAGGGCGATCACGGCGGTGACCGCCCGTGAGGTGGGCATCACGATCGACCACAGGATGCGCCAGTCGCCCGCGCCGTCGATCCGGGCGGCCTCGATCAGGTCCGCGGAGGTCGAGGAGTAGAAGGACCGCAGGATCAGGATGTTGAACACCGACACCGCGCTGGGCAGGATCAGCGCCCACCACTCCCCGTAGCCACCGAGGCCGGTGACCACGAGGAACGTCGGGATCAGGCCGCCGTTGACGAACATGGTGATCACCAGCAGGGCCAGCAGGAAGCGGTGCCCCAGCGAGCGCGACCGGGACAGGCCGTAGGCGCACATGATCGACACGGCCATGGACACCGCCGTGCCGACCGCCGTGATCCCAAGGCTGACCAGCAGCGCGGTGCGCACGGTGGAGTCCCCGAGCATCACCCGGTAGGCCTCGAAGGTGATCTCGTCGGGCCAGATGACCAGGCCGCCGGCGCGGTTGATCGAGGCCTGGGTGGACAGGCTGGTCACCACGACGATCCACAGCGGCACCAGCATGACCGCCAGGACCCCGCCCAGGGTCAGGCCCTTGCCGGTCTGGCCCAGGGCGGTGGGCGGTTCCTCCCAGACCGGGCGCCCGTCGCGGCGCGGTCGGCGCGGTGGCGGCGGCGTGGTCTCCACGTCCGTCGTCGTGCGGGGGGTGAGTGTTTGGGTCATCTGCGGTACAACCCGTCCTCGCCGAAGGCGTGTGCCAGCTTGTTGGCGCCCCAGATCATCAGCAGCGAGATGACGCTCTTGAACAGTCCCGCCGCCGCGCCGTAGCTGTAGTCGTTGGTCGCGATGCCGTAGTAGAACGAGAAGGTGTCCAGGACGTCGGCCGTGTCGTGGCCGACCGCCTCGCGCTGGATGAGCAACTGCTCGAAGCCGACCGTCAGCGCGTTGCCCAGGCGCAGCACGAGCATCAGCACGATCACGCCGCGCAGGCCCGGCAGGGTGATGTGCCACAGCCGCCGCCAGCGCCCGGCGCCGTCGGCCGCCGCCGCCTCGTAGAGGTCGGTGTTGATGGCGGCCAGCGCGGCGAGGAACACGATGATCCCCCAGCCGGCCTCCTTCCAGATCACCTGCGCGGTGACCAGCAGCGCGAAGGTCTCCGGGTCGGTCATGATGTCCCACGTGCCGATGTCGTTGCTGCGCAGGAACTGGTTGAGCGCGCCGGCGCCGCCGAGCATCTGCTGGAAGATCGTGATCGCCAGCACCCACGAGAAGAAGTGCGGCAGGTAGACCACGGACTGGATGAAGTTCTTCACCCGTTGGCTGATCAGCGAGTTCAGCAGCAGCGCCAACGCGATCGGGATGGGGAAGAACAGCACCAGCTGGACGAAGCTGAGGTACAGGGTGTTCCTCAGCGCGCCCCAGAACAGCGGGTCGCTGAACAGCCGCTCGAACTGCTCCAGCCCGGCCCACCGGCTGTACCAGACGCCGACCAGCGGGTCGTACTCCTGGAAGGCGGTCACCAGGCCGAACAGCGGCACGTAGTTGAACACCACGAGCAGCAGCACGGCCGGGAGCGTCATCAGCAGCAGCGACCGGTCCCGGAGGAGCCTGACCCGGAACCCCGGCCCGGGACGGCGCTGCGTGCGCGGCGCGGTCACTGCCCCGTGCCGAACTTGTCCAGCACGTTCTCGGTCATCCACTGCTTGAGGCGATCACCGCCACCGGACTTCCAGCTCGCCACCGCGGCCTGCACGTCGGCCGGCTTCTTCTTGCCGTGGTAGCAGTCCTTGAGGGTGTCCTCGACCTGCTGCGCGGCGTCGGCGGTGGCCTGCGCCTGCGGCATGCTGATGTTCATGTTCCAGAAGACCGGCTTGACCAGCGCCTGCGCGTTGGCCGCCTGCCAGGCGGTGTAGTCCTTGGTGACCTGGTCCGCGCCCTGGTTCTGGATCACGGCGGGCGGCGCGGCCAGGAACGGGTAGGTCGTCGCCTGGACCTCCTTCTGGCCCTGCTCGGTGATCTGGGGCACGCCGTTGACCATGTTGTGGTGCACGCCCTCGACGCCGAAGTTGACCATCGTGAACTCCGCCGTCCCGTAGGGCGCGGCCAGGTAGTTGGCGACCGCCAGCAGTTCCTCGATCTGCTCGGGCTTGAGGTTGACGTTCAGGTAGCTGAGCATGCGCGTCGTCGCGCCCATGTAGACCACGGGCTTGCTCTTGCCGTCCGCGGCGAAGATGTTGAACGCGCCGCGCCGGTAGGCCGGGTTCGCGGCGCTGCCGGACTGGTGGTCGCTGAGGTTCCACGCGCCCAGGCCGCCGCCGCTGATCAGCGTCTTGCCGCTGTAGAACCGGGTGCCGGCGGCCTCGTTGTCACCCGCGAGCGCGTCCGGGTGCATGTAGCCCGAGGTCGCGAGCTTGTAGTGCCACTCGACGGCCTCCATCCACTCCGGGGTCTCGTACAGGTGGACCAGCTTCCCGTCGTCGACCCGCCACTTCAGCGGCGCGCCGAAGTGGGTGTAGAGGTAGCGGTAGACGTCGTCGAAGGCCCACACGCCGGCCTTGGGGTCGGTCAGCTCCTTGCCCAGGTTCATCAGGTCGTCCATGGACTTCACCTGGTCGGCCGTGATGCCCTTGGCCTCCAGCACGTCCCGCCGGTAGAACGTGGCGCCCGCGATGTTGAAGCTGCCCGCGAAGCACGGGATGCCGTAGAGCTTGTCGCCCCACGCGCCCGCGCGCCACGCGCCGGTGGGCAGCGCGGCCAGGTTCGGGTACTTCTTGATCTTGTCGCCGGACAGGTAGGGCGTCAGGTCCGCGAGCTGCGACCCGGCCAGGCCGCCGATGTTGAAGTTGGTGTCCCACCACGACGGCAGCTGGATCCAGTCGGGCAGCTTCTTCGCCGCGGTCATCGTCGGGACGATGGTGGCGTAGTTGTTGCCGTCGGCCGGCTTCATCTCCAGCGTGACGCCCAGCGCCTTGTTCATCGCCTGGTAGAACGCGTTGTCCGCGGGCGGGATCGTGCCCCACAGCGGGGTCACGGCGGTGTAGCGGCCACCCCGGCCGGGCACGCTCGGGACGGTCACCGGCCGGTTGGTCGGGTAGCTCAGGAAGCCCGGGTCGGTGAGCACGTCCGGGCCGCCCGGCACCGAGGGGATGTCCGGCTTGATCAACGGGTTGGGCACGTGCGCGGGGAGCACCGCTTTCAGGCTGTCGCTGTTCGCGCCGACCGGCTGCGGACCGCCGCCGGCGCCGCACGCGGACAGCAACCCCTGCGCGGCGGCGACACCCGCGACCGAGGCGGTGAGGCCCAGGAACCTCCGGCGGTTCAACTCGATACCCATGCGGGTTGCCCTTCTCCGTTGAAGTGGACCTGTCGAATCTCTTGTCGAAGCGCTTGAACGATGGGGCGAGAGTAGGGCGTGACCCACGCCACGGCAAGGGGCAAGTTTCGAAAGAACGTTGCTGTGCCTGGCCAATTGACACACTCGGGGGTGCATGCCATCGTCGAAGCGCTTCACTTCCCATCCACACCGAGGGGTCTTTGCCACGTGAGTGCCTCGTCCGTGTCCGCGCCCGAGCGGCTGCCCTTCCGCGATCCCGACCTGCCGCTCGACAAGCGCGTCGACGACCTGCTCGCCCGGCTCACCCCCGACGAGCGGCTCGCGATGCTGCACCAGTACGCGCCCGGCGTCCCCCGCCTGGGCCTGGCCGACTTCCGCACCGGGTCCGAGGCGCTGCACGGCGTCTCGTGGCTCGGCGTCGCGACGGTGTTCCCGCAGGCCGTCGGCCTGGGCGCGACCTGGGACGAGGAACTGGTGCACGCGGTCGCCGAAGCCACTTCGGTGGAGCTGCGGGCCTTCCACTACCACCGCCCCACGTCCAACGGCCGCGGCGTCAACAGCCTCCAGGCGTGGGCGCCGGTGCTGAACCTGCTGCGCGACCCGCGCTGGGGCCGCAACGAGGAGGGCTACTCCGAGGACCCGCTGCACACCGCCCGCCTGGGCGAGGCGTTCTGCCGCGGCCTGAGGGGCGACGACCCCCGGTTCCTGCGCGCCGCGCCGGTGCTCAAGCACTTCCTGGCCTACAACAACGAGGACGACCGGTGCACGACGTCCTCCGGCGTGCGCCCGCGGGTGTTGCAGGAGTACGACCTGGCCGCGTTCCGCCCGGTGGTGGCCTCCGGCGCGGCGACCGGCGCGATGGCCGCCTACAACCTGGTCAACGGCCGGCCGTGCCACGTCAGCCCGCTGCTCGCGGAGGAGCTGCGGCGGTGGGCCGAGCCGACCGGGCACGAGCTGTTCCTGGTCAGCGACGCCGAGGCCCCGTCCAACCTGGTCGACCCGGAGCACTACTTCGACGACCACGCCGAGTCGCACGCCGCCGCGCTGAAGGCCGGCATCGACAGCTTCACCGACCACGGCGAGGACAGCGCCACCCCGATCGGCCGGCTGCGCGAAGCGCTGGAGCGCGGCCTGATCGACCAGTCCGACGTGGACCGGGCGGTGCGCCGGCAGCTCGCGGTGCGCTTCCGGCTCGGCGAGTTCGACCCCGACCTTGACCCGTACGCGGGCATCGGGCCGGAGGTGATCGACCACCCGGAGCACCGGGCGCTCGCGGCGCGGGCGGCGGCGGAATCGGTGGTGCTGCTGAAGAACGACGGCCTGCTGCCGCTGTCCGGGTCGCCCCGGGTCGCGGTCATCGGTCCGCTCGCCGACTCGCTGTACGAGGACTGGTACAGCGGCACCATGCCCTACCAGGTCACCGTCGCGGACGGGTTGCGCGAGCGGGCGGGCGACGTGGTGTGCGTCGAGGGCGCCGACCGCATCGCCCTGCGCTGCCGCACCAGTGGCGACCTGCTCGGCGGGACGACGTTCCACGTCGTCGAGTGGGGCGACGACGTGGTGACCCTGCGCTGCGCCGAGACCGGCGGCTACCTCACCGCCAAGGACGGCCCGCTCGCCATCGGGGAGCGCGTGATCAAGAGCTGGGAGGTGCACGAGACCTTCCGGCTGGAGGCCGACGCCGCCGCCGACGGTGACACCGTGCTGCTGCGCGGCGTCCACTCCGGCCGCTACGCGGCACTCGGCCCGGACGGCGCGGTCGCCCTCACCGCCGAGACCCCCGAGGAAGCCGAGCGCTGGCACCGCGAACTCCTCCTCGACGGCGCCGGCGAGGCCCGCGCCGCCGCGGCCGCCGCCGACGTGGCGATCGTCGTCCTGGGCAACCACCCGCTCATCAACGGCCGCGAGACCCAGGACCGCACCGGCATCGCGCTGCCCGAGACCCAGGAAGCCCTGCTGCGCGCCGTCGCCGCCGTCCGCCCGGAGACGGCGCTGGTGGTGATGAGCGCCTACCCCTACGCGGTGGACTGGGCCGACGAGCACCTGCCCGCCGTGGTGTGGACGTCCCACGGCGGGCAGGACACGGGCCGCGGCCTGGCCTCGGTCCTGTTCGGCGACGTCGACCCGTCTGGCCGCCTGCCCCAGACCTGGTACCGCGGCGACGACGAACTGCCCGACCCGCTGGACTACGACATCATCAAGGCCGGCTGGACCTACCAGTACCACCGCGCCGCGCCGCTCTACGCGTTCGGCCACGGCTTGTCGTACACGGAGTTCGACTACGCGGACCTGGAACTGTCCACTTCGGAGGTCGACCAGACCGGCGAGGTCGAGGTGACGGTGTCGCTGACCAACTGCGGTCTCCGACCGGGCAGCGAGGTCGTCCAGCTCTACGTCCGCGCCCTCGGCGCGCGCTACGAGGCCCCCGTTCTCCGCCTGGCCGACTTCCGCAAGCTGAGCCTCGCGCCGGGCGAGCGCACCACGCTCGGCTTCCGGCTCCCGGTCGACCGCCTGGCACACTGGGACGTCGCCACCGGCGCCTTCACCGTGGACCCGGGCGATTACGAGATCATCGTGGCCCGCTCGGCGGAAGATCTGGTCCTGACCGCCCCCCTGACCGTGACCGGCCCGGCACCGGCGCCCCGAGCCTTCGTCGACCACCCGACCCGCGCCATCGACTTCGACGACCACGCGAACATCACCCTGACCGACGCCACCCGCACCACCGGCGACGCCGTCACCCCGACCGACCAGAGCCGTCCCGCGACCCTGTCCTTCCGCAGGGCGGACCTCACCGGCGCCATCGGCGTGACTGCCGAGGTGTCCAGGGTGGACGGGAACGACGAGGCCCGACTGGAGTTCCACCTGGCCGACCGTTCACTGGCGGTGATCGACGTCCCGGTGACGGGCGGCCCGTACACGTGGACGACCGTCGTCGCCGATGTCGCGGAGGGGGTGACCGGTGTCCACGACGTGCGGGTGACCCTGCACGGCAACTTCCGCTTGTCGACCTTCAGCTTCACCTCGTCGCCCTGACACAGTCTCCCCGCCGCCGAGCGGGCAGCCCGCCTTGCCGAGCGGGCAGTCCGCCGGTGGGGACACACCTCAACTCGGGCTTCTTGCTTGTGTCATCCCCGTATGGCCCGCCCGAAGGGCTACCACAGATTTCCCGGGTGCAGCCGAAATTTTTTGTGAGGAACGAGCAAAAGTTTTCAGCGGCACCCGGGGAATCTGTGGTCGGCTTTGCCGGGTCATGCGGGGATGGCACAAGCAAGAAGCCCCCGCAGTTGTAGTTGTGTCATCCTTGGTGGCTCGCCCGCCGGCGAGGCTCTTTTAATCTTTGAAATTGCGCGTCCCCGCTCAAATCCACGCTTCGCGCGTGTAGACGCAACGCGCTCCGCGCTGCTGGAGGAGGAACGCGCTTCGCGCTCTTGAACCGCGCTGACGCGCTCTCAAGCTGAACGCGCTGACGCGCTCTCA
>NZ_JAPSLK010000036.1 GCF_031180885.1 Saccharothrix sp.
TCTCCCGCTACCACGGCGGCGCGTTCGTGGTGTTCTCCAAGGCGCTCAACCCGAACATGACGGTCCTGGCCGTCGAGGGCTCGTTCGCGTCGGTCATCGGCGGCGCGCCGGCCGCGGCCGTGGTCTTCTCCCGCGACGTCGACGGCCGCACCGCCAACGACCCGCGGGTCCGCAAGCTGGAGGCCCAGGTCGCGGAGTCCACGGGCGCCGAGCGCGCGGCCCTGACCGCCGAACTGGCCGGCACCCGGACCGCCGTGCGGGCCGAGAAGCTGGCCGAGGTGGCCGCGGAGTTCGACCGCGTCCACAGCATCCGCCGGGCGGTCGAGGTCGGCTCGGTCGACGCCATCGTGCCCGCCGGCGAGCTGCGCAAGCAGATCATCGAGGCCATCGAACGCGGCCTCACGCGGTGACGCGTCCGACGCGGTCCGGCGCTCACCCGCCGGACCGCGTCACATTCCACCTCCCCCGAACGATCTGATCGGTGCAGCCCCCGGGGGAAAGGTCAGGTGGATGAACCAATCCGATGTCGACGTCGTGGCACCGACGACAGCCGAGGTCCACGCGATCACCCAGGACCCTGACCCCGTCCTGCGCAACCTCCGCATCACCCACTGCTACCACCTGCTCTCCAAGGCGTTGGCCGCCCGCACCGGTGGCTCCGCGAACTGGTGCACCTTCGCCGTGTGGGCGTCCAAGCAGGTGGGCCAAACCATCCGCGGCGAAGACCTCGGCCGCACCCTCGAACGCCTCCCCGACCCCGAGGCGGTCGAACTGCTGGTCGCGGGACTGCGCCGAGTCGCGCCCCTGCCCTTCACCGCGGTCACGTCACTGGCCAGACAGGCGGTGCTCGCCACCGCCCGGCTGGACGAGGTCAGCGCGGCCGCCGCGCGCGGCAACCTCAAGGTGTTCGAGGAGATCGCGCACGAGTTCGCCCGCTTCCTGGCCTGGACGGGCCCGGTGACCGACTTCGTGGCCACGCTGCGCCCGGGCGACCCGCCGGACGGCCAGCACCACCTCCGCCAGGCGTTCACCCACTACGACCGGGCGACGACCACCGCGGACCCCAAGCAGCGGGCGGAACTCCTCCTGCTGGCCAACCTGGAAGTGGGTCTGCACGAACAAACCCGCCTGCAACCGGAGATCCAGGCGGCCATGGAGGCCCCGGTCGTCGACCCGGCGGAGCTGTACCACCGGCTCCTGGACCTGCTCCTCCCGGGCAACCGCGTCACGAAGTGGCTGCGCCGAGCCCTGCTGACCGTCCTGGGCCGCCGATCGAGGCTCCGCGCCGCGTCCGACCGCCTGGCCGACCAGGCCCGTACCCTGGCCCGCCAGGCCGTCACCCGGCACCTGATGACGTTGGCCCTGCCGGACGAACTGCTGGACCTGAGCACCGACCTGGACGCGCCTTTCCCACCCCTGCTGGCGGAACTCGTGGACCCGGAACTCCTGGCCCTGCTCACGCAGGTGGACCCGACCCCGGACTCCCTGCGCGACACCGCCGCCCAGGACTGGTCGGACCTGCCGGACCGCATGCACTACATCGCCGACATGTTCCGCTGCCACGCCCAACGGACGACCCTGCTGAGCCCGCCGTTCAGCGACGACCAGGTGACCGCGATGAACGCCGGCAGACTCCCCACCGGCCGCCTCTGACCCGGTTCAGGACGAACGGGACCCACGCTCGGCCTCGGCCAACCGGGCGTGGAGCCGTTCCCGGACCTCGTCCGGCGTGAAAGCACGACGACGGCGTTCCGCCCGGGCCACCGCGACCCCGGTAGCGGCAACCCCCACGAAGGCCGCCAACCCGAGCAGCTTCCACCAGCGCATGCCCCTAGGCTACTGCCGTGGCGGGCATCTCCCTGGACGAAGCTCTCGGCACCACCCGCACCGGCGACCTCTGGGTCTTCCGCGGCCGCAGCCCGGCCGACCGGGCCATCCAGGCGCTCACCAACAGCCCGGTCAACCACGTCGGCATGTCCGTCGTCATCGAAGACCTCCCGCCCCTCATGTGGCACGCCGAACTGGGCCGCTCCCTGCCCGACATGTGGTCCGGCAAGCAGCAGCGCGGCGCTCAACTGCACGACCTCCAGCAAGCCGTCCTCACGTGGGCGCGCAAGTACGGCCAACGCGCCTGGCTGCGCCAACTCGACCACGAGGTCACCCGGGACATGGAGGACGCCGTCCTGCGCACGATCGCCCGCCTCGACGGCACCCCCTTCCCCTCCACCGCCCGCCTCGCCACCCGCTGGCTGCACGGCCGCATCCCCCTCGGCAGGCACCATGACGCCGCCCTCGAAACCGCGTACTGCGCCGAGATCGTCGCCGTCACCTACCAGGCCATGGGACTGCTCCCCGCCGACCGCAAACCGAACTGGTACGACCCCGGCCGCTTCTGGAGCGGCGACGACCTCCCCCTCCTCCACGGCGCCCGACTGGGCGACGAGATCGCCGTGAACACCGCACCGTAACCACCCGGTCGCCGGGCAAGTTCGTCACCGAATCGGGCTAACGAACCGTCCACCGCCCGCGATGGGCCGGGTATCCCACCGGGCTGTGGAGGTCGCCGTGAGCTGACGGGTTCGCAAGCTGGGCACGGCCTTCGCCGCCGCCGTCACAGCCGCAACGCTCCTGGTGCCCTCGGCCGCAGCGCAGACCACCCGCGTCCTGGCCCACGTCGCCAACAACGGCGGCGGGGTGTCCGTCCTGGACACCGCCACCAACGCCCTCACCACCGCGCTCGTCGACAACCAGGGCGACTCCCCCTACGGCGTGGGCGTCGCGTTCGACGGCGCCCGCGCGTTCGTCACCAACAGCGAGGGCGACACCCTGTCCGTGCTCGACCTGGCGAACCGGACGCCCGTCACCACGATCCGGGTGGGTGACCGGCCGATCAGCGTCGCCCTCACCCCGGACGGCGCCAAGGCCTACGTCACCAACTCCCACGGCAACTCCCTGTCGATCGTCGACACCGCCACCCTCGCCGTCGAAGCCACGATCCCGGTGGGCGTGAACCCGGTCGGCATCGCCATCCACGCCGTCCCGCCCGCCCGGACGCGGCTCACCGGCGGCACCGGCAAGATCGTCAACCGGGGCGGCCTCACCGTCACCGGCATCACCGCCACGCTCACCGAAAGCCACACCGGACGTCCCGTCGCCGGCAAGCTCATCGACTTCCGCACGGTCAAGGGAAGCCCGTTGTGCGCGGCGACGACCAACGCCCTCGGCGCGGCGACCTGCGACTCCCGCGTGCCCTTCAACCTCGGCGTGAACACGCTCCTGGAGGGCTACACGGCCGCGTTCGGCGGCGACACGCACCACGGCCCGTCAGCCGTGCACGGCGCGATCACCCGCAGGTGAACTCTCGTCCGCCGGCCGCCGGATTGTCGTACCCACCGCTTACCATCCCGATCATGACCTCCGAGCCGCCGCTGCCCCCGGACCTGCGGGCGCTGTTCGCCGACCCTGTCCGCCGGTCCTTGTCGGTCCCGCTGCCGCCGGGCCGCCCCGTCGCCCCGCAGGACGACGCCGGCCGACCCGCGTTCTGGCTCAGCGACGGCCCCGCACCCGAAGGACTGTGGTCGCGACTACGCGAAGAACACCCCCGCTCGGGCCTGTGGCCACTCCTGCTGGACGCTCTGGACGACCACGACCCGGAGTACCGCCCGTGGGGCACCGGCGAAGTCGCCCCCGCCGAGATGACCTCCCCGGGCGCGCACGACCCGGCCGCCCTGCTGGCGGCGTGGTGGGCCGAACACACCGACATCTCCACATCCGAACCCGACACCGCCCCGTTCGGCCGCACCTGGCCCGGCCTGGCGCCGCAACCGCCCACCGGCGCCGACCCGGACCGCATCGCCGACGGCCTGGCCCGGCAGCTGCTGACCGACCACCCGTCGATGCGCCTGGGCCTGGTGGCCGCCGACCGTGGCGCGGACGCGCTCGCCGCCGCCGGCTGGTTCGGCCCGGCCAACTACACCGAGGACACCGCCGAGATCTCGGCCGTCCTGCGCAGCTGGGAGGACCGGTTCGGCGCGCGGGTCGTGGGCGTCGGGTTCTCGACCCTCCTGCTCAGCGTCGCCGCCCCGCCCACCACGCACGACCAGGCGCTGGCGGTGGCCGCCGAGCACTTCGCGTTCTGCCCCGACAACGTCTGGCAGGGCGTCACACCCCTGTCGGCGTACGCCGAACGCCTGGTCGGCGACCACTCGTGGGCCTTCTGGTGGGACTGATGATCACTCCGGCAGGGTCACCGCTCCCTTGCCGATGTCGACCATCGTCCCCTGCACGATGAACACGTAGGCGTCGGCCTCGCCCGGCTTCATCCCGCCGGACTCACGCGACTCCTGTTCCTGCTTCACCAGGACCTTCCACTTGCCGTCCGCCGCGGCCCGGCCCTGTTCCCCCTCGCACTCCACCTCGTCCCCCTCGGCCTTCGCCACGGCCTTCCCCTGCGTCACGACGAGGACGACCTTGGTGAAGTCGACCGGCGATTCCTGCTCCGGACAGGCGACCGTCCCGGTGAACGCGTACCCGTCGGCTTCCTTGGTGACCTTCTCGTCGATCACCGCCTTGAAGGTGCTGGGACCGTCAACCGCCCTGGCACCATCAGGCACCATGGGTCCCAACGCCCCCGCACCGGGCGCGGCTACCACACAGCTCCCCAGCACCAGCCCGCCGGCGAGCACCGCCCGCCCGAACGCCCCGACAGCCATCACGACCTCCCGTCTCCCGCGGCCCCTCCGACCACGCCAGAGGCGGGATGCCCGGCGGCAGAACGGAAAAACGGCAGCACCAGGTGACCACCCGAACGAGTAGCGCCACGCGTCGAACGAAGTGCGACCCGCTACCCCAGGTCAGCCGCGCAGGCGACCCAGAACCCGGTCGAGCGCACGCCGCACCATGTCCGGCATCCCTTCACCACGCAGATCACCCAACACCTGCTCGTTGAGCCCACCCGGCGTCATGTGCTCCTCGGTCAACGCCGTCAGCGACGTCGCCCGCCCCAACGACTGCCCCAACTGCCCGAAGATGTGCGCGATGTACCCGGTCGCGTCTTCTTCCTTCACTCCTTGCGCGGCCAGCCAGTCCGCGACCGTGGCCAGGTAGTCCAGATGTGCGGCGAAGGTGGCAGTCGCCGCGCTGAACGCCTCCAGCGTCGACTCCTCACCCGGCACGACCACCCCGCCGACCCGCTCCAGCAACTCACGAGCCACCGGCTGGTCCGGGTAGAGCACGGTCAGGCTCTGCCGCCGAGCCGCCGCCGGCAACGGAATGGTGCGAACGACCTCGGTGGCGGGCGCGATCCACTCCTTGAGCCGGGCCAGCGAAACACCGGCCAGCGCACTGACCACAACGTGATCCGGCCGGAACACCAACCCCCCGACGACCTCCGCGCCAACCTGGGGACGCACCGCCAGCACGACCACCGCCGCCCGGTCCAGCACCTCCTGGTTGCTGTCGCACACCCGCACGTTCGGGAACCGCCCGGCCAACTCCAGTCCCACCGCACGGTTCCGCGGCGACAGGAACACCGCCGGCGGCTCGGCCACCCCATCGCCGAGGCCCTCCACGATCGCCGCCGTCAACGCGCCCGCACCCACGAACCCGTACACGCCAACCCCCTCGTCGTCGCAGCCGCAAAGACCCGGTGATCGAACCGTACCCGGACACCCCCACACCACCGCGAATCCCTTGAGCCGTGCCCGAAGCCCGCGCTACGGTGCGCTGGGAGCGCTCCCAACCCGGAAGGACGTGCAATGAAGCACACCAAGTGGGCGGTCGCCGCATCACTGCTGGCCGGCCTGGTCCTCGCTCCCCCAGCCACCGCCGAACCGCCACGGGCCACCGCCGACTGCGGCGCCGGCACCTGGCACGCGGAGGCCTGGTCCAGCGGCGGCACGTGGACCGCCCGCCGCGGCAGCGCGGTCGTCTACACGGGCTCGGACATGCGGGCGGCGGTCCAGGCCGCGATCGGCAGCCTCACCGCGGGCCGGACGTGGAAGGAGCGCGTGGTCGTCTGGCAGGGCGGCACGATCAGCGCCGGATCGCGGATCTCGTTGCCCAGCTACACCGCGCTCGACGTGTGCGGCACGATCAACGTCACCGGCACCGGCTCCGGCGACCAGGCCCCGGTCTACTCGCGCGGCACGACCGACGTCGAGGTGCAGCACCTGCGCGTGACCGGCACCCCGCTCTACGGCATCTTCATGCGCAACGTCACCAACGTCGTCCTCGGCCAGATCGACATGCGGCTGTCCTCCGGCCTGGGCATCCGGATCGACAACCTCGGCAACACCAGCGTCCGCAGCCGCAACATCCGCATCGACAACGTGTACGTCTCCGGCACCGGCACCCACGGCGTCGAGACCTACGGCGTGGACGGCCTCACCATCGGCACCGTGACCGCCCGCAACACCCGGGACTCCGGCCTGCTGCTCAACAACACCATCAACGCCACCATCGGCACCGTCGACGCCGAGAACGCGGGCACCGGCACCGGGTACGCGGCCTTCCGGGTGGCCAACCGCAACGGCCGCGTCGGCACCGGCTACCCCACCAACATCCGGGTCGGGCTGGTGAAGGCGCGCGGCGGCGGGCGTGGCGTGTTCTGCGTGTCGGAGAGCGGCGGCCTGGCCATCGACCGGATCGACCTGGCCAACACCGGCAACAACGCCATCCTCGTCGAGAACTGCTACAACGTCACCATCGCCACCCAGAGCGGGTCGGTCTACGGCGGCGGTGAGATCCGCCTGGCCGCGCGCTCGGAGTTCCCGAACAACTCCGACATCTACATCCAGAACCTGACCGTCACCAACTCGTCCATCCGCGAGAGCCCGTGCGGCAACAACACGGTCTTCCGCAACAACACCCTGGTCAACAGCAGTCAGAACGTGTGCTGACTCAGGGAGACGCGAAGACCTGAACCCAGTACGACCCGCTGGTGTTCACGCCCACGCCCAGGTCGTGCAACTCGCAGTTGAGGATGTTGGCGCGGTGACCGGGGCTGTTCATCCAGTCCCGCATGGCGTCCTCGGGCGTGGTCGGTCCTTTGTGGATGTTCTCGGCGACCCGCCGCCACGGGTAGCCGGCGGCGTCCAGCCGGTCCCCGGCGTCGCGGCCCTCGGGGCTGACGTGGTCGTAGTAGTCGCGCGCGGCCATGTCGTCGGCGTGGGACTGCGCGGCCGACTGCGCCCGCCCGTCCACCTTCACCGCACCGCACCCGGCACCGGCCCGCTCGGCGTTGACCAGTTCCACGACCCGGTCGGCGGCGGACACCCGGTTCGCCGGCTGCGCGTCGCTCTGCTGAGCGGTCACCGCGGCCAACACCGCCGCCGCCGCACAGGCCACCAGCGCCCGCTCCTTGCCGCGGGCGAAGAAACTGCGCTTCATGACGTTCACTCCTCCGCTGTGCAGGTCGGTTACCCGGCGGATCGGCGGAGGAACGACACGCGGACACGTTCACCAGGTCGTGTGCTGAAGGTTTACCGACCGGGTGGAACGTAGGCTGGCGACATGACACTGGGCGTCAGGCGTCCCGAGGACGTCGAGGAACTGCCCGCCATCAGCGGCGCGTACCGGATCACGCTGTCCGGCGCGGGCGGCGCGGTGGCCGTGCCGCGCGGGTCGGCGCACGGTTTCCGCAACGCCACGAGCAAGCCCGCCCGCTGCCTGATGATCCTCACGCCCGCCGGATACGAGGACTACTTCCGCGAGGTGTCCCGCATGGTCGCCGCCGGCCACGAGCCGACCGCCGAGGAGCTGACCGCCCTGCGCGCCGGTTTCGACACCACTGCCCGCAGGTGGTCGTCGACGACCAGCGCCGCACCCCCGCCCACCACGACAACCGCCGCCACGACCACGGCGACGCGCCACTTCCGCGAACCCACTCCGCGCTCCTCACGTCCGGGGACAGCGGAAGGATCACAGCCCGCACGTCAGGCTCCACAGCCGAACAACCTGCACAACCCGTGCAACTTCTCCGGTCAGGCCACCCGGGTCCGCCTGATGAACGCCACGAACGCGGTCGCCGCGAACAGCACCGTCCACAGCAGACTGCTCACCACCGCCGAACCCGGCACCGACGAAGTGAACCCCGCCCCGAGCCCGAGTTGCATCGCCCCGTACGCGGGCAATGCCTCCATCAGACCGCCACCCGACGACTTGTTGATCAGCGGGTTCTGCAACAACAGGTCGGTGATCGCGATGGTGATGATGGTGAACATGCCTTCGAGCTGCCCTGGCAGGAACAGCGCCAGGAACAGCCCCATCGCCCCGTACACCAGGCCCGCCAGGAACACCGCCACCCACATCGACAGGGGTTGTTCCATGGGCCAGAACCAGCGCATCCACCCGGCGGCGTAGGCGGCGACCAGGGCGGCGAAGGCGGTGAGGGAGGTGAGCTTGGACAGCAGGATGGCGGTGCGGGAGTAGCCGGCGGCGGTGAGGCGGAGGTCGAAGTCCTCGGCGTGCTTGGCCGAGCTGAACATCGCGAACCCGATGAGCTGGCACGACGCGTTCAAGGCGCAGCTGATCATGGTGATCTTCTCGCCGCCGCCGAGGATCACCGAGCCCGTGCTGCCGTGGTGGAACGGCAGGACGTCGTGGCTGACCACGTTGTAGGCGAGCGCGACCCCGACCGGGATGAGCACGGCCAGGAACACCATCGCCAACCGGTTGCGGGCCAGCACGAAGAGCGTGAAGCGGGCCGCTACGCCGTACGAGGTCATGCAGGGCTCACCGCAACCGCGTGGTCGAGGACGCCGTCACGCAGCCGGTGCAGGGTGTCCAACCGGACGCTGTCGTAGGCGAGGTGCGAAATCACCAGCACCGCCCGCCCCGCCGCCCGCAGCCCCGCCGCGATCTCCCAGAACCGCAGGTAGGTCTCCCAGTCGAACCCCTGGTAGGGCTCGTCCAGCAACACCACGGCAGGGTCGTGCATCAGGGCGAGCACCAGGTTGACCTTCTGCCGGGTCCCCCCGCTCAGCTCCTTGACGGCGGTCCCCCGGTACTCCCCGAATCCCAATCGCTCGATCAACTCGTCCGCCCGCCGCAGCTCCGGCAGCCGATAGGCGATCTGGAAGTACCGGAGGTGCTGGTCAACGGTCAGATCGTTGTTCAGCACCGGCTTCTGCGGACAATAACCGAGCCTCCCGGACACCTCCACGGTCCCGGCGTCACTCCGCAGTTGCCCGCACAGGATCCGCAACAGGGTCGTCTTGCCGGCCCCGTTCTCCCCCACGACTCCGACCAGTTGACCCCCGCCTACGTCAAGATCGACCCCGCGCAACACCTCCCGCTTCCGGTAGGACTTCCGAACCCCGGCGACGGCCAACACAGGACACTCCCCACGACTCCAGCACGACCCCCGCGCTAGACCCGCAAAGTAGCCCAGCCACCCCGTCACCCGGTTCAGCGACCACCCACTACGCGCTACCGCAGGCAGGAGATCCAGTAGTCGCCCGAAGAGTCCCGGGTAACCCCGTGCGTCTCGCTCGGAAAGCCTGGAAACTCCCGATCAAAGGCTTCCAAGGCCCCCAGATACCGCAAAACCGGCCCGCCTGCCCCGCCTGTGCTCTCCCCCGGCATCAGCACCGGAATCCCCGGCGGCGTGGTCACCACCATCGTCGCCACCGTCCGCCCCGCGATCTCCGCCAACCGCACCGGCTCCGCCCCACCCCGGATCAGCTTCTGGTACGTCTGCGCGGGCGTAGCCACCGCCGGCGTCGGATGGGTGAACGCCTCGTCCAACAACGCCGTCAGCTCGCTCTTGCTCAACTGCAGGTGCATCTGCTCGCACAACGCCGGCAACGACAACCCCGCATACCGGTCCGGATGCGCCCGAACCAGCTCCGGCAGCACGTCGACCACCGCCGCACCCCGGTCGTACAACGACTTGAAGTCCAGCAACGCGTCCAGCAGCGTCCCCCACTTGCCCTTCGTGATCCCCATCGAGAACAGGATCAGGCACGTGTACGAGTCGGTCTTCTCCACCACGATCCCCCGCGCCTCCAGGTACATCGTCAGCACCCGCGCCGGGATCCCCGTGCTGCCGACGTTGCCCGCCGCGTCCACCCCGGGGCACGTGATGGTCACCTTCACCGGGTCCAGCAGGCAGTACCCCTCCTCCATCCCCTCGAACCCGTGCCACTGCGCCCCCGGCGCCAACGTCCAGCACTCCGGCGAGGTCCGCAGCAGGTCCAAGGGCGCGTCGGCGAACGCGTGCGCCTCGCCGGTCGCCGGATCGGCCACCGACTCCGGCTGCCAGGTGCCGAAGAACCAGTCCGGCCGGTCCCCCGCGTCCCGGATCCTCCGCCCCAACCGGGCCACGGCCTGCCGGAACCGGATCGCCTCGGTGATCGCCTCGTCGGTCAGCCACCGCCCACCCGGACCGTCCATCATGGCCGCCGCGACGTCCAAGCCCGCGATCATCGGGTACAGCGGGGAGGTCGTCGCGTGCATCATGAACGTCTCGTTGAACTGCCTGTGCTCCACCGGCGACCGCTGCGAGTTCTTGACGTGCACCATGGAACTCTGCGACATCGCGGCCAGCAGCTTGTGCGTCGACTGCGTGGAGAACACGGTCGGCCGCGTGTCCTCGGGCAACACGTCCACCGACATCCCGTACCGACGCGCGTACAACGGGTTGAACCGCGCATACGCGAACCAGGCCTCATCCACGTGCAGCCGCGGCACCGTCTCGCCCAGCAACTCGGCGACCCGGACCACGTCGTAACACAGCCCGTCGTAAGTCGAGTTGGTGATCACCGCGTACACCGGATCAGCACCGACCGCCCCCGCCGCGAACGGACTGCGCCGCACCCCCTCGGCCACCGCCGCCGCCGTCATCGCCGCCGGCGGGATCGGCCCCATGAGCCCGTACCCGTTGCGCGTGGGCACCAGGTACACCGGTCTGCCCCCGGTGATCGTCAGCCCGTGGTAGATCGCCTTGTGGCAGTTGCGGTCCACCAGCACAAGTTCGTCGGTGGCGATGCTGGCGTGGCACGCGATCCGGTCCGCGGTGGAGTCGCCGTGCAGGACGAAGTAGGTCAGGTCCGCGCCGAAGGTCCGGGCGGCGTTGCGCTCGGCGTCGCCGATCGGGCCGGTGTGCTCGAACAGCGAACCCAGCTCGCCCACGGAGATCGACAGGTCGGTGCGGAACAGGCGCTCGCCGTAGTAGTCGAAGAACGCCCGCCCGGCCGGCGACTTGAGGAACGCGACGCCGCCCGCGTGCGCCGGGGTGTGCCAGGAGTACTCGTGCGTGTCGTCGAACCGGCGCAGCTCGCGGAAGAACGGCGGCAGGACGCCGTCGAGGTACCGGTCGGCGGCGACCCCGATCCGGCCGGCGATGAAGTCCGGCGTGTCCTCCAGCAGCCACACGTACCCGGACACCGCCTCCGACACCCACAACGGCAGGTCGTCCACCGAGGTCGCGGTGGTCACCAGGAACACCGGCAGCTTGGTGAACCGGCCCATCAGCGCCCGCAGGACGGTCTCGGGCTCGTCGAGGTGCCACGACACCAGCGCGGCCGACAGGTCCGCCCGGCTCTGGGTCAACGCGAGCGCGTCCTCGGCCGTGTGCGCCCGGACGATGTCGTGCCCCTCCTCGCGCAACTCCGCGCAGATCGCCTCCACCTGGCCACGCGCGACCGCGCCACTCGCGTCCACCGCGACCATCACCGTTGAGCGGGACATCGTCGACTCTTCTCCGTAGGGCGGACCCCTGAGTCTCAAGACCCGCCACCCCGGCTGTCGATTACTCGAAAGCGTGACCGCAGGCCGCCACTCAGGTGACGGAAACCCGACTTTTCGGTATCCACCTCGACCGACGATCACCCAGCCGGATCGGCAACGACGCGTAAGACGGGACGAGCACCCCACGAGCCGGCCGTCGCGGCCCCACCACCACCGGCCGCCCGGACCGGAACACCGCGCGAGGCGTCGGTGAACAGGTCCCGGGCCCGGGACCGCGGGTCGGCGTGCCCGAAACCGTCGAAGATCCGGTTGACGTAGTCGCCCAGCACCTGCTCCCACAGGTGCCCCACGCCACCTTCACCGAGCAGCGTGAAGTGCGCCCCGTCGTTCAGGACCCCGCGCGCCAGCACCGGATCGGTGACCACCCACCCCAACCAGGGCACCCGCCGGACCGGCCCCAACAGCGTCCCCAGCCGCAGCAACCCGAACAGCGCCGGCCGCCCGGCCCACGACAACCGATCCTCGTGCCACCGCGCCCACGCCGTGATCGACATCGCGCGCGTCTGGCACCCGGATCTCTTGCGTGGAACTACCCACCATTTCCCTTGACGGCGAGGGCGGACACCACGGACCGGATCGTCGGGTGCCGGTACAGCTCCCGCAACTGCAAGGCGGGCAACCCACCCTCCCGCATCCGGGCCCCGATCCGCACCGCGAACAACGAGTTCCCGCCCAGCTCGAAGAAGTCGTCGTCCAATCCGACCGGCACCCCCAGCACCGACCCCCACACCTCGCGCAACCGCGACGCCAGGTCGTCCCCGACCGGGGCCTCCACCGGCCGTCCCGCCGACGGCGCGGGCAGTTTGGCCACGTCCAACTTGCCGTTTGTCGTCAACGGCAACGACTCCAGCGCGGTCACCGTCGTCGGCACCATGTAGTCCGGCAGGATCTCCGCGGCCCTCTTTCGCACCCCGACCGCATCGCCCGAGGCCAGGACCACGTATGCGTCGATCCGCGCGGTGGCGGCGTCGTACGGGTCGTCCCGCCGCACGACGACTGCCGCCGTCCGCACGTCCGGGTCTTCCAGCAGCACCGCCCGGATCTCGTCCAGCTCGATCCGGAAGCCGCGCACCTTCACCTGGCTGTCGATCCGGCCCAGGTGCTCCAACGCGCCATCGGGCCGCAGCCGACCCAGGTCACCCGAGTGGTAGACCCGTCCCGGCAAGACCGGGTCATCGGTGAACCGCTGGGCGGTCAGGTCGTCGCGTTCCAGATAGCCCGCCGCCACACCGGCGCCACCCACCCAGATCTCACCCGGCACACCCGACGGCAGCAGGCGCCCCCGCGGGTCCACCACGTACAGGTGCCAACCAGGCAACGCAGGCCCGACCGACCGGGACCCGGCCAGGGCGTCCGCCCGCGACACCGTCTGGTGGGTGACGTGCACGGTGGTCTCCGTGATGCCGAACATGTTCACCACCCGGCACACCGACTCGGGGTGCACGTCGAACCACGGCAGCAACGCCCGCTGGTCCAACGGCTCACCCCCGAACACCACCAGCCGCACCGCCAAGTCGTCGTGGCGGACGTCGAGGAGTTGGCTGAAGGCGGACGGCGTCTGGCTGAGCACCGTCACCCGCTCCGCCGCCAGCAGGTCCCGGAACCGCTCCGGCTCGCGGGACACGAAGTACGGCACCACGACCAGCCGCCCGCCGGTGAGCAGGCAGCCCCAGATCTCCCACACCGAGAAGTCGAACGCGCTGGAGTGGAACAACGTCCACACGTCCGCCGACCCCAGCCGGTACTCGTCCCGCGTGGCGTCCACCAGTGCGATCACGTTGCGGTGCGGCACCACCACACCCTTGGGCCGGCCGGTCGACCCGGACGTGTAGATCACGTACGCCGGGTCGTCGGGCGATCCCGTGCTCGACACCGGTTCGGCACCCACGATGTCGTCCGGCGACACGGCCTGTGCCCCGGGGAATTCCGGCAGTCGCGTCACGACCAGCTTCAGCGAGGCGTCCTGGGCGGTGTAGGCCAGCCGTTCCGCCGGGTAGGCCGGATCGGTGGGCACGTAAGCCGCTCCCACCTTCACCACGCCCAGCAGGGTCACCACCAGCTCGGCCGTGCGCTCCAGGCACACCCCGACCCGGTCCCCCTCGACCACACCCAGGGCGCGCAACCCGCTCGCCACCGCGTCCGACCGCTCGTCCAGCTCGTGGTAGGTCAGCGACACCTGGCCATCGGTCACCGCGACCTGGTCCGGCGTGCGGGCCGCGACCGCGCGGAACGCCGCGTCGATCCGGGTCGGCGTGGTCCGCAGCTCCTCGGCGGGGCGGCCCAGCTCGGCCACTCGCGCGCGTTCCGCCGCGTCCAGCAACTCGACGTCGTCGGCGGCCACCTCGGGGTTCGCCACGACCTGCCGGTGGACGTGCGCCAAGTGGCGGGTGAACTGCTCGACCTGCGCCGGCGAGATCCGCCCGGCCTGGTGGTCGCAGCGCAGCCGGACCGTGTCTCCCTTGCGCCACAACGAGAACGTCAGCGGGAACGGGACGGCCAGGCACGGTCGGTACTCGTTGACCCCGAAGTCCACATCGGACACCAGCAGGCCCACCGAGGCCGGTTCGTCGGTCGGCTCGGCCGGGCCGCCTGGCGTCACCCGCACCGCGCCGGCGTCCGTGCCGATCACCGCCCAGCCGGGCGAGTCGACGGACGCGTACCGGACCAGCGTGATCGCCAGAGCCGTCCGCCACGACTCCGCCGTCCCGCCCTCCGACCCCAGCAGGCACAGCTCGAACGACCCGGCCTCCACGGGTTCCAGGGCAGCCGCCCAGTCCGGAACCCCGCCCGCCGCAACGGAAACCACCGACCTCGGAGTTGACGGGACGGCCGATCCGCCCATCAGCGCCAACGCCACCGCCCGGAGGCCCGCCGCGTCCAGGTGGCCGCGGTCGGCCACCAGCACGAGGTCCGCGACGCCGTCCCGGTAACGCAGGAGGGTGCACCGCAGGTCACCGACCGGGCGGCCCAGTTCCACCGACCGCCGCCGCTCGGCGAGCGGTTCGGTGGACGTGGCGGGCACGTCCTCCACCCACAGCCTGGTCGGCGCGGTCAGCGCCTCCGGCCGCACCGGACCGGCGAGCCGGACGCGCAGCGCGTGGCATCGGGCACCTGAAAACACTTGTCCCCCTAGTCAATGCGTTGCGAGGTGGGCGGCAGTAGCTCAGTGCGCGGTGAAGCCGCCGTCGACGGTCAGCACGGAGCCGGTGACCTGGGCCGAGTCGTCGGAGGCCAGGAACACCACCGCCCCGGCCACGTCGTCCGGCTCGACCAGCCGGTTCATCGGCTGGGACTGGGTGAAGGCCGCCACGTGCTCGTCCGCCGGGACGTCCAGGGCCCGCGCGATCTCGCGCAGCATCCGGCCCTCGGCCTCGGCGGTGTCGCGGACGTTGCCCGGGCACACCGCGTTGACCCGCACCTTCATCGGCGCGTAGTCCAGCGCGGCGGCCTTGGTCAGGCCGACCAGGCCGTGCTTGGCGGCCACGTACCCGGCGAAGTGCCGGTAGCCGACCAGGCCCGCGGTGGAGGCGATGTTGACGATGCTGCCCGAGCGCTGGTCGCTCATCATCCGCCCGACCTCGCGGATGAGCCGCCACGCCCCCGTGAGGTCGACGTCGAGCATGAGCGACCACTCGTCCTCGGTGATCTCGTGGACCCGCTTGCCCGAGGGCGCGGCGATGCCCGCGTTGTTGACCACGGCGTCGATCCGGCCGTACCGCTCGGCCGCGAGTGCCACGGCGTCCCGGACCGACGTCGTGTCGCGCACATCGGCCTTGGCGGTGAGCACCGACGCGCCCCGGTCCCGGCACAACTGGGCGGTGTGCTCCAACTGGCCGGCCGAGCCCAACGGGTAGGGCACGCCCGGCAGGTCCGCGCACACGTCCAGGAGCACCAGGTCCGCGCCCTCGGCGGCGCAGGCGACCGCACTGGCCCGCCCGATCCCCCGCGCCGCACCCGTGATGACGACGACCTTCCCGGTCAAGCGCATCGGTGTCGTCCCCCTCAGACCGCGGTGTCGATCAGCTTGAGCAACTGCGGCGCCGACTCGGTGAGGTACATGTGGCCGCCGGGCAGCTCCACGTACTCGAAGCCGGCGCCGGCGACCTCGGACCAGCGTGCGGCCTCCGTGGCGGTGACCAGCGTGTCCTCCGAGCCGCGGAGGGACGTGATCGGCGCGGGCAGCCGGTCGTGCGTGCTGGGCCGGTAGTTCTCGTGCATCTCCACGTCGGCGCGCAGGGTGGGCAGGATCAGCTCGCGCATCTCCGGGTCCTGCAACGCCTCGTGGGTGAAACCCGCGAACCGCGAGACCCGCTCCAGGAACTCGTCGTCGGACAGACCGGTGGCCCGCGCGGCCCGCTGGGTGTGCGGCTCGGGCGACCCGCTGACGAACAGGTGCCGCAGGGTCAGGCCCGGCTGGGCGACGACCCGGTGGGCCAGTTCGTAGGCCAGGACCGCGCCCAGGCTGTGCCCGAACAGGACCACGTCCGTGCGCCCGTCGAGCAGCTCGACCAGGTCGGGCAGCAGCTCGTCGGCCGCGACGTGCGCGTCCCGGTAGGGCTCGGCGTCGATCCGCCGCTCCCGGCCGGGCAGCTGGAGCGGCAGCACCTTGAGGCGGTCACCCGCGTGCGCCGACCACGGGTGGAAGAACGAGGCTCCCGCCCCGGCGAACGGCAGGCACACCAGTCCGATCTTCACTTCACGCGTCCCCTCAGACGGGTTGGCCGATGGGCCTGATGACGATGGTGTTGACGTCCACGCCGGAGGGCTGGCCCAGGGCGTAGACGATGGTGTCGGCGACCTGGTCGGCCGACAGGAGCAGGCCGTCGGGCAGCGCGCCGTACTCGTCCCAGAACGGGGTCTCGGTGCGGCCGGGCGAGATCAGGGTGACGCCGACGCCGTCGGCGGTGACCTGGCGGCGGGTGTTCTCCGCCAGGGCGGTCACCGCGAACTTCGTGATCCCGTAGATGTTGCCCGCCGCGTAGACGTGCCCGGCGACGCTGCCGACGAGCACGAGCCGGCCCCTGGTCTCCTTGAGCGCGGGCAGCGCGGCCCGGACGAGGAGGGCCGGGCCGAGCACGTTGGTCAGGACCATCTCGCGCCACTTCGCCGGGTCGCCCTCGGCGATGTCGTCGTGCGAGGCCCAGCCCGCGTTGCCCACGGCGGCGTCGAGCCGGCCGAACCGCTCGACCGTCGTCTGGACGGCGTTCTGGACGAAGTCCCAGTCAGCGGCGTCGCCCTGGATGGTCAGCAGCTCGTCGGGCTCGCCGGCCTCCTTGGCGAAGGTGTCCAGCCGTTCCTTGCCGCGCCCGACCACGGCCACCCGCTGCCCCTTGGCCAGCAGCTGCCGGGCGGTGGCCGCGCCGATCCCGCTGCCGCCGCCGGTGATCAGGGTGACGGGGGTGTCGCTCATGTGGTGCTCCAAGAGGTTGTGCTGATCAAGGCCGGCCCAGCTTGGCAGCTCCGCAGTGGAGAGGACCGGCGGCCTCGGGGCCGGGCTGCGGGGTCGGCTTCGGGAGTTTGTTCCTCCCGGCCTGAGGCCGGGGTTTGTCGTTCCACCCACCCACCCCCACCCGGGCCGTCCCCGCAAGAGCCCCCGCGCGGCGCGCGGAACGCGCTGCGCGCAAAAACTTCGCGCTTCGCGCCCGGCCTTCGGCTGCTAGGCGGGCAGCTTCGTCGTGAAGGTCACCGGCAGGCTGGTCACCCCGCGCCCCACGGAGTTGTCGTACAGCCAGGCGACTTCCTCGTGCGGCACACCGAGTGCGATGTCCGGCAACCGCCGCAACAGGGTGTTGAACGCGATCTCGCCCTCCAGCCGCGACAACGGCGAGCCCGGGCAGAAGTGCGCCCCGTGCCCGAACGAGAAGTGGCGGATGTTCGACCGCCGGATGTCCAGGCGGTCCGGGTCCTCGAAGACCTCCGGGTCGCGGTTGGCGGAGCTGATCATCAGGTGTACGAAGGACTCCTTGCCGATCGGCACCCCGTGCAGCTCCATGTCCTCCGCCGCCACCCGCAAAGTCCCCCGGTACACCGGGGACTCGTAGCGCAGGAACTCCTCGATCGCGTTCGGCGCCAGCTCCGGGTCGGACCGCAGCAGCTCCAGCTGGTCCGGGTGCGCGAACAGCGCCTCCATGCCGTTGCAGATCAGGTTCGCCGTGGTCTTGTGGCCGGCGTTGATGAGCAGGACCAGCGTGGACACCAGCTCGTCGTTGGTGAACCGGCCGTCCTCGTCCGCCGCGCGGATCAGCACGCTCACCAGGTCCTCGCCCAGGCCCTCGGCGCGCCGGCGGGCCAGCAGGTCGCTGAGGTACTGCTCCATGCTGTCGCTGGCCCACTTGAGCTTGGCGTTCTCCTCGTCGGTGTGGTAGGGCGCGCCGCTGAGGTACAAGCCCCACTCGTGCAGCTTGTCGCGGTCCTCGAAGGGCACGCCCAAGAACTCGCAGATCACCTTGAGCGGCAGCAGCAGCGCGAACTCGGTGAACAGGTCCGCTCCGCCCTCGCCGAACGCGTCGATCAGCTCGTCGCACGTCTGCTGGATCTTCGGCCGCAGCTCCCGCATCTTGCGCGGGGTGAACGCCTGCGCCACCAGCTTGCGCAGCCGGGTGTGCTCGGGGGCGTCGGCGGTGAGCATGTTCTTGATCAGGATCGGGCTGGAGTCCTTGAGCAGGTCCTGCCACCACGCGGGCGCCTTCGACACGCTCTTGGACAGCCGCGGGTCGGAGAACATCTTGCTCACGGTCTCGTAGTCCATGACCACGTACGCCTCGGCGCCGACCGGGTGGTTGACCTGGTGCACCGGGCACTTCGAGCGCAGCGCGGCGTTGTCGGCGTGCCGGTTCGGGTTGGGCTCGGTGAAGAACTCCGGCGGCAGCTTCTCGTACTCGACGCCGGACGAAGCTCCGGTGCTCATCGCATCTCCTCCGATGACGGTCATACGGCCACTGCTTCCGGGCGGGGCAGGGTGCGGATGCGCTTGGACAGGGTCGGCAGCGCGGCCACCCCCGAGATCAGGCACATCGTCACGAACACCCACGTCGAGCCGGCCAGGTCGAACACCGCGCCCACGACGAACACGCCGAGCGGGGCCGCGCTCATGGACATGAAGAACACCGCGCCCAGCACCCGGCCCTGGACCTTGTCCGGTGCGACGGCGGCGAGGTAGGACAGGAACAGCGTGCTGATGATCGGGCCGCGGATGAACACCAGCGTCACGATGATGCCCAGCGGGATCACGCCCGGCGTCACCGCGAGCAGGACCGCCACCACCGGGCCGACCCACGCGCCGCACAGCACGATCACCGACGGCTTGACCTTCTTGAACACCCAGCCCGCGACCAGCGACCCGACCAGTCCGCCGACCCCGGCCATGGCCAGCGTCGCGCCGATGAACGACTCCGACGCGCCCCGGGTCTGCGCGGTCGCGATCAGCGCCAGGAAGATGCCGGAGTGGGTGAACGCCATGTTCGACCCCATGATCCAGATGATCAGCGGGCGCAGGATCGGCTGCTTGAACAGGAACCGGAACCCCTCGGCGGTGCCCCGCTTCTCCTTGGTCTGGTCCTTGTTCTCGATCTGCATCGGCTTGCGGACGAAGAGCAGCAGGACAGTCGAGATCAGGAAGCCGACCGCGGACGCCAGGTACGGGAACGCCCGCGCCACGCCGAACAGCGCGCCGCCGATCGGCGGGCCGGCCATGGTGGCGCCGAAGTACCGGATCTGGTTCTGCGCGGTGGCCTGGGTGAGCTGGGAGGCGGGCACCAGGGCCTTGATCGCGGCCAGGCCGGCGGGCTGCGAGATGCCGAAGCACACCGCGGAGGCCAGGGCGATGCCGAAGATCACCGGCATGGACGCGCTGTCGGTGAAGATCAGCAGGCCGAACAGGGCGAGCAGCACGACCCGGACCAGGTTGCAGCCGATGAGCAGCAGGCGGCGGTCCAGGCGGTCGGCGAGGGTGCCGCCGGGGATGGACATGACGCTCGCCGTGATCAGCTGGGCGGAGCCGACGATGCCCGCGTAGAGCGCGGAGCCGGTGGTGGCCAGGATCAGCAGGGGGTAGGCGATCTCGGCGGTCTCCTTGGCGACCGCGGCGAACGCCTCGCTGCTCCACAGCGCCTGGAAGTCCCGGTTCTTGATCAACGGCTTCTCGGGCGCGTCCGCGGTGGCGTCGGGCGCGGCCGGCTCCGCGGCGGGGGCGGGCGGCTCGGCGGCGCGCGCGGTCGGCTCGGTCGGTTCCGCGGTCGCCGTGGTGGTGGCGGTCGCGGGTCCCGGGTCGGCCGGGGTGTTCTCGCGTTGTTCAGTGGACATCCACGACCTCATTCCGGGCCGGCGCCTGGCCGGGCAACGTGGTTTGCAACTCTTCGGCGAGCCGGTGCACGTGCGGCTCGGTCAGCACCGACCAGTGGTTCCCCGGCACCGGCCGCACGCGCACGCCGCCGCGGTACAGCGGGGCCAGCCGGGCGGTGAGCTTGGCCGCGCCGCGCGCGCCCGTGTCCACCTTGAACACCACGGCCGGGCAGTCCACCGGGCGCGGCCGGTAGGTGGCGAGCACGCGGGCCTTGTCCAGGAACAGCTTGCGCAGCGCCGGGTTGCGCCGCACCTGCCGGCCGATCTCGCCGATGTTCAGCGCGCCGGCCGCCTGGATCCACGCGTGGCTGTACAGGAACTCCAGGTCCAGCCCGATCGGCACCCCGACCCGGCCGGGCACGAAGGCGTCCAGGCACAGCAGCACGTCCACCTCGAAGCCGCGCGAGACCAAGATCCGCGCCATCTCGTGCGCCACCACCGCGCCGAACGACCAGCCGCCCAGCGTGTACGGACCTTCGGGCTGGACCGCCAGCAACGCGTCCACGTGCTGCGCCGCCGACTTCTCCACCGACCGGGCGCCCGAGTCCGGTTCCAGCCCGTACACCGGGCGGTCGGTGGTCAGCGCGTCGGCCAGTGCCTGGTAGCTCATCGCGGTGCCGGCGGCGTCGGCGGCCAGGAACAGCGGTCGTCCCATGCCCTCGCGCAGCCGCACGGCCCGGACTGGGAGCGGCGCGGCGGGGGTCTTCGGCCGGTCCCGCTCGGCGAGTTCGACCAGCCGCCCGAACGTGGGTTCGCGGGAGAACTCGGCCAGGGACAACGAGATCCCGGCCTCCTCGCGCAACCGGCTCATCATGTTCAGCGCGATCAGGGACTCGCCGCCGAGCCCGTAGAAGTGGTCGGCGTCGGAGGCGGGCGGCTGACCCAGGGCCTTGGTCCACAGCCGTTCCAGCACCGGGCGCACCGAGTCCCCGAGCACGGGGGTCGGCCGTGCCTTGGCCTTCAGGACGACCGGGGCGGGCTGGTCGGCGTTGGGGTCGGTGCCCAGGAACGGGTGCGGCGGCAGGGAGCGGCGCACGGGCCGCTCACCCGCGAACACCGTCTCGCCCAGCACGTCCACCCCGCGCTCCCACAGCACGCCCAGCGCCCGCAGCAGCCCCAGTTCGCCGTCCTCGGCCCGACCCAGGAGCGGCACACCGGTCTTGGTGCTGTCCCAGCGCGCGTTCCAGCGGACCGTGCCCAGCATCGTCGCGCCGGGACCCAACTCCAGGAACGTGTCGACGCCCGCGTCCATCAGGGTTTCCACGCCCGCGTCGAGCAGGACGGGCCGGGCGAGCTGGTGGGCCCAGTAGTCGGGGCCGGCGACCGCGTCCGGGTCGGCCCACGTGCCCGTGGTGTTGGACACCAGCGGCAGCTCGGCGGGTTTGGCCTCGGTGCCGGCGACCACCCGGTGCAGGATCTCCGCCGCGGGTAGCATCGCCGCACAGTGCCCGGGCCGGTCGACGGCCAGCATCCGGAGATCCAGCCCTGCCAACGCGTCCCCGTCCACAAGTCGGTCCACATCGGACATCGGGCCGGACAGCACCACACCGCCGCGGCTGATCACGGACACCTCGACCGCGCTGCCCGGACCGATCCGCCGCAGCACCTCCTCGGCGGTGCCGTTGACCGCGACCATCCGGCCGGGCGGAGCCGCCTGCCACACCGCCTGCGCCCGTTCGTGCACCAGGGCGGCGGCGCCGCCGGGCGACCACACCCCGGCCAGCGCGGCCGGCGCGAACTCGCCGATGCTGTTGCCGAACAACCCGACCGGCGTGATCCCCCAGTCCATGAGCTGCCGGCCCAGCGCGTAGCCCAGGGCGAACAGGCCGAGCTGCTGGTTGGTGCCCTCGTCGAACCACTCCGGCCCGCCGTCGACCTCCGCCACGACCGGCGTCAGGTCCACCCCGCACCGCTCGCGCACCGCGTCCCGGATCTCGTCGAACCAGCGGCGGAAGCCGGGCAGCAGCCGGTAGGCGGGCGCGCCGGCGTTGTAGCGCAGGGTGCCGTGGCCGGGGAAGAGGAAGGCAACCTTGCCCAGCGGCCTCGGTTCGCCCGGGTCACCGGCGGTGGCCAGGGCTTCGGAGGCCTGTGCGGGGCCGTACACCGCGATCGCTTGGCGGTGCTTGTGCTGACGCCGTTCGGCGAACGTCCGCGCCACGGCGTGCAGGTCGGGTTCGGTGCGCACGGCCTCGGCCAGATCGGTGCGGAGCTTGGCCAGAGCTTCCGGGGTCGCCGCCGACAGGGGCAGCACCGTCCCGCCCGACCGCGGTTCCACCGGCTCCCGTTCGGGCGCCTGCTGGAGCACGACGTGCGCGTTGGTACCGCCCACGCCGAACGAACTCACCGCCGCGATCCGCGTGCCCCGGTCCGGCCACGGCCCGTGCTCCGTGCACACCCGGAACGGCGTGCCGTCGAGGTCCAGCAACGGGTTCGGGGACTCGAAGTGCAGGCTGGGCACCACTTCCCCGTGTTCGAGCATCAGCACGGTCTTGATGAACGCCGCCACGCCCGCCGCCGCGCTGGTGTGCCCGAGGTTGCCCTTCACCCCGCCGATCAGGCAGAACCCGGTCTCGTCGGTGGACATCCGGAACGCCTCGGTCAGCGCCTGCACCTCGACGGGGTCGCCGATCGGGGTGGCGGTGCCATGTGCCTCGACGTAGTCGATGTCGGCCGCGTTCACCCCGGCGAGCTTCTGCGCATAGCGGATGACGTCGCGCTGCCCGGGGATGGACGGGGTGGTGTAACCCATCTTCTCCGCGCCGTCGTTGTTCAGCGCCGACCCGAGCACGACCGCCGCGATCCGGTCGCCGTCGGCCAGCGCGTCCGCCAGGCGCTTGAGCACGACCACGCCGACGCCCTCGCTGGGCACGGTGCCGGTGGCGCTCGCGTCGAACGGCCGGCAGTGCCCGTCGGCGGACAGCGGACCGCCCGGCTCGTGCCAGTAACCCCACTCGCCCTTGGGCGACACGGCCACGCCGCCGGCCAGCGCCGCGTCGCACTCGCGCGCGATCAGGCTCTGCACCGCCATGTGGATGGCGACCAGCGAGGTCGAGCACGACGTCTGCACGGTCACCGCCGGGCCGCGCAGGCCGAGCTTGTAGGCGACGCGGGTGGCGACGTGGTCCTTCTCCAGCCCGATCAGCCGGGCCAGCGGGCTCAGCTCGACGCCGGTGCCGGAGTGCGTGCGGTCCGCACCCGCGTAGACGCCGATCCAGCCGTCGAACCGGGTCGGGTCCAGGCCGGCGTCGTCCAAAGCGGACATCGCGGTCTGCAGGAACACCCGCTGCTGGGGGTCGATCCCCGCGGCCTCGGCGCGGCTGTAGCCGAAGAACGACCAGTCGAAGTCCGCCGAGTCGGCCATGACGCCCTTGGCCGGCACGAAGTTCGGCTGTCTCACGTCGGCCGGGTCGGCGCCCTTGTTCCGCACCAGGTCCTCGACGTCGAACCGGGTGATGCCCTCGACGCCGTCGCGCAGCAACTCCCAGAACTGCCCGATGTCGTTCGCGCCGGGCAGCCGGCAGGCCATGCCGACGACCGCGACCGCGTTCTCGGTGTTGGTCACCTCGTCCCCCATCCTCAGGCGTGCCACCGGTTTCACTCTCGTGGGGCGGGCCGGTCAGCTCCGGTCGGTGCGGCGGTCGCGGGCCGCGCCCAGCAGGCGGTCTCGGCTGCTGCCCCGACCCGCGGTCGCGGTCTCGGCGGGTGCGGCGAGCAGGTCGGCCTGGCCGCGCACGGTGCCGGCGCGGAACAGGTCGACGGTGCGCAGCGTCCGGCCCGACGCCTGGCTGAGCCGCTCGACCAGGATCACCAGCCGCAGGGAGTCGCCGCCCGCGTCGAAGAAGCTGACGTCGTCGTCCACGTGCTCGGTGTCGAGGACCTCCTGCCAGACGGACCGGACCAGGCCCAGCCGCGCGGCGGGGTCGTCCAGGTCGGTCTGGGGAGCGGCGGGCTGGTTCAGCACTTTTTCCTCCGGGTCGCGTGCGAGGTCGGCGGCGCTGCGGCGCAGGGCGGCCAGGATCTTGTCCGTCGTGGCCGCGGTGAACAGCTCCGCCGGGTGGTTCAGGGACAGTTCGAGCCGGTCGCGCCCGGTGGTGGTGTCCACGCGGACGAACAGCGCCAGGTCCCACTTGCTGTACTCGGGGCGCAGCGGCTGGAAGCGGCCGACCACGCCGGGGGCCAGTTCGAGCGGCTGCGCCGGTTCGGCCAGGTTGACCAGGACCGGGGTCAGCGGCGGGCGGGCCAAGTCGCGGTCGGGGTCCAGCGCGGCGGCGATCGCGTCCAGCGGCACGTCCGAGTCGATGAACGTCTCCATGCCCGCGGTGCGCGCGGTGCGCAGCAGTTCCCGCCACGTGGTGTCGGCGCCGAGCTGGACGCGCAGCACCAGGGTGGTCATGAACATGCCGATCACGTCGGCGGCGGCCGGGTCGTCGCGGCCGGGCCAGACGACGGCGAACAGGAAGTCGGTCTGCCCGGTGGTGCGGGCGAACGTGGCGGCCAGCAGCGCCACACCGGTCATGAACGCGGTGCAACCCTCCTGTGTGGACAATTCGAGCACGGCCGCGGTGAGGTCGGCGTCCAGCAGGGTCTCCGCCGTGGCGCCGATCAAGGAGAGTTCGGGGTCTTCCGGGTCGCCGTCGTAGGGCAGCGCGATCGTGGTCGGCGCGCCGCGCAGCCGGTCCACCACACCCGCGACCCGCTCGGCGAACCCCTCGTCGTCGGCCGGGCCGTCCTGCACCAGCACCGGGTGGGGCGGGGTCGGCAGGTCCGGCTGGGCGCCGCGGGCGAAGGCCCGGTAGGTGGTGCCGATCTCCTCCACCAGCAACTGCCGGGACACGCCGTCGAACACGATGTGGTGCACCGTCAGCACGAGCAGCGTGCGGTCGGCGTCGAGGCGGATCACCTCGGCCCGCGCCGGGGCTTCCTCGGCCAGCTCGAACGGCGTGTAGCACAAGGCTTCCACCAGGCGCTCGATCTCCTCGGCGGTCCAGCCGTCGGCGACCGCGTCGGTGAACCCGACCTCGGGCGGGGACCCGTCGGTGCGGTACTCCACGCGCCGTGCGGCCGCGTCCAGCCGGAACCGCGAGCGCAACGCGGGATGGCGACCCAGCGCGCGGTCCACCGCCGCAGTCAACATTTCACAGTCGAGGGGTCCGGTGAATTCGAGGACGGTCGGCAACAGATAGCTCGGTCGCAGACGTTCGATCCGGTCGAGAATCCACAGGCCCTGCTGCGTGGGTGTCGCCGGGTGCCAGGCGCCAGGCGCCTCCGGGGCGCGCGCATCCGGCAACGATCGCATGAGTTCCCCCAATGGATTCCACTCGGGCGAGAATGGCCCGGTGCCGTTCGCGAGCCCGTTCCGCGGGCCGCCGAATGGACCGTAGGCAGAGCCGCCGAGTTCCGTCAAGCGCACTGCTTCGGCAATTCAAGTCCTATTTGGACGTCCACACTTCGGTACCGAACCCGGCCCGGTTGACGCTTTCGCGAACGTGGTGCTTGACTGGCTTGCCGTGGGGCACGACCACGTGTCGAGCCCGCGGCGAGGGGACTGGGGAGTTCGTTCTGGGGCGTTCGTTCAGGGGTTCACATGGGGGTTGACGTGGCAGTGGCCGGCGCCTGTCCATAGGCGCTCGGCCTCCAGCCGTGCACGTTCACCCGGTCCCGCACGTCGAAGTGCGGGAACGACCTCGACAATCGCGCGTTGCGGCGCCCGCCGGATTCGGCGGGGCCATTGCCGGCGTGCGGCGAAAACCCCGCCCCCGGCCCTCACGCCGACCGCCCACCGACCAGGAGTCCGCCGGATGGCTGTCTCCCGAACGATGAGGACACCGGTCATGCCCGTCCACAACGCGACCGTTTCCGGATGCCCGGTGCACGCAGCCGACACCGATCTGGTCGACCCCCACCTGTACAGCGACGGCGACGCGCACGCGGTGTGGCGGGAGCTGCGCGCGCAGGACGGGTTGAGCTGGCACCAGGTGGACGACGAACGCGGTTTCTGGAACGTCGTGCACTTCAAGGAAACCGATTTCGTGCTGCGCAACACGCATCTGTTCACCTCCGAGCGCGGCACCATGCTGGAACTGCTCGGCATGGACGACCCGGCGGGCGGCCAGCAGCTCGCGGTGACCGACCCGCCCCGGCACACGATCATGCAGGCGCGCCTGAAGAAGGCCCTGGCGGTCAAGGCGGTGGACCGGCAGCGCGACACCATCCGCGAACTGGTCGGCGACCTGATCGCGCCGATCGGCGACGGCGGCGTGTTCGACTGGGGCCAGGCGATGCTGGCCATGCCGATGTCGGTGACCGGCACCATGATGGGCCTGCCGGAACAGGACTGGCCGTGGCTGAGCCGCCTCACGACGATCTGCATCGCCGCCGACGACCCGGAGTACCAGGACGAAGGCAGCCGCGACGCGACCCTGCACGTGGCGCACCGCGAGCTGTTCGCCTACTTCCAGGACCTGGTCCGGTTCCGCCGCGAGAACGCCGGCGACGACCTGATCAGCGTGCTGATCAACACCCGGTTCGAGGGCCGGCACATGTCGTCCGCAGAGATCGTGTCGAACTGCTACAGCCTCCTGCTGGGCGCGAACGTCACCACCCCGCACGCCCCGAACTACGTGATGGCCGAGTTCATCGAGACCGACGTGCTGCCCCAGTGGGCGGCCGACCCCGAGGTCGGCGTCACGGCCGTCGAGGAGGCGCTGCGCTGGGCCTCGCCGGTCAACCACATGCTGCGGTACGCCACGCAGGACGTCGTGGTGCGGGACACCAAGATCGCCGAAGGCGAGGCGGTCGTGGTGTGGCTGGGCGCGGCGAACCGGGACGAGGCGGAGTTCCCGAACTCCGAGACGTTCGACATCCGGCGCAAGCCCAACAAGCACCTGGCGTTCGGCATCGGTCCGCACTACTGCGTCGGCCACAGCGTCGCCCGGGTGACCCTGCGCACGTTGTTCGAAGAGCTTTTGGCCCAGTACGAGGGCTTCGCGCCCGCCGGCAAGCCGGAACGCCTGGTGTCGAACTTCGTGTCCGGCTACAAGCACGTGCCGATCACGGCGAAGCGCCGTGCCTGACCTGCTGACCCGCCGGGAGCGGGCGTTGCGCTACTTCGGACCCGCCACGGGCCGGGTCCGGCTGGTGTGCTTCCACTACGCGGGCGGCACGACGGCGATGTTCCGCGACTGGCCGAAGCGGTTGCCGGCGGACGTGTCGGTGGTGGCGGTGCAGTTGCCGGGCCGGGACACCAGGTCGGACGAGGACCCGCACACGCGCATGGGTCCGTTGGTGGCCGAACTGGTGGACGTGCTGTCGCCCGTGCTGGACGTGCCTTTCGCGTTCTACGGGCACAGCATGGGGGCACGGGTGTCGCTCTGGCTGACCCACGCCCTGCGCGCCCTGGGCGGCCCGCTGCCGCTGTCGCTGTTCGTGGCGTCCAGTGCCGCGCCCGCGTTGATGACGCGGGTGCGGGGCTGGGACGAGTCGGACGACGCCCTGGTGCAGTACCTGCGGGACCTGGGCGGCACCCCACCGATCGTGTTCGAGCGCCCGGACCTGCTGGAACTGTTCCTGCCCGCGTTGCGCGCCGACCTGACGGTGGTGGCCACGTCCGGACCGCCGCCCCGGCCGGCTTTGGACGTGCCGTTGCACGTGTTCTCCGGCGTGGATGACGAAGAGGCGTCGCCGGAACGAATGGCGGCGTGGAGCCGGGAAACTGTTTCGACTTTCACACATGACCTGATCGCCGGTGGCCACTTCTTCGCACCCGAGGGCGTGGCCCACGTGCTGAACGCGATCGAAACGCGGCTCACGGACACGCGGCCGGGCTAGCGTTCGACTCTTGTACCCCTTCGGGTGACGAGGCGTCGGTGGCGATACCCGACCTTTCCGGCGGCTACCCCATCGGTGGGCCAGGCACAACGGGAAGGAGACTTGACATGCGACGCATGCTCGCCACGGCGGCGGCCACGGGGCTGACCGCCCTGGCCCTGCTCGCCGGCCCCGGCATCGCCGGCGCCGACCCCGATCAACCCGCCACCGACCAGAACAGCCGGTTGCTCAACGACAACGTCATCGGCGTTTCGGTGATTTCGGTGGTCGTGGATAACGTGCTCAACTTCGAGGACAGTGTGGTCATCAACGGTTGATCCGCGCCGGCAAAGGCCGCCGGGGAGTCCTCGGCGGCCTTTGCCGGCGCTGGTCAGTGAGCAGAGTCCATGAGGGCTCGTTGGTCCGCGGTCAATTCCAGCTCGACCGCTTCGAGGCTTTCGTCCAGCTGTTCCACGGAGGAAGCGCCGATGAGCGGGATCACCGGGAGGTCCCCGCCGATCATCCACGACAGCACCACCTGGTTGGCGGTGGCGCCCGTATCCCGGACCACCTCGTGCAAGGCCGCCAAACGGGCCTTGGTGCCCGCGTGGTCGTGCAACTCGCCCAAAGGCCGGTCCTCGCGCACGTAAGCACCCGACAGCAAAGGCGTGTAGGCCACCAGGGTCAGGTCCGGCCGGTCGCGGAGGTAGGTCATCAGTTCCGCGCTGAACAGGCCCTGGTCGCCGTCCTTCGACCGCCGGCCCGGGATGTCACCACGCGCCCGCAGGTAGGTGTGGTGGTACTGGAGGACTTCGTACGAGGGCAACCCGGCCTCCGCAGCCAGGGAACGCCAGCGTTCCAAGCGCCACGACCAGTGGTTGCTGGCGCCCAGCATGGACACCGTCCCGTCCGCCACCAACTCGGCGAAGGTCTTGACGATCTCCTCCTGCGGCACGGTGAGGTCGTCGGTGTGGGCGTACAGGAGGTCCAGCCGCTCCACGCCCAGGTTCTCGCGGCTCCGCGCGGACGACGTGCGGATCGCCTCGGGGGTCAGGCCTTCCAGGTTGAAGAAGTCCCGGCCCGGGGTCTTCGGCCGGCCGCCGAGCTTGGTCGCGATCACGACCTCGTCGGTGATGCCCCGGCTGCGCCGCCACCGGCCCAGTAACGCCTCGCTCTCGCCGCCCCGGGTGCCGTTGACCCAGAACGCGTAGTTGTTGGCGGTGTCGAGGAACGTGCCGCCGGCCTCGACGAAGCGGTCCAGCACCGCGAAGGCCCGTTCCTCCTCGACGACCGTGCCGAAGAGCATCGCGCCCAACGCCAGCACGCTGACTTCGCGCCGGCGCTGCGGGTCGGTGCCGATCTTCCGATACTTCATGCCTCTCCCCTGTGCACGTGAACGGTCGTGATCATGGTGCCGGTTTTCCGTCCACGGCCAAAAACAGGTGGTCCAGGCCGACGTACGCCAGGTTCGGGCCCCATTCCACGGCGTTGTCGGCCAACGCGGCGCGTGGGAAGCGGCGGGCGAAGCGGCGGAGCACGGTCGCCGCCTCCAGCCTGGCCAGGGGTGCGCCGATGCAGTAGTGCGCGCCGTGGCCGAAGACCAGGTGGCGGTCGGCTCGTTCGGCGACGGGGGCCAGGTCGTTCAGGTCGGTGTCGAACAGGCCGCCGCCGGCCAGGGAGACCAGGACCAGGTCGCCTTCCCGCAACGACAGGCCCTCGAACTCCATGTCCGCTGCGACGACACGGCCCACGTTGCGCAGCGGAGGGCGTTTCTCCAGCACGGATTCGACCAACGACTCGACTTCGCCTGGGCGGTCGGCCACCACGCGTTCCCACAAGGCCGGGTCGTCGAGCACGGCCAGCAGGCACGAGCCGATCAGGGACGCGGTGGTTTCCAGGCCGCCGAACAGGATCATCGACCAGGTCGCCGTGGTGCGGGCGCGGTCCTCGGGAGTGTCGCGGGGGAAGCCGTCCAGCGCCGGTGACGTGGACAGGGCCTCGGTCATCTCCAGCATCACCCGGTGCGCGGCCTCGGCGTGGTCGCGCCGGTACATGGCGGCGATGAAGCCCGACAACGTCTTCGACCAGGTGTGCAGCACCGCGGGTTCCTGCGGCACGCCGACGATGTGACCCATCACCCGCCCGGACACGCCCTCCGCCACGGTCGGCACGGCATCGTGCGCCGGGTCGGCGGCCAGGTCCTCCAGGCACGCGTCCACGATCTCCTCCACGCGCCCGGCCAGCGAGCGCGTGAAGGACGCGGAGAACAGGCGCTGCATCGGTTTGCGCAGCGCCGCGTGTTCCTCGCCGTCGGTGTGCACGAACCACAGGCGCAGGAACTCGGTCAGCGCCCGGTGTTCCCACCTCGACTCCTCGGTCATGTACAACTCGCCCAGCCGCTTGGACGTCTGCGACGAGAACCCCTGGTGGTTGAGCACGACGCGGGCCACGGCCGGGTCGGACACGACCCAGCACTCCAGCCCGTCGTCCCACTCCATGCCGCGGACGTCGTCCCGGACCGCCCCGGTCACGACTTCGCCGCCTGGATGAGCTCGTTCAGCCCGGCCGGGGTCGGCGCGAGCAGGAAGTCCCGCAGTCGCACCGAAACGCCCAGTTCGTCGCGGATCAGCCGGAGCAGCTTCACCGCGCCCATGGAGTTGCCGCCCACGGTGAAGAAGTCGGTCTCGGCGGTCAGCTCGACGGGCTTGTCCAGCACCCGGGCGAACAGCGACGGCGCGGTGCCCAGCGGGTTCGCGGCAGGAGTGGCGACGCGCTGCCCGGCGGGCGCGGCGACGGCGGCCAGGGCGCGGCGGTCGACCTTGCCGTTGCCGGTCACCGGGAGCCGGTCCACCACGGCCCACAGGCTGGGCACCATGTACGCGGGCAGGCGGTCGGCGACCAGGTCGCGCAGCACGTCGGTGCCCACCTCCTGAGCAGGCACGATCGCAGCCAGGAGGCGCTTGTCGGCGCTGTCCCCGTCAGTGACCACCACGGCCGCGTCGCGCACCCGCGGGTCGGCGACCAGCACGTCGGCGATCGCGGACAGCTCGATCCGGAACCCGCGCAGCTTCACCTGGTCGTCGCGGCGGCCCAGGAAGCGCAGCCGGCCCGCCCGGTCGATCCGGACCAGGTCACCGGTGCGGTAGAGGCGGTCCGGGACGTCCGGGGAGAAGTGGCCGAACCCGCGCGCCGACTCGGCCTCGTCGTCCACGTAGCCGTGCGCCAAGCCCTCGCCGGCCGCGTACAGCTCGCCGACCGCGCCCGGCGGCACGACGCGGTGGCGCCGGTCCAGGACGTGCACGCGCGTGCCGGGCAACGGGGTGCCGATGGGCAGCGGGCCGTCCACCTCCGCCAGCGACGTCACCGAGTGCGTGGTGGTGAACGTGGTGTTCTCGGTGGGGCCGTAGCCGTTGGTCACCACGATGCCGGGGTGGCGTTCCAGCACCCGCGCCACGTGGGCGTGCGGGACGACGTCGCCGCCGGTGATCAGCTGCCGCAGCCCGCCCAGCCCGGCCGGCGCGAACTCCTCGACCAGCCGGAACAGGCCCGCGGTGAGCCACGCGACGGTGACGCCGCGTTCCAGCAGGAACCCGCTCAGCTCGCTGGGCGAGGGCAGCCCGGCCGGGTGCACCTCCAGCGCCGCGCCACCCGCGAGCGGCCCCCACAGCTCCAGCGTGGAGGCGTCGAAGGCCAGCGGGGACAGCCGCAGCACCCGGTCCTCGGGTCCGAAGTGGACGAAGTCGGGCTCGTGCACCAGCCGCACGACCGCCCGGTGCGGCACGGCGACGCCCTTGGGCAGGCCGGTGGAGCCGGAGGTGAAGGCGATGTAGGCCAGGTCGTCCGGCCCGGTCTCGGCGGGCTCGGCGTCGGAGGACTCCCAGGTGGGCTCCCAGGTCGCGCAGGTCGGCACGCCCAAGTGGGAGACGTCCGCGGTGGCCAGGACGGCCTTGGGCGCGGCCTTGGCCAGGATGTGCCGGACCTGCGCCTCGGGCTGCCCCAGGTCCACGCCGACGTACGCCGCGCCCGCCCACGCGATGCCCAGCACGGCCACGACCTCGGCGATCGACCGGTCCAGCGCCACCAGCACCCGGTCACCGCGGCCGACGCCGAGTTCCCGCAGCCGCCGGGCCTGCTCGGCCGCCGCGCCCGCGAGCTGCGCGTACGTCAGCTCCAGATCGCCTGCCCGGACCGCAATGGCGTCCGGCGTGCGTTGCACGGCCGCACGGAACAGGCCGTCCGCGGTGGTCTCCGGGAACTCACGGCGGGTCTGGTTGACCGCGTCGAGCACGGCCTTGCGGTCGGCTGACAGGCAGCGCAGGTCCTCCAGGCGACCGGTGGCCGTGGCCAGTTCCCGGACGGCGGTGGTGTAGTCGTCGAGGAACGCCCGCGCGTCGGCGGCGTCCCACAGCGCGGTGGCGAACTCCAGCTGCGCGCCCAGCGTCGGGCGGGACCGGCCGAACAGCAGCGACAGGTCGAACTGGGCGCCGCCGCCGTGGCCCTCCTCGACCCGCAGCACCACGTCACCGGCCTCGACGCGCTGCGGCACGAGCTGGTCGTGCATGCCGAAGGACACCTGCACCAGCGGGTGCGCGCTCAGCCCGCGCTCCACGCCCAGCCGGGTGACCAGCTCGTCGAACGGCAGCGCGCCCGCCTCGATGCTGCGCGCCAGCGAGTCCTGCACCGCGCGCAGGTAGTCCGCCGCCGGCGCGTCGTCGTCGACCTCGACCAGGACCGGCACCAGGTTGCCCGCGACCGCGACCAGGTCGGCCAGCTCGGCGGTGTCGCGGCCGTAGAGCGACACGCCGACCAGCAGCCGGTCCACGCCGGTCCAGCGGCTCAGCGCGAGGCCGTACGAGCCCAGGAGCAGGGCGAACGTGGTGATGCCCAGGTCCTTGGCGCGGGCCTCGACCAGGGTGCTCAGCTCGGCGTCGAGGTCGAGCGGGATGCGTTCGCCCGCCGGGTCCTGCACGGTCGGGCGGGGCGCGTCGGTGGGGACTTCGAGCACGGTGGGCACGCCGTCGAGGTGCTTGAGCCAGAACTCGGCGAGGCGGTCCCACTCGCCGCTCGCGCGGTCCTGCTCGTGGCGGCGAAGCAGCGCTTCCGTGGTCGGCGCGGGTGTCGTGTTGAGCGGTTCGCCGGCCTTGAGGGCTTTGTAGTTGTCGAACAGCTCGGTCAGCAGCAGGCCGACCGCCCAGCCGTCGAGCAGGACGTGGTGGGCGACCAGCACGACTGCCTGCTCCCGAGCGCCGCTGATGAACAGGTAGCGCACCGGGGGCGCGGCGGTGAGGTCGAAGGGGACGCGGCCGTGGTCGGCGGCGGTGGCGCGGACGAACTCGGCGAAGTCGGGGCCGTCGTGGGCGATGTCGACGATGTCCGGCACGGTCTCGTCCAGCACGACCGGTTTGACCTCGCCGTCCTGCTCGCGCAGCACGGTGCGGAGGGTGGCGTGGCGGGCCGTGGTGGCCTGGGCGGCCCGGGCGAAGACCTCGCGGTCCAGCGTGCCGCTGTCCACGTGGGACGTGAAGACCAGGTTGTAGGTCGAGCCGCCCAGGACGTTCTCGATCAGCCACATGCCGCGCTGCGTCGGGGTCAGCGCCGCTGTCGGCGCTTCGGCCGCCGGCGCGGGCCGCGCGTCGCCGACCGCGTTGGCCAGGACGGTGCCCAGCGGGGTGGACGACAGCAGTTCCGCCACGGACAGCCGCAGCCCGAGCTGTTCCTGGGCCAGGGCGGTCAACCGCATGGCCCGCAGCGAGTCACCGCCGAGCGCGATGAAGCTGTGGCTGGCGAACCCCGCCCTGTCCGTCGCCGGTCCGAGGACCGAGAGCACGTACTCGTCCAGTGACATGCCGACCTCCGGGTCTTGAGTGGAACTGCTGCCTGGGCGCGGTGCGACCCGCGCGGTCACGGACGCGATAAACGCGCCGACAACGGCACCGCGTCAGCTCCGCGGCAGTGGGCGCGGGAGGAGGGAGTTCCCCGGAGGTGACCGAAAGGCCGGGGCGAGCGGCCGTGTTCCGGTGTACGCGCCATTGCGCAATGTCCCCCAGCGAGTCGCATTTCCCCCGATGCCAGCGACTCTAAAAGCGCACTTCGAACCGTGTCAACACGGCCCGTTCGGCCCGACGAAGCATTCTCGGCAGGTGGTCGTTCCAGGTCGGCGAAGAATCTGTGAAAATCTTCTCGTACGGACTCCCGAACATTTGTCGATGCGCTCTCGCGCGAATACCAGGAACTCCGGCGCGACTTCCAACGGGACCTTCGTGGACGCGCAAACCTCTTGGTCAGAGGGAGCGGAGCGCGGTGTCGATGACCTCACGGCTGTCCGCGAGCAGGGCCTGCGCCGCGGTCTGGCCGGTGGCGGCGAGGTAGGCGTCGACCAGGCGGTTGCCCGCGGCGTAGCCGGCGCCGGTCGGCAGGCCCACCGGGGTGCCGCCGTAGCGCAGGGCGGTCGCGTCACCGTGCACCCAGGCGGCGAAGTTCTGCATCCCGGTCACGTCGAGTCCGGAAAGGACCTTGTCGAAGACGGCGTCGTCGTGCAGGTGCGGCACACCCAGGCGCGCGTAGCCCAACTCGTCGCCGTAGAGCCGGCGGGCGAAGGCGTCGGCCAGGCCTTCGGACACGACCTGCTCCCCCACCGTGACCGTCGCCGGGTTCCACACCACCCCGCCGGGCGCGTAGCGCAGGTTGTGGTTCAGCTCGTGGACCGCCGTGGCCTCCAGCCGGGCCAGGTTCTCCGGGTAGGGCCAGAAGTTCAGGTACAGGTACCCGGTCACGCTGCCGTTGGCCGTCATGCCGAGGGCCGGCCCCATGAAGTGGTCGTCACCGGGGTCGCCGAGGACGATGAGCACGGTCAGGTCCGGCACCGCGATCCCCGGCGTGGCAGCGAGTTGCACGGCCACCGCCCGTTCCAGCGCCCGTTCGATCCGTCCCCACGCGTCGGCGTCGTGCAGCGCCGCCAACGCCTCCAGGCACCGCTGCTCGTCGCGGTCGAGCGGGAAGCCCGAGCCCATCCCGTGCATCGCGACCAGGTCGACCTCGCCGGGGAAGTACCGGTACATGCCGGCGGCCGGCTCCAGCATGTCCTTGAGGAGGGCGGCCCGCTGCTCGCGCGGGGCGTGCAGGATCTCGCGCATGGCCGGGTAGGTGTCCAGCACCGTGATCGTCATGCCGGCGAAGCTAGACCTTCCAGTCACGTCAAGCTCAAGCCCATTGTGGACGGCCCGTCGCCGCGTAGCCCCCGCTACGCCGCCTCGGACAGCCCCCGAGATCCTGGCGTTCGCGACCTCCGCAGCGGTTCGCGTCGGTCACAGCGCCGTAACGGTTGGCCGAGCCGGGCACGGCGTATCGGTCGCCGATGTTTGCTGTGCGCCATGAACAAGAAGGTCACGTCCGTGCTGCTGGCCCTGGGCTGCGCCGCCGCGCTGGCGGCGTGCTCCAGCAGTGACGACAAGTTCGCCGAGGAGCTGAAGGCGGCCGGCTTCAGCAACGTCGGCGAGGTGCGCAGCGAGTCCGACAGCAAGAAGAAGAAGTCCAAGAAGGTCGGCAAGCGCACCGTCAAGACGTCCGACAAGATCCTCGAGGCCACCGTGCGGGTCAAGGGCTGCGACCTGGAGTTCGAGAAGGTGGCCGGGCAGTCCGGCTACTGGCTGGACGAACTGCACGTCAACGGCCAGGAGCCGGACTGGCCCGGCTACCCGGAGAACCTCAAGCAGTCCGACGTGGTGACCCTGCTGGCGGGCAACCAGCCCAAGCCGGACGGTTTCAAGGACTGCTACAAGCCCAACGAAGCCTGACCCGACCCGCCCGGGCCGTTCCACACCGGCCCGGGCCGCCTCATCGAGTGTCCTTCGTGGACGTTCGGCGGCGGACGGCGGTGCCCGCGCACACGATGACGGCGAGGCCGCCGACCACGGTCGGCCACGTCAACTCCTCCCCCAGCAGCCAGGCCGCCCACAGGATCGTCAGCACCGGCTGCACCAACTGCACCTGGCTGACCTGGGCCATCGGCCCGATCGCCAGCCCCCGGTACCAGGCGAAGAAGCCCAGGAACATGCTGACCACCGCTAGGTAGGCGAACGCCGCCCACTCCACCGGCGTCCCGGACGGCGGCTGCCGCACCGCCGACACCACGGTCAACGCGACCATCAGCGGCGCGGACAGCACCAGCGCCCACGACACCGTCTGCCAGGACCCCAGTTCGCGCGCCAGCAGCCCGCCCTCGGCGTACCCGATCGCGGCGGCGAGGACCGCGCCGAACAGCAGCGCGTCCGACCAGTGCAGCCGCCCGAAACCACCGGCCTGCACCGAGGCGAACGCCAGCGCGGCCACGGCGCCCAGCCCGGCGGTGACCCAGAACGACACCGGCGGGTGCTCCTTGCCCCGGACCACGGCCATCACCGCGGTGGCCGCCGGGAGCAGGGCGATCACGACCGCGCCGTGGCTGGCCGGGGCGGTGGTGAGCGCGAACGAGGTCAGCAGCGGGAACCCCGCCACCACGCCGCCCGCGACGACGGCCAGCCGCGCCCACTGCACGCCCGTGGGCAGGCGCTGGCCGGTCAGCAGCAACGCCCCGGCCGCGAGCACCGCCGCGACGACCGCCCGGCCCGCCCCGATGAACAGGGGCGAGAACGCGCCGACGGCGATCCGGGTGAACGGGACGGTGAACGAGAACGCCGCCACCCCCAGCAGTCCCCACCCCAACCCGGTGGATAGCGGTGTCGCTCTGACGAGAGTAGCGCTACTGTTCTCTGACATGTCCAACGATAGCACCGGGCGGATCGTGGCCGGCCTGCGCGCGTGGATCGCCCAAGCGCCGCCGGGCGCGCAGGTGCCGCCCACGCGGGCGCTGGTGGCCGAGTACGGGGCGAGCCCGGTGACCGTGCAGAAGGCGCTGCGGGCGCTGGGCGCGTTGGGGCTGGTGGAGAGCAGGCCCGGGGTCGGCACGTTCGTCCGCGCGGCCCGCACCGCCCGGCCGCCCGACTTCGGCTGGCAGACCGGCGCACTGCGCGCCCCGCACGCCCGCGTCCCGACCATGTCGGCCGCGATGCGCACCGGTCCGGCCGACGCGATCGCCCTGCACTCCGGCTACCCGGACCGCACCCTGCTGCCCGAACGCCTGGTCCGCACCGCCCTCACCCGCGCCGCCCGGTCCGAGGCCGCGCTGGCCCGGTCCGAGCCGGCCGGGCACCCCGAGCTGCGGGCGTGGTTCGCCACCGAACTGGGTAGCGCCACCCCGGTCGGCGTCGCCCCGCCCGCGCCGCGCGACGTCGTGGTGGTGCCCGGCAGCCAGAGCGGTCTCAGCTCGATCTTCCGGGCGCTGGCCGGGTTCGGGCAGCCCGTGCTGGTCGAGTCGCCCACATACTGGGGCGCGATCCTGGCCGCCGTACAGGCCGGCGTGCGGGTGGTGCCGGTGCCCGGCGGGCCGGCCGGTCCGGACCCCGACGAGCTGGCGCGGGCGTTCGAGGAGACCGGGGCGCGGCTGTTCTACGCCCAGCCCAACTACGCCAACCCGACCGGGGCGCAGTGGTCGCCGGAGGTGGCGCAGCGGGTCTTGGACGTGGTCCGGGCGCACGCGGCGTTCCTGGTGGAGGACGACTGGGCGCACGACTTCGGCATCGACAGCACCGCGCGGCCCGTGGCGGTGCAGGACGACGCCGGGCACGTCGTCTACCTGCGGTCTTTGACCAAGAACGTGTCCCCGTCGATCCGGGTCGCCGCCGTGATCGCCCGTGGCCCGGCCCGGGACCGGATCCTGGCCGACCGCGGGGCGGAGTCCATGTACGTGAGCGGGTTCTTGCAGGCCGCCGCGCTGGACGTGGTCACCGACCCGGGTTGGCGCACCCACCTGCGCTCGCTGCGCCACCAGCTCCGCACCCGCCGCGACCTGATGGTGGCGAGCCTGGCCGAAAACGTGCCGCAGGCCCACCTGGACCACGTGCCGCCGGGCGGGCTGAACCTGTGGGTGCGCCTGCCCGACGAGACCGACCTGGAGCGCTTGGCGGCCGACTGCGAGGCGGCGGGCGTGTTGATCGCGGCGGGCACGGAGTGGTTCCCGGCGGAGCCGTCGGGCGCGTACATCCGCCTCAACTTCGCCGGTCCTGACCCGGACCGCTTCCCCGACGGCACCCGCGTCATCGGCCGCATGCTTTCCGAACAATGACGGCGAGGGGTCTTCAGCAGGCCCCTCGCCGAATCATTCGATTCAGATGTTCCAGATTTCGCCGGCGGTCGCCGCGAAAACGCAGTTGTTCCCGTACGTCGTCGTGTAGTTCACCGGCTTGTCGCCGTACCACCCGACCGCGCGGACCGTCACGGGCGCGTACTGCAAGGTGCAGGCGACGCTGCTCTCGTGGTCGGTCGCGCTCAGGTCACCGTCCGCCGCGAACAGTTCCGCGCAGGCCGCGGCGGGGTTGTCGTGCAGCCCGCCAACGGGCTCGCAGGTCAAGTAGCCGTAACGGGTGCCGGCGTGCACCGGGTCAGCCTCGGAGTGGGAGACGCTCAGCAGCAGTCGAACGGTCGGCGCGGTCGTGGCGGCGGACGCCGAGGCCGGCATGGACACGCCGGCCAGTGCCGCGGCGGTGGTCGCGAGCAGGGCTGGCAACATGCGGGACATGGTTCTCCCTCGAACGGAATCTTGTTGTCGACCCGACCGGTCGGGCCGGGTCCGCCGCCGAGGTTAGAAATGCCGACAACGCGCTTTCAAGGTGAGCAAACTCGCACCGCACACCATTGGCGTAGGCGATTCCGTGAAATCCGTGAAGACCGCCGACCGGCGGCGGGTCCGGCTACCCGAAACGGCGCAACGAGAAAGTTTTCCCATTTCACGTCGTTTTGACGTGTGAATCATCGGTGGTTTGGGTCGTGCGCTCGCCGAGCCGCACGGTGACCACGCCGAGCAGGGTCAGCACCCCACCGGCCAACTGGACCGGCCGCGGCGCCTGGGCCAGCAGCAGCCACGCGAACACCAGCGCCATCAGCACCTCGGTCAACGCCACGAACGACGCCAGCCGCGACCCCAACCGCCGCGTCGCCGCGATCCCGGTGACGTAACCCAGCGCCGCCGTCACCACGCCCAGGACCACCACGGGCACCCACCACGACACGGTGAACCCGTCGAACGCCACGTCCCGAGTGGTCGCCCTCAACGGAACCGCCCCGAGCGCACCCGCCACGAGCAGCGCCACCCCACCCAGCAACAGCCCGCCCGCCGCCAGGGCGGTACCCGGCAGACCGTCCTGGTCCCGCGCCGACAGCACGAAGTACACCGCCGCACCGACCATCGCCCCGAGCGCCCACAGCACGCCCGCCGCGTCGACGTCCGCGCCCGACAGCAGGTCAAGCACCAGCACTAGCCCCGCCAACGCGAGCACCGCCCCCAGCACGGTCAACCGCCCGGGCCGCTGCCCGTGCCGCAACCACAACCACACCACCACCGCGACCGGTGCCGTGTACTCGACCAGCAGCGCGACACCGACGTCCATCCGCGCCACCGCGTTGAAATACGCCAGCTGGCACCCCGCGACCGCGACCAGCCCGTACGCCGTGACCAGCGGCAGGTTGCGCCGCAGCAGCCCCCAGTCACCGCGCAGCCGCGCCACAGCCGCCGGCAACAGCACCAGCCCCGCGATCAGCACCCGCGCCGACACCGCCGCCGCCGAACTCCAGCCCGCCTCCATGAGACCGCGCCCCAGCGGTCCCGACAGGCCGAACGACGACGCGGACAGCACCGCGAGGCCGATCCCGGGACCGAGTCGAGCGGCACGTCTGTCATGAGTCATGGTGGCCATGACTCATGACACTATGGAGCGGCTTGGTAATCTGTCAACGTGGTTTTCACTCATGACACGGTGGCGTCCCTGCTCGCGGCGGTCGAGCTGGTGAACTCCGCCGTCGAGCCGGACACCATGACCGACCAGTCCCAGGTCGACGCCTTCTTCGCCCGCCACGGCTACACGGGTGCCCGCACCAGGGACGCCACCGAACTCGCCGCCGTCCGCGCCCTGCGCGCCCCACTGCGCCGCCTGCTGACCAGCGACCGCGACACCGCCGCTCGGCTGGTCAACGAAACCCTCGCCGCCCACCGCGCCGTCCCCCAGCTGGTGCGGCACGACGGGCTGGACTACCACATCCACGTGGTCGACCCGGACACCCCGTTCGCCGACCGGATCGCGGCCGAGACCGCCATGGCGATGATCGACGTCATCAGGTCCGACGAGATGAGCCGGCTCGCGGTGTGCGCCGACGAGACCTGCGACGGCATAGTCCTGGACCTGTCCCGCAACCGCTCCCGCCGCTACTGCAGCACCACGTGCGGCAACCGCGTCGCCGTCGCCGCATACCGGGCCCGCAAGAAGTAGGTCAAGACCCCGTGGTGCGGTCGTGTGTCCGGTAGTCGCCACGATGGATCGTGGTGGATCGGTGCAGTCTGGTGGGGGCTTGCGTCGAGCGGAACGAGAGGTGTCGTGGCCAAGACCGTCAAACGCCCGGAACCGAAGCGCCCGGAAGCGAACTGGAAACCCGCCACAGCCGGCGCCGTGACCGCGTTCGTGCTGGGGGTGGCCGTCGCGTTCCTGCTGGGTGCCTGGACGTCGGGGCCGGACAAGACCGAGCGGCGGATCGCCGAGCTGCGGGAGGCGGAGGCGCGCCGGGACGTCGAGCAGATCGTCGTGCTGACCGATCTGGCCAGGGGCAGCCGCGACCGGCTGGCTCCGGTGTTGACGGGGATGTCCAAGGCGGCTCCGGCGGACGCGTCGAGCGGGGCCGTGCCGACCGCGGAGGAAGTCGCCGGGTGGCGTGACGTGGTGACGGCCGAACTGCGCCGGTACTCGGAGACGCCGTCGGCGGGGAACGGTGTGAACGTGGCCCGAACCGCGTTGACCACGTCGGTGCGGCAGTTGGCGGTGGCGGTGGGTGGATTCGAGGCCGCTTTGAACGCGCCGGACCCGCAGCGCGGGCGGTTGGTCGGGTTGGCGGCGGAACAGCGGACGCTGGCGTTGCAGGCCTGGTCGGTGGCGGCGTTGCAGCTGGACGTGATCAACATCGAGGCGGGCAAGGGCCACGTGCACATCCAGCTGGACCCCCGGTCGGCACCGCTGGACGGCGAACCCGAGGGCAGCGGTCGCCGCTGAGCCCCGACGACGCCGCGCCGGTGGCGTGGTGGGTCAAGGGCGGCTCGTGGGCATGGAGTCGTCGGCGAAGTCGTGGAGGTGTTGCAGGTCCGGGATCAGGACGCCGCGCCGCGGGCTCGTCTCGACGACTCCCGCCGTCCGCAGCTCCGAGAAGGCCTTCTCCGCCGTCCGCGGCTTCATCCCCGCGATCGACGCCAGCTCGATCTTGGTCAACGGATAACCCAAGGCCCAACCGCGCGGGGTGTGGAGTCCGTGGAGGTCGACCAGGTGAAGCAGCACGCGAGCGACCCGGGCGGCCGCCGGGAGTGACATCTCGCGGCGCAGGTCGTTGGCCCACCGGAGGTGTTCGTTGCCGATCCTGACCAGCTCGACCAGCACCTCGTCGTGCCGGGTCAGGAAGCGGGTCAGGTCTTCGGGCGGGATCCGGCGGCCGTCGACCGGGCCGCAGGTCACGACGCTCGCCGAACGGGGCTTGCCGTCCAGGGCGGCCATCTCGCCCACCAGGTCGCCTCGGGCCTTCAGGCTCAGCAGGCCCGTGTCGCCCGCGGTGTCGGTGGCCAGCACCTTGACCGCCCCGTCGAGCACGAGCACGGCGAAGCCGTCGTCGTCGCCCTCCCGGATCACCAGGTGGTTCGCGGGGTAGGTGACGGGCGTCCCGAGGGTCAGCACCAGTCGGCGCGTGCCCTCCGTGAGCCGGCCCAGGAGGCTGCGGCTCGGCCAGGTGTCCCCCATCGGCTCGGACTCCGGTCGTGGTAGTCGATGTCGCGTGGCAACTCTCGCACAGCCCGGGGCCTGTTGTCGCCGGCCCGGACGCGCACGAGGTCCGGACCGGCGAGGACGCGCACGGGGTCCGGACCGCCCCCAGCCGGCCCGGACCCCGCCCGGTTCACCACCACCGACGGCCGGTCCCCCGATCGGCCGTTCTCCCCTCGGTCTTCACCACGACAAGTGCGGCCCACGGCCCCCGGAGTACATGAGTCACCCGATCGGGCGGGCCGTCCGGGCGGCGCTGGTCACGCGAACACGATCACGCAGGTCGGCAGGCGAGCCGGCAACCGACCCGCGCGGTCCAGGCGGAACCGCTTCCGCGCCGGGTCCCGACCGGCGGCAGGCGGTCAGCGTTCGTTGCCGCGTTTGTAGTTGCCGGTGGCGCGGGCCAGGAGTTGTTGGGCGCCCTCGTCGTCCGCGCGGTCCAGGGCGGTGATCAGGCGGGCCGCCGACCGGCCCCGCACCGTCGTCACCACACGGCCGCCCCTCGACACCAGCACCTGGCCGTCCTTGGTCACCCGCCAGTCGAACGGGTCGTCGTCCAATCCCACCCGCGCATCATGCCGCACGACCGAGAAGGCCCGCGCCCAGTGGACGCGGGCCTTGATGACCGGCGCTTACCGGTAGCCGAAGATCGGCGGGAAGATCAGCACCACGACCCACGCCCACCCCGCGTACACCGGCAGGTAGTTGGTCTGCCACCGCTCCAGCGCCGCGAACGGCGTCTTCCGCCGCACCTGGCCCAGCAGGAGCCACGCCGACCACGCCAGGTTGGCCAGCAGGATCACGTTCTCGCCCAGCGCCGCCGCCTTGTTCGGCGTCGTGCCGTACTCGCTGATCCGCCCGGTGATCTCCAGCAGCACCAGCACGTCGATGAGCAGCGCGCTCACCACCAGCGCCAGTTGCAGCTTGTCGAACAACCCCGCCGGGGCCAGCGGGTCGCGCGCCGAGATCGAGTAGAGCAGCAGCCCCAGCACCACCACCAGCAGCAGGTCGAACAGGATCAGCGCCTCGCGCTCCACGTCGATGCCCGACGTGGTGACCACGAGCGTGATCAGGAAACCCAGCAGCACAGCGGTGAACAGCGGGGTGAAGAGCCGGGTCAGCACGGGCGCGATGTTCTCCACCACGCTCTGCTTGGCCTCGACCAGCCACCCCGCCACCACGACCGCCGCCGCCGCGCCGCACGGCGCGAGCCACTGCGAGACGAAGGTCTCCGGCGAGGTCCCGATCGCCTCGAACGTGCCGAACACGAACGCGATCAGCACACCGCCGCCGAGTCCGATGAGGACGTAGTAGACGAACCACTCGCCGGTGAACCGCACGAAGTCCATGCGCCGGCGCGGCGAGCGCAGGTCGTCGGACACGTAGGCGAGCCCGACCGCGAACCACAGCGCGATCGGCAGGTGGATGCTGGTCAGCACGACCGACATCGACGTCTCCGCCAACGGGTACACGTTCGCGGCCACCGCGCCGACCGCGAACAACCCGACCAGCACGCCGATCACCGCCGCGCCCGCCCGACGCCGCCAGGCCAGGAACCCGGCCAGCCACGGCAGGGCGAACAGGCTCGCGTTGGTCGCGTAGAACGCGCCGTCCCGGTCCAGGTCGAGCCCGAACACCTCCGGCAGCTTCACCGAGAGCGCCGCGCCCACCGCGCACGCCACCAACGCGACCAGCTCACGCCGTTTGCCGGGATCCGCCGCCCCGTCGACGTCCCCGGTCAGCACCAACTGCTTCCACAGCCGCTCGGAGTGCTCCCGCGCGAACTCGCGCGACAACTCGTCCAGGCTGCCCATCCGCTTGACCGCGACCAGGAACGCCTCGTCGTCCCGGAGCCCGGCGGCGACCAACTCCTCCACCGACCCCCGCAGGTGGTCCTCGAGCTCCTCGACGTCGGTCCCCCGCAACTCCTTCCGGCGCTGCACGTAGGACCGCCACTGCGCGAACTGCGCCTCCAGCCCCTCGCTCATCCCGGCACCCCCAGGACGACCGCCTGCGAGTCCCCGCGCCAGATCTCCTTCAAAGCACCGACCACCGTGTCCCACTGCCGGCGCTGCTCGGCCAGCTCGGCCAACCCGCTGTCGGTGATCCGGTAGTACTTGCGCCGCCGCTCACCGGCCACCGACTGCCAGCTGGACTCCACGTGCCCCAGCCGTTCCAGCCGGTGGAGCAGGGGGTAGAGCAGCCCCTCCGTCCAGTCCAACTCCCCGCCGGACAGCTCGTTGATCCGCCGCAGGATCGCGTACCCGTAGCTGTCGGCCTCGGCGAGGATGCCCAACACCATCGGCGTCGCCGACGCAGCCACAAGATCTTTGGCGACTTTCACCAAACCTCCACCCTAGATGTCTGATGCATAGTACTTCTAGGTATCGGCCGCCGGCAACGCCCCGGAGGACGGCGGGCGGGACGGGGGACCGCCCGCCGTCCGATCAATCACCGCGGGGTCCACCTCTGCAGTGCCACCCCGCCGTCGACCACCTGCACCAGGCCGTTGGTCGACCCGGTCCCGGTGGGCGCCATGCTCAGCCCGCTGTGCTTTGCCTTGACCGCGTAGCCATCGGCCGTCCCGCTGATCCGCCACCTCTGGTTGTCCACGCCTTGTTCTCGATGCCCTGCACCGCGGAGTTCACGCCGTCGAACGCGCCCTGGTAGCCGCCGCCGACCCACGCCACGTCGGTCTTGACCATCCGGGTGCCGGCCGTGCCGACCTGCCAGGCGATGTTGGACAACGACCGCTGCGTCCACAGACCGGTCTGGAAACCCTTGCCCTTCAACGAGGTCACCGTCTGTTGTCGATGGCCACCGGGACGGTCAGGTCGCGCAGCGCCCACGTGCCCAGGCGCAGTCCGGTGCCGTAGAACTGCTCGTCGGTCTGGCGGGTCAGCCGCTGGCGGGCCTGGCCGTCGCCCCACGACAGGCCGGACGACTCCAACCAGATCAGCGTGGTGTTGTCCTTCTTGTAGAGGGCGAACTTCAGCGGGGTCTTGTAGGCCCGGAGCACGACCGAGGACGTCTCGATCTCCTGGTAGGTGCCCGCGTCGCTGACCGTGACGCCGACCGCGCCGAAGTTGGTGCCGGTGAGGATCTTGCCGTTGCCCGGGTCGGTGTACGAGCCGCCGGGTGCCAGGTGCGTCAGAGGGAACATCTTAGTGCCACGGCGGCGGCAACGGAGGCGGCACCCGACCAGCGCCGGTCGTCGAGGCGGACGGCCAGGGCGTGCACGTGGTGCGGGTCGAGGACGGCCACCTGGGTGCACACGTCGGGCAGGGACACGCCGTCGACGTTCTGGTGGGTGGTCGTGTGGATCATGCGGCGGATGGCGTCGCCGCGGGCACGGGCCGCCGAGAGGTCGTCGGGGTGGCGGGCGCGTTCGCGGGACCACGCGGTGCCCAGCAGCAGCGGGGCGGCGTTCCACGCCTCGACGAGGGTCGAGCCCGCGACCACCCGGGGCGCGGACAGTTCCACCCGGTGTTCGGCCAGCGCCGCCCACACCAGCACGATCCCCGTCCGGAACGAGGATGCCATCGACCGGTCGGCCGCCACCGAGCCCAGCGTCGACAACGCGGTCGAGGTGGTGTCGTCGACCTCCCGGGTGCCCAGGGGCAGCACGACCACGAGGCAGTCGAACCCGGCGGTGATCTCGCGGGGCGCGGCGGCGCGGGCGTGCGGTCCCAGGGCGGCGACGATGCGACCGGCCAGCGGCCCGCCGTAGCCGTCGAGGACGCCGATCACGCGGACCCCGTCATCAGGAACAGCTCGACCTTGACCGTCCCCGGGCCGCCCTCGTCGCCGAGGAACGGCCGGATCTGCTGCTCACGCGGCAGCTTCGGAACTTGCCCGACCACGGCCCGCATGAGTTCGCGCGACACGTCCGGGCCGCTGGTCGCGCCCCTCGGCACGCCGAACAGCTGCACCAGGCCGACTCGCTGGTTGGGCAGCACGCGGGCGTCCATCTGATTCCGGAACGCTTCGAGCACGCCCGCGCCGCCGGCCGGGACGTCCACGAAGAACACCACCGACTCCAGCACCAGACCCTCTTGCTGCACCCCGGTCGTCGGCGGAGTCGTACTGGCTGGTGTCGGCGAGGGTGTCGGGAGCGCATCTCGGGACGGGTGCAGCTCGGAGCCGAAGGCGATCACGACCAGGACCAGCGCCAGCTCGGCGAACAACCAGCCCGCCGACCCGAGCCCGCCATCCCCCTCACGCCGATACCGCCGCCTCACTCCGGCCGCTCCCCAACCGGACGCTCCCCTGCCGGCCGCTCACTGCCCTGCCCCGGCCCGCCCTGACCTGCGCCGCTCTGCCCCGCGCCGGCCGGCGTCGGCTCGGCCGGTTCCGCGGTCGGCGCCTCGGGCGGGAACTCGTCCGCCCCGTTCGTCGCCCGCAGGCCGTCGACCACCATCGTGATCCAGTTCGCCTCCCGGATCGCGGCCCGCAGGTGCGTGCTGGTGTCGTGCAACGTCCCCGTGGCGGCACCCAGGTCGCGCGCCGCCGACTCCACCAGCGCCGCCGCTTCGGCGAACGGCTTCTCCGCCGCCCCGACCGCCTCCCGCTGCCCCGCCGTCACCGCGGACACCTCGCGCGCCTCCCCCGCCACCGCGTCCGCCCGCGCCAGCACGTCCTCGGCCCGCACCACCGCCGCACCCGCCGACGACACCGCCCGCTCGACCTCGTCCACCAGTTCGGCCACCGGCCGCACCGCGACCTCCAGCACCTCCGCGCCCCGCCCGATGCGCTGCTCCACGTCGGCCAGCCGGGTCACGTGCGCGCCCAGGTGCGGCAGGCCGTCGAGCAGTCGGGACACCGCGTCACCCAGCCGTTCCACGGTCGACACCGCCGCGTCCAACCGCTCGGCCGCCCCGCCGAACCGGCGCGCCGCCGACGTCAGCTCCACCGCGAGCCGCCGGGTCTGCTCGCCCTGGTCGGTCAGGGTGCGGGCGGCCCACAGCGCGGCCACCGGCTCCACCAGGTCGGCCTCCAACCGGTGCACGATCCGGTCGGTGCGGTCGGCGCGTCGGCGCATCCGGGCCGGTCCGACGTACCGGAACATCAGCACCAGCACGGTGACCACGATCAGCACCGACAGCACGAGCGGGCTCAGCAGCGGCGGCAGGCTCAGCCAGTAGGCGAAGAACGGCGGCCGCTGCCCCACGTCGGAGCTGAGGTCGCCGGTCAGGTACATGACCTCGGCCACGCCCAGCAGGCCCCAGGTGAACGCCACCGGCAGCAGCGCCAGCACCCCGCCGGGCTGCGGGACCGGCACATCGCACACCGCACGCAACACCCCCGGTTCGCGCAGCCGCCACAGCTCGGCGTCCCGCTCCACGGGCTCACCGGCCACCACCTGCGCCGCCTGCTGCTTGGCGACGCCGAACAGCGCCACGAGGTGCGCCAAGTGGGCGGGCCGCACGCCCTTGGCCCCATGCACCCCGGTCAACTCGATCACGGCCCGGTCGGTGAGGTACTCGACCTGGCGGGCGGCGTCAGCGGCATCCATGGTTCCCCCGGCTCATGGGTGGAAGATCTGCTGGACGAGCACGATCAGGGCCACCACGAGCGCCAGGAAGGCGGCCAGGGCGAGCCCGATGGTCGCGTTGCGCCGCCGCAGGATCCGGCGTCCGTAGTCCGCGGCGTGCTTGGCCCTCCGGTCGCGCGACGGGCGTTCCCCGGGCTCCGCGCGCCGCTTGGCCCGTTTGACGACCGCCCGGTGTTCCTCGATCAACGCCCGGTGGTCCCGTTCCAGCGCCTCGTGCTCCTCCGCCAGCCCGGCCAGGGCCTCCTGCAACTCGGCCTCCCGCGCCGGCCACCGGTCCCGCTCGGCCACCTGCCGCCGCAACTCGCCGATCGACGCCCGCACCACGTCCCAGAACACCGCGAAACAACTCGCGGGCTCCACCGACCGCGCCCCGATCTCCAAGCACACCAACGACAACTCCAGCGACGGCCGCTCCTCGCGCCCGAACGCGCTCGCTCCCAGCGAGGCGACGACGTCCCGGATCTCACCGTCCTCTGTGGACTCGACAGCCGCGAGCAGCCACTCCGAAGCCTGCCCGGCGAACCGGTGCCGCCCCAGCACCGCCCGGAACAGCTGCCGCCGCTCGGACTCCGCCCCCACCCGACCCAACCACGACACCGCCACCGCCGGCGCCAACGGCGGAACAGCCGCCACCAGGCGCGCCAACACCTCGGCGGGCGAAGCGGACCCGGCCAGCAGCCGCTCACCCAACGGCCCCAGGTCACCGACGGCCGTGACCTCCTCGACCACGGCCTCCTCGGTGACCGGGAACAGGTCCGCCAGGTCGGGATCACGCCGGTCCAGGCCCAGCGCCTCGAACCACGGCCCCGTCGCGCGCACGTCGCCCACCGCGAGCGCCCGCGCCAGCTTCACCAGGTCGGCGCGGGTCGGGCAGCGCCGGCGCGCCAGCTCCGCCGACCGGTCGAACCACACCGGGTCCGAGGTCGGCAGCCCGAGGCCGTTCTCCCGCACCAGCAACCCGAACACGGTGTCGGCGAACTCCGCCGGCAACCCCACCGACGTCCCGCACAACCACTCCACGGCCGGCGCCGCGTTCCCGACCAGCCACGACACCAGCAGCGGCTCGTTCTCCGCACGCAGGACCCGCTCGTCACCCCGTTGCAGCGCCGGCCACACCTGGTCGGCCGCCAGCCGCCACAACTCGTGCTCCACCACCGACGACACCAACGCCCTGATCGTCGGCAGCGAGCGGTAGCGGTCCACCGAAGCGGGTTCGCGCACGCGTGCCGCCAGCCACCGCACGGCCGCAGCCTTGTCGCCGAGGCCATCGTCCTCGAACGACACAGCCTTCCGGTCCAGCCACCGGTCGACCCGTTCCGCCATTGGAGTCCCGCGCAGCGACTCCGGCCACGCCCCGGTGACCCGGGGCAAGCGCGGGTTCGCCGGGGTCGCCGCCAGGAACGTGGTCCACACCCGCTCCCGCGCCACCGCGTCCGGCAGCACCCGCAGCGCGCCCGCGATCGCCGCGGCCACCTCGGCCTCCGCCCCGGACACCCGGACCGCGTCATGCCCCTCGACCAGCCCGGTCAGCACCTCCGCCACGGTCGCGGTGTCCGCGTTGCCGCCGATCGGCGCGGGATCGCCGGCCAGCCCGGTGGTCGCGAGCGACCACGGCAGCAGCCCCTCACCGGACTCCACGGCGGCCACGCAGCTCTCCCACAGCCGCCACGCCTCGGTCCCGTCCACCGGGGCGAACAGGAACTGGCACACCCCGGTCCGCCCGAACCGCCCGCCGCACACCTGCACCGAGAAGCACCAGCACAGCCCCGAACCGGGCACCTGCACCACCCGCAGCCCCAGCGCCGACCGCGCCTCCAGGTCCGGCGTGGGCTGCGGAACGCCATCGGGCACGTGCACCAGTTCCTGCGCCACGGACCGGAAGTCGTTGGACGCGCGCCGCAATCCGCCGTCGTCGACCGGGCTGAACCCGCTGCCCGCCACCCCGCCCCACTGCACCAGCTCCACCGGGATCACAGCTGCACCCCCGACAGCAGACCCAGCTTGAGCTGGACGAGCGCGGCCGACGGGTCGCCGGCCGCCGGGAACTCGTGCCCGCCGTCCAGCTCGAACCGGTCCAGCGTGCCCGGCGAGAGCACCGGCACGTCCCCGAACGGCGAGCACAGGTAGAACCGGACCTCCCGCCACCGCTGCTCGAACAGCTGCCGCACGACCTGGCCCATGCCCAGCCCGTAGACCAGGCCGCACGTCAGCGCCGACATCACCAGGTCGCGTTGGCGCAGCAGACCGCCCTCGCCCGGGGTGAGCGACGCGGCCACGTGCCGGTCGATGGAGGGCACCGCGAGCCGGCGGGTCAGCTCGGTCTCCGAGCTGCCCGCGTCCACCGAGATCCGGTCCTCGCCGCCGAAGTGGATGAGGTTCCACAGCCGTTCGCCGTCGCTGTAGTGGGCGACCACCTCGCGGGCCACGTGCCGGGCGATCTCCTCGCGGATCTCGGGCACGTCGAGGTCCTGGGTCAGGTCGCGGACCAGCCCGTTCCACACCGACCGCTCCACCACCCCCTCGTGCCCGATGCGGCCGGCGCACCGGTTGGACACGTCCACCAGGTAGTCGGCCACCCCGGTCACCACCGCGTCGACCGGCCCGAGTTCGGCCAGCCGCTTGCCGCCGCGCACCGCGTGCGTGATCAGGTCGGCCTTGGTCAGGCACACCAGCAGCTTGCGCATGGCGCCGTCGTCCTTGCCGAAGTCGCCCTGCGCGGTGAGCCGGTCGGCGATGTCGCGCTGCTGCACGCGCCGCCGGGACCGGGCCCGGTTGAGGTCGGCCAGGGTGTGCTGGTCGGGGCGGACGCTGCTCATGGTGAGCCGCTCGGCGTCGGCCGGGGGCAGGAACCGGGTGAACGCGGGCTCCACGATCGGGTCGATCGTCCAGACCAGGCTGTCGTACTTGGCCAGCGCGCGCTGCCGGTACTCCTGGTCGTAGGTCTCGGCGTTGAAGAACTCGCCGGGCAGGTCGGCCACCGAGGTGATCACGACCCGGCCGCGCGCGTTGTAGCGCTGCACGATCGGCTGGCGCACCACGGTGCCCCAGCGGGCCGGGCCGGCGCCGAGCAGCTCCACGTGGATCTGCCGGATCTGGTCCACCAGGTCGCCGCCGAGCACCTCGGCGAGGAACTGCGCGGGCACCATCTCCTGGAGGCTCGTCGGGTCCAGCGGGACGTTGTCGTAGACGGTCGAGTCGTACTCGCGGCGCAGCGCCTTCATCGGCCGTTCCTCGAACGCCGTGCCGCTCATCTTCACCGGCGGCGCGCCGGTGCCGGCGTCCCGGCTCGCGGGCGGGAGGGTCAGGTCCTGGTTGAGGGTGCGCAGCAGCAGGTAGCTCTTGCCCGCGGCGACCGCGCCGACCGCCGCCGCGCTGCTGAACCGGTCGATCCGGGCGGTGGTGCGGCGCACGCCCTGGAGGTGGTGGTCGAAGAACAGGTGGCCGTCGCCGCACAGCCAGTAGACGTCCTGCGCCTGCGCGGGGTCGTAGTCCGGGGACTGCCAGTGCTTGCCGGGCGCGCCGTGGTCGTCGAACAGGCTCAGCCGCCACTGCGGCCGGCCGGCGGGGCCGGGTGCGATGGCCAGGTGCAGGCTCGGCGGCCCCTGGGTGGGCGCGACGCCGAAGTCGTGGCCGCACGCCGGGCAGGCGTCGAACGGGCCGAGGTTGCGCGGTTCGGTCATCGCGGGGTCATCCGATCTCGGGGAGCAGCAGGGCGAGGACCACGAGCCCGACGGCGACCGGGACCGACCACAGGAGGCCGGCCCGCAGGCCCTGTTCGCGGCCCACCGCGCGGGCGCGGGCCAGGTGCCGGCGCAGGTAGGGCTCGGCGACGGGTTTGGCGCGCCTGCTCTGCGGCTGGGCGTGCGAACCCCAGTCCGCCACCAGCACGGGCAGGTTCTCCTGCTCGGCGCTGTCGACGACGGTGTCGCCGTGCCACACCGGCCGCATCCGCGCCCGCAGGCTCCGGGGCAGGGACGCCGCCACCTCGGGATCGCTCACAGCACCCCTCCCAGCTTCAGGCTCACGACGACGATCAGCAGGAACACGGTCACGGCGGCCAGCACCGAGCGGGACGCGCCGCGGTAGGCGGCGAGCGCCAGCGCGGCCTGCTGCGCGCGCAGCTCGCGGATGACCGCTTCCCGCGTGCCGCCGGCGATGTGGTGCGAACTGCGGACCTCGTCGCGGATGCGCCGCAACTGCTCCGCGTACGGCGGGTCGTAGTGGTCGTCCCGCGGCCGGCCCGCCACGCACTCGGCGGGCGGGCACCCCGGGTGCCCGCACTGCGGGCCCGGCCGGTCGTGGGCGGCGATCAGCCGGTCGACCCACTCCTCCAGGCTGAAGTCCGGGTCGGCGAACACGCCCTTGGCGAACGGGGCGGCCAACTCCTCGGCGAACGGCTGCCAGCGCGGCGACCGCGACCACCAGTTGGTCAGGTACTCCACCACCCGCGGGTGCGAGTCGACGACGCGCTCCCGGCCGCCCTGCTTGTCCAGCAGGCCGCGCAACCGGTCGGGGCTGGCCACCGCGGCGATGGTGACCAGCACGAAACCGAAGCGGTCCAACGCCCTCAGGTCGACGACGTCGCCGTTCTCCCACTGGGCGCGGTAGTCGGCGGAGGTGTACTCGTCGGTGGGGCGGGCGTCGCGCGCCGGGCAGCGCACCGGGCCGATCGAGTCGGCGTCGATGAGGACGTAGCCGTCGTGCCCGTCGGCGCGGGCCAGGCGACACACGTTGGCGGGCTTGATGTCGCCGTGCGCGATGCCCAGCGGGCCGTGCATCAGGTCCAGGCCCCGGGCGAGCCTGCGCAGGTGCTCCAGCGGGCCGCGGCCGGGCACCGGGCGCATCTCCTGGCGCACCCAGCCGACCTCGCTCACCCACGGGGAGGCGACCAGGACGCACGTGTCCACGTCGGGCTGGTCGGCGACACCGAACCAGCCCGCCAGCCGCGCCGCGACGCCCTCGGGGATGCGCTCGCCCTTGTCCGCCAGTCGGGTCCGCGGGGCCGCGGGCCGCGCGAGCGACAGCAGGTGCACCGGGGCGATCACCCACGGCGGCACCCGGTTCGACCCGCCGACCGCGCCGTTGGCCCGCTCGACGTTGCCGATCTGGGCTTCCAGGAAGGCGCGCAGCATCGCCGCGTCCTCGGGGGTGTCGCAGCGGTAGACCTTGACGTGCCACACCTCCTCGCCGCCGGGTTCGAGCGCCTCGGCCCGGGTGTAGAGGACGCGCACGCGGAGCTGGTGCGGCTCGCCGCGCGCGGAGCGGCCGGTGAACTCCCGCGCGCTGGGCACCACGCCCGCCGGCGGGGCTTCGACGTGGATCCGCTTGAAGGAGCCGCCGCCGGTCACCCACGCCGCGATGCCGGTGCCGTCGCCGGTGTCGGTGGCGCCGCCGGTGCGCAGCTCGGTGAACCGGTCGTGCAGCTCGTAGTCGATGGTCGCGACCGCGTCGCCGGTCGCCTCGCGGATCACGATCCGGCCGCGCGGGGAGACCCCGATGCCGGTCGGCCGGCCGTGCTCGACGCGCTGGCCGCCCACGGCGACGATGTAGCGGCGGTCCTGGCCGGTGCGCCGGACGTGCAGGTTGCCGGCGACGTTGCGCAGCTCGACCAGTGCCGCCCTGGGCACCGCTTCCGCCTCGTCGGGGAAGACGATGCCGCCGGGGCCGCGCCGCGACACCGGCACCCAGCCCGCCGACGGGCGCAGCACGTGCGGGAACCGGAACCGGCCGAGCTTCAGGGTCAGCACGAGTTGGTCCTCGTCCTGGTCCTCGTCGGGTTCTTCATCGGTGATGGGCGCGCTGGGTTCTTCGGCGGCGGCGACCACGGGCACGATCTCCACGGTGAAGCCGGGCGCGGGCAGGTCCCGGTCCACGGTGATCGCCAGGCGCGGGATCGCGCCGGGGTACTCGCGCCGCTGGTCGTCCACGGAGGCGCGCAGCTCGTCCTCGGCCACGGCGGACAGCGACCGGGCCACCCGGACCACCACGTCCACCGCGGTCGGCGCGCCCGAGGCGTGGTGCGCCAACCACCTGCTCAACTCCCGCCGCACCTCGCGGCCCAGCGCCGCCTCCCGCCGGTCGTCCTCGCGCGCATGGTCGCTCATCCGCGTCCCTCCACGATCGCGCCGATCACCGCGTCGGCGAGCCACCGGGCCCGCGCCGCGCCCCGCACCTCGTCCGCCGTCTCCACCGCCACCGCGAAGGCCACCGGCCCGCTCGCCGTGGACACCGAACCCACCAGCCACGCGATCTGGCGGGCGAACTCGCCGGGCGGCGGGTCGTCCCCGCCGTGCATGTCGTGCGTGCCGGTCTTGACCCGCAGGTCGTGACCGGGCCGCTCGGTCAGCCGGTCGGCCGTGCCGAACTCGACCGTGCCCGCCAGTCCCACCATCAGCTCCCCCGCCTGTTCCGGTGTCAGGACCTGACGGACCTCCGGCACCACCTCGGTGCGCGGCCGGCCGAGCGGCTGGGTCGTGGCGTCCACCAGGCGCGGCTGGACGAGCCGGCCGCCGTGGGCGATGCCGCCCAGCACGGCGGCCAGGTGCAACGGGGTGCCCTCGACGGCCCCGCCGCCCAGGACGCTGTTGGCCAGCTCCGCGCCCGACGACTCGGCCGGCACCCGCGAGGCCACGCCCAACTCCGTGCCGGCCACCCACGCCGGGAGGTCGGGGTCCGGCGCGGCGGTGAAGCCGAAGTCCTCGGCGGTGTCCCGGATCAGCTCCCACGGCATGTCCATCGCCAGCCGCACGAACGCGGTGTTGCAGGACACGGCCAGCGCGTCGGCCACCGTGATCACCCCGGACTCGCCGCGCTCGCACGTGCCGCGCGGCGAGTTCTTCACCGGCTCGGCACGCCCGCGGACCGGGAGTTCGGCGGGGGCCCGGACCCGGTCGGTGATGTGCTTGCCCGGCTGGCGCAGGTAGGCCGCCGCCACGACGACCTTGAACGTCGAGCCCAGCCCGTAGTCGCGCAACACCCGGTTGTTCGTCCGGTCCGGCAGCGCCACGTCGTCACGGCCGTCGACGTAGCGCCGCCGGTCGTCCTCGGACTCCTCGGACTCCGGGTCGCGACCGGACCCGATCACCCACTGCCAGCAGGTGTTGTCGACCTCGTCGTCCGGGCGGCACTCGGCCGCGCGGCCCTCGTCGATGCGGTCCCCGTCGAGGACGCCGGGCGGGTGTCGCCGTTCGAACTCCGCGCGCTGGGCGGGGTCGGGTTTCGGGGCCTCGGTCTCGGGTTCGGCGAAGTGGCCCGGCGCGGTCGCGGCGGCGAGGACGCGCCCGGTGGCCGGGTCGAGGACCACGATCCCGCCCGCGAGCGGCCCGCTCCCGCCGCCTTCGGTGCGCAACGCGGCGGTCGCCGCGCGCTGGAGTTCCGGGTCGACGGTCAGTTCCACGACACCGGGTTCGGCCTCGCCGGCGGGCAGCAACGGGTTGCTCAGACCGCTGCCGCCCGAGACCAGTTCACCCAGCGCGCCGTCCACCGCGCCGGACCCGGCGTCGTTCTGGACCAGCCCGTGGAGGTCTTCCAGCGAGATCACCGGGTCCTCCACGATCTTGTCCCACCGGCCCTCCGCGCGGTTGCGCTTGTACTGCGGAACGCCACCGACGCTCAGGACGACCGTGTTGCGGCGCATCGCGATCCGGTCGGTGGAGCACTCATCCGGGTTCGCGCGCGGCTGTTCGGCCCGGCAGTACGGGCGGTCGGTCGGGTAGCCGCGGTAGGGCCAGGCGGTGATCACCGTGCCGCCCGCCAGGCACAGCACCACCACCAGCACGACCGGCGCGGACAGCACGCGTGCCTTGGGAGCCGGCGGGGCCGGTCGGGTCCGGCGCGAGGTGTGGGTGTCCGCAGGGCGGTAGCTCCACCACAGCGCCAGCACCACGGCCGCGCCCAACGCCACCGTCGACTGCCCGCCGCGCGACAGGAACGGCACGGTGAAACCGGAGTGCGGCACCCACCCGATCGTGGCCAGGAAGACGTACCCGAACTGCGCCACCAGCAGCGTGGCCACCCCGATCGCGAACAGCCGCGCCGCGGTCGGCCCGCGCGCCCCGGACCGCCGTTCGGCGTCGCGCGCCACCAGGGTCAGCGCGGTCGCCAGCAGCGCCAGCAGCACGCCCAGCAGCAGCACCACGACCCCGCCGAGCTTGGCCCAGATCACCGCGATCACCAGGTCGCTCTCCCCCAGCGGCACCTGACCGGACGCCGTGTCGGCCAGACCCCGGCCCCACAGCCCGCCGTCGGCGATCGCGGCCATGCCCTGCGCGATCTGCGAACGCCGGTTGGCCGCGCCGCCGTCCACCGCGAGCCGACACACCGCCGCACCTTCGGGCGCGTCCTCCAGGACCGTGCCCACGGGCGGCTCGACGCACGTGGGCGTCCACCCGTACTCCCACGGCCGCACCATGCCCTCGACCCGGTCGGTGGCCTTGTCCACGACGGTCAGCGCGAAGACCCCGACCAGCACCGTGCCCGCGAGGGCGACCAGGTACCAGCGGGTGTGCACGGCCAGTTCCGCCCACCGCCGCCACCGGCTGCCGCTGTGCCGCAACGAGGAGCGACGGACGCCGTCGGCGACCAGGAACAGCATGAGGACCAAGGTCACCGCGAACAGGCCGATCAACGGTCCGAGGTCACTGCGGAACACGCTGCCCGCGCACACCGCCGCGAACAGGGCGATCGGGAACAGCAGGTGCTCTTGGCTGCGCAAATGCTGCTCGGGCCGCCCGAACCGGTGCGCGAACCCGGCCAGCACGACCGCGAGCAGCCCGAGGTAGACGACCTTGCCGTACTCCGAGGCGGCGATCCCCGCGAACACCAGGCGGTCCGGCCGGTCGAACCAGGCCACGAAGAACACCCCGAACACCAGCACGACCGAGCCCCACCACCGCAGCCGCGAGGGCATGGCCGAGATCCACCCGGTCGTGGTCTTGAGAGCATTGGTGGTCGCGCGCCGCGCACCAGACAGCCTTGTGACACCGACCGCCAGAGGCACGGCCAGCAGCACGAGCAGCAGCACCAGGGGTAACAGCACCGCGCTGCGCGCTGCGGTGAAGGCGTCGCCCCCGAGTGCCGTGCCGAACTCCGCGTCCGGGTCGCGCAGGACGACCAGCCGGACCGCCAGCAGCAGCCCGAACTCCAACAGCAGCCCGCCGGTCAGCACCGCGGCCAACGCGGCCGGCGCCACGTGGTGATCCCCTCGACGGGCGTGCGCCCGCCGCAGCAACTGCACCGCGCACACCACCAGCAGTGCGAGCGGGAGGCCCACGGCCGTGCTGTAGGGGAGGTTCTTGGTGTCCGAGCCGACCCAGAAACCCGCCCACACCAGGAACAACGGCCACACCAGGACCAGCCCCGGCCCGGTCGCCCACCGCCGCCACCACACCGCGGTCGGGTCCATCGATCCCACCGCCGAGACCCGCAGCCGTGCCGACCCGCGCAGGAACCCGATCGCGCCCACCACGCCGAGCACGAGCCCGGTCAGCACGAGCAGCCGGCTGATCCCGCCCGTGCCGAACACAGCGGACAAGGCACCACCCATGAAAAGGATTCCTCCGCGGCGGTCGTGCGAACGCTGGAAAACCCCCGCGCCGTCGAATTCGGCGGCCGGTGATCACCCACCCTGTCGTTCGCGCGCGGCCCCACGTTACCGGACCCGCCGACCCATTCTCGACGGCCCGCGGCCAGCGAAAACCGTTGGGGCAACGGCAATCCACATTAATGCGGACAGGGTTGCTCGCATACCTGGTACCGCGCGCGGAGGAATATCGCCGACCAATCCTTTTCGAAAGGGGGTTGGCAAGCGGCCACCGAGACCGGATCATTCGTGTGTCCGGGGGAGGACGCATGGTCGTCTTCGCGTGCGCACGCTGCGATGCGGTGCTCACCGTTCCGGTGTCGCGGGTCGCGCTGCCCGCGCACACCCACCAGCACTACGGGCACGAGCTGATGCCCTTGCTCGTCGAGCCGGGGACCTATGCGGTGAACCCGGAGCACTTCGGTGCGCCGTGGCGGCGGTGGGCGGAGTTCAGCGAAGAGGAGACAGGGGCGCGCGGAGTGTTCGCGCCGGAGTTCTCCTTGCCCTGCGGTACACCCGGGGCCGTCGCCGTCGCGCCGGGCGACACCCGTGGGACCGTGCTGATCCCCGAGCGGTCCGAGGGATATTGCCTGGGGTTGAGCGGAGGTGACGGTCCGAACGTGGCATGCGCGCGCTGCGGGCAGGAGGTGGCCACGCGCATCGACGACTGCGGGTACTGGCAGGCCGTGTGGCTGGTCCCGGACGCGGTGCGCCGGCTCGACGTCGACGTGCCCGAGCCGCCGGTGGCGAGCTGGGAGGAGTTGGCGCGGGAACGGCGGAGCACCCCGCCGGTCGACCCGGCCGGGCACTGGGACGCGCGGTGGCAGGCGGCGGTCGGGATGGCCCTGGCCCACCTGGTGGTGGCCGCGGACGGGCGGCCGGTGGCCCTTCCCGGCGGCCTGGTCACGGCCGTCTTCCGCCCCGCGCTCGACGTGTTGCTCCCGCAAGGACCACCGGAGCGGGAGGTGGCCCTGGTCGGGCCGGGTCTGTCCGGGGTCGGCAGGTCCGGGGCCGGCCTGTCCGGGGTGGGCGAGCCCGACATCGCCCTGGTCCCGCGGCACCCGCAGACGGGCGAGCCGTGGCAGCCCGCCGGCGGGTCGGCCGTCGTGCCGCTGGAGGCGGACGTGTGGATGCACCTGGCGTTCCACCAGACGCACCCGCTGCCGCCCGCGACCGGCGGGGTGCCCCTCGACGTCCTGCGCGACGACCCGCTACCGCCGCACACCAACCACCTGTTCTGGGCCGACGCGCGCGTCTTCCGGCACACCCTGGCGAGACTCCCCGCCGTCCGCCGGCCTTGGCTGCGGAAGATCTACGACTCCGCGCCCAGGGGCGGGTGGCTGCGGTAGTTCCCGCGCGCCCGGCCGCTACCCGAGGCCGGCCCGCTACACGATGCCGGCGGCGATCAGCTGCTGCCAGATCTCGCCCTGGTCGACCACCGCCACCCCCAGCTTCTCCGCCTTGGTCAGCTTGCTCGCGCCCACGTCCGCCCCCGTGATCAGCAGGTCCGTGTTCGCCGACACCGAGGACGCGGCAGTCGCCCCCGCCTTCTCGCACAGCCGTTGGAACGTCGGCCGCGGCACCTTCTCGCCCGAGCGCGGGTCGTTGATCGCGCCCGTGATCACCACCGTCTTGCCCGCCAGCGGCGCGTCGGAGGCGACCACCGGCGGGAGGTCCTCGTCGCGCACGTCGAGCGAAACCCCGTACTGCCGCAGGCGCTCCAGCTCCGGACGCAAGCGGGTCAGGTGCTCGTGCAGGGATGCGGCGACCTTCGGGCCGATGTCCTCCACGGCCACCAGCCGCTCCTCGGGCGCGTCCGCCACCTCCTCCAGCGACCCGAATCCCGCCCGGCACAGGCGGGTGGCCGTACCTTCGGACGCCATCGGGATGGCCAGGCCGATCAGCGCCCGCCGCAGCCCCACTCCCCGGCTGGCGTCGATCGACTCGATCATGCGCGCCGCCGACACCTCGCCGATGCGGTCGAACTCCAGCAACTGCTCCTGGGTCAGGCGGTAGAAGTCCGACGGGTGCTCCAGCAGGCCGGCCTCGGCCAGCCGTTCGATCCACTTCGGACCGACGGCCTCGATGTCCGCCGCCGCCCGCGACGCCCAGTGCACCAGCCGCCGCACGGTCTGCGCCGGACAGGCCACGTTGGTGCAGAACAACTCCCGGCTGTTGCCCTGCTCGACGACGGCCTGACCGCAGGACGGGCACGCGACCGGCGGCACGATCTCCCGCTCCGCCCCCGTGCGCGCCGACTCGTCCAAGACACCCGCGACGAACGGGATCACGTCACCGGCGCGGCGCACCAGCACCGTGTCCCCGATCCGGATGCCCCGCGCCCGGATCACCTCCTGGTTGGCCAGCGTGGCGCGGGTGACCGTGGTGCCGCCGACGAACACCGGCTCCAGCACCGCGACCGGCGCGATCTTGCCGGTCTTGCCGACGTCCCACACCACGTCGGCCAGCACCGTGGTCTTCTCCTCGGCGGCGAACTTGTAGGCCAGCGCGCCGCGCGGTGAACTCGACCGGGTCCCGGCGGCGGCGTAGGCGTCCCGGTCGGCCAGCCGCAGCACGGCACCGTCGAGGTCGTAGTCCAGGTCGTTGCGCTGCGCCTCGATCTCCGCGATGACCGCCTGCGCGGCCTCGGCGTCTGTGCAGTGCCGCATGTCGGCGACCGCGAACCCGAGTGTCCGCAGACCCTGTTCGAGGTCGGCGGCGGCGGTGCCCGCGTCCAGGTCGAAGGAGAAGAACTGGAGGCGGCGCTCGGCGACCGTGGCCGGGTCCTTGGCGCGCAGCGTGCCGGCGGCGGCGTTGCGCGGGTTGATCAGCGGTTTGTCCGGGTGGGCGGTGTTGTAGGCGGCGAAGGTGGAGCGCAGCATGACCGCCTCGCCGCGCACCTCGACCCGGCCAGGCGCGTCGACCCGGTCGGGGACGCCGTCGACCAGCGCCTTGACCAGCACCGTCACGTCGTCACCGGTCGTGCCGTCACCCCGGGTGACCGCGCGCGCGAGCCGCCCGTCCTCGTAGACCACGGCCAGCGACAGCCCGTCCAGCTTGGGCATCACCACGACCGGCTGGCCCGGGAACCGGTCGAAGAAGGCGGCGACCTGCTCGGGCCTGGTCGCCTTCTCCAACGACAGCATGGGCCGCGAGTGCCGGACCGGGGCGTGCAGCACCGCCGGCGCGCCGACCTGGTCCAACGGGTTGGGGTCGGGGGCGAGGTCGGGGTGCGCCTCGATCAGCCCCCGCAACTCGTCCTCGATCGCGTCGTACTCGGCGTCCGCCACCTTGGGCGAACCCCGGTAGTACGCGTCCCGCAGCACCACGACCTGGTCAGCGAGTTCCTGAATGCGCTCCCGAACGTCCACGTGGAAGACGCTACCGGTGACCACCGACAAAAACCGGCCGCACCGCGCCGACGGCGTCGCGTGTGGACAGCGGGCTCACGCCCGGACGCGCTCGGACTCCCGGACCGGCCCCGGCGGGGTGCCGTCGCCGAACGGCCGGCCGCCGAGCGCCTCGCGGCCGTGCGGGGTCGTCCAGCCGGACAGGTCGGGGCCCTTGGGGACGACCTGGTTCGGGTTGATGTCCTTGTGCACCACGTAGTAGTGCTGCTTGATCTGCGCGAAGTCGATCGTGTCGCCGAAGCCCGGCGTCTGGAACAGGTCGCGCGCGTACCCCCACAGGTTCGGCATCTCGACCAGCTTGTTCCGGTTGCACTTGAAGTGCCCGTGGTAGACCGGGTCGAAGCGCACGAGCGTGGTGAACAGCCGCACGTCGGCTTCGGTGATCGTGTCGCCGACCAGGTAGCGCCGGGTCGACAGGCGCTCCTCCAGCCAGTCCAGCGCGGTCCACAGGCGGTCGTAGGCCTCGTCGTAGGCCTCCTGGCTGCCCGCGAAGCCGCACCGGTAGACACCGTTGTTGACCTCGGTGAACACCCGCCGGTTGACCTCGTCGATCTCCTCGCGGTGGGCCTCCGGAAGCAGGTCCGGCGCGCCTTCGCGGTGGAACTCGCGCCACTCGGTGGACAGGTCCAGGGTGATCTGGGCGAAGTCGTTGGTCACCACCGCGCCGGTCGTGGTGTCCACGATCGCGGGCACGGTGATGCCGCGCGGGTACTCCGGGTCGCGCTTGAAGTAGGCCTCCTGGAGGCGTTCGATGCCCAGCACCGGGTCCCGGCCGCCGGGGTCGAGGTCGAAGGTCCACGAGCGCGCGTCGTGCGTCGGGCCGGGCAGGCCGAGCGAGATCGCGTCCTCCAGCCCGAGCAGCCGGCGCACGATGATCGACCGGTTGGCCCACGGGCACGCCCGTGCCGCGATCAGCCGGTACCGCCCGGGGGTCACCGGGAACCCGTCACGGCCGTCGGCGGTGATCCGGGTGGTGATGTAGTTGGTGTCCCGGGTGAAGGCCTTGCCCTTGACCGAGTAGGTGCCGCCGGTGGCGTGCTCCGGGTGGTCGTTCGTCGCGCTCACGAAACCGAGCCTACGCGGTTCCGCTCGGCTCGACCCAGCGGCGCAGGGCGTCGACCGTGGTCTCCGGCGAGGTGTTGAAGCAGAACCGGATGCCGGGCGAGACCTCGGTCAGCACGTTCACCAGCCGTTCGAACAGCAGCGTGTGCTCGGCCGCCATCCGCACACCCGCACCGATCATCGCCACCCGGAACAACCGACCCGCAACCCGCTCGCGCACCACCACATCAGCCTCGTCCGGCACCGCCGGCACCTGACACGACACGAAGTCGAACCCGGCCGCCCGCAAGACCGCCTCCCCCGCCTCGATCCGCGCCGTCAGCGTCGCCTCGTCCAATCCGGGGTAGCGGCTGTAGTCAACGGCGCTCGGGTGCAGCCCGACCGACAGGACCGTGTTCTCGTTGATCACCACACCTCCATTGAACACCGCAATTCCGTTTGCCGTGGCCCGCGGGCTTCACCGACGATCACCGCCATGCCCGAACACACCTACCGAGTGCTCACCCCCGACCGCCCCATACTCCCGCCGTCACCGAAATTGTCGGTACCCCATGGGACAATGGAACCGGGGCCGGAGGCCACAGCCTCACCGCGCCGCCCGCACACCCCACCGCACCGCTCGCCCACTCCACCGCGCCGTTCGCCCACTCCACCGCACGGCTCGCACCCACTCCATCGCGCCGCTAGCGCGATCGGCCCTGCCGAGCGGGCAGTCCGCCCGAGCGGACACAACCTCAACCTGGGCTTCTTGCTCGTGTCATCCCCGTATGGCCCGCCCGAAGGGCTAGCACAGATTTCCCGGGTGCAGCCAAAAAGTTTTGCGAGGAACGAGTAAAAGCTTTTAGCCGCACCCGGGAAATCTGTGGTCGGCTTTGCCGGGTCATGCGGTGGTCATGCGGAGGTCATGCGGTGGTCATGCGGGGATGACACAAGCAAGAAGCCCCCGCAGTTGCGGTTGTGTCATCCTTGGCGGCTCGCCCGCCGGCGAGGCGCTTTTGATCTTTGAACGAGACGCTCCCCGCTCAAATCCACGCTTCGCGGGTCTAAACAGGACGCGCTCACCACCACTCGAGGATGAACGCACTTCGCGCTCTAAAAACGCGCTACGCGCTCAAGATCAAAAGCCGCCGGAAGAACCCCCAACCGAGGGAGGGCAAGGGCGTCGATTCCCCCACCGTGGCTGGGAGCAGCCCGCCACGCGGAGCGCGTCCATCAGCCGTCAGCCGACTCGTGCCACCGACCCACCACCCACCGGGCCAACGCACCAAAAACCAGGAACACCGCAATCCCCAACCCACTAGCCAACACCACCGCCGCGAACATCTGCGCCGAAGCGAGCTGCGACCGGTAGTTGTCGATCAACACCCCCAGCCCCGGCTCGCCCTGCCGGAAGAAGAAGTCCCCCACCACCGCCCCGATCACGCTCCCACCCGCCGCGATCCGCAACCCGGTGAACAACGCCGGCAGCGCCGCCGGCAGTTGCAGCTTCCACAACCGCGCCCACCGCCCAGCCCCGTGCAGGTCGAACAACTGGTGCTGCGCCCTGGGCACCGACCGGATCCCGAAAAGCGTGTTCGCCACCAACGGGAACAACGACAACAACACGCACACCAGCACCCGGCTCGGAAACCCGAACCCGAACCAGAACCCGAACAACGGCACCAGCGCCAGCACCGGGATCGTCTGCAGCACGACCACGTACGGGTACACCGCCCGCTCCAACCACCGCGACTGAGCCATCACCACGGCCAGCCCCACCCCGAGCACCACCGAGATCAGCAGCCCCATCCCGGCCACCCGGCTGGTCAGCCCCAACCCCGCGAGCAGCTCCGCCCGGTTGTCCGGATCCAGGAACCCGACCCGAACCACCTCGTCCACCGGCGGCAACAAGAACCGCCGGCGCGGCGGAAGCACCACATAACTGAAGAAGGTCCACGCACCGAACACCAACACCAGCACCACCAGCGGTGGCACCACCCGCCTCACGACGCCCCCACCATCGCCCGCGACACCGCCCCCACCAACGCCGCGAACTCCGGCGACGACCGCACGTCCGGCGGCCGGGGCCGGGCGAACGGCACCGAAACCTCAGCCACCACCCGACCCGGCCGCGCGGACATCACCAGGACCCGGTCCGCCAAATGCACAGCCTCCCCCGCCGAGTGCGTGACGAACAGCGCCCCGAACCCGTGCAGCGCGAACAGCCGCAGCAACTCGTCCCCCAACTCGTGCCTGGTCAACTCGTCCAACGCGGCGAACGGCTCGTCGAACAGGAACAGCTCCGGCTCCACCACCAGCGCCCGGGCCAGCGCCACCCGCATCCGCATCCCACCGGACAGCTGCGCGGGCCGATGATCAAGAAACTCGCCCAGCCCAACCCCGGCCAACGCCAGCTCCGCCCGCTGCCGCCGCTCGACCTTCGGAACCCCGTCCAACTCCTCGAACAGCTCCACGTTGCGCCGCGCGGTCCGCCACGGCAGCAGCGTCGGGTCCTGCCAGACGTAGCCGACCCGGTCGGTGTGCCGGGCGACCGCACCCGCGGTGGGCGTGTCCAGCCCCGCCGCCAGTTGCAGCACAGTGCTCTTCCCGCACCCCGACGGCCCCATCAACGCCACGATCTCCCCGCGCCGGACCGTGAGATCCACTTCGGTGACGGCTGTCACACCGTCGGGGAACGACCGCGCGATGCCGGTGAGTTCCAGCAACGGTTCGGGTCGTGCGGTCATCGAGCCTCCGTCGGAACTGCCGGCGACCGTGACCGCCGATGTGACAGCCTGGGCAGGGAACACCGCCACCGCAGCGAGATCGTCGTGGTTCTGAGGGGGACCTAGCGCAATGTTAGCCGGCCGTCGTCTGCTGTCGATCATCGTCTTCGCCTCGGCCGTCGCCGGTTGCGCGACCGCGGAAGGCCCCGGCGGTGAAGCGCCGCCGCCGGCCGCCGAGTCGCTGCGCGGTTCCTGCCCGGACACGGTAGTGGTGCAGATGAACTGGTTCCCGCAGGCCGAGCACGGCGGCCTGTACCGGATGCTGGGCAGCGGGTTCACCGTGGACAGCCAGCGCAAGGCGGTGGAAGGGCCGCTGCTCGACGACGGGCGCGACACCGGGGTCCGGTTGCAGGTGCGCGCCGGCGGCCCGGTGACCGGGTTCCAGCGGGTGTCCGCGCTGATGGCGGCCGACTCGTCGATCACGCTGGGCAGCATCGCCACCGACGAGGCGGTGCAGGAAGCGGGTTCCTTCCCGACCCGCGCGGTGTTCGCGCCGCTCGACAAGTCCCCGCAGATGATCATGTGGTCACCCGAGCGGCACCCGGACTGGCGCACCATCGAGGACATCGGCCGCACCGACACCACGGTCGTCCACGCCAACGGCGCCTCCTACATCGACTACCTGGTGCACAGCGGGAAGTTGAAGCAGTCTCAGGTGGACGGTTCGTACGACGGCTCGCCGGCCCGGTTCGTGTCCGCCGACGGCGCGATCGCCCAGCAGGGCTACGCCACCAACGAGCCGTACCGGTACGAGCACGAGGTGGAGCCGTGGAAGCGGCCGGTGACCTTCGCCCTGGTGCACGACAGCGGTTACCCGATCTACCCGGAGGCGCTGGCGGTCTCGGCGGCCGAACAGGAGCGGCTGGCGCCCTGCCTGCGGAGGCTGGTGCCGATGCTCCAGCGCAGCACCGTCGCCTACATCAAGGACCCCGGCCCCACCAACGACGCGCTGGTGCGCATGGTGCGGGAGCTGAACGCGGGCACCCAGTACAGCGTCGAACGCGCGCGGTACGCCCAGGAGCAGATGCGGTCGCTGGGGTTGAGCCACGACGGCGTCACCCCGGTCGTCGGCGACTTCGACCTGACCCGCGTGGGGAAGCTCGTAGCCGATCTGAAGCCGTTGCTGGAAGCCAAGCGCCGGGCCGTCAAGGCCGACCTGAAGCCCGAGGACGTGGTGAGCAACGAGTTCATCTCGTCCGAGGTCAAGTGGTGACCTCGCACTTCGACGTGTTGGCGCGCCACTACCAGCGCTACGCCGAGATCACCGACGTGCTGTACCGGCCGTGGCTGCGGGCGGCGGTGCCGGCGCGCGGCGGTCGTGCGCTCGACCTGGGGTGCGGCTCCGGCCGGTACAGCGGTCTGCTCGCCGACCGGTACGAGTCGGTGCTCGCGGTGGACGCCGCCGAACGCGAGATCACCATCGCGCGGGCGGAACGCGGCCGGCCGAACATCGACTACCAGGCGCGCGACCTGTTCGAGGTGACGGCGGAGCGGGACGGCCGCTTCGACCTGGTGTTCGCGGTCAACACCCTGTTCGCCGTGGGCGACTACCCCCGCGTGCTCCCCCACGTCCGCGACCTGGTCGCCCCCGGCGGTCGGCTGGTGGCGGTCGAGGTGGTGAACCCGCCCGGCCGCAACCGCTGGTGGCACCGGGGGCAGGCGTTCCGGGTGGCCGCGATGATGGCCACCCGGCACCGCTCCCCGTCCGTCGCCGCCGACGTGCTGCGGCTGCGCCTGCACCCGGTGTGGCTCGACCACGTCACCCGCAACCGGCCGCCGTCCCGGAGCGAGTGCCACGCGCACTACCGCGCCGCGTTCCCCGGCGTCCGCTTCGACGACACCGTGGACCGCTACCTCTGCGGCATCACGTGGACCGCGTGATCATCACGTGGACCGCATGATCCAGGGCGTCACCCGTTCGCCGGAGCCCCACCCGAGCGGTGTTGAGTAATTTTCACGTCACGGTCCCCTGCCGTTGATCGACCCACGAGAGGTGGAAGATCATGAACCGTGCCGTGAAACGCCTGGTCACCCTGGCCGGCGCGTTAGCGCTCTCCCTGGTCGCCGTCCCCGCCGCGCAGTCCGCGCCCGGGACCTACTGGACGCCGGAGCGGATGCGCTCCGCCGTCCCGCTCGACACCCTCACCGTCAGCCCGACCAAGCTGCGCCACACCGTCCCGACCGGCGAACCCACCACCGTCGAACCCCTCGCCTTCCCGCACGGCGGCGGCGCGTGGAGCGGCGGCGGAGCCGTGGTCAAGACCGCGGGCCGCGTGTTCTTCACCTACCAGGGCCGCAACGCCTCGTGCAGCGGCAACGCCGTCACCAGCGGCAACAAGAGCACGGTGATCACCGCCGGGCACTGCGTGAAGCTCGACGGCGCGTACCACACCAACGTCGCGTTCGTGCCCGCCTACGACAGCGGCAACGCCCCCTACGGCACGTGGAACGCCCGCGCCACCTTCGCGACCCCGCAGTGGGACGCCTCCGAGGACATCAACTACGACATCGGCGCGATCGTCGTCGGCCAGGTCGGCGGGCGGTACCTGACCGACGTGGTGGGCGCGCAGGGCATCGCGTTCAACCAGGCCAAGGCGGACAACATGTACGCCTTCGGCTACCCCGCCGCCTCGCCGTACGACGGCAGCAAGCTCATCTACTGCAGCGGCCGGACGTTCAACGCGTTCCTGAGCAACGGCATCGGCATGACCTGCAACATGACCGGCGGCTCCAGCGGCGGGCCGTGGTTCAAGACGTTCTCCGAGGCGACCGGCACCGGCACGGTCAACTCGGTGAACAGCTACAAGATCAACCTCTTCCCGAACTGGATGTTCGGCCCGTACTTCGGCACCGACGCCCAGAACCTGTACAACCGCGCGCAGGCCGCCTGACGCCTGCGTAAACGGTTCGCGCTCCCTCCACGCGGCGCGCATGATCGCCGCGTGGAGGGAACCGCGATGCCCGAGGTCCGCACGACGACAGGCGCGGTCCGAGGCACCACCGACGCGGACATCGCTGTCTTCAAAGACATCCCCTTCGCCCAACCCCCTGTAGGCGCACTCCGCTTCACCACCCCGCAGCCGGCACACCGTTGGGACGGCGTCCGCGAAGCCCTTTCCTACGGACCACCGCCTCCGCAGCGTGGCCGTCTACCCGGAAGCCCGGTCCCACAAGATCTGGCAGGACCACACATTCCCCGCCCTGCCCCTGCACGGTGAACACCCGTCGTCCGACCGCTGACAGGACCCCCGCAGAGCTTGTGCGCCTGATGAGCGCAGTGCACCATCTGCGCCCATGAAGACGCGAATCCTGCTCACGTCTTGCCTGATCGCCACCCTCGACCTGGCCGGGACGCCCGCCACCGCCACCCCGGCGACCCCCTCGACTCGGCCGCCGAGGACGGCGGGGTGGCGGTGCTGAGGCGGTGGCCCATCACCCGGCGCGTGCAGACGTGTACCGGGACGGCTGCGGCGCGGACTGGATGGCCAACAAGGGCTTCGCCTACGTCCGACTGGCATCCCCCGCCGGTCCGGTGCACGTCATCGGCACCCACATGCAGGCCGAGGACTCGTCCTGCTCGGTGACCCCGGCCTCGGTCCGGGCGAAGCAACGCGCCGAGATCGCCGCCTTCGTCGCCGCCGAACGCATCCCGACCACCGAACCGCTGTACGTGGCCGGGGACTTGAACGTGATCAAGGGCAGCGCGGAGTACCCGGCGATGCTGAGCGACCTGAAGGCTCCCGCACCTACCTACACGGGTCACCCGTACTCGTGGGATTGCGCGGACAACAGCGTCTGCCGCGACCAGTACGGGCCGGAATACGCGTCGGAGACTTGGACTACGTGCTGACCGTGCAGGGTCCCCGGCTGGTGAACGAGACCAGGCGGGTGAAGAGTCCGGTGTGGACGGTCACGTCGTGGTTCAAGACCTACTCGTACAACGACTACTCGGACCACTACCCCGTCTTCGCCTCTTAAACGAGTGCTGCGCGCGCCCCTCCGAAGGGCGCGCGCAGCACTCGCATTACGGCGTCCAGGGCGGTGCGATGGCCCAACTGCTGTCGGCCGTCAGGGTTTGCGGTCGGTTGGAGTCGGTGCCGTCGCCCGACGCGATGTAGACGGCGGCGCTGTAGTGCCGCAGGTACGAGCCCGGCAGGTTGATCGATTCGAAGGTCACGCCCGTGCCGCCGAGTCCCGGCCGGGCGCAGAAGGTGGCGTCCGCGCGGAACAGCGCCGAGCCGTCGTCCGGCGAGTTCCGGACCCTCGAATTGGCGTGCCTCAGGTACTGGCCGGGGTAGTTGACCGACTCGAACGAGTAGCACGACGAGTCCGCCAAGCCGCGTCGGACGGTGTAGGTGGCATCGGCCTTGAGAAGGGCGCTGCTGTTGGCGTCGACCACGTCCGTGTACGCGAGGCTGTCGCGGTGACGCAGGTACCGGTCGGTGTAGCCCCACGTCGTCACCCTCAGGGACTGGCGGGTGTCGGTGGCCAGGTGCACCGAGCTGCGCCACAGAGCGGGCGCGGTGGTCTCCCAGGTCACGTCCGCGGTGAAGCTCGCCGGGGCGTCCCACGGGTTCGGGCCGCCGGAGCGGGAGAGGTACACGTTCTCCGCGTAGTGGCGGAGGTAGGCGCCCGGGTTGTTCAGGGCTTCGAACGAGGTCCCGCCTCCGGCGAGACCCGGCCGTGCGCACCAGGTGGCGTCGGCGCGGAACGTGCCACCGGTGTCGCTGTCCGTCCGGACCCGCCACGACGCGTGGCGGAGGTAGCGGCCCGGTTGGTTGACGGATTCGAAGGAGTAGCAGCGGGGATCGGCCAGGCCGGGGACCGTCCGGTACGAGGCGTCCTGGCGGGCTTGGTCGGGACCGGCCGTGGTGATGACGTCGGTGCGGGCCAGTGAGTTGGCGTGGCGGAGGTAGCGGTCGGTGTAGCCGGGAGTCGTCACGCGGAAGGAACGGACGTGGCCCGCGGTGAGCTTGACCGGCGAGTTGAGGTTGCGTGAGGTGTCGATCAGGTCCTGGTGGGCGGCGCGGACCTGGGCCGTGTCGACCTTCTGGACCCGGCGGTCGTACGTGAACAGGCCGTTGTACTCGCCCTCCACGTCCGTGATCTCCGTGTACACGTACGCCGAGACGCCCTTGGTCGTCATCAACTGCCGGACGTCGCGGACCATGCCGGTGTACCGGTCGTTGAGCTGGGCCGTGCTGAAGACCTGTTCGTAGGCGAAGAACTGGCCGTTGGGGCTGTACTCGTGGCCCGGGTTGCGCAGGCCGATGCCGCCGAACTCGCCCAGCGCGGACACCCTGGTCGAGGACGGGCGCGGGGCGTCGGGGCCGGTGTAGACGTGCCAGTCGATGATGTCACCGGTGCCCGGGTCGCCCTTGGAGGCGCAGCAGTTGTAGCCGCTGTGCGCGTTCATCAGGCGGGTCGGGTCGTAGTTCTTGAGCGCTGTGGTGACCCGCTTGGTGTCTTCCAGGTTCCACTCGCCCCAGCCCTCGTTGAACGGCACGTAGGTGATCACGGCCGGTGAGAACCGGTGCTCGTCGATGATCTCGCGGGCCTCGGTCTCGAACTGGGCGATCTGCGCGGGCGTGCGGTTGGCGTCCGAGGTCGGGGTGGACGGGACGTCCTGCCACACCAGGAGCCCCAGCCGGTCGGCGTGGTAGTACCAGCGGGCCGGTTCGACCTTGATGTGCTTGCGGACCATGTTGAAACCCAGGTCTTTGTGCTTCTGGAGGTCGTAGGCCAGGGCCGCGTCGGTGGGCGCGGTGTACAGGCCGTCGGGCCAGAAACCCTGGTCCAGGGTGCCGACCTGGAAGACGAACTCGCCGTTCAACGTCGGCCGCAGCACGCCGTCCACCAACTTGGTGCCGACCTCGCGCATCCCGAAGTAGCTCACCACCCGGTCGACGGTCACCCCGCCGGCGTTGCGCAGCGAGACGCGCAGGTCGTACAGGTGCGGGTCGTCGGGCGACCAACGCCGGGCGTTCGGGACCGGCACGGTGAACTCGGTGAAGCCGCCCGTGGCGCTGCCCACGACGGTCGTGCCGGTCATCGCTTCGGCGAACACGCTGTGCCCGTTGACGTTCCCTCGGGTGAAGACCCGGACGCGGGCGGTGTTGTCGGTCAGGTTCGGGTAGATGTCGACGGAGTAGATCGACGACGCCGGGGTGGGTTCCAGCCACACGGTCTGCCAGATGCCCGACGACGGCGTGTAGAAGATGCCGCTGGGGTCGTTGACCTGCTTGCCCACCGGCTGCTTCTCACCGCGCCCGTTGGTCGGGTCGTACACGCGGACGACCAGTTCGTTGGCACCGCCGCGCAGTTGGGCGGTGATGTCGATTTCGAACCGGTCGTAGCCGCCGCGGTGGGTGGTGACCTGCGTGCCGTTGACCCACACCGTGGCCTCGTAGTCGACCGCGCCGAAGTGCAGTTGGACGCGGCGGCCGTTCCAGGCGGCCGGGACGGTGAACGTGCGGCGGTAGAACATCAGGTCGCGGTTGTCGTTGCGCATGACGCCGGACAGGCCGGACTCGATCGGGTAGGGGACCAGGACCCGTTCGGGCAGGGTCCGGCCCAGGGGCGGGGCGGCGTAGCGGTCGACGTTGCCGGCGGCGTCGGTGGCGGGGTTGAGGAACTCCCACTCGCCGTTGAGCGACTGCCACTCCGGGCGGGTCATCTGCGGGCGGGGGTACTCGGGCAGCGGGTTGGTGGTGGAGACCTGGCCGGTCCACGGCGTGGTCAGCGGCGGCGGTTTCGGGACCACGGCGGCGGACGCGGTCGGGGCGACGAGCCCGGTGACCAGGGCGGTCACCGCTAATGCGATCAGGCGACGCATCGGACTCCTTCAGGGCAGGGAACGTGCGACGACGTGACTCGCGTCACTCGAATGGTTTTTACATCGTTGGTACAACGTTGTAAAGCCCCGCTGGACGGGTACGATCACACACGCTCAACAACCGGGAGGCAGCGGGTTGGCCACGCTCAAGGACGTCGCCGAGCTAGCCGGCGTGTCGGTGAAGACCGTGTCGAACGTGGTCAACGGCCACGCCTTCGTCAAGCCGGAGAACCGCCGGCGGGTGGAGGAGGCGCTGGCCGCGACCGGCTACCGGCCCAACCTCGGCGCGCGCAACCTGCGCCGGGGCCGCACCGGTTTCCTCGCCCTGGTCCTGCCCGAGCTGGGCATCCCGTACTTCTCCGAACTGGCCGGGCTGGTGCTGCGCGCGGCGCAGGCGCACGAGTGGAACGTGCTGATCGAGCAGACCCTGGGCACCCGGGACGGCGAGCGGGCGGCGCTGGCCGCGCTGGGCACGCACCTGGTGGACGGCGCGATCGTGAGCCCGGAAGCGTTGCTGGAGACCGATTTCGCGGACCTGGCGCTGCCGGTGGTGATGCTCGGCGAGCACACCGTGGACCTGCCCATCGACCGGGTCGGGATCGACAACGTCCGCGCGGCGCAGGAAGCCGTGGCGCACCTGGCCTCTTTGGGGCGCAAGCGGATCGCGGCGATCGGCGCGCACCCGGCGCGGGGCACGGCCGCGTTGCGCCTCAAGGGCTACCGGGCGGCTTTGGCGGCGGCCGGCCTGCCGTTCGACGAGTCCTTGGTGGCCACCGCCCTGCACTACCACCGCGCCGAGGGCGCCGCCGCGATGAAGTCCCTGCTGGAGCTGCCCGACCCGCCGGACGCGGTGTTCTGCTTCAACGACCTCCTCGCGGTCGGCGCCCTCCGCACGGCCGCCGACCTGGGCCTGCGGGTGCCCGAGGACCTGGCCGTGGTCGGCTTCGACAACAACGAGGAAGGCGCTTACCACCGCCCGTCCCTGACCACGATCGCGCCCGACAAGGCCGCCATCGCCGAGGAAGCGGTGACCCTCCTGCGGCACCGCACGGAGAGCCCGGACCGACCACACGAACAAGTGCAGACGCCGTTCAGGTTGGAAATTCGCGAGAGCACGGGCGGCTGATCGGCGAGCATGGTCGTCATGCGCACGTTCGAAGAGCTCGGCGATCGAGCTGACCGAGTACTTCCTGGGCCCCCAGTCGGGTCCGGACGGCCGTGACCCGCACGCCGAGGCCGACGAGGCGGAGAAGGCGGGCCTGCACGTCGAGGACGTGCGCATCGCCCGGTGCCGCATGGAGTTCTTCGACATCGGCGCGGTCGTCTACATCCTGCGCAAGTGCGTGTGGTGGGTCCCCGACTTCACCGTCGACCGCTACCGCGACACCCTGCGCCGCATGGACGCCCGGATCCGCGCGGAGGGCAGGTTCGTCGCCCAGTCCACCCGCCACCTGTTCGACCTGCGCCGCTACTGACCGACCCCTGGCCCTCCGCAGGACTGCGGAATGGTGAGATGGTCGAGCCGACGACGTGAAGAGGACTGGGACATCGGTGCGGGGGGGCGCGGACATGAGCGGTGCGAGCTTGCTGGAGAGACTTTCCGACCGGGTGGCGGGGGCGCTGCTGGAACTGGGCGGGCCGGTCGGGTACGGGTCGGGCGAGGTCGTGTTCAGCGAAGGCGGCGACGACGGGCACGCCGTCCTGGTGCTGACCGGGGCCGTGAAAGTCAGGGCGACCGACGAGGCTGGGGACGCGGCGCTGCTCGCGGTCCTGTCCGCGGGCAACCTGGTCGGTGAGATGGCCGCGCTGGACGGCCAGCCCCGTTCCGCCACGGTGGTCGCGTGCGGCCCGGTCACCGGGCGGCTCATCCCGCAGCACCAGCTGCTGGACTTCGTCGACTTCCACCGCGAAGTCCTGGTGGAGCTGTTCCGGGTGCGCGCCGACCAGGTCCGCTGGGCCAACGAACTCCGCCGCGCCATGCCGCACCACGCCGCCACCCGGATCGCGCGGGTCCTGGGCCACCTGGTGCGCCACCACGGTTCCCGGACCACCGGCGGCTGGACCCTGGACCTGCCGCTGACCAACGTCGAACTGGCCTCGATCGCGGGCATGAAGTCCCGCACGGCCGAGAAGGCGTTCAGCCGGCTGCGCGACGCGGGCGTGGTCCTCACCAGCACCCGCCGGGCCGTTCTCGTCCCCGACCTGCCGCGCCTGGACCTCATCGCTTCGGGGCAGCAGCTCCCCTAGCGGATCGCGCGGCGGGCCTGCCACTTCGCCCTGTGCGGCAACACGAACACGTACAGGTCGGTGAAGAACAGCAACGCCGGCGGGAACAGCGGTTGCGAACAGAGGACCGCCCACGACCCGCCCGCAGCTCCGCCGACGCCTGACCACCGGCCTGCTCGCCCTCGCCTTCCCCGCCACGACCGCCCGGTACGTGCGCCTGGACGTCACCGCGAACACCGGCTGGCCCGCCGCCCGCGTGTCCGAGTTCGAGGTCCACGGCCCGACCGGCGGCGACACCCAGCCCCCGACCGCCCCGGCAACCTCACCCTCACCGAACCGACCTCCGGCCAGATCCGCCTGACCTGGCGGGCCTCCAGCGACAACACCGGCGTCACCGGGTACGTCGTCTACGCCAACGGCACCGACCGCGCCACGGTCACCGACACCGCCCACACCGACACCCAGCCGGCGGCGCGACGATCACCGCGACCGCCGGCGCCACGGGCACGGTCGCGGAAATACCCCTTCCCGCGGGGCCGCTTACTGGTTGCCTGGCGTCACCAGGCCGGATTCGTAGGCCAGGACCACCAGTTGGGCGCGGTCGCGGGCGTGGAGCTTGGTCATGGCGCGGTTGACGTGGGTCTTGGCGGTCAACGGCGTGATCACCATGTGGTCGGCGATCTCGTCGTTGGACAGGCCGCGGGCGACCAGGACGACGGCCTCGCGTTCCCGGTTGGTGAGCTGGTCGAGGACGGCGCCGGTGGTCAGGTGCGGCGGCTGGGTGACGTAGCGGTCGATCAGCTTGCGGGTGATCGAGGGGGCGAGCAGCGCGTCACCGCGGGCCGCGACCCGGACCGCGTGCAGGAAGTCCTCCGGTTCGACGTCCTTGACCAGGAACCCGGCGGCCCCCGCGCGCAGCGCGTCGAAGACGTACTCCTCCAGGCCGTAGTTGGTGATGATGACGACGTGGGTGCCGGCGAGATCCGGGTCGGCGGCGATGCGGCGGGTCGTCTCGACCCCGTCGAGGACCGGCATCTGGATGTCGACCAGGGCGATGTCGGGCCGCAGTTCGCGGATGCGGTCGAGGGCTTCGCGCCCGTCACCGGCTTCGGCGACCACTTCGATGTCGTCCTCGGCGTCGAGGAGGGCGCGGAAGCCGCTGCGGATGAGCGGCTGGTCGTCCACGAGCAGGACCTTGATCACGACTTGCGCTCCACGGGGAGTTCGGCGTGGACGGTGAAGCCGCCGCCGGTGCGGGGTTCGGCCCGGAGTCGCCCGCCGAGGGCGGTGACCCGTTCGCGCATGCCGAGCAGGCCGACGCCCGGGGTGGGGCCGGCGGTGGCGCCGGTGCCGTCGTCCTCGACCAGGATGTCCAGGGCGTCGGGGCGGAAGTCGATGCGGACCTCGGCGCGGGCGGCGTCGGCGTGGCGGGTGATGTTGGTCAGCGATTCCTGGACGATCCGGTAGGCGGTGCGCTCGACGGCCGCCGGCACGTCCTGCCGCGGGCCGTCGATGGTCAGGGTCAGGTCCAGCCCGGTCGCGCGGGCCTGCTCGACGAGCCCGTTCACGTGGTCGATCCCGCGCGGCGGCGACACGTCGTCGTCGCGGAGCGCACCCAGGGTGGCCCGCAACTCCCGCGTGGCCTCGCGCCCCGCGTCCCGGATCGCCAGCAACGCCGGCGGCACCTCCTCCCCGCGCTTGCGCGCCAAGTGCACGGCCGCTTCAGCCTGCACCTTGATGACGGAGATCTGGTGCGTCAACGAATCGTGCAACTCCCGCGCGATGTGCAACCGCTCCTCGTTGGCCCGGCGCCGCGCGGTCTCCTCCTTGGTCCGCTCGGCTTCATCGGCCCGCCGCTCGGCCTGCCGCAACGCTTCCCCGGCGCCCGCGACCCCGACCAACCACCCGATCTCCAGGACGCTGCGCGCGTGCCGGAACGAGTCCGCCGCCGCGCCACCGGGCTCGGCCAGCATGTCCGCGAACGGCAGGGCCAGCAACAACCCCACCGACCCGATCACCACGGGCCACCGGTGCCCGGCCCGCATGGCGGTGTACACGGCGACCAGGTACGCGACCGCCGGCAGGTCCAACCCAGCCGCCTGCGCCCCCACCGCGCACACCCCGGTGACCCCGAGCACCACCCGCGGCCACTCCCGCCGCCACACCAACGCCAGCCCGCCGACGACCGGCAGGAGGTACGCGGGCCAGCTCGCGGACTGCGCCCCGGAAACCCCGGTGACCACCAGGATCGCCGCGACCCCGACCCCGATCCCCCAGTCCCACGCCACCCCCCGCCGATCTCTCATACCCCGAACCTTAACGACCCCGTCCCCGCCGAACGTCCTCCCCGCGAAGCACCCACCACCTACCGCGCCCGCGGTACTCCGGTCCTCCCTCGCGGGGCCGGTGGGGTGAGTCGCTTAGGCTGGTCGCATGATCTTCTACTCCGACGACGAGAGTCGTACGCTGCGCAAAGCCGTCTTCGGCGTGATGGTCCTCGTGTCCCACGCCGACCCCGGACCCGTGATCCAGGAGCGCTACGCCGGGCTCAGAGCCCTGACCAACCTCTCCCCCGAACTCCGCGTCGTCCTGCACGCCGCCCGGGTCGACCTGTCCTCGCTGGCCGACGCCGAGTTGGAGAGCGAAGTCCTCGAAGCCCTCCGCAACTCGATGAAGATCCTGTCCGCCAAGGACCCCGCCGAGGCCGCCACGTTCCCGCAGGCCGTCGAGGCGATCTGCCACGAGGTCGCCGCCGCGGACGGCCAGGTCGCCGACGTGGAGGCCGCCGTGATCGCGAAGGTCCGGGACGCCTTGGCCTGACCAGACCCGGTCCGACCCTGACCTCCCCTCACCGAAAAGAAAAATTGTCAGGACAATCCGTCTTGTCGTAGAGTTGGCGCAACGACACGAACGGAGACAACGCCATGTCCTTCCAGGCCTACCTCGACGCCATCGAGAAGAAGACCGGCAAGACCCCCGCCGAACTGCTCGCCGAAGCAACCGGCCGCGGCTACGACCCGACCACGAAGGCCGCCGTCGTCCTCGACTGGCTCAAGACCGACTACGACCTGGGCCGCGGCCACGGCATGGCGTTGTTCCACGTCCTGAAGAACGGCACGGAGATCAGCGACAAGCACGTCGGCAGCACGGGGAGCCACCGCGACGAGTCGACGACGCTGCGGATCGACGGCCTGGCGAACCGGTAGGCCCCAAGGCGCCCGGAGCGGGCGGGCGACCGCGCGGGCGATGCCGTCGGCGGCGCACGACGCGGTCACCGTCCAGGCCGCCGCGACGATCACGCAAAGACGTCGACACCTCGCACCTCCCGGCGGAGACGAGCAACAGTACAGCGAGTGCTGTACTGTTCCGTCCATGCTGAAGTGCGAGACGCGGGAAGACGCGTTGGCCCGGCTGGGCAAAGCGCTGTCCGACCCGACCCGTTGCCGCATCCTCGTGGCGCTGCTGGACGGCGTGAGCTACCCCGCGCAGCTCGCCGACCACCTGGGCCTGACCCGGTCGAACGTCTCCAACCACCTGTCGTGCCTGCGCGGCTGCGGGCTCGTCGTGGCCACCTACGAGGGCCGCCAGGTCCGCTACGCCCTCGCCGACGCCCACCTGACCCGGGCGTTGAACGAGCTGGTCAAGGTCGTCCTCGCGGTCGACACCACCGAGCCGTGCCTGAACGACGAGGAGGTGCCCGCATGAGCACGTGCACCGACGGGTGTTGCGGGACAACGGTGGTCGACACCCGACGACGCGAGGTGTTGACGCGCCGGGTGCGGTGGCTGGTCGCGGGGACGATCGCCTACAACGTGGTCGAGGCGGTCGTGGCGATCACGGCCGGCGCGATCGCGTCCTCCACCGCCCTGATCGGGTTCGGGCTGGACTCGGTCATCGAGGTCGCGTCCGCGGTCGCGGTGGCGTGGCAGTTCTCCGGGGCAGACCCCGAGGCCCGGGAGCGGACGGCGTTGAAGGTGATCGCCGTGTCGTTCTTCGCGTTGGCCGCCTACGTCGCGGTCGAGGCGGGACGGGCGTTGCTGGGCGCGGAACCCGCCGAGCACTCGACGGTGGGCATCGTGCTGGCGGCGGTGTCGTTGGTCGTGATGCCGGTGTTGTCCCTCGCCCAACGCCGTGCCGGCCGGGAACTCGGGTCGGCGAGCGCGGTGGCGGATTCGAAGCAGACGCTGCTGTGCACGTACCTGTCCGGCGTGCTGCTGGTCGGGTTGCTGGTGAACTCGTTGTTCGGCTGGTACTGGGCGGATCCGGTGGTGGCGCTGGTGATCGCGGCCGTGGCGGTGCGCGAGGGGCGCGAGGCGTGGCGCGGGGAGCACTGCTGTTGATCAGACCGTGGTCGGACCCCGGACCACGACCCCGGTCCGATGTGTCCGAGCGGGCGGCCCGCGAGGCTGGTCGGCATGGGACTTCCACACCAGACCGCCGGCGTGGCGGTGGCGATGTCGTTGTGCTTCACGATCCCCGCGCAGGCGGCCGAACCGGTCGGGTACACCCGCGCCGAACTCCAGCAGGACGTGGACGCGTTGCACCGGCGCGGTGTGCTCGGGGCGCAGGCGCGGGTGGTCACCGAGCGCGGGACCGGGTGGGCGGTGGCCGGCGGGGTGGCCGACGTGCGGACCGGGCGGCCGGTGCCGACCGGCGGGCACTACCGGATCGCCAGCAACACCAAGAGCTTCGTCGCCGCGGTCGTGCTGCAACTGGTCGGTGAAGGCAGGCTCGGCCTGGACGACACCGTCGAGCAGCACCTGCCCGGCCTGATCCGCGGCAACGGCAACGACGGCTCGGCGATCACCGTCCGGCACCTCCTCCAGCACACCAGCGGCCTGCACGAGTACCGCGCGGCCCTGCCCGGGCAGGGCCGCGAGGGCTTCGAGCAGCACCGGTTCGACCACTACGAAGCACGGCAGTTGGTCGCCCTCGCGGTGTCCCGCCCGCCGGACTTCGCGCCCGGAACCGACTGGCGCTACAGCAACACCGGTTACGTCGTGGCGGGCCTGGTCGTCGAGGCGGTGACCGGGAACAGCTGGCGGGACGAGGTCGAGCGGCGGATCATCCGGCCGTTGCGGCTGACCGACACGCGGGTGCCCGGCGACGACCACCGCCTGCCCCACCCGCACGCGCGGGCGTACCAGCAGTGGGAGTTCGGCGGCGAGCTGTCGGACACGACCGAGTTCAACCCGACCGTGAGCGACGCGGCCGGCGAGATCACCAGCACGACCCGGGACGTGAACCGGTTCTTCCGCGCCCTGGTCTCCGGCGAACTGCTCCGGCCCGCGCAGCAGGCCGAGTTGACCCGGACCGTGCCGGCGGGTGGTGACCTGGCCTACGGGCTCGGCCTTTACCGGAAACCGTTGTCCTGCGGCGGACACTACTGGGACCACGGCGGCAACACGGCCGGCGTGATCAGCCGCGGCGGGGTGTCGCCGGACGGCAGGCGCAGCATCGCCATGGCGTTCACCGGGGCCCACGGCGAGCGTCCGCAGGACATCGCCGAGCTGGCCGCGTCCTCGGACCGGATCGTCGACCGGCTGTTCTGCGAGCGCTGAGGGGTCGAGCGCTGAGGGGTCGAGCGCTGAGGGGTCGAGCGCTGAGGGGTCGAGCGCTGAGGGGTCGAGCGCTGAGGGGTCGAGCGCTGAGGGGTCGAGCGC
>NZ_JAPSLK010000124.1 GCF_031180885.1 Saccharothrix sp.
CGCCGTGCCCAACGTGTCAGCGTCTTGCGTTCCTCGTCGGTCAACACCACAGCGGCCACCGGCCGACCCGTCCGAGCCATCGGACAAATCTACACTTACTCAACGAACTTCAGGCGCAGGACACTAGTAGGACTTTGTTAGGTGCTGTTGAGCTGCGGTTTCTGTTGGCTGGTCGTGGCCTGGACGGGTTGTCGGCAGGTGTGGCAGATCCCGGTCCAGGCGGCGAGTAATCGTTGGAGTTGGCGCAGGACGGCGTAGAGGGTCAGGCCTGCGCAGGGGCTTTTGGGGTGCGGCGCAGCTTCGTGCAGACGGCCTGGGCGAGAGAGGCCAGCGTGACGTGGCGGTGCCAGCCGATCCAGGAGCGGCCCTCGAAGTGGTCCAGGCCCAGGCCGTCCTTGAGTTCGCGGTAGTCGTGCTCGATCCGCCACCGGATCTTGGCCAGTTTGACCAGGTCGCGCAGGCGGATGTCGACGGGCAGGGTGGACAGCCAGTAGTCGGTGGGCTCGGGCGCGCCGGGCGGCCATTCGGCCAACAGCCAGCACTCGGGCAGGCTGCCGTCGGGGGCTTTGGGGATGGTGCGGTTGGCGGGGCGGACCCGCAGGGCCAGGAACCGGGACCGCATCCGCCCGGTCGGGTTGCCCGCGCTCTTGTGCGATCCGTGGCGCCAGACCACGAACCGGCCCGCAGACCGGCCCGCGGTCATCACCAGGGTCTTCAGATCGGTCGGTGGATCCGGGTAGTGGGGCGTCGGCGGGCGGCCGACGCCGCCGTAGGCCGCGGTGACCGGTTCCGCGGCAGCGGGGTGGGCGGTGGCGATCGGCCTGACCGCCAGCACGTAGGTCAACCCGCGATCGATGAGCCCCTGCCGGAACCCGGCGGCGTCGCCGTAGCCGGCGTCCGCGACCACCGGCCGCGCGGGCAGACCCCAGCCGGTGATCTCGTCGAGCATGTCCAGCGCCAGCCGCCACTTCTCCCGATGTCGCGCCTCGTCCGGGATCGCGCACCGCTCGCGCCGACGCCGGACCCCGGCGGCCTCGTCGGGGTCGCCGGCCAGCCGGTCGTCCCAGGACTCGGGCAGGAACAACCGCCAGTCCACCGCCGCCGACGCCCAGTCCGTGGCGGCGTGCACACTGACCCGACCTGGCAGTTCGCGGTCTTGCCCAACGTCCCGCAGTACATCCGCGCCACACCCGGTGACGCGTTGCCGTCCTTGGGGAACGCGGTGTCGTCGACCACCCAGGCGTCCGGGTCCACGAACCCGCCGGCCCACACCGCCAGGCGGCGCCGCACCTCGACGTGGTCCCAGGTCGAGGTCGTGACGAACTGCTGCAACTGCTGATGATCCACGCCCAGCCGCTCGGCCATCGGCTGCATCGACTTGCGCTTGCCGTCCGACAACAGCCCACGCAGATACAGTCCGCCCTTCGCCCGCTGGTCACGCCGGGCGAACCCGCCGAACATGTCCGCGGCGAACTCCTCGATCACCGGGCGAACCAGCGCCATCTCCTCCGGAGTCACCACCACAGAAGATCACACTGCCGACACGTCCCATCATTCGACATAACAAAGTCCTACTAGTGGCGCGTCTCGGAAGGTTGACCCGATAACCGGTCCTGTGAGCTGATCGGCCAGGCTGGCCCCGCATGTCGAGTGCGGGAGGTGGTTGTGGCTCGTCGACCGAGCGTGTTCGTGAGGCCCTTGTCGATGGAGGAGGGCCGGAAGCTGCAGCGGGTCACCAGGACCGCGAAGGATCCGGTGCGGTTGCG